>NZ_WASO01000005.1 GCF_009712605.1 Paludibacter sp. | reverse complement strand
TCTATACATAACAAAACACCCCAAAAGTTTTGTCTAACTTTTGGGGTGCACTTCATCGATTCGACCGGGCTTTTTTTGTCACTTACCTACTTACGGGAAAGGCTTCTTAGCGGACACCGCCGCCAAGGGCTTTGTAAAGATTTACGCCGTAGGTAAGTTGTTCGAGTTTGTCGTTTACCTGGTTGAGCTGTGCCGAGAGGAGATCGCGTTGTGCCGATAATACCTCGGTATAGCTGGCTTCGCCTGCTTTCAACAACTCCTGGGTATAATCCACCGACTTAACCAGCGATTCGATTTGTTTCCCGCGGGTTTCGTTCTTGCTCAACGACGACTGATACCCGAAAAGAATATCCGAAACCTCCTGACCTGCTGTCAATACCGCTTTCTGGAAAGTGAGCAACGCTTCCTCCTGTTGTGCTTTGGCAATCTTCAGGTTGCCTTTCAGCTGATTTTTAGTGAACAGGGGTTGTGTAAGTCCTGCAACAATATTGGCGGCAATATTAGCCGGTTTGAAAAAGTCGGTAAAGCCTCCTGCAAAACCCAACGATGCCGAACTGATGGTGAACGAGGGGTAGAAACTTGCTTTGGCAACATCCACGGCAGAATATGCCGAACGGAGAGAAAGTTCGGCCTGCTTCACATCCGGACGACGTGCCAGCATACCGGCAGGTACACCGTACGACAAACGGGGAGCCACGGTTTCATCGGCGATAGAAGCCCGTTCTACAGCGCCGGGCTTCCGTCCGAGCAATACACACAACGCGTCTTCCTGCTGGCGAATCTGAGTCTCCAATGCAGGGATAGAAAGCTGCGTGCTGTAAAGAAGCGCCTTGCTCTGTTCCACAGCAGCCGCGTTTTGTTGTCCGGCCGTCATAAGGCTCTGCATGGTTTCGGCACTTTTTTGCAGCGTAATCACCGTTTGCTTGGTAATACGAAGATTCTCATCATACGCCAGCAACGAGTAATATGCTTTGGCAATACTGGCAATCAACGTAGTTTGAATCAGATTTCTGTTCTCGTTACTGTTGAGTAGGGCGGCATATTTGATTTTTGTCTGACCGTTGATTTTACCCCACAAGTCGGCTTCCCATGTGGCCGAGAAACCAAGTTGATTGACAGAGGAGGAATAACCCAGCACATCAGTACCGTTTTTCCCGGAACTAAGGCGTGTGTGGTTTAACTGCCATCCTACAGCAACGGAAGGTAGTTTTGCCCCGTTTGCCATCATAAGAGATGCCTCAGCCTCCTGTATGCGCAGGACTGCCACTTTCAGATCCGGATTATTGGCAAGGCCTTCGGATATCAGTTGCTGCAATTTGGAATCGGCAAAATACTCTTTCCATGGAATAGTTGCAATAGAAGCAGTATCTGTGGCATTGCCTGCCGTATCGCGCACCAACCCCTTGCTATCGGGAGCCGGCACTTCGGCCAGATCCTTGTACGAGCGACAGGAAGAAACCCCCAGCGCCACCACTGCCATTACAAGGATAAGCGTTTTATGTTTACTGAATAGATTCATAAAGATGAATGTCTGTTTTATGATTGGCCGACAGAACCCGGTAAAGGATTCTGCCGGCTGAATGATTAATTAAATCTCGCTGTCGTCGATAGTCACAATTTTGTGCTTGCTCAGGCGTTCGTGCAGTGTCTGGAACAGAATGAAGAGCACCGGAATAACGAAGATACCGATCATTGTTCCAACAAACATACCGCCGATAGCACTGATACCGATAGACTTGTTACCCACAGCACCGGCACCGACAGCAAGTGCCAGTGGCATCAAGCCGAAGATCATGGCAAACGAAGTCATCAGGATAGGACGCAAACGAGCCAAAGCACCGCTGATGGCAGCCTTGGTGATGCTCATCCCCTTTTGACGACGTTGCAGGGCATACTCTACAATCAGAATCGCATTCTTGGACAATAGCCCTATCAACATGATGAGCGATATCTGCACATAGATGTTGTTTACAATACCTGTTCCGCCCATCATGGCGCTGAAGATAAAGATAAACACCCCTGCAAGCCCCACAGGAAGCGAGAAGATTACCGCTAACGGCAAAATATAGCTTTCGTAAAGTGCAGACAGCAGCAGGTAAACAAAGACCAGACTCAGGATAAACACCAGAATGGTTTGATTGCTGCTGTTCACCTCTTCACGTGTCATCCCCGAATAATCGTAAGTATATCCTTCGGGAAGCGGAGTTTCCTGAATAGCCTTGATTGCGTCACCGGAAGTAAACCCTTTGGCATAATTCGGAATAACCGTTACCGACATGGACGAGAAGAGGTTGAAGCGGCTCAGCGATTGCGGACCCGTCACATCTTTGATTGTCAGGAATTCGGTTATCGGAGCCATTGTTCCGTTGGATGTTCTCACCGACAGACCACTCAGATCCTCGAGTTTGGAGCGATACTGAGGAGCTGCCTGAACAACCACACGGTATTGTTTGCCGTAAGTATTGAAATTGGAAATATACATACTTCCGATATACGTTTGCAGGGTCGACATCACATCGCTTAGATTAAGTCCGGCATCCTTGATTTTTGCCACGTTCGCCTCCAGCATTTTTTGAGGGAAACGGGGATCGAAGGTGGTCATTGCCATCATCACCTCCGGACGCTTCTGAAGCTGGTTAAGATAATTGGTAACCACATCAAAGAATTTATTGATATCGCCACCGGTTTTATCCTGCATTTCGAGGGCAACACCATTGCTCAACCCGAATCCCTGTAAGGTAGGTGCGGCGAAAAACATCAGCTTGGCATCAGTTGCCGAAGCCGTTTTTTCTTTCAGAATGGCTGCCGCCTGGTTGGTGGTGATGTCGCGATCCTCCCATGGGTTCATTTTAAGAACGATGCCACCATAAGAACTCCCGCTACCACCCATGAAACTAAACCCTGTCAGACTGGTTACCGATTTTACCCCCGGAAGAGCTTCGGCCGTTTTTACCACATTCTTCACCACACTATCGGTGCGTTCGAACGAAGAACCCGGAGACAAGGTAACAGATCCCATCAGGGTTCCGCTGTCTTCCTGTGGTACAAAACCGGTAGGCATTATTTTCATCAAGCTAAAGAAAATAAGGGCAAACACAACGACAATGGCTGCCGTAATCCACCGGTGTTTTTTCTTGGTTAGGAAATAAAGAGCCTTTTTGTACTTCTGAGTTGCGGCTTCAAACCCGACACCGAAATAATAGGCGAACTTCTTCGGCAGACTCTTCTGAGCAAGCTCGGTATGTTCTTCCGGTTTCAGGAAGAGCGCGCACAGGGCAGGACTCAGCGTCAATGCGTTGATCGCGGAAATGATAATTGCCATGGCCAGTGTCAGACCGAACTGTTTGAAGAATACCCCGCTGGTACCTCCCAGAAAACTTACCGGAATAAATACCGCTGCCATTACCAGTGTAATGGAGACGATAGCCGGAGCAATTTCACCCATCGCTTTGATAGCAGCCGTCCTGGCATCTTTTTCACCGGCATCCAGTTTGGCGTGTATTGCTTCAACCACCACAATGGCGTCGTCCACCACAATACCGATGGCAAGCACAAGGGCAAAGAGTGTCAGCAGGTTGATAGAGAACCCGAAGATGAGTAGGAAGAAGAAGGTACCGATAATGGCCACCGGAACTGCAATCGCCGGAATAAGCGTTGCTCTGAAATTTTCGAGGAAAAGCAATACCACCAAAAATACCAACACAAAGGCCTCCAGCAATGTATGAAGCACCTTTTTGATTGATGCATTCAGGAACTCGCTGGCATCCATCATGTAGTCGTAAGTAACACCCGGAGGCAGTTCTTTACCTACTTTTTTCATTTCGGCTTTTACCTGTTCAATAATGTCCTGCGCGTTGGATCCTGCAACCTGGCTGATAGCCAGCAAAATGGATGGTTTATTGCCACTCAGTGTCTTGAAATTATAATCCTGCACGCCAAGTTCTATCCGGGCTACGTCCTTCAATCTAAGTGTTTGTGCACTTTTGGAACGGATAATGATATTCCCGAATTCGTCGGCATTTTTTAAGCGTCCCGTATAACGAAGTGCATACTGAAACGACTGGTTGCCCTGAGCCCCCAACTGACCGGGAGCTGCATCGATATTCTGATCTTGCAGAGCTGCCGTTACTTCGGCAGGAGTCAGGTTGTAGGCCTTCATCACATCCGGTTTGAGCCACACGCGCATCGAATATTCCTGCGTTCCGAACGATCCGGCAGAACCTACCCCGTCGATACGTTTCAACTGAGGGACAATGTTAATATTGGCATAGTTCTGAAGAAATTTGGCGTCGTAATCGGGATTGTCCGATTTGATCACAATCATCATGATGTTGCTGCTCTGTTGCTTTTGCACCACCACACCACTTCTGGTTACTTCGGCCGGCAACAACGATGCAGCCTGCGAAACACGGTTTTGCACGTTTACGGCAGCCATATCGGGATCGGTTCCCTGCTTGAAGTAAACATTAATGCTTGCACCACCACCATTGGAAGCGGTGGAGGTCATATAGGTCATGCCCTGCACCCCGTTGATTTGCTCTTCGAGAGGGACTATCACACTGTTGAGCACTGCATCGGCATTGGCTCCGCTATAGGCGGTACTGACACGCACCGTAGGCGGGGCAATATTGGGATATTGCTCGATAGGCAACATGTACAGACCGATAATTCCCAGTACCACGATAATGATTGAAATCACGGTCGATAGTACCGGACGTTCGATGAATGTCTTTAGCATTGCGTATTATTTAAGAGATTTTACTTTGATTTTCTGACCGCTTTTCAAAGTAGCGATGCTTCCTGAAACGATCTTTTCGCCGGAAGACAAACCATCGAGTACAACATAACTCTTACCGTCAGGAGTTGCTTTTACCAATATGGATTTTTGTACGACAGAATCGCCAAGCACTTTAAATACCATCACTTTATCCTGTTGGCTGAACGTTGCTTCCTGAGGGATTACAATTACATTACTAAACGGTTGCGGAATCACAACTTTGCCACTCGAACCACTGCGCAGCAAACCATGCTTGTTAGGAAACGAAGCCCGGAAATTAACCGCCCCCGAAGTGGCATCGACCACTCCCGAAATAGTTTCGATCTTGCCGGTTTCCTCATACTCTGTTCCATCCGAAAGAAGCAATTTTACACGTGGCATGTTTTTAATCTTTTCAGCCTGTGTATTTCCTTTCAGGTCTTTCAATAGTGCAAGCAAATCTTTTTCGTTGATCGAAAAATAGGCAATGATATTGGTGGTATTGGCAACGGTAGTCAGCACATTGGTATTGCTTACCAGACTTCCCTGACGGAAATTGATTGTTCCCACAATGCCGTTCACCGGACTGGTAACAGTAGCCCAGCTCAGTTTGGCTTTGGCTTCGTTCAACGCACCTTTGGCATTAGCCAGTACATTTTCGTATGTCGAAAGTTTCACCGGACTGTAAATGCCTTTATCGGCCAGCGGGCGGATACGATCAACGTCCAGTTTTGCCGTGTTATAAGCCGATTGAGCAGCCTGAACAGCCTGCACCGATGTCGGCGAATTGATCTTAAACAGAGGCTGTCCCTGATGAACGACAGCGCCTTCATCTACATACACTTTGTCGATAAACCCGTCCACACGTGGTTTTATATCCACATCGTCCTGCCCTTTAAGCACAGCAGGGTAAACCGATTTCAGTTCTACATTTTGCTGCGATACGGCCTCTACGGGATACGCAAGAATGGGATTGGCATTATTAGCCCCCATCTGTTTATTCTTACACGAAGAAAAAAGCACAAGAAGCACAAGGCTCCCAAACGTCAACGCTTTATTCATAAATCAACACATTTAAAAATTTAAATTCTATATATTATCTATTAACTATCTGTTTATTTGATTATTATCAATGAATTTGGTTCCTGTATTCACAAACTATTGATAAATCGTTCCATAAACCGGTTGAAAAGTTCACGGGGGGTTAAAGCAAATTTTTCTTCGAGAGGATATTCGGGTTTCTCAAACTGCATAATCATACTGATGGTACCGTTTAGCAGACATACCCAGTTGAAAATGAGAATATCGAGCTCTTTCCCGGTCTGACCCGTAATCCGGTTGAAAATATCTTTCAGCAATTGAGCCCCTTTTTCAGCCTCACTGCTCGGAAGGGGTCTTTCCAGACTAAACATTAGTTGGTACAGCTCCCGATGCTCGTACGAAAAATCCCAGTGCACTAACGATAAGGCCAGCAACTTCTCTCTGGGATCTGAGGTTTTTAACAGATTTTCGCTCCCCATTTGGCGCAATTTCTGAAACCCGTAAATGATTATTTCGTGAATGAGATCATCTTTATTCTTGAAATACTCATAAACGATAGGAGGCGTATATTCAATTGCTTCTGCAATTTTTCGAATAGTTACAGCGCTCCATCCCTCTGATTTAGCGAGATCTATCGCCGCATTTATAATGCTGGCACGAATATTTTCCTGATCCCGCTTCTTTCTCTCTATATGGCCCATATAAACGTTGTTATAAAATCTAACATTGTTAGGCAAAGGACGGAATAATTTCTGATTAGACAACTGCACTTCGTGCTAAAAAACATTAACTATCTAACTATCAAAGAATATAAGCAGTTTCAGAACCCTCCAGACATTTCCCTATAAGAGTGCAAAACTACATCTGCATGGATTGGTGCGCAATTTTCATAGACACATAGTGATAAAACATAGACATTTGGTTCGTTTTTATCGACAAACTGCAATTCTTCGAAAACGACTTCAATAAGAACCAAAATCATCTTATCAATTTCCAGAATAAACGCTTTTAATATGTTAATTATTTGTTGTATGTTTGCAAAGGATCGCCGATTAGATCGCTCAAGCTTAACGAGGTGTAGCTTAGACGTAATCCACTCTGATTTTGAACACGAGTTACGCTATCGTTAAACTTGCGCCAGTCAAGGCTGCAATATTACGCATTTTAAAAATTACCTTAAACCGCAAATCAAAAATACAACCTATGAAAAAGACAATCGCGCTTTCACTTATCCTTTTTGCGATGACCTCGTGTTGTTTTACAAAATCAGTAAGTCAAACTACAAGTACGGCCACATGTAGTGCAAATAATACTGATTCATTAAACAGCAGAAATCAATCGGTTCTTGCATCAATTGCCCGACTTGACAAT
>NZ_WASO01000011.1 GCF_009712605.1 Paludibacter sp. | reverse complement strand
CAATCGGTTCTTGCATCAATTGCCCGACTTGACAATAACGTAGAAGTCAGAAAACTGGCGGTAACGCGATTGAAGTAATTCCACTAAAAACAGACAAACAAGCAGGGGTCAGGAGTCTCGCCCCTTTTGGAGCAAGACTTGGAAGGAAGCAGATCCCCGTTCAAGCTTAATGAAGTATAGCCTGGACGCAAACAACGTTCAGCGAAGCTAAAATAAAAGCAGTTTGGAGCTGATTGTAGATGAAATCCATTCTGGTTTTAGGTACAAGTTACGCTATTGCCAAACTTGCACCAGTTGGGATCAGGAGAGCCACGACAGCAAAGGAATATTTAAATTGATTGAAAATATGAATGAATTTCTAGAAAGTATAAAGGCAATTGATTATGCTGACATTATTGAAAAGAAAATTGTTCCTAAAGTAGTCGAAAAAGGAATTGTTAGTGTTAATAAATTATTCAAGTTAGCATCAAAGAAAATAATTGAAAAAGCAAGGAAAGAATTGCCAAAGGAAGATTATGAATATTTTTCTGATAATTATGATTTGGAAATTGAAGAATCATTTGTGCTAAGACGAATAGCAGATAATCTAAAAAAAACCAATAATTGGGCAAAAGAGATATATTTCAATACAGCATTAACGTCCAAAAGGTTAAATAAAGTATTTGTTGAAATTGACTTGTTTTTGTCTCCATTAAAGTTCCGGTTTGATGAATCTGAAAAAACAGAGAGAGTAAAAGGAACTACAATTATAAAAAGATATGATAAACATAAGATAATTTATGGAGGTGCCGGAGCAGGAAAGACTACATTTATTAAAAAGATATGTACTGAATTTCTAGAAAATCCAGATAAAAATCCATTTTCATGCCCAGTGGTGATTCGTTTTAGAGACATTGACTATAGTAATAACAATTATGGAAATCATTTTGGATTATTCCCAATTTTAATAGACATCTTGGGAATACAAATTAAGTTTCCAATTGACAAAATAGACCTTTTCTATAACGAATATCACAGCGTAATTAAACAAGCAGTTGTCAGCTTCTTAGATGATTGTAATATCTTATTAATAGCTGATGGTTTTGATGAAATTCCAAATACATCCTTAAAAAATAAAATTGAAAAAGAATTTCATGAATTGTCTCTATCTCTTGAAAGTGCCAGATTTATTTTAACATCCAGAAATAATGATTTCATACTTAAACTTCCTCAAACAGAAGAATATGAGATATGCCCACTTAACGACAATCAAATTAAGAAAATAATTAAAAATTGGTTAGGGGATAAGAAACAGTCAGAAGACTTATATGAACAAATAAGAAAATCTCCGTATTATGATACTACAATGAGACCTCTAACATTATCTCATTTATGTGCAATTTATGAAAGGAGAAAAACGATTCCGCCGAAACCAAGATACATTTATGATTTTGTGCTAAATCTACTTTTGGAATCTTGGGATCAACAGAGAAGTATTGTTAGACCATCTGAATATGCTGATTTTTATATTGAAAAGAAGAAAGAATTTTTAGCTCATTTATCTTATTGGTTTTCATATCATTTGGAGAAAAATGTTTTTTCAAGCGAGGATTTAAAAAAATGTTATAATAAGATTTATAAAACTCACAATCTTCCACCTTCGCAATCAAAGAAAGTCGTGATTGAACTTGAAAATCACACAGGGTTGTTAGTCCAGATTGGATATAATTCATATGAATTTTCTCATAAATCATTGCAGGAATTCTTGACAGCAAAATATATATATTCTTTGCCCAAAATTCCAGAATATTCAATTTTGAAAGAACTGCCAAATGAAACTGCAATTGCCATTTGTCTATCATCATCGCCTAATGCATATTTTGAAAATTTCATCAAAGACTATAAAAGATATGATGAAAATTTCTGGAATATATTCTTAGATAGATTAGTTGATGAAAGTCCTGATTTTAATGAGAATCCATCTGTTCTTGTATTTTTCTTTATAACAATAAAAGAAACAGAAATACCAATATTTAGAAGAACTCTTAAAGCTCTACTTGAACACACAAATTTGAAAATATCTATCTCAAATTTTAATAAGATTTACACAGAACGAATTGCATACAAAACTGAAACTAGATACACACATAAAAATATTAGTATATCAGTTGCTGACAGAAATAATTTTCCAGGAACTTTAATTATTGGAAATGATATTGTAGAACTGATTAATAAATAGTAAACTTCGTTTTCACTTCCTTGTTTATGTAGCATGTAATACAGTTATCATGGCCCGATTTTTTCCATCTAAAAAAAGGCGAGGCCACCATCAAACGACAGCAGCCTCATCCTAAACACAATAAATAATAAATAGAGCTTCTTTTAAAACAGAGAGTTGTTAATATTCAGGGGGTAAAGCCTGTAATTCAGCTCCGGTAAATACAGGCCCGTCTTTACACACGTATAATTTTCCCACGTTGCAGCGACCGCACTTCCCTACCCCGCATTTCATACGGTTTTCGAGCGTGGTGTAGATATTTTCGGGTTTGAAACCGAGTTTCTCCAGCACCGGGAAGGTAAACTTAATCATCACCGGAGGACCACACACAATGGCCACGGTATTTTCGCTCGATGGATTCATCTTTTCGAGTACGGAAGGCACAAAGCCCACTTCGCCTTTCCAATCAGGTGTTTCTCCACCCGGATCTACTGTTGTGATCAGCTTCACATCGGGACGATCTTCCCACTCTTTCAGTTCGTGTTTGTAGACCAGATCGGCTACCGATTTGGCACCATATAGGATGCTCACGTCCTTAAAATTCTCGCGGGTATCCAACGCATTCCAGATCACGCAACGCATGGGAGGAAGCGCAATACCACCGGCAATAAAGAGGAGGTTTTTACCTTTCCACTGGTCAATGGGGAAAGTATTTCCAAACGGACCACGGAAACCCATGGTATCACCTTCTTCGAGTCTGGCCAGTGACGAAGTTACCTTACCGGCTTCGCGGAAGGTACACTCGATATAGCCTTTGCGGGTTGGAGCCGAAGCAATACAAAAGGTGCTTTCGCCATCGCCAAACGCCGAGTATTCACCGAACTGACCGGCTTTGAACGAGAACTGTTCTGCTGCCTCCTCATCCTGAAACTTCAAACGGAAAGTCTTCACGCCGGGAGCTTCCTGCGTCACTTTCTCGACGGTCATCAGATAAGGCGTGTACAGATTTGAAGATGTGGAGATTTGGGGATTTGAGGATGTGGTAATACCGTTCTCCTCAATATGTTGTAAATTATCCATAAGCGTACGTCTTAATCAGTTCTTTTTTGATGTGATGATTATTTTTGAAATCACGTTGTGTATTGAGTTCAGTTTTTCTTTCAGAGATGAAGGATCGGGATAATTTTTTGATTTTTCTCAAAGAATCAGCCAATACTCCGTTTCGTCAGCTTCTTTTGCTGCTATTTTCAGTTTGTGAATAAAGTCAACCTTGCTTTCTGCATTTTGCGCTTCGCGAACATTAGCCCCAATGGACGTTCCAGACTTGAGCAATTGATTGGCAATGACAAATTTCCGATTCTCTTCAAACAATTCACAGTATTCAATTATTGCTAATGCAAATTCTACCGAAAGGTTGACTATCAAATTATCTTTGTCATTTTTCATTTTTCATAATCAATACAATCTAAGGCTGTTTCCATCTTCAAATTTCCACATTACCAAATCCTCAAATTGAGCTCAGATGCTCGGATAAATTCATATCCACCGGACAAGCCCGTGAACAGCGGCCGCAACCGGTACAACCGCGCACCGAAAGGCGGTCGGGCATGTAGGAGAATTTGTGCAAAAGACGTTGACGCCACCGTTGTGCCTGCGTTTGGCGGGGATTGTGTCCCGAGGTGTGCAGAGTAAACAGCGCGAAACCGCACGAATCCCAGCAACGGAGACGTTTTCCCTTGGTGCCGTGCGCGTCTTCCTGAATATCGAAACAGGCGCAGGTAGGACAAACGTAGGCACACGCTCCGCAACCGATACAGCGTTGCGACTGTGCTTTCCAGATCGGACTTTCGAAGGCGGTCTGCAACTTCTCCTGAACGGCTTTGACATCGAATTTCTCCGGTAGTTTCACCAAAAATTCTTCTTTTACATCTCCACGATCGGCTTCAAAAGCGGCCTCATCGGCTTTCATCAGGGCTTCGCCCTTTTCGGTCAGGATTTCGGCCAGAAAACCGTCCTTAACCGGTGTAAGCTGTATGTCGCTTCCGGCGGTATTTCCCGGGCCTCCGTTGACCGAAGTACAGAAACAGTACTCATCGGCTTTGGTACAGGCCAGCGTCACCACCACGGTGCGTTGCAGACGGGCATTGTATATTTCGTCTTTGTAATCCCAGTTGAAAATAGCTCCCAGCGGATTGAAACCGGCAGCATCGCAGGGATGCAGTCCGAACACCACCGTTTCGGGATAAGCGGTCAGATCGGCATTTTCGAGTTGTACCTTGCCTTTCTCTTTCTCGTACGAAAAGAGCACATCGGTACGGGGAAATGCCACCGACTTGGCCGATTGGGTGGTCTGGATATGATCGAATACGATGTCGTCGGCCGAAGTGGCACGCCCGAAATCAACGCGATCGCCCTTTTTTACCGGAGCATAGAGATGTTTCCCGTCGTTGACAATTTTTGTGAGCCAGCGGTTAATCGATGCCTGAGTAATGAAACGTTTTTCCATATTATCAACAACCCCCTAAATCCCCCTCAAGGGGGACTTAAAGAATCTGTATTTTAAATTGATTCTTGTTTATATATCCGTTCTATTTCTTTTTTCTATAAAAATGTCTGTTCTCACTAAAGCAGATTAACAAGTCCCCCTTGAGGGGATTTAGGGGGTTGCGGTTCTATCGTATAAAATTCTCCTTATCCTCCGGTTTGAAGGTTGAGAGGGCATTGTCGCCCGACACGGCCTGATTGACATCCAGCGCAAAGTTATCGGTCACCTCCTGCACAATCTGGTGGCTGAGCAGATGGATCGGCAACCCAAGCGGACAAGCGGCTCCACAGGCTCCACAGTCGGCACAACGGCCGGTCATGTGCATGGCGCGGTTGATGTGCCACTCGATATTGGCCAGCGTACTTGCCCACGGCTGTATCCATTGCGGACGGTTCTCTTCCACAATACATTTGGTACAGTAGCACATCGGACATGCAGCCCGACAAGCGTAGCACTTAAAACATTTCGAGAGTTCGGCCGACCAGAATTCCCAACGCTCTGCGGGACTCATGGCGTTGAGTTTCTCGATCAACGCTTTATCATCTTCGCGTGCAGGAACAGGTGCGGTTTGCAGGTAAGCCGTAATATCGTCGGTGGTAGCAAACTGAATCACCTCTTTCTCTGCCGAAACGGTGAGTACAACCAGCTTATCGAGTTGAATCTGATGTTCGGTCAACAATCGCAGGATGCTACGCAGGGCAAAATAGGATGCCGTGATGGCAATTTTTTGTCCGCCTATCAGCTCTTTGTGTGTCAGGTAAACAGCCAGATTGCCGGTGCAACGGTCGTCGTATATCAGTTTGGCGGCATCGTCTGCCGAAGAGATAAAGCAGGGGCGTGGATGACGGGTACCTTCTTCGTAACCGATCACCATCTGTACTTCGCCCGACTGCAGCAGCTCAGCAGCCTTTTTTCTCAGTTCTTCCATTGGAAATTTCTTTTTTTGCAAAATAACCTGTTCCCCTGTCAAACCGTTTTTACCGATTGCCCCTCTCTTGGGGAGAGGGGTTGGGGAGAGGTTGTATTTATTTTATTATCATCGCTTCCTGACCGTCAATAATACTCTGATCCTGTTGTGCCAGATAGTCGGCTGCCTTGCGGTATTGCGTATATGGTCCCAGTTCACGGACAGCGGTCACGGTGCTGTTCACCACGTCGGCCCATTTGGCTCCTTCGGCTGCCGACACCCACGAAAACTGGATGCGGTTCACATCGATGCCCATAAAATTGAGCAATCCGCGGAAAATCACCCAGCGGCGACGCGCGTGGAAGTTACCCGAGGTGTAGTGGCAATCGTTGGGGTGGCACCCCGACACGATAATACCGTCGGCACCTTCGGCAAAGGCTTTGAGCAGCAGCATGAAGTCGATGCGGCCGGTACACGGGAAACGGACAATCTTCACGTTGGAAGCGTATTTGATACGGCTCGTCCCCGTCAGGTCGGCACCCGCGTAGGTACACCAGTTGCAGACAAACGCAACGATCTTCGGTTCAAATTCTGACATCTTTTTATTTACAATTTATTCATTTACAATGTACTATTTTTCAACACAAAGTCACGAAGGCACAAAGACAAATTTCAGATTCTTCGGGACAAGCGACTTGGAAGTCGCTTGAAAAATATAATCTCAAATAAAGCGACTTGGAAGTCGCTTCACCTTTCACATCCTTTTACTCATTCAACAGCGCCATAACCTCGGCAAACATCTGTTCGTTTGAGAAGCCCTGCATGTCGATGGCTTTCGAGCGGCAGAAGGCCACACAGGTTCCGCATCCCTGGCACAACCCCGGGTTGACTTTCGCTACGGTTTTGATTACGCTGCCGTCTCGCCCTTTGATCTCTTCGCGTTCGATGGCGTTGTACGGACAGGCCGTCTGGCACATAAAACAACCCACACAGGTAGAGAATACCGGAGGAGCCGAACGGTTCACCACGGCGATCAACGGTTCGCGGGTCAGTTCGCTGTTCGAGAAAAGGCCAATCACCTTGGCAGCAGCACCAGAGGCCATTCCCACCGTTTCGGGAATATCTTTGGGAGCCTGACAGGCGCCACAAAGGAAAATACCTGCCGTGTTGGTTTCTACCGGTTTCAGTTTCGGATGCGCTTCGGCAAAGAACTTGTAAGCATCGTACGATACGTGCATTTTCTGTGCCAGTTCCTCGGCTCCAGGATTGGAAACGCCTGCGGTAGCAAGCACCACCATGTCGGCTTCAATCTCCACCGGTTTGGATCCGAGCAGAGTATCGGCACCTTTCACAATGTATTTGCCGTCTTTTTCGTAGATGCGGGCTACGCGTCCACGGATATAATTCACGCCGTCGTCTTCGATGGCACGGCGCACAAACTCTTCATAGTTTTTGCCGCCTGCACGAATGTCCATATAGAAGACATACGATTCGCCGTCATGCACTTTGTGCTGGTAAAGCATGGCATGTTTGGCGGTGTACATACAGCATATTTTGGAGCAGTAAGGAATGCCTTTGGCCGGGTCGCGCGATCCGGAGCAAGCGATGAATACGATCTTTTTAGGCACCTTGCCGTCTGACGGGCGACGAATCTCGCCCAGAGTTGGTCCCGATGCCGAAGCCAGACGTTCGAATTGCAATCCGGTAAGCACATCGGCATATTTGCCGTAACCGTATTCAGGGAAGAAGTCGGTTTTCAGTACGTTGAATCCAGTGGCAATTACCACGGCCCCGATATCTTCGGTAATAAACTGGTCGGGAAGGTCGTATTGAATAGCACCTGTGGGGCATACTTTTTCGCATACCTTACATTTGCCTTTTTGGTAGTAGGTACAATTAGCCCGGTCGATCACCGGTTTGTTGGGCACCGCCTGCGGAAACGGCGTGTAGATGGCCGTACGCATGCCCAATCCTTCGTTGAATTCGCTGGGAATTTTCTTGCTCGGACATTTGGTGGTACACAATCCGCAACCGGTACAAAGCTTATAGTCCACGCTTTTTGCCTTCAGGCGGATCGTCGCTTTGAAATTACCGATAAAACCGTCGAGATGCTCCAGTTCGGCGTAAGTGTAGAGGGTAATATTCGGATGTTGTGCCACCTCCACCATGCGGGGGGTAAGGATACACTGCGAACAGTCAAGCGTAGGGAATGTTTCGGAGAGCTGCGACATGTGGCCGCCGATGGAGGGTTCTTTCTCCACCATGATGACCTGCTGACCGGCATTGGCAATGTCGAGTGCCGCCTGGATTCCGGCAATACCACCACCGATCACCAGTGCTTTTTTGGTAATGGGCACCTTGATCGCATTCAGCGGTTTGTTTTTTTTCACCTTCTCCACCAGCATCTTCACTAAGTCGATCGCCTTTTCGGTGGTCTGCTCGTTCTTTTCGTGCACCCACGAGCAATGCTCGCGCAGGTTCGACATTTCGCAGAGGTAGGGATTCAATCCTGCTTCAGCACACGCTTTACGGAACGTCGGTTCGTGCATACGCGGCGAACAGGCGCCTACCACGACACCGGTCAGCCCTTTTTCCTTAATGGCGTTTTTAATGAGTGTTTGCCCCGGATCGGAACACATGTATTTGTAGTCGGTGGCAAATTCCACCCCGTCCATTTTTCCGGCTTCGGCGGCTACTTTTTCGCAATCGACTGTAGCGCTGATGTTTTCTCCGCAATGGCAAATAAATACTCCTATTTTCGACATGGATTCAATTTGAAAATTTGGGAATTTGAAAATTTGAAGATGAAACAGCAATCGGGTTTCACTCAGTTTTCGCAATCTCAGATAAATTTTTTTTTCAACACAAATTAATAGCAATACTTGTCATAGCCTTAGGCACATAAACAAGAATAACAGATATAAAACACATTGAAACACTATTTTCAGCGTTGTATCTTCTTTAATTAAATAACTGATTATTAATGTAATAACATAAAATACAGCAAAGAAAATTAATGTACCTAATGCGATCAGTGATCCAGCAAATTCGGCACTACCAGAAATGTATATGATTTTAAGAAACGTAATTAGCCCTCCAATAATTAGCCCCACAATTGCAAATGTAGAGCGAATAGGAGCTTCTTTAAATAAAAAATTCACGTTTTGGCTTCAATTAATTTCTACCGGTACAAAGTGTTTTTGCAAACCGACCTCTTTCGGATTCAGGCCCACAGCAAGGCCAATGGCCTGGGTAATGTACAATACCGGAATATCGATTTTTTGTTTCAGGTATTCGTTGATGGCAGGACGGCGCATATCGAGATTCGACTGGCACATGGGGCATGCCACTATAATGGCTTCGGCTCCACGGTCGGCAGCATCTTTCACGATGTTGCCCGAAAGTTTGGCCACCACATCGGTGCGCGATACGGAGAATCCGGCTCCGCAGCATTCTGTTTTGAAACCCCATTCGATGGGATTCGCTCCCGAACGTTTCATCAGAATATCCATCGATTGTGGATCTTCCAGACGGTCGAATTTGAGGATATTGTGCGGGCGAACCAGCAGACAACCATAGTAGCAGGCCACTTTGTTCCCGAACGGTGTCGTCACCTTCTCTTCAAGTCGGTCGGCCACGTATTTATCAATCAGCTGCATCACATTCAGTACTTGCAGGCTGCCACTAATCGGCATTTCGATAATATCGCAAACACGCTGTTTGAGGGCTTCGTCTTTGTTCAGTTCGTGCTGGGTAACCGTCAGGCGGTTGTAGCAAGCTGCACAAGGCACCACGATCTCCTCCATTCCCTGCTTTTCGGCCAATGCCAGAATACGAGCGGAAAGAGAGAGAGCCAGTTCCTTGTTCATGTTGTGAGCAGCAGTCGCGCCACAGCAGTTCCAGTCGTTGATCTCTTCCAACTCAATGTCGAAAGCTTTCGCCACGGCCAGCACCGATTGCGCATATTCCGAAGAAGAGCCCTTCAACGAACAGCCAGGATAAAATCCTAATTTCTTCATAATTAATCTGTATTAACCGCAAAAATAAAGTTTTACCATTAAGAAATTAAGGATTTAAGATTTCACTTCATCCTCTTAATGCCTTAATGGTTAGATCATAATCAGGCTACAAATGCCGTTTATTTTGCGGTTATATCTTTGTTTTTGAGAAAATTCCTTTGATATTTCGGGTTCCTTTAATCATCTCGGGCACCAACGGCAATTTACCTTTGGCATACATTTTCGGAGCCAGCTTTACATCCTGAGTCAGATGGAAGGTACGCGTCTTATAACCGGCTATCAGGCCGATTTCGTAAAGACGTCCGGTATATTTGATGGAATCGAGGAAGGCGCGATGGAAAGCGACGATGTCGCGGGATTGATGATTGATTTTGTGTTCGCCAGCCGATTTTTCGCGGAGATAATCCATGATCTGAGGTATGTCGATGGACATCGGGCAACGTTCGATACAGTTTTGACACGATACGCAAAGCCATATCGTTTTCGAATTCAACAGTTGCTGAAACAGCTCCTCATCTCTGGTTTGCAACATGTGCATTACCATGCTCGGAGGAAAATCCATTTCTTCGGCTAACTGACATCCGGCGGTACATTTGCCGCATTGATAACAACGGTTTACATTCACACCGGTGTGTTGCTGCAATTCCAGTATTGATTCTTGGTTGGTTATCATATTGGTTTTTGAAACATTATGCCATTTTACCGTGCACAATTGTACGAATTGTGAGCAATTCATGTGATTTTTTCATCAAAATGGCAACTCTACTTTTCACAAAACGATGCAATTTGCAATCTGTAGTTTGCAAACGGCAGCAAAATTAATCGTTTATCCTGATAGTTGTACCTGTTTTGGTTGACCAATTTTATGTTGTAAAACATATTTCCTGGTATAATCGTAAAAAACAGAGCTTTAAGCGCCCTTAATTTAGCTAGAAACTGCCCAAAATGGAATAAAATGTGTAATTTTTAACACAACAAAGGCCGAAACCACCCCAAAATGTGATGATTTCGGCCCTTGAATTAATTGTTTCGTATGCTAAAAGTGGAGCATCAAACCTAAAGATACAGCTCTGACATCAGGCCCTTTCCCGCTCTGAAAAATCTTAACCAAACCGTATTTTGCAAAAACGCTGAAATCGCCGTAACCAGCCTGTGCAATCAGATCGATAGAAACAGGATTTGTATTCAATCCTTTGTCTTCTACGCGATTAATGGTATTTCCTTCGGCATCATTATACTTCACTTTATACGAGCAGAACGTCTTAATGCCTCCCTCTAAACCGGCAGCAACATAGGATTTATGGTCGTGTCCGAAAGTAGGCTGCCATTCAAGCATCAACGGTAAAGTAAGATGCACGATTTTCAAACGGCTATATTGATACTTTATTCCGGCAGGAGCATTATAAACGCCCGTCACTCCATCAACATCCACCAAATGGGTATTGTTGTCGAGGCGGAATGTTTTCCAGTTCATTCCTAACCCTGTAGTGATACCGAAAGTATTGCGATAAATCGGCAAAATATGTTCGAACAGGTTGATAAACCATTCTGTCGATTGATCGGGTTTGATGGCCAACCCATTGACGTTGGTCAGTTTGGAGTGCGAATCATTGGTAATGTTTGCATAGGCAATCCCGAAACCTGCATAATGCGGTTGCATACTATAACTTTTACGATAATACTTCTCGCCATGTTTCTTGTTCAGGAAAGGCAATTGCAGGCCAACTTCTTCCATCACCGTCCATTTTTCATAACTTTTACCATCGCTGAATATGCCTTCGTAAAGTTGTTTGTATGGAACTGAGTCATTGCCCTGATCATAGACCTTTATCTTTACTTGCTCGGCATTATCCTCTATTTTCACTGTCTTGCTGTTAAAGTGGATAGTGGTATCGAGCGGCAAAACAGCTGCTTTTGCTCCGAAAGCCATTGAGACAATCAAAGCCAGTACGAATATGGTTCTCATTCGTACTACATTCGTTGATAATGAATAAAATCGTTTCATAGGATAGTTTATTTATGTGTTATTTCTTTTTCAATAATAGATTCAGGACATCATCTACTTCATCGCTACTCTCAAGATAGACCAGCGTAATTTTGTATCCTGACGAAGTAGCATTGTAAAGTATCAGACGATTGAGCCGACCTTTGCGGGGAAGTTGCAGAATTATCATGGAGAGGCTTCCGCTTGAAATTACCTGTTTCACCTTTTTGGCTCCTTCCTGATCTTTGGCCAGACACTTACGGATAAAATCTCCGGCAGCAGGATCATCATTGATCACAATGCTTTTGAACAACGAGAGGTTATAGTCACCCAGCATTTCGCCCGAAAGCTCTACCATGGTTACCCCCTTCTTTTTACCGTAAATATCGAACACCTTGCTGATTTGCAAATCTTTCTGTGCCGCCAGATGCTGTGGCAAAGCCAATGCCATCATCGCAAACAGAAGAAAACAAAGTTTAGTTGAGCGTCTCATTTTATTTTGGTTTTATTAGTTTCCTGAAAATACAGATAGTTGATCTTTTATAACTTGTTCGGTTTTGAACTGCTTTGTTGTTTGTTCCACTTCGTCGGGTCCGGAAGCAACCTCACTTATCGATTGCATTGCCTCAGCCTTCACGGCCGTCACATCGGTTACTTTTACGCCATCTACGTAGGCATAACATCGAGGTTGTTCCATCATCAGCGATTTTACCAAGAAGATACCTCCGACTAAAGCAGCTGCCACGCTTACCCAACGAATCATCGGTATAATTACAGGTTTTTTCGTTGGTTTGACCGCTTGCTTTTCGCCTGCAAAATAACCCATCATGGCACGGTCGGCCTCATACTGCACGGGCAAATTCGGTTGCGACAAAAACAGATGCAACTGCCGCTCTTCCTCAGCCGAAGTAAATCCCTCGTAGTATTTCTCCAGAAGCGCATCGGCCTCTGTAGCGCTGATTGTCTTATTTTTGCTGAATAGTTGCATTATTTTGTCCATTTTAAATACTCCTCTCTCACTTTTTTCCGTGCCCTCGACAGGTTCATCCGCACGGCTTCTATTTGTGTGCCGGTTATTTCGGCAATTTGTTCTACTTCGTATTCCTCAATATCTTTCATTCGTATAATTGCCTGTTGTAGCGGCGGAAGCCTGTCAATTATAAACCGAATGATCTCGTCACTGTTTTTCCGTTCCAGTTGCAGGTAGGGATTGTCGGGCCCGGCCTGCCGGTATATCTCATCGTCGAGTGATGTCTCTCTTCCCCTGATCCGGATTTTGTCAACACAGATGTTCTTGGTTACCGTGGTGGCAAAAGCCGGAATACTGTCATACTTGTCGAGCGAATCGCGAATGTGCCAGAGCTTGAGAAATACCTCTTGTACGGCATCCTCAGCATCTTGCTCTTCCTCAAGCATTTTCCATGCTATATGTAAGAGCTTTTCACGTAGCGGCACGACTTCCGCTTTAAATCGTTCGGGATTCATTTTACAATATGACGAAGCTATCACTCATTTATAACATTCCAACAATAAAAAAATTTCAAAAACACTCAAATACAGCACAAAAGTACTAATTCACAGCATAATGTATAAAATTACGGAGGACTGACCATTTTTGATCAGACAAAAACAACTACTTTTTTAGGACTGTCTGAAGTCCCAGCTTCAAAAATAATCAGAATAAGGAGCCTCACACTCAGAAAAATATTGACCGGGAGTAATGCCGGACAACTGACGAAAATCGTTGATCATGTGCGATTGGTCGAAATAGCCGCAACGATACGCCAGTTCGGTAAGTGTGTCGCCGGGAAATTGCTGATGGGCATAAAGAGCCGACTGAAACCGGATGACCTTCAGGTATTGTTTGGGAGATAACCCAACCATTTTTTTGAATTCCCGTTCTTGCTGTTTTCGGCTCATGCAGGCTGCATCTGCCAGTTCTGAAACAGAAATCACTCCTTTTGCATTATTAATCAGATGGATGGTATGGCAGATACGATTCCATTGGTAGGTCGTATTTCGAGAAAGAAGATGCAAAAGAAAACGCTCGATGTGTGCAACCCGCTCTTCGAGCGACGATAAATCTTGGAGCTGTTCTTCCAGTTCTCGGGCAACAGTTCCCACAGCATCCTCCAGATGAAGAGAATAATCAGCCAATTCGCTGACCGGAAACGGGAAGAAAAGGCCGGCGCTATGTGGGTAAAACTGTACAGAGAGCATTTCGGTCCGTCCGGTAGGGAGCACATCAAAGAAACCGGTCTTTTGTCCGCTGATAATGATTCCCGGCTGCATTTCGCAGGTTTCGCCAATCCTCATCAATCGATCGGAGAAATGAAACGTCATCTCCACAAAGCCATTCGGCACTACCCGCTCCGTTTTTTGCATCCCCTCCCGGGCATCCATCTCCAGATACCAGTATTGCCGGATGTAAGGAGCCAACAAAGGCGAGGGTTTTATCAGTCGGAACTGCATTGTAGCTAAATTGATTGTGTAAAGGTAAAGAAAAAAATGCCAGCCTGTCGACTGGCACTTAATGAGATGAATATTAATCTCCGTATAAGCCCAACCGGTTACCTTCGGTGTCGATAAAAAGGGCACAGTAGCCAAAACCTTCTGCCTGAATCTTCGTTTTAGGGAAGACGATTTTGCCGCCATTATTTTCAACATACCTGATGCGGTCGTCCATTTTTTTGCCCACATTCAAACTGATGATAGTTCCCTGTTCGGAGGGTTGGTATCCCGGAGCCGAGAAAACACACCCGACATTGCCCGGTAAACAGGCCATTTTTTCCGTTTCGTACACCGATTTTTCGAGTTGTACCTCCAACAATCCGCTGTAAAAGTCCACAGCTCGATCAAAGTCGGTCGAAGGAATCTCGACCCACGCAATTAATCTGTCCATAATAGTTTTATTTTTAATGATTTACGCGACAAAGGTAACAACATCAAAAATGACGGGATTGGAAAAAAGAGACATTCTGCACAGATGCCAATTTTCACCCCTTGATTTTTTAAAAACACTTCATACCTTTATTTCATTATTCAAGAGATAGTAAACCTCTCATTATCCACCTGAAAAATAATTTATGAGCCTACTGACGATCAACAACGCTGCGTGTAAAGGATGCGGCATTTGCGTGCAAGCATGTCCCGTTTCAATCATTGCCATGAGTAACAACAAAACTCCTTTTGTTTCTGCCGAAAAAGAGAAACGCTGCGTGCTTTGCGGCCATTGCGAATCGATCTGTCCCGACTCGGCTCTAAAGCATAATTATCTTCCGGAGATGACACCTATACGACGCGAAAAACTCAAAGAGGTAACGTCCGAAAATATTGCTGAATATTTCCGCAGCCGCCGATCAATTCGTGCATTTTTACCGAAGAAAGTAGACAAAGAGGTGTTGGAAGAAGTTATCGACATTGTGCGCTATGCCCCTACGGGAGTCAACCGGCAGATGAATCGCTGGGTTGTAGTGAGCGATCCACAAACCATCCGCCAACTGGGAGAAGGGGTTATTTCCTGGATGAAAACAATGATTCAGGCCAATCCCGAGCTGGCCAACCGGCTTAACTTTGTCGGGCTGGTTACCGCATTCGAACGGGGAAACGATGTAATTTGCCGCAATGCTCCACACTTGATAATCGGTTATACCGAAACAGCTTATTCCACCGGGGCAAAAGACAATACCATTGCCGCCTCTCATCTCGAACTGCTGCTTCCCGCTTTCGGATTAGGCGGATGCTGGGCCGGTTACCTGATGGTTGCCCTTCAGTATTCTCCCGACCTAAAAAAAGTGATCGGGCTCGACGATTCGTACACCGTGCACTCGGCTTTGATGGTAGGATACCCGAAATATCGCTATTTCAAAACGCCTCAACGCAAAGAAGCCCAGGTGAACTGGATGTAGATTGTAATGCAACTGAAACAAATTCCGAATATATTGTCGATTTGCCGTATTGGGTTTTCGGGGATGCTTCTGCTTTTCTCCGGGAACTCAATTCCTTTTCTGATAATCTATCTGCTGGCCGGAATCACCGACGTGGCAGACGGGTACATCGCCCGCAAATACGGATGGACCAGCCACACCGGTGCCCTACTCGACTCCCTGGCCGATGCAATCTTCTTTCTCTGCATTATGCTGATTGTCTGGCTAAACTACAAAACGGTAATTACTGATAATCTGTTTTGGCTAATCCTGATTCTGACCTTCAAATTGTGTTCTCTGATTACCGGGATAATCCGGTTTCGGAAAATAGTCTCTATTCATACCATTGCCAACAAAGTAATCGGACTACTGCTGTTTTTTTCTATTCCTCTCATTTTATTCTCTATTCCCGGTTTTTTCATCAAAGTCATTTTCATCATTTGCCTTCTACCTGCAATAGAAGAATTTTTCATTATCTTGTTTTGCAAAGAACTGAACCTGAACAGGAAGAGCATATTTAGTAAATAAAAAAATATCTATATAAAGCAAATATTTTGAGCATATGTTCAAAATAAAATATATATTTGCATTCAAAATTATTCAATTATGACAAACTTTGATTTGGCTGCTGCCGGATGGGATGGCAATTCTATTCATTGGGAACGTTCGCAGGCAATTGCCAACGATATAAAAACAATATTGCCCATTGATAACGACTGGCGGGTATTGGAATACGGAGCCGGCACGGGTATCCTGAGCTTCATGCTGAAAGATGATGTGAAAGAGATCGTTATGCTGGACAGTTCGGAAGAGATGGTAAAAGTGATGCAGCAAAAAGTTGCTGATAGCAATGCAAGTAATCTCCACCCTACGCTTTTCAACATGGAGAAAGATGATTTCGCCGGAGAAAAGGTCGATCTTATTGCAACACAAATGGTACTTCATCACGTTGCTAAAATAGAACCTTTGCTGGATAAATTTTACGCGTTACTGAATCCCGGTGGATATATCGCCATTGCCGATCTGTACACGGAAGACGGGTCTTTTCATGGCAAAGGATTTGACGGACATAACGGATTCGATCCGAAGGAAATGGGAGAAATGCTTGTTGCTGCCGGTTTCAAAAATCCGCAATATAAAACCTGTTTTGTGATGAGCAAACCCGTTGAAAGCGGAGAGATAAAAGCATTCCCGGTATTCTTTTTAACAGCACAAAAATAATGCCTCGCCCTAAATGTCAACGGCGGATCGGTTGTCCCCCAGCAATGGAGGGATTCAAACCGTTTGGAATTCACAGAAATGGAAAAGAGACGGTTACCCTGCTTTTTGAAGAATACGAAGCACTTCGCCTCACTGATTACGAAGGTTTAACTCAGGAACAGGCTGCCGAAAAGATGCAGGTTTCCCGTCCTACTTTTACCCGGATATACGAACAGGCCCGCAAAACAATCGCAAAAGCGTTTGTTGAAGGCTCAGCCATAATAATTCAAGGCGGAGATGTTCAGTTTGATAAGAAATGGTATCGATGCAGAACCTGTCATCGCCTTGTGGAGGGAATAGAAAATCATACTCGTTGTCACGGATGCACAAAATATAGTGATGACGAACTGAAGGAGATAACGAGTTATATATGATTTGTTTGTATTGTTAATTATAATTATTTACTAATGAAAAAAATAGCAGTTCCAACAAAAGAAAATCTGGTAGATGACCATTTCGGTCATTGCGATGCCTATACCGTTTTTTCTATCAATCAGCAAAACCAGATTGAAGGTGCTATTATTGTACCTTCGCCTGCAGGATGCGGTTGCAAAAGCAACATCGCATCGACTCTGCAGCAAATGGGAGTAACAACGATGCTGGCCGGAAATATGGGCGATGGCGCTTTGAACAAACTCAAAAGTCACGGCATTGATGTCCTGCGCGGATGCTCAGGGAATGTACGCGTTGTCGTGGAAAATTACATCAGCGGTAAAACGGTGGATTCTGGCATTGGATGCAATCATAATCACGAAGATGGAGAACACTCCTGCAACCACGGGAGCTAATCATTCATTCCCTTTCGCTTATTTCAAACAAAAAGGTCTCTGTTCAGGAGACCTTTTTTGATTTGAACCCAGCTTTATCATGAAGTCATCTTGACCTATTCTTTGATATGAGATTTTGTTTCATTTTTCCATTTCGCTCAATACCGGACTCGTAAAAAGAAAAATGGCGATTAATCATTTAAAATACATACATTTGTATTTCAGTGAATAAGCCACCTTTTAATCTATCTCCGTCATGAAAACAACATCGTTCCTTAAAGCCGTCGGTGTCACTACCCTATTGCTGACACTCATTACCTCTTACACATTTTGTCAGGAAATCACAGTCAGGGGTCTAATAAAAGATATCTTCAACAACCCGATTGAAGGTGTAAGCGTAAAAATAAAGGGAAGTTCGGTTGTAGCAGTGTCCGACACAAACGGCATTTATCAAATTGCGGCACCGGCAAAAGGGAAACTTATTTTCTCACGCAAAGGATATGTCACGCAAAAAGTGGCTGTAAATAATCAGAATACAATCACCATTTTCTTGCCGTATGACATGGATGATCCCGATAAAGAGATCAATATTGGTTACGGTAAGGTTCAAAAATCGAAGATGACCCAATCTGTAAGCTCTGTTGATGAGAAGCTAATTACACGAAATAACACTGGGGATATCGAGATGCTTTTCAAAACAGTTCCCGGTGTTGAGGTCGTTCACTCGGGCAGCGATATCAAACTGCGTATTCGCGGAATCTCGACCATTAACAACACTTCCGATCCTCTGATTATTCTGGATGATATCCCTTATTCCGGTGCTCTCAGCACATTAAATCCTAATGATATAAAATCAATCGACGTACTGAAAGATGCCGCAGCGACGGCCATTTACGGAGTACAGGGAGCTAACGGCGTGATTTTGATAACAACCAAAAAAAGTCGGTAAAAGAACGAAATAAGCCATATTTGTTTAACATATTTACCAAATAAACGATAATAAACCCTGAGAAACTGGAAATATAGAGGAGAAAATTGCCGGAAATCCGAATAAAATTGCTTAATTTGTAAATCTAAATCGTTTGGCTATTCTCTTTTGCCCGAAAAAAAGAGGTAATCAGGCAGTCTCTCTTACTTGTATCAGATGCTGCCAGTCACCCACCAAGACAATGAAACTAACCATACGACTACTGCTTCTTTTCATTCTATTCAGCGTAGGATTCTCATATGCCCAGGAGCACGGAAATGCAACTTATTACAACAAAAAAATGCATGGACGTAGAACTTCTGATGGTAGCAGATATAACAAAGACAGTCTGACATGCGCTCATCGCACTTACCCGCTGGGAACGTTATTAAAAGTGCGAAATCCAAAAAACAACAAAGAAGTAATAGTAAAAGTGACCGACCGTGGTCCTCATCGCCGTAATCTAATCATCGATCTCTCTTATGCAGCTGCAAAAGAGATAGATATCGTGCGTTTTGGCATTGCTCCCGTCGAAATATCCAAAATTGACGCTGCTGATGCTATGTCAACACCTAACGATTCTATCGCGTTGCACGAACGTAAATAGGTATCGGCAATTACAACACAATCATCTTTTTCAGGACTTCTTTCGACTCGGGGCCCATATTGAACAGTAAATCAACAATGCTCATGTTGGGAATAAATCCGAATTTCTGATCAAATACCTGATAGTAAGGAACAACTCTATATGCCGGATCTTCTGATTCCGGCATTTTTTTTGGGTGTATCCCTTCACGAAGATCCAACTCTCCTTCTCCGAACGCAGTTTTATAGTCGTCAGTAAATCCGACAGTAATTTCAGCATCAATCAGTTCCAGAATTTTTGACTGGATGCTGATATTGAAATCGAACAGGAAATCCCATTTTTTCTCATAAAACGGGAGAAGATCGTCTGTATAATATTCGAAAAACGGGGATGAATTGTAAGCTGCCACCAGCGAGCGCCAATGGAGTGTTTGCCAGTCGGTGTGAGAAGAAAGGCGAATGTCGCGGGAAAGACATTTCACACTCTCTCCTTTATCAACAGGAATGGAAAGTGGAATGACACCGTTTCCCGTTACGATTTGGCAACGGTTACGGTAAGTCTGTTTCAGATAGTTATCATGCTGCTCGATAAATACATTTCGTGCCGACAGCATTCGGGCATAATAATGCAAAGGAGCCAGATAAGCAACTGACATCCAGACGTTCATTCCACTTTCCATCAATTATTTTTCAAGATCATTTTGCGGGGATCGCTTTCAAAACAGCGGTCAGATAATCCCAGAACTTAGCTACAGTGGCAATGTTCACCTTTTCATCAGGTGAATGCGGGTGACGAATGGTTGGTCCGAATGAAATCATATCCAGTCCGGGAACGGCAGAACCGATAATTCCGCATTCCAATCCGGCATGAATTACTTTAATTTCGGGAGTATTCCCAAATTTATCGGCATAAACCTGCGACATCACCTTCAGGATCGGAGAATCGAAATGAGGTTGCCATCCGGGATAACCTCCTGAGAATTCAACTTTTGCTCCCGCCAGAGAGAAAACGCTCTCAATCATCGAGCAAAGTTCTTCTTTCATTGATTCTACCGAACTTCTTACCAGACAAGCTACTTCTACATGCGAACCATCCGATTTTACAATTGCAAGGTTAGTGGATGTTTCTACCACCTCAGGCATTTCGGGCACAAAGCGTAACACGCCGTTCGGACAAGCAGTTATACCGTTAATCAGGTCATCCTGAACAAATTCTGGTAACATTCCTTCCGGAAGTTCAACCTCTTCGGCAATAATCTTCAAATCAGGTTCAACCGAAGCATATTCCGATTTGAAAATCGCTTCCATTTCGGAAATAGCCTCCAGAAGATCGTCCTGACCTTCTTCCGGAACAGTCACCACGGCAAATGCCTCACGAGGAATGGCATTGCGGAGATTTCCTCCTTCTATCGATGCAAGACGCGCTTCGAACGAAGAAACTAAATATTTCAGTAAGCGGAAAAGCAATTTATTGGCGTTGGCACGGCCGAGATTAATATCCAATCCGGAGTGTCCGCCCTTCAGGCCTGTAAGACTGATCTTATAGGCTACATCGCCATGATAAACAGGCTCTTCTTTATATGCAAAAGAAATGTGAGCATTTATACCGCCTGCACAACCCACATACAGTTCACCTTCGTCTTCAGAGTCGAGATTAAGCAATACTTCGCCTTTCAAAGTTCCGTTTTTCAAACCTACAGCACCAAACATTCCGGTTTCTTCATCAGCTGTAATCAGCACTTCTACAGGGCCATGAGTTAAATCCTTCGCTTGTAGCACAGCTAATGCCGAAGCCACACCAATGCCATTGTCGGCTCCCAGTGTGGTCTGGTTGGCTCGTACCCACTCGCCATCAACAAATGCGTCGATAGGATCTTTCTCAAAATCATGCGCCACGGCTGCATTTTTCTGAGGAACCATATCCATGTGAGCCTGAAGCACAACACCTTTCAGTTTTTCCAAACCCGGAGTTGCCGGCTTACGGATAATGACATTTCCGGCTTCATCTTCAAAAGACTCTAACCCAAGATTTTTGCCAAAATCTACCAGATACTTTGTTATCAGATCACGCTTCCCCGAAGGACGTGGAATTTGAGTTAACGCTTTGAAATTTTGCCATACAGCTACCGGCTGTAACTGTTCGATGGCACGATTCTTTTCCATATTGTTTGAATAAATGGTTAATTTACTTTATGTTGTTTCAAATAAGTAATTGCAGATTCAATAATGGTGTCAATCCCTTTGGCAATATCTGCCGGGCTCATATCTACTTTAATATCCGGTGAAATCCCGAATTCGATATTATTCATGTCAGCATCGTACATCGGGCATGCCGAATATCTGACCATCCATCCGTTAGGCAGCTCACTATTCATCGGAAGTCCACCACCGCCGCCGGTCTGATCTCCGATAATCACCACATTAGGCAGTTGCTTCATAATACAAACAAAATCATTCGTTGCACTGTAACAAGAACGGTTTGTCAGAACCACCACTGGCTTTTTCACCCAATTCGTTGCTATTGAACTGGTTGAAAACGGAGTCAGGGTTTGAGCAATCGGGGATGAAAATTGGTCATGACCAGTACCTGTTTTATGCCGGATATAACCGTAAGTCAACGATTGTGTGGTAAACCTGGAAGCAATGTCCTCGGCATAGGTCAACATCCCTCCCCCATTGTTACGAACATCAATAATTAATCCCTGACAGTTCCCTAACATGCCAATTGCATATGAAAGATTGGCACCGGAAAACCCGTCAGAGAAATCGCCGTAATAAATATATCCGATGGCCGATTTCGGCAAAACATTGTACTTAAAACCACCTGCAATGTAATAATTCTTTCCCAGATAACGGTCGCTGTACAAAATAGTTGAACTGAAATTATCGGGATAATCTAAGTACCATTTCCAGTAACGTGCCACATCAAACGACGAGACCAGATTAACGTGCCCATCCTTCAATTCTGAAAGCATATTGCCACAAATTCTGAAGAACTGGATGTAATTGAGAGTATCTGAACGTTGAAGTTTGGCTCTGTAAACATTTCCAATAGAATCCCAGTTGATCTTTTTATACGTAAAATAGCAATAATGGTCGTCCATTATCTTCCAGAGAGCCTCAAAATTTGTCTTGTAATCGTTGATATTCGATGGTTCGTCTACCGACATCTTACAAGATGCAAAGCTAATGGCTATTATTAAAATCAGTATCTGTCGCATGACCGGAATTTACTTGTTTATATCGTTATATGAGGCTGGAGCTTTACGCTTTCCCCGGTCAAACGTCGAAAAATTTATCACAGTTCCTATCGAAAAAACATTTTGCATCGACTCAAAATGCAAAGAATTGGCGTGATGCTTTTCATAATCATGGGTATATGATAATCTTAGAATCATCCGCTTAAACATAAGGTCGGCAGATAAACTGCTATTCCACGCAAATGAATTGTTTAGCGATGCAAAATGGATGGCATTTCCAAGCTTACCCAACGTAAACATCTCATAATAAGAGGATCCGTATTCCGGCACAAACATCACTCCTGCCAGAGGAGACCGCGTTGAATATCGAAATATAACCTGAAATTTCTTGATATTCATGGTATATTGTGCTATTGCAGAAGCATTTAATTGAGTTGAAATATCGGCCGAATATGGATTATTCCCGTTATTAAAACTATACTTGCTGGCAAAGAAAACATCCCAAACACCCCCCACCAGAATCTTCAGATTCGTCACGGGACGAAAATGGTAATGAACACCAATTCCGGGGCGCAAAGCAAGATAAAAAATTGAGTTTGTCTTCGCCTCATTATCCGTCATTCCACCCGAAACCATAAGCGTCCGCTGCAAAGAAACCTTATTGTTCGAATCAGAGATAAAACGCATTGATTCGTAATCGGCTCTAAACAGAGTTCCCGTATAAACCAAAGGCGATAAATACTCATCATGAACACTTACACCTCCGATACCCAACGACCAGCCACCACTCGTAATCGTGTTTTTGGGTTCCTGGGCAAAAATGGATGTAAGCGACAATAAGACAAAAAACAGTATAGTCTTTGCTCTGAATTTCACCATATCGTTGGATTTCAAATTAGAAGAACAAAAGTACATGATTTTTTTTATTTTCATTTCGGCTTCAAAAGTTTTGGCAGTAAATATATCCAAATTATTATTTATTTGTAATACAGCTATTTAATTTCATAAAACTTCAAAAGAATAAAGCAAGAAGCCGCATTCCATGAACGATAAAAAGAGTTCATTATTATATAACACACTCATTTATTCAATTGTATATAGATAAACAAGAAAATGCCACTGAAAATAGTAACGCAGGGTGACGGTATATTTTTTGTAATTTTGCAGGTTATAACTGAATATAAATCAAATGACTTTACAATACGACGTTATCGTGGTAGGCGCCGGACATGCCGGTTGCGAAGCTGCTTGTGCGGCAGCCAATCTTGGTTCAAAAACATTGCTGATAACAATGGACATGAACAAAATAGCACAAATGAGTTGTAATCCTGCAGTTGGAGGAATAGCAAAAGGACAAATTGTAAGAGAGATTGATGCATTGGGAGGATTCACCGGTATCGTCGCCGACAAAACTGCGATCCAGTTCCGACTACTTAACCGTTCAAAAGGACCGGCCATGTGGAGCCCCCGCACGCAAAACGACCGCCAGCAATTTATCATAGAATGGAGAAATATCGTTGAAAACACAAAAAATCTTGACATCTGGCAGGATCAGGTTCTTGAAGTGATAACACAACAAGACCAGATTTGCGGCGTAAAAACGAGTTTGGGTGTTGAGATATTTGCAAAGAGTGTAGTGCTCACAAACGGAACTTTTCTCAACGGTCTGCTCCATTTCGGGGCAAAACAAATTCCCGGTGGACGCATTGCCGAACCGGCTGCGAAAGGATTAACCGAAAGTTTGGTGGAATTAGGCTTCACTGCCGGACGCATGAAGACCGGCACACCGGTCAGAATCGACGGTCGTTCCGTTGATTTTTCAAAAATGGGACAACAAGACGGCGACGATGATTTCCACAAATTTTCTTACCTTTCATCGTCAAAAAGAGAACTTCCGCAATGTAGTTGCTGGATTACCTACACCAATGAAAAAACGCACGACATTCTTCGTGGCGGATTAGAATTTTCTCCTCTTTTCAACGGACAAATAAAAAGTATCGGGCCACGCTATTGCCCCAGTATTGAAACAAAAATTGTCACTTTTGCAGATAAAGAACGTCACCAGCTATTTTTAGAACCGGAAGGAGCAAATACGCAGGAATATTACCTGAACGGTTTTTCGTCATCTCTTCCCATCGACGTTCAGATAAATGCACTGCACACCATTGAAGGTTTCGAAAATGTACGTATTTATCGGCCGGGTTATGCTATCGAGTACGATTTCTTCCCCCCTACCCAACTGAAACATTCGTTAGAAACGAAACTGATAAAAAACCTCTTTTTCGCCGGTCAAATCAATGGAACTACCGGATATGAGGAAGCTGCAGGACAAGGTTTGATTGCCGGCATTAATGCACATATTGCATGTCACGGCGGTGAACCGTTTGTATTAGGTAGAGACGAAGCCTACATTGGCGTTCTCATCGATGATTTGGTAACAAAAGGGGTAGATGAGCCCTACCGTATGTTCACTTCGCGTGCCGAATATCGCATTCTCCTTCGCCAGGACGATGCAGACATTCGCCTTACAGAAAAATCGTACCAGCTCGGACTTGCTTCCAAAGAACGATACTACGAACTCATCGAGAAAAAAGCGAACAGAGACAATCTTATCAGCTTTATTCGCGAAACATCAGTAAAGCCTGATGAAATCAACAATTATCTCGAACAAATCGGATCCTCGCCGGTACGACAAACAGTAAAATTGCTTGATCTTGTTTTAAGACCTCAAATAACTATTTCAGAACTTTCTGATCAGATTTCATCTCTAAAATCAAAGATTTCGGAAATAAAAAACCAGCAACAAGAGGTTGTAGAAGCTGCTGAAATAACACTAAAATATCAGGGCTATATCGAACGCGAAAAAACAATAGCAGAAAAGCTTCAACGCCTCGAACATATTAAAATCAAAGACAAATTCGATTATTCTACAATTTTGTCGCTTTCAACAGAAGCCAGGCAAAAGCTTGCGAAAATAAATCCCGAAACCATCGGACAAGCAAGCCGTATTTCAGGAATTTCGCCGAGCGACATCAATATTCTCCTGGTTCTTCTGGGAAGATAGCCATTTGTTCCACGTGGAACGGAAATTTCACGCGGACATTTGCAAAAAATCGGATCGCAAACTAAAAAATATAAATTGTTCCACGTGGAACACAACATAAATTTCATGAGTTTAGAAAGAATAAAAGCAGGAATCAGAGATGTGCCAGACTTTCCTCACCCTGGCATTATGTTCAAAGATCTAACAACAGTGTTCAAAAACGGCAACGATTTACAAGAAATTGCCAGCATGTTGTATGATAAATATAAAGAAACGGGTCTCACAAAGATTGTAGGAATTGAATCCAGAGGCTTTATTACTGGCCCAATTCTTGCAGAAAAATTGGGAGTAGGATTCGTCCCCGTTCGCAAAAAAGGAAAATTACCGGCAGATACAATTGAAGAAAGTTATTCAAAAGAATACGGAGTTGACATAATTCAGATCCACAAAGACGCTCTAAATGCCGACGACGTTGTCCTATTGCACGACGATTTGCTTGCTACGGGAGGAACAATGAAAGCCGCGTACAACCTGGTGAAAAAATTTGGAGTAAAAACTGTCTATGTAAATTGCCTTGTTGAGCTCGATTTTCTAAAAGGAAGAGATACACTGGAAGAAGCTGATGAAGTATATTCGCTCATACATTTCTAATTTCACACCCCTACCCTACGCATGGACGAACGCCTTAACATAAAAGAAAATCTCCAACTTATTCTTAGTACACTTCCGGAAAAACCGGGAGTGTACCAGTATTTCGATAAGGACGGTAAAATTATTTACGTAGGGAAAGCGAAGAATCTAAAAAAGCGAGTCTCTTCTTACTTTACAAAAAAACACGACAGCCCTAAAGTATCTGTCCTTGTAAAGCAAATTGCGACCCTAAAGTATATTGTAGTTGACACGGAAGAGGATGCTTTACTTTTGGAAAACAATTTAATCAAGGAGCACCAGCCCAGATACAACATAATGCTGAAGGATGACAAAAGTTATCCCTGGCTTTGTATCACAAACGAGCCGTTTCCAAGAGTTTTCAAAACACGCAAAATTTTCAAAAACGGAGCAAGATATTTTGGGCCTTTTAGTTCTCTATCTACCCTTCATGTCCTGCTTTCATTTATTGGCGAAATTTATCCGTTGCGTACCTGCAAGCTGAATTTATCGGACGAAAACATTAAATCCGGCAAGTTCAAAGTATGCCTGCAATATCACATTCACAAGTGCAAAGGGCCGTGTGAAGGCCTGCAGTCAGAAGCAGAGTATCTACAAATGATTTCGGAAGTAGCGGAAATTGCTAACGGAAATGTAAACGCAATTTCAACTTATTTGCAAAATCAAATGCAGGCTCTTGCTGCAGAATTAAAATTTGAGGAAGCGCAAATAATCAAGGAAAAATACGCTGCAATTGAAAATTATAAGTCAAAATCTATCGTAACTACCCTTACACAGGATGATTACGATGTGTTTGCTTACGACGAAGACGACAAATCAGCTTATATCAACATTTTACGCATTTCAAAAGGTTCTATCATTCAAGGATATACCATTGAGTATACGAAACGCCTGGATGAGCCGAAGGAAGAAATTCTGGCAATGGCCATCGTTGAGCTAAGAACAAAACTAAAGAGTAGGACAAAACAATTACTCGTACCATTTCTTCCCGATCTGGAATTAGCTAACGTAACATGTTCAATTCCTTCGCGTGGAGATAAAAAGAAATTGCTCGATCTTTCCATGCAAAATGTAAGGGAATATAAACTTGAAAAATTGAAGCAGGCAGAAAAGCTCAACCCTGACCATCGGATGATGCGCATTCTCAACACTTTGCAAAAAGATCTTAAAATGAGCAATTTACCAATGCATATCGAATGTTTCGATAATTCAAACATTCAGGGAACAAATCCGGTAGCTGCATGTGTCGTTTTCAAAAAGGCCAAACCTGCCAAAAAAGACTATCGCCATTTCAATATCAAAACGGTTGAAGGACCTAACGATTTTGCGTCGATGGAAGAGGTGGTGTACCGCCGTTACCGCAGGATGCTCGATGAAGGCACTCCCCTACCCCAACTGGTGGTGATCGATGGAGGCAAAGGTCAGCTTGGAATGGCGATGAGCGCTCTTCGTCAATTAGACATCTCGGCCCGGATTACAGTAATCGGCATTGCAAAACGGTTGGAAGAAATCTATTTCGCTGAAGATCCTATTCCGCTTTACCTGGACAAAAATTCAGAAAGCCTGAAATTGATTCAGCAACTTCGAGATGAAGCTCACCGATTCGGAATCACTCACCACCGAAACAGGAGAAGCAAAGCACAGGTGAGCTCGGAACTGGATTCGATACCCGGAATTGGAGAAAAAAGCAAAAAAGAGCTGCTGACTCATTTCAAAAGCGTAAAACGACTTAGATTGGCTTCAAATGATGAAATAACCGAAATTGTGGGAAGCAAAAGAGCTTCAATCATTTATAAGCATTTTCATCCTGATTTGAGCCTCTGAGAATTGAATATTTAATTTGCGACGAGTATTTGCCCGGCAAATATTCAATTCTGACACTGTTGAAGCACCATTTTTAATTCAGCTTCGGATAATCGAATCGAAAATTTCAAATCAATAAAAGATAATGAACGCCATTTGTTATTGTACTTCCATTTCGTAACTTTGCGCCGTTTATCATATCAAACTTTACTACGTGCAAATAATAACTAACATACAAAATGCTCCGGAAGAACAACTGGCCATCACGGTTGGTTTTTTTGATGGTGTTCACCGCGGCCACCGTTTCTTAATTGAGAACCTAAAACAGGTAGCGTCCGAAAAAGGACTCAAAACTGCAGTACTGACTTTTCGTGAACATCCCCGCAAAGCGCTGCACAGCGATTTCGTTCCGGAACTTCTGACTACTTGTGAAGAAAAAATGGCTCTACTGGCTCAAACCGGTCTAGACTATTGCATTCTTCTCGATTTTACTCCCGACATTCAGAATTTAACAGCTGAAGAGTTCATCAAGAATCTTTTGCATGATACCTTGCATGTAAAAGTGCTTCTAACTGGTTACGATAACAGAATCGGTAAAGGCCGTGTCGATGGATTTGAACAATATGTGGTTTATGGTCACGAAGTCGGGTTGCTTGTTCAAAAAGCAGAAGAATTTTCTTATAAAGGGAAACAAATAAGTTCTTCCGAAATAAGGCGTTTGATTGACGAAGGGGATATTGCAATTTCCAATCAATTAATGGGTTCCACATATAAGATTGATGGTAAAGTAGTTACTGGTCAACAAATTGGAAGAACCATCGGTTTTCCAACGGCCAATATTCATGTTTCCAATACAGAAAAAAAGATACCTCAACTGGGTGTTTATGCCTGCTGGGTGCAAATTGATGATGACCGCTATAAAGGGATGCTAAACATAGGTTTACGTCCTACATTAATACCTGAAAATCAGAGAGCTACCATTGAAGTAAACATCATAGACTTCGATCAGGATATTTATGGAGAACATATCACTCTTGAGATAATCAAAAAAGTGAGAGACGAAAAAAGGTTTCCGGATCTTGAAACGCTAAGAAAACAGATAGAAGAAGATAAACTGCAAATAATCAATATTTTAGATAAATTTACTCCTTATCAATAAATTCAATTTACTGGTTTTCAGATACAAACAAAACAACCAATGAAAAAATTATTTCTAACACTAATTTCTCTTATTATGCTTACATCCGGCGTATTAAAAGGAGAAAACAATCCTTTCTTCACTCCTTACAAAACAGCATTCGGCGTTCCGCCGTTCGATAAAATTAAAACCGAGCATTATCTTCCTGCCTTTATAGAAGGAATTAAACAGCATCAAAAAGAAATAGATGCCATTGCCAACAATCCTGCACCGGCAACCTTTGCCAATACAATGGCTGCAATGGAATATTCAGGCAAACTCCTGACAAAAGTTTCCATGGTATTCTTCAACCTTGAAGAATCGATGCACAGCGCTGAAATGCAGTCAATTGCTGAAAAAGTAACACCCATGCTTACAGAGCATTCGGACAATATTCTGTTGAATGAAAAGCTATTCAAACGCATTGAAACTTTGTATAACAACCGAGCAAAAATCCGCCTGACAGCAGAACAAAGACGTGTAATTGAAGAACAATACAAAAAATTCATACATAACGGGGCAGCACTGAATGAGCAACAAAAGAAAGAGCTAAGGGAAATCAATAAAAACCTGGCAATGTTGCAATTAAAGTTTGGTAATAACCTTCTTGCTGAAACAAACAATTTCAAAATGGTTATCGACAAAGCAGAAGACCTTGCCGGCTTGCCTGAAAGCGTGAAAGCTGCTGCTGCAGAAGATGCCAAAGCTGCCAACATGCCCGGAAAATGGGTTTTCACTGCTCAAAAAACAAGCTGGATTCCATTTCTGACTTATAGTACCCGTCGCGATCTTCGTGAAAAATTGTACAAAGGCTACTGGATGAGAGGCGATTACGGAAATGCTACCGACAACAAACAGGTTATTCTGGACATTATGAAAAACCGTATCGCTCTGGCCAATTTGCTTGGATTCAAAACTCCGGCCGATTATATTTTAGACAATACAATGGCTAAAACTCCGGCAAGAGTTGATGCGCTTCTTCAGTCTATCTGGACTCCGGCTGTTGCCAAAGCGAAAGATGAAGTGAAAGAAATGCAGTCGATTATCGACAGCGAAAACGGCGGTTTCAAGCTGGCAATGTGGGACTGGTGGTATTATGCCGAAAAAGTACGCAAAGCTAAATATGACCTGAATGAAGACGAATTAAAACCGTATTTCAAGCTTGAGAACGTTCGTAAAGGCGTGTTCGAAGTTGCTCATAAATTGTATGGACTAAACTTTGAAAAACTCAAAAATGTTCCTGTTTACCATCCTGATGTTGAAGCATTTAAAGTTTCAGATGCTGATGGAAAACTTATCGGAATTCTCTACACCGATTACTTCCCCCGCGCAAGTAAAACCGTAGGTGCCTGGATGAACAATATTCGCGATCAATACATCGAAAAAGGGGTAATGGTACGCCCTGTTATCGTAAATGTTGGTAACCTGGCGAAACCTACTGCGACTTCACCATCGCTCTTAAGCATGGATGATGTGGGAACTCTCTTCCACGAATTCGGACATGCTTTACACGGACTTTTATCTCAATGCACATATCCAAGCGTTAGCGGAACAAGTGTGCCCCGCGATTTTGTAGAATGTCCTTCTCAATTCATGGAAAACTTTGCTTTCCAGCCGGAAGTGATGAAAATGTATGCATTTCATTATAAAACAGGCGAATTGATGCCTGAATCTTTAATGAAAAAAATACAGAACTCTACCTATTTCAATCAGGGTTTTGAAATGACAGAACTGGTTGCTGCTTCTATTCTCGATATGAAATGGCATGAACTTACCAGCATAGACGGCATAGACGTTGACAAGTTTGAAAAAGAACAAATGGACAAAATCGGATTAATTCCGGAAATTTTGCCCCGCTATCGTTCAACTTACTTCAAACATATCTTTAATGACGGATATTCAGCTGGTTACTACAGCTATCAATGGGCATCTGTGTTTGAAAAAGATGCATTCGAATTGTTCAAGGACAAAGGCATTTTTGACCCTGCCACCGCAACATCGTTCCGCAAAAACATACTGGAACGCGGTAACAGCGATGACCCAATGAAATTCTACGTTAAATTCCGTGGTCATGAGCCGACTTCCGATGCACTCCTGAAAAGCAAGGGATTGAAATAAGAAACAGATAGGGCAAAGTTACAGCTTTGCCCTACATTTTAACTATCTAACTATGAGCGTTCGTTTTAAAGAATTGATACACCCGAACATTGTAAATTTTACACTTTCCTTTGTTGTTGCCGGATTGCTGTGGATTAAAGAATTTTTTCTACCAGTCCAGAGTACTCCCCTACTCCATCTTTTCAATGTTTCTCTTTTGCCTCAATATTCTGTCTGGTTTGGACTCCTATTGAGCCTGGGTGTAGCGTATCTTTTATTCCGTCTGTTGGAAACATATACTTTTTTACAGCAACGCACATTTCTTCCATTCTTGTTTTTTATCTTACTATCAGGGTCTTATCCTCTTTTTCATTATCTTACAAATGCCCTCATTGCTGCATTATTGCTGCTAATGTGTTTATGGCAGATATTCTCTGCCTTCCATAAAAATATTCCAATCAGAGAAGCTTTTAATGCCGGTATGTTCCTTTCATTGGGGTACTTCTATTGTTTCGATTTTATATTCCTTATCCCAATCATATTCATCACGTTACACATTGTAAACAACATGAATATCCGGGTATTTTTTTCTACAATGCTCGGATTACTGGCACCTGCGGCATTGGTTTTCGGAATCAGTTTCTTCATTGGAAAATTGAATAGTCAGACATACTATTTCATGAGCAATATCATCTTCCATTTTGAATACTGGACCTCAAATATTGCATTGATCGTACTTTTGGGAATATTCACCATCATATCGTGTATTGCCATCACCGGCTGTTTGCAAAATCGTTTCAGCTCGAGTATTGCCGAACGAAAAAATCTACAGGTATTGGTTTGGTTCTATTTTGGAATACTTACCATACTTTGGGTGAAAATGGGACATATCAGCGACTTGATGCTGCCGTTTTTAATGATTTGCAGTCTCATTTTTTCTATCTTCTTCTCCACCCGCGTTTCAAAACAAAATACCATCATCTTCTCCATTTTGATTGTATTCCAGATAGTAACGCTAATACTTGGCCTTAGTGGAACACTTCGCTGAATTTGGTTATATTGGCCTTTTTCTGGCTGCATTTCTGGCTGCAACAGTTCTTCCGTTAGGCTCGGAAGTTGTTTTTGCCACGCTCATTTATGCAGGCTGGGACATGTGGACATGCGTTGCCGTGGCTACGGTTGGCAATACCCTTGGAGGCATTACTTCCTACTGGATAGGACGCATGGGAAAGATTGAATGGATAGAAAAGTACCTGAAAATCAAGAAAGAAAAAATAGAAAAATTTGAAAAACGAATGTACAACCGGGGTGACTGGTTGGCGTTTTTCTCTTTTGTTCCGGGAGTTGGCGACATAATCGTAGTTGCTTGCGGATATTTCCGGTGCAACTTTCTGGGCACGGCAATAGCCATGACCATCGGTAAATTTTCACGCTACGTGTTGTGGATGTATGCTCAGGGAATGCTGATGAAATAATCACTCAGCATCCCCGAAATAAGTCGTTTTTACGTTGTCCAGAATTGCAAAAAGGTCTGTCAGGTTGTCGGTACGCAACATGGCAATACGGGTGTCTCTAAAGTGCGGTATACCCTTGAAAAGAGGTGTATTAGCCAGATGACGACGCGTGTGAACAATACCTCTCCGCTCATCCAGCCACTCTATACTGCTCAATATTTGCTTCTTAACAATGTCAAATTGTTCGGATACAGGCATTGACGGAAGCAATTCACCTGTTTGCAAATAGTGCTTCACTTCTTTGAATATCCAGGGTTTGCCAATTGATCCGCGGCCAATCATCACCGCATCCACGCCATATCTGTCGAAACATTCCTTTGCCTGTTCAGGAGTTGTCACATCACCGTTACCGATAATAGGAATCTTCATTCGGGGATTGTTCTTCACTTCGCCAATCAACGTCCAGTCGGCATCTCCGGTGTACATCTGAGCACGCGTACGACCGTGAATAGCCAACGCGGCAATGCCACAATCCTGCAACTGCTCGGCCAAATCGACTATTATTTTTGAATTATCGTCCCAACCAAGGCGGGTTTTTGCCGTAACGGGAACATTCACCGATTTTACCACTTCTTTTGTAATGGCCAGTAATTTTGGTACATCCCTCAAAAGGCCCGAACCGGCACCTTTACCAGCCACTTTTTTCACCGGACAACCGAAGTTCAGATCGATGATCTCAGGATTGGCAGTTTCGGCAATTTTAGCAGCCTCAGCCATGGCTTCAGGTTCACGCCCGTACAGCTGAATGGCAACCGGACGTTCGCCTTCAAAAATGGTCAATTTTTGTTCCGTCCGCTTCACGTTCCGAATCAACGCGTCGGCCGAAATAAATTCGGTATACACCAAATCGGCACCAAATTGCTTACAAAGCAGGCGGAAAGCCGGATCGGTTACGTCCTCCATTGGAGCCAAAAACAAAGGATATTCTGGAAATATAATGTTGCCTATCTGCATATTACAATCAATTTCAGTTCAAATAAAAAGAGATGCAAAGATACGGCTAATTTCTCTTTCGGTAAAAATCATAAAACACAGAATACATAACATTTAGATTTAATGAGAAATCCGATTTGCAATCACTTGCCAATTTGTCGTATTTTTGCAGGCAATAAATATTCAGAAACTAATTGTATCTGAAAAAACAATTGATTATGAGTGATCTGTCTATACACGATTTTATACGTCAAATTCCGAAAGCGGAACTTCACCTTCACATCGAAGGAACATTCGAGCCGGAGCTGATGTTTGAAATAGCCCGGCGAAATAAAGTTGCTATCCCCTATTCATCGGTAGAAGAGGTACGCAAAGCTTATCAGTTCGGCAATTTGCAGGATTTTCTGGACATCTATTATGCCGGAGCTGCCGTTTTACAAGAAGAGCAGGATTTTTATGACCTGACAATGGCCTACCTCCGGAAAGCAAAAGAAGAAAATATCGTTCATACCGAAATTTTCTTCGATCCTCAAACGCACACAGAGCGCGGAATTGCGTTCAAAACCGTAATCACAGGTATCCATAAGGCCCTTTTAGACGGCGAAAACAAGCTTGGAATCACTTCGGGGCTCATCTTATGCTTCCTGCGCCATTTAAGCGAAGAATCGGCCTTAAAAACGCTTGAGCAGGCGTTGCCGTACAAGGATTGGATCACGGCAGTCGGTCTGGACTCTTCTGAAGTGGGAAATCCGCCCTCAAAATTCCAAAAAGTGTTCGAAAAAGCCGCTGAAAACGGTCTTCTTAGTGTTGCTCACGCCGGCGAAGAAGGAAATGCCGAATATGTGAAGGAAGCCTTAGATGTCTTGAAAATTGACCGTATTGATCATGGAAACCGCTCACTTGAAGATCCAAATCTGGTAAAAGAGATCATTGAAAGAGGCTTGGCTTTGACTGTTTGTCCGCTCTCCAATCTTAAATTACAAGTAGTAAAATCACCTGATTTACACCCCCTTAAAAAGATGCTGGAGCTGGGTATGATGGCGACAGTCAACTCGGACGATCCTGCCTACTTCGGCGGTTATCTCAACGCAAATTTTATTGTAATGACCGACGCTCTTGGACTTTCCAAAGAAGAAATTGCCCGGTTAGCCAAAAATTCGTTTGCAGCCAGTTTTCTTTCCGAAGAGGAAAAACAGAAAAAAATAGCTGAAGTAGAAACCTTTTACAATAAAAATAATTGAATATCAACAATATGAAGAAAATACTGATTGTTAGAAACGAAAGCAGCGAAGGGGGCGGGTTGCTTTACGATGTACTCCGCGAAATGAACATTTCTGCCGATGAAATCGATCTTGCCGCCGGGATGCCCTTCCCTTCCCTACTCGATTACGCTGCTTTGATTGTTCTTGGTGGCCCGGACAGTGCCAATGACACGACAGAGAAGATGACCACCGAAATAGTCCGTATTCAGGAGGCACTACAAGCCGGGATTCCATACCTGGGAATCTGTCTCGGACTGCAAACTTTGGTGAAATCGGCCGGTGGAAAGGTGGTAAAAAGCCCCGTGAAAGAGACCGGTTTTCGCGGACCTGATGGTGAACTGTTCCGCATTGAACTGACCGAAGCAGGCAAAAACGATCCGCTTTTTGAAAACCTTGGAGACAATTTTCCAGTATTTCAACTACACGGAGAAACGGTAGAACCTATTGATTCAATGACAGTTTTGGGAACCGGAAAACTTTGCCGCAATCAAATTGTGAAGGTCGCAGATAAAGCCTATGGCATTCAGTGCCATTTTGAGCTGACCCGCGAAATGTTTGTAAACTGGATGGATGAAGTGGAAGATCTGAAAGCTATAGATCAGGAGAAATGTGTGGAAGATTTTTGCTCGTTCTTCGAAGAATACATGTTTACAGGAAAACAATTGTTCCGCAATTTTTTGAAAATAGCTGGATATAAATAAGATAGAACAAAGATAAAAGAGCAAAGAGTAAAGATGTGCTAAGCATGTCTTTACTCTTTGTTCTTTATTCTTTTCTCTTGTTACCAGCTTCCGCTGGCACCTCCGCCGCCGAAATCGCCGCCGCCAAAGCCACCGAAACCTCCAAAATCGGAGCCTCCGCTGTCGCCAAAACCACCTCCTCCACCACCAAATCCGGGGAAAAAGATGAAAGGTGCCCCACCACCGGAACCATTGGAACCATAGCTGGAATAACGGTTTCTACGAACAAACCCGATTATAAACAGAATAAAAAGAGGAATCAGAAAGAATATCCATGAGTAATTTTTATCCTTTTTCTTTATCTGATCGGCTTTGAATTTACCCGAACATATCCCGATTACAATGTCAACTCCTTTATTTACACCTCCATAAATATTATTATTGCGGAATTCCGGAATCATCACATCGTTGATGATTTTACTCGAAATGGCATCGGTAATGTGCTCTTCCAGTCCATAACCGACAGAAATCCGCACATGTCCCCTATCTCCGTTAGCGTGCTTGGGAACAATCAGAATCATCAACCCATTGTTGATTCCTTTTTGCCCCACTTTCCAGTCCATCGCCAAACGATCCGTAAAATCAGTAATATCATATCCTTTTATATCACTGATGGTTACAACAGCAATCTGTGTCGAAGTAGAATCATTGTAGGCTACTAATTTTCTTTCAAGAGCATCGGCTTGTTCAGGAGAAAAAAGGTTTGCCAAATCATTTACCAACCGTGGAGGATCAGGACGCTTCGGAAAATCCTGAGCAAATGACGTTTGCCCCAACAGCAAAAGCAATAAAATTGCTATATATTTTATAGTTCTCATATTCAATGTTTTCCAAATGAAATTTCGTCCGGCAATTCGTTAACATCATCACTTTGATAAGGAAAATATTCTTTCAATTTTTGACCGGTTGCAAGAATTCCTGATGTCAACCCCTCTTTGTAATGATTTTCTGCAAACATATCCAACATACTGGATTTCAGTTCATCCCAATATTGTTGCTTTACATGTTCGTGTATTCCGCTATCGCCCACAATTGCCAGTTTTTTGCTTTTAACAGCCAGATAAAACAACACACCATTATGCTGTGCCGTGTTAGTCATTCCAAGCTTCTTAAAAACTTTTGTGGCACGCTTCAATGCATTGCCAAAGCAATAATTTTCGAGATGAACACGTATTTCGCCGGATGTATTTTTTTCAGCTTCGGCAATCGCTTCCATGATTTCTCCCTGCTCGTGAAGAGAAAAAAATTCAGTAACATCCATATTTAATTGATTTATAGGTAAAAAAATGACACATAAGCACAATAAATATGCACTTATGTGTCAAAAAATATCTTAGAATTTAACCTGAGGTGCTTTTTCTGCGCCTTCAGAAGCTTTGAAATAACCCTTTTGTTCAAAGCTACCCATACCTGCAATTATGTTAGCAGGAAAACGACGGATAGAAGCGTTAAATGCCTGAGCTGCTTCGTTATATTTACGCCGTTCAACCGCAATACGGTTCTCTGTGCCTTCCAGTTGCGATTGCAAAGCAAGGAAGTTTTCATTTGCTTTCAGGTTAGGATACTGTTCCACACTTACCATCAAACGCGATAAAGCGCCAGAAAGACCATCCTGAGCTTTCTGAAAAGCAGCTATATTGCTTTCATTCAACTTTGTAGGATCAATAGTTACAGAAGTTGCTTTCGCACGTGCTTCAATTACTTCAGTCAACGTTTTTTCTTCGTGAGTGGCATAACCTTTCACGGTTGCTACCAGGTTCGGAATCAGGTCGGCACGACGCTGATACACGTTTTCCACATTCGACCACTGAGCTTTAACACCTTCTTCCTGAGATACAAAGCCATTGTATTTTCCTACTCCCCAAAAAATAAATATGGCAATTACAGCTACAACTGCCACCAAAATAATCAATCCTTTTTTCATACATTAATAATTTATTTTTCTGAATTAATTTTGACTTTCTATTTGTTACAAAGATACATCAAAACAATTCTAATACAACAAATTGTATACCAGTAAAAAAAAACTGACATACCGCATTTTTTGAGTATTTTTGCATCGTCGTTTCTTTGAAGTAAAAAAGAAAACAAATTATTAATAATCAATACATTACAATATTTTTAGAATTAAAGAATGAACATTGCCGCGTTAGTTTCAGGAGGAGTAGACAGTTCCGTGATGGTACATCTGCTCAAAGAAGCGGGCTATGACCCCACCATTTTTTACATCCGAATCGGAATGGAAGAAGAAGATGGTTTCATCGATTGCCCCTCAGAAGAAGACATTGAAATTACTACATACATTGCCAAAAAATATGGTTGTAAATACGAAGAAGTTTCTCTCCACGAAGAGTACTGGGAAAACGTTGTAAGTTATACAATTGAAGCCGTAAAACGCGGTTTGACTCCCAACCCCGACATGATGTGCAACAAGCTTATTAAGTTTGGTTGCTTTGAACAAAACTGGGGAAAAGAGTTCGATAAAACAGCTACCGGTCACTACGCCCGCACTGCCGAAATTGATGGAAAAACTTACCTCGCCACTGCTGCCGATCATGTAAAAGATCAGACCTATTTTTTGGGACAAATTGATTACCTGCAAGTTAGCAAACTGATGTTTCCTATTGGACATCTGCAAAAAAGCGAAGTACGCCAAATTGCCGCAGATGCCAAACTTCCAAGTGCCGAACGCAAAGATAGTCAGGGTATTTGCTTCCTTGGAAAAATAAATTACAACGATTTTATCCGTCGTTACCTTGGCGAAAAAAAGGGAAAAATCGTTGAACTGGAAACCGGAAAAATTCTGGGTACACACAATGGTTACTGGTTTCACACTATTGGCCAACGTAGAGGTTTACGATTGGGTGGAGGACCGTGGTTTGTGGTAAAAAAGAATGTAGAAGAAAATATCGTTTACGTTTCAAACGGATACGACCCTGAAACACAATATGGTAAAGTAATCAATTTACAAGGATTCCAGTTTATTACCGAAGATTGGTGGGGCAATTTTGAAGGCGAAAAAGATATTAATTTCAAAATTCGTCACACTCCCGAATTTACCAAAGGCAAACTGGTTAAAATAAACGATATCTACCGCATTTACTCTGAAGATAAAATTCAGGGCATTGCTTCAGGACAATTTGGCGTTATTTACGACAACGACGCTCAACTCTGTCTGGGAAGCGGTATGATTATCTGATTTTCAACATAATAATAATTATTCAGTGAACAACAATAAATTAAATATATCCGATTTTGAAGTAATGGCACCCGCCGGTTCTTGGGAATCGCTCACGGCAGCCATTCAGGGAGGAGCCGATGCGGTCTATTTTGGCATCGAAAAGCTGAACATGCGTTCGCGTTCATCCAACAATTTTACCACCGAAGATCTCAAAGAGATTGTAGCTACCTGCCAAAAGAACAACGTAAAAAGTTACCTGACTCTCAATACAATACTGTACGATGAAGATCTTCAACTGATGCGTGAAATAGTGGATACTGCCAAAGAAGCCGGTGTTTCGGCCATTATTGCATCCGATGTGGCAGCCATGACTTATGCCAATCGGGTAGGGGTGGAGGTGCATCTTTCAACGCAGTTAAATATTTCCAACGCAGAATCTTTACGTTTTTACGCTCAGTTTGCCGATGTGGTGGTACTGGCCCGCGAACTGAATATGGATCAGGTGAAAGCTATCCACAATAAAATCGTTGAAGAAAATATTTGCGGCACAAAAGGAGAACTGGTACGAATCGAAATGTTCTGTCACGGAGCACTTTGCATGGCTGTATCGGGTAAATGTTACCTGAGCCTCCACGAAATGAATGCATCGGCCAACCGGGGCGCTTGTATGCAGGTTTGCCGTCGTGGATATACCGTAAAAGATAAAGAATCGGACATTGAACTGGACATTGAAAACCAGTACATTATGTCGCCAAAAGATTTGAAAACTATCCATTTTCTGAACAAAATGATCGATTCGGGTGTGCGTGTTTTCAAAATCGAAGGACGTGCCCGCAGCGCCGAATATGTGAGAACGGTTGTGGAATGCTACAAACAGGCTATTCAGTCTTATTTGGACGATAGTTTCACCGATGAAAAGATTGCTGCCTGGGACGAACGGTTGAAAAAGGTATTTAACCGTGGTTTCTGGAATGGATATTACCTGGGACAACGGTTGGGCGAGTGGAGTAAAAATTACGGTTCGGAAGCCACCAAAAAGAAAATTTATGTAGGCAAGGTAACCAACTATTTTGCCAACATCGGTGTTGCCGAATGCCTGATAGAGACACAATCGGTAAAAATAGGAGATGAAATCATCATAACCGGACCTACAACAGGTTGCTATGAAGATACATTGTCCGAAATCCGGGTAGACCTAAAACCAGTAGATGAAGCTAAAAAGGGAGATTATTTCTCTATTGCCGTTAAAGATAAAGTAAGACGCAACGACAAACTTTTCAAATGGGAGGATAGTAAAATTACTAAATAATTAAATATCAATTAATCATGAGGAAATATAGTTATCTTTTTCTGTCTTTAATTTTATTTCTTTCAGCGTGTGGAAGTTCTCAGCTATTGATTGACAAACCAACTGAAAATTATATTCCTCCTACCATTGAAAACAAAACATCAACTATCGGCATTTCTCTCGATATTGATGTTCAGGATCTTGAAAAAAGCATCAACAGTTATCTCAAAAATATTATTTATGAAGATAACAACCTGTCTGATGATAATTTACGCCTGAAAGTATGGAAACAACAGGATATTCATTTTACTATCAGCGGAAATAAAATAAACTGTACCATTCCTTTGAAAATTTGGGTTGAAACCGGATTCAAGAAAACAATTCTTGGTGCTACCATTCAGCAATATTATCAGGCAACCGGTGGAATTACCATCAATTTAAGTTCTACTTACCAGCTTCAAAACGATTGGAAAATAACTACTTTCACGAAGATTAATAATTTTAACTGGACTGAAAGACCTACTGTGAAAGTTGCAGGAATTGAAATGCCGGTTACAATGATTGCCAACCTTACTCTTAAAGCTTTACAACAAAAAATAAATAAGTCAATTGATGCCGCCATCTCTAAAAATATGGATGTCCGTCAGATTATGACTAAAACCTGGACGGTTGCTCAAAAACCGATTCAGGTAAACAAAAACTACGACGTTTGGTTGAAGGTTACACCAAAAAGTATTCTTTCAACTCCAATGGTGGCCAACGGATCTCATGTAAATTTCAATCTTGGAATGAATGCCCAGATAGAAACATCGGTAGGAAGCCAGATTAAAAATAATGATGTAAATAATTTACCTGATTATCAATATGTTTCAGCTATAAAACCTGAATTTAATCTTCTTCTTAACGTCAATCTTGACTACAAAGAATTAACAGATATTGCATCCAAACAAATTGTTGGCAGAACTTTTAATCAGAGAAGTAAACACATAACCATTGATAAGGTTAAATTTTACGGACACAATGATTTATTGGTTGTTGAAACACATGTAATGGGTAGTGCAAATGGAACTGTTTATTGTGTGGGTAAACTCGCTTTCGACAATGTAAACCAAACATTGAGCGTTACCAATTTCGACTTTGATATGAAAACTAAAAATGTTTTAGTAAAAAGTGCCAATTGGTTAATGCACAATAGATTTTTGAAAATGATAGAGCCTTATCTGACTATTTCAATGAAAGATCAGATAAATGACATTGTGAAAACCAGTAACGAAATGCTTACAAATTACGAGTTGATTAAAGGAATAAATCTTAGCGGAAAACTTGTAAAAAGCAATTTCGACGCAATAACCATCACGCCGAATGCCATCGTTGTAAGCGGCCAACTCTCCGGAAATCTCAAATTAAAAGTGAACCAGCTTCAATTTTAATGTAGCCACTCCATAGAACGCTTTGTAACGCGTTCTATAGGTTTATTAAGCCATTGATTTGCCTTATAGGTTAACCAGGCGCTACCGGCTCCTAAAACAGCTCCTGCAGCCACATCCGAAGGATAATGCACTCCCAGATTCATTCTGGAATAACCTACCGATGTTGCCCACAACATTGAGGGAGCAATTACATACCATTTCGGATAGCTGATACTCAAAGATGTAGCAACAGAAAATGCCATAGAAGTGTGTCCCGATGGAAAAGAAGGACTTCCTTCAGTTCCATTTGGAATAATATAACCCGGATACGTTTTATACGGACGCGGACGGTTTATGCTGTATTTCAATGCCATTGTAAAAGCACTTGAAACAACTAACGATGAAGCTATATACCAGCCATTTTTTACCTCTTCTTCATTCTTCGACAGATAGCCGCTTGTAAGAATAAATAATGGTACACCTACTGCAATATAGGTGTTTGAATTAGATAAAAACTTACTGGAATTATTCAAAAAAGCACCCGATCCGGTGTTGATTGAATGCAGCCATTTGGTTTCAATAGTTTGAGCCTCTAATTGATCAGCTAAAACAAAAATGAAAATGAAACTAACTATTATAGCTCTCATACTATTGTAAATTAAAATATTAGCTCAATTCCAACATTCTTCTGATCGGTTTTTCGGCTTTCACTCTTATCGATTCATCAATTTCAATTTCAGGAAACTCATACTTGAGGCAATTGTAAACTTTTTGCATTGTATTGAGCTTCATAAAATTACAATCGTTGCAACCGCAAGTACTATCGATAGGAGGAGCAGGAATAAACGTTTTATCAGGACTGTATTTTCTCATTTCGTGGATAATTCCACTTTCAGTAGCCACAATAAATTCTTTAGCATCCGATGTTTTTGTGAAATTCAATAAAGCAAGAGTTGATCCTATCTCATCGGCCACTTTCAACACAACACTCTGACATTCAGGATGTGCTAAAATTAAAGCGTTCGGATGTTCTTTTTTCAACAAAAGAATTTTTTCCAACGAAAATTGTTCATGAACATGGCAAGCTCCATTCCATAAGAGCATTGAACGACCTGTCACACTGTTGATATAATTTCCAAGATTACGATCCGGACCAAAGATTAATTTCGCATCTTTGGGAAAGCTATCTACTATTTTACGGGCATTACTCGATGTCACAACCACATCTGTCAAAGTTTTAACAGCAGCAGTGGTATTTACATACGAAATAACCGTATGATCGGGATGAGCCTTTACAAACTCTTCAAATTTATCGGCAGGACAACTTTCAGCCAAAGAACAACCGGCATTCAAATCAGGCACTAAAACCTTTTTTTCAGGGCTTAGTATTTTTACAGTTTCACCCATGAAATGAACACCACACATCACAATAATATCAGCTTCAACCTTGGTTGCCCATTGGGCCAAAGCAAGGCTATCACCAATAACGTCTGCAATATCTTGTATATCACCAGTTTGGTAGTAGTGAGCCATAATAACGGCATTCTTTTCTTTTTTAAGACGGGCTATTTCGGCTACAAGATCTGTATTTTCGGGAATGGCTTCATTGGCAAATCCACTTTTCAACCAACATTCTTTTATATTCATATTTTTTTTTCAATTTAAAAACTTAGAAAGATGATGATTATTGATTGTTGATAATGCTCAAAACTTTTTTGGCAAAGTCTTTGATTTTTCCTTTTCAAATTTAATATTGGAGAAATGAACAATTTATTAGTTTTGTAAATACTTAGTTTTTAGAGGTATTTAAATGGTTATCAACAACCTGTTCATAAGTTGCAAAGTTAGCAAGTTTTTTATCCCTCTGCATATGTTTTGTGTGTAAAAAGTAGTTGAAGATGATTGTATAAAAATGGAAAAACGAATTTGATATTACAGAGGAATTGAATAACAGAATAAATTTATGTAAAAATGCAAGGGCAAAATTCAATTTGTTTTGAAAAAGAAATCACAAGTTATCCACAATGTTACTAACAACCTGTTGTAAAACTATTGTGAATAACTTCATTTTGAAACTTATGTAGCGACATAATTTGCTAACTTTCAATATTTACACTATATTTGCATCAAATTTAAATACTGTTATATGGCACACACATTAGATAAACTGGATCGTAAAATTTTGCATTATATATCTCAAAACGCAAGGACACCTTTCTTGGAAATAGCCAGAGAATGCAATGTGTCCGGTGCTGCCATTCACCAAAGGGTACAAAAACTTGTTAACCAGGGTGTAATACGTAATTCGGAATTTGTTATCGATCAATACAAAGTTGGTTATCAAACATGCGCTTACATAGGCATTGTGTTGAAAAACAATATTGAGTTCCAGACGGTAGTTGATCATATTAAAGAGATTCCTGAAATTGTAGAGTGTCATTACACTACCGGAAAATATGCGATGTTTATAAAGATGTATGCCAAAGACAATCGTCATTTATTACGATTGATTCTCGATAAAATATCTACCATTCCGGGCGTTGCCAATACAGAAACTTTCCAACTTTCGCTTGAAGAAATTTTCCGTCGCCAACTATCTACATTTGGTGTAGACGAAGAAAAATAAAACAGGTTAAACTTTAAGTTGATAACAGGGTGATAAGTTTTGAGGAGTTCAGTAGTCAGGTTCCTTTATTCAGGACGCTGATAGGAAGACCATTTGGTAAAATGGTTTATCATGTTTTGGGACTTGGAAAAGTTCATAAAGTATATGAAGCAGCAAAAAATAACTCTTCTGACGGAAACGGGTTTATTGACGAGGTTTACAAATTATTTGGTGTGGAAACGGTTGTTGACAACCCTGAAGCATTAAAATATTTTACTGAAAACGAGAAGTTTGTAACGGTTTCCAATCATCCTTACGGTACATATGACGGTATGTCGTTAGTGCGCGTCATTAGCAGTGTTCGTCCTGACATAAAAGGAATTACAAATTTTCTTCTGAGCAAGGTAGAACCTATATCTCACCATTTTATTCCTGTCAATCCTTTCGAAAAATCGACCAGCAATCGCTCCAGTCTACCTGGTTTGCGTGTAGCTATGAATCATTTGAACGAAGGTCATCCGCTTTTTTTCTTTCCTTCAGGACAGGTTTCTAAAATTGTAAAGTGGTTTCGGATTGGTGACCGTGAGTGGCAGTTGCCGACCGTAAAGCTTATTCAAAAGTCCGAAGTACCTGTTATTCCTGTCTATTTTGAGGGTCATAACAGCTGGCGGTTTTTATTGATAGGATTGATTCATCCGATATTAAGAACGGCTTTTATTCCTGCTGAATTGAACAATAAGAAAGGAAAGAAGATTCATCTCCGCATCGGCGAACCTATTAGTGTAGAAGAGCAAAAACAGTATAAGAAGCCGGAAGATTTAGGAAAATTCTTATACCGGAAAACATATGAATTGAAAAAAAATAACTGAAAAAAGCGGCATTTTTGCCGCTTTTTCTGTTTTATGTGATTATGAAATAGTACCCGGAGATTTTATTCCACTTCAATTTTTCGGCTTCCATCCGCTTGTTCTTCGATAGTTACTTTCACGCAATTTTCTGGTAAAAGTGCTTCTATTTTTTCGGGCCATTCGATGAAACAAATGCTTCCGCTGTAGAAATAGTCTTCATACCCGAAGTCGAAAGCCTCTTCAGGCTTGTTTATACGGTAAAAATCGAAGTGAAATATGGGTGCCTTACCTTCCACCTCATATTCGTTGATAATGGCAAATGTGGGGCTGTTTACAACGTCTTTCACGCCGAGCTCTTCGCATACGGCCTTCACAAAGGTTGTTTTTCCGGCTCCCATCGAACCATAGAAAGCAAAAACCGTGCGTTCACCCATGTTATTGATAAATTCACGGGCAGTTTCGCGGATCGTATCGAGTGATTTTATTTGAAAAGTCATAGAAAAGTTACTTTTAAGCCTTTTTGCGGGCAATAGCATCTTCAATAATTTCTGAAATTACCTCACCGATAACCAATCCTGCGTGAGGAATTTGTTGGGGAATGAAGCTGGTAGGAGTCATTCCCGGGGTGGTATTTACTTCCAGCAGATTGATTTTATCTCCTTCGGTGATGATGTAATCGATGCGTACAATGCCATTGCAACCTAAAGTATTATAAATAAATGCAGTTGTTTTTTGTACTTCCGCGGTCAGTTCAGCCGACAAACGGGCTGGTGTAATTTCCTGCGATTCGCCTTTGTATTTGGCGGCAAAATCGAAAAATTCGTTCGCCGGAACTACTTCAGTGATAGGAAGTACCACCTGGCGTTTAGCCGTGGAGAAGATTCCGTTGGTGATTTCAGTTCCCTGCATAAAACTTTCGATAATTACTTCCTGTGCTTCGGCAAAAGCTTTTGCAATAGCCGGTTCTACCTCTTCGACGGCTTTTACTTTGGTAACACCGAAACTGGAACCACCGAGATTAGGTTTTACAAAGCAGGGTAGACCCACTTTTTCGACCACCTGAGCGGCTGTAATTACATCGCTTTTTCTCAAACGGATAGATGGTGCCACATTTACTCCGAAACCTTTCAGGTAAGTGTTGCAAACGTATTTATTGTAGGTGATGGCAGAAGCCAGAACGTTGCAGGAAGTGTAAGGCATTCCGATCATTTCAAAGTAGCCCTGCAAGCGGCCATCTTCGCCAGGAATACCGTGAATGGTAATGTAGGCGCAGTCGAAAGTGATTTTTTGCCCGTTCAATACAAAGCTGAAGTCGTTTTTATCAATCGGTAAGGTCGAATCGTCTTCGAGCAAAACATGCCAGTTATCCTTTTCAATTACTGCGATATAGAGGTTGTAACCGGAATCTTGTAAGAAAGAAAAAATACCTTTCGCGCTTTTAATAGAAACAATAACTTCAGATTGTTCTCCACCGGCAACAATTGCAATAGTTTTATTAACTGACATTGTATTGAATGATAATAAGTTACTAAAAAATAGATGTCGTTTATTTGACAGCACAAAGGTACGTTTTTTTACTAATGTTGGCACAAAAAGCAGGAATAATCGAATCGTGATGTATTTTTGCAGGCTAATTCAAAAATCTATGAAACATTTCATTCATAAAATAACTCCCCGTATATCCCGGCACAATTTATTATTGGTGGCAGCCTGCATGTGGCTGTTTGCAGGAGGCATGTTGTTGTGGCGAAGTTGTACTTATTTCGAGCCGGTATCGGGCTGGCCGTGGTTATTAATCCTTTCTTTTACAGGAGGTTTATTGTTTTTCAGGGGTATGTTTCTCCGTATTTCAAATAAACACATCAACCGCATCCGGGAAATGAAAAACGAACGTCCTTGTCTTTTCTCGTTTTTCAATTTACGCTCTTACGGAATAATGGCGGTGATGATTAGTGGTGGGGTAGGGTTGCGGACTAGCCATTTGATTGCTTTGCCATATTTATCTCTTTTCTATCTGTTTATGAGCATTCCCTTGTTGTTGTCGGCCGTCAGATTTGTGAAAGCATGGCTTATTTATTAGGCACATCCAACTTTCGCAACTTCTGAACTACTTAATATAATACCTTTAATTTCGTTTTTGATATAGACCTCATGTTCTCTTTTTACTTTTTGTCTTGACACAAAAAGTAAACAAAAAGGTCAAGGCTATGCCCGCTTCGCTCAAAAAACTGACGTTCACCGACGAAAATCGCCCAAACTCGTTTCCTCCTTGCGTCAGAAACTTCAAACAAGGACGATTTTTGCGTCGCTTCACTTGTTTTTTGGCTCACCGCACAAGGCCACTCCAATCTGCATGAGCAAGTTAGATGAAAATAGCAGGATATTTTATCATCTTTGGTGAAATCAGTCCCGAAGGGATCAACAAAAATACCAAACTGACGGAAAGCTGTTTGAGTGAGTAGGCTACCTACAGAAGTTGGTTAATGAGAAAATGTTTCATAGCCGAGCGAACGAGTTCTTTCCGTCAATGTTTTTGCTTACTTTTTGCACCAAAAAGTAAGGCCTGCGGCAGGCAAAGAACAAATTTGAAATTTGGAAAAATATATGGTGCAAAACTTCAATTATAAATTTCTGTGCATTATAAATATCAATATTTTAAACATGTTATACAGGTAGAAAACAATGCTTACGAAAGTTGAATAAGGACAATTATAATGACAAACAAAAAGAGGTTACTTCGTATGAAACAACCTCTTTTCAGTTATAATGTAGCGCTAAATTATTTAGCGAAAAATCCTTTTACTTCATCGTTGTGAACGATTTCTTCTTTGAAGACATATGCACCAGTCTTAGGAGATTTAACCATTTTAATCACCTTAGCATAGGCACGACCTTCACCTGTTTGCAATGATGCAACCGCTTTCTTTGCCATAGTATATAGTTATTATTTGATTTCTTTATGAACCGTTACTCTTTTCAGAATAGGGTTATATTTTTTCAACTCCAAACGACCGGTTGTGTTTTTACGGTTTTTGGTTGTGATATAGCGAGATGTACCCGGCATACCGCTTTCTTTGTGCTCGGTGCATTCCAAAATCACCTGGATTCTGTTTTCTTTTGATTTCTTAGCCATTTCTCTGCCTCCTCTTGGTTATACGTATAAATACCCTTTTTCAGCTGCTTTCTTAATGGCAGCATTTAAACCGATTTTGTTAATCGTGCGCAGTCCGGCAGCCGATACTTTCAGGCTAATCCAGCAATCTTGTTCTACCCAATAGAACTTACGTGTAAACAGGTTTACATCAAAAACGCGTTTTGTGCGACGTTTCGAGTGAGAAACGTTGTTTCCTGTCATTGCTTTTTTTCCGGTAATTTGACAAGTCTTTGCCATATCTTATTCTATTTTTTATTGTTTATTCTTTCACAGAATGGGAGCGCAAAGGTACAGAAATTTTATCAACAACCAAAAAATTATCCACAAATTATTTCTATAATTGGATTTCTTTTCTGCTTTTTTAATCATTGTGCTGAATTTCAGCGCAATATTATTTTGACACTTGTAATTTTTGCGCCTCTTCGTCACCCTTTGCAATGATGTCGTTTGCTTTTTGCTGGGCTTTTTTCATGGTTTCGTCGGCAAGTTTTTTAGCAGCAATTTTAGCAAACGGGTTTTTTGCCTGATTGACGATGTTGTCAGCCTGGCTTTGTGCAGCCTGTAAAAGTGCATCGGCTTTGGCCTTGGCATCTGCCCTGATTTGATCCATTTTCTTCTGCGCTTCGGCTTTGGCTGCGTCCAGTTTCGGGGCTACAGCACTTTTGGCTGTGCTCAACGCGGTGTTGGCAATCGATTTGCCTAGTTCGGCAGTGCCTAATTTAATTTTCGGATTACTGAAAGTTCCCAGAATCTGGAACGGAATGTTGCTGAGATTGATTCCTAATGGAGAAGGAGTTCCCGGAGGCAAGGTTAGTTTCCCGTTGTAAAGAATGCTTTTGTCCAGACCGGTTTTTCCTCCCAAATTCAGGGTGTAATTAGCTATTTTTACATCAAATGGCTTCACATTCACTGCTTTTTCGGCGATGGTGAACGGGATTTTCAGATCTTTTGTTGAGAAGCTTTTGAGTTTGTCATTCTTAAGAGCCGTAGCCAGTGAATTAAGTGCCGATACTCCACCTACCTGAACATTATTCGACTGAAGCAAGCCATTTGCCAATAAAGAGTTATAGTCGATGTTCATTTTGTCGTCGAGCAACGATTTGAGCGACATCTTCACCGAATAGTTTCCTTTTACGTTCTCAAAAATAGGAACCAGTTTCTGCACCATATCGAGCGATACGAATGTTTTGGCAAATGAAGCAGTCTGAATGTTCAGATCGAAATCCACGGCCGGCTTTTTAGGATCGACGGTGCTGTAACTACCATTGGTTGTGATAGTTCCATCAAACATTCCCAATTGAACATTTTTCATCGAAGCAATACCGTCTTTCACAATGATTTGACCTGCCAGATTGTTGATATCGAATTTATTGTAAACCACCTTCTTTGCTTTGGCATTGAGTACAAAATCTATGTTCTTTGGCACTACAAATGCAGTTGTCTGAACTGATTTATTACTTGTTGTCGTGGTTGACGACGCCATCAATTCGTTAAAATTCAGATTATTGGAAGATACATTAAGTGTTCCCTTAATAGTCTGATTTTTCATCACGTAGGGAATGATGTTTTCCAGTTTTCCATCAGCTGAAATATCACTTTTGCCAATAATGATTTGAGTATTGCTCAGTTCGGCAAATTTGGGAGAGAACTGCAATTTTGCCTGTGGAATACGAACCGCCGGCATATCTTTGCCCTTGTAGTTCATGTTATTGATTTGCAACAACCCGTTGGCGTTGATGTTTTCGTACTGACCGCTTTGTACTTGTTCCATGGTGCCGGAGGCGGCCAGATTGGCTGTAATAAGTCCTGTGAGGCCAGTTCCGGCTTCGAGCGGATAGAAATCCTTAATTCCACCCAAATCGAGCCGTCCGGCGGCTTTCATTGCAAATGCCGTATTGCCAAGCAAATTACTAAAATTGCCACTCAAATCGAAGGGATTTCCGCCCATTTCGAAATGGAATTTCGGTACGTGCAGTTGTACCTGATCGAGGCGGTTGCCCGGATTTTCGGCAATAAGTTGCAGATTGATATTGGTGACTGATTTCGGGAGATTCGGGTATTTGAACCAGGCGTTGATTACATTCAATGCAATTTTGAATGATGGCATTACCGAATCGCTGTACTGGCCTTTTGCATAGCCTTCCAGAGAGACCTTACCATCAGCCTGAACGGACTTAAAGTCGTTGGCATAGATAGCAGGAACCAGCGAAAGAATGTTTTTGAAGGCAAGTGCCGGAGTTGACAGTTTGAGATCCATGCCGTAGCCTTTCGGAAGCATAGCAACCCAACCGTCGAGACTGGCTTCTAGGTCGTTGACCTTAATTTTGTTCTTTTTGAGCGTGTATTTGCTGTTCTTAAGATCGGCATTCAGGTTGGCTTCCAACTCGATGTTGGCATCGCGCAGATAGGGGATATTTCCCATGGTGAAGCTCACTTTTTCGGCCTTCATCTGCGTTTCGATGTCGGTTACGTCGGCCGTCATATCGCCCGAGAGCGTTCCTGAAAACTTGTTGAGCGTAAGCAATTGTCCGGCTTTACGGTCGTTATAGGTAATCCGACCTTCGTCGATAGCCAGCTTTTTAAGTTTGAGGTGAAATTTAGACGGGGTCGTGTCGGTTTTGGCAACAGTAGAATCCGGTTTCATAATGTCCCAGTTCATTTTGCCGTCTTTGCCCACAATGGCGTTTACCACCGGGCGATCGAGCACCACTTTGGAAACCTCGTAACCGCTGTTTCCAAAAAGGCTCAGGAGGTTGACCACCACCTGAAAAGATTTGGTGGAGACAAGTGTATCTTTGGCAAACTCACCTGCACCGACGATGGAAAGATCTTCGAGCTCGATGGTCGCCTTCGGGAAATTACGTAGCAAGCTGATACTTAACTTGCTGTAATTGAACGTTGCGTTAAGTTTTTTGTTGGTTTCAGACTTGACAATAGTGTCTACTTTGCCATTGAATGCCATAGGCAAAAAAAGGAGGATCAAGAAAAATCCTCCGAAAACAGAGCCAAAAATGATGAGTTGTTTCTTCATAAAGATTATTGGATATAAAATCAAAAACAAAGGAATCGACTCAGAGAGCTCTGTCAGCAAACGGCAAACGAATGCCGGAATTTATTTCAGCTTATTGGTAGCCGTGTCGGGAAAAATGATGGTTGGTTTCCAGGTTTTTGCTTCCTCGAAATCCATCGTTGCAAAAGACACAACCAACACAATATCACCCGGTTGAACCAGGCGTGCAGCTGCACCATTCAGGCATACGGTTCCAGAACCGCGTTCTCCCTTAATGATATAAGTTTCGAAGCGTGCACCGTTATTGTTGTTCAGAATGCTGACTTTTTCGTGCTCTATGAGATTGGCGGCATCCATTAAATCTTCGTCAAGAGTGATGCTGCCGATATAGTTCAAATTCGCGTCGGTAACAGTGACACGGTGGATCTTGGATTTTAAAACTTCAATTTGCATGAAAATGATTGGTTAGTGGGTGTTAATTATTGTCGACCGACAACTTTCAACAGGTGATTAATTTGCCTTAATTCAATAAAATAAAACTACTTATAACGAATATTGTCGATGAGGCGCACTTCGCCGCAAAATACGGTGATACATCCTACGATATAATCGGTTTGATTCCAATCCGATACTGCCTGAAGGGTATTGCCATCGACGATCTCAAAATATTCGACGCGCAACTCACTCTCTTTGTTGACGTTGTCAATTACCCAGTCGGTGAGTTCGGCAATCGGTTTTGAGGGTGCAAAATTACGACTTTCAAATAAAACTTTCGATATGGTTACCGCTTTTTTTCTCTGACTATCAGTTAAACGGGCATTTCTACTGCTCAATGCTAGGCCGTCGGCTTCGCGCACAATAGGGCAGGCAATGATTTCGAGCGCCAAACCGAGCTGTTTTACCATCTCGCGGATAATGGCCAGTTGCTGAAAGTCTTTTTCTCCAAAATAAGCCCTGTCGGGTGTCACGATGTCAAATAACTTGCTCACAATCTGAGCTACTCCGTTGAAATGCCCCGGACGATACTTGCCTTCCATCACTTTATCGAGCGGTGTGAAGTCGAAAACGCGGGTATCAGGTTCGGGGTAAATTTCATCTTCGCTTGGTGCAAAGATAAGGTTACATCCGACGCTTTGTAACAGTTCGGTATCTTTTTCGAGCGTACGCGGGTAGTTTTTCAGATCGTTTTTGTCGTTGAACTGAGTCGGGTTTACAAAAACACTAACTACGGTTACGTCATTTTCTGCAGCACATTTTTTCACGAGTGAAGCGTGTCCTGCGTGGAGGGCTCCCATGGTGGGAACCAGTCCGATAGTTTTGCCGGCTGCTTTTTGAGCTGCAATTTCAGCTTTCAGATCGGCAATGGTTGAAAAGACTTTCATTGTTTTAATTTGAGGATTTGAGGATTTGAAAATTTGGGGATGTAGGTTCATCCTCAAATCTTTACATCTTCAAATTTCCACATTTTGATTATAGTTTTACTAAAGTTCCGATTTTTTCGCCGCTCATCACCTTTTTGAGGTTGCCAACGGTGTCCATGTCAAAAACATAGATCGGCATTTTATTCTCTTTGCACATGGTGGTTGCGGTCAGGTCCATCACTTTGAGGCCACGGATATAGATTTCGTCGTATGTAATTTCGTCGAATTTGGTGGCGGTAGGATCTTTTTCGGGGTCGGCAGTGTAGATGCCATCCACACGAGTGCCTTTGAGCATCACGTCGGCTTCAATTTCGATGGCACGAAGTGAAGAGCCGGTGTCGGTGGTGAAGAACGGATTGCCGGTGCCGGCTGAGAAGATGGCTACTTCGCCGCGTTCCAGACTTTCAATAGCTTTTGCTTTGCTGTAGAATTCGCCGATCGGTTCCATGCGGATAGCCGTCAATACGCGCGTTTTTACGCCCAAAGCTTCGAGTGCAGAGCTGAGAGCTAAGCTGTTGATAACGGTAGCCAACATGCCCATTTGGTCGCCTTTTACACGGTCGAAACCTTTGGAAGCGCCACTCAAACCGCGAAAGATGTTGCCACCTCCGATAACGATTCCGATCTGAACGCCCATATCGGCTATTTCTTTAATTTGGGCAGCATACTCGCCGAGGCGGGTTTCGTCGATGCCGTACTGTTTTTCTCCCATCAGCGATTCACCGCTGATTTTTAGCAAAATGCGTTTGTAAATTGCCATAAAAATGTAGGGTTAAAATAGCGTTATATTTTGCGGCGCAAAGTTCGGCAAATTTATTGGTATGGCAATGAAAAAGGAATTTAAGATGTGGAAATAGTCGATTTAAATAGGGTTGATTTCCAGTTCAATTTAACTCATAACAAGTTAGGACCTGGAAAATAATTAAGAAAAAAGTTACGGATTTGATTCGGCAATTGTCTCGTTCTCTTTGTTCAGTGGCAATGTAAGCCAGAGATAGGATGAGGAAGTAAGAGGATTCCGTTCGTATACCTTTATTTGGTTGGCGATTTCAACTATCGAATAACCACATTTTCCGGATATAGTTTGTTGGAGAGTACGCGTAAGAATACCGGGAACACCATTATAGTCGAATACGGCATTGCGGTGATAGTGGCCGCCCAGTATAGCTTTGGTATTGTATTTCAATAGTGTATTTATTATTTTGGCTGAATCGTCCACCTGAACAGAGACGATAGGGAAATGAGTGATAGCAATTACAGGTTGGTGTAACGGAATTTTCGATAACTGGGCGTTGATCCAGTTGAGTTCATTCTGGTTTACACGTCCCCGGTTATTTCCATTGCCTTGTCCGGTATTGAATCCGATAAAGAAATATCCTTTGTGCATAAACGAAAAGTGGTGTTGAACAAATACTGAGTCGAAGGTGGAGGTAATTGTTTTGCAATGGCGGGTATCGTGGTTGCCCGGAATGGCATAGTAAGGTATTTTCAGACTGTCGAGCAGTTGTTTCGCCTTCAGTAGCGACGGTCGGTCGCCTTTATCAGCTACGTCGCCGGCCACAATCACAAAATCCAGATTTTTTTGCGCATTGAGATCCTTTACCGTTTGACGCAACGTCGCTTCGTTTCGCGGATCGGTTTGCTTGAGGTGGGTATCGGTAATCAGGGCAAACCGGAATGATCCGGTACCATTTTGCGCAAAGGCGGAAACCGAACAAACGATTTCCGCCCAGAGCAGGATAATTATTCCTAAACGTTTCACGTGTGTTCTCTTTTTTAGATCGAATTTGCTTTGTGTTTGTACTTGAAGAACAGCGCAAACAAGACTGCAATGACCATTGCATAACCTGCAAATATAAACCAGATGGTAGGCCAGTTGCGGCTAATCAGTACACCGCCTTCTCCATATTTGGAATACAAATCGACGATTGCTCCGCTAGCATATCCTCCCATAATGGCTCCCAACCCGTTGGTCATCATCATAAACAATCCCTGTGCACTGGCTCTGATTTCGGGTTTTGCCTCGGTCTCAACAAACAGTGAGCCAGAGATATTGAAGAAATCGAATGCCATGCCGTAAACGATCATCGAGAGGATGAGCAGTGTCAGTCCCGACCCGGGGTTGCCGATGCCGAAAAATCCGAAACGGAGCACCCAGGCCAGCATACTCATCAGCATCACCTGTTTGATTCCGAAGCGTTTCAGGAAGAATGGTATGGTCAAAATGAACAGTGTCTCAGACATTTGCGATAGCGAAAGCAGGATTACCGAATGTTTTACACCGAACGATTCGGCATATTCCGGAATCGATTTGAAACTGCCGATAAACAGGTCGCCGTACGAATTGGTTATTTGCAACGCAGCTCCCAAAAGCATGGCAAAGAAAAAGAAAACGGCCATTTTCCGTGTTTTGAACAGGACCAATGCATCAAGTCCCAACGCCGACATCAGCGATTTATGTTCGGTTTTGGCGGGCGTACAAGCCGGAAGTGTGAATGAATACAGGGCCATGAACAGCGAAGCAATGGAGCCTACGTAAAGCTGTGCGTTGGAGTTTTTGAAGCCAGACAGGTCGACCACCCACATGGCAACGATAAAACCGATGGTTCCGAACGTTCGAATTGGGGGAAAAGATTTGACAATGTCGTATTTATATTGCTCCAAAGCGTTGTAAGCTACCGTGTTATTCAGTGCAATGGTGGGCATGTAAAAGAACAGGTTGATTAGCATCGCCCAATACATGTGATCGTAGTCGGTAAGGGTGGAGGCATAAAACAGCGCTCCGGCTCCGAACAGGTGGCAAATGCCCATCAAACGTTCGGCATTGATCCATTTGTCGGCGATGATGCCGATGATTCCGGGCATTACCAGTGAGGCTATGCCCAGTGTTGCGAAAATCGATCCAATTTGGCCTCCTTCAAAGTTGAGGTTGCGGCCCAGATATCCACCGAGAGAAATCAACCACGATCCCCAGATAAAAAACTGGAGAAAACTCATCAGCGTCAGGCGGAATTTTATGTTCATAAGGCGATTTTAATTTAAGTTGATACAAAAGTACAAATTTGTCGGATGTTGGCAAAAATCGTGTGTGTTTTAATAAAATGTGATTTTAGTGATCGTAATCACTAAATATTATAATATTTTTCTATCGTAATCACCAAAAGTTGGATTTTATGGTTTTAGGAGCAAAAACTGGTCAAAATTATCCCTGTTAATCACTTTCAGGTCTGCTGTCGGATAGGCATTTGAAAACACTTTGGTAATTCTTGCTTTTTTAGCCGGGTTCCATTTGAATTCATAAGCGGTCATTTTACCATCAGCTTCCTCAATATAGTCTACCTCCTGTTGGGCGCTTGTTCTCCAAAACCATTTATTTGCCCATATTTCGTTGTATTGTAGTAATTTAATTCGTTCGCTAATCATGAAATTTTCCCATAAAGCTCCCTTATCTGTCCGCATTTCCATGTCAGAAAAGTTAGAAATCAAAGCATTACGAATTCCATTGTCATAAAAATATATTTTTCGGCTCATTTTCAGCTCATTTCTAAGATTCCGGCTTAATGACGACAAACGGAAAATGACCTTGGATTGTTCCAACAGGATGATATATTTTTCGACGGTAATTTTGTCAATTTCAACCAAATTGCTCAGTTCATTAAATGAGACCTGGCTACCAACCTGAAAAGCCAGAGCCTGCAACAGTTTCAGCAATTTATCAGGCTTTTTAATCCGTTCCCATTCCAGAATATCTTTGTACAGGTAGCTTTCGGTAAGCTGATGCAGGATTTGATTTTCGCTTCCGGGGTTGTTTACTACGTCAGGGTAATATCCGTAAATTAGCCTGACAGGCAAGTGCTTGTATTCTTCGAAATAGCCATGATGCGCTACCATTTCGCTAAAAGAGAGAGGATAGAGTTCGTATTCCCATTTGCGGCCGGTGAGTGGTTCGTTAATCTTGTTCGACAGCTCGAAAGCAGAACTTCCTGTAGCAATGAGTTGTATATCAGGGAGCTCGTCGGTAATGAGTTTGAGCTTAATTCCAATATTTTCGATGCGTTGTGCTTCATCGATAATTACAATTTTTGCATCGCCAAACAGCGTGCGGAAACGTTCGACCGAAACGTTTTCAAATAAATTTCTGACCGAGAACTCATCAGCATTGAACCACAATGCATTATCCTGATTAGATATAAGTTGCTTTAAAAGAGTAGTTTTACCTACCTGTCTGGCTCCGATGAGCAAAATGGCTTTGCCCGAAAAAAGTCGGCTGCTTATTACTTCGGAAAGTTTTCGCTGTATCATAATAGGATGATATTAAATCGCAAATATAGTGAATTTAGTGATTGTAATCACCAAATATTATAATAATTTTATATCGTAATCACCAAAATCATACATTTTGAGAGCAGAATTGACTTTCGAATCACTTTTTTCTTCTCACTCAACCATATCTTTTGCAGCTTTCCGGTCTATTTTTCCGTTGGGGGTCATTGGTATTTTATCTACCGCAATAATGTGTTTCGGAGTTTCATAAACACCTAAATGACAAGATATTTTATTTAGTAAATCTTGTTTCGAAATCTCTTTCGATTCGATTAGTAATACCAATTTTTCGCCCAACTTCGGATCGGGAGCGGAGGTAATGCAAAACGGGACATCAAGAATTTGAGCGAGTTTTCGTTCAATCTGTTCGGTTTGTAGTTTGATGCCCCCGCTGTTGATTACGTTGTCTTTGCGGCCCAGAATTTCAAAACTGCCATCGGGCAAGAGGCGGGCAATATCGTTGGTAACGATTTTTTCGGGACAGATCCGGGGAGCATCGATTGTCAGCGTTTCGTCTTCGGAAAGGGAGATGTTGACGTTATTGACCGGGCGATAAGTTTCCGACCGTGTTGTGCCGTTGAGGCGGCGCAGTGCGATGTGCGACAGCGTTTCGGTCATGCCGTAGGTGGAGTACCAGGCATTGGGCAGTTCGGCAACTTTCATTTCCATTTCCGGATCAATGGCGGCACCTCCAATAATGCCGTTTTTGATGGTTCCTAATGCTGTTTTATCGTTCAACAAGGAATTGAATACCTGCAGTGGAACCATGGCGGCAAAGTCAAATATCAGATCGTTCGGAATAGTTGCTAACGGGTGGCCATTCGGTGCAACCGTGTAGAGATCGAGTCCGGCAACGAGTGAGCGTACTACCATCATTTTGCCCGCGATGTAGCGTACCGGCAGGCATAGCAGCGCTTTATCCCCGTGTTGCAATCCCAAAGCGGTGCAGGTGGTGATGGCACTTTGCATCATCCGTTCTTTTTCCACCACAATGTTTTTGGGTGTTCCGGTCGAGCCGGAGGTGTGAACCGTAAGGGTGGGGGAATCGTTCCACCATGCTTGTAAAAAGGCGAACAGTTCGCGTTCCCATTCGGGTGTTTCCGGTTCGGTCAGCTTGGTATCTGCCAGAATCAATGCCAGTTCTTTGGAATAGGGAATGCCGTTGAGGGTTATCGATTGGTGGTTTCTATCGAGACAGTAGGGTGCGTTTTCTTCCGTTTCAGCCTGTTTATTCCAGAGTTGGTCTCCTATTACTTCCAGCGGCATGTCGATGTTGTCGGTAAAAAGAGCCCCGGTGCCCAATCCTTGCGGCAGAGAAGGATTGAGAGTGGCGCACCATTGCGCAATGGCATTCAGGCCGATATTCGACTCCAGCGCCGAGGTGATCCACCAGCCGATGGAACGTTTTTCGGCTTCGGCAATCCATTCGGTGCAACCCTGAATCCCGCCGTGAAGCGATGGTTTCAGAATAATATATTGAGGATGAATGGTATCCAGCAAGCGTTGTTTCTCTGCCGGATTGTTGATGCCAATCAGTTCTTCGTCCAAAGCGATGGGAAGAGGAGTCTCTTTTACCAGTTTTGCCATCGTTTCCCATTGTCCCTGCCGGATGGGTTGTTCGATGGAGTGAAGTTGCAATTCGGCTAGCCGGTGCAGTTTTTCCAGTGCATTGTCGGGCGAAAAAGCGCCGTTGGCATCCACGCGGATTTCGATCTGGTCGGGCGAGAAGTGGCTGCGGATATGGCGGATCAGCGCTAGTTCTTCTTCAAAATCGATGGCACCGATTTTCAGTTTGATACAGCGGAACCCTTTCTCCATTTTTTGTTCTATTTGACTGAACATTTTATCCTTATCACCCATCCAGATAAGGCCGTTGATGGTGATGCCTTTTTCAACTCGCGAAAACGGGGTATCCCAGAGCCAGAAAGATCCGGTTTCGAGGTGACGGAGTGCCGTCTCCAGTCCAAACAACATCGAGGGATAGGGGCGTAAAGCGATGTAATCCAGTTTTCCGTTGACAATGAGCTCTTGGCAAAACCGGTCTAAAATTTCTGCGTAACCGGGCAGAGCGTCGCAACTCAGATCGGGTAGGGGGGCACACTCGCCAATGCCGATGCGGAGCGGTTGTTCGGTGTGCCACAACTGCACGTACCACGACTGCCGGGTGCGGTAAACGCCGCGCGAAGTGCCCGCCGGTTGTTTGAAATGCAATGTGTAGGGAAGTATGCGGTAAGCAAGTGCCATATTGTTCGGTTTTGTATGTAAGCTTGCAAAGTTACTGATTTTGGAACTAAGATGGAGTTTAACCACAAGTCGTTATTCCTCTTAAAAGATGGTATCAAAGAATTTTAGTATTTTTGCTAGGAGAACACGTAACTCAACAAAATAAATTGCACAAGGTGAGAAACAACAACATTTCCCTGCATTCGGGTATTATAGTGACATTTTTAATGTACATATTATTGATTGTTAATATGTTGTGTGGGGAGGTTACGTGGAAAAACTATATTGCGGCAGGGTTATGGATTGCATTGGTGGCAGCGCTTAATTATGGGCTATGTGTCATTTATAAGAAATTGACTTCCAATAACTATAAATTGCTGATAATCGCCATATTGTTTGTTATTCTGATAGGTATCACCACTGCGGTAACGATGAGAATCAGTGCTGCTTTTGTTGGATCGGAAAAAGCCTGGGAAAACAAGTGGAGCTATTTGGTAGTTCTATGTTTTCTGAGTGGAGGCTGGTTGTTTTCGTATATAACGATCAGTGCTTTGAAAAAAAATAATCAAAAGATAATCAACGAGTTGGCTTTTAAGCAACAAGAACTTGACTTGCTAAAAATGCAAATGAATCCGCATTTTCTGTTCAATACGCTAAACAATTTGGCTGCTACGATCATGGTGGACAGAGAAATATCGCTCGATTATACATACAAACTGTCGGAACTTCTTCGTTTCCGAGAGAATATTTCCAAACGGGAAACAATTGAAATACAGGAAGAGGTGTCGATGATACAGAGCTTTCTCGATATTGAGAAACTGAGGTTGGGAGCTCGATGCAATATTGTATTTACTCAGGATATTGCCGATGCTTCTGCAAAAATACCTTCACTGCTTCTTTATCCTTTGGTAGAGGCTGCTATAAAAAGGAGTAAGAATCATCATCTTAAACCGTCTGTTGATGTGACAATTGTAGCAAACAAGGCTAAAATCTCTTTGTTGATAAAGAACACCATATCGCCTGATATGGATGCGAAAAAAGTTGAAAATGAATGTTTTCAGTTAATAAATAAGCGTTTGAACGCTCTCTTTCCGGGGAAAAATTTGTTGAAATTTGAAGAAAGGGATCATGTGCAAACGACAAGAATGGAAATTAAATTATAGGCAATAATGATGGAAATGAGCAGTCGTAAACTTAAGTGTGTGATTGTGGAAGATGAACAACCTGCTCAATGGGTTCTTAGTTCATACATCAGTCAGGTTGACCAACTTGAATTGGTCGGGTGTGCCTTTGATGCTACCGAGGCTTTTCAGCTTCTGGAGCAGCATCCGGTTGATGTTTTGTTTCTGGACATTAACTTGCCCGGGCTTACAGGATTTGATATGCTTAATACGCTGAAATACCAACCGATGGTTGTATTTACAACTGCTTTTTCGCAATATGCCCTGAATAGCTTCGAATACAATGTGGTTGACTATTTAGTGAAGCCGATTACGCGGCAGCAGTTCAACAGAGCCGTGGAACGTGTTATTGAGAGAGCCGACCTGCTTAATCTGAAGACTCAAATGAGTGAACCTGAAGATTTCGAAGATGTTGAAATAAAAATGGGGATGTCATCCGAATGGGTTAATCCGACGCAAATTGTTTATTTACAGAGCTATGGAAACTATGTTAAGGTAATCCTTGAAGGACATTCGTTGATGGCGACTTCCAGTACCCGTAAAATGATGGAAACTCTCCCTGCTTCTATCTTTCTACAAATTCATAAATCATTTATAGTCAACAAAAAATACATTTCTTCCTATACAAACAACGATGTTCTTGTCCTTGAGAAGCGCCTCCCAATAGGCATTTCATACAAACAAGCCGTAATGTCTGCTATTGATTCTTCGCTTAACGAAGACAACCGGAAGAAGTAATTATCAGAATTGCTTCACAATCAGGCTAAACAAATCATTCTGCTGATACGGTTTTAGCAGATATCCGTTGATGCCGGCTTCCATTATTTCTTTCGTTATTTCAGGAGAAATATTTCCCGACAGAACAATCATCGGAATGTTTTTGACTGTTGCATTTTGATGTGCACGGATTCTTTTTGCCAGCTCAATTCCATTCATAACAGGCATATACAAGTCGCTGAGCAGAATATCATACTTTTGGGAGCAGAGTTTGTCGAATGCAATCTGACCGTTTTCCGCAACGTCAACAACGGCATTGGTTCTTTCGAAAACAGACTTTAGTAAAGAGATATTGAGATAATTGTCGTCTGCTACCAGAATTTTCAGGTTGTCCGGCAGTACAGCGGTTTTTGTGTCGGCGGTCTGCTTCGCTTTGAGTGTGCCCAAGTAGGGTTGGAAAGGTATTTTTACCGTGAATTCAGATCCTTTGTTCAATTCACTTTTCACCGTTATTGTTCCTCCCATTCTTTCAACCAGCTGGCGGGTAACCGATAATCCCAAGCCGGTGCCGATAATCCAGTTTGACGAAGAGGAATCGTGCACTCTTTGGTATTCATCGAAAACTTGTCCCAGTTTATCTGCCGGAATGCCTATACCGGTATCGGCAATCTTCAGTTCAAGAGTCATTTTTCCATTGGTCGGCACAAGTGCTGAAGAAACAGAAACGGAACCCTGTTTGGTGTACTTGATTGCGTTGCTCAACAGGTTGTTAATGATCTGACGCAGACGAATCTCGTCGCCGACTACCAGTGCGGCATTATCTGTCCGGTTGTATTTGAGCTGAAGATTTTTCTCTTTTGCCTGTTGCTGGAATGTTGCAATCGCTTTATTCAAAGCTTCTTCAGGGCTAAACGGTTCCGAGAGCAAAACCATTTGTCCGGCGCGCAAAGTCGACAGGTCGAGAATATCGTTTACAGTTGATAAAAGGATTTCGGAAGACGATTTCAGATTGGACAAATATTTCGCCTGCTCGGCAGACAAGCCGGTTTGTTCCAGTTGTTCGGTATATCCCAATACCAGCGACACCGGACAGCGGAACTCATGACTCATATAGGCCAGAAACTTACTCTTTTCCGATGCTTCTTCAACAGCTTTCTTTTCCGATGCTTTAATAATTTCATTATCAATGGATTTTCTTCTTAGCATATAAACAACAGCCAGTGCCAGCAGGAAAATTCCGATAATAGTAATCAATAAAACAGTATGCAGTACGGAAGATGATTGGTAGATTGTAGTGGTCGATTTGCCGCGGACATGATAATCTTTGTTCTGGAAAGTGAGTTGCATGTCATCCAACATTCCTTTAATCTCGTTCATCAGCGAATTATTCATTTGTACAAGTTTCAATTCGCTTGCACGTTGCTCCATGCGCTTGCGGAGCATGGTTTTCATTTGCTTTTGATAGAACGTATTTCCTCTGTCTATAAGCAAGTTGGCCAATTGACGTATGCTGTTTGTCGGGGATGCGACGGTGTCAGTCTTAGTGGTTTTATTGGTTTTGACCACCATTTTGGTTTTTGTCACCTGTTGCGTTTCTTTTTCCCCTACAAGAAACGACTTGATTTTTCCGAACAGCCCTTTCTTCTTGGTCTTTGTCGTATTCGACATCCCAATAGTATCGATATTGATGTTACTGTCTTCGATTGTAAATGACCGGAGAGCAATTTTGTCGTTGGCGTTTTTGAGAGGTACAGAATCGAATACAGACAAAACAACCATTAAAGAATCAGTCAGTCTGTTGAGCCGTAGATATTTTCCGGCTTCTTTATTGCGCGATAAGAGAGTCTGCTGAACCCGGTCTTTGCTTTCATCGTTATCAAGCTGTAAAGACATTTGCTGAAGGGTATCAATATGTGCTTTCAGGTCAACGATACTTTTTCTGTAGTTTTCAAGGTGGGCTTTATCGTATGTAAGAGTATATTCTCTGAATTTATTTTCAGACTGATAGAGTATTTCAAGAGTAGCTTCAACCTGTTTCACCGGCTGGTTACTGTCCTGCAAAATTTTCAGTGCAGTGTTGATCCTGTTTTTTTGTTGCTGGCGAACTACAATGGCAATAACAGTTGCGGCTACAATTAGCGCCAAAAGCGACAAGGTGATCCACGAAAAGGGTGTGATTTTTTGTAGTTGGAGTTTTCTCATAGCCCGAATTTTATTTACACAACCATCTTTGACAGCTGGTTGTATTCTCTTTTGATTATCTGGTTGATGTGATTTATTTCAGCGTGCAAAGATAGCTAAATTCTGTTAGTCAATAAATTGGCTATACAAACTGAAGCTCAACTGAATCAATTTGCTTTCTTGCTTTTCCTGAAACATAAATATTTACAGTGAATAAATGCATCTTAATTGTTAGATATTCAATGATATAATGTGTTTGTATCAATGAATGACAATCCCAAAATGACGAATTGAATTCATCATTTTATCTGTTTAACTATTTTGTTGCGTTGCGATAAAAAATCAGAAAATGATGAAGTTATAGCCACGGTATTCGGGATCATGAACCAGCAATAGAATGATGAATTGAATAGGTCATTTTAGCCTCTTTCAGGTGCTCGTCGACAGAAAATATGGTACTAACTTTGTTCGAAAATTCAGCAATGCTACGAGCAAAACTCTTAATAATTCAATCATCAATAATCTAAAGAGATAATTATATTTTTCCATCCCGGCGGCGACGTGATGTCGGCAAAAGGATATAAATCAGTTGAGAAACGCAACTCCCACAAATGGATTTTGCCCATGTTTGATGAATAAGAGACCGTCCGGTGGATCCTCACGTCATTCAGGAATCAAATTTGTGTAGTTGCATTGGTTAGCAGAAAGGGGGAACGATGTGATGTCGTTCCCCCTTTCGTGGTTTTCAGTTGGCTGATTATCAGGGAAATTTCGGGAATTTCTTGAAATCGGGTTTGCGTTTTTCGAGGAATGCGGTTTTGCCTTCCTGCGCTTCATCGGTGAGGTAGTAGAGCAGGGTGGCATTGCCGGCCAGTTCCTGAATACCTGCCTGTCCGTCGAGTTCGGCGTTGAGTCCCATCTTGATCATGCGCATCGCCATTGGACTGTGCTGCATCATTTCGTGCGCCCATTTCACCATTTCGTCTTCCAGTTGGTCGAATGGAACGACGGTATTCACGAGCCCCATTTCGAGCGCCTGTTGAGCGTTGTACTGGCGGCAAAGGAACCAGATTTCACGCGCTTTCTTTTGGCCAACGATGCGAGCCAGATAGGACGAGCCAAAGCCTGCATCAAAGCTTCCCACGCGCGGACCGGTCTGTCCGAAAATGGCGTTGTCGGAAGCGATGGAGAGGTCGCATACCACCTGCAGCACGTGTCCGCCACCGATAGCATAGCCGTTTACCATGGCAATGACCGGTTTGGGGAGCGAACGGATTTGCTTTTGCACCTCCAGCACCTGCAAGCGTGGAACGCCATCTTTACCGATGTAACCGCCTTTTCCTTTCACGTTCTGGTCGCCGCCAGCACAAAATGCCTTATCGCCGGCTCCGGTCAGCACCACAACGTAAATATCCTGATTTTCGTGGCAAATGCGCAATGCATCACTTATTTCCATGGTTGTGGTTGGTGTGAACGCATTGCGGTAACGCGGACGGTTAATGGTAATTTTTCCAATTCCTTCGAAATATTCGAACAGAATTTCTTCGTATTCTTTAATGGTTTCCCATTGACGTGTTGTTGACATAACTATTTTATTTACAATTTAGTAATTTGCGATTTACAATTTGAATCGGGAGATAAATTTCTGGTCCAGATTAGTTTACCCTAAGGGAAAATGATTTACTTTCGCCAGTTTCATTATCTGTGACGGTTAAAACAGAAACTCCGGAAGCCATGGCCTTATAATAAACAACCGCAGGGTTATTTTGAGATAAGGTTGCAGCTATTGGATATGGTCGGAGTTCTGTGGAAATGACACCTGAGGTTGATGTGCTAAGGCTATACGATCCACTTCCGGAGATGATATATAGCTCACCGTCTTTGCCGTTATTTACTGAGATGTTTGAAGAACCCGGACTTATTGAAAATGGATAATGTTCTATGATTTGCACGTTATATATCTGTGCGGGCCAAAAATCTTCAAAGTAGTATAAAGTGGCGGTTCCAAGTGATAACCCGCTTATCATTACCTTATTGCCGCTTTCTTTTACCTGAATAGAATTGCTTCCGGATTCTATAGCAAAAACGGCATTGGCTTTTGTGACCTCAATAGATTTTGTATCTCCCTTTTTTAGAAAGATAACTGTAGATAAAGGAACTATTCGGGGGATATAATTTTTTACTTCTATTTTAATTTTGACGCTATTTCCTTCTCCATCGCTGAGGGTAACAGTCGCATTTCCCATTGCGTTCCCGGAAATATATAAGGTGTTTTCCAGTAACAGATATACAGCAACGGATTCGTTGGATGAGGAAACAGAATAATTGCCGGAGCCCTTTATTATTTGGATGGCAGCATAAGGATTATCAGTCGAAAGCACAACCGATGATTTATCGACTTGCAGTGGGCCAATCTGTTCTTCCTCGTTTTTAGAACAGGAGACGATGGCCACCAGAGCGAGTAAAAGAAAGAGAAATTTTTTAATCATATCCAATGAAGTCATGGGTCATTAAATTTTCTTTCAAGGCATCAAATAAACGGCTGAAAACGTATGCATTGGTTTCGGTATGGGTAAAAACCTCGAGTACCAACGGGTAGTCTTCGTCCGGGTTGCAGAAATAGGGCAGGCATCGATCGAGTTCATCAAAATTGGTGGCCGAAAGGTAGTGTAACCCGAAAGCCAGCACCCGATCTTTGGCCGATTCGCTATGATGACAGGCAATGTAACCTTCCATGGCTTCCGATTGCTGCGGTCCGTTAATCAGGTGGAACATGTTGCCGCCTCCGTTGTTTACCAGCAATATCCGCAGGTTTTTACTGATCTGTTTGTTCCACAAGGCGTTGATATCGTAGAAGAAGCTCAGATCACCGATCAGCAGGAAAGTCATTCCTTCGTTGGCCGTAGCATACCCTACCGCAGTAGACATCGATCCGTCGATGCCATTGGTGCCCCGGTTGGAGAGAACCGAAACCGTCGGATTCAGGTTGCAGATCTGAGCATAACGGATAGGCGCACTGCTACTCAAATGGAGCGAGGATTGCTGTGGCAAACTTTGTATAAACGCATTGATGACAGTGAGATCGGAGAAGGGAGACTCTTTCATAAAACGGGCAACTTCCTGATCTACCTTCATTGATTTATCTTGCCACAACTTGCTGAAATTATTCTCTTTATCTTTCTCAGTAATGATGTTTTCAGCTAACTGTTGCAAAAAATCCCCTGCATCAGTCGGAATCAAGTCGGTGAGTGTCTGGAACGTATCTTTTACCTTGCCATCGGGACGAATATCCCAGTGATGCTGTGGTTTGTGCTTGCGCAACAGCTGTTTCAACCGTTTGGAGGTGAGATGTCCGCCCAGGGTAATCAGCAAATCGGGAGCATAATTATTCAACTCTTCCTCCGACAATAATGCCAGCACCAAATCGAAATTGCCGATCTGTTGCGAAGTGTGTACATTGCCGATCTGTTCTGCCAGTATGACCACATCGCCCTTTTGCAAAAGGGAAGCGAGTATGTTGTCCAGACCGTTTTCGGGCGGTAACTGACCCACCACAATCATTCGTTTGGATGAGGTGCTCCAGACCGATTTAACATGCTCAATTTCAAAAGATGGTTTGGCAGCATGAAATGTGATTTGTCGCGCTTCCGGTAAAGCTGGTGTTGTAAACTGGTAGAGCGGTTCCGAAAGCGGCACGTTGATATGCACCGGACCGTTTCCGTTGGCTGTCAGTTGAATCAACGATTCGTTAATCAGACGGTTGCAGTACCATTCGTCGGTATCGTTTGTTGGTTCCGGCAATTGAACGCTCTTTTTGGTGATAGCGGCAAATGCTCCGTTTTGCGGAATGGTTTGCCCGTCGGCCTGACCGATCCACGCTTCGGGGCGGTCCGCAGAGATAACCAGCAACGGAATCTCCTGATAAAACGCCTCGGCAATGGCCGGACCGTAGTTGAGCAGTGCCGTTCCCGAGGTGCAGCAAGCAGCCACCGGTTGTTGCAGCTTTTGGCTCAATCCCAGAGCAAAAAAAGCGGCAGAGCGCTCGTCGACTACGGTGTAGCACGTAAAATCGGGGTGCTGCGTAAAGGTGTGAATCAGCGGCGCATTTCGCGATCCGGGTGAAAGCACCACGTGACGAATGCCGTATTGCAGCATCAGCGAGGCAAGTTGTAATATGTTGGGTTTATTGGAAAACATTGTTCAATGGGTCAATGTATAAAATATGCCGATATGCCAATGAAAATTTCTTTAAGAGACCTCGATGATTTGTTTCATCGTTTTCAGCTTCTCTTCCGTTTCTTTCCACTCCGTTTCGCGGGAGGAAGAGGGGAGCAGGCCGCCGCCGGCAAAGAGTTTCAGCTCTTCGGCTTCGATCTTCATGCAGCGCAAATTTACGTATAAATCCGTTTGATTTTTAGCCGACAGGTAGCCGGTAAATCCGGAGTAATATTCGCGATCGTAACCCTCTTCGGCCAGAATAAAGCGGTAGGCTTCCTCTTTCGGTAAGCCGCAAACGGCCGGTGTGGGATGCAATTGCTGCAACAAACTGCCCAGTTTATCGGTTGATGGATAGGCGAAAGAAAATCCGGTTTTGAGGTGAACCACGTTACCGGCAGTCAACGTTTCGGTCTTCTCTTCGCTCCAGCTTTCAGCATTGCGCGCGAGTACCTCCCGCAGGTAGAGAGCTACCAGCGACTGCTCGTTCTTGTTTTTGTGATCCCAGCGGGTGGCGGTGGTGCAGTCGGTTTTGGCCTTGCGGGTTCCAGCCAGCGCAACCGTTTGATAGGCGGCATGGCTTCCTTTCAGTAACACCTCCGGCGTGCTTCCCATCCAGGTGCCTGAAACGGGCGTGTGGCAGAGGTAGACAAAAGCTCCGGGGTATTTCGCGCAGGCACGGAGAAATGCTTCGGCAGGCGAAAATTCCGGTTGGCGGGCAATGGCTGTGCAGCGTGAAAGCACTAATTTATTGAACCTGCCCGATTGCAACGCTCCGATAAATTTATCAAAAGCAGCAAGATAGGTGGACTTTGTGTTTTTTTGTGGCGAATGGGCCAAAATTTCTCCGGAAGCGTTCTCTTTATCGTTGATGGCCAACGCTGAAAGGAATGCTCCGATGGCTTCCCAACCGGCAAGATGTTTTTCCGGGTTGATGAGTAGCAGCGGATGCTTGTCTGTGATTTGGAACGGGGCAAAGACAAACCCTTCGCGGTAGTTCAGTTCGGAAATCGAGCGGATAAGCGTGGGTTGCCCCGATGTCTGATAAACAAGGCGGACGCTCTCCTTTCCCGGAAGCCGGTAAAGCGCGAAACAGGAACCAGCCAGCGTGAGTTTGTTTATCAGTTCGATATGTATCAATTGATCTGTCAAGAAACTTTCTTTTTGATAATCATATTGGTAACGGTAATCACCGAAACCAGTTTGTTGTCGGCCGCGAAGACCTCTACCTGCCAGATGTGGCTTTTTTTGCCCTGATGCAGGATTACGGCTACTGCTTTCACTTCGCCTTTGCGGGGCGATGAGATGTGGTTGACGCTCAGTTGCATCCCCACGGCATGTTCTTCGGGCGAACAGAGATAATAAGATCCAACGCCCGCTACTGACTCAGCCAAAGCGATGGTGGCGCCGCCGTGCAGGATTCCTACCGGTTGAACGGTGCGCCGGTCGATGGGCATGGTAGCTTCCACGCGACCCTCTTCCACCACGGTAATTTTCATCCCTAAGTGTTCCATCAGCGTGCCTTTGCACAACTCATTGTACTGATCTATAGTGAGATTCTTGTTCATGATTTTCGTTAAAACGCCGGTTTTAAGCGGACACAAAGATAACAAAAAAGTAGGGGAAAGGTGATGTCTGCAATGTTGGTACCAGAGATATGTATTTAAAAAGCATGATGATAATGTCCAAGTTGTTATAGCAGATTTGGCTCGGCCTTGTCCGGTGAGCCAAAAAACAAGTGAGACGAGCGTAAAATCGCCCATTGTTTGAAGCTTCTGACGAAAGGAAGAAGCAAGTTTGGGCGGTTTAGCTTGGCGAACGCCAGTTTTTTGAGTGAAGCGGGCATAGCCTTGACTTTTTTGCCTACTTTTTGCGTCAAGGCAATAAAGTAGGTAGGGGGCAGGGGCGGAAGCCCCTAACATAAAAAAGAGGAAGTATCAAAAGTCAATGTTGTTATTGATAAACTTATAAACTATTCCATACTTTCCGCCCCTAATTAGCTTCGCTGATCTTCGATTCCCCTTAAGGGGACTTTTGCACCAATAAAAATCGCAGATTTATAGCCCCTTCAGGGGTTTGGGGTATAAGAACAAAAATCTACTTTCGATTCGTAAGTTATTATAAATCAATATCTATTTTGTGACATCCTCTTTTCTATTTTTTGAAAGCATCCAGCGCCGGTGAGGGTTTTCCGTCGTCTTGCCAGCAGCCGAGGGCGTAGTGGCTCCAGCTACGGGCTCCTTCCGGTTCCCAGTAGATGACACCCAATCCCCGTTTGCCGGGAATGGATCTGACGGCTTTGATCACTGCCGTGAGCATATTGTAGGTTTCGTCCACCAGCCGGTCCTCTTCACCGATCTCCACAATCATTACATCCTTGTTGTAGCGGGCAATCATGTTGTTCATGTTGGCGACCAGATCGCCGAGGGTGGCCTTGTAACTTTTGTTGATCCAGTAGGGGTAGTACGACATGCCGATAATGTCGTAGCGCACCCCGTGTTGTGTGGCATTATCGAAAAAAGTGCGGTATTTTGCGTTGTTGTTGCCTTCGTCGAGGTGCACAATCACCTTGATCTTCGGATCGATGGCTTTGGTGGCATCGTACCCTTTGTTAAGCAGCTGCGCCAGTTGCGGCCAGTTGGAGGTGCTACCCTCGGGCCAGAGCATACCGCCGGGAATTTCGTTGCCCACCTGCACCCACTCGGGCGTGATGCCGACCGATTTCAGCGTGTCGAGCACCTCAAACGTATGTTTGTACACGTCGTTGCACAATTCCGGGAACGAATGCTTTTCCCAGGCAGCCGGTTTCTTCTGTTTGGCAGGATCGGCCCACGAGTCACTGTAGTGAAAATCGATCATCAGGCGCATGCCCAGTTTCTGAGCCCGTTGCGCCATTTCCACCGTCTCTTTTTTGCCGCAATGGCCGCTCCCTCTGTCGTTGGAAGGATTGACCCACACCCGCAGGCGGATGGTGTTGATGCCGCGCTCCTTGAGCAACAGCAGGCAATCTTTGGCATTGCCGTCGCTGTCGTAAAATTTAAACCCGGTAGCCTCCATCTGGGGCAACCAACCCACATCGGCACCTTTGGCAAATTGCGCCTTACACGGCCGGATGGCTCCGGCAAGCAGTAAAAGCAGGGTGATTTTATAGATGAGTTTCATAGGGGGATGAGTTTGATTATTGGACACAATTATTGCACTATCAGAATATAAATATGAACGAGCGCAAATTTAGGGGCGATAGCTCCGTAGTCTTTGTAGAAAGAGCATAGAAAAATGAAGCCGGAGGAGCGTAGCTCTGATCTATTTCCTCTGATGAGTCGTTTAGATATCAGGGCTACGCCCCTCTTTTACAATTTCCCGGTTTGTGCTACCAAGACGATAGGGCTAACGCCCCTGATGCTATTGCCGAATATGATGAGCAAGAGTCAGGAGACTCGCGCTAGCGGCGTGCTGTCCTTTTTGAACGACTTGGCAATGTGTATGGATGTTAGGGATTGGCATTAGATTCAAATTCATTATGCCGCCCTTTCTAACAGTCCATTAACCCATGCCAAACCCGCACTTCTCATGCAATACTTCACTGCAGCTGAATATTCAGATTCAGAAGAAGCCAATTCTAAAATAAGCTTCATGTTATCTATTATCTTTTGCTTTCTTGCAGGACAAAAAGCTTTTTCTTGTTGAGCCACTAAGTTTTGTGTCGCTTTGATTAAATTCTGAGTTTTTACGAATTTATCTTTTCGTGTATCGATCATTTCAGTTTTGTTCAGATTCATCCTCCTAATGGTATATTCGGCTTGTATATAATTCCTTGAATTCTTTTCAGAAGCTCTAGGCTCAACAAATCCTTCGTTTGTGAATGCAAGCTTGTCTGGATCTTCTATATCCGTTGGATCTAAGAAACGAATATCCTCCATTAAAATTGAATCATCAGGAGTATTGGCTTTATGATTATTTACATGGAAATAACTGTTTTTTCTCACATTCTCAGCAGGTGCAGAATATCTATAATTTAACCAATCAAAAGCTAGCCACCAATACCCTCCTTTATCATCTCCATTTTCATCGATTGCTTTTTTCTTAGGTCGAAAATGATCTACATGACAGTGAGCACTATCATTTTTTGATTCTGAATACCAACATTTATTATTACTTAACCCTCTTAAATGATCTTTTAGTTCAGTCCACATTCCTTGGTTTGCATCGATAATTGCATTTCTATCATCCTGAGTTGTGGCATTAATCAATTGTTGAGTTATAGCATCAGCTCTATCAATCCAATCTTGTGGAGGTGGATTGTTTTCTAAATCAATATATCTCATAAATCTTCTTCTTTAAAAAGTTCATCCAATATTTCCAGAGCTATTTCATCTTGCTTTCTTTTATCTTCTTTTGTTGGCTTCTCAATTTTGAATTCATCTCTTTGAGAAACTAGAGTTAAAAATTTTTGATACAATGGATCTCGATCCGTTGTATTTATCCCTAATCCACTTAGTTTTAAGAATATGTCATTAAGTTGTTCCAGTTCATCATCATCAAGACCTTTATTAGACTGCTTAGTTATAAGCTCATTTCTATCATTTAATAGCTTTAAAGTCGCTTCATCCAAAGTACTTGGCAAATTAAAAAACTCACTTGTTAATATTCCTGCTACACCCAATCCTCTTGGATCAAAATCTGGTTGAAAAGTTGATATTCTTTTAATTTCTTTACCATTCTCAACTTTCTGTATTTGTGCATGGAATATTCTAATTTCTTCTTTGGTTAAGCCTCCAATTACTAAAGGATCATGAGTTGTCATTAATATTTGGCTGGATTCAGGTTCTTGTGCTATTTTTTCAATCAGATTTAAGTATTTCCACTTCCAAAGTGGATTCAGATGAGTGTCAGGCTCATCTAGAAGAATTAACGATTCTTCTTCTTTTGTAAATCGAAGTAAACCTAAAACAGTTAAAAGCTGTTGTTCTCCTTCAGAAAGTTCTTTAAATGTAATATCACCATTAACATTTCTTTTCTTGACTTTTATTCGAACCTCTTGAATTAAATCAGAAATATATGTACTCTCTAAACTTTTAAAAAACTCAGTATTAGTACCATATTTCCCAGCCAGACTTTGTAACTTATCTTGATTTGATACATATAAATAGAGCTGCTCCTGTTCTGGGTATTTATTAAAATCTTCACGGATTGTTGCAGTGGATTTTATTGGAGCCATAGATGCTTCCCATAAATCATTTAGAAAGTCTTTTACTACACCTTTAGCATACCAAAATTTTGGATCTCCCGTTTTTTTATCACCAGACCAATTTGGTTTTTTAAGCACAAAAAGAATTGACTCAAGGCCAATAATATCAAGATATTCTGCTAAAAAATTATTTACTTCTTCATCTTGGAATGCATAGAATGCCATCAATACAAAATGACTGTGAATTAATCTAGCATAAAAAAGAGGTCTCTGAGGAGCATTAACTCCCTTTAATAAATCATCATAAAACCTTTTTTGGTGTTTATCGAAATGTTCCAACAAACGGTTACTTAAACCAGAATAATATGAGAATACATATTTTGGCAAATACTCTTCTTTGTGTTCTCTTATCTCTTTTTTTGAAACTGTGCGTGACGAATATTCAATTTTACCATCTTTTCGTTCACCCAGATACATCTGAAACTTACCTTTTATATTGGGGCCTCCTTCCACTTTTATAAGATTGCCTTTGCATTGATATTCGATAATATAATCGAAGACAGTTTGATCATCCAAATCCAAATCCCTAAAGATTATAACGATTGCTTCTAGTAAATTAGATTTACCTGCTGCGTTTTCACCAATAAATACAGTATGCATTTTGGTTTCATCTAAATCAACACAGAATTGATTCAAATTTTTAAACTCTTCGATATATATCTTATCTATTCTCATACTAGTTCAAGATAACCTTTTTCGTTTTCAACTTCTTTTATTGATTTTTTAACCTCAATTTGATGCTTTAATTCTGCATAGAAGTCATCAATACTTTCAGGAAACTTTGACATTTTCCAAAGATCTTCAGCATGTAGTTTTCCATGATCCTTTAATAACTCAACTAAATCCATATGCGTAGTTTTACTATCAAATTTAATTATTCTCTTTTTTTGAACATTTTCTTTCGTCTTATCGACACTCTGAAATGTAATTAAGTCTTCTCCTAATATTTCCATCAAGGAAGAATCAAATATCATTTTCGCATTCAAAATGTTTTTATTGGCCTCAACTTCAAGCTCCTTACAAATATTGTTTAGCCTATTTACTTCGGTAACAATTTTACATTGTTCTTCAATGGGCGGCAATGGAATTGGAGCTTTTTGTATAAGAGCTTGATTTATTTTTGGCATACTAGTGGATGCTCCACTTGCATTGCTTCTAAAATAAGTTCTTATATACTGTGAATTTAAGCATATATGAATATATTCTTGCATATTCAAAACCACTTGTATTTTTACCATTAAGTCAGGATAAACAAACTCATCATCTGCACCATGGTAAATAGCGCTAATTCCGACATATTCTAAAGAGTTGCTCCTTTGGATTAAAATATCACCGTTTTTAAGCCATAAGTGTGAATCTTTAGGTATTTCTTCTTCAATATATTTAATTTGAGTATCATCAAATATTCCCTTAGTGGTGGCACTTAATTTCAGTGATTTTGTTTGAGTTTCGTAATTAACACCTTTGGGTGAATAACCATTCTTCGGTTTATCAATGATTATCTGACTAAGATTGCACCAAATCCAAGAATCTGGAATTATGAAGGGTTCTTCATTCTCATTTAAACGATTATTCTCAGGTTCAAATTGGAAACTCTTATTTATTTGTTTTAGAAGTTCACTAGCGTGCTTTTTATTTAAATTGTTTTTCCTCCATTCTTCACTCAATTTGCCTGTAACAGCATCAGAGAATATTGTTTGTTTTAATTGTTTTACATGTTCAATCTGTTTTTTGAACTCAATATCAGCTTGCTCATATTTTTTCGTAAGATTAATGGCTTTGGCTAACAACTTCTTTTGTTCTTCAATGGAAGGAATTAAAATATCCAGATTGAAAATTTGACTCGGATTTATTCTCTTAGAACCAACACCTTTTGCTATTGGTTCGAGCTTTAAATAAAAGTTTCCTTTTTTAAAAAAGTAATAAATCCATTCAGGTAGACATGATTTATCAACATCAAACGCAGGGATGTCAGCACTCGATTCAAAACCATCTAATTCGTCAGGAACAATACCAAACGCCCCTTTATGTAGATTTTGACGACCATAAATAAATTGCCCTTTTGAACGAATATAATATTTGGTAGCTCCCTTTTTATCCTTTGAGTATGGTCGCTTTTCAATACCTTCTGTATGTAATCTTACAGTCAATCGTTTATTTGCATCTGGTTTTTCTGATACAATCTTTGATTCCGTAAGTAAATCGCCAAGTTTTACTTTTTTCCAATCTCTCATAAAAGCGATGCTTTTAATTCTTCAATCAATTTTTGACTTCTAGAAAAAGACTCTTCGATTAACTCAATCAATTCTTTACTTGAATAGGTTGATGTTGACTCTTGTGTAGAAGGATTTTTTATATCTAAATCGAAATTTCTTTGTTGTATTTCCTTCATTGAAATTTTCCATGCATATTCATTTTCTTTTCGATTAACCCACCAAGTTTTAATGTCATCAAAATGATTTATCTCTATAGGCCTGCTCCTATTAAAACTTTTTATTCCTTCTGGTAATGGCATTTCATAATACCAAATATCTTTTGTCTTTTTACCCTTTTCAAAAAAAAGGATATTGGTTTTTATGGCTGTATATGGGTTAAAAACACCTCCCGGCAATCGAATAATCGTATGTAGATTACATGTTTCCAACAGTTGTTCTTTAATTCTGGTTTTTACCCCATTCCCAAATAGTATTCCGTCAGGAAGAACAACTCCGGCACGTCCTTTCTTTTTTAAAATCTTTATAATCAGAGCTAGAAAAAGATCAGCAGTTTCCTTTGTTTGAAAATCTTTCGGGAAATTTTTATCTACTTCTTCCTCTTCTATGCCTCCAAAAGGCGGATTTGAAAGTACTATATCAACAAGTGTATCATTTTTCCAACTATCATAAGGCTTATTAAGCATATTTCCCCTAACAACAGAAGGTTCATCTAATCCATGCAACATTAAATTAGTTGTACACAGTAAATGTGGTAAAGACTTTTTCTCAACACCTCTTATCGCCTTATTTAAAATTGCAGATTCATCATTTGTAATATCTTTTTTTACAATGTAGTCAATACTACATGTCAAAAAACCGCCTGTACCACATGCAGGATCCAAAATTGTTTCCCCAAGTTTGGGCTGAATCATATCAACAATAAACTGAGTCACGGCTCTTGGAGTATAAAACTCTCCTGATGATCCTGCATTTTGCAGCTCTTTTAGAATTGTTTCGTAGATCTCATTAAAGGTATGCTTATCACCTGAAAAATTGATTGTATTGATTTCATCTACAACCTGCCTAAAAAGATTGCCATTTTTCATGAAATTAAAAGTGTCTTCAAATACAGACCTCACAATTTCAAATCGTTTCGATTCTCCTTCAATTTCTTTCAGAGTCGGGAATAGCTTATCATTAATAAATAATATCAATTCGTCTCCAGAAAGTTTATTCTTTACAACCCAATTCTCCCATTTTAATTCACTTGGTATTGGACTAATATAGTCATCAATTGTTTTTTGCCATTCATTCTCTTTGTCAGAGAATATTTTCATAAATAGCATCCAAACTAATTGAGATATTCTTTGAGCATCCCCATCCAATCCAGCATCTTTTCTCATTATATCCCTTATGGATTTTACTATTGATGTAATATTTCTCATTTAATTTTCTGTCAATTATTTTTTTTAACTCACAAAGATATATGAATATGACGATATAATCTTTTCATGTGTCGGCAAAATTTGGCTATTTTACAAATTGACACATATATTTGTTTATCAGTGTTTTTTCGTCCGGAACCCCATCAAAATCAGCAGGATCATCACTGCCCAGGTGAGCATTTGCAGCGTTACCCAGAGCCAGCCGCCGGCTTGCCAGCAGAGCAGTCCTACGAAGGTGCCGAGCGCGCCGCCGGTGAAAAAGGTGGTCATGTAGATGGTGTTGATGCGGCTGTGCGACGACTCGTCGAGGGTGTAGACCAGTGCCACGTTGGTCACCTGCATGGCCTGCGCCCCGATGTCGAGCAGAAGCACGGCAGCCACCAGCATTATCACCGACTGGCCGAGAAAGAGCATCAGCAGTACGGCGCCAATCATCATCGCAATGGCGTAGAGCTGCACGCGGTTGGTGTTTCCCCGGTCGGACTGTTTCCCGAAAAGCGGGGCCATCAATGCTCCGGCTATGGCCACCAATCCGAAGAGACCGATGGTGTCGGTATGGAAATTGAAAGGTTCCCCGCTGAGGTGAAACGTGAGAGTGGTCCAGAAGGAGCAGAAGATGCCGAACTGGAAAGCGCCTATCAGTGCCACTTTGCGCAACAGCGGATAGCGTGGCAACATGCCGAGTGCTGAGCCAAGCAGTTTCAGGTAACTGCCCTTGAACGGGGTTTCCACTTCGGGCAGATAGGTTTTAAGCAGTATGGTAACTGCCAATACCGCCATCGCCGAAAAGCCGTAAACCCATCGCCACGTGAGCCATTCGGCAATAGCACCGCTGAACACCCGCGCGGCAAGGATGCCGATGAGGATTCCGGTGAAGATGGTGCCCACCGTTTTGCCCCGGTTAACGCTGTCGAGACCGGCCGCCATGGGCAGAATCACCTGCACGGCTACCGACAGGATGCCGATGAGTACGCTGAGCACCCACACCTGTAGGATGCTGGACGCGAAAATCATCAGCAACAACGAGAGAAACAACAGCATCAATAGGTTTACAATCAGCGATTTTTTGTTCACCTTGTCACCCAGTGGCGTTATAAAAAAGAGTCCGAGTCCGTAACCGATCTGTGCAAGCATGGAGGTGAGTCCGGCCTGCGCTTCGGTGCATCCGAAGGTGAGGGACAGATCTTTCAGAATAGGCTGATTGTAATAGATATTGGCAACCGAAATGCCGGCTGCCACCGCCATCAGCATTACCTGAAAGCGCGAAAGAGATTTATTGGGAGTATCGGTTGGAGTCATTGTGATGAAAGCGAATGGAACTGCAAAGGTAGATATTTCGCAGGCAGATACAATTGGGTGATGCGAGCTCCGACTCGCATTATTTTTTACAGCGACTCGGAGGTCGCTGCACCCAGTGGTGTGCCGGCAGATCCGTTCTTTCACATCTTTTAATGGGACAAAGAGTACCATTTCCCACTTTGTTCAACGACATTTGTAATCGCAAATTGGTTAAGAATAAGTGAGGGGATCGCTCCAAGCGACCCCCTCACTAAAACAACAATTCTAAAAGAAGAAAATATATGAAGTATAAACAATTCGGAAATACAGGATTGATGGTGTCCGAACTCTGCCTTGGCACGATGACTTTCGGCGGCAAAGGCTACTGGACAGCCATCGGAACGCTGCCTCAGGAGGAGGTGAATGGATTGGTAAAACAGGCGGTCGATGCAGGCATCAACTTTATCGATACGGCCAACGTGTACAGTCTGGATCTGAGCGAAGAGATGACCGGACAGGCCATCCGTGATTTGGGTCTGAAACGCGATGATTTGGTAATCGCCACTAAGGTGTGCGGCATGATGGGCGAGGGTCCCAACCAAACTGGATTGAGCCGCAAACATATCCTGCAACAGGCCGACGAGAGTCTGAAACGCCTGAATATGGACTATATCGACCTGTATCAGATTCACGGCTTCGATCCGTTGACACCGTTTGAAGAGACGCTGGAAGCACTTGATGTGTTGGTAAAAAGCGGCAAGGTTCGCTATATCGGTTGCTCCAACCTGGCGGCCTGGCAAATTATGAAATCGCAGGGTATCTCGGCACAAAACCGACTGGCAAAATATGTGTCGTTGCAGGCCTATTACACCATCGCCGGGCGTGATCTGGAACGCGAGTTAGTGCCATTGTTGCTCGACCAGAAGATGGGGCTGATGGTTTGGAGCCCGCTGGCCGGAGGCTTTCTAAGCGGGAAATACAGTCGTAACGCATCTACCGAAGAGGGCCGTCGCGTCAACTTCGATTTTCCTCCTATTGACAAGGAGAAAGCGTTCGACATTATCGACGTGATGCAGGAGATAGCAGCGTCGAAAGAAATCTCCGTAGCACAGATTGCGTTAGCCTGGTTGCTTCATCAACCGGTCGTTACTTCGGTAATTGTGGGAGCAAAGAAGCCGGAGCAGTTGGCAGACAACCTCAAAGCAATTGAGGTAAAATTTACCGACGATGAACTAAGCCGTCTGGATGAAGTGAGCAAACTGACACCCGAATATCCTGGTTGGATGATCGAACGTCAGAGTCGGTATCGGGAATAAAATTGTGGTATTTTTTTAGTAGTTGAAGGCAGTTTCGGTTCTCCGGGGCTGCCTTTTTTGCATGAATATAGATTCGATTTTTTTCCTTAATTTTGAACCCCTTCTAATCTACCATTCTCAAAGAGTGATGACTACGTTGTTTCAAGGAATCATTTATAAATTTCATATATGCTAAAGAAAACCTTTATTCTGCTATTTTGTGTGATGACGGTCGGTATGCTATGGGCGCAAAATCCGGCCAAATGGTTGCGCTATCCGGCCATTTCGCCCGACGGCAGCAAAATTGCTTTCTCCTACCAGGGAGATATTTATGTGGTTGACAACCAGGGAGGAACTGCTCGTCAGCTTACCAGTAATCCTGCCTATGATTATCGTCCTGTTTGGTCACCCGACGGCAGCAAAATTGCTTTTGCCTCCAATCGAAAGGGCAACTTCGACGTTTACGTGATGGATGCCGACGGTGGCAATCCCGTTCGTTGGACGACCCATTCGTCCAACGAAGCACCTTATTGCTTTACGCCCGACGGGAAAGAGATTATTTACAGCGGGTTGATTCAGGATCCGGCTGCCAGCCTCACTTTCCGCAGCTATGGCGAGTTGTACAAGGTCTCTGTGAAAGGCGGTCGTCCCGAACAGATCTTCGCGGTGCCTGCCGATGAGGCAACGATGAGTCAGGATGGGAAATTCATCTATTACAACGACATCAAAGGTGTTGAAAACCGCTGGAGAAAACACCACACCTCGTCGGTCGTGCGGGATATTTGGATGTTTGACACCCAGAATAAAAAATACACCAAACTGACTGCCACCAACGGTGAGAGCCGCACTCCGGTGCTTTCTCCCGACGGCAAAACCCTCTATTTTCTGGGCGAACGGGGCGGCAGCTTCAACGTGTTCAAATTTCCGGTTGCCGATCCGAAAAACGTGACTCAGGTTACGTCGTTCAAAAAAGATCCGTTGCGTTTCCTTTCGGCATCACGTAACGGAACGCTGTGTTATACTTTCCAAGGAGAAATATATACACAGCAACCAAACGGTAAGCCACAGAAAATCAGCGTCAACGTAAAACGTGACGACTCAGCCGAAGAGACGGAAGTGCTCAAATCGGGAAAAGACGCTTCCGAAGCGGTAGTTTCGTCCGACGGCAAGCAGATGGCTTTTATCTTCCGTGGCGATGTCTTTGTCTCTTCGGTAGATTACGGAACGACCAAGCAAATCACCAATACCCCGGAACAGGAGCGTCAGGTGAATTTTAGCCCCGATGGCAAAAAACTGGTTTATTCCGGTGAACGCAATGGTAGCTGGAATCTTTACGTGGCATCCATCGCCGATGCGAAAGAGCCCAACTTCCCGAATGCAACCATCATCAACGAAGAGTGTGTTTATAGCACTCCCCGCAATGCGATGTATCCCAAATTTTCGCCCGACGGTAAAGAGATCGCTTTCTACGAAAATCGTTGCGAATTGAAAATCATTACCCTCGCCGATAAGAAAGTGCGTCAGATCACCGACGGCAAAACCACCTTCTCGAGCTCCGATGGCGATCTCGATTTTAACTGGTCGCCCGACGGCAAGTGGATCACATTCGACTACACGCCCAATAAACACTGGCCTTACAATGACATAGGCATCGTCAGCACCAAGGGTGGCGAACCCATTATCGACCTGGTGGCGAGCGGCTATACCAACCGCAATCCGAAATTTGTGATGGGAGGTGATGCCATTCTCTTCTTCTGCGACCGTTACGGGATGCGCAGTCACGCTTCGTGGGGCTCGCTCGACGATGCTTTTCTGGTCTTCCTCAACAAAGAGGCGTACGACAAGTTCAAACTCTCTAAAGAAGAGGCCGAATTGTTGAAGGATAGCTCTGATAAAAAGAAAGAAGATGACAAAAAAACGGAGGGTGCTGACAAGAAAGAAGATAAAAAAGCTGATGCAAAAGAGAAAGTAAAGGAGATAAAGCTGGAACTCGATAATATTGAGGATCGCATCGTGCGGGTTACCATCAACTCGTCGAAAATGGGCGATGCCGTTATCTCGAAAGATGGCGAAAAACTCTATTACCTTTCGGCTTTTGAAAACGGATACGACCTCTGGACAAATGAGTTGCGCAAGCAGGAGACCAAACTGATGATGAAGCTCAATGCCAAAGAGGCAACGCTCGCTTTCGACAAAGACGAGAAGAACCTCTTTGTGCTCTCGCCCGTTGCACCGCAAAAGATAACGCTGGCAGGAGAAAAGAAAACGCCGATTGCCTACAACGCGCAAAAAGTGCTCGATCGTCCTGCCGAACGCCAGTATATGTTCGACCACGTGGTGAAACAGGTGCGCGAGAAGATTTTTCGCGAAGATATTTTCGGTGTCGACTGGAATTATTATGCCAAAGAATATGCCCAATATCTGCCTTACATCAACAATAACTTCGATTTTGAAGAGTTGTTGAGCGAACTGTTGGGGGAGTTGAACGTATCACATACCGGAGGTCGCTATCGTCCCGAAGCCTCGGGAGACGAAACTGCAGAACTGGGTCTTTTCTTCGACTGGAATTACAAGGGGGACGGACTGCAGGTGACCGAAGTGCTCGAAAAAGGACCGTTCAACAAGGCAACATCGAAAGTGAAAGAGGGTGTTATCCTTGAAAAAATCAACGAACAGCAGATCAGCAAAGGAGAAGATTATTTCCCGATGCTTAACCTGTTGGCGAATAAAAATGTGAAGGTGTCTTTCTACAATCCTTCGACCAAAGAACGGTGGGATGAAACAATAAAACCGGTTACCCGCACCAAATACAACGATCTGCTCTACGATCGTTGGGTGAAACGCAATGCCGAACTGGTTGACAAACTCTCGAAAGGGCGTTTGGGTTACGTGCATTTGCAGGCAATGAACGACGGTAGTTTCCGCGAAATCTATAACGACCTGTTGGGCAAATACAACGATCGTGATGGTATCGTGATCGATACCCGTTACAATGGCGGTGGCCGTCTGCACGAGGATATCGAGGTGCTTTTCAGTGGCAAGAAATATTTCTCGCAGGTAATGCGTGGCAAAGAGGCGTGCGACATGCCGAGTCGTCGCTGGAACAAACCATCGATCATGCTCGTTTGCGAAGCCAACTACTCAAATGCACACGGTACTCCGTATGTTTACAAGCATGTAGGTATCGGCGATTTGGTAGGGATGCCCGTGCCGGGAACCATGAGCAGTGTGTGGTGGGAAACTTTGCAGGACAAAACCCTCATTTTCGGAATTCCTATCGTGGGAATGCGCGATAACGACGGCAACTATTTAGAAAACATGCAGCTGGAAGCCGATTATAAAGTGGCCCAACGTCCCGAACTGATTCAGCAGGGAGAAGACGAACAGATTGAAAAAGCGGTGGAAGTGCTGCTGAAACAGGTCGATAGTAAGAAGAAATAACGCATTGCTTTTGATGAAATATTCAAAGGGTCGCAACTGAAAAGTTGCGACCCTTTGTCGTATTATGCGAGAAATTGCTTTGTATTATCCACCATAAAGAGAGGAATATTCAACAGGTTGCCATCTTGTTTCAGGTTTTTCAACGAATAACGAAGTCTCCGCTTTGGAGAGAACTGTTTATCATAGACATTCAGGCTTTTGCCTGCAACATTTTCGTCCGCTTTTACTTCTACCGGGACAATTTCATTCCCAACCTGAATAATGAAATCAACCTCTGCCTGATTCCCCGATGTCCAGTAGCGGGGAGTTACTTCAAACTGCGTTAACAAGCTTTGTAGCACATAATTTTCGGTCAACGCCCCTTTGAATTCTGTGAAAAGCCTGTTGCCTTCGCGGATTGCAACAGGATCGAGTGCGGAGAAACGGCGCAGCAAGCCTACGTCTGACATGTATATTTTGAAAGCAGAAAGATCGTCGTAAGCCGATAGCGGCAATCCCGGCTTTTTGCAACAAAAGATTTTATGAATTAATCCCGCCTGCAAAAGCCACGAAAGCGCATCCTCGTATTCACGGGTACGGGCTCCCTGTTTCACCGTCTGATAAATAAACTTCTTATTTTCACGTGAAAGTTGTGACGGAATAGAATTCCATAGTAGAGCAATCTTTGGAATGGTGGCTTTATCTGCATGTTTTGAAAAATCAAGGCTGTAGGCATCGAGTATATTTTTCAAAACTCTTTGTGTCAACTCCACATCTTTGTGATCGAGAAGAGCAAGAATTGCTTCCGGCATTCCTCCCGACAGAAAATACATTTTGTAATGGTCGATCAACTGGTTGAAAAACAAGTCGGGAATAGGTTCGATGGTTCGGATGGATGCAAGATAATCGGCAAGGCGAGGATCGGCTGACTGCAAAAACTCAGAAAAAGTGAACGGGTAGATTGTCATAAATTCCACTTTTCCGACAGGGAATGAGGCTCCCCTCGCAAGGGTAACGCCCAGTAACGAACCGGCACAGACAACAGCATATTCGGGAGCATTTTCGCAAAAATATTTCAAGCTGTTCAGAGCATCGTTGCACTCCTGAATTTCGTCGAAAAAAACAAGCGTTTTTTGCGGTTCGATTGGTTTTCCGTTTATCAGGGTGAGATTCGACAACAGCCTTTGTATATCTTTCGTTTGTTCGAAAAATTGCTTCAGTTCGGGTTGCTCGTCAAAGTTGAAATAGGCGATATTCTCGAAGCAGAGAGCCCCGAATTTTTTCAATAACCATGTTTTCCCTACCTGACGTGCTCCTTGAAGAATCAGAGGCTTCCTTGTTTTTGAATTAAGCCAGGTCTGTAATTGTGATAAGGCAGAACGGTTTATTTCCATACGGCAGTGGAGTTTTGATGGTGCAAATATACACTTTCTTTGGTTCAGTTCGACAAGTAATCACACATTTCGTGCCAATTATGTGATTTTTCTCACACTTTCGGCACGAAATATGTGATTTCGGCTTTTATGGCCGTACATGGCAGATTCATATTTTATTCCTAATTTTGAGCTATCAAATTCCTTCGTAGCCTCGCTTATCCCGATTGCTTCTGCCATCGGATGAGGCTTTTGAATATTAAACTTTGAACTGCATGTTTCTGAATCCCGATGCCGAAAAGATGACCCCTTTTATTGTGATGGAGGTGCTGGAACGGGCATCCGAACTTGAAAAACAGGGTATTCCCATCATCCACATGGAGGTGGGAGAGCCCGATTTTGATGTACCGCAATGCGTTGCCGAAGCTGCCGAAAAGGCGCAACAGAGCGGCAAAACTCACTATACCCACTCGCTTGGCGATCTCGCTTTGCGCGAAGCCATCTGCCGTTTTTACAAAAAGGAGTACGGAGTAACGGTAACACCCGGCCGTGTACTGGTTACTTCGGGCAGTTCGCCTGCTATCCTGATGATATTGATGGCGATGTGTAATGCCGGCGATGAGGTGATTATGACTAATCCGGGCTATCCCTGCTACCGCAATTTTGCGCTGGCCTGCCGGGCTGTTCCTGTCGATGTGGAGGTGCGCGCCGAAACGGGATTTCAGTACGAAGCCGAATCGTTGCAAAAGGCCATCACGCCACGCACCCGGACGCTCTTTTTCAATTCACCCATGAATCCTTCGGGAACATTGGCCGACGAATCGGTTTTCCGGATGTTGGCACAATTACAGTTCCCGGTTATCTCAGACGAAATTTATCACGGTTTGGTCTACAACGGGAGGGCGCACTCCATCCTTGAATTTACAGATAATGCTTTTGTGGTGAATGGCTTTTCTAAGCGTTTTGCCATGACCGGACTACGGTTGGGTTACGTGATTGCACCGCAGGAGTATATGCGCATGTTGCAGATTCTTCAGCAAAATCTCTTTATCTGTGCCCCTTCTACGGCTCAGGCTGCAGGAATTGCCGCACTCGAAGAGTCCGACGCAGATGTGGTGAAAATGCGGGCTGTGTATGACGAACGCCGTCGGTTTATGATTCACCGTTTGCGCGAAATCGGGTTTGAAATAAAGGTTGAGCCTCAGGGAGCTTTTTACGTATTAGCCGATGCACGAAAATTTACTTCCGATTCGTACAAATTTGCTTTCGATGTGCTCGAAAATGCACATGTCGGCATTACGTCTGGAGTCGATTTCGGAACCAAAGGCGAGGGATTCGTCCGTTTTTCGTACGCCAATTCGCTCGAAAACATTGCGGAAGGACTAAATCGGTTGGAACGATATTTGCAGGAGAGGATGATGTGAGAAGGTGGAGATTTGAGGATGTGGAAATAATCCACTGTTTATTTCTCTGCGTCCTTTGCGTCTATCTTAACGCTTTCTGCGGTTTTCGAACAGATTCAATCGTAAATTGTAACCCCGATAACTATCGGGAAAAATCGTAAATCAATTTTATGCTTTCATTCAGACCGGTAACATTATCGGACAAAGATTTAATAAATAGCTATTTAAAGCAACAGCATACACGGCTTTTCACCTATTCATTCGAGGTGCTTTTTCTGTGGCGGAATGTCTACGATTTTCAGATTGCCGAATTTGACAATCACCTGTTAATCAAAACCTATGTTGACGGATGCCACTATTTTCTCTTCCCCGTTGGCAACGACGATTTGATCCCGACCCTTGAGGCGATGCTCGATCACTCTTTTTGTCTCGATTGCGCTCCGGTGATCGGGCAAATTACTCCTGAAAACAAGGAAGTGATGGAGCGACTGATGCCCGGCAAGTTCAAATTTATCCCTTCGCGCAATGAGTACGAATATCTTTACGAGTCGGAAAAACTGGCATCTTTGAGCGGTAAGGCCTTGCAGCCCAAGAGAAATCATATCAACTTCGTTGAAAAGAACTACTCGTGGCAATTTGAGCCCATCACGTCCGATAATATCGGCGAATGCATTGCGTTCAACGATGCCTGGGATTACCACTACAACGACAATCCTGAGTCGAAGCGTTTTATTGAAAACAAGGCCATCAACGACTATTTTCTCTATTATGACAAAATGCCACTTGATGGCGGCTGCATCCGTTTGGATGGTAAAGTGGCCGGTATCTCTGTCGGTACTCCGCTCAACGATGAGGTCTATCTTTGCCTTTTTGAAAAGGCATCACACATTCATCGTGGATCTTATACGTTGATAAACAGAGAAATGATTCGTCATTACGCCACCGGTTACAAATATGTGAACCGGGCGGAGGATGGTGGCGTGGAGGGTTTGCGTCAGGCCAAACTGTCGTACAATCCGGCTATTTTGCAGGAAGTCTTTCTGGCCGAGCTTGCTGAACAATAAGTTGCGAGGTATCTTTCTTGACGTTCTATACTTATAGTTATGAGAAGGTGAATATTTTTCCTAGAAGCTCAATTCTCGGGTCTGCAATATATCAAGAAAAGAGTGATATATTTGCTATTAAAAGTGGAATGAAATTTTTACAAGAATATTAGTATTGCCATGATTAATAAAACTTTTAATTTTTATTGTGATGAAAGTTGTCATCTCGAAAATGACCACTTCCCCTTTATGCTTATTTCATACGTTAGCTCTTCATACAATCAGGTAAAAATACATTCTCGGAATATACGGGCTTTGAAGGAGAAATATTTTTTTAAAGGAGAAGTAAAATGGAGTGCACTTTCAAAATCTCAATATCCTTTTTATAAAGAGCTTATTGAATATTTTTTTGCTACTGATTTGCAATTCAGGGCTATTGTCATTGATAAATCACAACTTAAACATGAACTTTTTCATCAAACCCATGATGATTTTTACGACAAAATGTATTTTCAATTATTGAGCAAGAAAATATTTCCCGAATATAATTACAATATCTACATTGACATTAAAGACACTCATAGTTATGAGAAGGCCGCAAGCCTAATGAATTATTTAAATAGGAATTTCGTATCGGTTAGAACTTTGCAGGTGATCCGTTCTTATGAAAGCGAGTTGATGCAACTTACTGATGTACTTATGGGGGCTATTGCCTATCATCTAAGAAATGAAAAGAGGGTTATTGCTAAAAATAAGATCATAGATCGAATCCAATCGCATTGTCCATTGCCGATCACTCAAAGTACTCCTAAGGCTATTGAGAAGTTTAATCTGTTTTATATTGATTTAAAATAAGCTGCGTTATGGATTTTAATATTCTCAAAATTTATCCGCAGTTACTTGACTTAGCTTGCTTGACAGTTTCTCAAAGGAATGAGTCTTTGAAGGCTGTCTTCAAGCGAGATATAGAAGATAACCCGAAATTTCAATTCCGCAGTAAATGGATTCGACCGATCAAGAAAGATGGGCAAGTATCAATGGAGATACTTTTGAATCATTTAATAACAAAGGAAGATAAAGATGAAAAGGGGAAGAAGATTGGCTCTAGAAGTTTTGATATGGCGCGCTCGCAACGATTACACTGGGTGAAATTCCATATTGAAGAATCAAGATCTGATGTCATAGATGTTTTTAGTTTCATTGACCGAGTTAAGGGTAGATCTGTGACTCGCACTTATATTTATGATATAGAGCAAGAGTATGTTATAATTCTTGAACCTCAACGGAGTGGAACTGACTATTACCTGCTTACAGCTTATTATTTGAATGAACCTGGAGGTAAGAAGCAAATTGAGAACAAACAGAAGAAAAAATTACCGGATGTTTATTAAAACGCAAGGCTCGGTAACAATCTTGTGTTATCGAGCCTCGAAACTCTTTTCTCCTAATATGGCAGAATGAGCACTACAAAGGTACAACATTTTCTAATTTTCAACATCAAACATGATGTATATTTTTATTTTTTAACTATAAGTGGCCTATTATAAACTTGTTACAATCTATTTATCCTCTTTTGTTGTTTTGCCAGGAATCTCTAATTTTCAACATTAATAAATGATTAATCGGTGAGGATTGGAAATGGTTTCTCATCGCTTTCTCGTAAAAAATCAATACCTTTGCACTCTGAAAAATTCATATCGTTATGATTGATAAGATAAACCAGCTGAAGGCAGAAGTGGAAAGCCTGACAGCCGCCACACAAGAAAAAGCCGAAGAATTACGTATAAAATATCTCAGCAAAAAGGGAGAAATCACCTCTTTGTTCAATGCATTTCGCGAAGTGCCCAACGACCAGAAACGTCAGGTGGGTCAGTTGCTTAACGAATTGAAAGAGGCGGCTACCGCCAAGATCAACGACCTGAAAGAGTCGCTCGAAAACAGCGCATCTACCGGTAGCGAAACCGATCTGACCCGTTCGGCTGATCCTATTCTGTTGGGAACACGCCATCCGCTCTCTATCGTTAAAAACGAAATCGTCGATATTTTTGCCCGCATCGGCTTCACCATTGCCGAAGGTCCCGAGGTAGAAGACGACTGGCACGTTTTCGGTGCGCTCAACTTTCCGCCCGAACACCCGGCCCGCGATATGCAGGATACTTTCTTTATCGAAAAAGATCCCGATGTGTTGCTCCGCACCCACACTTCGTCGGTTCAGTCGCGTGTGATGCTCAACCAGCAACCTCCGATCCGTGTTATTTGTCCGGGTCGTGTTTATCGTAACGAAGCGATTTCCTATCGTGCACACTGCTTCTTCCATCAGGTGGAAGGTCTTTATATCGACAAAGACGTATCGTTTGCCGACCTGAAACAGGCGTTGCTCTATTTTGCCAAAGAGATGTTCGGCGAAGACACCAAAATCCGTTTGCGTCCGTCTTATTTCCCGTTCACCGAACCATCGGCCGAAATGGATATTTCCTGCAATCTTTGCCACGGCGAGGGCTGTCCTTTCTGTAAATATACCGGTTGGGTGGAAATCCTCGGTTGCGGTATGGTTGACCCGAATGTGCTTGAAGCTTGCGGAATCGACAGCAAAGTTTATTCCGGCTACGCTTTCGGGATGGGTATCGAACGTATCACCAACCTGAAGTATCAGGTGAAAGACCTCCGGATGTTCTCCGAGAACGATGTCCGCTTCCTGCGACAATTTGAGTCGGCAAATTAATTGATATTTAAGTGATTATTATATGGGCTGTTTCATTTTGGAACAGCCTTCATTATTGCATCCAGCACACGGAATTCACGGATTGTACAGAAAAACACAGATTTTTTTGAAGTTATTTCAATTAAATACTTAGTGGGTTTCCGTCTTTTCCGTTTATTCCGTGTGCTGCTTTTATTTTTGAGATGAATCCGAAGAAACTCTTTTCCAATGAAGCATTCGATGTGCTGAAGATCGATAACGTTCGTTACTTCCTGACTTATCGGTTTGTGATGACCTGTGCCACCATGATGCAGTCGATTGTGATTGGTTGGCAGGTATACAGCCTGACTAAAAATGTGCTGTTGCTGGGCGTGATTGGATTGGTAGAGGCAGTTCCGCAGGTGGGGATCGCTTTGTTTGCAGGCCACTTTGCCGATATCTGGGATCGGAAGAAAATCATACAATATACTACCATTCTGCTGCTTTTGGGAGCAGGTATTCTGTTGGCATACAGCGTCCCAGAACTCGATTGCTATACCCGCTTCGGTATTTTCCCCATGTTTATCACTATTTTCCTCACCGGTTTTGTGAGGGGAGTACTAATGCCGGCGCATACCGCATTTCTGGGGCAAATCGTTCCAAGGGATAAGCTTACCAGTGCGGCAACATGGAACAGTACCAACTGGCAGTTGGCTGCCGTTATCGGACCTGCTTTCGGGGGATTGTTGTACGGATTTTCAGGGGTTGTTCCGGCTTACACAGGGGTATTTATCCTGTACGCCTTTGCAATCTACCTCATTAGCCGCGTGAAGAGTCAAAGAGTTGCTCCTGTTATCAATACCGACGAAAATATCTTTGAACGTATCAGCGTTGGAGTTCGGTATGTGTTCAAAAACCAGATTCTTCTTGGCGCTTTCAGCCTTGATATGTTTGCCGTACTGTTTGGTGATGCGGTGGCGTTGTTGCCGGTTTTTGCTTCCGATATTCTGAAAACAGGACCCGAGGGGCTGGGTGTTTTGCGTGCTGCTCCGGCAGTGGGCGCCATCCTGATGTCGGTTTATCTGGCCTTTAATCCTCCGGTTAACCGTTCGGGGCGTAAATTGCTCTGGTGTGTGGTCGGATTTGGTCTGGCTATTATTGCTTTTGCTCTCTCCAAAAATTTCTATCTATCGGCTTTCCTGTTGCTTTTGAGCGGGTCGTTCGATAATATGAGCGTGGTGGTGCGCGGAAGTATTCTTCAGCTCTATACTCCCGATGAGGTTCGCGGGCGCGTGGCGGCGGTCAACAGCATCTTTATAGGCTCTTCCAACGAAATTGGTACCTTCGAATCGGGGCTGACTGCAAAATACATGGGCACCATTCCGTCCGTTATTTTCGGTGGTTGCATGACTTTGCTTATTGTGGGCATTGCCGCGCGTAAAGCGCCTAAACTGCGGAAGCTGGAATTGAAAGATGCAGTATGATCCCTAATTTGTCATCCTGAAACATGCTTTACCAGAGGAATTTTCGACAAGAGGAAGGTGACTATAAATGAAGCCAACAAGCAAACAATTGTCACACACGGAATCCCGATCAACGGATTGATAAACGAAGCTGTAAAACCGGCATCCGACAATTGGGTAAGGATGAAAACATGTGACAGATAGATGCCAAAACTGTATTTGCCAATTAGATTGGTCACCAGTCTGAACTTCCCCAGCGGAAGATAATAGTGCTTTATAAACACAAATATACCTGAAGATGTGATAATCACATTGGGACTTAGATAGGTATAAAAATATCCGTTAAAATTGCCGTCATTTTCCGACGACAGATAAGTACCGATCATGGTGATGATCACTCCGATAATGAAGAGCAGAAGTCCCATTGTTTTTACTCTTTTCCCCTCAATTTTATAAGCTAACAGGTAACCGAGGATGGGATAACCAAGATAGCCCGAAAAATAAGTAAAATCGATATTGGGAACCGAAGGGTTGATTCCCGGCAAATTGAACAGTAAGACGCAGATCCATACGATGATATAGTAGAATATCTCTTTCCCGGAACTATTGACAATCCACTTGCTTACCAATGGAATAATGAGATAGATTCCAATCAGCATGTACACATACCACAGATGATACGAGGCGCCGGTTTTGAGTTGATAGACCATGTAACTGTAGGTTTGCCAAAAGTCCATTTCGATTCCGTGCTCTCTTTTCAGATAGATTTTGTAAGCAATGTAAATCAGGCTCCAAAAGAGGAAGGGCAGTAGGATTCTGGTAATGCGTTTTTTGAAAAATTCTCCTAACTTGTAAGTCTTTGGCAGAATTAAAGCCCCGGTTAGCATCAGGAATACAGGCACGCAAAAGCGGACAAGGCTGTCGAATACATTCCCGATCCACCACTCCGATTGAGGAACATCTCCATATTTATTCACTATTTCGGAAGAAACATGCAAAATGATAACACTCACAGTTGCAAGTGCTCTGAGGTCGTTTGCCCAAACAAACTTCTTTTTGAGGTGATGCATGTTGATGCTTTGTTGGTCGTTAAGCCCCGATAAATGGAATAGTAATATGCGGCGCAAAATTACACTTTTTTTACAGATCAGGCTACTTTATCCGCTGATGCCGGTTCTTTCTTTTTATTTGTATTAATACAGTTTAATATATTATGCGAAATAATATTGCGCACAATGTATTATCTTTGCACCCGAATTTTAATATTATCAGGAAGTGTTACAATTAGACAATCAGGCATGTTTTCCGCTATATGCCCTTTCACGGGAAATTATTAATCATTATCGTCCGTTACTGGACGAACTTGATCTGACTTACCCTCAATATCTTGTAATGATGGTTTTATGGGAGTCCCAGCCACAGACGGTGAATCAGTTGGGAGGACGGTTGTTGCTCGATTCGGGCACGCTGACTCCATTGTTGAAACGGCTTGAACAAAAGGGATTGATTTCCAGAACCAGGCGTTCATCTGATGAACGTGTAGTGGAAATTTCGCTGACAATAGACGGGGTTGATCTTAAGTCTTCGGCTATAGATATTCCCGGCAAAGTGATGCAAAGCATGAATGTGACTCTGGAAGAATTGACCGAGCTGCGCAATGTTGCCCGTAAATTATTGGCAAAAACCAACCGGGGATGTACTTCTGCCGGCAAAACCGAATAATCGGACGCTTCCTGTTTGTTTTATCTCAAAACTGTAAACGACATTATTATGACATTATTAGAAAATCTTCAGTGGCGTTATGCTACAAAACAGTATGATCCTACCCGAAAAGTTGCTCAGGAGGATGTCGATAAAATTATTGAAGCAGCTCGTTTTGCGCCCACTTCGTCGGGGTTGCAACAATTCAGAGTATTGGTTATTACTAATCAGGAGTTGAAAGAAAAAATAGTTCCCATCGCCTGGGATCAGCAAATAGTGGCCGACTGTTCGCACTTGCTGGTTTTTGCAGCCTGGGATCGCTATACCGAAGAGCGTATCGATACAATTTACGATTACACTACGGATGAACGCGGCTTGCCTCGTGGTCGTTTCGGGTCGTACACCGACAAAATCAAGGCGCTTTATCTGCAACAAACCGCCGAGCAAAACTTCGTACATACTGCACGTCAGGCCTATATCGGTTTTGCGATGGCTATTGCTCAGGCAGCTGAACTCAAAGTGGATGCAACGCCAATGGAAGGCTTTTCTCCCGATGAGCTGGACGAATTACTCGATTTGAAGTCGAAAGGATTGAAAAGTGTGCTTCTGCTCCCCTTGGGCTATCGCGATGCTACCAAAGACTGGTTGGTAAATATGAAGAAGGTGCGGAATCCCAAAGAAGAGTTTGTTATCGAATACAAATAAGATAATTTTTGAACGATACGGAAGGGCTATTTCTCTAAGGGAAATGGTCCTTTGCTTTTAACTGGATAGTAATATCTGACAAAGAGGAGACTCAATTTACAAGGTCAAATCCTTCATTCGTCCCCCGGAAACGACCGCTTCGTCGATTTTTGATAGTATAACTAAGGAATAAGCTATTCCTTTGCAGCCGAAATCAAACTACATAAAGTTATGTCAGACAATCGCAAACCTGCATTAGGTTTTATTTTCATTACACTTTTACTCGATGTTATCGGTTTCGGTATCATCATTCCGGTTATTCCAAAATATATCAGTCACCTTATTGGAAGTGACCTGAGTCATGCCTCCATTTACAGTGGTTGGCTGATGTTTTCATTTTCGGTGATGCAATTCCTTTTCTCTCCGGTTATCGGTAGTCTGAGCGACCGTTTCGGGCGGCGTCCTGTATTGCTGATTGCACTTTTCGGCTTTGGGCTCAATTACCTGATTATAGCTTTTGCGCCTTCTATCGGGTGGCTCTTTTTGGGGCGAATTCTGGCAGGAATCACGGGAGCAAGTTTTAGTACGGCAACCGCTTATGTAGCCGACATCAGTACTCCTGAAAAACGGGCTCAAAACTTCGGATTGATCGGGGCTGCCTTTGGGTTGGGATTTATCATCGGTCCGGTGTTGGGCGGCGTACTCGGACAGTACAGTCTGCAACTGCCTTTTTTGGTGGCTGCCGGCCTTACCTTTTTGAACTGGATTTACGGCTATTTCGTTTTACCTGAGTCGTTGCCGAAAGAGAACCGTCGTAAATTTGATATTCGGCGGGCCAATCCGATAGGTTCACTGATGTTGTTGCGCAAATATCCGATTGTGTCGGGGATGGTCGGGTCGTTGATTTGTGTCATGGTGGCCAGTTTTGCAACTCAAAGTACATGGACCTATTTTACAATGGAGGCTTTCCACTGGAACGAATCGTTAGTGGGTTATTCACTGGGCTTGATTGGTCTTTTGATGGCAATTGTACAAGGCGGTCTGGTGCGTATTGTCAATCCGAAATTAGGGCCGGTAAAATCGATCTACATCGGACTTGCTTTTTATGGATTGGGATTCCTGCTGATTGCATTTGTGCCGCAGGGCTGGATGTTATTCCCGTTAATGATTCCTTTCAGTCTGGGTGGTATTGCCGATCCGGCAGCTCAAAGCATTATTTCCAACGAAGTTCCGTCCAATGAGCAGGGAGAGTTGCAAGGTGCACTCACCAGCTTGCGTAGTGTTACATCCATTGTGGGACCGGTGTTGATGACTACGCTTTTTGCTCATTTTACGGCAAAAGGAACGTCGGTTTATTTTCCGGGGGCTCCTTTTGTGATGGCATCGCTACTGGTTGTACTGAGTATTCTACTTGCTCGGAATACCCTGAGTACAATCAGAGTGCGAAACCGCAACGATAAATAGCCGCTTTGCAAAAACAAAAAAGAGAGCCGTTTTGGCTCTCTTTTTTTGATTATATCAAATTGATATTTAATTTTTTACATTGCTCATACATCTCTTCCGGCCAGATGCTTGCCTGAATTTCTCCGATATGGGCTTTGCGCAGAAAAAACATGCAAAGGCGTGATTGCCCGATACCGCCACCTACCGAAAGAGGCAACGAATCTTCCATCAGTCGTTTGTGGAAATACATTTGGAGGCGTTCCGTTTTTCCTTCCATCTCAAGCTGTTTCAGCAGAGCTGCCTTGTCTACGCGGATTCCCATGGAAGAGACTTCGAACGGAATTTCAAGAACCGGATTCCAGAGAATGATATCCCCGTTAAGTCCCGGGAGCCCTTTTTCGCCGGCAGTAGTCCAGTCGTCATAGTCCGGTGCACGACCGTCGTGTTTTTCTCCGTCGCCAAGTGGACCGCCAATGCCTATTATAAATACAGCGCCGTATTGTTTGGCTACATTATATTCACGTTCTTTCGGGGAAAGATCCGGATAGAGCTTGCGCAGTTCTTCAGAATGGATAAAGGTAATCTCGGATGGTAACGAAGGGCGTATTTCAGGGAAGCTTTCCGAAACCAGGTATTCGGTGCGAAGAAGCGTGCTGTATATTCTTCTTACAATCGATTTCAGAAAGTCAATATTGCGTTCTTCGGCCGACATAACGCGTTCCCAGTCCCACTGATCCACGTAAAGCGAGTGCAGGTTGCCCAGTTCTTCGTCGGCACGGATGGCGTTCATGTCGGTGTAGATGCCGTAGCCTTGTTCGATATTATAATCGGCAAGTGTCACCCGTTTCCATTTAGCCAGCGAATGCACCACTTCTGCGCGGGCATCATTCATATCTTTAATGGGGAAATTTACGGCACGTTCCACTCCGTTCAGGTCGTCGTTGATACCAGTGCCCTGAAGCACGAAAAGAGGAGCCGTGACGCGGCGTAAACGTAATTCGGCAGAAAGATTGGCCTGAAAGAAATCTTTGATTTTAGTGATTCCCAATTCTGTTTGTTGAAGATTCAGAATGGGCGTGTAGTTTTTCGGTTCAATTAGATAACTCATAGAAATGTGATTTTTTATAGATCAGACAAAAAGAGTAACAAAGTTAATCAAATTGCTATAAAAATCCCCGATAAAATTACAAATCTATTGTTTTTAACTAACAAAAAGTCAGAAATATGCTATTCGCGATTCTGAATCCGCTCCATCCGTTGCAACAATGTGGGATGCGAATAATGAACAAAAACGTAGGCGGGGTGGGGATTGAGGTTACTCAGCGCCTGCACGGAGATTTTCTGCAATCCGCTTATGAGAGCATCTCCCAGTCCGTAGTCTGCTGCAAAAGCATCGGCTTCATATTCATGCTTCCGGGAGAATACATTCATTATAAGGCCAAGAATAATAGATATGGGTTGATAGAGCAGACCGAATACCACTATGCCAATATGGAATGAAGGTTGCGAGGCTCCCAGCACTTCAGCAGAAATCGGCAAACGAAGAAATAATGATAGTATATATAAAAGGATAAATGATTGGACAAAGGATGAGATAAGAGACGAAATGACATGTTTCTTTTTGTAGTGCCCGACTTCATGTGCCAGCACGGCAACAACTTCTTGTGTGGCTAGCTGTTCAATCAGTGTATCGTAAAGCACCACCCGTTTCTTGCTCCCAAAGCCTGTAAAATAGGCATTGGCCTTGGTGCTACGTTTCGATCCGTCAATGACAAATATATTTTTCAGGCTGAACCCTGCTTTTTGGGCAAACGCTTCAATTGCGGTGCGGAGCTCTCCTTCCTCAAGCGGTTTTTGCTTATTGAACAATGGCACAATCCATTCGGAATAGAAAAGCAGCATGACAAGCGAGAACAGCGAAATTGCAGCCCAGGTTGCCAGCCAGAAATTGTCTCCTAATTGCTGATACAACCAAAGGATCAATGCCAGAATCCCTCCGGCTAAAACAATCGTCAACAAAAGTGATTTGAGTGAATCGAGGATAAATGTTTTTGCGGAGGTTTTATTGAAGCCGAAACGTTCTTCGATCACAAAAGTGCCGTAAATACTGAAAGGCAGAGTGAGCAGTTCGTTACCGACGAACAGAATGCCGAAAAAGAGTAACGAGGTTACAATGCTGTTGTCGCTGATGCTGCGGGCAATGTCGTCGATCCATGCAAAACCACCCAGCAATAGCATTCCCAATTCCAGTGTTAATGCAAATAAGCGGGTATAATCTTCAAACCGGCTGTTTGCCAAGGCATAGTTTTGCTGTTTGGCATATTTTTCTTCATCGTATATTCCGATTAATTTTTGAGGAATAACCGGGGAAAGCCGTCTGCGGTTGAGGATGGAAAGTATTTGTTCGAGCAGGTAATCGCCTGCCACAAAAATGATAATCAGGATAAATAGGTGTAAAGCCATAGAATTTAATTTTGAGAGGCAAATTTAGCTATTAAGAGGGTATTCGGACGAAGCCTTTACAATAAAAATGTAATGACTGTTCTTTTCGTTTTTGATGCACTACAATGCAATGTACGAAATCCCGTTTTTAAGATTTTTCAACGCCCGCAAAGGGAGAAAAATAGTTTCACTCTGAAACTATCCGTTTCTTGCTTCAAATGCCTAAAAATCATGCACAAATACTATACAAGTGTGCAATTTGATTAGGTGTTTTTTAAGAAAAAATAAACATCAAAAATACATGCCAAAACTGGTTTTTTGGTTAACTTTGTGGCAAAACAAACATCACTTACTTATATGTCACGCGAAATAAAATTCAGTTTAGTGTACCGCGACATGTGGCAAGCTTCTGGAAAGTATGTGCCACGTGTTGACCAACTTACAAAAATTGCACCGGTAATTATCGATATGGGCTGTTTTGCCCGTGTTGAGACCAATGGTGGTGCTTTCGAGCAGGTTAACCTGCTTTTTGGTGAAAACCCTAACAAAGCCGTTCGTGAATGGACAAAGCCTTTCAACGATGTCGGTATCCAGACACACATGCTGGAACGTGGTCTTAACGGCCTCCGCATGTTCCCTGTACCTGCCGATGTACGTCAGCTGTTCTTCAAAGTGAAGCATGCTCAGGGCACCAACATTTCACGTTCATTCTGCGGCTTGAATGATACCCGTAACCTCGAATTGTCGGTAAAATATGCAAAAGAAGCCGGTATGATTTCGCAGGTTGCCTGCTGTATCACCAACTCGCCGATCCATACTGTGGATTATTACATGGCAATGGTGGACAAAGTGGTTGAATTCGGTTGCGACGAAATCTGTCTGAAAGACATGGCCGGTATCGGTCGTCCGGCTTTCCTTGGCGAACTGACAGCCGCTATCAAAAAACGTCATCCGCACATTAAGATCCAGTATCACGGTCACACAGGACCTGGTTTCTCTGTAGCTTCAATGCTTGAAGTGGCTCGTGCCGGTGCTGATTACCTTGACGTAGCAATGGAACCGCTCTCATGGGGTATGGTTCACCCTGACGTAATTACTATTCAGGCTATGTTGAAAAATGCAGGCTTTACAGTTCCTGACATCAACATGGAAGCTTACATGGAAGCACGCTCGTTGACACAATCATTCATCGACGACTTCCTCGGTTACTTCATCGATCCGGGTAACAAGGTGATGACCTCTCTCTTGGTAGGTTGCGGCTTGCCTGGTGGTATGATGGGTTCTATGATGGCCGACCTGAAAGGTATGCATGGTGCTATCAATATGGCTCTCCGTTCTCAGAAAAAACGCGAAGTAACAATCAACGAACTGGTTGTCCTATTGTTCCAGGAAGTTGAATACATTTGGCCACGTTTGGGTTATCCTCCTTTGGTAACTCCGTTCAGCCAGTATGTGAAGAACATCGCCCTGATGAACGTAATGCACATCCTGAAAGGCGAACCTCGCTGGAGCACCATCGACAAAAATGCATGGGACATGATTCTGGGTAAAACGGGTAACCTTCCAGGCGAACTGGCTCCCGAAATCAAAGAACTGGTTAAGAAAAACGGCTTCGAATTCTATACAGGCAATCCTCAGGATGCATTCCCCAACGAACTGGACAAATACCGTGCCGAAATGAAAGAAAACGGCTGGGATGTTGGTCAGGACGAAGAAGAACTGTTCGAATTTGCAATGCACGAACGTCAATACCGCGACTACAAAAACGGTAGCGCTAAAAAACGTTTCGAAGCTGAACTTGAAGCTGAAAAAGCAAAAGCAGGTGCTCCGATTATTATTACACGTCCGGTCGTTGAAGTTCCGAAAATCGACGTTACAACCGTTCAGGAACAATATCCGAATGCGAAAGCCGTTCAGGCTCCTGCAAAAGGACAAATGTTGTGGGAATACGATGTGGTTGACGCATCGAAAGCTCCTAACATCGGCGATGCAGTGAAAGAAGGCGATACAGTTGGTTATATCCAGACCATTTACGGTATTGAGCCGGTTAAGGCTGCTTTTGCCGGTAAAATTGTCGCTACTTATCCAAAACAGGGCGATATCATCGAAAAAGGCGAAATCCTTGCTTTTGTTGACTAACAACAATCGATAATTCATAATGAACCCCATGATCCGGAAACAGATTATGGGGTTCATTTTTTGGTAATGCCTGACAAAAGAAGAAGCAACCATCCCGAAGGATAGGTTGCTCCCATTGGTTTTGCGCCTCAATGCGCTGCACTCTACATACAATCTTTATTTGCCCGGTCTTTGGTCAGTTCCCATCAGCAGAAGCTTCCACCTTGGCCGAAATCTTCTCAATGGCTTCATTCAGCTTTTCTTGTGGAAGTATGATATTGAAATCTCCCCAGAAGGAGGTGTCGTAAACATATTGTGTATCGGCAAATATCTTATTCAGAGGTACCCGTTCTATTTTTGGGAAAGGTTTTACATCCACCGTATCAATTTTACAGGTAGCTGATTCGAAAAAGATGTGCATCGGGCTATAGAATAGTTGCCGTTTTTGCTTCATTTTGAAAAAGAGATCGCCTCTCAGGTGGCTGACGTAATATTTGCCATTCCATTGCTTGTAGGCCACGCTGTAGTAGATTTGCTGCGGTTTGATCTGTACATCACGACTACGTTTTACGATAAAAAGGGATGCAGCCTGATCGATATGCCGCGGATCAACTTCAAATTCAGCACGCAGCAGGGCTGAATTATTGGCATCGATATAAAGCCTGCCGCGATACATAGGGTCACTTATATCCGATTTGGGTTCAAAAGCTACCACATGAGCCAGATGCGAATCATATTCCACCATGTCGATTTTATTGTAATTGAATGGTGTGTTGTCGCTAATATCCATAAAATCGGGAAGATTTTTCATCAAATCAATCAGCAACGAAGCTTCGGGACCGGCTTTCATTTTAAGCACAAGCGTGTCTTTGTTTGCCTCATTGGTTATTTTCCGCATTTTCAAAAGCTTTATCTGTCCTTCGGAAAGCGATTCGTATGAGGGTTTGAAAACCTTGAAAACGGCCTCGGAAAGGTATAGCAGGTCTTTTCTTTTTTCAATTCCTTCGCGATAAAATGAAGTCAGGTACGATGGTTCCTGAGGATAGTTTCTGGAGCGGAAATCAACCACCTCCTGTACTATTTTCTTTGGGTTGACCATTCGGACGATAACTTCCTGCAGAGGAACAATGCGTTGGTTCATGTAGATGGTGCGCGAATTGCCCCCAAAAAGAGCGATAGGAATCTGTTTTGCTTCGTATCCGAGGTGAGATACATGCAGCATGGCATCCTTGTATTTTATCGGAATTTTCAAGGCAAAACGTCCGTCGGCATTTGCAATCGTACCAATACTGGTGCCATCTATCCCGATAGTACAATCGGAAATGGGGTCGTTGTTTAGTTTATCGTAAACGGCGCCATTAACGTTGATTGAAGTAACCGAATCGGGCTTTGGATAATCAGGAACAATTGCACGGACGACAGGAGTTGCTTGCTTTTTGTCGATAAGGATGTAACGGTCGACAACGGAAAGTGTATAGTTGCTGTTTCCCAGAACCCGGAGGATGGCGTCGCGAAGGGTGTAAGTGCCGGCTGGTAGCTTTACTTTCCGCTCGTTGTCAGTCACTTTGCTGTCATAGATAAAACTGTAACCCGAAAGCTCTCCTATTTTGTTTAGCAACTCGTAAACGGAACTTTTTTGTTTTGGTATAGACAACAAACGCTGTAGCGGTTCCTGAGAATGAACTGCCGACAGCGTGAGTGTAAAGAACAAAATATGAAGAAACAAAAAGCGTTTAGTCATACATAACAGAGATTTAAGGCTTTAATAACAGAATGCGTTACGGCTGTGAAATGAAAATCGAATCCTGAGTTACTTCTCTTTTGAGGTGAAGAGCCAGGCTGATTACCTTCGTCATTCCTTCAACATCGTTGTTGTAAAACTGCACATTCAGCTTATGGGTTTTAATAGCTTCGCCCTGCAGAGCAACTTTACGTTGTGAATACCGGTTGATGACCTGAACGATTTTTTCAAGAGGTTCATCTTTGAATTTCATGTGTTTGGTGAAGCTTTCCAACAGATTGTTGTCTGTATATTTGGTTTTTTGCCAGTGATTATCAACAATTGTTGCCTGTTCGCCTGCTACAACATAAGCAAACTCGCCGTTCGATTTTTGGGTTACTTTTACCTTACCTCTGAGCACAGCCAGTTCAAAACTCCCTTTGGCATCGCTTTTTACATTAAAAGCAGTACCTAATACCTCAACGATAATCTTTTTTGTTTCAATGCGGAAGGGCTTCTCGGGATTTTTGGCAATGTCGAACAGGGCATTTCCCTGCATAACCACTTCGCGGGAGTCTTTAGCAAAGCGCGATGGATAGAATAGAGAGCTACTACCTGCCAGATAAACCGTCGATCCATCCTCCAGTGTCTTTACAAGAGTATTGTCAGCGTCATTGTTGCGCATCGAAAGCAATGGAGTTTTATGCCGATCGGGGACAAAATAGCGGATAACCACCGTGGTGAGGCAAAGAGCAAGCATGGCGGCTACTGCCCAACGGAAGACCGGCATAGCAAAAATGCTGCGCTCTTTCTCGGCAATTGGGATGAGATTGTCCTCTTGCAGCCTTGCATGCAGGTTATTCCATGCTTTGTCGATGTCAATCTGCTGTATATTGTTGTTATAATTATCGGTCATTGTAGTAGGTATTATGCGGACGTTTGAGTATTGGAGAAATGCTTTAAATCTTTTCGGAGGAGAGCCAGAGCCTTTGTCATTTCGGCCTCAACTGTTTTTACCGATACGGACAATTCCTGAGCAATTTCGCTATATTTTTTGCCGTCGAAACGACTCATGCAAAAGATTTTGCGTTGCCTTTCGGGCATACGTTTCAACGAAAGCGAAAACTGTGCTTCAAGTTCTTTGTACTCCAGTTCATCAACAGGAGTAGGATTGCCGTGTTCAATAAATCCTCCCATTGCTTTCTCGCGATAGTTCTCTTCAATTTGCGCATGTTTCAGATAATGGAAAGCCCGGTTTCGGGTAGCCTGATAGAGATACGATTTTAATGACAGCCGGATTTGTAACTCTTCACGCTCTTTCCATAACAGGAAAAACAGGTCTTGTACAATTTCTTCTGCAACAGGCATATTGTTGAGGTACGAATTGGCATACCGGCACAATGGATCATAGTAGCTGCGGAAGAGCTTTTCAAAGGCTTTCAGATCGTTGTTCCGTATCTTCGAAAGTAGCAGTAGTTCGTCCAGCATAGCATCAGTTTGGGTTAAGGTTGTATCTCAACGATTGAACGAAAGATCATTCAAAGATACGTGATAATTTAACTATTGGCACACAGAAAGTTGAAAAAATATACAGTAATCAGTACGCAGTTTGCAGGTTTTTGGCTGCATACCGGGTACTGATTACCGAAGACTTGTTTATTTCTGTTTTCTCAGCTTGTTTACAGCGGCGTCCAGCGATTCAGTCGGAGCAATGATATTATAGTTTTCCCAGTATGCTTCGTCGTAGAAAGACGGAACTTTATCGGTGAATGCCTGATCGGACTTAAAAGCTTCCTTGTAAGGAATTGCTTCCGTTGGTTGCATAGTCCTGTCGGTAGCTACCATTTCCGAAACCAGATCATACTTACTGGAGAACAGACGGCGTTTCCAGTCGCATTTGAATTTGGCTTCGCTGCGTACGTAGTTGAGGTAATATGTTCCGTTTTGTTCCTTGTAAGTAATTACAAATGAGAACTCAGACGGACGGAATCGTAACCCAACCGGTTTCTTAACCAACATCATGTTAATGGCTTTGTCGAGATCCTGCATGTCGAGGCTGAATTCCACTCTCGTGAATGCCAACGTTTCCTGATCGATGTAGTATTTTCCGTTGTAGAGAGGAATCGGCAAAATAACACCCGGTTTGAAGCTGATAACATATTGCAGGCGATTGTCAATGCTTACAGGGTCTTCCATGGCGTAGTTGTAGCATGGCAATATTTCTTTATCCAACAATACATCAGGATTTTTTACAATGTCAAGCATTACGGCCAGAGTAGGGCCTCCCATTAATTTGACAGCAAGCGTATCCGAACTTTTCTGGCTCAACAATTGTCTTCCTTTGAAGATTTTTACACGGTCTTTGAACATCGAATGATCGTATGCGTCTTTGTAAAGATTGACAACAGCTTCCGAAATCTGGATGTATCGTTTCCCTTTTTGAGCTGTTTCGCGATAGAATCCGGTAAAGAGATCGGCACTTTTGCTGTAATTGGAAGGAATCTTGTTAATAGCCTGTTCTACAAGTTCTCTTGGCATTTCCGGCCGAATGGTCACCTCCCTCAGCATTCGTGGATTTGGAGTCATGCTGACAACTGTTTCCGAACTGTTGCCTTCAACAGCGATCCGTTTGTTTTTATAGGCAAGGTGAGAAAACTCTATCTCTTTCGCGTTGAGCGATGCTTTGATTTTCAGGGTGAATTCTCCATCGGCATTGGTAATGGTACCGATATTAGTGCCCGGAACGGATACATTAACATAGCCCAGATTCTTTTTGGTTTGTGCATCTTTTACCACGCCGCTAACGGTGTAATAATTTTCTCCTGATTGGGCTGCCAGCGGAGAAAAATGAGCCAACAGCATCACTGTAAGCATGCAGCTAAACCATTTTACGATAGTTGTTTTCATAATGGTTGAAATTAAAGTGATTGTACGATAGTTTTATTTGTGTCAGGCTGCATTTGTGCCAGCCTTTATCTTTTGCTTTTCGATTCTAAGACCCTTCACGTGAAAAATACCCTAAAATTTTATCAAAAAAAATTGTAAAGCCTTTCTCCATGAGATGAATCGTGAAAAACAGCTACCTTTGTCCTCTCCTAAACTTTATACAGATACGATGAACGCTTATCTTTACATATTTGATACTCTTGCCGATTGGGAAACCGGATATATTACCGCCGAACTGAATACCGGAAGATGCTTCAAACAACCGGGAAATCCTGTGCGTGTTATCACAATTGCCAACACAAAAGACGCGGTAAAAACAATGGGAGGAATTACCATTTTGCCCGATCAGACAGTGGATGAAACCAAATTTACAGGCAACGATCTGTTGATTCTTCCCGGCGGCGAAACATGGCTGGAAGATATTCACCTGCCGATACTCTCTGTAGTAACCGAATTTTTGCCCAAAGGGATGATTGTCGGAGCTATTTGTGGGGCGACTTTTGCATTGGCAAAGGCCGGGATTCTTGATACGCGGAAACATACCAGCAACGACCTGAATTTCCTTCAACAGATATGCCCTGATTACAAAGGAGCTGAACTATATCTCAACGAACCGGCCGTGACCGACGATAACGTGATTACAGCTCCCGGCACAGCTCCGCTTGAGTTTGCACAGCATATTCTCAAACGTCTCGATGTGTTTAAGCCGAAGACTTTAGAGGCCTGGTATTCATTGCATAAGCTCAAAGAGCCAAACTATTTTTATGCCTTGATGGCGTCTCTGCAATAGCAACTATTTATTTCTTAATTCTTTCAAAAAACAGAGTCGAATGTCATTGAAATATGCAGTAATTGGTAGTGGTGCACTGGGTGGTTTTTATGGTGGCAAACTGGCGCATTCAGGTAAGGATGTCCATTTTTTGTTTCACAGCGATTATGAATATGTGTTGGACAATGGATTAAAGGTAGATTCGGTAAATGGGGATTTTCACCTTACCGGTATCAATGCCTACCAATCCACAGCCGATATGCCAAAGGCGGATGTGGTACTTGTATGTCTTAAAACCACCAACAACTATCTTCTGAAATCACTTTTGTCGCCGATTCTTCATTCCGGAACCGTTATTGTATTGATCCAAAATGGTTTGGGTGTTGAGCAGGATGTTGCCTCCGTTTTCCCGCTTCGACCTATTGTCGGAGGAATGGCATTTATCTGCTCGAACAAAATTGGCGACGGACACATTGCCCATCTTGATTACGGGAAGTTGAATCTGGGAGTATTTCAGGGAGATATTGATCCTGTAGTGGAACAAATTAAGAACGATTTCACCGAAGCCGGAGTTCCAACCGAAGTGGCATCAGACCTGATGCAGGCTCGTTGGCAGAAACTGGTCTGGAACATTCCTTACAACGGGATGACTGTTGTGTTGAACACAACTACCGACCGTTTGATGAGCGAGGCCTCCACCCGTCAGCTTTCGTACGACCTGATGCTTGAAGTGATAAACGGAGCCCGGGCTTGTGGCGTAGAAGTTAAAGAGAGTTTTGCCGATAAGATGATGGAGCTCACCGACAGCATGACCCCTTATGCGCCAAGCATGAAACTCGACTTTGATTATAAGCGTCCGATGGAGATTGAATATATTTATTCACGTCCCGTAAAAGCAGCTATGGAAGCCGGTTACGCCATGAAGAAAGTAGCCATGCTTGAGTCGCAGCTTCGGTTTATTCAAGCCGGGCTGTCTGAAATCTAACCGGCGTATATTTCGTTTCAAAGTGCTCATAAATGGTAAATTATCCAAATATGAGGGCTTCTGTGAACTGCTGCATGATAGCACTTTATCCCACCGCTAAAAAATAGTATCTTTGCAAGATAATTTTTGCCGTCAAAATCGTCGCATGCTTCGAAATAAAGTATTAATAATAAGTGTATTACTTGGCTTTTTTCTGCTGCTGTTTGCTTCAGCTTCAGCAATAATTGCCCCTCCGCAGGACAATAAAAAGCTTTCAGGCGATACACTCCGCCGTGTACTTCCCGTCGATTCGGTATCGATGAAACCGAAAAAGAAGAAACAGCAAATAGATGATATCATCAACTATCAGGCCGAAGACTCTATCGTTTTTTATGGAAACGGAACCGGTTACATGTACGGCAAAGGCGATTTAAAGTACCAAAGGATGTCGTTGGCAGATGCCGCTTATATTCGAATGAATATGGATAGCAGTCTGGTATATGCTTCGTCAAAGAAGGATTCTACCGGAGCCCTGGTGGGGAAACCAATATTCAAAGACGAATCGAATGAGTTTACAACCAACGATTTGAAGTACAACTTCAACTCTAAGCGGGGATTGATTCACCATACGGTGACACAACAGGGTGAAGGTTTTGTGGTGGGTGAGACTTCAAAAATCACGCCCGATAAAATGATTAACATGATCGATGGTAAGTACACTACCTGCGAAGATCATGAACATCCTCACTTCTATCTCAAGATGACTAAGGCGAAAGTAAAGCCCAAGAGCTTTATCGTGGCGGGTCCGGCCTATCTTGTGTTGGAAGACGTTCCTTTGCCTATTGCACTGCCTTTCGGTTATTTCCCGTTCAACGATAAATATTCTTCCGGTGTGATTATGCCGTCGTATGGCGATGATTTCACCCGTGGGTTCAACCTGCATAACGGAGGGTACTACTTTGCCATTAGCGATTATGTGGATCTTGCTCTTACCGGCGAAATATACACCAAAGGAACCTGGGCGCTCAATGGGGCAAGCTCGTACGTGAAGAGGTATAAATATCGCGGTAATTTCAATTTCAGTTACCGCAACGATGTGTTCAGCGAAAAGGGGATGCCCGATTATAGTTCGTCAAGCAGTATGAGCCTCCAATGGTCACATAGCCAGGATAGTAAGTCGAATCCCTATTCCAGGCTGTCGGGAAGTGTGAACTTCTCTACGACCAGCTTCAACCGCAACAACATTGATAATGTGTACAATGTATCGGTGATGTCGCAAAATACCAAGACGTCGAGCATCAACTTTACCAAGAGTTTTCCGGAAAACTCATGGACAATTACGGCCAATGCCAACGTAACTCAGGTAACGTCCGATACCACCATCAACATGACCCTGCCAACGCTGAGCGTAGCTTCAGGGACGTTATATCCATTTAAACGAAAAGTAGCAGTGGGCAAAGAACGCTGGTATGAAAAACTGGTGCTTAACTATACGGGCGACTTTTCCAATAGCATTCAGACCAAGGAATATAAGTTGCTAAAATCATCGTTATCACGCGACTGGCGAAACGGAGCCAAGCACAACATTTCTACGAATGCATCTTTTAGCCTGTTCAACTACATAACCATCACCCCTTCATTTAATTATACCGAACGATGGTATATGAGGAAAATCAACCAGCGATGGGATGATGCACACAATACTGTGGCGAGGGATACCACAACGGGCTTTTTCCGCTCATACAACTTTAGCGGAAGCATCTCTGCTCAAACGACATTGTATGGATTTTATGTGCCGAGCCGCAAAATTTTTGGTGATAAGATTGATCGTATCCGTCACGTCTTTGTTCCTTCGTTCAGTTTCAGTTACAATCCTGATTTTAGTGATCCTATCTGGGGTTCATACTCCACTTACAGCAAATATGTTGCAGCTACAGCTTCTCATGCTGCTTATCAGGAAACGGTAAAATATTCGCCATTCGAATCCGAAATTTATGGTTATGCAGGTGCCGGAAAATCGGGTGCTATCGGGTATTCGTTTACCAACAACATTGAAATGAAGGTAAAACAGAAATCGGATACTACAGATCTGCCTGTTTATAAAGTGGTAAGCCTTATTGATAATCTTTCTATCAGTGGATCGTACAATCTGGTGGCAGACTCGCTTCGATGGTCGTTGATCAATGCTAACCTTCGTATTAAGATGCCGTTTTCCAACAATTTTACGTTGAATGTCGGAGGAACATTCGATCCGTATATGTACGGTCTGAATTCGAGTGGACAACCTGTGCATGTGGATCGCTTACGTTGGAATCATGGGAAATTGCCCCGATTTATGGGAACCAGTTTCTCTCAGAGCTTCACGCTTAATAACGATACTTTTAAGAAAAAGAACGCTAAAGAAAAGGCAAAAGACAAAGAGAAAGAGGACAAACTGAAACCTTTGACCGGGGCTGATTTACTGAACCCAGAACTGGTGATGAAGCATAAGCAAGACTCTATTGCGGAGCAGAAAAAGAATGAAAAGCGAGATTTAGATGCCGACGGATATGTAAAGCCCACTTTCAAATGGAGTATCTCTGCCAACTATGGTGTGCAGTATGGGCAATCGACTTTTAACTATCAGAAGATGGACTACAATATGGGATTGACGCATAGCCTTAGTTTTAATGGCATGTTATCGCCAACCCCGAAATGGAACTGCAACTGGTCGGCTACCTATAGCTTCTCCGATAAAAAACTCACGCAGGTAAACTTGAGCATCACCCGCGACCTTCACTGCTGGTCGATGAGCGCACAAATAGTACCGGTGGGTTACTACACCTCTTATTCGTTCAAGATTGCCGTTAAATCGTCGCTGCTGCAGGATTTGAAGTATGAAAAGCGGAGCAACTACGGCGAGAATGTTAAATGGGAATAAAAGTACCATAGTTAATATTTATAGAAACTGAAAATTTGAAATTAACGGGTACATGAAAAGACAAAATGCGCAAACCCTCGGAGAAGCGATAAAAGTATTTCTGGCCGAAAAGAAAGCCTTCAATCGCAAACTGCTCGAGAACCGGGTTGTCAGTTCATGGGGTGAAATTATGGGCTCCACAGTGGCATCTTATACCTCCAACGTAGAGATCCGTCGCCAAAAGCTTTATGTGACTCTTACATCGTCTGTACTTCGGCACAGCCTTTCGATGTCGAAAGACGAAATTGTAAAAAAAATCAACCGGGCTTTGGGAGATGATGTGGTAACCGAAGTCGTTTTTCGGTAATTGCCCAACCCATCCTAAGGAGGAGGGGAACTGAATCTGCACCATTAGATTAACGTTTGAGCAACGTCTTCATGCCCGAAAACTTTGAACTTGAAACTTGAAACTTTGAACCTGAAATTTGTTCATGCAGGAATTTCTTCAACATAAAATATTTCAACTCATTTCGGAAGCTGCCGACGAGATGCAGTGCGAGTGCTACGTTATAGGCGGATACGTGCGCGACCTTTTCCTGAAACGGAATTCGAAAGATATCGATGTGGTGGTGGTAGGGAGCGGAATTGAGCTTGCTCAGGCTGTTGCAAAGAAATGGGGCAAGGGAACCCATCTGAGCGTGTTCAAGACTTTCGGTACGGCTCAGCTAAAGAAAGGGAGCGTGGAGGTGGAATTTGTGGGTGCTCGTCGTGAGTCTTACAGCCACGATTCGCGTAAGCCGGTGGTGGAAGCCGGAACACTGGAAGATGACCAGCGTCGTCGCGATTTTACGGTCAATGCGCTGGCTATTTCGCTCAATAAAGACACACTTGGTAAACTGCTTGATCCGTTCGGTGGACTGGAAGATATGGAGAAGAAGATTCTCCGCACGCCACTTGACCCCGATATTACCTTCAGCGACGATCCTTTACGCATGATGCGCGCCATACGTTTTGCCACGCAATTGCAATTCAAAATTCATCCAGATACCTTCGATGCCATTATCCGCAACCGCGAGCGCATTAAGATTATTTCTGCCGAACGCATTGCCGACGAGATGAACAAGATGATGGCAGCAAAACACCCGTCCGAAGGATTTTTCCTGCTCGATAAATCGGGGTTGCTGGAACTGATCTTCCCTGAATTGTCGGCTCTGAAAGGAGTGGATGTACGCGGGGGGAAAGGGCATAAAGATAATTTTGTACACACACTGGCCGTCCTCGACAAATTGGCATCGCATTCGGACAACCTTTGGCTGCGTTGGGCAGCCGTGCTGCACGATATTGCCAAGCCGGTTACCAAACGCTGGGATGACCAAACGGGTTGGACTTTCCATAACCATAACTTTATCGGAGAAAAGATGATTCCGGGCATTTTTAAACGGATGAAGCTGCCGATGAACGAGAAGATGCGTTTTGTGCAGAAGATGGTGTCTCTCCACATGCGCCCCATCGTGTTGAGCGAGGAAGGAGTAAGTGATTCGGCTATCCGTCGTCTTTTGTTTGATGCCGGGGACGATATCGACCTTCTGATGCAGCTTTGCGAAGCCGATATTACCTCGAAAAATCAGGTTAAGGTACGTACTCACCTAGAGAACTTCGCGCTGGTACGGCAAAAGCTTATCGATATAGAGACCAAAGACAAAATCCGCAACTGGCAACCGCCTATCGACGGAGTCGAGATAATGAAGATTTTCAACCTGCCCCAATGCCGCGAAGTGGGACTGCTGAAAAACGCCATTAAAGATGCCATTCTCGATGGCGAAATCCCCAACGAATACGATGCGGCCTACCGTTTTCTGATGGCCAAAGCCGTGGAACTGGGTATTGTGAAAAAGTAACATCGAACATATTTACCCCAATCGGAAATTCTCATTCTGATTGGGGGTATTTTGTTTTTCCGTTACTTATTTCTCTCATTATCCGTAATATTTTTCCACTCTTAAGTTAAATCCAAACAAATCAAGTGAACGTACTTGCGAAAGGGCACTTTCAGAGAGTATATTTGCACCCATTTTGAGGCGTTGGCCTCTTCCAACCTGTCTGAAACCCTGTTGCACACCTGGCAAGGAAGTCTGAAGCACTTCAGCAACATTCTTTTCCTTTCGAATTCACACTAACAGGAATTTTACATCCTACTATTTATAAAAACGATCAGTTGATATGAAGTTTACACCTGAGACTTACAAGGTTCCGGATCGGGCAATGACCTCTTTTATTGATGAAGAAGAGATCTGGAATTATATTACAAACACCGCAGCTACCAGCGAAAAGATAAGAGCGATCATTAATAAATCACTTGCTAAGCAAAGGTTGACCCTTGAGGAGGTGGCTACGCTGATTAATGCCGATGATCCGGCGCTGATTGATGAGATTAAAGAGGGCGCCCGCCAACTCAAACAGCAGGTGTATGGTAACCGTATCGTGTTGTTTGCCCCACTTTATGTAGGCAATAAATGCGCGAATAACTGTAGTTACTGCGGCTTCCGTGCCGGGAATCAACATGCAGTACGGAAGACGCTGAATGATGATGAGCTTGTTTCGGAGATAGAAGCGCTGGAAGAGAACGGACAAAAGCGGTTGATTTTGGTGTACGGAGAACATCGTACCTATTCTCCCGAGTTTATTGCAGCTAACGTTCGGACGGCTTATGCGGTGAAAAAAGGGAATGGCGAGATACGTAGGGTGAATATCAACGCGGCTCCCATGGAAATTGAAGGTTACCGGGTGTTGAAGGAAGCAGGCATCGGCACTTTTCAGGTATTTCAGGAGACTTACCACCGCGAAGCCTATAAACAGTATCACCTGAGTGGAAAGAAAACCGATTACGACTATCGTCTCACGTCGCTCGACAGGGCGCAGGAGGCCGGGCTCGACGATGTGGGTATCGGGGCTTTGTTTGGACTTTACGACTGGCGTTTTGAGGTGATGGCACTGGTGCGTCATACCAACCATCTGGAAGCTTGTTATAATGTGGGTCCTCATACCATCTCTTTCCCTCGTATCAAAGATGCATCGGGATTAATGTCGGGAGATAAATATTTTGTCTCCGATGAAGATTTTGCCCGCCTTATTGCTATCCTTCGATTGGCGGTTCCTTACACAGGTATGATTTTGACCGCCCGTGAACCGGAAACCCTGCGGAATGAGTTGATACAATATGGTGTGTCGCAAATTGACGGTGGAACCAAGATTGAATTGGGATCGTATGCCGAGAAGGAGAAAAATGAAAATCTTGATAAAGGTCAGTTCAAAATAAATGATGATCGTGCGTTGAGTGAGATTATTGATGAACTGTTGGAACAAGATATGTTGCCTTCGTTTTGTACCTCCTGTTACCGACGCGGACGTACCGGAGAACACTTTATGGAGTTTTCTGTACCGGGATTTATCAAACGTTTTTGCACTCCCAACGCGTTGCTCACGCTGGCTGAATATATTGAAGACTATGCCGGCGAGAAGACTGCACAAAAGGGATGGAAAGCGATTGAGAAGAACATCGGGACGCTGGACGAGAAGATGCAGCAGTCGGTGCGCGAAAAGATAGGGAAGATTCGTGACGGAGAAAGAGATTTGTATTATTGATATGAGATTTCCGGTTCGTTTTGAACCCACATAAACAGAAAATAGTTATGGCAAAAGATATAAAACCACATATAGGCATATTCGGCAGAAGAAACAACGGGAAGAGTTCGTTTATCAATCTGTTGGTCGGACAGGATTTGGCAATTGTCTCCGATCACGCAGGAACCACCACCGACCCGGTGAAGAAGTCGGTAGAGATATTCGGAATAGGACCGGCTATATTGATCGATACGGCCGGTATTGACGATACAGGCGAACTGGGCGAAAAACGCATTAAGAAAACCCGTGAGGTGATAAAACAGGTCGATTGTGCCATTTTGCTTCTTGCAGGAAACGAGTACGGTGCGTATGAAGCGGATCTGGTCAAGCGTTTTGGAGAATACGAAGTGCCCTATATGATCGTTCACAACAAGAGCGATGAAGCGATTGTGTTGCCTGTCACAGAGCAAAAGGTATTTGCAGCCACGGGGAAGGACATTCTGGATTTCAGTACGGTGAGTCTCTCCAATCAGGAGGAGTTGATCGCCCGTCTGAAGAATACCATTCCGGAAACGGCTTACCAAAAGCCATCGCTTTTTGGTGATCTGGTGAAACCCAAAGATGTTGTATTGCTGATAACCCCAGTCGATAGCGAAGCCCCGGACGGACGGATGATTCTGCCTCAAAACATGGCCATTCGCGATGTGCTGGATAACGATTGTATTTGTGTAACGGTGAAGGAGACCGAGATAGAAGATTTTCTGAGATTAGGTATAAAACCGGTATTGGTAGTAACCGACAGCCAGGCATTCGGACTGGTATCCAAACTGATTCCCGGGGATGTGCCGCTCACCAGTTTCAGCATTATTTTTGCCCGCCTAAAAGGTGATTTCGCGAAATATCTTGAAGGGACTTCTACCATTTCCCGATTGCAGGATGGCGATAGGGTGTTGATTCTCGAATCGTGTACCCATCAGGTAAGTTGCGACGATATCGGACGATTCAAGATACCGAACTGGATGAAAAAATTCACAGGAAAATCACTTGAATTCAAGGTTGTGTCGGGATTGTCCGAGATTCAGGAAGAGATTACCAACTTTGCGTTGGTAGTGCAGTGCGGCGGTTGCATGGTGACACGCAAACAGTTGCACAGCCGCCTGAAACCGGCTGTCGATGCCGGAGTTCCGGTGACCAACTACGGATTGGCCATTGCCTACATGCACGGTATTTTTGAGCGTGCCACCGCCATGTTTGCCAAATGAACCGAGTATCCGACATATTGAGCCGGAAGGAGTTGTTGCGCGACGATATTATTTTCCTGTTGCAGCTTTCGGGAGAGGATGAAAAGATTCTTTTCCGTCATGCGGCGCAGGTAAAACAAGAGACGGTGGGCAACAAGGTATTTCTGCGGGGATTGGTGGAGATGTCGAACGTGTGCCGGAAGGATTGTCTCTATTGTGGCATCCGGACATCGAACAGCGATGTTAACCGATACTCACTTTCGGAATACGAAGTGCTGTCTGCCATTCGCTTTGCGCATGAGAACCGTTATGGATCGGTGGCATTGCAGTCGGGCGAGTTGACCGGAAAATCTTTTACGGATAAGATAAGCCGTATTATTGCCCGATCGGAAGAACTTACCGGTGGCAGTATCGGCATCACCCTTTCGTGCGGCGAGCAGTCGGAAGAGGTTTACCGGGAGTGGTTCGACAAGGGGGCACATCGTTATCTGCTGCGCATTGAGTCGTCCAGCCGGGAGCTCTATGAACGCATTCATCCCCGTGACGCGAATCATCGGTTCGACGCCCGGGTAAATGCTCTCTATGCGTTGCGAAAGATAGGATATCAGGTAGGAACCGGAGTGATGGTGGGTCTGCCTTTCCAGAACGTGGAGCATCTGGCTGACGACTTACTGTTTATGAAGCGTTTCGATATCGATATGTGTGGCATGGGCCCTTATATTGAACATAAGGATACGCCGTTGTACAGTTATCGTGAGGGTTTGATGACGTTGAACGAACGGTTGCAGCTCACGCTGCGCATGATTGCCATTTTGCGAATACTGATGCCCGATATCAACATAGCGGCCACTACAGCCCTGCAGGCTATCGATAAGATGGGGCGTGAGAAAGCCATTCAAATTGGAGCGAACATACTGATGCCGAACATAACTCCCGGTCGGTTTCGTGACAGTTACGCGTTGTACGAAAACAAACCCTGCACCGACGAAAATGCAGATGATTGCAAGAGCTGCATCGATGTGAGGGTGCATCTGGTGAATCACGAGGTGGGGTATGCCCACTGGGGTGATTCGCCCCGTTTCGCAAAACGGGATGTGCCAAAGGGCAAATAATGAGATTGAAGTGTTTTTTTATTTGGTTGACGTGTTTGTTGCTATTTCGTACGCTTCGAGCATAGTCGAACCCGGATAACCGGACCCCTTTTTCCTTCCAAGTTTGCCTAATGTTTAGCCCAAGATAGAGCGAACCGGTATCTTTTCCTGAAACGAAGAATTTGCCATGCTTGCTTAACAAGGGGATTACTTGGTTAGAATACAATTTCAGAGCGACATCACGTCGCCCTGAAATCAAAAACTAAAATGTTTAAGCAAAGTATCGTTACCATAGGCGCAACGATATACGGTTATAGCCTTTCGACGATATGTTTATGTAAGTCTATAGCACTTATAGGGTGACTGCTTCAACGGTATAGCCTGCTTTTTTGAGTTGTGCCACCAGTCCTTTGTCGTCAACTAAATGGAAAAAACCTACGGCAATAAAACACGATTGCGATTTCATCAGCTCGGGTAGTTTTGCCAGCCAGGAATTGTTGCGGTTTTCAATCAGGGGTTTCTTTTCATTGGCAGTCATGCTCCAGTCGGCTTTTTCGAGGGCTTCGGCTTTTGCCATATCGCCGGCTTTATAGGCATCTGTTATTTGAATCAGCAGGTCGATTCCTTTTTGTTTCTCCTTGATCTCTTTCATCAGAATTTCAGCTTGTCGTTTTAGCGGAAGGCTGTTGAGAATGATATCCATTTGTTGGTCGAGGGTCTCCAATCCAATCACTTTCTTGTTGTTTTCTTTCGCTGCTTTCTGCAATATGGCGTCGATTGCTTCAGGCTGTTTTGTCATGCCGTAAGCTTTCATAAATGTCATGCTGCAGTAAAGTGTTTCGAGCAGCATCGGTTTCATCATGCCCAGTTGAGCCATACCGGCACCCATCAGTTGCTGAAATTCGTTATCGGCCAGTTGGTAATCTTCGGGAGATAACAGTTCTTTCATAGTGGTGCCGGTAAGCATTCCTGCCTGCAACATTTTCATCTGGGCTGTAGCCGGGTCGGGAATTTCCATCTTGCCCACCACGGCATCGGTCTGCTTGCTGAGATCGATGATTTGGTCGATATTTTTTATCTGGTCTTTATCTACCAGATGGTGAGTTCCGAAGAGGTAGCTAGGTTTGGCCAGTCCGTTGCCCGATATTTTCCATAACAGTTGAGCATTGGTGCTACAAGTAATTAATAATGTTACCAGTAGCAGAAGAATTTGTTTTTTGTTCATTTTGTAAGTATTGTAAGGTGTTACTTAATGTTTTAGTGATCTGAAAAAATTATAGCACAGACTGATAACTATCAGATTGAAGATCAAGTGCCTGCATTGTATCCCAATTGCTTTGCCCAATTCAAACGAATTATACATCTGATTCTGTTGGCAAAAGAGCACGTAGATCAATGATAACAGTAAAATGATTATCGATAGAAAGATTTTCCTCCCTGTGGATAGTGAACCGAAATTGGAATGTAAATTTTTCATTTACTTGTATTTATCTCACAATCGGTATAACTTTCGTTGCCGATACTTGTTTATAGCTGTCTACAGGCTGTTTGAAAAGTATGTTGCGCAAGAGTCGGAGATCAAATCATTGCCGGTGTTTACCAACAGCCTCTTTCGCTACTTTTCGATTTCGGTTAGTTAAAAGAATCAGGCAGCCTTTCTTCATGCGGCTACTGATATAAAGACGGTTTGTTTTGCAAATGTAATTATTCGTGTTAATATAAATAGGAATACGTTTGTATTTGTAGATTAATTTATATTATATAAACAAATATTTTATCATATAATTGCTTTTGTGGGGGTTTAGCTTTAATTGAGACTTTCACAAAAGCTCATTCTTTAAAACAACAGAGGCTGTCTCATTGCGAGACAGCCTCTGTTGTTTGTCCTGAACCCCGTCAGAATCCGTTATAGAGTATATTTATTCGTAGAGGCGAATCGTATTTTGGATCATGGGTCTTTTTGTTTCGTATTTGTACTCCGCTAAGAGTCGACTGTTGTTTTATTGACGTTATTGTACTCGAACTACTGCTGGCTAAGGTGTATTCTATCGGCACCAATACCATTTCTTCAACTGCATCTGCCGGGATGACAGAATTTCCATAGTATTTATGCAGTTTCGCCGAGAGCATAGAAGAAAGGTCGAATGTATAGCAATGCTTGGTCGAGTTGTAAGTTGCCACCATTAGGGTATCGCTGGAATAGTTGTAATTCTTCAGATAATTGAGCAGGTTTGCTTTGCGGGTCAGTAGAAGCGTTGTCGGCGGTTTCAACGCGTAAGGATTGATTGTATCCCTGTTAACAACTTCGGCAGTCATCCCTGCATGATTAAAATTGATCACTTTACTGCCGAAACGTTGTTTTGCTTTGTTCAGAATACGTCCGACAGGAATATTCACCTGCGTGTAGATGCCGGCAGGAGAGGTAATGTAAGTGACCGAGTCAGGTACGCTGGCGATGGTACTGATGATATCTTTGTGCGATATAAGGCCTATCTGACGCACATCCTTGCTGGCCGGGAAAATAAGCCCCGAAGTAAGAACCGTATCTTTATTGGACACAAATGCATGATATTTGTAGTACAAAGTCATGTAAAGGTGGTGAATGTTCCAGATAGAGCCATCTCCATATTCGGAGCGCAGGTAGATACCCTTAAAGAAGTTTGCAAATGAACTTTGACTATTAAAAGTACCATCCTTAGCGGCCTGAAAGAATCTTTTGACCTCATCTGCCGAGAATTTATATTTCAGGTGCGGTTGGTACGATACGGTGTCCTTTAAAGTATCCGGCACTGCTACCGAAATACGCGAACCCAGAAGTTTGCTTTTTGAACAATATTTAGAGGCATCTTCGGTGGTGTAATAGGTCGTGTTGTAGTCGAGAGTTCCCTTGTCCATTTCGTAAGCCGATATTTGTACCGGAGAATGTTTGTTTCCTTTCCATGTATTGAACACAAGGGTTAATGACAACGAATCGGCTACAGCTCCGGCTGGTAACGAAAATGTGCTGGGGGCAGTGAACTGGGCAAGGATTTCACCCCGAGTTGTTCCGTATGTAGCGTCATACAATTCCCCCAGCAGAAGCGAGTCTGCCGAGCAACTTGCCGGTGAACTGTTCGTGCCTGTTTTTATGCTGAATGAATTAACATAAAATGTATCAGTACCCAATACTATTCCATCTCCGGAGGGCTGAATGGACGTCCCTAAATCATAATCTCCGGAACAGGAGGAAAACATCAAAATAGTAGCGGCACATACTACATACAGGAAAAATTTCATATAATAATAATTTTCTTGTTTAAGAACATATTGAACTCCATGTTACAACAGCATCATTTTCTTGGATGTTTTTGAGAACATGCTCGCTTCATATGATAATAATTTGTTAAGCATTAAGGAATGAAAGAACACGTATCCGGTTTTTTTGGAAGCGAAGCGATCAGTTACCAGACCGGAGTGTTTCATCAGTGAAGAACTAAACAATTTATTGTTATCTGTCGTATTCTCTTGCCGGTTTTTATCACATTACTTTATCATACAAGTCGGTGTACGCCTTAATATAGGTTTCAGCGGTTTGATGTGACAAAAACTTATCGGAGAATTTCTCAGAAGCATATTCTTTCACCTGGGCGTTTATGGTTTCACTGCCTTCGATAGCTGCATCTGAAAAATCGAGAGCCAGTTTCGAAAGTGCAACAAAATCTACAGATTGATTCTTTATTGAAGTCAAATCCGAATCTTCCACACCGTCAAGACGTAATATCGTATCGTATCCTTCTTTGAACGGAGTTTTGAAGTCGTCGTTATAAACAGAATAAACGATTTTTGAATTGCGGAAGAAAGGATCATCGTGATATGCTTTCTTGATGTAAAGAGGAACCAGGGCCGTCATCCATCCGTGACAGTGAATCACGTCGGGAGTCCAGCGGAGTTTCTTTACGGTTTCCAGCACACCACGGGCAAAAAAGATAGTTCTTTCGTTGTTATCTTCGTATTCCACCCCATCCTCATCGGCCACGGTTTGGCGGTGATGAAAATAGTCATCGTTGTCTATAAAATAAACCTGCATACGGGCTGCCTGAATGGACGCTACCTTGATGATGAGAGGGTGATCGGTATCATCAATAATGAGATTCATCCCTGAAAGTCGTTGTACTTCATGTAGTTGATTACGGCGCTCGTTGATACAACCGAACTTAGGCATGAACGTGCGAATTTCCTTTCCTCCGTCCTGAACCGCCTGCGGTAATTGCCGACAGATGGTTGATATTTCTGATTCAGGCAAGTAAGGAGTGATTTCTTGCGTGATAAACAATACTTTGGTAGCTTCGCCCATATTGATGAAATAAGTATATTAAGTCAAAAAAACAACGCAAAGGTAGATAAAAAAATTTGTTTTACCACACAAGTATTTCTCTAAGAATTTACATACAAAAGCGGGTTTTTCAATGTTTTACTTCATTTAACACAAGTATGAGATTTCGTCCGATACAGGCATTCGGACTGGGAATATGGAGTAAATTACTTACCGTTGGCGCAATGTCTGTAATATTGGCAGAAGTAATGGTTTGTGAGTTAATTGAATAACCGAACAGGATGAACGGGACATAAGACTCTTTTCGGTTGCTCGCCGATATGATTTTCCCTGATGCATCGGCTTCTACCCATCCCGGCATCAGTGTGAAAACTACGTCTCCGGAGTGGTTCTTATTATAAGAATTTTTCATTCGCGATTGTTCATCATATCCCTTGCCATCCGAACGAAGTATCTCCTGGGTAGTGAATGCTGTTTGTACTCCCTGTAGTTCCATCATAAAGTCAGCGCAATGTTGCTGGATGGCATTCATCGAAATTCCTTTTTTCTCGATAGATTTACGGTCGAGATAGATGTTTTTGTTGAAATAGCCGGTAACCCACTGATTTTGACCATAGACAGCCATCAGGTAAAGGTTGAGCAAGGCCATCGAACTTGACGGAACGAATGTGCCACCGCTTATCTTGTAACTGGCCAGCGTATTTTGCGAATGAATCTCTCCCTGACTACCGGTAACCACAAACAACGTGTGGCTCAACCCGACGCTTTGATCAATCTTATCAATCAGTTCGGTGAGGTATTTATCCAGTCGCAGGTACATGTCTTCTTTCTCCGCCGAAAGCAGTTCAAACGCATCATCGCCATTTGTTTGAAGGGAAAACTGTAGTCCGAGATAATCTGTTGCGCTGCCGGCTCCCATTTTTTCCGTAGCAACGGCTTTAAGAGCGGCATCTTTTACAATCTGGTTGACAAAGGGTGTGCGCTTGAAATGTTGCACACGTTCCGAAACTGTTTTTCCGGTGTTGAAATAGACAAAGCCTCTGGCGGCGTCTTTTCTTTTGGGCGGAAACAGGTAAGTATTAATCGGATATAAAGGGAACCAGTCTTCCAGTATTGTCGTTTCTAGCGAATGGTCAACATTCATCTGATCGGCCCAGCGGGGCAAGCCCAGGGGGTAGAAGGAGGTGGTAGCAAAATGCCCCGAGTTGTTATCAATCCACACTGCTCCATCGGCAGCATGGCCGGCAAGCATGATGGCTTCATGGCTGTTGATTCCGATGGAGAAAACTCTGGATTTTCCACCACTATTCATCTTCAATTCGTCTGATACGGTAGAAGCAAGCAAAGGTTTCGGAGACAGCGTTTCTGTTGTGCCAATGCCGGCAGCTGAAGGGTCTTTCAGGCTTAATTCCAGCTTATCAGTTGTGCGATCGTAATACTGGTTCCCGGTGATGCCGTGATAGAACGGAGGCGTGCCACAGACCAGAGTGGCATAGTCGCTTGCGGCTCCGCACGAAAGAATCGGATAATATGTGTGGCGGCAAACAGCTCCCTGACTGTAAAGACGGCGAAAACCTCCTTTGTCGAAAAGATTCCAGAGGGTGGTCAGGTGTTCCGGCTGAAGCCCGTCAATTACAATATTGACTACCAACCGCGGTCGTTCGGGTTCGTTCGCGGCAGACACTGAACTTGTCAGACCGATAAAAAATGCTACATACAGGCAAAATGATTTCATGCGTTCATTTTTATTCTTTAGTTAGTTGTCGCATGGAACTCGCAATGAACATGGTCTTTTGGATTAAATGTCTGTTTTAATGCTCGTTTCATTTCTTTTTTGCTTTTCCATCTGTAATGACTACACCTCTAAAGTATTCTCCTTTCAGTCTCAAATACATAATCGAGCGTAAAGCCAAAACAATAATCAACAGAATCTCAGCTATCACAAAGTTTTGCGGCAGCAAAAACAAGGCAGCCAGCATAAATACCTCGCAGGCAAGGAATAGAAATTGCAGGTAGAATGCAAATTTGCGGGTTTGCCGAAAACAAACCGTAAACGCGAAAAACAGCAAGAGTGGATTCAACCACACTACATTCCAGTTGGAAGATACCAGCGGATGAACGGAGAAAGATGTCAGGTAAAATATGATAAAGCCGGCAGCTCCTCCAATTCCGAATAAAATAGCATCGAACCAAATCGAGAGCTTGCGATTGCGTTTGTCTTTTGAGCAAATCCACAATGTTACTAACAATAACAGAACGCAAATCCAGGGAATATAATTAAATGCCGGTTTTATATCTTTCCCTTGCACGGTAACCAGTTGCGACGAACTACTCACTAACGGAACAATAGCGCTGTCCCGTTGAATCCGTGCGGTAGCTGCGGCACGCATCAGCCGTTCGGGCAGGAACATGGTTTGCTGAAAGGTTGCAACATTATCTTTAGGGGCTCCCAGTATCAGGTGAATACCAAAAAGGATAGCCGGGCTATCCACGGTGTAGAGATCTATGAGTTGCTGAAAGGTCTCCTTCTTCTTTTCTAGGTTTTTATCGAACGTGATTTTCCCCTTGATTGCCCCGATAATCATGTCGCGGGGGCGTGTGGCACAGTTGTCGAAAACAAAATTGTAACGGTAGAATCGATGCTCGGGCTTATAATTCTCAACCAATGCGTCAAACAGAGCCTGTTTTTCGCTTTGTTTCAGGTTCAGCACCTGTTCCCACATGTTTATTTGTCGGAGCTGGTATTCAAGAATAAATTCCGACGTTTCGGTAACCCCCAGTTGATAGTCGGTTTCTCCGTTGACAAATTTGTAATAAAACCCCGGGGTATTATAGTCAAAATATCCATAGTTGAAACTGATATCAAGATGGTTCGCCGGATCGGATATGCGAATAGCGGAATGCCCGAATTTCGCGTAAAGCTCCGAACCGGGGCCACAGGTGAGGAGCGACACTTTAGCCGAGTCGGACAAAGTGACGGCTCCGGCGCTTACGATTGAAACGAAGAGCAGGAAGAGGATGATTGGTTTGCGCATTGATACAAAAATTAGTAATAAACAGGCCTTATAGGCATCCGTTCAGGATTTCACGGACTTTGTCGGGAGTAATTGTACCGTTTTCGCCCAGTTTCCATCCCCGTTGTTCAAATCTTTCTACAATGCTATTAAATGATTCGCTTCCGATTCCGTATTCGCTCAGCTTGGTTTTAATGCCGACACTGCGATAAAAATTTTCCGTTTTGGCGATAGCAGCTTCCACCTTTTCATCGTCCGAACCTGTCGTGATGTTCCACACCCGTTCGCCATATTGAAGCAGTTTTGCTTTTTTCTCTTCGCGCATAACTCTCCAAAGCGACGGCTGAACAATTGCCAGCGTAACGGCATGATCCAGACCGTGGAATGCGGTAAGTTCGTGACCGATGGAGTGGGTAGCCCAGTCCTGAGGTACTCCCATCGCAATAAATCCGTTGAGGGCCAATGTCGCGCTGTACATGAAGTTAGACATTAGATCATAATTGGTATTTTCGGCGACAACCTTCTCTCCCAGTTCGGTGAGTGTCGAAAGGATTCCTTCGGCAAAGCGATCCTGTACCATAGCCTGCGAAGGGTAAGTGAGATACTGTTCGCAAACATGCACGAAGGTATCTACAATGCCGTTTGCAACCTGCCGTTTAGGAAGCGAATATGTCACTTCCGGATCGAGGATGGAGAAAACCGGATTAGCTTTTATACTACCGAAAGCCAGCTTCTCGTGGGTAGCTTTTTTAGAGATAACCGCGTTACCGTTCATTTCCGAGCCGGTAGCAGGAAGGGTTAATACCGAAGCCAGAGGAAGTGCATCCGTAATTTTATTCTGGTCTAATAAAAGATCCCATGGATCGCCATTGTAAACAACTGCGGCTGCAATAAATTTGGTTCCGTCGATTACCGAACCGCCGCCTACTGCCAGCAAGAAATCAATTTTTTGTTCCTTTACAATCTCAACGGCTTTGATCAATGTTTCGTAAGTAGGATTTGGCTCAATACCGGCAAATTCTGTTACGGAATGATTTTTCAGGGCTTCTTTTACCTGATCGTATACTCCATTGGCTTTGATGCTGCCGCCGCCATAGGTCATCAATATTTTTTTATCGGCAGGGATTTCAGTCGCGAGCGATGCGATGGTTCCTTTGCCGAAAATAAGCTTTGTGGGATTTTGAAAAACAAAATTATTCATAAGTAAGAAAATTATCGATTAAGTTTGGGAAATAGTCTCTCAACGGGGATGCTTTGGAAAATAATCTTCCTGATTTTGCATGATCGCGAAGAATTTACCGTGCAAAGATACAATACTTTTTTCAGTGGCAATTGTTTGTAAAAAAGGCAAACGGCATCTTACTCATAGATACGACAAAAAAAGTTAATATACAGATCCAAATGCAACATTTCTTCAAAATAACCGTCTATTAAACTATCTTGTGTTTACTATTCTTACGTCCTGCCGAAAGCAAATGTCAGGTTTGAGAGATAGAAATAATTAACCAAACATCAAATTTATTATCATATGAAGAAACAGATATTTCTTTTTAGTTTATTGGGAGTGTTTTTGTTGACCTCTTGCAAGATCGGTGCAGGAGATTCTGATTATTCTCCGCAGATAAGTGTAGCAGCAACTTCTTTAAATGGAGTGAATCTTACAGCCACATCAACTCTCGATACATTGCATGTCGGGGATGTCTTAAATTTCTGTGTTATTGCTCAGGGGCTTTCAAATCCTTTGGTAAGTGTTCAGGTTGCAAATGACACAACATACTCGGCAATTACTTTCCCTGATCTGGCATCAATTAATGCAGGTAGTATTTTGAATAATAGTCAAACGGATATATCCAAAGGTTATTTGTATCTGTCGGATCTTAATATTGGTTCCATTACTTTTAATGTACAATATCTTGCTAAGAAAGCAACCAAAACATCAGGAGTGACATTTTCTGTGGTTTCTACCTCTCAGTATACAACGGCTCCTTTAAAATTGGTTATTCCGGTCAAGTAGCAGATACAGAATATAACAAAACGCGTTGTAAGAGTTTTCTTGCAACGCGTTTTTTTGTGGAGCCTCTCAAGGGAGTTGGACCCTCGACCTGCTCATTACGAGTGAGCTGCTCTACCACTGAGCTAAAGAGGCTTGATTGGGAGCACAAAATTATAGCGTTGTAAGCTCTCGCATGGACAGTTGTACTTTATTGTAAGAAAGTAAAGGATGATGTCATTGGGAGTATGTCAGGACACGTAAAAGGAAGCAAAGCCTTTACCCGAGTATTATGACATTGATGAAGAAGTGAAACAGGAATCTATTGATCTGTTGGATTAGGTGGATTATAAATATAGCTCTCGCGGTCTAAATTGCGATATCTTTGTTACAGGCAATTTACTCCCGCCGCTTATGACTTTTGTTATAAACTCATCACATTCTATTTCCGTCAATATGCTGTTTTTGAAAGCCCTATAGAGTAAATCCATAGTTGTTACATATTGTATGTCATTTTTATTACAATAATCCGTAATTTCAGTAATATTGCTACTAGCAATAACGTCTTGATTGTATTTGCAATAGACCATTGAGGCACTCTCTCCTAAACCATATTTATTTCTTAGAAAGGCAAACTCTTTGGTCATCTCAAGAGTGGGACTCCATTTTATGATCGAAATGTTGCCTTTGAATGATTGAGTGTACCTTTCAAGATATTGTCTTGTTTGGAAATTTTTATTGAGTTCTTGATTAACGACTATATCAAGAATAACATATTGATATTGGGGAAATATTTGGTGTAAAATAGGTAATTCTTCACCTTTAATGAAGTGTATAATTACATCTGAATCTATAACTATTTTGACCTTCTTATTCATTTGTATCAGTTGTAGGGTCAAATCCTATAGCATTCATTAGCTCATAATAATGGCTTTCAGAAATTTTCGATTGAGAAAATAAATCTTTAGCTCTAACTCCGTAATCTCCAATAATTACACCTTCATTACCCTTTTTGTATAAATCTAATCCAAATCCATACTCAAGAGCTACTTGTTGTATTTTTAGGCTATTGAAAACATCATATTGCTCTTTGGTTAAGAAACCAAGAAACAATAAACGGTTCAACATCGCAGAGTGAGATACAGAATAGATTTGTTCTAATTTTAAAATGGTCGAGATAGATAAAGATTTGCTTTTTAGCTCACCTTCTGGTATTGTATTTCTTAATCCGTTTTCAGGCATAAGAAGATGTGCCGCAAAGACATTTGCTTTCTTTTCATTAATATCATCTATCCTTGAAGTATCTGGATTACAGATATGGGGGGTGAAGTCTGTTTGCACATAAAGGTGATAAAGTTCATGTGCAATAGTATAATGTTGTCTTCCTCTTGGATTATCTGAATTAATTAGCATAAACCGAGTGTCATTCTTTTTTAGACACATGCCGGAGAAGTTACTTGATAAAGGCTTGTAGACCGTTAAAATATTCAGTTTCCATAATAACGCCTTGCAGTTGATAGGCTCGCTATTATTCAATGCATAATCATTTCTGAATTTCTCGGCTTGGTATGCAATTTCTCGATAGTCAATTTTTTCCATTGGTTTAATAAGAACACATCTTTAGGTAGTTTCTGACAATCGTCTTAAATTGAGATATTTCGTTTATATCTGATACATTAGGGTTTTCTACTCTAAATGCGCAAAATAATTCATTCTCAATTTTTATAGGATCTTCTTCAAAAAGTGACGATAAAGGTATACCATAGAGATTGCATACTTTCTCCATCAATTCATAGGGCATTTCGCGAGCTCCAGTTTCATAATTAGCATAGGCTCCTCTATCAATACCCAAAAATGTAGCAACGTAAATTTGAGTATAATTTGCTGCTTCTCTAAATAGCTTTAAGTTAGCTCCGATAAGCGCTTTCATAATGCGTGGGTTTAGTTTGATTGAATTGGTTGATCAATGGGATTAGACGTTGCAAAGGTATGAAATAAATTTGCATTATGCAATATTTGCAACGTATAATATTATTGCCAATACTATATTTTATTGATTTAATATATTGGTTATGTGTTTTATATGTCAAAATAAGTGTGTCCTCGTAAATGGAATAAGGAAACTAAATTTGACTCAAAGCACTCAAATTGCAACGATATTAATAGAAGAGCCAAAGGATATTAGCCCGTTTGGCGTTTCTTTATGCGAAAATAACTTATTTGGTTATATGTATATAGGCTTATAGAAGGGGGGGAGTCCGTTTTTTAAAAAATACTCTTCTGAATAGTGTAATAAACTGTGTCAAAAAAAATACCTCGTATAAACCATTGATTTATACGGGGTATTTCCATAAGTTTGAGCCTCTCAAGGGAGTTGAACCCTCGACCTGCTCATTACGAGTGAGCTGCTCTACCACTGAGCTAAAGAGGCTTGATTGGGAGCACAAAATTAATGCAAAATTAATTTCTGACCAAATTTAATCTGTTTTTATTGCGGGTTTGATCAGATGTCGGAATACCGGAGAATGATAATTATAAAACAAAAGCGGCTGAAAGATTCATCTTCAGCCGCTTCAATGGGTTAATAATTGTTGTGCATCTTATTCAACAATCTTCTTGAACAGTTCCTTCATCGAAACTTTCTGTCCGATTATTTCATGCAGTTTTTCTACAGGAACACGTTCCTGTTGCATGGTGTCACGGTAGCGGATGGTTACTGTGTTATCGGTTAATGAGTCATGGTCTACTGTTACGCAGAAAGGAGTACCGATGGCATCCTGACGGCGGTAGCGTTTCCCGATGGAATCTTTTTCGTCGTACTGGCATTTGAAGTCGAACTTGAGACTGTTCATGATTTCGCGTGCTTTTTCGGGCAGTCCGTCTTTTTTTACCAATGGCATTACGGCCAGTTTGATCGGAGCCAATACTGCCGGGAGTTTCAACACCACGCGGCTTTCTCCGTTTTCGAGCTGTTCTTCGGTATACGAAGCTGCCATGATGGAGAGGAACGTACGGTCAACACCAATCGAGGTTTCGATAACGTACGGAGTGTATGATTCGTTGAGTTCGGGATCGAAATATTTGATGCTTTTGCCCGAATATTTTTCGTGGCTGCTAAGGTCGAAATCGGTGCGAGAGTGGATACCTTCCACTTCTTTGAAACCAAACGGCATTTCGAATTCGATATCGGTAGCGGCATTAGCATAGTGAGCCAGTTTGTCGTGATCGTGGAAACGATATTTGTGGTCGCCAAGTCCGAGCGCTTTGTGCCATTTCAGACGGGTTTCTTTCCATTTTTTGAACCATTCCATTTCGGTGCCAGGGCGTACGAAGAATTGCATCTCCATTTGTTCGAACTCACGCATACGGAAGATGAACTGACGGGCAACGATTTCGTTACGGAAAGCTTTTCCGATCTGAGCGATACCGAAAGGAATCTTCATACGGCCGGTTTTCTGTACGTTGAGGTAGTTCACGAAAATACCCTGAGCAGTTTCGGGACGAAGGTAGATTTTCATTGCACCATCGGCAGTAGAACCCATTTCGGTAGAGAACATCAGGTTGAACTGACGAACGTCTGTCCAGTTTTTGGTTCCGCTGATGGGGCAAACCACTTCGTAGTCAACGATAATTTGTTTCAGTTCAGCCAGATCGCTATCGTTCAGAGCCTTTACAAAACGAGCGTGAATTTCGTCACGTTTTGCCTGGTGTTCCTGTACGCGGGGATTGGTCTGACGGTAAAGCGCTGCATCAAACGATTCGCCGAAACGTTTGGCGGCTTTCTCTACCTCTTTCTCAATTTTATCGTCGTATTTTGCCAGCAGGTCTTCAATCAGAACGTCGGCACGGTAACGTTTTTTAGAGTCTTTGTTGTCGATGAGCGGATCGTTGAACGCATCCACGTGACCCGAAGCTTTCCAGGTGGTTGGGTGCATAAAGATAGCAGCATCGATGCCCACTACATTTTCGTGGAGCAACACCATGCTGTCCCACCAGTAGCGTTTGATATTGTTTTTCAGTTCAACGCCGTTTTGTCCGTAATCGTATACGGCTCCAAGTCCGTCGTAAATTTCGCTTGAAGGGAACACAAAACCGTATTCTTTACAGTGTGCGACTAATTTCTTAAAAACGTCTTCTTGTTGTGCCATTTTTGAATATGTTGAATCGTTAATCGATAAATTGTTCGTTTTGAATTTACTTTGACGAAAATGATTACTATCCGAAAGTAAACCGGCAATTGTCAATACATTCGGTTTCAAAAACCGGACTACAAAGTTACGATTTTTTTGTCATTCGTAAAACGATTACCTTTGCATTCTATTTTGATAAGTATGAGAGCATTCAGTTTCTTTGCCGCATTCGTTTTCGCATTTACAGCTTTGGCCAATCCTCCTTTGGTTATTGACTACACTTCCCGGGTTCATCTCGGATATCACGCCAAACCTTCGCGCAATGTCGATATAATCGTAATTCATTCAACCCGTTGTCTGGATGGCGATCCCTATGATGTGAAATGTGCCATCGATGTGTTTCAACACTACAAAGTGGCATCTCATTATATGATTGACCGTCAGGGGAATATTTATCGACTTGTAGCAGAAAAAGATATTGCATATCAGGCCGGAAGAAGCGTTCTTCCGCAAAACGGAAGAAAGATGCTCAACGGTTCTTCTATCGGCATCGAACTACTCAACTCGCCTACCGATCCGCCTACCGATCTTCAATACAAGGCCCTGGCCGAATTGGTGAAAGATATCAAGACCCGTTATCCGATAAAATACATTGTTGGTCACAGCGACATTGCGCCCAAACGAAAGACCGATCCATGGCTGTTCGACTGGCAAAAATTCAACAGTTTGATAAAGTAGGATTCAGAACGCTTCCAGGGCAGTGAAATACAACTGTATTCCTTTGTCGTAGTTGGTGCGGGTTATGTCCCAACGTCCACTTATATTGATTTTACCCCGTGTGAGCCGAAACCGGATCCCGGCTCCGTAAGAAGTTTTCAAACGGTCAATGCTCAGATCGCAACTGTTGAATACATCACCCGAAGAACCGAAAATGGCACCCCGTATATTTTTGTAAAGAGGGAACCGGTATTCTCCCTGAATAGCCGCCATCACATTGTCGCGGAATAGACCTCCGGGTATTCCTCTCAACAGTTGGTTGCTTCCGATGGTGGTCAGCATCTGAAACGGGATGGAATTTCCTAGTCGCCAGTCGGTTACAAATTGCCATGCAAAAACATGTTGTTTGTAAAGTGCAATGTACTGGCGAAAATCGAGTTCTATTTGCACGATATCATAAGAGCTTCCCCAAAGTGGATCGAAATGGACGAGACTGGCACTTCCCAGTATTCCTTTAGTAGGATAAAAAAGATTGTCTCGCGAGTCGTAAGTGACTACACCACCGCCACCCAATAAGAAATAGGGCTTCCATCCGGTTACATGAACGCCCATAGCCTTGAATTTCAGGCTGTCTTCCAAAACGGGTTTTTCGCTTTGAAGAGAAAACAGCAGCCCGAAACTCAGGTGTTTGCTCAGGAATCGCTGAAATTGGAAATTGAAGGAATAATTACGGGAAGTATAAGCGATCGGATCTTTTAGAAACTTATGATGATCGTTGCCTATACCAATAAAACTGGCAGGGAATTTTTGTGCCGAAATATTGCCGAAAAGGGTCCATTTGCCTCCTCCACCCAAGTAGAGGCGGGGAGAGAAACTGACCGAATATTGATGTTTCTGAGTGAATACATCGTTGAAAGAAAGGCTACTGATTTTTGTGGAATCGATAAACCGAAAATAATAACCTCCGTTGATTCCGAAAAGATTGCCTGTTTCCTTCTGGTAAGACAAAGTGGGAATGCAATAAAAACTCAGCCTGCTTATTTTATTCAGCAGCGAATCAATATTTATTCCGCAGGCAGAATAGAGCGATAAAACTGATGTTATGATAGTCAATATGTATCGCTTTCTCATTTTGCATACCAATTAATCATCCCGCCGTTTGAAAGATGGGATATGCAAATATAGTTATTGCAACAAGAATTTCTTGAAATCGGCAAACTCTTTTGACAGTTCGATGCTGAGTTTTTCTCCTTTCATGAATTCCTGCAACTTTTCAGGAATAGAAACTTTTTCGCCAATAATTGCTTCTACGGTTCCTACGAATTTTGCGGGATGAGCCGTTTCGAGGAAAACCCCTGTTTCTCCTTCCTTCAAACCTTCTTTTAAGGCCTGATAACCGCAGGCTCCGTGAGGATCAAGCAGATAACCGGTCGATTGGTAGCAGCTCTTTACCGTTGCACAGATCTGTTCGTCGAGGTAACGGCAGCCGGAGATGTCAGCCGAGATCTTTTCGTGCGAATTGCCGTAAAGGTCAAGTACGCGGGCAAAGTTGCTCGGATCGCCTACGTCCATGGCGTTGGCAATAGTAGCCACCGAAGGACGGGGAGAATATTTTCCCGTTTCGAGATATTGTAAGAAAATGTCGTTCTGATTGTTGGCCGCGATAAAACGTTTGATAGGTAATCCCATCCGTTTGCCGAAAAGTCCGGCGGTGATGTTGCCGAAGTTACCGCTCGGTACGCAAACTACCAGATTGTCGGCTTTGCCCTGTTTTTTGAGTTGAGCGTAAGCATTGAAATAGTAAAATGCCTGTGGGAGGAAACGCGCCACGTTGATTGAGTTGGCCGAAGTCAGGTTCAGTTTGGCATTCAGCTCTTCGTCCATAAAGGCCGATTTAACAATACGCTGGCAATCGTCGAAAGTGCCGTCGATTTCCAGAGCCGTGATATTTTTGCCCAGCGTGGTGAATTGTTTCTCCTGAATTTCGCTCACCAATCCTTTCGGGTATAGCACATAAACGTGAATGCCTTCTACCCCAAGAAATCCGTTGGCAACTGCGCTTCCGGTATCGCCCGAAGTGGCCACCAGCACGTTGACGTCGGTTTGCCCTTGTTTTTTGATGAAATATCCCAGCAAACGAGCCATAAAGCGGCCGCCCACGTCTTTGAACGCGAGTGTCGGACCGTGGAAAAGTTCAAGGCTGTAGATGTTTTCTTCCACCTTGACAACCGGAGTTTCAAAACTGAGCGTATCGTAAACGATTTGCTTCAGGGTATCGGCCTCGATGTCTTCTCCGAAAAATGCATCGGCAACGCGATAGGCAATTTCCTGAAAAGAGAGTTGGTCGATTGTTTCGAAAAATTCGGCAGGCAAAGCCTTGATTTTTTCAGGCATGTAAAGCCCTTTATCGGGTGCCAGTCCTTTCACAACGGCCTCCTGCAACGAAGCTATCGGCGACTGGTGGTTGGTGCTGTAATAGTTCATCTGTCAATTTGAGGATTTGAGGATTTGAGGATTTGAGGATGTTTTATTTTCACATTCTCAAATTTCCAAATCTTCACATTTTACTCTTTGTGTCTCTTTTTCAATTCGTTTGCTAAATCTTCGATGCGATATCCTTTCGATGCCAGCAAAACGATGAGGTGATAAATCAGGTCGGAAGCCTCGTAAATCATGCGGTCGTCGGTGCCGTTGGTGGCTTCGATAACTGTTTCTACGGCTTCTTCACCTACCTTTTGAGCCATGCGGTTGATGCCTTTGTTGAACAGCGAAGTGGTGTACGAACCTTCGGGCATCTCTTTTTTGCGTTTGTCGATAAAGTCCTGCAAATAAGCGAGGAACTGGATGTCGTTGCTGTTGGTTTCACCCCAGCAGGTATCGTCGCCGGTATGGCAAACCGGTCCTACCGGATGCACTTTGATAAGCAATGTATCGTTATCGCAATCTGGAGCCATCGAAACGACATTCAGGAAATTGCCGCTTTCTTCTCCTTTTGTCCACAGACGGTTTTTGGTACGGCTGAAAAACGTTACCTGTTTGGTGGTCACTGTTTTTTCGTAAGCCTCTTCGTTCATGTATCCCAACATGAGCACTTTATTGGTGACGGCATCCTGAATGATGGCAGGAATCAGGCCGTTGCCTTTTGCGAAATCTAATTTCATACTATAATAATTTTTTCGTCTAAGGAAGTATGGAACTTCATGTTGCTGGGAATTATTTCCCGATAGCTATCGGGACCTTTCGGGTGTTGTTAAGCAACATGTTCGTTTCATAATCGTTATTTGAAAGAGAAATGAATCTTTTCTTTATATAAATCGTTGTAATTCTGATAATTTGATGCGTCCTTCATAGATGGCTTTTCCGAAAACCACTGATGGAATGCCGGCTTCATCGAGCGCTTCGATGTCGGCAATGCTGCTAACCCCCCCGCTTGCAATCAGTTGCAGTGCCGGGAAGTGAGCCATTATTTTTTTGTACAATTCCACCGAAGTTCCCGTCAACATGCCGTCTTTGGCAATATCGGTACACAAGACCTTTTGAATGCCTTTTTTGCAATAACCTTCAATGAAAGGCATCAGGTCGTTATCGGTGGTTTCGAGCCAGCCGCTTACGGCAATTTTCTCGTTGTGCACGTCGGCACCCAAAATGATGCGTTCGGCACCGTAACGTTCAATCCAGTGAGAGAAACCCTCTGGCTGTTTCACGGCAATACTGCCTCCGGTTACCATCGCCGCTCCGCATTCAAAAGCGATGCGAAGGTCGTCGTCGCTTTTGAGTCCACCTCCGAAATCGATTACCAAATCGGTATGAGTAGCAATGCTTTCGAGCACTTTATGATTGACAATATGCTGTGCCTTGGCACCATCCAAATCGACTACATGCAGTCGGCGGATACCGGCATCGGCAAACTCTTTGGCCACTTCAAGCGGCTGTTCGTTATAGACTTTTTTCTGCTGGTAGTCGCCCTGAGAAAGTCGGACACATTTGCCCTCTATGATGTCTATGGCGGGAATAATTTCAATCATCTACTGGTCAATCAAAAACGTTTTAATAACTTTGCAAAGTTACTCTTTTTCGGTTGAATTCTTTGCATAAAGCGCTATCACTTTGTGGTATAATGGCAAATTATTGAAATATAGTTTTTTATCATGCCTGGATGCTTTTTGTGATTGATAATTCATATTGAAAATGAATAGGATACGAAAAAATATACCGAATATTTATACGAATAAATGAACATAAAAATGAATATGAGAAAAATTTTGTTGGCGCTTTTTATGGGCGCGATTGCGGGCAGCCTGTATGCTCAAAGTGCTTCGGTGTCTTCCAATCAGGAACCGGCAGACAGAGGCTACATTGTGAAACTAGGACAGACAGCTCCAGGGTTTACCATGACATTGACCGATGGACGTACCGTTAATTTGTGGTCGTTACGCGGAAAGGTGGTGATGTTGCAGTTCACCGCCAGTTGGTGTGGCGTTTGCCGGAAAGAAATGCCTTTTATTGAGAAAGATATATGGCAACGCTGGAAATCGAATCCTTCGTTTGCTCTTTATGCGATAGACCGTGACGAGCCGCTCGACGTAGCTAAAAATTTTACACTTTCTACCGGTATCACCTATCCGATGGCGCTTGATCCCGGCGCTGCACATTTTCAGTTGTATGCCGATAAAGAAGCCGGCGTTACACGAAATGTTATCATCGATAAAGAGGGTAAAATAGTCTTTATGACAAGGCTTTACAATGAGACCGAATTCAAATCGATGGTGGCAAAACTGGAAGAGTTGCTCAAATAGTCGATTTATTCGAAAACGTACAATTTGGAGGGAGACGTACGTTCGAGCGTAACAAGTTCCACATCCTTGCCGGCAATGATTCCTTTGTCGGCCAGTAATTCGCTTACAGTGCAATAGGCAAGTTCAGGCAGGTTGTTGGAATGGCTCAGGTGGCAGAGATAGATATATTTCAGTTTATCCGAATAGTTGTCGGCGAGAAAACGGCCGGCGTCGCTGTTGCTAAGGTGTCCGGTATTGCTGCGGATACGTTCCTGTAACATATAGGGGTACGGCCCGTTTGCCAGCATCTCTTCATCGTAGTTGGCTTCGAGAACCAGGTAATCGGCATCGGAAATGTACCGGGCAGAATTTTCGCAAACATAGCCAAGGTCAGTTGCCAGCGTAAAAGTATGTCCTTTATATTCAACGCTGTATCCAACGTTATCGGTGCCATCGTGCGAAACCTCGAAAGCGGTGATTTTCCAGTCTCCAATGGAAACAGGTTCTTCTTTGGAGATAATTTTTTGTCCGGCGATAAACTGGCTTCCAAGTTGCTGAAGTTGTGCGATGGAGGAAAGCGTTTCCTTTGTTCCGTAGATGGGAATTAACAACTTATCTACCAGTGGCTTTACCGACTTAATGTGGTCGAAATGGTCGTGAGTGATGAAAACGCCGAGAATGTCCGAGAATTCGAGACCAATCTCTTTTAGTCGTTTTTTCATGGTGCGAATGCCGATTCCCGCGTCTATCAGTATGCCCTGAGTTGCATTGCCCACAAAAAAGCAATTTCCGCTACTTCCGCTTGCAAAACTGATAAACCGTAATTTGTCCATTTCCCGTGTTTTAAATTTGGAGTGCAAAGGTAACAAAAAAAGGGTTGAACTAACTCTTAAAAATAACAGGAAGGATCACTCCTGTTTCTTTTTTGTAAATTTGCAATACTATGCAGTTTCTTAAAACGGAACATGCAGGGTAATTCCGATTGGTTTCTACCGATGGTAAAATAAATTTTCTACGGATGAATATTATCAAAAATGTCATTAGTGAATTGGCTCCCATTTTCTCAGCTAATGAAGCCAGGGCTGTTGCAATTGCCCTTTGTGAACATGTAACCGGACTCTCGCGGGTTCAGTTATTATCCGATAGTGCGTTGGTTTTGACTGACGAGCAACAGCAACAAATTTCGCACTGCATCGACCGGTTGCGGACACAGGAACCGTTGCAATATGTGTTGGGCGAAACCGAATTCTATGGGCTCAAATTTAAGGTCGACCGCCGGGTGCTGATTCCCCGGCCCGAAACGGAAGAGTTGGTGGAGTGGATAAAGAATGACTACAAAGACACCGCGTGTTCTATCATAGATTTTTGTACCGGTAGCGGATGCATCGCCATTGCGCTGGCGAAGAATCTTTCTGAAGCCGAAGTCCGGGCTTGTGATCTTTCGGAGGAAGCGCTTGAGGTGGCTCGGGAAAATGCAAAAGATAACGAAGCGGATGTTCGCTTTTTTTGTGCGGACGTTCTGTCAGAATTGTTTGCAGATTCGCTTGAACAAATTGACGTGATAGTGAGTAATCCGCCGTATGTGCTTGAAAATGAAAAATCAGCCATGCAGTCGAATGTGTTGGACTTTGAACCTTCAATGGCTTTGTTTGTCCCGGATGCTAATCCGTTGTTGTTTTATGAGGCAATCGGCAAAATAGCTCTCTCCAGATTGAAATCTGAAGGGTCTTTGTATGTGGAGATTAACCGTGATAAAGGAAAAGAAACGGTTGAGTTGTTCCGGCAAATGGGCTTCGGTTTTGTGGAGCTGCGTACCGACCTTTTCGGAAACGCGAGAATGGTAAAAGCAATAAAGAATTGAATTTAAAAGACTACTTTGGCTATGGAAATCCCGTATGATTTATTATTGAAAAAAGCGGCTGCTTACAGTTCGAAGCAAGAGGTTTGTAGTGCCGATATAGAAGCCAAACTTCAGCTATGGGGTGCCGATGCCGATCAGTCAGAGAAAATTGTTTCGTATCTTGTTGAACAAAAATATATTGATAATGAGCGTTTTTGCAGTGCATTTGTGAATGACAAACTACGATTCAACAAGTGGGGAAAGCTGAAAATAACTCAGGCTCTGCGGATGAAGAAGATACCTGACAGTTTGTTGGAAAGGGTTTTTTCTGAAATGGATGTATCTTTGTACGAGCAAACGCTCAGTGAACTGCTGCGGAAAAAAGTCCGGGAAGTGAAGGCGGCAAGTGACTACGAAAGACGAGGTAAATTGTTGAATTTCGCTTTACAACGGGGTTTTGAGTATGACGTAGCTGATCGTTTGATAAAAAAGATGAATTTATGAGACGAATTCTGTTAATTTTGCATCTATTGTTAAACAACAGGATGCAGAACTGCTTTTTTAAGGTTTTCGTCCCGAATCAACATTAAAATTGAATTATCGATGAATGAATTTTTAGCACAGGAAGAAAATATAGTGAAGATGTTGCGTACGGTTTTCGATCCTGAAATTCCGGTTAACGTATATGATCTTGGATTGATTTATAAAGTAGACGTTCTCGAGGACGGTAATGTAAACATTGATATGACACTGACTGCTCCAGGGTGTCCGGCTACCGATTTTATTCTTGAAGATGTAAAGATGAAAGTAGAATCGGTTGAGGGTGTTAAAGGTGTAAATATCAACCTTGTATTCGATCCTCCCTGGGATCGTGATATGATGAGCGATGAAGCAAAGCTGGAATTGGGATTGCTTTGAGAAGAGGGATTAAACATCTCGATTGTTCTTGAGTCTAAGATACATAAGGACTCAATTCGGCAATATTAAAAAACACGGCTATGAAAAATCTATTGAAACTTGTTGTGGGATGTATCCTTTCCATAAGCCTTTCTTCTTGTTTTGTTACAGGAACTGTATCGGATGATTACGGCGAAGCTTATGTTAATTACTATCCCTACTATTTCTGTCCGGATTTGAACTTTTACTTCAATCCCGATTTGAACATATACTGGTGGTATCAGGAAGGTGTTTGGCGTTCCGGCCCTCAGTTGCCTTATTGGTATCATGTTGGTTATAATACTAATTATGTGATCGTTTCTGTTTATGACCGTAACCCGACACGATATTATTCTCAACATATCAGGGCCTATAGAAGAGGCGATTACTCAAGTTCGGTTTATCATTTCAACGACAGACCTTCGCAGAGTTTAAGATCCTATCGTCCCGACAGAGCTCCATCCGGTTACAGGTCAGGAAGCTCACGCAATGATGATCTTTATAATTCTCGCCGGAATCCTAACTATGACAATCGGGGTACGAGAAGCAGTTCTACTCCCCAAACGAATGGTAGCCGTTCGTCCGACAACTGGCAGAATAGTTCTCCCGGCAGGTCTTCTCAACCTGGTAACCAGCAATGGAATCAGGGCGGGAATTCCAATCAGAGAGATCAAAATTCACGTTCGGATGGTTCATACAACCGTCAAAATCAAAACCCTGGTCAGGGCAACAGCGGTACTGTAAGTCCTTCAAATAATAACAACACCAGACCACAGGGCGGAACTCAGAATCAATGGAATAACGGGAATTCTAACCAGAATAGTCAGGGCACCCGTCAGGATGGTACCTACAACCGTCCGACTCAAAATCCTGGTCAGGGAAACAGCGGCACCGTCAATCCTTCGAATAATAATACTACCAGACCGCAGGGTGGAACTCAAAATCAATGGAATAACGGGAATACAAATCAGAACAGTCAGGGCACCCGTCAGGGAAATACATACAACCGTCCGGCGCAGACGAATAGTGGAGATGCCGGTCAGGGAAGCCGTTGGCAACAGTCGGGTTCCGGTAATCAGAACACCCGTCAACCGGCCACTGTGGCTCCTCAAAATCAGCAAGTGCAGCCTTCCAATAATGGACAAAGGCAATATCAGAGCAGAGGTAACAATCAACCTTCACGTCAGGAGGGAAGCCGTGTCCAGAGTTCGGAACGAAGCACGCCACAGCCGGTTCCAACAAGACAAGAAGCTCCCAAGAAAACAGAAGATACCCCGAGTAGATAACTGATGGTTGATTCCATCCGAATGAAACAGAGTAACGAGTGAAACGTATATATTTTGTATCCGATGCCCATTTAGGTTCACGACTGGTTGCAGATCCGCGCGAACATGAGAAGAAACTTGTTCGTTGGCTGGATTCTATCAAAGACGATGCTGAAGCCTTGTACCTGTTGGGCGATATGTTTGATTTTTGGTTTGAATACAAGACGGTTGTTCCAAAAGGATTCATCAGGTTTCTGGGGAAACTCGGGGAGCTATCGGATAAAGGCATTAAAATACACTATTTTACAGGTAACCACGACATGTGGACATTTGGTTATCTGGAACAGGAAATCGGGCTGACGGTTCACCGTCGGCCTGAAATTGTTGATTGGAATGGTAAACGGCTTTATCTGGCTCACGGCGACCGCCTGGGCGATCATTCCAAAAGCGTAATGTTGATCCAGACTATCTTTCACAATAAAATTTGCCAGAAACTCTTCTCGTATGTTCCTCCGCGTTTAGGCCTTGGCTTTGGTCTGGGATGGTCAAAGTCTAACCGTCAGAAACCGAAGCGCAACGATTATGCCGGGTATCTCGGAGAAGACAAAGAGTGTCTTGTGCGTTATGCAAAAGCCTTTCCTGAAAGTGCCAAAGTTGATATTTTTGTCTTTGGTCACCGACACATCCTTCTCGATCTGATGCTGAAAAACGACAGTCGTGTGTGTATTATCGGCGATTGGTTCACTCAGTTTACCTACGGCATTTTTGAAGACGGAGAATTTTATCTCGAACATTTTGAAGCAGAAAACTAATCAGACTTACTTACCTCATGGATATTATTTTTGCCACCAACAACGATCATAAACTGCACGAAGTATCGGAATATATTAAAAATAAGTATACAATACTGAGTCTTAAAGAAATCGGGTGTTTTGACGACATTCCGGAAACTGCAGAAACGCTTGAAGGAAATGCTTTGCTGAAAGCGCGTTACGTGTACGAGCGTTTTGGAAAAGACTGTTTTGCCGACGACACAGGACTCGAAGTGGAAGCATTGAATAACGCTCCGGGTGTTTATTCGGCCAGATATGCCGGTACTGATAAGGATGCCGGTGCCAATATGCGTAAGCTGTTGCAGGAACTGAAAGATAAAACTAACCGGAAAGCCCGTTTTCGTACCGTTATTGCTCTGATAAAAGAGGGGAAAGAATATTTGTTTGAAGGTGAGGTGAGAGGTACAATTTTGCATGAACCCAAAGGCGTTAACGGATTTGGATATGATCCTGTTTTTGTGCCCGAAAATTATGACAAAACGTTTGCCGAACTCGACCTCACGGTTAAAAACCGGATAAGTCACAGGGCAAATGCGGTCAAAAAGCTGGTAGAATTTTTACAAGCATAAATCTAATCTAAAGAGAATCAGCATTTTTCAACAGAATTGATTTTTTGTTGAAATTGCTTACATTTGTGTTGAAAAACATGTTTTTATGGCACCAAAACAGACAACGGATTTGTCCATCCTGTCTCTTCCCGGAATTTGGGATGTGTTGACCGGTGAACAACTGGATTATTTGCGAAGCAATTCCAAGATGCAGCAGTTCAAGCGCAATGAAATGATCTACTGTGAAGGAGAAACACCAACTCATCTGCTTTGTTTGATCAAAGGGAAAGTGAAAGTCTACAAAGATGGAGTCGGTGGGCGTAGCCAGATTGTACGGATGATTAAGCCGATCGACTATTTTGGATATCGTGCCTTTTTTGCCGAAGAACCTTATCTCACAGCTGCCTGTGCTGTAGAAACGGCAATGATTTTTATGATTCCGTCGGAAGTGATTGGTAAACTCCTGAAGGAAAACAATGATTTGGCACTGTTTTTCATCAAAGCAATGGCCATCGATTTAGGCATTGCCGACACCCGCATTGTAAATCTTACCCAAAAACATATTCGTGGACGTCTTGCAGAATCCATTCTTTTCCTTGTGGATAGTTACGGACTCGAAGAAGACGGTGCAACACTCAATATTTACCTCTCTCGTGACGATTTGGCAAGTCTTTCCAATATGACCACATCCAACGCCATTCGTACATTATCCAATTTTGCAACTGAAAAGATTATTGCGGTCGATGGTCGGAAAATCAAGATTATCGATGAGGAACGATTGCGAAAAATCAGCCGTATTGGTTAGTGCCTCGAAAGACAAATTTTTTCACCGTGAATATTTCGATTAAATATATGGTTGACAAAGTAGTAAAGGCAACCGTACTCATATGCCTGTGTTGTCTTTTCTTCGGATGCAACAGTTCCGACAATGACATCAAAGCTATCTGGAGTTACGAACAACGCCAGACTGCCGATCCTGATTTCCGGTTTTACCCTCTCGAAACAAAAACAGTTGGACAGGTCACTGTCAACGATAGCCTTACCTTTATAAAGAAAGCACTGGGTCAACCGGTCGATACGCTTCTGCAACAAAACAGCAAGACGCTCCGGAGCCTTTTGCAAATGCAAACGCTTTATGTCAGGTATGACATGGAAACGATGCGTGAAAATATAGCTGCCGAGATCAGGCCGTTGGAGGCGAGCCAGAAATGGCTGAATTCCATGAAAGCGAAGATGGAAAATTATCGCAACATGCCCTCCGACAAAGTTTTGCTACGAAAAGTCGAATGTCGTTTCGAATATGAAATTCCCCTGACTTCGAAAAAGGAGACGAAAGATAAGATTTACTACATACATACTACAAGTGGCAATGTGGTGCAGGCAGAGGAAAAAGCCCTCGTGAAGCCGGCTTCTTCGCATTAAACCACGTTCGTGGCACGGTTTTTGTTTTAAGTTAAACGGCACTTTTCATCAGTATTAATGAGAAAAGGTGCCGTTTTATATTACCTTAGCAACCGATTAATACATTACCGGATATGACAATAACCGAGATGCAAAATACCGCTACCCAGATTTTGGTGCACCTCAAAAACCGACGTCTGAAACAGGCTATCGATGCGCTGCGTAGTTGGCTTCAGGATGTTCATCTGCTCGAATATGTCGATAGCGTTGATGAGCTGGAAAACAACTACCGCCTTATGCTTCAGTATGCCGTCGATGGGGTGAACGATCCTCAGCGGGAACTCGTGTATCACAACCTCGTGAAAAAAGCCTTTTTGCTTACCGATACTATCCGGGAAGAACTGTTTACCAAATTCTCAAGCGGATACGATTACTCACAAATTCGTTATTACCGATCTCAGCTGAGAAGCCTGCGAGCCATTGTTCATTCATTGGAGGAGCAATCAACAAATAAAGTGGTGGCATTTCTGATAGAAGAGGGGCTCAATCAGCAAAGCAATCGCAAAGAACAAATCGCCTTGCATGAGCAAACCCGTCTTGAGATGTTCCGCTCGTTATGGCTCATCCAGGAGGTAGATGCCGACAGCTTCAAACTTCTGCTTGCCAGCGATACCATCGATCCTGTTGACAAATCATTTGCCATTTCGGCCCTCACACTCAATTTAGTTCGCCAGTTTAATGCCGAACGAATAGGATTGCTGGCTGATGCTTGTGTGCACAAGCAGCCTGAGGTTCGTCTGCGCGCACTGGTCGGACTGGCACTCACGCTGGCTATTTACAATGCACGATTGCCATTTTACGACGGTATCCGGCAACGTCTTGCGTTGTTAAGTGATGATCCGAAGTTTGCGAAAGCGCTGGTTACGATTATCATTCAGTTTGCCAGAACATCGGAGACAGATAAAATTTCGCAAAAAATGCAGCAGGAAATACTGCCCGAAATGATGAAGCTGGCTCCTCAGGTGAAAGATAAAATCGATTTCGACAGCATGACTTCAGCGGAGGAATGGGAAGATAAAAACCCTGAATGGCAGGATCTTATTGAAAAAAGCGGAGTGGGCGACAAGCTCCGTGAAATGAGCGAACTGCAACTGGAAGGAGCAGATGTGTATATGAATACGTTTGCTCAATTGAAGCATTATCCGTTCTTCAACGAGCTACCCAACTGGTTTTTGCCGTTCGATACAGGCCATTCCACTGTAGTAGATCTTTTTACAGAAAATAACCAGTTGATGCCATTGTTACTGAACAATGCCTATCTCTGCAATTCCGATAAATATTCACTGGCAATCAGCATGAAGCAAATTGCCGAATCGCAGCGAAAATCGATGATGCAGGCTTTTAAACTGGAGGCGGAACAGATTGACGAACTTAAAAAATCGGATCTGAATATAGAGTCGGAAACGTACGAACGTCAGGTTTCGAATCAGTACATTCAGGATCTTTACCGCTTCTTCAAGTTGTTTGCTTACCGGAACGATTTCATGCCGGTGTTCAATTGGGCGTTGAGGTTTCATTCCTGCTGGTTTTTCGATATGCTTGATCTGTCGGAGGAACAGCAGCTCCAAATTGCCGAATATTACTTTGCAAAAGGATATTACGGCGAGGCTTTCTCTCTGTTTGAAAAGCTCTCAAAATCGGATGTTGATGCCGGACTTTTCCAGAAAATGGGTTATTGCCGTCAGCAAACCGGCGATTTTGCGCAAGCTTTGGAGTACTACCTGCGGGCGGAGGCTTTATTGCCAGAACAGTTGTGGTTGACACGAAAAATAGCCTTTTGCAACAAAATGCTTCGCAATTACGATGAGGCCCTCGATTATTATAAACGTGCAGAAGTTCTCGATCCTGAAAACCGGAATATCCAGTTACAGATCGGACACCTTTTTGTGCAGGAAAAACGTTATGCCGAAGCTCTGAACTACTATTTCAAGGTAGAACTGGCAACATCTACGCCTAAAGTTTGGCGAGCCATTGCCTGGTGCTCTTTCCTGAGCGGGAAATTCCGTCAGGCAGAGAATTATTACGCTAAAATGATAGAGCAAAATCCGTCAAAACTTGATTACCTGAATGCAGGACATGTGGCGTGGGCACAACAAAAAAGGAACGATGCTTTGCAGCTGTATGCCAAAAGCGTTCAACTTTTCCGTCAGGATGATGACGATTTCTACAAGGCCTTTGATCAGGATGTTCCCCAGCTTCTCTCTTCGGGTGTCTCCAAAGAAGAGATACCGTTGATGATGGACAAATTGCGGTATATGATATAAAGTGAACGTGGCAGCCTCAAAAGGAATATTGATTTTGATAATTTACGAAGCCAAAGTGGATCTTTGTTTTACCCCAAACCCCTAAAGGGGCTATAAATCTGCTATTTTATAGGCGTAAAAGTCCCCTTAAGGGGATTTAGGGGCAGAAGCTTATCAATAGAAACATTGACTTTTAAGACAACCTCGTTTTTTTGAATATTACCGTTTGCTGTACCACGGGATGCACTTACCACAGGTGTCGTAGCCGTCATCCAGTGCATCTTTCAATACAAAATAACCCACTTTGTTTATTTCATTCATTTCGTCCAGTTCGTCGCAATAGATGCGGTGAACCTCTTTCGTGTGCGTGTTGGCGATAAATCCGGGCTGAGGAGTCGTGTTTTTTTGCAACTCTTTGATGTCCAGGTTGAGGGTAATGCGCACTTCGTTGTCGGTTGTGATTAATTCCTGCGGAGCAATCAGGGCGTGATATCCAAGCGATTCAATATTGATGTCTGCTACTTTCGGACAAAGGACAATGGCATGGATATGCGACTTTATCATGTCAATGATCCAGCCTTTTACAGTTGTGACAGCCGCATCGGTAAGGTTTTCCACAAATGAATCTCCGAAATCGAAGTCAACGTCGATTTGTTCCACCTCTCCAACCACTTCCATCTGATCGTTCAGATAAATTCTGCCCTCAATATTTTTGAGAGTCACGGCGATATTATCTGTAACGTTGACCAAGGTCTGGTCGGTGGCCGAGGTGGCCGATTTACCCAATAGTCCCCAAAGAACTTCGGTGGTTGTGGTGATATCGGTCTTGATATTCAGCCAAGCATCAACCCCCATTTGCGTGTCGTAGATGGAGAACCGTTCGCCGGGCAGAATGTTGATATTAGGTTTGACGAAATTGAGGGTTGCTCCATAGTTCATCTTAGTATTGCAAAACGTGGTGTCAACGTCAATTGCTCCGAGCGTGGCAACCTGCAGAACTCTTTCTGCAACATCAATCACATCGTTGACAAAATTCTGCACTTTATCCAGCTGGTCGGTTTTGGATTTGGTAATGTAATGAGGTTTAATGGCAAACAGCCACCAGAAATCGATAACCTGCTGAATGGTGCTTTCCGTTATTGCCATGTTATAGTCTGCTGTCAGGTTGAACTGAATAGCATTAAAGTCGCCTGCAGTGTCCTCAAACAGATTGATTCCGGCTCTGAACCAGGTGTTATCAATGATCTTGCCATCTACCTTGTTAACGTGCATCTGGTGAGTTTCCGGAACGCCTGGTACCTTCAAATCGAAAATTGAGAGCGGAACCGACACCGTTTCTATCTGGTGCAATAACTCGTGTTGAACGATGTATTTGAGCACTTCGTTGATGCGTTTGAGAGAAGACTCGTCCAGATCGAAATCATCGCTCAGGCTGATGGAGGTAATGTCCGCTTCTTTGAGATTAAGCGAGAGTTTGTGGTGGGCATTGTCGTAGACAATTTTAGTTTGAGCTCCGATGTCGGCGTCAAACTCCACTTCGATGCTTCCTAACAAGTAGAAAATCACCTGCGTGTTCAGGATCAGATTGGCAGTATCTTCTGCCACAAAATCAAGAAGCGGTGGACTGGTCAGTTTGGCCTTGCACGTTACTTCGGCAAAATTGGTTAGTGTCGGCGGTAGTTCGTCGGAATGAAACTTGAATACCTTTTTGATGTAGAAAAGCCCTTTGTAATAGAGGGCGGCCAGCGCTTTGTTGAATACCTCTTCCTTGATTTGCAATGCAATGTCATAGCCTCCGGTGTACATATTGACCTCCTTTTTTAAGGATTGATAATCAGGGTTTATGAATGACGCGCCAGTAAACTTCCCGTTTGCCTGGAACATTTATAGAGACTTAAGAATATGCAAATCAAGAGCCCTTCACGCTATTTTCAGTTGATATATCATTACACGAAGGGTGGAACAACTTTACAAATATAGTATTAGAATCAGGCTTTTATTCCTGTTGGTCGGATAATTAAAAAGCCGCTGCAACAAAATATTGTTACAACGGCTTCGATGTATAAACAAAGAATGGGTTCTTATTTCATTAGCTGGATGCTACGTTTCACGAAATTGCTCAACGCTTCACCTTTCAGCAGGTTGTTGGCAAGCAGTGCCAGGTCGATCAACTGACGCACCTCAGGATTGTTGACCGCATAGTTCGATACCACTGCTTTTTTGCTTTCGGTGGCTTCGCTGCTTTGCTTGTCAATGGCTTCAAGTTCTTCTTTTTCAGCCTGAGGAATTTCCTCGTCTTTCTTGCCTTTATGCGACTCTTTCAACGCATCGCGACGTGTTTTCAGTTCATGTAGTTTAGCTTCAAAAGGAGCTAATTCGGCAATGCACTTTGTTTCTTCATCTTTCAAGACCTTGTCAACCAATGGATGTGCCGTGTTGACCACCAGATTGTAGCTGTCGGGCATTTCACCGTAGAAACTCATCATTCCACCGCCCTGCATGGCCGACATTTCTTTCATACGACGCATAAACTCGTTCTGTGTTACTACCATTGGCTGAGCTTCGGCACCAATGTTTTCGAAGGTAACGATAAATTCGGTTTTGTCGAGTTTAGGAAGCTGAGAGCTGAACACGGTTGTCAATGATTCGCGTTGCAAGTCGGAGAGTTCCACTTTCGGTTCGTCGTTCTTGCGGATCAGTTTTTCCACGATGTCGCTATCCACACGTACAAAGCGGCTCTTTTCGAACTTCTGTTCCAACTGGCCTACCCAGTGAATGTCTAGTTGACCGTCCATCAGCAACACGTCATACCCTTTGTCACGGGCAGCCTGAATGTAGCTGTGTTGTTCAACAGCGTCATTGGCATACAGATAGATGAGGTTCCCGTCTTTGTCGGTCTGGTTGTCTTTGATAAGGGTTTTGTATTCCTCGAAAGTAAAGAATTTGTTCTCTGTATTTTTGAAGAGAACGAATTTTTCGGCGCGTTCGTAGAATTTTTCATCCGAAAGCATACCGTAGATGATGAACAATCGAAGGCTGTCCCATTTTTCTTCAAACTGAGCACGGTCGTTTTTAAAGATTTCCTGCAGACGATCGGCTACCTTTTTGGTGATGTGGCTCGAAATTTTCTTCACGTTGCCATCGCTTTGCAGATAGCTACGCGACACGTTCAACGGAATGTCCGGCGAGTCGATAACGCCGTGCAACAGAGTAAGGAATTCGGGAACGATACCTTCTACCGAATCGGTTACAAATACCTGATTGCAGTAAAGTTGTATTTTGTTGCGTTGCAGTTCGATATTGTTTTTTACCTTCGGAAAATAGAGAATACCGGTCAGGTTGAACGGGTAATCCACGTTGAGGTGAATGTGGAAAAGTGGGTCTTCCGACATCGGGTAAAGGGTCTGGTAAAACTTGGTGTAGTCTTCCTCTTTCAGATCCGAAGGTTTGCGGGTCCATGCGGGAGCCACTTCGTTAATGATGTTGTCTTCTTCAGTTTCAACCTCTTTACCGTCTTTCCACTCTTTCTTTTTGCCGAAAGCGATAGGAATGGGGAGAAATTTGCAATATTTGGTCAGTAGACCGCTGATTTTCGATTCTTCGAGGAAGTCGAGATTGTCGTCGTCGATGTGGAGCACGATGTCTGTACCACGACCTTTCATGTCGATTTCTTCCAACGTGTATTCGGGATCGCCATTGCAGGTCCAGTGAGCTGCCTTTGCGCCTTCTTTGTGCGATAAAGTATAGATTTCCACCTGTTTGGAAACCATAAAGGCAGAGTAAAATCCTAATCCGAAATGACCGATAATTGAATTTGCATCGTCTTTGTATTTGTCGAGGAATTCTTCGGCACCCGAGAAAGCAATCTGGTTGATATACTTTTCAATCTCATCGGCAGTCATCCCGATACCGCGGTCGCTCACCGTGATGGTTTTCTTCTGTTTGTCAACTGCAACTGTGACTTTCAGATCGCCCAGTTCGCCTTTGAATTCGCCAACAGATGCAAGAGTTTTTAATTTTTGAGTGGCATCCACAGCATTCGATACCAATTCGCGCAGAAAAATTTCATGGTCGCTGTACAAAAATTTCTTGATTACCGGAAAAATGTTATCCGACGTTACTCCGATGTTTCCTTTCATAATACAATTAATTTGATATGTTTATGTAATTTATTGCAATAAGATGACGCTTCGGTCAAGCAGTCGGCAACTAATTATCAAAAAAAGTGCCAGCACAAATATTCTGACAAAATGACAAGTTAGTTTTCTATCGTTTTTCTTCATGCAACAATAGAATACGAATTTGCGCAAGAAATGAAGGTGGTTTTGTGCGATTATCGGCCGAATTGCTTTGTCAATGGTTTTTGTTCATTGGGTATTATCATGTAACTTTGTAACGTTAGGATTAACCATCAATTTCCAATGATTATGAGTGTAAAAATTGCATTTTTCGATACCAAGCCTTATGATGAAGCTTCTTTTAATGAAGTAAACTGTCAGTTTGGCTATACGATTAAATATCATAAAGAGCATCTGAATATCGACAATGTTGCACTTACCAAAGGAGCAGATGTTGTCTGCATTTTTGTAAATGCCGTAGTGGATGCAACTGTGATTGATGAATTGGTGAATAATGGTGTGAAACTTATTGCCCTTCGGTGTGCAGGTTTCAATAATGTTGACTTGAATGCTGCTAAAGGTCGTATCAAGGTTGTGCGTGTGCCTGCTTATTCTCCTCATGCGGTAGCAGAACATACTTTGGCGCTTATGCTTACGTTGAATCGAAAAATACACAAAGCATATAACCGGACCCGGGAAGGTAACTTCGCCCTGAATGGATTAATGGGGTTTGATATGTTTGGTAAAACGGCGGGAATCATCGGTACGGGTAAGATTGCTAAAATTTTAATAGAAATTCTTCGGAGTATGGGGCTTCGCATTCTTGCCTATGACCTTTATCCCGATAAAGCTTTTGCTGAAAAAAATGGAGTTGAATACGTTTCACTGGATGACCTCTATTGCAATGCTGATATTATCTCGTTGCATTGTCCTCTCAATAAAGAGACAGAATATATAATCAATAAACATTCCATCTACAAAATGAAAAATGGAGTGATGATTATTAATACGGGGCGTGGTAAACTGATTAACACGCATGATTTGATACAAGGCCTGAAAAATAAAAAGATTGGAGCCGCCGGATTGGATGTCTATGAAGAAGAAAGCCATTATTTTTATGAGGATCGTTCCAATAAAGTGATGGACGATGACATACTGGCTCGTTTGCTTTCGTTCAATAATGTAATAGTTACTTCGCATCAGGCTTTCTTTACCAAAGAAGCATTATTCAATATCGCCGAAACCACCCTGCAAAACATTAAGGACTTTATAGATGAAAAACCACTTGTCAATGAAGTGGCGATTTAAATTCAGTGGGATTTTGGAGAGATGATACTTCAGTGGAATGTATTTAATCTCCTTCACGGTTAGAATAATAGAACTTTTGTAAATATCACATATCTTATGGCCAGTTGCTTGCAAGTAGAAAATCTCACTAAATCGTTTGGCGATAATCTTCTTTTCGAAAATATTTCATTCGGCATTGCCGACAACCAGCGTGTTGCGCTGATTGCCCGGAATGGAGCAGGAAAAACGACACTTCTTTCTATTTTGGCCGGAGATGAGGATTACGAAAGCGGAAACATTTCTTTCCGTCGCGACTTACGGGTGGGATACCTGCGTCAGGATCCATCCTTTGCACCCGAATTGAGTGTGCTGGAGGCCTGCTTCAGCGCTCATAATGAAGTGACGGAAGCCATTAAGGAGTATGAGCTGTTGACGCGACATTTGGAGGCCAACCCGGCATCTGTTGATCATGAGGTGTATCAACACGCGTTGGCCCGGATGGACGATCTGAAAGCCTGGGACTACGAAACGCGGATTAAGCAGATTCTTGGCAACCTGAAAATTACCGATTTTGATCAAAAAATAGGTCATCTTTCAGGCGGACAGTTGAAACGTGTTGCTTTGGCTAATGTATTGATTGCCGAACCTGACTTGCTTATTTTGGATGAGCCGACCAACCACCTTGATCTGGAGATGGTGGAATGGCTTGAAAGTTTCCTTAAAGGCAGTAAAATGGCGTTGCTGATGGTGACGCACGACCGTTATTTCCTCGACCGTGTTTGTTCCGATATTCTTGAAATTGATCAGGCCAGCATGTTTCATTACAAAGGCAACTATAGCTATTATCTTGAAAAACGGCAGGATAGAATTGATAATTTCAATGCCGAAACCGAACGAACTAAAAATCTCTATAAAAAAGAATTGGAGTGGATGCGTCGTCAGCCGCAGGCCCGCGCAACCAAAGCGCGCTCCCGCGTAGATGCGTTTGCCGAAATCGAGCGCAGGGCAAAACAACGTCGCGAGGAAAACAGTGTTTCTCTCGAGGTGAAAGCCTCTTATCTCGGATCGAAAATCTTTGAGGCTAAATATATTTCGAAGGCCTATGGCGATAAAGTGTTGATTGATAATTTTTACTACAATTTCTCGCGTTACGAGAAGATGGGGATTGTGGGCAAAAACGGTACAGGCAAATCGACATTCCTGAAAATGCTTTTGGGAGAAGTGAAGCCTGATAGTGGTTCGTTCGACGTGGGCGAAACCGTCTCGTTTGGTTATTACAGCCAAGATGGCCTCAAATTTGATGACCAGATGAAAGTGATTGACGTAGTGCGCGAATTTGCCGAGGAGATTTCGCTCGGCAATGGGCGAAAGTTATCAGCGTCGCAATTTTTGCAACTGTTTTTGTTCCCGCCGGAAGTGCAGCATAGTTTCGTGGCCAAGCTGAGCGGTGGTGAGCGCCGTCGTCTCTATTTGTGTACGGTTCTGATCAAAAACCCGAACTTTCTGGTGCTTGATGAGCCTACCAATGATTTGGATATTGCCACCCTGAATGTGCTGGAAGAGTACCTGCGCGGTTTCAAAGGATGTGTTATTGTGGTATCGCACGACCGCTATTTTATGGATAAAGTGGTAGATCATCTGTTGGCATTCGAGGGCGACGGAAAGATCAAGGACTATCCAGGCAATTACACTGATTACCGGGAATGGAAAGAACTTCAGCTGGCACAAGAGCTGGAAGAAAAAGAGAAAGCGCCTAAACCGGAAAAGGAAAAACAGCAACGCCCCAAAGCAGATAAACCTCAAAAGCTTTCATACAAAGAACAAAAAGAGTTCGAAGCTCTTGAGGTTGAAATTGAAGCCCTTGAATCGGAGAAAACGCAGATTGAAAATCAACTTTCGACGGAATCTCTCGATACCGATCAGATTATCAATTTCTCCAACCGCATTTCCGAAATTATATCCCTTCTTGACGAAAAGACCATGCGCTGGCTCGAACTGAGTGAACTGGCATAATAATAAAAGGGGCAACAGGAAACATTATTTTTCTGTTGCCTCTGTCTTTTTTGTTTCATTGAGTAAGCTTTTTAATTATCATCTTCTTTCAACTAGTAACATAAATTATCTGGCAGGTAATCAATAATTTGGCTTTGCAAATTTCAGAGCTGAACCCGATGTTCCGTGACATTGACTTGTGTTGGTGTTACTTTAATTTGGCTCCGGTTATAGTTGATGGAATCCTTTCCTTTATGCAGTGACTTGTTTTGTCAATCTATCAAAAATTAGGTTTATATAGTGTTGTGTTTTATAGAAATTGTCTTATTTGATTGATGATAAAATGTATATTAAACAAATAAAAACTATATAAATTGGGTATGTGTGATATGAAAAATAAACATATAGCCAATAAGAATCATTATGTGTTAAAAAATAAAATAACCGTAATGATTTACTTTTTCAGTTCATCAGAATAATAATAGGGTAAATCAAAAGGAGAAAGCACTTCGTGGAATGAATAGCCTTCATTTGTTTCTCATCTGAATGGTTTCGCGTATAAGAGAACTATCATTCGAATAAAAATTCAAAAATATGAATTACTTATCTGTTTCATATATAGTTGTATAATCTGATTTTTGTTTTCTGTTTGGTTTTTCTTGACGAATTTAATTGGTCATTATTCGTATTAAAATTCATGTGTTGTCTTGAACAGTGAGTATCTTTGTCGAAATTTTTTTGAGTGGACATTCAGTTAAAAATAAAAACCGAACTAATATTATGTGAATAAATACAAAAATGAAACAAGTTAAAACAAATTAATAAAATACACAATAATTAACTAGTGTTATTAATTAATAAAACAATAATTGTATAAAATATATTGGGTAAATTTGTAAGAAGTTAATAGATAGGAGGTTGAGATTATTTATTATTCAGTATTCAATTAATTGTGTTGTTAAGCCTTGTTGCTGTTGTATATAAACAACAGTTTATATGAATATTATAAGATTATTGTAATTTTTTCCATGTAGTTTGGAACAAGGAATTCATTAATTTGAAAATTAAAATCAGCACTGATTATTAAGTATGACTAAGGCAAAAAATTGATTTTGTTGCCACTGTGAAGCGGCATATTTTTTATGAGTGTCAATCAAATGGTGAGATAAATTATGTTACATTAACACTGTTGGTTGCTCTTTCACAGGTGGCTTTAAATGAACATGTCGATAATCAATTTATTTGTTAACAAAAGATTACATTTTAGGTCGTGCATTTTAGTGTCTCCGACCTAAACCAGAAACAAACCAAAATTATAGTTCTGTTAGTTGTTTATCTTATTCACAAAGGATAATCGAATTACTAACTGCATAAACTACAATCTGAAGAGAGGTCCAGAGCTGAGCTTCTATTCATGTTTTGAATAGAAGCCGTCGGTTCAAATCTAAAGAGAAAAATAATGATTAAAAAGCTACCATTGGTATTTTTAAATTGTGCTGGCAACCATACCCGGGTGTCAGCATAACGTGTTTCCTATTTCAGGGAAGAAAGAATATTTTCTTCTTTGGAATAGGATTTTTTTTGTGCAGTAGTTGTCTGAAAATGTATACTATATGTGCATCTTAAAGTAAAACAAAAAGAGAAAAATATACAAACACATATCACGGAGAAATGATAACCAAATTTGAAGTACAAAAAATCAATAATTTACTTATTAATAATAAGTTGCACACGCTTTTCATTTTATTATTGCTTTTTATTTTCAATCTTTCTACTTTGCAATTAAGTGCTCAAAGTTTAACCGGAACTTGGAGTGGAGCGGCCAGTGCGACTAATTCGTCTTCTACTGCTGGCCCTGTTAATGTAGCAATGCAAATAAGCACCTTAGCAAATGGAGCGTCATTTTCCTCTACTCCAACCGGAGCTTTTAATACGACTAATTTTTGGAGCAATGCTTCTGTTACGGGGCAACCTTCATTTGAAGCTTCTTATGGATGGGGTTCCGGTTCTGGAACTGGAACAATTACGTTTACGTTTAACAGGCCTGTAAATAATCCAATACTCCATATTGATAGATTGGGTGGATTAGGGGATGATAATAGAACTAACTCTGCATTATTTACACTTACCTCTTCAGGTTTATCATTGACAAAATTGGCAGGTGTAAATCATTTTAATGTAACTTCAAACACCATTTATAGAACTACAGGTACAAATGTATATTATAATGGCTATAGTTCTGAGTCGAGTACGGATTCGCGTGCTGGAACTGCAGCTGGAAGTGTGCAAGTAAATGGTACGAATATCAGTTCTGTATCATTTACATGGAGTCTGGCGGGAGGCCAAATTGGTTCCGGAGATGAGTTGGAGATGATTTGGGAGTTAAATGCTCCTGTGGATCTGGGGATTTCTCAGGTGATAAATAAAAGCAACCCCATTCCAGGCCAATCTCTAACATACACGCTTACAATCACGAATAATGGTTCTTCTTCCATAATTCCATCGGATCATTTTACTTTAACAGATGCCTTACCGTCTGGTTTTACCGCAACCTCTTTTACTCCCAGTGCAGGTACCTATAACTCGTCTACCGGAGATTGGACAGGTGTGTCTTTGGCATCGGGACAAAGTGTGACTTTGGCTATTACAGGAAATGTTACTGCCTTATCCGGCAGTTTGAGTAATAGTGCAACGGTGACCGTGCCTTCAGGAATAACAGATCCGGTTATCACTAACAACACTTCTATACTGACAACAAGCATAACAACATTGCTTGTGTCACCGACGGTTACACCGGTATCTTCGCCTTGTGCATCAGATGGAGCGGCAACGGTTGCTGTAAGCGGAGGTTCTGGTAATTATACTTACAACTGGGCTCCGACAGGAGGTACAGCGGCTACTGCAACTGGTTTGAGTCCTGGGTTTTATTATGTCACAGTTACAGATATAACCTATGGTACCTCAAAGGTCTTAAAGGTGGAAATTCCTACATCATATAATAACACTTGTGCCGGGAAAGATGGTAATGTAACATATTCAGGTGCGAGTTATGTAAATACATATTATCCCCCCAGTTCTACAAACGTTTCGCTATCCGCCGGAGCAACAAGCATCTCCCTAGGTACGGCGGTGGGCTCTACGGCATTTGCTGCTGGCGACCTTGCGTTAATTATTCAAATGCAGGGAGCTAACATGACATCAACCAATACAAGCGATTATGGAACAGTGTCGTCTATTACAGCAGGTAAATATGAATACTGTAAAGTACAATCATATGCCGGTGGGGTACTGACTCTTACAACCGGACTAAAAAACTCATATGCCAACATCCCGGCTTCAAGACAAACCTTTCAGATCATAAGGGTTCCTCAGTATAATTCACTTACTCTTGGCAGCAATATTGTGTCATATCCGTGGAATGGATCTGTGGGAGGCGTGGTTGCACTAGATGTAGCAGGAACTCTCTCTATGGGAGGATATAACATTTCTGCAGATGCCGCAGGGTTTCGAGGAGGTGCCGGAATAAGTGCCACTTCTGCCGGAGGTTCATATCCATTTACCGATGATTGGGTGTTCGCAGCAGGTGCTGCCGGACATGGTTATAAGGGAGAAGGAATCGCGGGCGCTCCAGATCAGGTTTACAATGGAACAGGCGTTGTGACCTTGACAACCGGATTATATGCAACTGGATACAAAGGAATGGGAGCTGCTGGCAATGCTGGTGGGGGAGCTAATGATGGTAATACGGCAAATGCAGAAAATAGTGGTGGTGGTGGTGGATCAAACCTGACAACCGGAGGAAAAGGAGGAAATACATGGAACTCGGGCCTTGCAATCGGGGGCAATGGAGGATATGCACTATCGGGGTCTGCTGTGCAAGTTTACATGGGTGGTGGTGGAGGATCCGGATCTGCCAATGACAATGATTATGCTCATGGAGGTAATGGTGGGGGTATTGTTTTTGTAAATGCCAAAACAATTACTGGTACAGGAAATATAACTGCAAATGGACATGATGGTTACGAACTCCCATCAACTACAGGCACAGATGCCGGTGGCGGTGGTGGCGGCGGTGGAACTATTGTCGTGACAGCAGATACATATTCCGGATCTTTGACCTTAAAAGCAAATGGAGGAAAGGGGTCGGATTGTGCTTACGGTAGCGGGCTACCCAATCATGGACCTGGCGGTGGAGGATCTGGTGGAGCTGTTTATACTAACATCAATCCAACAATACAGATTGCCGGAGGTGCAAATGGAGTAACCGGATCAACCTCCAGTGCTTATGGGGCATCTTCGGGAACATCAGGACTGATGGTTAAAATAAATAAAAATGAGTTGACAAATTCAGTGTTTGGATCAGATTGCCGCAGCGATCTTACAGCTCCAACAATAAGTTGTCCATCTGCATTTTCTGTTTGTGCAGGAAATGTACCTGCTGCATATGCTACAATTGCTGCATTTCAGAATGCCGGAGGTACTGCAGTTGATGCAGAGTCTGGCCTTAGTTGTATCACATCGACTCAAACAGGGAGTGAAGCCTCAGGATCTATTGTCCGCACATATAAAATAGCAGATGCAGCTGGAAATTATTCCACCTGCTCTCAAACCATAACAGTTAACCCTTTGCCCACAGCCAGTATCAGTGGCACTGCAACAGTGTGCCAAAACACAACACCACCAGCTATAACATTTACCGGTAATGGAGGCACGGCACCCTACACGTTCACTTATACGGTGAACAGTGGTTCGAATCAAACAGTAACAACTACAAGTGGAAATAGTGTAACAGTATCTCAGTTAACAGGAACAGCGGGCACATTTACCTATACCTTGGTGAGTGTTAAAGATGCCAGTAGTACCACATGCAGCAATACAGCAAGTGGCAGTGCAGTTATTACAGTCAATGCAATACCCACAGCATATTCCGTTACAGGTGGTGGAAGCTATTGCTCCGGTGGTTCGGGAGTGAGCATAGGTTTATCTGGTTCACAAAGTGGTGTGAATTATCAGCTGCAATTGAACGGAGCAAATTCGGGGGCTTCGGTAGCCGGTACAGGGTCGGCTATTAGTTTTGGCAATCAGATATCTGCCGGTACATACACTGTAACGGCAACGAATACGACTACGGGATGTTTGACCGGTATGACCGGTAGTATAGCATTGGCAATCAATTCGTTACCATCATCTCCTACTGTCAGCAGTGCAATGGTGAGTAATGCATGCCCTGCTACTACAGTAAATATCGCTTCATTGATCTCAAGTTCGACTCCATCGGGATGCAGCATATTGTACAAAACCACAAATGATCCGGCAGGCACAGATGTCACAGATCCGACGAAGGTTGGTGCCGGTACGTATTATATTTTTTATAAGAATGCAAGTGGGTGCAGTAGCTTTCCGGCAACTCCTGTAACAGTGACGATACATTCGTGTAATGATTTGTCAATTACTAAGGCTGTCAGCGATATGAATCCTCTCGTAGGCACTGATGTGACGTTTACTATCACAGCATACAATGGAAGTAACGATATGGTCACAGCAACCGAGGTGAAAGTCACAGATAAGTTGTTACCCAATTACGTATTTAAGAGCTCTACGGTAACAACCGGAACCTATGATAATACCTCTGGAATATGGACCATTGGGAATTTAGCTCCAAAGAGTTCAGCGATATTGACAATTACAGCAACGGTAAAATAACAAATAAGAACGTTGCATTTTAGGAGCCAAGGTTCGAACAATACGAGCAATTGTAAGAATAAAGTCAAAAGAGAAAAATTTTTAAAGAAATAAGATGGGTATCCAATTTTATAAAAAGGCCAAATCTTCAAGATATTACGTAATCTTATTGTTAATTACTCTATGCAATCTGTTTGCTGAAAGTGGATTGGCTCAGTGTACTGGTTGTACGGCCACCCTCAATAATTATACCAGCAGTTCCAATTATACGTTTGTTGCCGGATTAACTTGCTTTACAGGGACAAGTACTATCAATAATGACGTAACATTTAGTTCCGGGGCATCAATATGTGTTGGAACCGGGGCAACATTAAGCTTTGGAGGTAATAACTATACTTTTAGTAGCCCTTCAACAGCGGTCAATATTGATGTGTATGGAACATTGAATGTAAATCAAAACCCCACATGGGCGGGGAATGTAAATCTTATAGTTCATTCAGGAGCGGTTCTAAATATCCCAAACACAATAACATTGAATGGTTCCGTAATGAATATCACCAATGATGGGACATTTAATGCAGGCATTCTTCAATTCCAACAAACCGGAGCTGTTATTACGATTACGAATACCAACTCGATGCATGTCACTGGTACGTTGAATATAACAAATGGCAATGCCTATTTTAAAAATACGGGCTCATTAACGATTGATGGAAATTATAATAGTAATTCAACTTCGACCTATGTTAACTGTGGAACTTACTATGGAAAATTCAATCTGAATGGCGGAGGTAAGCTTATAAATACAGGCGTATTTAATACCACTCAGATAGATTACGGAGGGTCTACTTCAAGAGTGGAGAATTATGGACGTTTTAATGTCGCGGGATCTATTAATTTAGGTGGCTCAGGATCTGTGTTTTACAATGAAGGTATCACCACATTTTCTGCAGGCCAATTTCAGTCTGATGGAAATCTGCAGGGTCCATCGGATTCTTCAAAGCGAGGCTATTTTGTATGGTCAAATAAGGCAACAATGAACAGTGGTACTATAGGGCCGAATCTTAATCTAAGAAATCCCAGTACTACTAGTTCGCAATCTACAATGTTTAATAATCCTGGAGGAATGACCTGGGGAGCTAATTTAACCTGGGGGAATTCAGATCCAAGTAATCTACCTGTAGCAGATTGTCCCAGTGCAGATGGAACGCCGGCTGTTCCTGTTTTATCACAAAGCACGGCATGTACACCGGTAAATCTGACAGCACTGCAACCATCGTATAGTAATGTAACCTATGAGTGGTGGACAGGAACCTCTTCTTCCAGAACCACACAGATAACCTCTTCATTAACCAGCTACTCTACTGCCGGTACAATTTATTTATGGGCAAAAAATGTATCATCAGGAGTATATTCAACGTCGGGAGCTGTATTAACAGTCAATCCAACTCCAACAATAACAAATGTATCTCCAATTCTTAAGGGGACTAATGTTACATTGACAGGAACTCTTGGTACTCCGGCTGCTATTAATGCGTGGGTTTCGAGTAATCCCGCCGTAGCGACAGTTACGTCAGGTGGAGTTGTAACTGGTTTGGTTGCCGGCTCAACGATCATTACTTACACCAATAGTGGCGGCTGTACGGCTACCACAACTATTGTAGTTTATACAAAATATTCCAACACAGCAGTTATCAGTGGAAAAGAAACAGATCCGGATTTGTCAAATAACTCTGCGACTGTAGTCCCTGTTCCCAGACCCGTAGCTTCTTTCTCGTATCCATCTTCTTCTTATTGTGCTACGCCCAGTACTACCGCTGTTCCTACAATGGATACTTATGGTGTGAAGGGAACATTCACAGCGACTCCGGCCGGGTTAGTTATTAATTCTTCCACAGGAGAAATTAACCTTGGTGCTAGTGCCGCAGGAACTTATGAGGTAACTAATACAGTGGTAGCTCAGGGTGATTATGCGGCAAATAGCGCGAAGACGAACGTGACTGTGTATGCGTTACCCGTACCAACCATCACAGGATCAGGTGCAGCCTGTGCCAATTCCGCGGGAAATATTTACAGCACAGAATCCGGGATGAGTAACTATAACTGGAGCGTAAGTGGAGGAACGATCACCAGTGGCGGCACTTCAACCTCCAACACGGCAACAGTCACCTGGGGTAGTGCAGGAACCGGAACGATATCAGTCAACTACAGTAACTCAAACGGCTGTAGCGCATCCTCTTCAACGAGTAAAATAGTTACGATCAATGCATTACCGACAGCAACGATAAGCGGAACGACGAGTGTATGTCAGAATACTGCTGCTCCATCGATCACTTTCACAGGTGCTGGAGGCATCGCACCTTATACATTTACCTATACAATCAACGGCGGTACGGCTCAAACGATAACCACTATCAGTGGCAACAGTGTGAGTGTCACGCAGCCGACCACAACAACAGGGACTTATAGCTATGCCCTTGTAAGTGTAAAAGATAATAGTAGTACCACATGTAGTAATGACCAGAGTGGCAGTGCAGTCATCACGGTTAATGCGTTGCCTGTACCAACTATTACAGGATCAGGTGCAGCCTGTGCCAATTCAACGGGGAATGTCTATACTACCGAGAGTGGTATGAGCAGCTATAACTGGACCGTAAGTGGTGGTACCATCACCAGTGGTGGCACCTCAACCTCCAATACTGCCACAGTAACCTGGGGTAGTGCCGGAACAGGAACGATATCAGTCAACTACAGTAACTCAAACGGCTGTAGCGCATCCTCTTCAACGAGTAAAATAGTTACGATCAATGCATTACCGACAGCAGCGATAAGCGGAACGACGAGTGTATGTCAGAATACTGCAGCTCCATCGATCACCTTCACAGGTGCTGGAGGCATCGCACCTTATACATTTACCTATAAGGTTAACGGTGGTACGGCTCAAACGATAACCACTACCAGTGGCAACAGTGTGAGTGTAATGCAGCCGACCACAACAACAGGGACTTATAGCTATGCTCTTGTAAGTGTAAAAGATAACAGCAGCACCACATGTAGCAATGATCAGAGTGGCAGTGCAGTCATCACTGTTAATGCGTTGCCCGTACCAACTATTACAGGATCAGGTGCAGCCTGTGCCAATTCCACGGGGAATGTCTATACTACCGAGAGTGGTATGAGTAACTATGTTTGGAGTGTAAGTGGAGGAACGATCACCAGTGGCGGCACTTCAACCTCCAACACTGCCACAGTCACCTGGGGTAGTGCCGGAACCGGAACGATATCAGTCAACTACAGTAACTCAAATGGCTGTAGCGCATCCTCTTCAACGAGTAAAACCGTTACGATCAATGACAAGCCGACGTTGACATCAATATCTACTCCTGTGGCTCTTTGTGCAGGCACCTCTCTGAATCCAAGTGGACCTACGGTAAGCGCTAACGGTTCAGTGGTCTTCACTGAGGGCTGGGAGCTTGAAAGCTCCGTAGGATCTGGCATTTTCAATTCCTTGACAGTTCCTTATATAGTTAGCTATGCCGATAATAATAAGACATTACGTTACACGGCTACCAACGGTTGCGGGATAACAACAAGCAATACGGTCACACTTACAGTAAATCCGACGCCAACAGGTTATAATGATAATGTGACCTTGGACTGTACAGGTACTCTTTCATATGATCTTCAGGTAAATGTAGACAATACATCAAAAGGAGGAAACGCCGTTGCATCAACATTCAGCTGGATTGTTTCTTCTAACAGTTATGTTGTTGGCGCATCAGCATCTTCTGGAAATACTATTAATCAGACATTATATAACAAAAGCAATTCCAGCCAACAGGTAACATATACAGTGACTCCGCAAGCTACAGGTATAGGAACTTGCAATGGAACTCCATTTACCATTACTGTGACAGTTCCGGTATGTTCTTCTCTGTCGATTTCCAAATCAGCAGATAAGACTTCTATTAATAAAGCCGGCGATGTTATTAATTATACTATTACGGTTGTTAACACGGGAAATGCAGATCAGAATAATGTAGTAGTAAATGATCCATATTTGGGTGGATCTTTATCAAATCCAACTAAGACAGGAGGAGATAATGATGATATTTTAGAAAAAGGTGAAACTTGGACATACACAGGAACATATACAGTTGCACAAGCTGATTTGGACAATAATGGCAAACCATTAAGCAATGGTAAAATCCACAATACGGTAAGTGTAACAACAACTGAATTACCAACGGCTCAAACGGCGTTTAGCGATGTCACGGCGAACGCCACCCCGAGCTGGACGCTGAGCAAGATCACGACAGCCACGA
>NZ_WASO01000012.1 GCF_009712605.1 Paludibacter sp. | reverse complement strand
CTCTTTTTCTTGCATAACATTACTTTTTTGTGTAACGCTATTTCAGGACTAGACAGTTACAATTTATAAGAAGCCGACTTTCACGAGTCGGCTTTTTTGTGCTTTCCGGTGTAGTAAAGAGCGTATAAATAAACAAAAAGAATAAGCGTTTTTTTGTACATTTGCGCGCAAAGTGAATATTATGATTACAGACTACTGGAAAGAAACGGCAGCGGCTGTGACCGTGTGCGACAAAAGCGGAGTTGTGATATATTGCAACGACCGTTCTGCAGAACAATTTGCTAAATATGGCGATCTGTTGGGGAAAAATCTGAAAGATTGCCATAACAGCTCTTCCTGGGAAAAAATTTGCCAACTGATGGAGACCGGAGACAGTAATATATATACTATTGAAAAGAAAGGAGTGAAAAAGCTCATTCATCAGATGCCATGGAGGGAAGACGGAGAAGTGAAAGGCCTGATCGAAATTTCTTTCGAACTGCCATTCGACATGCCTCATTTTGTCAGAGAATAAAAACAATCAAATAAATTTTATGGAACATACACAAGAACCAATTACAGGATTGCCCGAAAATGCTTTTCGGGAGTTGAAACCGGGAGAAAAGTATGAACCCCTGATGAGTCCAAAAAAGACTTATCCGGAAGTGAGTCGTTATTCCGTGGGGTGGGGTTTGCTGATGGCAATACTGTTTTCGGCAGCGGCAGCATATCTCGGATTGAAAATAGGTCAGGTATTTGAAGCAGCTATACCTATCGCTATTATCGCAGTTGGTCTTTCGACCGCAACGAAACGCAAGAATGCACTAGGTGAGAATGTGATTATCCAGTCCATTGGGGCTAACTCGGGAGTGATTGTGGCCGGTGCTATTTTCACCTTGCCGGCTCTTTATATTCTACAGGCAAAGCATCCTGATTTGTCGGTTGATTTCTTCCAGATTTTCCTCAGTTCTGCTTTAGGCGGATTTCTTGGAATACTTTTCCTGATTCCGTTTCGTAAATATTTCGTATCAGAACAACATGGAAAATATCCTTTTCCGGAAGCTACGGCTACCACGCAGGTACTTGTTTCCGGTGCAAAAGGAGGTAATCAGGCAAAACCGCTTATTTTTGCCGGGGTAATCGGTGGTATTTACGATTTTGTGGTGGCTACTTTCGGAGCCTGGAGCGAAACATTCTCTACACGTGCCATTCCTTTTGGCGATGCGATAGCTCAAAAAATAAAACTGGTATTTAACCTGAATGTCGGTGCTGCGGTTTTAGGCCTCGGATATATCGTTGGTTTACGTTATGCCGCTATTATTTGTGCCGGTTCTGCGTTGGTATGGTTTGTGATCGTACCGCTCTTGCCATTGTTGGGCGACACTACCTTGCAATGGCTCACTCCGACCTATACTCCGGTTCCGGGTGGTGTTGACGGAATGACTGCCGAACAGGTATTTAAAACTTTTGCCCGGCACATCGGGATCGGCGGTATTGCTATGGCTGGTATTATCGGAATTATCCGCTCCTGGGAGATTATTCGTGGAGCTGTTGGATTGGCGGCTAAAGAAATCGGTGGTGGCAAAAATACGGATGAAAAATCGTCAGTTTTGCGTACACAGCGTGATTTATCAATGAAAATCCTTGGTTTTGGAGTGATTGTCGCCCTGATCGCCATTTTTGCATTTTTCTTCTTCGGAGTGGTTCATAACCTTTTCTACGCATTGGTGGGACTTGCCGTGATTGCTATCATTGCTTTCCTGTTTACGACAGTGGCTGCGAATGCTATTGCCATTGTAGGCACAAACCCCGTTTCCGGAATGACGCTGATGACACTTATCCTTGCTTCGGTAGTGATGGTGGCTGTCGGACTGAAAGGCACTGCCGGAATGGTTGCTGCTTTAGTAATGGGCGGTGTGGTTTGTACGGCTCTTTCGATGGCCGGTGGTTTTATCACCGACCTGAAAATAGGTTACTGGTTGGGAAGTACACCTGCAAAACAGCAGGGTTGGAAATTCCTTGGTGCTACTTTGTCGGCAGCAACTGTTGGTGTGGTAATGATGATTCTGAACAAAACATACGGTTTTACAGGGCCGAATGCGCTGGTAGCTCCTCAGGCTAACGCAATGGCAGCTGTAATAGAACCATTGATGTCAGGAACCGGTGCCCCGTGGATTTTGTACGGTATTGGTGCTGTAATTGCTATTGTTTTAACAATGTTTAAGATACCGGCGTTGGCTTTTGCTCTGGGTATGTTTATTCCAATGGAGCTTAACGCGCCGCTGTTGGTAGGTGGCTTGATTGCCTGGTATGTTTCTACCCGTTCAAAAGAAGAAGCTGTAAATAAAGCCCGTCTTGAAAAAGGAACATTGCTTGCATCCGGATTTATTGCCGGTGGTGCTTTGATGGGAGTGGTAAGTGCGGCCTTGCGTTTTGGCGGTATCAACCTGACAAACGAAGCCTGGGTGGAAAGTGTTGGTGCTCAATGGTTAGGTTTGGTGATGTACGGCGCCATTATCGGTTACCTTGCATACGATTCGATGCGTGCAAAACCCGAAAAACACTAATGTAGTACTCAGTTTGCAGTACTTCAGTACACAGTGCATGTTTCACTTGGAACTTGGAATTTTTGAATCTTGAACTCATTGTTATGTTGAAATATATAAACGTCTTTATGCTGACCTGCACTTTGCTTTTGGCTGGGTGCGGACAGTTAAAGCATGCCGAAATAAAGGGCACGTTGATTCCGGTCGATCAGAATGCGGATGCAATTCAGGATCAGGGGATGGTAAGCGCAGTTAAACCTTATGCTGATATTGCCGTCAAAACTGCGAATGAGGTAATCGGATATACGGATGAGGACTTAACGCCCGGTCGTCCGGAAAGCCTTTTGGGTAACTTCTTTGCAGATGTGATGTTGTCTTATGCTCAGAAACATTCTACAGGCAGAGTTGATTTTGCGGTTACAAATCCCGGTGGTTTACGCAAGCCGATTCACAAGGGCAACATCAAAGTGGCTCACATTTACGAACTGATGCCTTTTGAAAATGCATTAGTAGTCCTCGATCTCAAAGGAGACCGGGTGCAGGCTTTGGCCGATAGTATTGCAGCACATCATGGTGGTCCTGTTGCCGGAATTCGTTTCGGAATTAATAACCGGAAGGCGGTCAATGTAACTATTGCCGGTGCTCCTTTGGATGCAGGTAAAACATACAGGGTTGTGGCCAACGATTATATCGCCAAGGGCAACGATTTTTATCAGGAACTGACGAAAGCGTCTTCTGCCGAATTCTTTACGGTTTCTTTACGGGCGGTCATTCTCGACTGGGTGAAGCAGGAGACTGCAAAGGGCAATCATATTCACGCAACTTTAGACGGGAGGATCTATGAAGAAAAGTAGTGTTTTAATAGTTTGCGTGATGGCTTTTATGCTGGCCTCATGTTCGGTGCATAAATCGTTGGTGGTATTGACAACCAATGATACGCACAGTCAGGTTTTACCCGGGGATGACGGAACGGGCGGATATGCCCGGCGGTTGGGAATTATTGATACGGTCAGAGCTAATAACAAATGTGTGGTGCTGGTCGACGATGGTGATTTCTCTCAAGGTACCATCTTCTTCAATTTCTTCAAAGGAGATGTGGAAGTGTTGGGTATGAACACGATGAAATACGATGCTGTAACCCTTGGAAATCATGAATTTGATAACGGCCTTGACAGTCTTGCCAAACATTTGTCCAAGGCTAAATTCCCGATTGTTTGTGCCAATTATGATGTAAAAGGTACTGCTCTCGAAGGTTTGGTAAAACCGTATGTCATCATTAAACGCGGTGGCCTGAAAATCGGGATTTTCGGTTTGGGCATCAGCCCGGTAAATCTTATTGCTGATTATAATTTCAAAGGAATCACATGGCACAATCCGGAAGAAACGGCAAACGCTGTAGCTGAAAAACTCAAAAAACAGGCAAAATGCGATGTGGTGATCTGTATTTCGCATCTTGGAGTTGCTGAAAGTGCTAAATTCTCTGATTGGACAATAGCGAAGAATTCACATTATATCGATTTGATTTGCAGTGGACATTCGCATTTGGTCATCAATAAGCAGGTGCCCAATGCCGATGGAAAGCCGGTGCAAATTATTCAGGCCGGTAAAACCGGAGCTCAAATCGGGCGGGTGGATATGGTATTCAGGAAGTAAAATATATTGGTTTTGCTCCGATACCATTTGTAGAGATGATTTTAAGGAGCAAATTCAATATTTTACTAACCAAAAAACCATTATTGTTTTGAAAGCAATTCATTATCAATGCTTGGTGGTGTTGTGTCTCTCGTTGGCCACACTCATATCAATGCCTCTTTTGGCTCAAAAGAAGGTTTCGAAAACGGAATCGGGAACAATTTCCACCGAGCCGTTCGGCGATAGTACCCGTCATTGGTATGGCATTGCCGATAAGGGTAATATTATCCAGCCAACGAAAGATCAACCGCGGTATAAAGAGTCGCAGGTGAAAGAGATTGCCGATAATATTCTGCTTTATCAACGTAACAACGGCGGTTGGCCGAAGAATTACGATATGCAGGCTATTCTTACACCCGAGCAGAAAGACAGTCTCGTTCGTACGAAAAACATCCTGCATACAACCATTGATAATTCTACTTCCTATACGCATGTCGATTATCTGGCGCAGGCTTACAATCTGTTGAAGGATGAGCGATACAAAAAGGGCGCCGTTAAAGGAATTGAGTTTCTGATTGCTGCTCAGTATCCCAATGGCGGATGGCCACAGTATTTTCCTATCGAACAGGGTCGTTACAGCCGTTACATCACGTTCAATGACGGAGCGTATATCGGTGTGATGAACTTGTTTAAGAAAATCGTAGACGGAAATTCCGATTTTGCCTTTCTGGATAACAAAGTTCGTCAGCAGGTAAAACTCTCTTTTGATAAAGGTCTGGATTGCATTCTCAAATGTCAGATCGTGGATATGGGCGTGCTTACGGCATGGTGTCAGCAACATGATAATACAGACTTGTCTCCGGCATGGGCGCGTGCTTTTGAACCGCCCAGTATTTGCAACGGAGAAAGCGCTGAAATTGTATTATTCCTCATGAGCCTCGAAAATCCTTCTCCGGCAATAATTAGCTCCATCAAGAGTGCGGTCGAATGGTTCAAAGCTTCCGAAATTCATGGCATTCGTGTAAAAACAGTGCAGGCTCCTCCCGAAAAATCAATTTATCATACTTTGACCACCGACCGTATTGTGGTGGAAGATTCGCTGGCTCCGGTTATTTGGACCCGTTACTACGAACTCGAAACACACCGTCCGCTTTTCTGCGATCGTAACAGTAAGTTCCTCTACAAGCTTTCGGACGTGGGTCGCGAGCGTCGGGTGGGATACGGTTGGTATACCTATGCACCACAAAAAGTGCTTGATGCATATCCTAAGTGGTTGGCGAAACATCAGTAATACGAGACGTAAGTATATAAATCAGGCAGTGTTTAATAGCAAAACTATTAGATGCTGCTTTTTTGTATTATATCGGTATCATTTGTAGCTAAAAAAGTATTAATGGAGGAATGATTTTTATTGTACATTTGCCAGTGTCAATGATAGATATCAGGCGGTTGAGCCTGCGTTTCAATATTAATTACCATGAAGTCAAAACACCGAATTATTGCCATCTCTCTGGTTGCGCTATGGACTGTAGCCTGCTTTGTGTTTTTTCAGTTCTTCTATAAATACCATTTGGTTCACAGACTCGATCTTCAACTATTCCTGTATTCGCAGGAATACCTTTGTTCCTATTTTCATCATCCTGCATGGCTGGCGTCTCTTGCCGGTGATTTTCTTACCCAGTTTTTTTATTTTGAAGTCGGCGGATCATTGCTGTTGGTCGCGTTGCTGCTTGCCTTGGGTCTGCTGTTTTATCTGGCGATGGGTAAAGTCTTGTCAGCATGGATGCAAAACGAACCGAAGCACAAAAGCGTGTGGTTTTGGCTGCGTGTCCTGCTCTCGTTGTGTGTGATGACATGGGAAGCGCTTCGTAATTGTGATATCGATTACCGGTTGTCTTCCACCATCGCGTTTATCGGCGGGATCGCTCTCTTTTTTTCGTTTGCTTATACACCTTCCCGGTTTCGTTATATTGCCGGAGCCGCGTTGGCTGTGTTGTCTTACTGGATGTTTGGTTACGGACTTTGGGTGTTTCTGCTCTTTGTTTTGCTTTATGAGTTGGGATGCCGTCGTTATCTGTCAATGTTAGTATGTGCGATCATTGCGTTGACAACTCCTTTCGCATTGCGCCAGTCCTATTATCTTACGGTGAAACAGGCTTTCCTGATTCCGACCAATAAATTTTGGAGCCAGCCTGATTTTATGATAGAAAAATTGTTGAAACTGGACGTGCTGAGCGCTTCGGGTCAGTGGAACAAAGTAGCAGTGTTGACCGAAAATGATTACCAGAAATCGGGCTTGGGAGCCTATTTTTACAATCTTTCTCACGGTATGAGGGGCGATTTGCCGGATAAACTGTTGAGTCAGCCTCAGCCCGGACCGTTGGGTTTATTGCTGCCGCTCAATCCCAAAATGTCGCCGCTGGCAATCTGGAGCAGCAACGAAGCCTGGTTTCAGTTGGGCGATATGACCATGGCGGAACACTCTGCTTTGCTGGGTATGATATTTTCGGCCGACCACCGGAGTGCTCGCATGGTGAAGCGTCTGGCCGAAATTAACATGGTGAATGGCGATACCACTGCCGTAATGAAATATCTGGGAATGTTGCAAAAAACATGGTTGTATAAATCATGGGCCGATGTACGTGTGCCGGGAAGGGAAAGCCCTGCCGTCAAAGCATGGTTGGAGAAAAAACGTTCTTTTGTGGCAAAAACGGATACTTTGCGCGATGCCGTCAACCCGGCAATGTCGCTGAGGATTTTGCTCGACAGCAACAAGGATAATAAACTGGCGATGGATTATCTTTTGTGTTACGATATGCTGGCAAAAGACATTGACGGTTTCCTGTCCGATTACAACAAATACAAATTGTCCGGACACGAACCTGCCGAATCTGTTTACGCTCAGGCGCTGCTCATCGCGCTGGCACAACACAAGACGCCTGCCGAAGAAGTGAAAAAATACATGATTGCACCGGAGTTCTTCTCTGATTTTACAAACTATACGAATCTCTACGAAAAGAATTATCTCGGCAGGGCTTATCTGGTGAGTCAATTCGGGAAAACATACTGGTTTTATTATCACTTCGCAACCTTTAAATAATCATGAAAACGATCCGTTTTATATATATTGCCCTGTGCGGTGTTTGCCTACTGGCATCCTGCTCACCCAAACCGAAGGATGTAACGCACGTTGATAGTTTGCCTCCGATTTATCCCGACTATGCCAATGTGACTATTCCGTGTAATATTGCACCACTCAATTTCCTGTTGAGGAACAATGCTGATGCCGTGGAGGTGAAAGTGACAGGACTGTCGGACAGTATGACGGTGTATGGCTCAAAAGAAATATGTTTTTCGGAAAACGCCTGGAAACGATTGCTCGAAAAGGAGGCCGGTAAGAAGCTGACGGTGCGCGTGACGGCGCGGGTTAACGGACAATGGATTGCCTACAAGCCGTTTGAATGGGAGGTAGCAAAAGAGGAGCTCGATAGCTACCTGAGTTACCGCCTGATTGAACCGGGTTACGAAGTGTGGAGCGATATCCGCATTTGCGAACGTAATATTGAGAATTTTGACGAACGGATTCTGGCCGACAACAACCAGTTGGGGAACTCGTGCATGAACTGCCACATCTATGGCAATCAGAAAGGCGATCTTTCTATGTTTCACCTGCGGGGCAAAGACGGGGGAACTATCCTGAACCGCGATGGTAAGATGAGAAAACTGAAGCTGAAAACTGAGAACATGATTTCTCCGGCGGTGTATGGCGGCTTCCATCCTTCGGGGCGTTACGGGGTTTTCTCTACCAATATCATTATTCCTGAGTTTCACTCTCTTGGAAACAAGCGGATGGAGGTGTACGACACGGCTTCGGATCTGGTAGTGGCCGATTTCGACGATAATCGCATGTTGACTTCGCCCTTGATTTCCGACCCGAAAGTGTTTGAAACGTTTCCTGTTTTCTCAGCCGATGGCAAGTTCATTTATTTCTGTTCGGCTAAAAGCGTTCCCTTGCCAGGTGAGGTGAAAAAACTGAAGTACAGTCTGTGTCGCATCGCCTTCGATCCTGTAAAACGACAGTTCGGTGCAAAAGTAGATACGCTTTGGAATGCCCGAACGACCGGCAAATCGGTCTGCTTTCCGCGTGTTTCGCCTGACGGTAAATATATTCTTTTTACGGTGGCCGATTATGGTACTTTCCCCATCTGGCACCGCGAAACCGACCTGCAGATGATAAACCTTCAAACGGGAGCCGTCGATCCGCTTGCCGTGGTCAACTCCGATCGGTCGGATACTTATCACAGTTGGTCGTCCAACAGCCGCTGGTTCGTCTTTGCCAGCAAGCGCGATAATGGCCAGTACGGGAAACCCTATTTTGCTTACGTGGATAAAAACGGCAAAGCCCGCAAGCCTTTTGTGCTGCCGCAAAAACACCCGTCGCACTACGACGAGATTCTCTATTCGTACAATATTCCGGAGCTTTCACGTACCAAAGCCATCTTCAAAGCATCCGATATCGAAAAGATTTTTGCCGGTAAAAAGGGCGAAGAGTTTAAGTGATAAACAGCAATGTAGTTGCTTGGATTGAAGAATTTTGGTCCTTTTATTTTGGATTGAAAAAGGTAATGCCGCATCCCAATTCCAAATTCAGGGACGTTAGTCCTGTAGTCTTGGTAGTAATGCAGAGATATTGAAATCAGAGGAGCGTAGCTCTGATGTCTTAGGATAATATTTCTAAGATGTCAGGACTACGTCCCTCCGTTTTTGCTTTGTTCTGTTAGGCTACCAAGACGGCGGAGCTACGCACCTGGGCTCACCTACAAAACTTGAGGGGGAATATTAGAATTTCTATCTTTGCAATAAAAAAGAGAGATGCTAAAAGATGGATATAGCCTGTTACTACCGGAAGGCTTTACAGATTATTTTGATATAGTGAATGTGGAAGATAAAGAAAAAGAGATCATCATTTTTCTGGAAGAGAAACTTGTATTGAAAGAACAAGAAAAGTCTGATTGTCTAGTCCTGAAATAGCGTTACACAAAAAAGTAATGTTATGCAAGAAAAAGAG
>NZ_WASO01000013.1:9827-11262 GCF_009712605.1 Paludibacter sp. | reverse complement strand
CATCGCAATTATCGGTTGCAGTCAGTGTAGCAGCCACAGGCACAGCATTGCACTCCACGGTAACATCGGCAGGAGCTTCGCTCAAAACCGGAGCGGTGGTATCTACAATTGTAATTGTTTGCACAAAAGGAGTAGCAACCTGATTTCCACAATTATCTTCTACGGTAAATGTATTGGTATATGTACCTTTCTGTGGGCATGTTCCGGGGATAAATGCTCCGGAAGTCTTCTTTATAACTAAAGCTTTGTCGCAATTGTCAGATGCAACGGGTTGCATTGCTTGTGCTGCTGCTAAACCGGTGACATTATTACATTCAATGGTAACATCCAGCGAACTGGCTACACTTGTCCACACAGGAACTGTATTATCCAGTACTTTAATAACCTGATCGTATCGTGGACTGGTATTTCCACATGCATCGGTAGCTGTCCAGCTTCTTACAATTATATCACTGTTATTGCAAAGTTTCGGAGTCAGAGTGATTCCATTAAATGCACCATGTCCTGAAGAGGTGCCATCCTTGATAGCAAACAATGTCCATGTGCCATTCATTGGTCCTGTAAAATCTTCAAATTTAGAGATGTAACCAGCAGTCAATTCAGGAGGAGTCGGGTTGACATAAGACACTCCGTCGCTCGGTGTATAATTACCATTGCTGTCTGTAATCAAGTTCGAGCTGTTCCATTTTGGGTATCCGGAAGATGCCGGGTAGAATGTCGGCTTGAAATTACCTGTATTGCCGGGATTACAACTTGCGCAATATGGGCCTACCAGAATTATGCCTTGTCCACTAGGAGAAATAAGTGTGTATTCCAGTGAGCTGAGTTCTTGATTTGTGCTTATATAGAGCATAATAGACTTGATATCTGCTGCAGTCAGTCCATCCATTCCTCTAACTACGAACGGGAACGAATAACCATTTCCATGGTTTACATCACCATTTACGGGATTAAAGACAAATCCGGGGTTATCAAAATGACTTACAGAAGGATTCGGGTCACAATTATCCACGACGTTACTTGCACTTCCTGTTATTGCAGGTGCTGCATCATAATTGCACTGTGCATCTTTGTAAATAGTGATGTCTGCAGGAGGTGTTAGTGTAGGAGCCTGGGTGTCAACTATGGTAATTACCTGTGTATATACTGAACTTGTATTGCCACAATCATCTGATACGACCCATGTATTTGTGTAGGTACCAGACTGCGGACATGATCCGGTAACAAAAGAACCTGTGGTTTTCACCGGAGTCAAGTTAACCGTACAGTTATCACTGGCAGTAGGAGCAAGAGCCTGAGCATTTGTTAATCCGGTTGCATCGCTACATTGAATCGTCCTGTTTAATGATCCTGGGGATGTAATCCATACAGGGGCTTGTGTGTCATTCACGGTAATTGTTTGCTGAGCAGAAGAATGATTACCACAAGCATCAGT
>NZ_WASO01000013.1:0-9817 GCF_009712605.1 Paludibacter sp. | reverse complement strand
TGTCATTCACGGTAATTGTTTGCTGAGCAGAAGAATGATTACCACAAGCATCAGTAACGGTATATGTACGGATGATCGTTACGGGACAACTACCAGATGGCGCACCGTCGATGCTGCTGACGGTCAGACCGGCATCACCACAAGCGTCAGAAATCGTCAAGCCGTTTGCACGCAGGTAAGCCAACGTATTGGTGGCCGACGGGCGGTCAGCTGCCGTACATCCTTCAATAGCGATTGGAGTCAGGGTACCGGTTATAGCCGGAGCCGTGTTGTCATTCACGGTAATTGTTTGCTGAGCAGAAGAATGATTACCACAAGCATCAGTAACGGTATATGTACGGATGATCGTTACGGGACAACTACCAGATGGCGCACCGTCGATGCTGCTGACGGTCAGACCGGCATCACCACAAGCGTCAGAAATCGTCAAGCCGTTTGCACGCAGGTAAGCCAACGTATTGGTGGCCGACGGGCGGTCAGCTGCCGTACATCCTTCAATGGCTATCGGAGTCAACGTTCCGGTTATAGCCGGAGCTGTTATATCCTGAACAGTAATTGTTTGGATACACGAAGATGTGTTTGCTGATTGATCAGTAGCTGTCCAGGTTCGCTTAATTGTATAGTTGTTAGCACAACTTCCAGTCACTATCTGATCGCTATGGTTAATAGTTATCGATCCTGAAGAAGTGCAATTGTCGGTAGCTGTAGCAATGCCAGTATGAGATGGATCCTGAGACTCATCACAGTTGATTGTAATATCTCCGGGACAAGTAATTACCGGTGGTGTTTTGTCCTGAACCGTAGAAGTAACGGTAGATGTGTTGTTCCCTGGAACGTTATCTTTATAGCTTGTAACAGTAGCAGTATTGGATACCGAAGAGCATTGATTTACGCTCAACGTTCCCTTTATGTAGAGGGTTACAGAGGAACTTTTTGCTATAGTGCCCGGGACATTATAACTGCCTGTCCAGGGTAAATATGTTACATCATCCGTCGAATACATTGGCGATGTAAATGCATTTACAGCATCACTTATTATTACATTACGGGCATAAGATGGGCCAGAAGGATTACTAACTACAATCTTGTATTTAAGTTCCTGACCGGCAATAACCTGAGCTGATTCTACCGTTTTTACAATGGATAAATCAGCTGATGCATTGACAACTACATCAAACGAGCAGGTTGAATAATTTCCGGTTGCATCCGACGCTTTCCATGTAACGGTAGTTGTTCCCTCGTTAAAAGCAACGCCATTCAGGGTTGCTCCGCCAGAACCGGTTGTAGCATTAGTTAAAGTATAGGTTAAAGATGGAGAACCACAATCATCAGTTGCGGTTGCATCCCATCCGGTTCCTGATTGGACATAAGTTGTTCCGGTATTTGCATCTACGGTTTGAGTGCTGCTTACCGCACAATTAATTACGGGTTTCTGAGTGTCAGCAGTATTATTTACAGTAACTGATTGTGACGCTGGTGTGCATCCTTTTTGAGTGTCACGCACCTGAAGATTATATGTTTGTGCGTATAAGGCAGGAATCGTCATAGTTGCTTGCCAGGATGTGGTTGTTGTTCCTGCTTGTGGAGTTGTAGTCACAACATTGCCACCTGATATCGGATACCAGGTGGTGCCATCCAGACTGTATTCTAAATGGTTTGCCGAAGTGTTTGCGGAACTGGCTGTAAATGTGATGTTGCCATTGTTTCCGTTACATGTTGTGGGTGTCGTGGAAACATTACTTATCGATACTTTGTTGACCACGACATTAAATGAACATGTTTGGGTGATTGGAGATCCGGATACCGGTGTATATGTTGCCGTATAGGTGACTGTAGAGCTTCCGACAGGGAAAAAATCTCCTGGGCTTTTTGTGGAGGAAGCCATGAAGTTGATTCCTCCGGCACAATTAGCTCCATTGATAAGGAATGAATTATAGTAAATACGATCAACATAGCATTGGTTATTGCCGTTCCCTGAGAATAAAAATTTTAAATAATAAGCTCCGTTAGGTACTGAGGCGGGAAGATTAATAGTGTAGAGTCCGGAACTGGAAATGTATTTCGAGTCACTCCCAACTAGGTTCATCTGTTCATCAAGAACCTGCAAAGTCCATGTGAAATTCTTATTTGAAGGAAGGACGAATTTTGTATTTATATCAGCTCCGGCATTAAAAAACTGAAGAGGTGTAATAAAATAAGGATTGCCGGAACCTGTTGATTGCCACAAGTTAAGATTGTTACTACCAACTCTTTGAACTCTGTTGTATACCCAACATGAATTCTTTACTTCAGGCAGATTGAATTCTATATAGTAAAGAATACGCTTGAGATGGATCCTGAGTGTTGCAATTTAAGGAGAAGGAGGGTGGTGTCCATGAAACATAAGTGCCATCTAAACCACCTACAGTTGTAGTCGCGCATGCTTCCATGATGGTGGGAGGGCAGCCACTCATGTTTATCGTGCAATCTTGCGCATTTGCTTTCTGGGTAAATCCTAAAGCAACAATCGTTAGAATGGAAAGTAAAAGGGAAGTAAAAGTTTTCATAAACTCTTTAGATTAGATTATTGAAAACAAAAGGCAATTCTAAATATTCAGGAGACACCTACTTGAGATTGATGCTCTGTTCTGATTCTCTGAATTTCCTTTGCTGCAAGTTTCTAATCGTGAAGAATTTACTTCTGTGTCTTAAATGTTGTTTAGCAGGAAATTTGTTTGTTTTTCAATCGCAAGTAGAAATATACCATTTTGTAAAAAGATGCTAACAAATCAACTACACCAAAGGTATATGTTGACAAAATGGATAAAAATGGTAGAATGACATAAATCTTAGTAGGTGAAAAATGCAGATCTTGCTTGGGAAAATATGGATAAAAGTGGGAGGGATTGTACAGGTTGTTTTTTTTATGGACTTGATGTATTGTATTGGTTCATAGTTTTATAGTGAAAATAGAAAGGCGCTGGCAAAAGAATAGGAATTAAAGATGAGTGTTTTTTGATGTGCGTTGAGCGGATTTAGGTTAATTACGGGTTGTATGAATTTGTTTATGTTGTTATTAATCAGATATATGTGCTTGTTTTGACTGTGTGTTTTGGTTGTGTATGGAATAAATGAAATGTTAAATATGTGTTAAATATGTATGGTATTCTGTTATATAAAAATGATATTTTTAATAGTATGTGTAATTTATGCTATTTGCAAATAGCATAAATACAGGACTATAAATTTATTTGTAATTTATTTTATTTGTTCGTTGATAAAACTTCATCAGAAATCAGTATTATAAAATTAATTAATATAAGAGAAAAATGATTATTTTTCTTGATTGGGTATGTATATTTGCATAGGAGATAAGTAGAAAGGCTTGCTTTTAGATGAGTTAATGCTCAATGTGCAGAGCCTAACTTCGTATAAAAGCTTTCGTATAGTTACATAGCTAATGTTGGATGTAAATAGCCAATAGCGTTGTAAATCTGAGGAATATAAAATATGTGGTACATCAGGATTGAAAAGAATCAAAGATTCTTCAGATTTCTTGGTGTAATATTTGTCTCTCTAAACTAAGAAGATCAACTGATTTATTTGGAGTTAAGATATTAAGAGTTGTAAGAATAACTAAAGAGGAAAAAATTCTACTTGCATTGAAATTACTTTTTAAATCAGATTTTTGAACATACACGCATGCGTGTTACCTGAAACCAAAATCCACCTGCTGCTCTCATAGATAACTATGCTGAGAGTTGAACGCAGGATGAGAAATTACAACAAAGAGAAAAATATCAATCTGTTGAGATGCGCTCAACACAACTGAAGAGTTATGTCTAAGTTTAAGATTTGTATAGTCGATGATCAAGCCATTTTTCGTGCCGGAATTAAACAGGCACTGGCTTTGATGAAAGAAAAATTTGAATATATTGAACTTGCAAACTGTACCCAATTACTGACACAGCTGGAACATTTACGTCCGGAAATAGTTATTATGAACCAGGACTCAACAGACGACAGCATCAGTATAACTGAACAATTGATTAAAAACAATCCTGATATTAAAATTTTACTATTCGCAGATCATGCTAACGATGAATTACTTATTAAATTGATTGATAATGGATTGTTTGGTTGTTTGTTGCGTACGGTAGAACCTTACGAGTTAAAGCTTGCGATTGAAATGGTGCTGACGAATCAGTGCTATTTTTCTCCCCAGCTGATTAATAGGATTTTAATGCATCGCATTGTTCCTAATAAAAATGAAAATAAAAAGAATTGGCATGATACTTCGCTGACCAGCAGGGAGCTTGAGATTATTCGGTTACTTTGTAAAGGTCTCGATCAACAACAAATTGCAGAAAAATTATTTATAAGTCCACGAACTGTTGATGCTCATAAGGCGAATATAATGTCGAAGCTGGAGGTGAAAAATACAACGGGAATAATCTTACATGCAATTAAAAATCATGTTATAAGAATGGAGGAATTGGTATGAGTTGATTGTTACGCTATCCGGCACAGAGCTCCGGTTTCTATTGAACACTAAAAAGAAATAGCCCTAACAGTTTCAAAAACTGTTAGGGCTATTTTTGTTAGATGTGGTATTCCAAAATGTTATTTTGGAATCGGAATTGAAATAAAAAAAGGACTAAATCGTATTTTAGTCCTTGAGTGGAGTATAGCGGACTCGAACCGCTCACCTCGACACTGCCAGTGTCGCGCTCTAGCCAGATGAGCTAATACCCCATTGCTTTTTTAGCGGCACAAAGATACTGTTTTAATCCAAATAAAATGCTACTTTTGTGAAAATTTTTAATATGTATATCTATAATACTACATTCTGCTTGGAAGATAGCGCTTTAGATGATTGGAAAAGTTGGCTCGACGAGCAGTATATTCCGATGATGACTGCCGATGGTTCCTTTTCTGATGTTCGCATCTTCCGTGTATTAGCCGAAAATGCTGGAGACTCTTTTTCTATATCAGTGCAATTTTCCGTCGAAGCTTTGGTGAATGTGCAACGCTGGCAAAAGGACAAAGAACAGCAACTGGCTTTGGATGTTACACGTCGTTTCGGAACAAAGGTGCTTTATTTTTCGACCGTACTGGAGGTTTTGGTATGACCTCGGTTGTTGGTGAACGGATAATTATGGGTATCGACCCGGGTACTACCGTTATGGGTTACAGTATGCTTCGGGTTGTGAATAATCGTCCGTCATTATTGGCGATGGGGGTGATTGACCTGCGTAAAATAGCCGATCATTATGCCCGCCTGCACCGTATCTTCGAACGTACTCTTTCGCTGATAGACGAATTTCATCCCGCAGAACTGGCTATCGAAGCTCCTTTCTTCGGCAAAAATGTGCAATCGATGCTCAAGCTCGGAAGAGGGCAGGGGGTTGCCATGGCTGCTGCGCTTCACCGTAATGTGGAGATTACCGAGTATGCTCCTTTGAAAATCAAGATGGCAATAACTGGCAACGGTAAAGCTTCTAAGGAGCAAGTGGCAGAAATGTTGCGCCGAATTCTGAACATTCCTGCCGAAGACATGCAATCGCGACTCGACGCAACTGATGCTTTGGGTGCAGCTCTTTGCCATTTTTACCAGACTAACCGCCCCGTGACCGATAAAAAGTATCGTGGATGGAAAGATTTTGTTGAGAAAAACCAAGACAAAGTAGTGCGATAATGGTTAATTGACAATGATAAACTCAGCTTTTGCAAGCTTTGAATACCTTGCCAATGGGTCGTTTTACGCAATATACAAAAAGGAGAAGACCACTCCAATCTGCAAGATTAAGGTAAATAAAAGTACTTTGGTTTGTATGTATAATTATTGGCAAAACCAGACCCGAAGGGACAACAAAGAATACCAAACCGACGGAAAGTTGTTTGAGTGAGTAGGCCAACGATAGACGGATGTTAGTGAGAAAAAGATTTATGGACGAACGAACGAGTTCTTTCCGTCTCTGTTTTTGCTTACTTTTTGCGCCAAAAAGTAAGGCTTGCTGCAGGCAAAGAAAAAATTAATTAAGTACATCAAAAGTGCCTGAGAATTAATTAGATTAAAATTTAAAGCTTGAATTGGAATGCATTAGCGAACTAAGGGCGTTTTATTTCGTGATACATACAATATGAAATGCTTGCGTGAGTGGAATTAATGGTTAATGTCGCCCTTTGACCCGAATACCTGGAACTTTTGGACTAACAGATCGCTATATTTGTGAGTCGTTTCTAAAATATTGATCAATGAACCTGAATTTTGAGGAAAGCAAAAAGAAAGTATGGCTGAAAATAGCCTTGTTTTTGTTGGCCATTGCTTTGATAGTCGAATTTTTTCCGCGTCAGAACCGGTTTAATTATACCTTCAGCGTGGGGAAACCCTGGCACTACGAACTGATTACCGCCGCATTCGATTTCCCTGTTTATAAAGATGCCAAACTGCTCAAAGCCGAACAGGATAGCGTCTTGCGTCAGTATACGCCCTATTTTCGTTTCAATTCTTCGTTGTTTGCGACTAAAATGGCCGAGATGGATCGTTCCGGTTCATTAGTGCTGTCGATGGCTACTCCTTATCGTCAGTATATTCGTAAACAGTTTGAATACGTTTACAACAAGGGAATTATGCGTACCGAAGATTTTGACAGGGTGCAGAAAGAACATGTGCAGATGGTGGCAGTTGTGAAAAATAATGTAGCCACTCAGATACCATTGGCAGAGGTGTTTACGGTGAAAACGGCTTACGAATATATTGTGGCTCATGCTACTGATGGAGTAAGCAGCAGGGCTTTGCAAGCGTGTAATCTGAATGCTTACCTTACCGACAACCTTGTTTACGATGCTTCTGTGTCGGAACAGGTAAAATCCGATCTGCTCAGGACGATATCGCAAACAGAAGGTATCGTACAGACAGGTGAGCGTATTATCGACAAGGGAGATATCGTTACCGAGTCATCATACCGTGTGCTTACTTCACTGCAAACGGCGATGAACAAAGTTCAGGGAGAAACAACTCAGTCATGGATTGTCTTGCTCGGCGAGATTTTGATTGTGACGGGGCTTATGACACTCTTGTTCCTGTATATGTTTTTATTCCGCCGGCGTGAGATTTTTGCCCGTTTTAAAAATATACTGTTCATCGTTATGATGATTGCGCTGATTGTCGGATGTGCATTTGCCGTTATTTCATTTACAAGTTTCAGTATTTATCTGGTACCTTTTGCTTTGTTGCCGGTAATGATTTGCACGTTCTTCGATTCACGTTCGGCTCTGTTTGCTCACATTATTACTATTATGATGGTGTCGTTTGTGGTGCGTTCGTCACAGTTCGAATTCGTGGTGCTGCAAATTGCTGTGGGTATGACTGTCATCACCAGCCTGCGCGATCTGACGCAGCGTTCGCAACTGGTGCAAACGGCGGGTCTGATCTTTGTGACATACAGCGTAGGTTACCTGGGTATTTCGTTGGTGCAGGATCATAACTTCGATAAAATATTGTGGGTGCGTTTCCTTTTGTTCGGAATCAATGCTCTGTTGCTTCTGTTTGCCTATGCGTTTATTTACGTGGTCGAAAAATCCTTTGGCTTCCTGTCTAACGTCACACTTATAGAACTTTCCAATATCAATAGTCCGCTGATGGTAAGGTTTTCGGAGCAGGCGCCCGGCACTTTCCAGCATTCGTTACAGGTCTCTAATCTTGCTACCGAAGCTGCACAAAAGATCAATGCCAATACCTTACTGGTACGTACCGGAGCTTTGTATCATGATATTGGAAAAATGTCTGCTCCTTCTTACTTCACCGAGAATCAGGTAGGTGGTGTGAATCCGCTGGAATCATTGCCCGATGAAGCAGCAGCCAAAATTGTGATTAACCATGTGGCAGAAGGAGTGAAGATAGCCACGAAAAACAACCTGCCCCGTCAAATCATTCAATTTATACGAATGCACCATGGGCAGAGTAAAGTCCGCTATTTTTATCAACGGTTTTGTACCCAGTTCCCGGCCGTAACCCCGAATGATGAAGCGTTTACCTATCCGGGTCCCAATCCGCGTACCAAGGAAACAGCCCTGTTGATGATGGCCGATGCCGTGGAAGCAGCTTCCCGTAGCCTGACCGAGTATACAGAAGAAAGCATTTCGAGTTTGGTGGAGCGCATCATTCAGACCCAGATCAACGAAGGCGCTTTCCGTGATGCCCCTATCACCCTGCGCGACATTGAAACGGTAAAAGCCGTTTTCAAAGATAAGCTCCGCAATATCTACCACAGCCGTATTGTGTACCCGGCAGCGTCACAGAAAGAACAATAAAAAAGATCCTTATTTATAAAGAGAAACGGACGCTGAAGTAATTTCAGCGTCCGTTTCTCTTTATTGTGCCATGAAGAATATTTATTTCTCCCTGCTATACGTATATAATATATGTCCTTTCTCGTTTATAAAATAGAAGCGGAAATGATGTGCATCGACAGAGCATAACGTGAAGCCGGTGGCATTTTTCCAGTATTTGGAATAAATCCACGGGGTGATAATGCGACCTTTCCAAGTGCTGGCGCCTACTATATAATCAATTTTGTCTTTCTGCTGGTGCTGGAAACTGTGCACATGGCCTGAAAAATAGAAATCGACCTTATACTTCTTTAATAAAGGATTGATCTGATCGACCAGTTCCGATCCGATGCCGGTAAACAATCCGGAGTGGACGATAGGGTGGTGTCCGATGACCACTTTCCATGTTTCGTGTGAAGAGGCCAGCACACTGTCTGCCCAGTGGAGTTGTTTTCTTGTGTCCTGACGAGCCGCATCGGCGTGTCCCCCTTTTTTTATATAGTCGGTTTGAAAAGGATTCGTATCAAGAATCACGAAACGTATAGATGCTCCATTACCGGTCTCCTTTATAAAGGTAAAGTAGCGGGCAGGCATGATCCAGTGCGGATGTGTTTTCCCGTATTCGATCTGACATTGCGGATTGCCGGTGTAGTCGTGATTGCCCAGAGCCAGATACCAATCCATATCCTTTATATATCCGGTTTTGAAAAACTGTTCGAAATTTGATTTCCACACCGGATCAGTAGCTGTCATAGCAGCTCCGCTATGAAAATTGTCGCCTCCCGATATTATATAGCGGGGATTTACCTTCGGAGCCAGTAAATTCATCTGTTCCGAGACCTGTTTTTTTGTCCCGGGACCGTTCACAGAACCGAAATCTGTTACAAAATAGAAATTATAATCCTTGTTGGAGGGTAGGGGAAGGTGGCTTTGATGTACAAATACCCCCCCGATCCAGCATCCGAGAAGAATAATCAGGGTCAAAAGTGTTGGAAAAAGGAATATTTTTGTTCTGTTTGTTCTCATTTTATTGGTATGATTAGAAAATTTGAAGCACAAAAGTACAATTTATTTGCCCCGTTATTTCCATTATTCGATAATAATCGCTGATTTTTGCAGTTTTCTTTCCTTGTTTTGAGTGAAACCTGAGAAACAAAAGGCCTGAAATTTCCAGTAGAGATAAAATAATGGATAAATACGGCCAAATTTCCGCTGACAGATGCTGCACGTTGTTCAAGAGTCTGTAAACGAGTAGAAAATAGTTTGTTTGAAGCATTTATGCGAAAAAAATAGCCTTAAATATGAACTTAAATGGAGTCAAAAATATCCTTTTAACCCACTTTGTAATAGTATTTTAGCGTTAAAATTCCTGGTATACCAATTGTAATACATTGAAATATAGTGATGTAAAGTAAAAGTGAACTTTTTATTGCAAAAATGTTTCAGAGCATTTGGATTTATCAGAAATAAGGTGTTACTTTGCACCCGCTTTGAGAGAGAAACA
>NZ_WASO01000008.1 GCF_009712605.1 Paludibacter sp. | reverse complement strand
CACTTTTACGAAACGCTTTGCATCTTACGATGTGAAGCGTTTTTGCGTTTATATACTGAAGCTATTTTGGAGGATTACATCTTTCTGCTATCCGTCAGAAATAGTATCTTTGAAGAAATTTAGTCATTATGCCGGTTCTCTATTTGTTATTGTGCTTATATGCTTTATTTTTATGTTGTTGTGTTTACGCATGGCATAGAACAAAGAGAGAAAAACTAAATAGTAGTATGCAGACAGGCCTCTCTGTTGTGATATGTGCCCGCAATGAAGAAAAAAATATAAGATTATTACTGAGTGATCTTGATAACCAATCCTATAAGGCAAAAGAAATTATTGTTGTTGATGATAACTCCGATGATAAAACAGCAGAAATTGTAGCCTCTTTTCCGAATGTCAGGTTCATACAAAATACAGGGAACGGGAAAAAACAAGCTCTTAAATGTGGAATACAAGCAGCAATATGTGATATTATTGTGTGTACAGATGCTGATTGTCGTGTACCGTCAACCTGGTTGCAGGCTGTAGTTTCTTCATTAGCGCACAAGGAAGTGACGCTTTTAATAGCCCCAGTCAGGATGCAATCGGATACTTCTTTCTGGCAGCAGATTCAGGCGTTGGAATTTCTGTCGTTAGCTGCTGTTACGGCCGGATCTGCGGTTATGAAGCAGCCGATGATGTGCAATGGTGCCAACCTGATTTTTAACCGTAGTGTTTGGCTCAGAGCCTTTGATGATTTGCGCGTTGACGAACCTTCCGGTGACGATATGTTTTTTCTGATGTACTGTAAAAAGCATAACGAATCTATCGTCTATTTGAAGTCTCAGGAAGCAATGGTGACCATAGAGCCTAATAATACCATTGAACAGTTTAGAAATCAAAGGCGGCGCTGGGTGTCAAAAAGTAAATCGTATCGGGACTCTGGTATAGTTCTTCTAGGGTTAGTAACGTTTGCTGTCACTGTTATGCCCGTTTTTCTACTCTTTTCTGGTTTATGGATGCAGGCATTGATATGTTGGGGATGCAAAACGTTTGTAGATGCATTGTTTGTTCTTAATTTTGCATCGTTCTTTAAAGGAAAACAAGTTGTAAATAGGATAATTCCATTAGCAATGTTGTACCCTTTTTATGTACTTTACGTTACTGTCCCGGGATTATTCTGTAAGGTAAAATGGAAATAATAAAAATTTAGATAAATGATACAAGAAATAAAGCAAGTGATAGATGTGCTGCGCAAAGGAGGTGTTATTTTATACCCAACGGATACAGTGTGGGGATTGGGTTGCGACGCAACAAACGAGGATGCGGTAAAACGTATTTACGAGATTAAGCAGCGGGCTGACAATAAAGCGATGCTTGTACTGATGGATAGTACCGCAAAATTGCAGGGGTACGTGTCGGAAATTCCTGATCTTGCGTATGATTTGATAGATATGAGTACCAAGCCATTGACAATAATCTATTCGCAGGGGAAAAATCTGGCTGCAAATTTGATGGGAGAAGATGGAAGCATAGGTATACGTGTGTCTAATGAGGAGTTTTCAAAAAAGTTGTGCGAAATGTTCCGTCGTCCAATAGTTTCAACATCTGCGAATATTAGCGGCGAACCGACTCCTCGTAATTTTGCGCAGATTTCGCAGGAAATTATCGATGCGGTCGATTATGTCGTGCAATATCGTCAGGATGATCTGTCAGAGCCAGCCCCGTCTTCAATTATCAAACTTGGGCCGGGAAGTCTGGTTAAGGTTATTCGTGAATAGTATTGAGAATAATTCTCCATATACGGCTGATATTTCTGAAATGTCAGCCATTTTTTATTCCCTGTATTAAGTGGTATGCAGGGCGCTTTTTGTTTGAAGTATCGCACAATATTTCTACTTTTGTACTCTGATTTGCAGGTTGGAAAAAGAACTGATCTGCGATTGTAAAATATCTGTTTTTCAAAGTTTTATTTATTATGTCTGGAAGAAAAAATATTATAATTTATAGTAGTGTAGGAGCATTGGTTCTTGGATTGGTAATTGCACTTGTTTTCTTTGTGAAGAAATCTTCGGATAAAGATTCTGAAATGAAGGGAATGGTTGCGCAGATGACGTATGAGAAAAGCCAATTGCAACAGGAATATGAAGATTTTGCCAAGTCTACAGACGGTTTGCAGTTTAAGACGACCAATGATTCTCTTGCCCATCAGATTGTGAAACAGAAGCAGCGTATTCAGTCATTGATGGAAGAACTGAAAACGGTTAGAGTAACAGATGTTCAGAAGATTAACCAATTGAAACAGGAGCTTGCAACCGTACGTAAAGTATTGCGCCAATACGTGATAATGGTAGATTCTTTGAACCATCAAAATCAGGTGTTGACAGCCGAAAATCAGGAGGTCAAGCAAAAATTCAATCAGGCTTCGCAACATGTGGAACAATTGTCAAAGGAAAAGAGTTCCCTTGAAGAAAAGGTAACTCGTGCGGCGCGGTTAGATGTAAAGTCTTTGAATGTCGAGACATTGACAGATCGCAATAAAAAAACCGATAAAGTCAATAAAACTGCGACTATAAAGATCAATTTTACGATAGCTAAAAATGTTACTGCAGCTCCCGGAAATAAGCATGTGTATGCACGGATCATGACTCCTGATAACGGAGTCCTTGCCAGAAGCCAAGGCGACGTTTTTCCATTTGAGAATCGTCAAATTCAATATTCCTGTAAAAAAACGATTGAATACCAAGGAGAGGATCTTTCTGATGTGTTATACTGGAAAGTCAACGAATTGTTATTTCCGGGTTCTTACAGAGTAGACCTTTTTGCTGATGGTAATTTGATAGGCCAAGCCAGCTTTCGTTTAGCCAAATAAAACTTCATAAATTTCGATAGCATCCGGTAAAACTTTTCCCATGCAACCGGTATTAAAAGAGTATAAAGCATTCCTTCAACTCGAAAAGTCATTATCTTCCAATACGGTATCCGCTTATTTGAGTGATATAGAAAAGCTTTTGAGCTTTCTTTCGGATGCTCATGTCGATTTTTTGACTGTGCGCATCGACCATTTGCAGGATTTTTTGATAGAACTGTCTGATTTGGGAATTTCTCCACGCTCACGGGCGCGTATCGTTTCCGGTATAAAATCATTCTATAATTTTCTTATCCTGACCAATAAACTGGAAGATGATCCGACCGAATTGCTGGAACTTCCTAAAATAGGACTTCATTTGCCAGAAGTTCTCTCCGTTGAAGAAATTAATGCCATAGTCGATGTTATTGATGTTTCCACGCCGGAGGGCCAGCGAAACCGTGCCATTATAGAAATGATGTATGGATCGGGCTTGCGGGTTTCGGAATTGATTGATGTACAGCTTTCAAATATTGATATTGAACATTCTTTTATGAAGGTGGAAGGCAAAGGTAGCAAACAGCGTTTGGTTCCTTTGTCAGAAGAAGCTGAAACTCAAATGAAGTTGTGGTTGATAATTCGTAACGGAATGAAGATACAGAAAGGCTTTGAAGATTATCTGTTTCTAAACCGTAGGGGAGCCAAGCTGACCAGAGTGATGATTTTTACGATTGTCAAACAGTTTGCCCAAATGGCTGGAATAAAGAAGAATATTAGTCCGCATACATTCCGGCATTCGTTTGCTACTCATTTGCTCGAAGGAGGCGCAAATCTCAGGGTGATTCAGCAGCTTTTGGGGCATGAGTCAATTATGACAACAGAAATTTATACCCATATTGATGTTGAATTGCTGCGAGATACAGTGTTGAGCTTTCATCCAAGAAATGCAAGAAAGTGACCCAGAATAAAAAAATGCGAACCGGTCGTGCCGATTCGCATTTTTTGTTCATATAGGTTTTTGAGAAGATTACACAGTCATAATTTCCTTTTCTTTGGCAACCATCATATCTTCTACTTTTTTTACAAACTTGTCGTGCAGCTTCTGAGCATCATTTTCTGCATCTTTGGCAGAATCTTCAGGAAGTCCGTCTTTTACTGCTTTTTTGATGTGCTCAATGGCATCACGACGGGCGTTACGGATGCTAACCTTTGCATCTTCTACTTCTTGTTTTGCCTGTTTTGCAAGCTGTTTACGGCGTTCCTCTGTAAGTGGAGGAATTCCCAATCGAATGGTTTCTCCGTTGTTGGCAGGAGTAATGCCTATTTCGGATGCCATGATAGCTTTTTCAATAACACTGATCATCGCTTTTTCCCACGGTTGAATGTTGATCGTTTTCGCATCAGGAGTGGTAACTGTAGCTACTCCGCTGATGGGAAGATGGTTTCCATAATATTCAACAAATACACCGTCAAGAATACGGGGGTTAGCTTTTCCTGCACGGATGTGAGCCAACGATTCGTCTAAGAAGCGTACCGCACCTTCCATTTTGTCTTCTGCGGCTTTTAAAAATACCTTTACATCTGTCATAGCAATTGTTATTTTAGGTGAAGGATATGAGTTTTATTTTGATTAGCACTTAACATTCAAGCTGTTGAGTACTACTCTTATTTTTTCAAATGTTGTAATGGTGGTTGGAACTAATGGAAGACGTAATTTGTTTTCTATCATACCCATTACTGATAAAATGCTTTTTACACCAGCCGGATTCCCATCTACAAACAGGAGTTTGAAGAGTTCGTTGAAACGATAATGAATTTCACGGGCGGCATCGTATTGTCCATTAAGAGCCAATCGTACCATCCGGCTGAACTCGTATGGAAATGCGTTGCCGATAACAGAAATTACACCAACAGCTCCTAATGTTATCAGAGGAAAAGTGATGCCGTCATCTCCTGAAATTACCACAAAATTTTCGGGTTTGTTTTTGATAATATCATCAATTTGCGTGAAGATGCCAGAAGCTTCTTTTATTGCAACGATATTTTTGAAATCATTAGCTAAACGCAATGTTGTATCTGCCGTCATGTTGACACCCGTTCTGCCCGGAACGTTGTAAAGAATAATCGGCAGTCTTGATGCTGTTGCAATTGCCTTGAAGTGCTGGTATAGACCTTCCTGTGATGGCTTGTTGTAATAAGGTGTAACCGAAAGGATTGCATCGACACCACTCAAATCGTCGTTTTGAAGTTGATCTATAACAGCTTGAGTATTGTTTCCTCCGACTCCCAGAACAATAGGCAATCTTCCGGCATTGACTCTGATGACAAAGCGGGTAACTTCATCTCTTTCCTGTTTGGTCATGGTAGCTGTTTCAGCTGTTGTTCCACAAACAACCAGATAATCGGTGCCGTTTTTTATCAGATGCTCCACAAGTTTTGCAAGAGCTTCAAAATCAATCGAATCGTCTGCTTTGAATGGGGTAATCAGGGCAACGCCCATCCCGGTTAATTTACTTTTGGTCATACAATATAGTGGGAATACGGGTGCAAATGTACACTTTTTTCGCCGTTTTTCTATCATTTTAATACAACAAATTGGCACATTTTTGTTAGTTTTCCACACAGATGTGAACGAAGAATACCATTGGATAAAAGAATGATACCAGGAAGTTGTTTGTAAGGTGATGTTTTTATAAAAGGTATTAATAATCAGGCTTGTATGATATTTGATTGCAGGGGTTAAAAAAATGAGTTATCTTTGTTATTTCAATTTAATACGATGTAAGCATTAAAGATATGGATAATAAACTGTTTATTTATAATACATTAAGTAGAAAAAAAGAGCTTTTTGAGCCGCTGCATGCACCTCATGTGGGGATGTATGTGTGTGGTCCTACAGTGTATGGTGATGCTCATTTGGGACATGCTCGTCCGGCTATTACTTTTGATTTGGTTTACCGTTATCTGACGCACCTTGGCTATAAGGTTCGTTATGTGAGAAATATAACTGATGTGGGGCACCTCGAAAATGATGCTGATGCCGGAGAAGATAAGATTGCTAAGAAAGCACGGCTTGAGCAATTGGAACCCATGGAAATTGTGCAGTATTATACCAATCGTTACCATAAAGCAATGGAGGCTCTTAACGTGCTTCCACCCAGCATAGAGCCTCATGCTTCGGGTCATATTATTGAGCAGATTGAATTTGTGAAGAGTATTCTGCATGCCGGGTTTGCCTACGAAAGCCACGGATCAGTCTATTTCAATGTTGAGAAGTATAACAAATCACACCATTACGGAAAATTATCCGGGCGTAATATTGATGAGTTGTTGGAAACAACGCGCGATTTGGATGGTCAGAACGAAAAGCGTAAAAGTGTTGACTTTGCCCTTTGGAAGAAAGCAATGCCGGAACATATAATGCGCTGGCCTTCACCCTGGAGTGACGGTTTCCCGGGATGGCATCTTGAATGTTCGGTAATGGGAACAAAATATTTAGGCGAAAAATTTGATATTCATGGAGGCGGAATGGATTTGGTATTTCCGCATCACGAGTGCGAAATAGCTCAGTCAACGGCGGCTCTCGGCCACGAATCGGTGCGTTACTGGATGCATAACAATATGATTACCATCAATGGACAGAAGATGGGAAAATCGCTTGGTAATTTTATTACACTTGAAGAGTTCTTTACAGGAAACCATAAATTGCTTACCCAGCCGTTCAGTCCAATGACTATTCGTTTCTTTATTCTTCAGGCACATTATCGTGGTACGGTCGATTTTAGCAGCGAAGCGTTGGTGGCATCAGAAAAAGGATTGTCCAGGTTAGTGGAAGGGTATGAGCGTTTGCAGAAATTGCAGGCTGGTGCTGAAACCACAGTGGATGTGGCAGGTTTGCGTGATAAATGCGAAGCTGCCATGTGTGATGACCTGAATACACCGATTGTAATTGCACAGTTGTTTGAAGCTATCAAAGCGATTAATACCGTTCATGACGGCAAGGGAACTATTTCGCAGGTAGATCTGGATGAGTTAAAGTCTGTTATGAAACTCTTTATTGAAGATATTCTTGGCTTGAAAACTCAACTCTCAGATGTGGATTCTTCTACCGAGGCGTACAAAAAAGCGATAGATTTGTTGCTTAGCATTCGTCTGGAAGCGAAAGCAAATAAGGATTGGGCGACAGCTGACAAAATCCGTAACCAGTTAGCTGCCTTTGGGTTCGACGTTAAAGATACGAAAGACGGTTTTGAGTGGAAGCTTTGAAAAGCTGAAAGCTGCTGAATGATGGCATTCGAAAAAAAGCAGTGAGGCCATAAAGCTGCGCAAACAGGATATTTTTTTCTTTGTGATTTTATGTTAAATATCAGGGCAAAAGAAAAGAGCACCTGTTTTGATAGAAAGATATTTGCTACTTTTGTGGGCAATTTTTATTGAAATAATACTTGGACGGGCATTTTTACGTTATTGAAGTGAAATACTAAAAGCAAGTCACATGATTCGAAAATTGATTTTTTGGATGGGACTGTTAGGTGTCACTCAATTGGCGTATTGTCAGGATTTTGAACATACTATAGAGGTAGGTCCTCTTGCAGGTACATCATTTTACCTTGGCGATGCCAATCAGAAATTGTTTGCTTATAACAGAAGCGTTATTGGCGGGTTAGTCCGTTATCCATTAAATAACAGATTAGCGCTAAAGAGCGCATTGTCTTTCAGTGGAATAAAAGGTTATTCGGATACGTATCAGGTTGCATTTAATCACAATTATTTATTTGCAACCATACAGGGTGAGTTTAACTTTTTTCCGTATGAGCGATCTGATTACAACATTGAAAGTTCGATAGTAACTCCTTACATATTAGGAGGTGTTGGATTCATTGCCTGCAGTAAACAAAAGAAGAATGCAACCTTGCTCACCGAACCAATTTTTCCTGCACGGGCAGTGGTATTAAGTTGTGGAGTAGGAGGGAAGTTGAAGTTGAGCAGTAGAGTGGATTTGAATGTAGAGTGGACAATTAATAAAGCTTTGTCCGATAGGCTGGAAGGAGTTGCGGAACTCAATAATCCGTATTTGTTGAATCAAAATATGTCATTTAATAACGATTTTTATTCGACACTGACAATTGCAGTCACCTTTGCAATTTATACACAGAAATGTGAATGTAGATCAGGTTTCTTAAAAGGATACTGATTATTAATTAGATAACACAAACATGAGTTCATTTTTAGATACAATAGACAGAGCCCGTGTACCGAGACATGTAGCCATTATAATGGACGGAAACGGACGATGGGCAATGCAACAGGGTATGGCTCGTGCTTTTGGACACCAAAGTGCAATTGGTGCTGTGCGCGATGTGACCGCAGCAGCCTCTGAACTCGGTGTTGAGTATTTGACATTATATACATTTTCGACTGAAAACTGGAACAGGCCGGAGGATGAAATAAAAGCTCTAATGGAATTGTTCGCAGTAACTATTGAAAAAGAGACACCCGATCTACATAAAAACAATGTGCGTTTAGTGTCAATCGGGGATCATAACCGTTTGCCTGAAGATGCACAACGAAGATTGAAAAATAGTATTGAGATTACTGCACAAAATACAGGTTTAACCTTGGTATTAGCCCTGAGTTATTCTGCAAGATGGGAGATAATTAATGCGGTAAAATTATTTTGTCAGGATGTGCAGTCCGGCAAGGCAAAGCCTGAAGACCTTGATGATAAGATGTTTGACAGTTATCTTACAACCAAAGGCATACCGGACCCTGATTTGTTGATTCGTACCAGTGGCGAAATGCGCATTAGTAATTTTTTACTGTGGCAATTAGCCTATTCCGAACTTTACTTCACGAATACGCTTTGGCCTGATTTTGACAAAGAACAATTTTATGAAGCAATCTGTGATTATCAAAGCCGTGAACGTCGTTTCGGAAAGACTGGACTTCAACTGAAAACAGATTGATAGATTATTTTACTTACGCATACTTCATCTAAAAAGCATATGTTAAAACGAACATTATTCGCGTTCACTTCCCTGATTTTATCCGTAACAGCTTTTGCTCAACAACCTGCAACAAGTCAGCAAACCGCAAAAGATACAGTTAAAGCATTTATCCCGAATATTTATTATTCACAGAATCCCAGAGAATACGAAATTGCCGGAATTAAAATTTCGGGTTCTTCGATGTATGAAGATTATGTATTGGTAGGATTCTCAGGTCTTACTGTAGGCCAAAAAGTGAAAGTGCCCGGGGACGAACTGACCGGTGCCTTAAAACGTTTTTGGAAACAGGGTTTCTTTTCAGATGTAAAGGTTTTAGCATCTAAGATTGAAGGTAATAAAGTCTGGATAGAAATTGTTGTTCAGCAACGTCCACGCATTTCCAAAATTAATTATACAGGACTCAAGAAATCGTATATCGAAGATGTTGATCCTAAAATCGGAATGGTTAAAGGTAGTCAGTTGACTCCTGACTTGAAAGACAAAGCGGTGACCGTAATAAAGAAATATTTGAATGATAAGGGTTTTCGTTATGCAACGGTTTCTGTCGTTCAAAAAAATGATACGCTTCAAAAAGGAATGGTGACGGTTGACATTGATGTCGATCCGGGCCGGAAGGTGAAAGTTCATGAAATTTTTCTTGAAGGAAATCAGGCTTTATCGTTCAATCAGGTGGTAGGCGCAATGAAAAAAACCAACGAGCCAAAATTGGTTAACCTGTTCAAAACTAAAAGATTTGTGGATGAAAACTTCACCGCAGATAAGAATCTTATCGTTGAACGGTACAATGAAAAAGGTTTTCGTGATGCAGCCGTAGTCTGGGATAGCGTAGCCCGTTATGACGATCAGAGTGTCAATGTTTACCTTAAAGTGGACGAAGGTAAAAAATATTATATACGTAATATTTCTTGGGTAGGAAATACGATTTACCCGAGTGAATATTTGAGTATGGTGTTGGGTATCAAAAAGGGCGATACATACAATGCCAAATTATTGAACAAACGTTTGTCCAGCGATGAAGATGCCGTTGGAAAATTCTACAAGAATAAAGGATATCTCTTTATGAATGTAGACCCGGTTGAAGTTAATACAGCGAATGACTCTATTGACTTTGAAATGCGTCTTTATGAAGGAAAACCGGCTACAATCAATGAAGTTAAGATAAGCGGAAATACCCACGTATACGAGCATGTGATTCGCCGTGAAATGTATGTTGTCCCCGGACAATACTACAGTGAATCGGATTTGATGCGTACCATGCGCGAGTTGGCTCAATTGGGTAACTTCGAGCAGGAAAAACTGATGCCGGATGTACAACCTAATCCTGAAGAAGGCAATGTTGATATCAGTTGGCCTTTGGTTTCAAAATCGAATGACCAGATTGAATTCTCTGCAGGATGGGGACAAACCGGGGTGGTTGGTAGTCTGGGTCTGAAGTTCAGTAATTTCGCTATTCAAAATTTATTCAAACCGTCAACTTATCGTTTCGTGCCAGAGGGTGAAGGTCAGACTTTTTCTATATCAGGCCAGACTAACGGTAGCTACTATCAATCGTATAGCGTTTCTTTTGTTGAACCATGGTTAGGCGGTAAACGTCCTAATTCGCTGTCCCTATCAGCATATTATTCTATCCAGACTGGTGTTAGCAACCGTTATTCAAGCTATCTGGGTAATTATTATAATTCATATTCCAGTGGTTATGGCGGGTACGGTGGCTACGGCGGCTATGGAAGTAATTATGGCAACAGCTATGCCTATGAAGCAGACCCGGATAAATATATTCATACCTTTGGTATTTCTGCAAGCTGGGGTAAGCGTTTACAATGGCCCGATGATTATTTTCAGTTAAATCTTGGACTTGAATATCAGCGCTATTCATTGAAGAACTGGAGCTACTTCCTGATGTCTGATGGTATAGCTAACCTTGCCAGTCTGAACGTAATTTTAAGCCGTAACTCAACAGACAATCCGATCTATACACGTCAAGGCTCAACGTTTACTTTATCAGGCCAGTTTACTCCGCCGTATTCTTCTTTTGATCATAAAGACTACTCAGCAACGATGAGTGATCAGGATCGATACAATATGGTTGAATTCTATAAACTGAAATTCAAAGGTAAATTCTTCATTCCTCTTTCCAATGCCAATCGTACATTTGTGTTGATGGGGAGAACTGAATATGGATACCTTGGTTATTATAACAAGTACAAACGTTCTCCATTTGAAACATTCTACATGGGTGGTGACGGTATGACTGGTTATACCACTTACGGAACAGAGACTATTGGTTTGCGTGGTTATGAAAACGGTTCATTGACACCAACTGCATCTTATTATAGAAATGGAGCTTTACAAAGTGCTCAGATAGGTTATGTATATACAAGGGTTGGGGCTGAATTACGATATCCGTTGGTATTGGAACAAACGACCAATATCTATGCTCTTGCATTTGTTGATGCAGGAAACTGCTGGAGCACCGGCAAAGAATTCAATCCTTTCGATTTGAAGAGATCGGCTGGTGTCGGTGTTCGTATCTTCCTTCCAATGTTCGGATTGCTGGGTATTGACTGGGCATATGGTTTTGACAAGATTAACGGCAGTACTTCATATGGTGGAAGCCACTTCCACTTTATTATCGGACAAGAGTTCTAAAATATAGATTTTTGAATGTGCAACTAAAATCAGAAGACTATGAAAAAGCTTATTATTTTGTTCGTGTTTTTGATGGGAGCCTTCAGCTTTTCTCACGCTCAGAAATTTGCTATAGTAGACATGGAATATATCATGAAGCATGTGCCAGCCTATGAATCGGCAAATGAGCAGCTAAACCAGGTGTCAAAAAAATGGCAGGCGGAAGTGGAGGCAAAGATGCAGGTGGTACAAAATCTCTACAAGACATATCAGACAGAAGTTGTGTTTATGTCGCCTGAGATGAAGACTAAAAGAGAAAACGAAATTGTAGAAAAAGAAAAGGCTGCTCAGGATTTGAAACGCCAGTATTTTGGTCCGGAAGGAGAACTCTACAAGAAAAGACAAAGTCTTATGAAACCTATTCAGGACGAAGTCTATAATGCGATTCAAACCATTTCAAATGATAAAGGCTACCAACTGATTCTGGATAAGTCTTCATCTATGAATATTATCTTCTCATCGCCTAAAATAGACATAAGCGATGAAGTGCTAGTTAAACTTGGATATTCAAAATAAATCCCTATTTTTGCGAAAATTTTATCATTAAAACATCAACTTATGCTTAAGAAAATTATTGTGCTGGTTTTGTGCGTTGCACCTATTATGGCTTTTGCTCAAAATAAATTTGGCCATGTCAATTCTCAGGATGTGTATAATGCAATGCCAGAAAAAGCAACTGTAGAAAAAACTCTTCAGGATCTCGCTACAAATTATGAAAATGAGATTAACAAAATGCGTGACGAGTATAACAAAAGAGTAAAAGAATTTGTGGACAAAAAAGATAGCATGCCTCAATCTATCTTGCAAGCTCGTCAGAGTGAGATTGTGGAAATGGAACAACGTATCAGTACTTTGAACCAGACAGCTCAAACCGACCTGCAAAAAAAACAACAAGAATTAGTTCAGCCTATTGTTGATAAAATTAAGAAAGCTATCAACGACGTTGGTCTTGAAAACGGCTTTATTTACATATTCGACTTGCAGGTTCCTGCAATTCTTTATCATTCAGATCAGAGTGTAGATGTTCTGCCTTTGGTTAAAAAGAAATTGAATATCAAATAATAGATTTCTTCTAAAATATAAATGCCTGCACTCGGTCGAGTTGCAGGCTTTTTTTGTTACTGGCCGGGACAGGATGCTTTTTTGTTGTTTTTTTGAGAAGGGGAATACAAATTGCTAAAAACTAACGGATATTTGCAATGACTTAACTGATAATGTATATGATTCGTTATTTTTTTGCTCTATGCTTAAATTCTTGATTCTTTTTGCTTTGTTATTGCTCTCTTTCTGTGTTTCCAATTCTCAGCCAAATACCTTGAAAGAGCTTAAACTGCCCGATATTGGTAAGTGGATGGAAAGAAGCAATGGCAAACCGGCAGACTGGTTAGGTACCAGATTCCAAAATAAGGAACTTATCGAACCTATTAATGTCGTAATCATTGATGCATTCGCTAAAACCAGGGCGGAAGCAATCCGCAAGCTGATGATAGCATGTCAGAAAGAAGGCTACACAGATCGTGAAGGGCATTCTTCCGGATATTACGCAAGGATAGACACTTGTCGGTTAAGCCAGCTGCCGGACGAACACAGAAGGGCGCTTTCCGATCGTAATTTTTTGTTTCCCAACAATCATGGACGAATAATGGGACCGGAATATTTCGACGGCAAATATATCTTTGTTGGGGCTTTCAGCCGTGAAGCATTCCGGTTTTTTAGCAGAGCTCACCATGTTTACCAATCGTTTACCATTGCCAGAAACGATTTCTGCGAAAAACTCGGGCGCGGTCATATCTATCGGATTATAGGAGAATGTAATCTCGAAAACCGGATAAATACACGATGGATAACGACGGGAGATCACGATGGAGAAGCTATATTGCTTTATGCTGCCAGATAAAGCATAAAAGATAAAATGATGCATAATAGAAACGGGATAAACAAAAATACCAATGTATAATTGTTTATCCCGTTTTCCGCGTTACGGTATATGCGTTTATTTCCGTTTATTTCCGTTTGTTGAGAATAATCAATGCTCCGATTACTCCCGGAACCCACCCGCAAAGAGTGAGAAGCAGGATAATAAGAAAGCTGCCGCAGCCTTTATCAAGTACCGAAAGCGGAGGGAAAATAATTGCAAGAATAACTCTGAATAAACTCATATTTTCCCCTGTTTACGATAGTTCAAATTCCTCTCCCGGAGCCGGAATTTCGATGTTAGAAAAACCATCTTTGTTGAGAATATCACGGTAGGTCTGTTGTGTTTTGTACTCGCCGTGAACCAGGAAGGTTTTCTTTAATTGGGCCGTATCCTGACAATGAAGAAACTCTTTCATTTCATTGTAATCGCCGTGGCCGGAGAAGGCTTCTATCTTTTCAATTTTAGCGTTAAGGGGATGCATTTCTCCGAAAATGGAGATCTCTTTCAACCCCGGTTGCTGGATGCGCGCACCCAAAGAGGTAGGCGAACAGTAACCCACAATAAGCAAAGTGTTCTTTGGGTCGGAGATGTTATTGGCCACGTGATGCTTGATGCGCCCGGCTTCCATCATGCCCGACGAAGAGATAATAACGCAGGGTTTCTTGTAATCGTTGAGCTTTTTGGAGTCGTCCACATTTTTGATGTAATGCAGGGTATTGAATCCGAACGGATCGGGATCGTATTTCAGCACCTCTTTTACATGTTCGTTCATGCATTCGGTATGCATGCGGAACACGTCGGTGGCGTTGACCGACAGTGGACTGTCAACGAAGATGTCTATTTTGGGCAATCGGCCATCGTTGTAAAGGTTGTTGAGCACAAAGACAATCTCCTGAGTACGCCCGATGGAGAACGAAGGAATAATAAGCTTGCCTCCTTTGTCGACGCAGGTCTCGGTAATGATGCGCAGCAAATCTTCTTCCGATTCTTTATCAGCCTGGTGTAGACGGTCGCCGTAGGTCGATTCGGTAATCAGGTAATCGCATTGTGGAAAGGGTGCAGGCGGTTGGATGATACGGTTGCGCGGACGTCCGATATCTCCGGTATAAGCTAACCGGATGGTTTTATCGCCCTCTTTGATTTCGAGGTTCACTACCGAACTGCCCAGCATGTGACCGGTATTGGTGAACTTCACGTTGATGCCGTTGTGGCTCTTTTTGTCGTTGAAATAGAAGCGTCGATTGTAGGCCACTCCGATAAAGAGTTTCATACACTCTTCGGCATCTTTGTCGTTATAGATGGGATGCACGGGTGGCAAACCCTTTTTTGCCAGCTTTTTGTTGTACCATTTCACATCGAGCTCCTGAATGTGGCCGCTGTCGGAGAGCATAATGGCACAGAGGTCGCGGGTGGCATTGGTGCAGATCACCGAACCTTCGAAGCCGTTGTTGTACATGTAGGGAATCAGTCCCGAGTGGTCGATATGGGCGTGAGTCAGGATGATGTGGTCGATCTCTGCCGGGTCGAATCCGAGGTTACGGTTCATGGCATCGGTTTCCATTCCCTTGCCCTGAAACATTCCGCAGTCGAGCAGGATTTTCTTGCCCTCTTTTGTTGTTATCAAATGCTTGCTGCCGGTTACTTCGCGTGCAGCGCCGATAAATTTTATTTTCATAGGATGAGTGTTTATGCGCGTTAAGGGTTGATGTATTATATTTTACCTCAATTCAAATTTAACTTCTTCAATCTTGCTTTGTGCCACCGCAGGTTTATGCTTTTTCCAAAGATCACCAGCCACACTTTTTGTGATAGTATGAAATTGGAATTGATCGTTACGCGGTGTTCTATAATATGAGATTACGTTAATGATATAATTGTGCAATGCTTTGAGACTGTCCGGTAAATAATCCGGGTAATAACTTATTGTAAATTCATTATTTGAAGACGTCCGATAATATATAGTATATGTAAAACCTTCGTACCAACTATCCGATTTCGGGTAGTATTCGTGGCGATAGTGTTTTGAAAGAAGAACTCGATTTAGTAATCTATCCAGCCCCAAAGTATCTGCTTTATTACTTTCAACATACTTTTGGGGCTTACTTTTATAATCCTTCGCATTAGCAATACAGATAAAATTATTTCTGCTTAACTCAAAGTATTTTCTGATATTAAGGGATGTAGAATCCAGTACTATACGATCGCTATCTTGATAGTTGAAGCCCGGATATGCAAACAAAACAAATTCATTTATTTGCTCTATTGGTTTGGTTTTCCCACAGGAAATGAGCATTACCAAACTTAAAAAAATGAAGAGAAATTTCCGCATTTGTATACCGTTTCGTCCCTACGGGACTTGGAATTAGTTCTGTGTATTACAGCTATAAACATGCCATCCCTATCGGGATTAATCTGTAAATACAAACAGAATAATGTTTGTAATCATAGTGCCATAGGCACGGCAGGTTTATAGAATGCTATACAGGCAAAGCTACGAAAAGATAGATGAAAATATTGCCCCGGGACTATTGTTATACAACATGGAGGCCGTTTTCAAAAGAAATTGAACAGTCGGATCAATTCGTCTTTTTTGCTTCCATCATCACTTTACCGTCTTTGGCTACGTTTATTTTGGTTGTGTTGGTCGATGCGTCTTTCAAAAATTCCAGATCCAATCCCGTTCCCTTGACAAAAACAAAGAGTTTATTGGCGCTCATTGGGTATAAAGTGAACGGTGTGGTATCAACAAACAGCAGCAACGAATGTTCTTTCTTCTCGATCCGAAAGTTATTGTTGGGCACCGAAGAGGTGTATGCTCCCACAAACTCTTGCAAGACCTTGTCGGATAATGCTACAAGCGGAAGATGCGTCAATTTTTTGGCCGTGAACTCAATTTTGCCGTTTGTCGTCACAATCAGCGAGTCGTTTTTCGTGAAATCAAAACGTATCAGTGCATTTTTCAAATGAAGCTCTTCAAGCGCAGTATTGATAGGGAGAAAGAACTTGCCCGAAGCTTCGGGGTAGAGAGAAAGCGGTGGTAGCTGTTCGTTCGACAGTTGCAACGTGTTGTCGGCCTTTGTCAGCGACAACAGTCTGCCGAACGAATCAAGATAGACACCAGTGCAACCGGCAATAACCGTAGCCGGTAGCTTTACAGCTTTAGGAGTACCCGAGGCAGATCCCGTTGTATTGGGAACCGAAAACGGCTTCTCCTTTGTTCCGAAATCGATAAAGGGGTAATGCCAGTCGGCCAGCAGAAATTTCATGCCGTCCCAGATGCCTTTGAAGTGGATGGTATTGTGTACCTCGTCGGGGTGTTTGTCGAATTTCCAGGCAAAGTTTTTTGGAGCATACTTCTTTAGTAGTGCGTCCAGCGAATCGACACCCATCGACAATCCTTCGTTAGCCATGGTCAGGTAGAGGCGCGTGGGGAACTCGGGTGATTTGGTAAGCAGCTCCTTCGTTTTGTCCAGCATGATATTGTTTTCCCACCACATACTCGGACTGAGAGATAAATAAGCATTGAAATATAGCGGATCTTTGACAAAGGCGTTCATCACAAACAGGCCTCCGTACGACACACCACCCAGAATCCGGTAGTTGTAGGTACGGTAGTTTTTCTCTACAAACGGCATCAGCTCCTCTTTGATAAAGCGGTAGAGGCTGTCGGCACCGCCACCCTTGTGGCCGTTGCCCGGCGTGGGGGTGAGGTCGTGTTCGCGCCTGTCGCCACCGGTTGCAAGGCCCACCACGATGGTTTGCGGAATGCTCTTGATGTCGGAATTGGAGAGCCAGCCGAGGTTTTGAGCCGTATGGTTGAAGTTCCACTGTGCATCGAGCATATAGAGCACCGGGTATTTCTTCGTACTCTTCTCGTAGCCCTCCGGCAGGGCGATCATAACGGTGCGATCTTCGTTGAGAATGTTCGAGTGAAATTTCAGCGAGTAGCCGGTGGTTACCGTTACCGGTTCCGTTTTCAGGTCACTGAGTGCAGGCACCTGAGCCGATGCCACTGCCGAAAAGAGCATTCCGGCCAGACAAAGTAGAGTGAGTTTTTTCATGGAAGTATTTTTAGAATCAAGATAAGAGACCTGAAATAAAAGATAACAGTAATCTTTATAACAGATTCGATTGTTCTTTCTCTGCAAATATATATTTTCCTTTCAGTAACACCTTGAAAATATGAGAATAATTTACATTTTGCGCAATGTAACGCTTCGAGCCGACAAACAGAAAGAGAGTGTTGTGTTCGAAAAAATGAAGGTTGTTCAATTTTTTTCTTCGAATAGATATTAATTGTTATTTTTGCCCTATATTTGTAGAAAAATTACCAATTTAATCTTTCAAATCATGATTCAGGAGTTTAGAGTCAAAAATTTCATGTCCATTAGAGATGAACAGACACTCTCTTTTGAGGCAACCAAAGATACTACTTCCCTGGAATATTTGACATATGAGGTAAAACCGAATTTGCGATTATTGAAGATGGCTGTTCTTTATGGAGCTAATGCTTCTGGGAAGACAAATATTTTGATTGCATTAGAGAGCCTTTGGAGAATGCTGTTTGCTCCAATGCTAGATAAGAATAGGCAAATTTTGTATGAACCTTTTGCCTTGGATAAAGACAAACCAACAATCTTTGCTATTCAATTTTATATTGATTCTGTAAAATATGAATATAAAGTAGCGTTTAATGACTCATATGTTTTAAATGAGATATTCAGCTTTGCTCCTAATGGAATCATGTCAACATTCTATGTTCGTGAGTTTGTAAATGAAAGTGTAGCGCCTAAGATTAAATTTGGCGATCTATTACAATTGTCTGCAAAAGCAAAAAGAGCATTTATTGATAACACATTAAATAATCATACAGTGTTGTCTACTTATGCTAAAATTTCTGTTGATGCAAAGCCATTCAATGTTGTGCACACGTGGATAAAAAAATATGTTCATGAAGAAGACGAGGATTTAAGCATATTGGATATAGCAGAAAATATTCTTAGTAATGATATTAAGAAAAAATTTGTCCTTACAGCATTATGTAAAGCTGATTTTAATATTTCTAATTTAGAAATAAAGGAAATTCCGAATGAAATTCCAACTGAGATTAAAGAACGTATTAAAAATGATGATAGTATTCCAGATTCTATTAAAACAGATTTGCTGAAAGAAAAAAAAATGGATTTAGAGTTTACACATCATACAAACGATGGGGATTTTGCTCTAAGTGTAAGATTGGAATCAAACGGAACTCGAAAGTATATACCTCTTTTAGAGCGATTGTATAATATGACAATTGAAAATCATATTTATATCTTCGATGAGATAGAAAGAGGCATTCATTACGATCTTTTGCTTCACTACTTGAGTCTGTTTATGATGAATACCAATGCATCTCAAATTATTTTTACTACCCATGATCAGATGCTGCTTGATGAGGAGTTTGTTCGCCGTGATATGGTTTGGTTTACCGAAAAATCAAATGATACGGGAGCTACGGAGCTCTATTCTGCCGCTGAATTTGGATTACACAAAAACCTGTCACTCTATAAGGCATACAAGTCGGGACGGTTAGGGGCAAAACCCAGTTTAGGTTCTATCTTTATAGAGCAATGATATGACACGAAAGATTGCAACCCGAGGACAAAAACATTCCAAATCGATTGCTGTAATTGGAGAAGGAATAACAGAACAATATTATTTACTGTCGCTTAAAGGGGTTATAGGAGCACAAATCGAACCTAAATTGCCGAAGCATTCGACCGGTATGCAATATCTCAAAGAAGAAATTGAGAAATGTATTGCCGCTGGTTATTCTCATGTGTATTGTCTGATTGATATGGATAACAAGGGGGAAGGAAAAAATAAAACACACTATATCCGACTGAAAGAGAAGTACCACAATCAAACAGTATCCAAACCCAAAGAAGGTATCAAATGCAAAATTATCTTCTTTGAAAATGAACGTTGTCTCGAATTATGGTTTTTATACCATTTCAAATATACTACGGCGCTATATCCTACATCTGATGTTCTCACAAAAGAGTTGAATACCCTTTGCGGGTATCAGAAAACAGAGAAATTCTTTCTGTCAACCAAAGGAGGGCTTCATCGGCTTCTACTCAAACATGGAGGAGACTTCGATAAGGCAAAGATCAATGCTGCTAAATCATTACAAACTAAAGAAGAAGATAACCGGGAGTACACCTATAGCGAAATGAGTAATTTCTTCAAGATGCTTGCAGATTAACTGTTGCCTTCCCATTGCTCCAACGCCTGAATAATGAGGTCTGCGCAGGCTTCGGTGCCGAAGAGTGAACTGTCGACGGTGAGGTGGTAATTCGCCGCGTCGCCCCAGGTTTTGTGGGTGTAGTGACGGCAATAGTTGATGCGTTCACGGTCTTTGCGTTCCAGCTCTTTTTCGGCCAGTTCGGGTGCAATGTGGTAGTTGTGGATAATGCGGTCGATACGGAACTCTTTGCCGGCGTGGACAAAGATATTGAAAGTGGACTGACTCTTGAGAATAAAGTCGGCGCAACGACCTACAATTACGCAGGCTTCGTGTTCGGCAATGTCACGAATCACCTTGCTTTGTACCATAAACAGGCTGTCAAGCGGCGGCATCTCTTCGTTGACGTAAGCGTAGTTCTGTTCGTACAGGTCGTAGAGCAGCGTATTGGCCAGCTTTTGTTCGTGCTCCTTTACGTATTCCGGCGTGAATCCGCCTTCGAGTGCAGTAAGGTCAATCAGTTTGCTGTCGTAAAATGCAATACCCAATCGCTTGGCCAGAATTTCGCCAATCTCGTGTCCGCCGCTGCCGTATTCGCGGGCAATGGTGATGACGAGCTGCTGTTTTTGTTCGGGAACTGTTACGACAGGAGCTATTGCTTTCACAGCCGGTTTATTGCCCAACCATTTGTCAACAAACGAGAGGTTTTTGGCATAAAAACGGACGATGGTACCCACCAGGAGCGCTGCCGCCACCGTGCCTTCGCGTACTCCATCCAGTCGATGCAGCAGCAAAAGCGAGCTGCCAACGCCCAGGATGACCAGCGAGCAATCGACACTTACTTTCGCTTTGCCAAATTCTAACCGAGACACTTTGGTGATCGCAAGAGCCAGACCTTCGCCGGCAAGGTAAGTCACTTTGGCTTTGACTTCCAGAAAGACTCCGAATGCCAGTACAATGCAACTTAAAAGACAAAGGAGCCATTGTATAACATAGTTGGAGGAGTGTATCCATGCCACCAGAGGCATGGTAAGATCAATGAACAGACCAAAAACAGAGACAGCAATGATCTGGGTAAGCTGAATCCATTCGTATCGTTTGCGCAGTAGAATGATTTGAAGCAAGATGATGCCCAGATTCATAATGATGGTAGTAGTTCCCATGGTGAGCGGGAAGGCCTGACTGTAGACGTAGGGTGGGGCGGAGATGGGCGACGTACCTAAGTTTGCCTTTACGGACAACACTACCCCGAGAGCCATAATAAATAGCCCGGCCACTAACAACACACATCTTTTTACCAATCCTTTTTGCTTCATCTTCAACCAATTCATATTTGAAACCATTAAGAAATTAAGAAACATGAAGTCGTGTTCTCAATTATCTAAATACCTTAATGGTAAAATCATCTTGTGATATAAAAAAAGGATAACCTTCGTTATCCTTTCTCTGTATTTTACTGAGCGTTGATCTTGTCGGTCAGCTCGTCGACCGGAACCAATTGCTGTTCGCCGCTCGTCATGTTTTTGAGCATAACGGCATTGGCGTTCATTTCATTTTCGCCGACAATGGCCACGAACGGGATCTTTTTGCCGTCGGCATAGCTCATCTGTTTTTTGATTTTTGCCGCTTCGGGGAAAATTTCGGCATTGATACCGGCTGAACGTACAGCTTTGAGCAACGGCAGACAGAAGCGTTGCTCTTTGTCTCCAAAGTTGATAAACAACAGGCGGGTATTCTCTTCCGACATAGCCGGGAAGCCGTTCAGCTGGTTGAGTACGTCGTAGATACGATCGGCACCGAAGGAGATGCCCACGCCCGAAACGCCGTCCATACCGAATACGCCGGTCAGGTTGTCGTAACGACCGCCACCGCTGATGCTTCCGATCTGTACGTCATTTGCCTTCACTTCGATGATGGCACCGGTATAGTAGTTGAGACCGCGAGCCAGCGTCAGGTCGAGTTCGATGGTAGTGGCAATTTGGGTCAGCGATACCAGATCGAAGATGGTTTCCAGTTCTTCGACACCTTTCAGACCTGTTTCCGAAGCTGCCAACACGGTTTTCAGCGTGTTCAGCTTTTCGGCGTTGCTACCCTGAAGCAGCAGTACCGGTTGCAGGCGGTCGATTGCATCCTGCGGAATGCCTTTCTCGATCAGTTCGGCATTGACGTTGTTGAGTCCGATCTTATCCAGTTTGTCGATGGCCACGGTGATGTCGACAATCTTGTCGGACTGTCCAATGATTTCGGCAATACCAGCCAATATTTTGCGGTTGTTGAGTTTAATGGTAACGTTAATGTTCAGACGATGAAAAACCTCGTCGATCATTTGCAGCAGTTCGGCTTCGTTCACCAGCGAATTGCTGCCCACCACGTCGGCATCGCACTGATAGAACTCACGATAACGCCCTTTTTGCGGACGATCGGCACGCCATACCGGCTGAATCTGATAACGTTTGAAAGGAAAGGTGATCTGGTCGCGGTGTTGCACCACGTAACGGGCAAAAGGAACGGTGAGGTCGTAACGAAGTCCCTTTTCGGAAATCTTTGATGTGAGCTTCACGCTGTTCTTAGCCGCCCATTCTTCATCGGCAACGCCACCGGCAAAATCGCCCGAATTCAATATTTTGAACAAAAGCTTGTCGCCCTCTTCGCCGTATTTTCCCATCAGGGTCGAAAGATTTTCCTGTGCAGGAGTCTCGATCTGGCGAAAGCCATAGAGTTGAAAAACAGACTTAATGGTATTGAAAATATAGTTGCGGTTCGCCATCTCTTCGGGCGAAAAGTCGCGCGTTCCTTTGGGTATGGAGGGTTTTTGCATCGCTGTAAAATTTTCCGCAAAGGTAGGTAAAAAGGCGAAGCGAAGCAAGCGTAAAGTAAGCAGTACACAGTCTTCAGTACTCAGTAAAAAACTGTTGAGTCAGATTTACTGAGTACTGCGTACTGTCTACTGAAGACTTATAAAATCATTTCAGCAATTCCAGAATTTTTACGCGGAAGGCATATTCGTATTTGGCCTGTGTTTTCTCTGAAAGTACCTGTGTAAGGTTGCTTTTGGCCTGATAGAGTTCGTAGACCGATGCCCGTCCGGCTTCGTATTTCTGGTTGGCAAAACGGTATGCTTCCTGACTGGCTATTTCCGATTTCTGAGCAGCTTCCCAGCGGCTTTGTGCTGCCAGGGCATTGTAGTAGGCCTGTTGAATCGATTTCTTCATATCCAGTTTGGTATTCTGGATGTCGAGTTTGCTGTTCTCCACACTGTTTTGCGCAATCTTCACCCGGTTTTGTACGTCGAATTTATTGAAGATGGGAATGGAGAGAGTTAGTCCGACGGATGTCGTGAGGTTATTTTTCAATTGTTTCCCGAACGCATCGTTGCTGGCACGACTCATGTTGTAATATCCGGTGCCCGAATTGGCTCCCAAACTCAGGGAAGGGTAGAGTTCTGCTTTGGTGGCCAGCACATCTTTCGATCCACTCAATAGACGATATTCGGCACTTTTAATTTCGGGGCGATGGGTGATAGCACTCTCGTAGATCGATTGTGCCGAGAGAATCATGGCGTTTTTGTCTATAAGATTTTCCGGTATCACCACATCCAGCTGTTCGAAGTTGTCGATCTCCATGATTTGAGCCAAATCGAGTAATGACAGTTTCAGCGCGTTTTCGTTCTGCGTGCGGCTCAACTCCTCTTTGGCTGCCTGCGCCTGCAATTCGTACATTTCGCCTTCGGCCATTTTACCGTTGGAGACCAGAGCTTGGCGTTGTTCTATCTTTGTTTTGGTCAGCGCCAGTTGATCGTTGGCAATTTGCAGCAGCTCTTTGTTGAGCAGTACCTGCATGTATGCCGTTGCCACACTCAGGGCGATGTCTGTGCGAATCTTTTCCAGATCAGCTTTGGATGCCATCCAGTCGGCCTTGCGTGCATCGATGTTGTACTTCATTCGCAGTCCGTCGAAAAGTGTTACGTTGCTCGATAGGTTAAACGAAGTTTGTTTCGAGTTGGAACTTGCATAGGTGTTGGCCGCCGTTAACGAACGTCCAAACATAAAACTTTGACCGATCGATCCGTTGAGGTTGGGCAGAAGGTTGAGTCGTGCCTGCCGGTAATTGATTTCGCGGTTTTGTGACGTGTTTTGCTGCTGCCGTATTTTCAGGTTGTTGTTCCAGGCAGTATCGACACACTGTTCCAACGTCCACGCCTTTTGAGCAAACGAGGTCAATGGAAGGAAGATCAGACCGATCAGAATAATTTTCTTTATCATGAGATGCGTGTGTTAATGAAGTGATGTAACTTCGGAGCAGGACTGCCTTGTTTTTGCTGCAAGGGACAGTATGCTCCGGTTGTCAGGTTATCGATCGTCCGACTTTTCATCCGATTTTTGCTCTTTCTTCTTTGCTAAAATTTCGGCTCCGCGTACTTTATCCTTTGCTTTCAACCCCGATTTTACTTCGATTTTGATGCCATCGGACAGGCCAACTTTGACTACTTTTTTGTCAAATGCCTGTGGCTCTTTGGTCTTCAATACATAGACATAAGAGGTGTCGCCGCTGAATTCGATGCAGTTTTCGGGGAGAGTCAGCACGTTGCTCAGTTTGTTGAGCAATATCTCTGCGTTGGCACTGTAACCGGCACGTACGAATACCGAAGAAGGTATTTTGAGGGCTGCTTTCATCTCGAACATAATAGCACCGTTCTCTTCAGTTCCTTTCGGAGAGATATATTCCAAAGTTGCGGTCAGCTTCTGATCCTGCATGGCACCGATGGTAATGTCCATTGTCATGCCGGTTTGCAATTTACCCACTTCCGTTTCATCCAATTTTCCCACAAAAAGCATGTCGCTCATATTGGCTACGGTGGCAATTGTCGTTCCGTCGTTGAAACTGTTGGATTGAATCACTGAATTTCCTACTTTTACCGGAATGTCGAGAATCGTACCGTTGATAGTGGAGCGAACCAGCGTATTGCTCACCTGCGATTTGCTGCTGGTGATCCCGTCGCGAACCAGACTAAGGTTGTCTTTGGCGGCACCCAACTCTTCTTTGTCGTTTTCGTATTGCAAGCGGGTTTTGTCGAACTCCTCTTTCGATATCACCTTTTCTTTCATTAATTTGGAGTCGCGGTCGTAATTTTTCTTCGACTGGTCGTAGGCCAATTGTGCCCGTGTTACCCTCGATTCAGCGCTGTTGAGGCTTACCATGTCGGGGATAACTTTGATTTTGGCAATTAAATCGCCGACCTTCACTTTGTCGCCCGCTTTCTTATAGATTTCGGCAATGATACCCGACATTTGCGGCTTGATCAACACTTCGTTGCGCGGAGATATTTTACCGGTAGCCACGATGCGTTTTTCAATATTGCCTATCGTTACTTCGGCAATTTCATATTTCTTTACTACCGGTTGCGATTTTTTCCAGAGAAAGAAAAAAGTACCGAGTACTATAACGCCCAATAGTACTAAAAAAAAGATTTTGAAGAATTTTTTCATGGGAAAACTATTATTTGGAACAATTTTACAATTAAGCGATTAAACAATTACACGATTACACAATTCAACAATGTTTTTACTCCTCCCGGATTGCCTCTATCGGTTTGATAGTCATGGCCCGGTTGGCAGGAACGAGTCCGGCCAATATGCCGATAACGAGCAGTATCACTAACGATACAATGGCCACGGCAAAACTGATTTGGGGTTCCTGGAAGAAACTGTCAGACTGACTTAGTACCATACCCACCAAAGACAGTAGTCCCACGCCGAGCATTAGTCCTGCAATACCGGCTATCAGTGTGAGCACGATGCTTTCGCTGATTATCTGGCGGATGATGGTGCGGGGCGTTGCTCCAAGTGCGCGGCGTATCCCGATCTCTTTGGTTCGTTCGCGAACCGTTACCAGCATGATGTTACTTACACCGATACCTCCGGCAAACAGCGTTCCTGCTCCCACAATCCAGATGAGTACTGCGATGCCGATTCCAAGGTAGAGGAACATAGTGAACTGCTCTTCGATGTTGAATCCGCCTATCGCAGCTTTATCCGTGGGGGCGATATTGTGCTGCTTTTTCAGAATCTGATTGATTTTCTCTTCAATCACTTTTACGCGAACGCCGGGTATGGCCGTAGCGGCAATGAAGTGCACCTTGTTGCCCATATTGAAGGCTTGTTGCATGGTGGTAAACGGCAATACAACCGATTCTTCGCCGCGTCCACCAAGGTTTACCTGCGAAATGCTGCGCGCTACTCCGATCACCTGAAAATAGATACCCATCACTTTCACGTTCTGTCCTACCGGGTTGACATTTTTGCCAAACAACACCTCGCTTACCCGTTCGCCGATTACACAGGTTTTCCGCTTTTCGGCAATGTCGATATCGTTGATGTAACGTCCGTAAATCAGTTTGTTCTCTTCTATTTTGTTGTAGCTCGGGTAGTTACCTTTTATATTGAACGTTCCTGATTTATCCTTGCGTACTACATTATTGGCACCCTGTCCGCCAAAAAGCACGGGAGCCAGATACTGTATTTCGGGGACTCCTTGCTGTAACAACGGAATGTCTTCGTTTTGAATTGACCAATTTCTCCCTTTTTTGAAGCCTTTGTAGGGTTCTGTTGTCTGTTGATCGTAGACAAAACAGGAGTTTGTGGCAAATCCGTCGATGGTCGATTCCATTCCGTTTTTGAGCGCAGAACCGGCACCCACCATACAGACGAGCATAAACATGCCCCAGAATACACCGAACGCCGTCATCACACTTCGCGATTTGTTGTGCTTGATGGTGTACCATATTTCTTGCCAGCGATCTAAATCAAACATAAATTTTTATTTACAATTTAATCATTTACAATTTACGATTGAAATCTGAAACCACCGAAGCATCAGAGAAGCGAAGGAGGTTACAATTAACTTATCCTCAAATCTCCAAATTTTCACATTCTCAAATCTCCACATCTTCAAATTTTTATTCGCATATTGAAGTTTATTCTTCACGCATTGCCTCGATAGGCTTGATGCGTACGGCTCTGCGAGCCGGCATATATCCGGCAATGATACCGGAAATAATCAGAATAAAGGTCGAGATGAATACGTAGGTCAGCGACACGGTCGGATTCATAAATATAGTCATGTCGTTTTCCGAGGTGCTGTGAGCTGCCGTCTGCACCATAATATAGTTGACCAATTCCGTCAGTCCGATGCCTAAAACCATGCCGAGGTATCCGAATATGCCGGTAATCAGAATCGATTCGATGATGATGGAGCGCAGGATCGATCCCGGCGGAGCGCCTATTGCTTTGCGGATGCCGATTTCGCGGGTACGCTCTTTAACCGATACCAGCATAATATTGCTTACGCCGACAATACCCGCAATGAGGGTGAATATTCCGATAATAAAGACAAACAGCGTGATGCCTCTGAAAATTTTCATCGTTTGAAGATAATCGCGTTGCGCGTTGCGGATATAGATGGCCTGTTCATCTTTTGGGTCGAAATAGAGGCTGCGCGACATTACTCCAATCAGTTTTTTGTTGAACGAGTCGTTTTCTGCTTTCGAATCCAGCCCGTTTACCGTCATGGCGATGCTGCCGAACTTTTGGTTGGGGTTGTAAATCAGTTGTGCCGTAGTAAAAGGAATGTAGCAGGTAGGATTTCCATATTGCTCTTTCTTTGAATTGATACCGATAATGCGAAACATGACCGACCCGATTTTGACGTATTTACCCAATGCCGGTTCCTTCTTGAAAAGCACCTCTTTTATTTTCTTGTCGATAACCACCACTTTGCTATGATCCTTCAAATCGTTTTTATTGATAAAACGTCCACCATCCGGGTCGAATTTCAAATTGAAAATATCTTTATAGGTGGGATCGACGCCACGCAGTGAATAGTTGCCATATTCTGTTCCGTAGGTCACTGTCGATTGTTTGTCGATAATGCCGCTCTTTTTCTCCGGTTCGCGCAACTGTTCGTCAATGTCTTTCACCTGTCTGTCCGAAAAATCCAGCGTGCGGTTGGCCATTAAGCCGTGATAAGGCATCGAAGATCTGCCCGACCATAATTGTACGGAATTAGTAGCTCTTGAATTGAAGTTGCTGCGAACTCCATTGCTTAAGCCGTTACCGGCACCGAGCAGCACAATCAGGATAAAGATGCCCCATGAAACGGATAAGCCCGTAAGCATGGTGCGTAGTTTATTGTGTCGGAGACTCGACCATATTTCCTGAAGTATATTCATCGAATGAAGATTGTGGATGTGTCCGGTTGAAAGGTTAGTTGTGTTGGATATTCTGTATCAGCCCGTCTTTGATGTGGATTACTTTACGGGTTTCGTCGGCTACAGCCTTTTCGTGCGTAACGATGATGGTCGTAATGCCGGTCTGGTTGAGTTCTCCGAGCAACTGCATTACCTCTTCAGTGGTTTGACTGTCAAGCGCTCCGGTTGGTTCGTCGGCAAGCAAAATTTTGGGTTGTGATATGATGGCACGTGCAATAGCTACCCGTTGTTTTTGTCCTCCCGACATCTCGTTAGGAAGGTGGTATGCCCAATCTTTCAGACCCATGCGGTCGAGGTATTCCAGAGCGATGGCATTGCGCTTTTTGCGGCTGATGTTTTTGTAGTAAAGTGGCAGCGCAACATTCTCCATCGCATTTTTAAAGTTGATCAGATTGAACGATTGAAACACAAAACCGATCATTTCGTTGCGGTAAGCGGCAGCCTGCGTCTCCGACAGGTCTTTGATGAGTTTGTTGTTGAGGTAGTAATCGCCGGTGTCGTAATTGTCCAGAATACCCAAAATGTTCAGCAAAGTGGATTTGCCGGAACCCGAAGCACCCATTATCGACACATAGTCACCCTGTTCGATGTGAAGGTCGATGCCTTTCAATACATGCAGCGATGTTGCTTCAGTGTAGTAGGTTTTGTTTACGTCGCGTAGTGTTATCATTGAGTGTAAATATTTGCTTTCGATTGAAATAGCACTTTTCGCCTGAATAATTAGAGCCTTTAATGCAGGTTACGAATAAAACCGTACATTTGTAGTTCTGGCCGGTAATTCAACAACGAATTAAGGTTAATGTGTTTTATCGTACCATTGTATTACTACAATAATACACTGCAAAGATAAAGGAAGTTTTATAGCTTCAAACTCTGTGGTTTATCTTTTAATTTACTTTAACCAAACAAATCTTGGGGTTGTTGGCGCTTGACTCGCTTAATCGGCTTTCTTATTGTTTTTTATGTCGTCATATTTAGTCGGATTTTCTTTTAGAGATGCTGGCTATATTGCACGCAGAAAGAGTTCAGGTTTATGCTTAATCGTTTCCTTATAGATAAAATCCGCTCCCATCTTCCTTTCGAGCCTACTGCACAACAAGCTGCTCTTATCGAATCACTGTCGGTTTTTCTTACTTCGCAAGAACGGGAAAAAGCTTTTCTGCTGAAAGGATATGCAGGTACGGGAAAAACGTCGGTGGTGAGCGCTCTTGTCAAGACTTTCGATGAACTTCAGCAGAAGGTGATGCTGCTGGCTCCCACGGGGCGTGCAGCTAAGGTTTTGTCTCACTATTCAGGTCATCCGGCATTTACCATCCACAAAAAAATATACCGCCAGAAATCGGCAGCCGATTTCATTTTCACACTTGATAATAACCTGCACAAGCATACGCTATTCATTGTCGATGAGGCTTCGATGATTGCCAACTTGTCCGGCGAGGGAAGTATGTTCGGTTCGGGACAGCTGCTCGATGATTTAGTGCAATATGTCTACGGCAGTGATGGTTGCAGCATGATTTTGCTGGGTGATACGGCACAGTTGCCTCCGGTGATGCAACCCGTGAGTCCGGCACTGGAACTCTCAAAGTTGCAAAGTTTCGGGTTGAATGTAACGGATTTTACACTTACGCAGGTAGTGCGTCAGGCAGAAGAGAGCGGAATACTTTTTAATGCCACTGCTTTACGGAATAACCTGTTGGAAGAGCGCACTCACCTCCATCCTCAATTCGATGTTGCATCGTTCTCCGATATCCGGAATCTTCCGGGAGACGAATTAATCGATACATTACAGGCGGAATATAACAAAACCGGAGTGGAGGAGACCATTGTCATTACCCGTTCTAATAAGCGGGCCAATCTCTACAACAACGGCATTCGTGCCCGCGTGTTTCAAAAAGAGGAGGAACTCAGCGGGGGCGATCTGGTGATGGTGGTGAAGAATAACTATTTCTGGAGCAAGGATTACCCCGAAATGGAATTTATTGCCAACGGCGATGTGGCCGAAGTGCAGCGCATTCTTCGTTACAAAGAATTGTACGGCTTCCGTTTTGCCGATGTGTTACTGCGGTTTATTGATTATGATTGCGAGATAGAGGCGCGTATACTGGTGGAAGCCCTTCAAGCCGAAACGCCTGCCAGTCTGAACGAGATGAATAAAAAACTCTACGAAGCTGTGAGCGAAGATTATGCTCATATTGGCAACCGACGCGAACGAGCCAAAGAGATGCAAAAAGACGAATTTTATAATGCTTTGCAAGTGAAGTTCGCGTATGCGGTTACCTGTCACAAAGCGCAGGGCGGACAGTGGCAAACGGTCTTTATCGATCAGGGAAACATTCCCGAAGAGCAACTCAACACCGATTATTACCGCTGGCTCTACACAGCATTGACCCGTGCCACCGAAAAAGTCTATTTGGTGAGCTTTGCCAAAGAGTTTTTCAAACAATAGAAGCAGTACTCAGTATGCCGTAAACAGTACTCAGTGATGAAAGCGAAGAGTTTTGAAACTTTGAAACCAGAAACGATGATAACCATTTGGAATTTATTTCCTGCCGAAGCCTTGACGGAACAAAGCGATCGCTTGATTTCCGTCGGTTTGCATCCGTGGTATGTGGCTGCTGATTGGGAAGAACAGTTGCGGATGCAGAGTGAAGTAGCGGGCAAAAAACGGGTGGTGCTGATTGGTGAAGCAGGGTTGGATAAAGTTTGCAAAACCGATTTTGCTTTGCAGCAGACGGTCTTTTTGAGGCAAATAGAACTAGCCGAAGAGATTCAAAAGCCTCTGATTATCCATTGCGTGAAGGCATGGCAGGAGTTGATTACCATCCGCAAAAAAGTGCTGCCATCAGTACCCTGGATTATTCACGGCTTTCGGGGTAAACCGGAACTGGCTCGTCAGTTGCTGGAGTTGGGTTTCTATCTCTCGTATGGTGAAAAATTCAATGCAGAAAGCGTTAGAATTACACCTTTGGAACGGCTCTGCACTGAGACGGATGAAAGCAAGTTGCCGATTGAAGAAATTTGCTTTCAAATTGCCGAAGTGAAAGGAATTTCGGTTGAATTATTGCTCAGCCAAACCAATCGGTTAATCGCAAATATGGACAGTCAATTCATCGATATTCATACGCACGATAAAACTATTGCAATCTGAAATTTATAGGTAAGGTATATTTTACGTTTACTGGCTCTCCTTCTCTTTTTCCGGGAACCCAGTTGGGCATTCTGCTCACAACCCTGACAGCCTCTCTATCCAATGATGAGTCGACAGATTTTACCACTTTTATCTCCGAAATAGTGCCATTTTTATCAACAACGAATTGTACAATTACCCGTCCCTGAATGCGGTTTTTCTGAGCCATAATAGGATATTGAACTGTGCGAGCTAAAAATGCAGAGACATCTCCGTTCGGAAATTGAGGCATTTCCAGGTATTTTATGTAAGGAATCTTATTGTCCAACGAATCAAAACATTGTCCTTCCTTTAATTCCCCCATGTCATAAATATCAACTCTTCTTAAATGTCCGTTTTGCCAATATGTCAATAATTTGCCGTGAATTTTATTGTTGGTATATTCAGTATATCTCAACAGTTGTCCGTTTTGATACCACTCTTTATCAGACCCGTACTGCAAATTGTCTTTGAAATAGGAATCGCTTTTGATCTGTCCATTTTCAAACCAGGTTCTGTTATAACCATTTAACTTGCCGTCCTGCATAATCCACTCACTTTTTAATTGGCCGTTCAGATACCATTCCCGTTGGATGCCATCTTGTTTTGAAAGGATCAAAGAGGCAAAATGATTAAGTTTCAGCAGGTGGTTGCCCATGTCATAAAGTCGGGTTTCAGCTTTGTCGGGATTTACGGAATCCCGGGTCATGGTCATGTATTTAGAGGCTTTGGACGGTTTTTTAACCGGCTTGTCATTCGCATCCAGATATACTATCGTTTGCGAGTGTATAGCGAGAACAATGGTCAGAAGGCAGACAGAGAGGAAAATGCGTTTTGTGGTCGACATATTGTTTAATTTTATGTCCGACAAATATATAAAAATTTATATTAACAAAATGCTGTTTCGGTGAAAAATTTAATCTGTAGATTAAAACATAATCCCGAATGCTTTCTTCATACAGATGCTATTATCATTGCCAACATACTGTCCGAAGTTGGGGATGGCAGCATAACCTTGTTTTGTATAGAATCGAATGGCTTCCGGCTGACTTTTGCCCGTTTCGAGGATAGCTGAGGTAAATCCAAGTTCGGCAGCCCATGTTTCTAATTCTTTCAGAATGGCATCGGCAATACCCTTGCCTCTGAAGCTTTTCTGAACGAACACCCGCTTTATTTCTACCGTTTCGTTATCAAACGGTTTGAAACAACCACAGCCTACGGCTTCATTCTCTATCCGGGCAATTACCACGGTGTCGATTTTATCAACCCGGTTAAACCCATTGTATTGTTTCTGCAACTCTCCGTAGCGACTGTTCAGGTCCTCGTCCAGTTCGGCAATCAGACGACGAAACGCTGCGTTTTCATTGGTAGTTCGTTCCTGTTTCAACATATCCGGGCTGTTTATTCGATGATAATTCCGTATTTCGCCAATAAACCGGGAACACCCTGCAACGAAAATTTTGCTTTACGAAGTATATTGGCGTCAGGGTCAATGGTGTAATTAAATGCGGTCTGAAAATCGGCCTCTTTCAGGTTCGTGTGCAGAAATACCGTATTTTCAAGGTTACATTCCGTGAAGCGGGCTTTGCTCAGGTCGCATTCGGTAAAGTCGGCGTTGCGGAGCGAACATTTGACGAATGGAGTTTTGGCTAACTTCTTTCCGGATAACAGGCTATAGTCCATCATGCAATCGTCGAAGCGGACATTAAAAAGCGTATCGTTGCAGTCGATAAACGACGTTCCCATCAGCTTGCAACCCTTAAAATCAACACTGTTTAGCTGACAGTTGTTCATTTTAACCATGCTCAGATTGCAACCGACAAACCGGCAATCGATATATGTGCCGGCCATGTATTCAGCTTCTGAAAAATCACAGTTTGTAAATGTACAATTATCGAACTCGCAATTGCGGAGTTCATCCTGCGTAAATGCTTTATTTGTAAATTCTTTATCGTCGTGAATTGTTGTGTGCATTGGTTTATAAATGAAATATGTTCGTTGTTTGACCAGTCCTTCGTAATGAAAATTTTAGCGGACATTGACTGCCTGAATAACAAAATTGTCGTAAACCATTTTAATATCCTTTTTCAGAAATGCAGCATTGAGATGCAATAGCGCATCGCTTTTTACCTGATCAGTATTGGCTACATTGCTCCAGAATCGAACTGTCAGGCGGCAGGAGTGTTCCTGAACCTGTGTAAATAGAATGACTGGTTGCTTTTGGACAATTACATTCTTTATTTCGCTGATTGTGGTATTGATGGTTGCACTAATTACATTTGCATCAAGTTCGTTTCCCGCGAGAGAAAATTCTATCATTACTCTGCGTTGTTCGTTGCTAAATGTCCAGTTTACAATGTTTTGTGATAGAATAGTGCCGTTTGGGATAATTACTTCGGCACCGTCGGCGGTATTAAGTGTGCTGGCTCTCAGGCCAATTTCTTTTACCTTCCCTGATTGTCCGCTCACTTCGATCACATCCCCAATTTGCAGTGAACCATCAAAAATCAGAATGATACCAGAAACGAAATTGTTGACGATGTTCTGTAAGCCCATACCGATACCAACGCCCAGAGCGCCGAGCACGATAGTTATTTTGTCGATAGGCAATCCCGAAGCCGCCACGGCCAGGAGATAACCACCACAAAGTACCAACAGACGAAGCATCAGCAAACGGGAGTGCTGTCCTTTAGAAATGGATCCATCTTCGGCTTCATTGCCCGTTTCACCAAACAGGAAGCTGATAAGTCGCTGCAAAATATGTGCAAACCAGATAATAATAAAGAATAACAATACGCTCGACAGTTTGAACGAAATGCTTCCTACCGTACGTGGAGACGTCAACAGGTTGTTTATCCATTCGCTAATGCCGTGGTAAACATTTAGATTGGAAGCCAACATCATTACCCATAGTAAAATAGCAAAAGCAATTAATGGCAATTTTAGCTTTTTAATAACCTCCGTAGGATCGAAAGGCGTTTTTATACCTTTGCGTAAACGACCTGATTGAATCTGCAATACGATTATCTCCAGAACAGTGTCGATGAAAAGCGGGAGTATGATTGCTTGCATCAGCGTAAAAATCGAAGCCACACCAATGATTCCGGCAAGTGAGAAACGTCCGAAAATATTCGTCAAAATGGATAATCCGGCCAATAGAAGCGTTACATACATCGACACGCGAATCCATTGGCGGTACGATACTTTATCATTGCTACGGTTATAAAATCGTTGTGCAAACACAATGACACCGATTTGCAACAAGGCCAGCCAGTAGCGTGGCAACAATTTAGGTTCTACCCATACGTAAGATACGGAAACTACTACAAACATAACAACCAGTACAATCCATGCGTACCATGTTTTGCGATCCCATTGCGAATAGAAAATCATCGATGCGATTATGAACGAAATAAGGTATTCGCCTGTCAGATAGAGGGTAGGGGCGTAAGCATCAAAGAAAGGTATCAATGCAAAAAGAACCATCAACAGCGATAAAACAGGATGGGTATTGATATATTTCAGGTGAAGGAATGCAAATTCAGCTTTCTGATTGCGGAAATTTTTAAACTGGCGTCGTTTGAACCACCACCAACCCAAAAGTAATAGTGCCACCACCAACATCACAATCCGTCTTAGCGATGTTTTGTCGAAATAATAGGCAAGAGCTTTTTGCTCAAGGAGCGAGATGGAGGCGGCCGATTTATACAGTTTTGAATTAACCGTGTCGGGAACATTGAATTGCCATAAACAGGGAGCTTCTTTGCCGAACAGTTGCATGTCGGCTTTATCAAGCCGGTTGTCAATCATATTAAGCATGTTGCCAATATTCATCGAATTGTCAGACACTTTCATCTTCAATTCGTTCAGCAGATTTAGGCCGACACGTGTCATGCTGTCGGTACGCACCCATTTGCGTTGCATACGATCGAGGCGTTGGTCAAACTGTTTTGCCATGATCGTATCCTTGTCCAGGCGTTTGAAAATAGAGTCTTTCATCACCGTCTTTAGCCCCAGTTTGGAACGATAAAAGCGGTTGTAGGTAGATGTAAGATACTTTCTTATCAGTAGGTTGTCTTCATCGAGGTTGTCGAGAAAGCTCTGATAAAGGTACAGGTTGCGCAAATTGACTCGTGCTCGCCGTCCACCGAGACGTTCCTTTATTTCTGCAATATCTTTGGCAATTTTGTCCAACTGACGACCGGCTCCCATCACTTCCAGACTCAATTTTACACTGTCGCGAATGGCGTTGAGCTTATCGTTTACCCGTTCGATACTCATCATGTAGTCGCCTGAGGTAATCGTGTCAGCGGAGGCCCACATCATTTTGCGACGATGGCGCGGTGTTTCCTGTTTAGGACCTTTGCTAATGTTACTCGTGTCTGTTGTAGCGGTTGCTGGTGTCGCCTGAGGTGTCTGTGCAAAGACAGTCATACTTGCCAATAAACCAACTAACAAAACCAATTTCTTCATGCTTAATGTCTAATTTTTTTACGTATATCGTTCGTCCTTATTCGCCAACCAGTTCAATTCGATTTCCTTCCGGATCGAGAATTACACTCTCGTAATACCCATCGCCGGTAACACGAGGACGACTCTCAATTGTCAGTCCATCTTCTTCGAACCTGCGTGTCATGCGGTCAACTTCAGTCTTGCTGCCAATCTGAATCGCCAGATGAGTCCATCCGAAAGCATCCCTGCTGGTATTCTCCGAAATATCATTGCGGGCATCAGCTCAAGGCATGCTCTGCCATCAAACCGGATAAAAAAAGAAGAGAAACCCTTAGTTGGGTTCTCGTAACGTTCTCCCGATTGACAGTCAAAGTATTTCAGGTAGAAATTCCTCATGTTTTCCAGGTCTTTCACCCAGATGGCTATATGGTGGATCTTCATATTGCTTTTATCGTCAAATCTACAATTTTTCCAAGAAAGACGCCGTACGGTTTAACACTCTTTTTAATCAAACTCCTGACATCGTCTGAAAAATCATCAAACATAGCAATGCTTACCGTGACAACTTCTTTTTTAATTGTTCGAGACCACAGTCCCGCAACTTTTCCGTTGACTACCACCACAGGCCGAAAAACGCCGTTGGTGTAGATCGTTTTGGGATTATGATGGGAAGCAATCATTGCCGAACGGTCGCGGTAACTGATCAGATATTCATCGAAGGCGGGTAGTAAGTGAACAAGGGAATTTGCAGTTGTATCTGCTTGACTATCCCGATTCATCCAATAGATTTGCCCGTTGATTGTTAGTGATTCAAATGCGTGTTTGTTTGCTTCTATTCCTTGTTTGGCTTCACTTTGCGAGAGCCCCGACCACCATACGAAGTCGGCAATTGTTGCCGGCCCGTGAGCCGAAAAATAACGCTTTGCCAGAGTGGACAGAGATTCTTCTCTGGATAGTTCTATGGGGTTGGAAATGCATTTTTCCAATAATCTGAATGACGGTTTTCCTCGCCGGTAAGCTCCGCTACAGATAATCAGTTCCAGTTCGGCACGCATCAACAGGTGCGACAAACGGTTTTCATTTGTCCGGATTCCTTTTTGTTGCAGAAGCAGGGCAATCTCTTCCCGGGTCATAGATTTTCCATCAGCCAGAGCAGTAGCTAAGATGTTGTTGGATGAGGTGAAAACATCTTCCGTTAATTCCAGTTGACGGTCGCGGGTTCGCATGGAGGTTTTAATCCGGTCAGCCGAGAGTCGTGTCATCCAAACAACATCACGTGCCGGAACGAAGTGCCAGGTAGGGCGCAGTACATGAGTGCGAATTATTGATGCAGATGCAATCGCTTCATTGACGCTCTCGTCCGAAACAGATGACATGCGTACACCTAAAGCCCATTTTGCCATGGCATAATCCTGAGCCTGTAAAGCGCCCATCTTTTCTACCAGAGAAACAATGTTTCCCGAATGGTTGGTGATAATCTGTTGATTTTGTAAACGCAGGGTAGTTATCTCCTGAAGAGTCATTGTAGTAAGGGTGATTGTTAGGCTTCGAAACTGGAAATGTGAGAATTACGAATCAGAAACGATTCAAATTGATCGCGCTTGCCCGGATGAATCTCAATGTTGTATTCCACGCTCACAATGCCCATTTGTTTACTGGTTTTGGTACGAAGAAACTTAATGTGCATGCCGGTAAATTCTCTTTCCAACTCGTCGATGGAGTATTCTTCGGCGACAAATCGGATTTCATAGCTTTTCATTTGATGAAGGTTGTCGAATGCCGTTTCGAACTTGAACAGAGCCAACAATACCAACATTACCAATACTACCACCATAGCCGCCAGTACATAATGCTGCAACCCGATACACATTCCGATAGCTGCCGCCATCCAGATAATGGCTGCAGAAGTAATTCCCTTCACGTTAGCCCCTTCTTTGAACACCACACCGGCGCCGATAAAACCAATGCCGGTCACTATGTTGGAGGCAATCCGGTCGTCGCCGGTCCAGGATACCGACAGGATGGTAAACAGGCAGGAACTCACGGTGATCAAAATCATGGTACGGAACCCGGCCGGTTTGTTGTGGTACTCCCGTTCCAGTCCGAGTGTGGCGCCTGCTGCAAAGGCTGCCAGTATCTGCACATAAGGTACGTAGTCTAATTGCATATTTTACGGGAATTAGATGTGATGTACAAAAATACGAATAGTTGTGACTTTTTCATTAAACAGACTCAAAATAGCAGCGGTTTAGTAATGAGATTTTTCAGTGCAGAGATAATTCGACTGCGGTTTTTTGGGTGGAATTCATAATGATAACATTGTTTAACTTTGTAGATTGAATATTGTTCGTAATTTTGCGAACAACGAACAATGAAAATAATTTACACTATGAATTGCTGCGAAAAACAAGAGTATGCGATAGATAATGAGCAACTTGCCCGCTTTGCCAAAGCGATGGGGCACCCGGCACGTATTGCCATTCTTAGCTTTTTAGCCAACCTCGACAGTTGCTATTTTGGCGATATCAACAATGAACTGCCGATTGCCAAGGCTACCGTTTCTCAACATCTGAAAGAGTTGAAAGAGTCCGGACTTATTACCGGAACCATCGAAGTCCCCAAGGTGAAATACTGCATTCATCGGGAGAACTGGGCAAAAGCGCAGGTGTATTTCAACACATTCTTTGCTTCATTAAAAGAAAAAGATCTTTGTTGCGACTAACATTTTAATTACATACAAATGAAAATTCAAGTATTAGGAACCGGATGCGCCAAATGTAAATCGCTTGAAAAAGCAGTGCGCGAAGTAGTGGCTCAAAACGGCATCGATGCCGAGGTCACCAAAGTGGAAGATATCATGGAAATCATGAAATTCAATGTAATGTCTACTCCGGCATTGGTTGTCGATGGGAAAGTGGTGGTAAAGGGACGTGTGCCGTCCAACGATGAGCTGAAGCAGATATTAACCAATAAAATTTTTCTGATATGAAACGAACACTCCTATTCTCATTGATTATGCTTTTGACAGCCTCTTTTGTCGGGAGTCAACCTGCAAAAAAAGGCGTTTCAGCTCCGGTTTCGTCTGTAAAACAGACTAAAGTTGAGGTTTATTACTTCCATTTTACCCGTCGCTGTGTTACTTGCCAGGCGGTTGAAACCGAATCGCAGAAGGCCGTTGTGGCGCTTTATCCTGCACAATCGAAGCAGGGAGTCATTGTTTTCAAATCGTTCAATTTGGATGATAAAGCAAGTAAGGCTATGGCTGCGCGCTGTAAAGCCGAAGGTCAGGCGTTGTTGGTGATTAGTGGCAACAAGCGCTTCGATCTGACCGATCAGGGTTTTATGTATGCCCGAAACAATCCGGACAAACTGAAGGCCGAGCTCAAAAAAATCATTGATCCGCTTATTCGTTAATGCATTATGGATTTTTTCCAAGGTATACTGGATAACTCTCAATACGGCTTTCTGACGGCGTTTGTGTTGGGGCTGATGACCGCCATCAGTCCTTGCCCGCTGGCAACCAACATCACGGCCATCGGATTTATCAGTCGCGATCTGACCGATCGCCGAAGGGTATTTTACAATGGTCTGATTTACACTCTTGGACGGGCAGTCAGTTATGTCGGTCTGGCGCTAATCATCTACTTCGGAGCCAGCAAAATGAACGTGTCGCTCTTTTTTCAGGGGTGGGGCGAGAAAGTGCTCGGTCCTCTGTTGATCGTGATCGGACTGGTGATGCTTGGGGTGATTTCGGTTAAGTTTCCCGGCTTACATAAACTGACCGACAAAATAGGAGAACGCAAAAACGGAAGTCTCTGGAGCTCGCTTCTTTTGGGGATTGTATTTGCTTTGGCGTTTTGCCCTTATAGCGGAGTTCTCTACTTTGCCATGCTGATTCCCATGACGATTTCACGCGCTTCCGGGTTATACTTACCGTTGGTTTTTGCCGTTGCTAAAGGTTTGCCTGTTATTTTGTTTGCCTGGTTGCTTGCTTTTGCTGTGGGCAATGTGGGTTCTGTTTATAACAAGATAAAAATCTTTGAATTATGGTTCCGAAGAGTTGTCTCGGTTGTGTTTATTGTGGTAGGGATTTATTATATGCTTATTTTGTTTGTCTTTAAATAAACAGATAGAAATTGTATGAAGTGGAACAGAAAAATTGGCTGGACATTATTGGCGTTGCCGGTTTGGTATCTCCTCTATAGTAATCTTCAACGTTTTGCCGACGGGTTGGTTGGATTATTTCCGGGCTTATCGGCCGGAGCTCCGTTGACCGAAGCGCTCCGCTTTTTTGTATTCGAATTTCCCAAAGTGTTGCTATTGCTGGTGCTCATCATTTTCTTTGTGGGGATTGTGCGTAGCTTCTTTACACCCGAGCGAACACGCAAAGCACTTGAAGGCAAAAATACCTTTGTCGGTAACGTGATGGCAGCCATGCTGGGCATCGTTACGCCTTTTTGTTCCTGTTCGGCTATCCCTTTGTTCCTGGGCTTTGTGGAATCGGGAGTGCCTTTGGGTATCACCTTCTCATTTCTGATTGCCGCGCCGATGATTAACGAAGTGGCTGTTGTGCTGCTTTATGGTATGTTCGGATGGAACACGGTATTGATCTACATCTCTACAGGTCTGGTTATTGCGATTGTGGCCGGATGGATTATTGGCCGACTGCGACTTGAAAAGTGGGTGGAAGAGTGGGTTTATGCCACTCATTTTGAAAAAGGGGAGACTGAAGACGAGAAAATATCTTTTTCGCAGCGAATTGAAATGGGACTGACAGCAGTAAGAGAGATTGTGAGTAAGGTGTGGCTTTATGTGGCGTTGGGTATCGCGGTCGGTGCCGGAGTGCACGGGTATGTTCCCGCCGAGTTTATGGCCTCGCTGATGGGAAAAGATGTGTGGTATGCTGTACCATTGTCGGTATTGATCGGTGTGCCGCTCTATTCGAATGCCGCAGGTATCGTGCCTATTGTTTCCGTTCTCATCGAAAAAGGAGCCGCCTTAGGCACGGCACTGGCCTTTATGATGTCTGTCATTGCCCTCTCGTTGCCCGAAATGATTATCCTTAAAAAGGTTTTGAAATTGCCTCTTATTTTGACGTTCGCTGCTATTGTGGCAACGGGAATTATGCTGGTGGGATTTCTGTTCAATTTTATTATGTAACACATTTGCAAACCAATATAACGATTTATAAAAATGAAAGTTCTTATTTTATGCACCGGAAACAGTTGCCGTAGTCAGATGGCTCACGGTTGGTTACAATCTTTTGATCCGAACATCACAGTTTGCTCGGCAGGAACGCAGGCAAGCGGCAAACTCAACGAAAAAGCGGTTGCCGTGATGCGCGAAGCCGGTATCGATATCAGTCATCACACCTCCGATTCGGTGGAGAAGTATCTCAACGAAGAGTGGGATTACGTGATAACCGTTTGCGGTGGAGCCAACGAGAGTTGTCCGGCTTTTTTCGGCAAGGTAAAGCATCGTTTGCATATCGGGTTCGACGATCCGAGTCACGCCGTCGGTAGCGACGATTTTATTTGGAGCGAATTTCTTCGGGTGCGCGACGAAATCAAAGAGGGTTTTTATAAATTTTACGTAGAGAATATCAAAGGAAAATGAGTATCGCAGCTTCTGTAAATCTGAAAGACCTCGGACTGTTGACAGCCCGTATTCCCAGCGTATCCGAACAGTTGACACTTGTTGACAAGCTGGGAGCATTAAAGGTCCGCTTTGGCATTGGGCGCAATGAGTACAAGGTCACCCCTGGACTTTACAAGGTCGGCAATCCCGACAGCCAGTCGGATGTGCTGCTCTCTGCCAATTACAAACTGAGTTTCGACATGCTACGCAAAGAACTTGGTGGTAGGAATCTCTGGATTTTGGTGGTCGATACGAAGGGCGTTAATGTGTGGTGCGCCGCCGGAAAAGGAAATTTTGGCACAGATGTAGTGGTACGCGGTATTAAAGCGGCATCATTGGAGAGTGTGGTGCAGCATCGTCGCATCATTGCACCGCAACTGTCGGCAAGCGGGGTGGCGGCTCATAAAGTCAAGGAGCTGTCCGGTTTCAAGGTTACCTTTGGACCGGTATTGGCCAAAGATATCAAACCGTTTATTGATGCCGGATACAAGGCGACTCCCGAAATGCGGCGTGTTAGGTTTCCCATGAAAGAGCGGGCTAAACTGATTCCGGTCGATTTTATGTACGAAAAGTATAAACTGCTGGCCATTTTGGCGTCTGTTTTTGTGATTGCAGGACTCGATCGTACCGGCTTGTTGTTCGGTAAAATGGTAAGTGAATCGGCCTTTCCGCTGATCACAATCTTCAGTGCATATGTTGCAGGCATCGTGCTTACGCCGCTCTTTTTGCCGTGGGTGCCTTTTCGTCCGTTTGCCCTGAAAGGTACTTTTGGGGGGGTACTTACCTCCTTGTTGTGGATAGTGTTGCTGCATCCCGCATTGCCTGAAGCTATTGCCATCGGACTGATTAGCCTGAGCGTCTCTTCGTTTATGGCGATGAATTTCACCGGTTCATCCACTTTTACCTCGCTATCGGGAGTACAAAAAGAGATGAAATGGGCCATTCCCATTCAGATTGGAACTATCGCGTCAGGATTTTTGCTTTTCATTCTTTCAAAACTGCTATGATATGAAGACGTTACAATATTTGAAGAACGTGGTTACGCTGAAACTCAACCCGGATTTATGTACCGGATGTGGTATGTGTACCATCGTATGTCCTCACGCGGTTTTTGAGATGGTGAATGGCAAAGCGTGCATTGTGGATATCAATGATTGCATGGAGTGCGGAGCCTGTTCCAACAACTGTCGTTTCGGTGCTATCACAGTCAAGGCCGGGGTAGGGTGCGCCGCTGGCATTCTGAACGGAATATTGAGAGGGACCGAACCTTCGTGTGATTGTTCTGCCGGAACCAAAGTTTGTTGTTGATTAAATAAAACGAGAATGGAAAATATATAAGTTGAATGATTGTAAAATTATAAACATCAGACCTCTCCCCAACCCCTCTCTCAGAGAGAGAGGCTTTGCCTTAGCGAAATGAGATCTTCTTGATATTGTTACTGTCGTGTTCCTCCTCTCCTTGGGAGAGGAGGCTAGGAGGAGAGGTCTTTGCAAATAGTATAACTCAATATAAAACGATTATGAATACATTGAAAATCAAAGAGGCAGCGTTAGATGATCTGCCACAGATTAACGCTTTGCTCGAAGTGAGTCAATTGCCAGCCAGCGATATCGATCTGAACAAACAACTCTTTCTAGTTGCACTGCACGATCGGACAGTGATCGGGACGATTGCACTTGAAGTGTTCGGCAATAGCGCTTTGCTGCGTTCGTTTGCGGTTGATGCAAATTTCCGTAGTCAGCAAATAGGCGAGCGTTTATATCGCGAAGCTGTTACCCAATCGAAACAAAAGGGAATCACTCATCTTTTCCTGCTAACGACTACCGCCGATAAATATTTTGACAGAATGAACTGGCAACGTATCGGACGCGATGAGGTGCCCGAAGCAATTGGAGCTACCACCGAGTTTGCATCGCTCTGCCCTGTATCTGCAATTGTAATGAAACTTGATATTTGATAATAATATGAATACAAAACTAAAATTTTTCGACCGCTACCTTACATTATGGATATTCCTGGTCATGTTTGCCGGGATTGTCACAGGCTTTGGGTTCCCTAAAATTTCAGGTTTCTGGAACTCTTTGAGTTCAGGTACTACCAATATTCCTATTGCCATCGGGCTGATTCTTATGATGTACCCCCCACTGGCCAAAGTAAAATACGAGAAATTACCTTTGGTTTTTAAGAATCTGAAACTTCTAAGCTTGTCGCTAACACAAAACTGGATTGTTGGTCCGTTGGTCATGTTCTTTTTGGCTATTCTTTTCCTGCATAATCAGCCGGGATTAATGGTCGGCGTTATTTTGGTGGGATTAGCCCGATGTATTGCAATGGTGTTAGTTTGGAACGACCTTGCCAAAGGCGATACCGAACTGGCTGCTGGACTGGTTGCTTTCAATGCCATTTTTCAAGTGTTTATGTATTCGGTATATGCCTATGTGTTTATTACCCTTTTGCCCCCACTGTTTGGTTTAAATGGAGTAGTTGTTGAAGTTTCGATTTCAGAAATAGCAATTACTGTGTTAATTTATCTCGGAATACCTTTTGTAGCAGGGTTAATATCGAATATACTATTGCGTAAATGGAAAGGAAGCGAATGGTATTTCTCTAAGTTTGTCCCCAAAGTATCGTGGTTGACCCCAATAGCCTTATTATTTACCATATTTGTAATGTTCTCGTTAAAAGGTGAAAAAATCATTGAATTACCTATGGATGTAATAAAGGTGGCAATACCTTATACTATCTATTTTGCGTTCATGTTTTTTGTTACCTTTTTTGTTGCCAAATGGATGGGCGAAGGATACGAAAAATCGACAACAATGGCTTTTACGGCAGGAAGTAACGATTTTGAATTGGCTATTGCCGTTGCCGTTACCATCTTTGGCATTAACTCCGGAGTAGCTTTTGCCGCTGTTATTGGCCCACTCATCGAAGTGCCGGTAATGATTGCGCTGGTGAATGTTGCCTTTTGGTTCCGGAAAAGATTTTAATTCCCATATCATAATGAAGCAGATTACAATTCAAACTCTTACAGCTGTACACTGGCCCGATGCGGCGCGCATCTACGAAGCCGGTATTGCCACGGGCAATGCAACCTTTCAAACCGAAGCTCCGTCGTGGGAAGCCTGGGATAACGCTCACCGTAAAGATTGCAGATTAGTTGCTTTGAGCGAAGGTAAAGTGACCGGATGGGCAGCTCTGTCTGCCGTTTCCTCAAGACCTGTTTATGCAGGAGTTGCCGAGGTAAGCATCTATGTCGATTCGGCATTTCGCGGACAGGGCGTTGGCGATGTTTTAATGAAAGCCCTTATCGAAGAGTCGGAAGCGCAGGGCGTCTGGACACTGCAAGCGGGAGTGTTTCCCGAAAATGCAGCCAGTATGCGGTTGCACCAAAAGCATGGGTTCCGGACCATCGGTATCAAAGAGCGTATCGGCAAAATGCACTCCGTATGGCGCGATGTGGCGATGCTGGAAAGGCGCAGTCTGGTGGCTGGTGTCGATTAAAGATAGAAAAGGCGATTTCCTCTTGGTTATCGCCTTTGTAATTTATTGTCCCATCGGGAAAAATGTAGTTCAATCTTAGATAAGTTTTTAAAAATGATATAATTGTTAATATCTAAAAATATTATTTTTACCTTTGGCGTAGAAAATAAAACATCAATTCAGAGAACTCTGAATAATGAAGAAGAGAGGAAAGTCGTACTCTTCCGTCGATCTAATTAAAACAAAAACATGCCATGAAAACAAACAAAATTCTTTTGCTGATTTTTATTTTGTCATTACCCTTCGGTTCGTTTGCTCAGAACTCTGGAAAAAAATATTTTATAACAGGACAAGTTCTTGATGCTAATAGTAAACCTGTATCGGGAGCCACTGTGTTAGTCGATAGCAAAAGCACTAATGTTGTTACAGATGAAAAAGGAAACTATAAGGTGAAGGTAAAACCCGAAGCAACAGTACTTTCTGTCTTTTCTATATTTAACGGTTTACTTATCAACGAAGAGATTAAGGGGCGGGTGGTAATTAATTTTAAATTTGAAGATGCAGTATCTCAAAAGAATGTGGTTCAAAAAACAAATACGGAAAACGAAGAAGTAAATGTTGGTTACGGAACGGTTCAAAAAAAAGATTTGCCCTCTAATATTGCTAATGTTGACAGAAAAAAGAATAAATACGAAGCTTATCAGAATATATATGATTTGATACGGGCTGAACTTTCGAACGTGCAGGTAGTAGGCGACAAAATAATATTAAAAGGTGCTTATGACTCTAATACAGGTCCGTACGATGCGTTGGTATTGGTCGATGGTGTAGAATCCTCGCTATCCAGTGTCCTTCCACGTATGGTGAAATCTATCAGTGTTCTTACCGGAGCTGACGCGTCTATCTACGGGTCAAGATCGGCTCATGGTGTTATACTGATAACATTGACTAAAGAGTAATCATTTTCCGACTCTCAGGGAGCTTTGTATGCCATTCAATTTTTGATTTCTTATTTTCGAAGCTGGACGTAATCAACAAGATGGTCGGCGCTTTTATGCAGGATCAGGTTGGCGCGGTTGCGCGTAGGGAGAATATGTTTCCGTAGATTTACCAGATTGATTTCCGTCCATGCCGTGCGGGCAACTTTTATGGCGTCATCTACCGATAACTTTGAATAGTTGACAAAGAAAGAATCGGGGTCAGTAAATGCCGTTTCGCGCAGCTTCAGAAAGCGGGATATAAACCATTCTTCCAGCAACGTTTCATCTGCATCCACATAGATAGAAAAATCCGCAAAGTCTGATACAAACGCATGCGATTGATCCGGGTGCGGAGCATCGAGATTGCTTTGCAGTACATTCAGACCTTCGAGAATTAAAATGTCGGGTCGGTCAACTTCCTGAAATTCATGGGGCACCACGTCATATATCTTATGTGAGTACTTGGGTGCTTGTAAATGTGATTTGCCCGACTTGACATCCATAACAAACTGTAGCAGCCGGTGCGTGTCATACGATTGCGGAAAGCCTTTCTTCATCATCAAACCCTTTTCTTCCAATACGGCATTGGGATACAAAAAGCCGTCGGTCGTTACCAACACTACTTTCAGATTTTCTTTCCAATGGCTCAATAAAGCCTGCAATACGCGCGAACTCGTCGTTTTTCCTACCGATACACTGCCGCTGATGCTGATAATAAAAGGGATATGTTGTTCTTGCTGATTCAAAAACTGCATCAATGCCGATTGCCTGTTGAGGCGTGCATTGAGATAATAATTGAGAAGACGTGCAAGCGGCATATAGATATCCCTCACCTCATCAATAGACAATTCATCGTTAATGCCTCGCAGTTTTTGTACCTCTTCTGCCGTGAGAGACATTGGCTGCATATTGCGAAGCGAAGCCCATCGCTCCCTGTCGAAGTGCATATAGAGATTTTCGGAAGATCTGGTCATGTGCTAGTTGTTGAATTTTAAATATGAATTATGCAGACAATTTTTTCTTCTATACCTCCATATATGAGATATTTATATGCTCTTCGTGTAACAATGCCAACGATTTAGAGCAGATGTTGCGGGTGCAAATAAACGTAATTTCCAGTTCAGGATTTACGCTTTTCAGTTGTCGGGCCATTTCTACTATCTTCTCTGCGTCTTTGCGGATAATCCGGCTTTTAATCACTTTCCGAATGCCCAGACGATTGTCTCCAAGCGCTTCCAGCTGAACGCGGGGCGGTAAGCCGTAATATGTTGGGTTGGTTTCCATCGGTGAATTGATTTAGGGGCAAAGATACGATTTTGCAATTGAATTGGAGATGCTGCGTGATGAGTTAGGCATACCACGTTTGTGGTATATAAATACTCAATGTGTGGGATTGATACCGGATGTGCAGGGTCGTATTTTTGTGTCAGTAATAACTCAACAAAATAACTGATATGCAAACCAAAGCAATATGCCCCATCAATAATAAAAAAGTGGATGAAAACGTAGCTCGCAGTAATGCCGCTCTTACCGTACTACTCTTAGTCGTGTTTCAACTGAGCATTAATCCTCTGATAGCACTTTTTCTGCTGGCTGACTTTTTGTTGCGTGGGTTTGACCTTGCGGCTTATAGTCCTTTGGCTTTCGTGTCGAAAAAGGTAGTGTCAGTTTTGTCGCTCAAACCAAAAGTAATCAATGCAGGCCCTAAATTTTTTGCGGCTAAGATAGGAGCCGCCTTCAGCTTGTCGATCCTTGTGTCTGCGCTTCTGGGATTTAATCAACTGGCATTCGTGTTTAGTGCTGTGTTCGGAGTTTGTGCCTTTTTAGAGGCGGCAATCGGTTTTTGTCTGGCTTGCAAAATATATCCCTACACTTATAAACTGACTCATTTCAATATATCTAAAGCAATTCAATAAAGAGGTTACTGTTTTGTTAATGAAGATTAGGAGCTTTTGTTATTCATCCTGTTTTTGACGCTAATTTGGCACACAAAAACAGGATGAATCATATCTGCTCGAATTTGTCAGGAGTTTGTTCCAAATAACGGTTTCTTATTTTCTCCGACTTACTTCAACTGCAAAAAATCACCATCGATGATCATTAGTTTCACGCCCTGCTCTGTGCTTGACCGGTGCGAACTCAATTCGTCGGAAACCACATAAGTCATGCCCTGCGTCAGGGTGAAGCGTTCGCCATTTTCCAACTCGCTTACAAATTCACCTTCCAGACAATGAACAATGTGCCCCTTCCGGCACCAATGATCAGCTAAATATCCTTTCGAATATTCCACAATTCGAATTCTTAATCCCGGAAACTGCAAGGTTTGCCAGAATGCAGTTCCATGCTCTCCTTTATGCTCGGTTTTTGGAACTTCGTCCCAACCGATTACCTGAAACGGGATATTACAATCCTTAGTCATGATACTTTTTATTGGTGTTAATTTTGTTGCTTAGTTTGTCACGACTTTCATGCCAAAATAGGCAGTTTTGTTCGGGCATAAATCAGGAAGCTTACTTTCCTTTGCCTCAAGGGGCTTTAATCTGAGTGCTGTCAATTGTTCTGGTTTATTTCGTTTTGAAAAATGGTCGCAAATCTTGTCGTTTGCACCGGCCCAAAGTCCCCTTTAGGGGATATAGGGGTAAAAATGGGAGGTCACTATGCTTACTACATCATGGGTTATACTTATTTATTTGATATTTAGGTTGTTCAATCTCTCTTTAATTTGTTGTATTACTCTGCCTACGTCCGTAAGCACTTCTTTATTGGTAAATCGAATCACGATCAGACCTAAGCGTTCGAGCTCGGCTGTACGTCCGTCATCATAATCCAATTGTGCTGCATGAATCTTCCCATCCACTTCCACAATGAGCTTTGCTCGATGACAATAAAAATCAGCGATAAAAATATCGATTGGATGCTGAGCTTTGAACCGAACTCCAAGTTGATTGCATTTTAGCCTTTCCCAGAGCACTGCTTCTGCTGGCGTCATGTTCTCACGCAACTCTTTTGCCCGTGCAAAAATAGTTGGCTGAGCATTATAATACATGGTATGTTCAACAGTGTCCTTTTTAAGCATAGATGATCTATTTTATTTACCCCAAACCCCTTAAGGGGCTTTAATCTGCTATTGTCAATTATTCTGGTTTTATCAATTTGACACATTTTGATCGTTTTGAAAAATGGTCGCAAATTTTTTTTGTTTGCACTACCTCAAAGTCCCTTTAAGGGGAATCGAAGATCAGCGGAGCTAATTAGGGGTAGAATCTTACTTCACTTCGTTGAGCTTGAACCGATATCCGCAATTTCTGCATTCTTATGTCATCAAAGAGTATCATGTTTCTAAGAGTTAAACCTCTATTCTGGTTGTCTTTGGGGCTGATAACCAGTATTCAACTATCACGCGCCAAATTTAGAAAAATATATTTGCACAAAATGTTTATTTGGTTAAAAACGGCAAGAAGTTATAAAAAACGCCGACTCCTCACGGAACCGGCGCTCAAAATAAAAGAACAAAGTGAATTATTGCATCGGGTTCTGCCCGGCACTGCTATTCTCTTTTGCTTTCTGATCATCATTAGAGATCGTAGACTTCGCTTTCTTTACCTGCGCATTCATGCTACCGATGCGGTATGATACGTTAAAGCGGAATTCAAGCGGTTGTCCGATATGGATATCGGTGTGCTGATCGAATGTCGGTGTACCTGTCTGACTGTTGGTGCCGTGAGTATCCATTGTGATATGTGTTTTAGGCAACCACACAGTGCTCATCGAAACATTCAGACGTTTCTGCATCAGGTCTTTCGAAAGAGAGAAGAAGCTATAGTAGAATGCCGACTGACTTCCCTGCAGGTTGATTTGTGGAAGCATTCCGCCGCCGCCCACGCTCATACGTAGATCTTTGGGCAGGATAACTGTTCCGCCTGCGTACAAACGGCCGGTAAAGCCATCGTTTGCCATGTTAAAGGCTCCACTCTTCATGTTAATGTAGCTGACATTTCCGTTCATAAACAAGGTGAGCCATTTGATGCCGCGATAGTTGCCGAACAGGTTCATGTTCACTTGTTTGTTGTGCCCGATGTTGGCATAGGTCATTTCTTGTACAGAACTTCCCTGCGGGATGAATGAATATTGCTCGATGGCATTGTTCACAAAAGTATAAGTCAGCTCGGCGCTAAGGTTGTATTTGGGAGCAAAATTGCTATAACCCAAAGTGATATTGTGACTTTTTTCCGGATCGAGGTTCGGGTTACCATAGCTGATGTAGTTCGGGTCTTTACGGTCTACATAAGGATTCAGGTAGCCGATGCTCGGGCGTTGAATACGCATATTATATCCGAATTTAAGGCTTTGCATATCCGATAATTTGTAGGTCACAATAGCTGAAGGAACTACCACTCCGTAATCGGTTGTGAAATTTCTGTCAGCTTTATCGAATTCAGCCTTCAGCCAGGTGTATTCATAGCGCACACCGCTCTTGAATCCCCATTTACCTACGTTGCCGGCATAGCTTGCATATACCCCCAGAATGTCCTGATTGTTTGTGAAATTAGTGATACTGTCGGCCGAAATATATGGTGTGTAAGGATACGGCTGTAAAACATTGAAATAATTATATGTCTCATCACTTTTACTGTCGTTCAAACGAATAATATATTTAGTTCCCAATTCCAGTGTGTGTCCTTTTGCCAGAGGTGTGGTGTAATCGGCCTGAAATGTGTGTTCGTTCGATTTTGCATCATTTTTGCTGGTGCTTGACTGGAACAAACCAGGTTGAGGCAAACTATGATATGAGGAGTTGATAACATTTGTTGCGTCATAATTACTATTATTCGGAGTGTTACTCAACTTGTATGACAAGGTAAACAATTCACCCTTTCTCTTGAACGAATGTTGGTAGTCAAGGCCAATGTCGGTAGAACCCCAGGTCTGTTTCTGAGTGCTTTCCTGTTGGTAGGAAAACAACGGATTCATATTTTTGTCATAATTATCGGTAAACGCAGTTGTTTCGCTCTTTGGTAGACCATAACGACGGTTGTACGATAATGTAAACAGGTTGAGAGTATCCATCTCGAAGCTCAACTGGCCGCTACCGAACTGCATTGGAGCTGTCGTTTTAACTGTTGCTACCTGCGCCGCATTAGGGTAGGGGGCATTGGCAAAATAAGTCTGTCTGTCGGAAGTGGTGGTCAGCGGGAACTGTTTGCTATAGTTGTAGTTATAGTTTCCAGAGAAACTGAATTTGCCGCTTTGTACCATCAGGTTCAGTCCTCCTCCATACGAACCGCGGGATGAAACCTGCGTGTTGATGGTGGCCGAATATCCTTTGGCGGCGGTTTTCTGAACAGTTACAATATTGATAATACCACCTACACCTTCAGCATCGTATTTTGCGCCCGGTTGTGTAATTACCTCAATGTTTTTTACCATATTGGCCGGCATGCTCTTCAATATCATGCTCGGATTGTTATTGAACATGTTGGTAGGTTTTCCGTTGAGGAAGAACTTGAAGTTGGAAGCTCCTTTCAACTGAATGTTGTCCTGTCCGTCAACTGTTACCATAGGCACTTTGCGCAGTACGTCGAGCACTGTTGATGTCTTGGTTTCGGGATCTTGTTCTGTGTCGTAAGTAATCTTATCGGCTTCGGCCTTAATCAACGGACGTGTAGCCACAATGCTTACTTCTTTGAGTGATTGTTGGTTATCTGCGAGACCTATTTTGCCTAGTTGGATCATACGGTTATTGGGGCCAACGCTAAAGGTGCGCTTTGCAGGTTGTTTTCCTACAAAAGATACTATGACAATATACTTGCCCGGATTTTTCAATTCTCCGGTAAATTTTCCGTCAATATCGCTGGCAAAACGGGCAACGACCTGTTGCGGCTTGTTTGCCAAAACGACGGAGCATGTCACGTACGGCATTGTTTCTGAAGTTACCGAGTCAATTGCCTGTCCTTTTACCTGATACCTAGTAGCTGCAGTTTGAGCGCTCATCAAGAGCGGAATAAAAAATAAAACTGCAAAGAGGAATTTTTTCATTGTTTTGTGTTCCTGAATTAGTTTGTAAATAAATTTATCGCGTTTATTTCGAGTGTTTTACAACTTTTGTCTTGACAGATACTCCTTTTACATCGTTGCCTTCCAGACTGATGCTGATGCTGTCTTTGTCATTGGTTTGTAAACGAATCTCCCGTAAGCCTTTGTTCAAAGGATTCTTTTCAGCTTCGTTTACCAGATGACGAAAATAAGCGTATGCGGCAAACGGAATGCTGATTAAAAGCAGGAGGATGATCATCAATGTGATATTGCTGCGTTTGTTTATGATTTTCGTAAGTTTCATAAGTTTCATAAATTTATTCGGGGAGTACGATACGCCTCCGATGATTATTTTTGTAAAAACGCTTCATATTGAGATTTGATCTCTTCAAAAGTAATTCCCAATGCTTTCATTGTGCTGAAAATCATTGGCAACTGATGGCTGAAGAATTCTGTGCGGTTAAGCTTTATAATATTTTGCATAGCTTCTTCTGCTACAAAATATCCGATACCCCGTTTGTTGAAGATAATGTCTTCTCCCTGCAAATAATCGTAAGTTCGCATGACGGTATTCGGATTGACCTGCAAGTCGGCTCCTAGTTCCCTTACCGAAGGGATGCGGCCACCTGCGCTCCATTCGTTGCGAAGAATTTTTTCGCATACAAAATCAGCAATCTGCAGGTATATTGGTTTATTGTTATCGAATTCCATTTTTATTTTGGTTAGTTAATGATATGGAACGGATTTATAACTCCTGTTCCTGTAATTTGAAGAACGATACCAGCCATAATCCAAATGGGAAGATGATATGTGCAACAATTTTGATATAGTCAATAAGCCATGAAGTGGTTGAGGGCTCTATATTTGCCATTTGTACTTCCATGATAAAGCTTTTGAGGTCGAATTGATAAACAAGCAAATTGGTAAGCAACCCGAATGTAACTTGCAAAATAAAAATCGCCCCCAGCGTTTTGAGCCATTTCAGCCTGCGAAACGACATTGTGCCGATCATAGCAATGGCCTGTCCGCCCAAGACTCCGATAAAATAAGCATGCCATTCGTTTGTCCCGATGTGTAAGTCAATCGATCTGCCAAACAGGGCAAATTCAAGACCCGACAAGATGAGCCAGAGAGTCCCGATTATGAGAGGAACTACAATTACATTCTGAAACCAGAAGGCAAGCCATTTTTCAAAATTTGAAGCTGGTAGCATGGAGTAATTCACTCCTTTGATTTTATGGAATACATCGTTGTAAAGCATAAAAGGAGAAATGATCATCAGAAACAGTCCTAACCCGGCAAAAACGTTGGGATGAAAGCTGTTACGGTTAATCAAAATGTCCGAAGCAGCATAGGCTGCCGCAAAAATCAAATAAAACAGATAGTGACGGCGAAATGCCACCGTCTCGGCTTTTACAATACGGAAAAACCTCTGGATATTAAATGTTTCGTTCATATTCGTAATGTGTTGAAAATTAATTGAACCATTCGGCAAAGCGTGCACGATTGGCAATCGCCGCGTTAAACAACAATTCTATGTTTACTTTACTCTCTTCTCCATCCGTATTTGGTACTACAACTCCGTAGCCACCCATCATCGGTTCCGAATAGAGTGCATCTTCAGGAACGTACGATAATACTGCAAATTTCAGTTTGCGGGTAATCGATTCTACCGATTCATTCAGTAACACGTTGTTGCGTTCGAGAATTACAATCGGATCAATCAGAAATTCGAGGTCACGCACCTGGTGAGTAGAAATGATGATACACTTGTTGTCATCAGCGGCACGCGCCACTACCCGACGGAAAATTGATTTTGATGGGATGTCGAGGCCATTGGTGGGCTCGTCTAGCAGCAACAGCTCCGTGTTACAAGCCAGAGCCAGCGAAATCATCGCTTTCTTTTTTTGTCCGAATGACATCTCGTGCAGTTTCTTTTCGCCATCTACCCCAAACTCCTGCATCAGAGTCGCATAATGGTTGTATTCGAAGTTGGGATAAAACGGGCCGACATTGCGGGCATATTCATCTGCTTTCTGGTGTGTCACCATAAATTCTTCCGGCAGGTAAAATATCTTAGATAAAAAGCCCGGCTGTCTTTTGCCCGGAGTGTAGTCCATCACTTTGCAATTGCCGTCTGCGGGAAAAAGCAAGCCGGCAATGAGACGCAGAAAAGTGGTTTTACCAACGCCATTTTCTCCCAGAAGTCCATAAATTTTTCCGGGTTCCAATTGCATGGTCAAAGAATCGAATACTTTCGATTTTTCTTTGTACCAAAATGACATGTTTTCTATTTCAATCATAATGTTATCGTATTAGTGTATTACTATATTAATACACTGCAAATATACGGCAAGTTTTTATATCTATGTTTGAGTTTGGGTGTATTTATGGTAATTTAACAGTTTTAATAGTTGGGGTTGTCTGTTTTGCATTGATATTCAATTGTGTATGTTTTTTCAGCGAGCAGAAATACTTACAGGGAAGTCTTTTTTAAGTATATTTTGCCCACTTATATTCCATCCGAATGGAATAGTTTTAGTAATTTTGAACTCGTTTTTGATGCAATGGTTCGCTATAAAATGTGTTTCTCACGCAAAGCCGCAAAGTCACAAAGAAAAACTTTCGGTTTTTCTTTATAGCGGCTTAAATCATAATATGTGTAGTTCAATCATTTATGAGTGCTTTGCGTCTCTGCGTCTTTGCGAGAGAAAATAAGCCGCAGGAAAAAATGACTTGTCATTTTTTGGTCTATCAACTTGATTTACTACTACATAAACACTTTTATAATAAAGTGTTGTGATGGAAATCTATCATTTATCTTCAAAATATAATCAAAACTAAATCAATAATTTATGGCAACTCCCGAATTTAAGTACCAGGAGCCGTTTCCTCTTGGGAAAGACAAAACAGAGTACTATCTGCTCACTAAAGAACACGTGTCGGTAAGCAATTTCGAAGGAAATGAAATTTTGAAAGTTGAACCGGAAGGTTTGACCAAGCTGGCTCGTGCCGCCATGCACGATCTTTCCTTTATGTTGCGCCCTGCTCACAACGAACAGGTGGCATCTATCCTGAGCGATCCCGAAGCAAGTCAGAACGATAAAGCTGTTGCGCTAACAATGTTGCTTAACGCTGAAATTGCAGCAGAAGGTCAGTTGCCTTTCTGTCAGGATACAGGTACCGCTACTATTGTTGCTAAAAAAGGCCAAAACGTATGGACCGGTGGTGGCGACGAAGAAGCTCTTTCGCACGGAGTGTACAACACTTACACACAAGATAACCTTCGCTACTCTCAAACCGTAGCGCTGGATATGTACACCGAAAAGAACACTGGTTGTAATCTTCCGGCGCAAATCGATGTTTACTCTATTAACGGTAACGAATACAAATTCCTTTTCATCGCAAAGGGTGGGGGATCTGCTAATAAAACATATCTTTTCCAGGAAACAAAGGCGTTGTTGAATCCTGATACGTTGGAAAAATTCCTGATTGAAAAGATGAAAACGTTGGGTACAGCTGCTTGTCCTCCTTATCACATTGCATTTGTGATTGGTGGTACATCGGCCGAAGCTAACCTCAAGACCGTGAAACTTGCTTCAGTGAAATATCTCGACGAATTGCCTACTGAAGGTAACGACGGTGGTCAAGCTTTCCGCGACCTTGAAATGGAGGCTAAATTGTTGAAAGCTGCACAAAATATTGGTCTTGGCGCTCAGTTCGGCGGTAAATATTATGCTCATGACATTCGCGTGGTACGTTTGCCTCGTCACGGTGCTTCCTGCCCGGTGGGTATGGGTGTTTCGTGTAGTGCCGACCGTAACGTGAAAGCTAAAATCAACAAAGACGGTATCTGGATCGAAAAACTGGATAGCAACCCCGGCCGTTTGATTCCTGCTCAATACAAACAAGCCGGAGGCCACAGCCACGGTGTGAAAATCAACCTGAACCGTCCGATGAACGAAGTTTTGGCCGATCTTTCACAATATCCGGTTTCTACCTTCTTGCTGCTTAGCGGTACCATTATCGTAGGTCGCGACATTGCTCATGCAAAACTAAAAGAACGTCTCGACAGAGGTGAAGATCTTCCTCAATATTTGAAAGAACACCCGATTTATTATGCAGGTCCGGCAAAAACTCCGGAAGGAATGGCTTGTGGCTCAATGGGCCCCACTACTGCTGGTCGTATGGACTCTTACGTAGATTTGTTCCAGAGCAAAGGCGGAAGCATGATTATGATCGCTAAAGGTAACCGTAGCCAACAAGTGACAGATGCCTGCCAAAAGCATGGAGGTTTCTATCTTGGTTCGATCGGTGGGCCGGCTGCTATTCTTGCGAAGAACAATATCAAGAGCATCAAATGTGTGGAATACCCGGAATTGGGTATGGAAGCCATCTGGCAAATCGAAGTGGAAGATTTTCCAGCTTTCATTCTGGTGGATGACAAAGGCAACGACTTCTTCAAACAGATTCGTCCCAGAGTATAATCCGAACCATATGGATTCATAAAAACAAAAGAGACATACTACCGTGTGTCTCTTTTGTTTTAAATGTGAGTCTTATAAAATTAGAATAGGATCCCGATATTTTGCTTAGACGTTTGTCCTGTAGGGACTCACTATGAATAACCCCGTACGTAGTGCGGGGAAGAGAGAGCATCCGCATTTATCAACCCTTTAGGGGTTACCCATTATTATACAATCGGACAACCCACTATGGGGTTGAAAGGCTTGCTTATTGCCTACCGCGCGTTGCACGCACGGTTATTTACTGTAAACCCTTAACAGGGTTTAGGTGTCAAATCCGATATTCATATTAGACATTATACCGTTTAATTCATTTCTTAATTTTTGCATCTGACCTCTCCCCTAGCCCCTCTCCCGAAGAGAGGGGGAAAATCTGCAAAATGAACTAAATACTAAATGTTTCACTGTCTTACTCCTCCTCCCCTTGGGGGAGGAGGTTGGGTCAGACGATAAATATCTGACTCCGACACGAAGTCGTCGTGAGAGGAGAGGTCTGCAATTAAAATTTATATACGCTTAATCGATATAATGTCTATTTTATAACCTCTAGTGAAGCCAGACCTGGAGGGACAATCGAATTCTTTCCGTCTCTGTTTTTGTTTACTTTTTGTGCCAAAAAATAAGGCATGCCGCAGGCAAAAAACAAATTAATCCCAGCGCGTTGAAAAGATTTTGTTTTAGGCGTAAAATCGAAATGAACATATTGTAAAACAAAAAGAGACACACGGTCGTATGTCTCTTTCTGTTTTATATGGATATGATTCGTTATTTACCTGTTGGCAAATAGCAGAATTGCTTTGCCGTCATGATCTCCTGTAGTAACTTCATTTGTGTTAATGTTGTTCCCGAGATTGTATTGGCCAACTATTTTATAGGTTTCGCCCTTACTTAGCTTTTGACAAAAGTCGTTGCGTGCAATCAGGAATGACCGGTATGCGTGGTGGGCTTTGGTGAAAAGCTGAAAAGCCTCACGGCTGAACGCCCCTACAAAAATATATTTTCCATCGAAAAATTCCGGACCTAATATTCTGCCATGATTATTCGTTCTGATAAATCCTTTGTTAGCCAGTGCTCTTTTGTGTTCGCCGGGTAACTGGGAAAGTCGCGTGCTGTCCAATTCTGCACAATAGCCCGACGAATGTCCGATTTTATCCTTATAACCATGCCTTTTGCATTCGGCCATCAGTTTATTGATCGCTTCTTCTTTGCTTTTGGCAAAAGGATCGATAATAACCACGTTGATGGGTTCACGGAGTTCTTTGTGCTGAAATTTCCTCCCCAGCCAATTAGCCGGAGCTCCATCTTGCTTTTCGAGCCATTTCCCAATGGAAGGCAATTTAAAGTCGGGTTTAAGTTCCTGTGCAGTTGAGAAACGAAAACCTAAAATGCACAACAAGAAAATAGTTGTTAGCCGCAACATTTTGAACGTAAGATAACCAGTTGGTTGATTAATAATGATAAAGAGAAAGTCGACTTGCAAAGATAAGTCAGATTCTCTAATTCACTTTTTGTTAGTGTGTTAATCAGATTAATCAAACATTAAAAAAAACTATTGCGATTTTGATTATAAAACAATAGACTCACAAATATAATCAGGGATAATGCCGTACGAGCGAATCATCAGCTCATAACTGTCTGGCTGAACGTTACCGGTCAGAACAAGACAAGTATCGATTCCGAATTTGTTTCCCCCAATGATGTCTGTAATCAGAGAGTCACCCACCATTAGAATGTCTTTTTTGGTAACGTCGTGTTCTTTAGCGCAATAATCGAATGCAAAACTGAACATCTGAGAGTCCGGCTTACCAAAGCGGATGAATGTTTTACGAGCAAGAGCTTCGAGCATGTCTCCCACAGCGCCGACAGAAATAGCCACATCTTTTCTGGTTACAGGATAGGTACCATCGGTATTGGCCACAATCACAGGAATCGGTTTTTTGCGGATCAGGTTAAGCGCCTTGATTAAATCGACATTCCAGTCGAAGCCTTCATCGTCGAGCAGTACTAATGCGCTGATGTCTATGTAGTTTTCGAGGTCTACGTCTTTAATCGAGATGGTGTTGAGGCCTTCGTTTTCGATGTAATGGGCAGAAGCTTCGGTTCCCAGATAAGCAATACGTCCTCTTTGCACTTTGTTTTGGATATATTCGCGGGCCAACATGCCTGACGAAATAATTTTGCTTTCGTTGACTTCCACAATACCGGCATCAATATATGATTTTGCCAGTAGTTCGGGGCTACGAGAGGCATCGTTGGTCAGAATGTAGAAAGCGATGTTGTTTTCCTGCAAAAAGTGGAACATCTCCTTCACTCCAGGTAACATACCCTTGTAGTTTTTCAATACGCCGTAAGCGTCGAAAAAAATTACCTTGTACTTCAAGGCAACGTCCTTAAAATCGTCAAGTCCCATCATAGTGATTGTGAATTATGAATTATAAAATGTGAGTTGTTACAATGAATCTATAAATGATTTGAATACCAGTTTGTTGCCCGGGTGTTCCTGATACATGCGTTCGGGGTGAAATTGCAAACCCACCACAAATTTGTGTTTCGGATGATAGATTCCTTCGATCAATCCGTCGGGTGCCTGTGCCATGGCGATCAGTTCTGGTGCCAGTTTTTTAATGCCCTGGTGATGGTAAGTGTTTACCAAAAGGTCTTTTTGTTTGTACCAATTCATCAGTGGAGTGTTTTCAAAAATGGAAATCGGGTGGCGATGCGTGTCGTAATGGTCATAGTCGATATGGACAACGCTGCGTTTGTTCACTTCGTGTACATCAAGATGCAGGCTGCCACCGAAAGCCACGTTAATCATGTGCATGCCACGGCAGAAGCCAAGAATTGGTTTGTCGTGTTCCATGGCATGGCGACAACAAGCTATTTCTATTTCGTCTTTAATCGGATCGTATTCGTCCAGCTTGCTCACGCTGTACGACTCATTATAATACGCCGGACTAATATCGCCACCTTCCGACATTAATAGCCCGTCATAATCTTCGAGATAATCGGGAAGGTTGGCAATGGTGCCCTGTGAAATAGGTACAAGGATGGGCATTACACCTCCCTGTGCTAATATTTGAAGGTATATTTCAGATACCCAGTTTATTAGTTTGTTTTTTCGTAATTCACGTCGTGTGACGATCAGTACTTTCTTCTTTTTCGACATACTTTTATGTGATTCAGTATTTCAAATTTCAAGATTTCAATTTAGCTTTTTTCTGTGGTTCAGGCATCATTTAGACTGATGAAGTTCCTGCTGTTTACTGCTTGCTGTGTACTGCGCACTTATTCCTTTCAGTGCTGCAATCAGCAATTTGTCTTTTGCCATTCCCTGCGAAGCCACCCGGATATGCAGCTTGTCCATGCCTGTTTTGTTACTGCAATCTCGCACATAAAGATGGTATTCTTCCAGTAGCTTGTGTTGCAGTTCGGTCGCATTTAGCCCGCAAAGAATCTTTATCAGTACAAAATTGCTGGCGGTAGGATAGGCCAGAAAGCCGTCCAGATTCTTTAATTCGTTGTAAAGATAGCGAACATCTTTTATTACACGTAGCCGTGCTTTTTGATACTGCGCGTCGGTGGCCGGTAATTGCGATACAAAATATTCTGCAATGGTGTTGATATTCCAAACCGGAGTAAGTCCGCGCAACCGTTTCAATAATTCCATGTTGGCCGTGCAGCAATAGCCCAGACGTAAGCCCGGAACTCCGCAATGTTTACTCATGGAACGCACTATAATTACGTTAGGATGATGTTTTACATGAGGCAACAGCGAAGGAATATCCTCGGCTGCAAAATCCATAAATGATTCATCAACAATGATTAACCGTAGGTGTTGCATTCGGTTGAGGAACACAATCATATCGTTGAGAGACAGTAACTGTCCTGTAGGATTTCCGGGGTTGATAATCAGTGCCGATGTGATTCCGTGTTCGTCAATCCACCGGGCATATTCATCCAGATCGAGCTGATAGTTCTTTTCCGGCGGAAGCTGAAAAAGATGCGCGCATTCCTGCTTTTTCAGTTTATCGGTATATTCGCTGAACGTTGGTACCGGGATGGCAAAGTCGTCGATGAACTCTTTTTGGATAATGGTAATCAGTTCTGAAGCTCCATTGCCGATAAGCAGCTGTTCCGGTTTGACGTGAAGTACTTTCGCCAGAAGTTCCTGCGACAGGCGCGGATTGCTCGATGGGTACGACTTCATCAGCATGGGCAAACGATCCTGTAATTTTTTTGTGAGACGTTTGTCCGGGAAATAGGGGTTGGCAATAAAACAAAAATCGGTTACTTTCGACAGCATCTTTTCTCCCACAATATCAACAAGAGAGGGGGAATGAGATGTCTCATAAAAAAGGTGACGGTTTATCTTGAGTTTTTTCTTTGTGAACATGATAAAGGCAATTGCTGTGTCAAAAGTACAAAAAATATTTGCTGGCTCTAAAAGGTCACGACGATATTTTCCGGACAAACGTAAAAAAGGTGCCTCTCGCTATTCGACTGCGGAGACACCTTGCTATAAGGGAAACAGCTGATGATTATTTGCTTCTTTGCTTACTGCTTATCATCCAGTTTATATCGTATTTATCGGTACACATTCCAAAATATTCGCCCCAAAATGTAATACCCATGGGCATGGCAATTTTGCCATCTTCTGCCAATGCCTCAAATATGCGGTCGGCTTCTTCATTCGTATCCACAGCAACCGAAAGAGTGACGTTGTTTCCGGTTGTCATTTTCGGCGACCATTCGTCTCCGCCATCGCTTCCCATCAGTATTGCTTCGTTGCTTATCGGCAGGGCAACATGCATTACTTTGTTCATAAATGGTTCGGGTACCACCAGATCATCTTGTTGTGGCATATCGCTAAATCGTTCCAGTCTGGAAATTTTGGCGTTAAAAACTTGTTCGTAGAATTTGAATGCGTCTTCGCATGTACCCGGAAATGCCAGGTATGGATTGATATTGATCATGATTTTAATGTTTAATGAATTGTATGTTGATGATATTTATTGCTTTGTGTTTAGTAGAAGTGCTTTGTTTATGTCTGTTACTATCTCTTCGATACATTGTTTGGTGCTCAGAGACAATGAGCCGGTCATGCTGCGTATCAGGATGCCTCTTGGATCGTTCTTTCCCTGTCCGCCTTCTATTCCCCGCGATATGCTGTTTTCGCTGACATACTGTTTCCGAAAAATAACATTTCCGGCTTGTCGTAAAACGGCGGAAACTTTTAGTGTCGTTTTCGGTGTTTTGCCGTATTCGTCATTAAAAGACGAGTATCCGTATCCGAAATAAACAAAGGAAGAGAATCTCTTGTATTTTGCTCTTGTGTAACAGGTGTCCACTCCGATTTCGAGAGTGTAAGTCGAATCGTTCGAGATTACGGAGGCCAGATTAAAACATCCGTTTCGATGGCACTCTTCTGTCAGGTTGGCGTTAAAAAAGTCGTCATAACGGTTGTTCAATGCCTCCTGTCCTAATGTGATCCAATAGTTTTGTTCGAAATAATTGAAAAACAGAAAAGGGAGAATAAGCATGCTTCCTTTTCGTACAGTTGTTTTTCCGTCAATCAGATAGTCGTGCATCATAATTACAACCGAATCTTTTTTTAGGCAGCCACTGATTGGCCTGTCGTGAACATACTCAAGGTTAGCTCCGAATTGCCTGAAGCTGGTTTGCAATTCTTTAAGTCCTGAACAGGAACTGCAAAGCAGTACGGCAAATAACAGATAAACGATTTTTCTCATTGCATCCTTGTGTGTTGCGGAATATGCACTTTTGTGTTTTCTCTTTGGTCAATCATTCGACTTTCAAATATAGCTCCGGCAATGCACATTTGAAATATGTGAGACAAAAAAGTCGAAATATTTTTGTTTAGGGGAGGATTGTATTGCTAAGCAGTTAATTTTGATGCTGCAAGGCCGGAGCCATACGCCGAACACCAATCTGCTTTACACGCTACGATGAACGGGGTCGGTGTTTGATTCGTAAATTTTGTGTATCAGTTTTCAGTCGTTTTGTTTTCCTTTACCGTTTTAGTTGTCGAACTCACGACTTTTGTTTCTGTTGAGTTTCCGTTTACGCGTGTAGTTGTGGTTTTCTTTGTTATTATCGTATGAAGGCTATCACCAACAATTGAATCTATTTGAAGTGTTGAGATATAATGAGTTCCATCTGAGTCTTTCTTTGTTTCTGTTCGTTCAGTTTTTTTGACGGAATATTTTAATTGTTTTGGATTTTGTGCGTAAATTGATACTAAAGATAAAGTCAAAAGAAAAATGATTGTTTTTTGGATTCGTTTCATAATGTTTTTTTTAAGATTAGTATTATTTCAAATTATTGTTGTATAAAATATTGATTTACTTACCCCTGCTGACACACGAGACACTTCGCTAATCGTGCGGCATATGCAATACTTGCGCCACATGGAGCAAGAAAACCTCTGATCATGTATTGATCAGAGGTTTTCTTGGGTTTTGATGTATCTATTTTATTTTTTGCGGAAGAATTTTTGATACACAAAAACTATTATTCCACCAATTATGATAAACGACCAGAGCTTAATAATAAGCGTGATGAGATAAGACAGAATGTCCCAGCCGAAGAGGACGGAATCCCAGATTTTGCTACAAAATCCAGGTGCATTGTTGTCAATTGTATTGGCGATAATTTCCTTTCTCACCGATTCATCTTGATAGATGCATAGAGTTATTGTGCTGAATTTTATCTGGTCTGTTAGATCGAGGTTAGCTATTTTTGCATTGTCGGCGTCTTCTTGTTGCTTAAGTATTAATTCTTCGGCATCTGTTGATTCAGCAAGTTTTTTACCTTTTTCATCCACTGCCTTTGTGAGGCGGTCTGCGTGTCTGGCTGTTCGTTTCTGGGTCAGATTATTTGATAACAACTGCAACGACACATCATTAGCTTTGATGTTGCGGTAATCAAGAAAGATGATGTTTCGGGCAATTAGTTTTAAGGTGGTGTCGAGCTTAGTGTTGGGTACACGAATTGTAATATTATTGATAACCGAAAAACGAGTCATCTCCAGAATAGAATCACGACTAATTCGCTCTTTTTGAGTGTCATTGATTTCACTGTGTAATTCAGTCGAAGTAATGAATCCTCCTTGTTGACCAACAATTGCTTCTATGTCGTATGATGATTTAATTACATTCTTAACCTTGAAGCGAAGATCAGCCGTACGCACAAATTTTCGATTGCTGTCATTTTTATTTTCAACGGCAGCTGAAGATGAAACCGGAGGAGGTGGAGCCGAAGAAGTATAAGCTGCAACAGAATCAGCTTTTGGCGCTTCTTCACTTTTTTTTGAAGAACAACTAAAAAGTATAGTTGTGATACAAATCGTCAGAATTAAATGGGGCGTTTTCATGGGTCATTGATTGTTAAGTAGAGAATATTAGAAGTTTTAAAGTCTTTCGGTTATATAGCGATTTTAGGGTTTTACTTTCATTTCAGCCCGTCCCGTCGGACTTAGCTATCGCTGATTGTTAATTGCTCCTCTTGTTCCAAGGTTGCCTGTTGTTTAGCGCAAGTTTAGCGATAGCGTAACTTGTGCTGGTAACCAAAGTGGTTTGCAACCACAACCAAGTACAACTTGGTAATCTTTCCAGTCCAAGTTACCGCTGCGCTCAAACTTGAACTATTCAATCTGCCATACTTGCACCATCAGGGACCCTTGTTATGTCCAATTATTTCTTTTTTTATTTACGATCTCTATCCTTATATATCAAGTTGTCTCTCATTAGAATACCCAATATGCTATAAGTTAAGTAATCTTTTTGTTTCCCATTATTATCAGAATGCAAATCAAGGTATCTTGCTAAATCTGAATTTGTAATTCCATTTGGATTTGCTTCAATAAATTCTGTCGTAGCTTCTCTAAGAAAACGAAGTCCTAATTGAGCTTTTTCATAAATACCTTGTGGTACATTTAGTTTTTTATCTGTTCGTTTTTGTCCGCTAGGCGTCACAGAATTTTTTAGAATTCCACCATACTTTTCAATGCCAAATGAAGAAATCATTTCGGCTTCTATTTTTAAAGCTTGATATTCTGTCAATTCATCACAAAGCACAGAAACAACAACCTGTCCTCCACTATTAATTATTTCCTCAATAAATTTTCCTTTTGAGGTATTATCAATATTCAATAAATGGTCTTCCTTACGTATTCCACAGCCTTTACCAATATAAAATATCTTGGCTGGATTTTTACGACCATCTTTCAACGCATAAACATAATTTGATTTATCTGTATTCATGTCAATTAGTTTAATTCCCTGCTGCCGCACGATTAGCGTAGCGTATCGTGTGGCCATGCCATACATTTCTGACTATGGAAGCCAGAAAACCAATTCATTTATAACTATTATCCCTTGGTTACTATTACATCATCCAGAATACCTTTGCCTCCTGCATAATCGACAGCACTACTGTATAAATAATCTTCGGGTCTGAAAACATAGCCTTCTTCCACCGGATTATTGTGGATGTAGTTAATTTTTTCATCAATAACCTTACTGCTCCATAATTCTATCGGTTTATTGTCATGCCTCCAAAATTGATGCTTTATAACATTGGAAGATGCTTGTGCGGCCTTTTTAAATGCCTCCAATAAAAACGCTTTTCTACTCTCTTGTGGATTATCTATGATGGCTTTGACAATAGCTTTGCTTGTAAATCGTTTGAAATCGCCGACAATGAGTTCCGGAGCCCGCTCTTCGACGCTTCTAAAAATAAGATGTACATGATTGGTCATAATGCACCAAGCAAATATTTCCAATCCTTTGTTCTTTTGACAATAGGCAAGACTGTCAATAACAATGTTCTTATATTCGTTGCGCGTAAAAACATCCAACCATTCCACCACGGCAAAGCTGATAAAATAGACACCTTTGGGATTGTGAAATTTGTAATTACGACTCATTGTCATTGTTTTTATGGAGTTTTACGTTTGCTCCACCGTATGGTTTGGCCACACGATACGCTGCGCTAATCGTGCGGCAGCGGGGGTGTGTTAGCGGTTCGGTGTTTTATCTATTCAAAACATACCATTTGAAAAATTCTTTTCCTTTTTCAGATATACTAAAATATCCTGTATATATTTTGCTTTCTCCCATGAGTCCAAATGCTACCGCATTCGAAAAATCTGGTATAGAAGTAGATTGTAAATCAAGGCCTATAAATAAGTCTTTATTTTTTATGAAATTATCTATTGCTCCAGAATTAACGAACATCTCAAATTCATCATACAAAGTAGATTTTGAGTTTTTAGAGCTGATTTCTTCTATTTTCAATTTATATTCTTGTATTTCTTTGTCTTTCTGAAATAATTCTTTGTCCTTACTTAATAATTGCTTTTCTGTTTCTATACTACCACCTTGAATTGAGAAGTATTTACCCCAAATTGCAGAAACAAGTTGTCCTAAATGTAATTTTGAATAATCTTTAGGCATTAAATGCAATAAATCATCGGTTAATTCTGGATACCTGTTAACTATTTCATCGTAAGTGTTTTTTGAGTCAAATACTGATATAATTTTGTTCAAATCGAAGTTGCTACTTTTTTTTGTTTCTCCTCTTAAAACATGTTTAATTTCTCGGTCAACCCAGGGGGATTTTAGAGACTTTTCTGTAAAGAAAATCAAAACAATATCTGCTTTATCTAATCCGTCTTTTAAAATTGAGTTTCTTAGATTTTCACCAGGCATTATCTTCTTTTTGTCTAACCAAACGTTTATATAGCATTTTTCTAAATCGTCTACTATTGGTTCAATAAAATCTTCTTTGTCTTCTGAAGAATGACTTACAAATACTAAAATAGATTGTCCCATGGTGAAATTTTTAAATGTTGTTTTATTTTTTTACACTGACCGCTAACGACCGAGGCTATGGGCATTGGCGGTTTGCGGGAGCGTTCACTGTCGCACAACAATAGGTGAATGCGGGCGCAAAACCTGCGGAATACACGTCAGCCAGCCAATGAACATAGGCGTGTGTTAGCGGTTCGGTGTTTGATTTTCATAAAGTCGCATGTTCAATTATTCGAGCGACAAATTGGTGAACTGCGCCACCTGCTTTATAACTGTCTATAATAGTTGTCAAACTGCTTGCAACGCTAGTCCCGCTTAGTATTAAGGAGCCAGCTTTGTTTAATAGTGTATTCGATTTTTCTTTCTGTCCCGACTTTAAAGCACTTAGAAGTTCATTCAGAGTTTCTTGAATCTCGGTTATGTCTGTTATGTTTAATGTCTCATTTATGAGCTTTAAATCATTATTTGATATAGCTTCCACGTTAAGGAATTCTCTGCTCAAAGTAATGTCGAATAAGTCGCTCGCAAAAATGCTTTCATTTTTCGGAAATTTATCATCACTAACTTTTACAGCAATACATTTAAAGCCAAATACAATATTCTCGTGAATATTGAATATAATAGCGCATTTTTTCTCAAAGTGATTATATAGTACTTGAATTTGTCCTGGAGGTCTTGATGTCACTTGACCAATAAGTCCTACCGGCATATATGGTTTATCTTTGAATTTGATTATGTCTGGAATATAATTTTCAGGAAATAAGATTGCAATTACTGTTCCTCCGGGAACACCGTAGTCATCACAAAATGTAATCTCATTTTCTTTAATATAAGTCTTTGTTTCAGCTCCTGCAGGTCGTTTCAGAATATTCAGGTTACCATTTAAAGAGAATGGGAAATATTCTTTGTCAGACTCTATCTTTTTTCTTCTGTTCTCAAATGTCCACTGAAAATTGTCAGATGAAATCTGGTGAACATCAACATGTCCGTTTTTATTAATCTTCTGTATAACCATTAATCTCGTAAGCATATATTTCCCTTTTATAGAAGTTGATTTTCTTTTTTTTACACTGACGCCTAACATCTGTGTATGTGCGACAGCGTCGCACATATTTCGCAATTATGCTGTTTATTCTATTTTGTAATATACTTTTGTTTAGATAGGTATGTTTTTTAAATTTGCATTGTCGCACATATCCAATTTGTTAAATGCTTTTATACAATGTGGTGGTAATACACCTCTTTTCAGCTAATCGGAAACGTTAATACAAACGTACTACAAATAATTAACATACTAAAAGAATATATTCTTTAAATTGTTGCGTTGTTTGATCGTCACAGTGCGATGACACACCGGATTGCTGCGATGGTTCTTTTCGACGATGCGATGCTGCACTAAAAAGGTGAAATGACACTGTCGTGCGAAGGCTTCATGCAATAAAAAAAGCCTTCCGGTTTTCGGCCCGGAAGGCGATGCAACTTTTTCCCTTCGTCGACAAACTGGCTTGTGAGTTGGACTCGAAGGAAGTGGTTTGAACTGTTTATCGCTGTTAAGGAGTCACTTTTATTTCGGTAAGAAGTGCTCCTTTACGATCCCGATAACGGCACAAAACACTAATGTGGTTTTGTTTCAGCATGCCGACCTGAGGATTGTTTCGGACAATCGGTTCCAGATGACTGTGCAACTCTGTGGAATCGACCGAGTCTTTCACTGCGGTTAAAATGGTGTAGTTGAACCGTAATTCATTGTTTCCCACAGAGGTGTTGTCAAAACGGGTAATTTTGTCGACCATTACCGGACATTTTCCATTGAAATTGTTTGAAAGCTGTAGTAAAATAGTCTCAGTTTTGGGCGGCAATACATATTGCTGGATAAGCAGCGTTGAAATGACACCGACGGCTAAAGCGATAACGGCAGTAAGTATTATGCGTTTATTTAAATTCATCATGCATTCAGGTAATCACAAAATTTATCAAAGGTTGTTTGGAACGCAGTATCTACCTTATCCCGTATGCTTTCTTTGTTGACGAATGGATTTTCGTGTGTGTAAGGGTAATCAAAATCGGTGACGATGACTTCGGTCGGGATGTCGTGTGCGGCACCTTTGAGGGTGCTTACCACATCGTATGCCGGAATTACTTTGTCCTGTTCCAGCGCGATGGCAAACACCTGCGAGCTGATTTCACGGAAGCGTTTCTCGCGTTCCTGACGCATTACTTTAAAGTCGAGCATCATACGGAACGAATGGCCTTCCGGGTGTTCTTCCAGATAGTGATGGAGTCGTTTTTCCCGTTTCAGGTGGCTTTCGAGATGTTCCACCAGATACGAATAGAGTGCAACATTGGCCTCGCTGTCGAGAATGGCTTTCGAAACCGGAGTGAGCCGGTTGAATGTTGGTCCTCCGCAGAAAGCAAGCAGCTTGGAGTCTGTAAAATAACCCTTTGGGTCTGTCAGTTTCAAAATTTCCGAAAGGAAAGTTCCGATAGAATAAGAGAAAAAGTGAAATTGCATACCGGCTGTGAGAGGAGGATATTTGCCGGCTTTCACTTCGTCAATAAATTGCACTATGTCGTAATAAGTTTGCAGCCCCGACCAGATAAAACGTTGTGGTTTGGATTGTACCCGGGTGCTGATGGCAACGTTGGAGAAGGATGATTGCAGCAAATCGGGGAAATGTTCTTTGCGGCATAAACTCACGCTATGCATCAGTCGGCGGTCACTCCATGTGGACAGGGCGCGGTTCATGTGAAAAGCCATCGGGCAGAGTACCACGCAGCGGTGAGTGTCTTTTGCCAGTCGATATGCCCAGGGCAAATATTTCGGCCATGATTTCTCATTGAAACCGTGCATCAATAAGATGGCTTCTTTTTCGTTTCTCTGCTGTCTGGGAACGAAAATGTGAAAGTTAAACTCTTTGTTGTCATTTACTTCCGAATCAATCAGATCCAAACCTTCTTCCGTATAACCGAGCTCGGTTTTGAATATTTCGTCAGAAAAGTCCATGTTGTGTTCTTCGCAACGTAAATGCGAATGTCCCTGTAAAATAGTCCAGTTGGCAGATTTGAACGTTTGGTTTTGTACAGTTACAAATTCATCTATTACAATTTCTGTTTCATTCGGATTGACCTTAGCCTCCAGTAAATTATACAAATCTAAATAATCCATGAGTTTTCGGTTATGTTATTTTGAATTAAACAACGGATGTAAAAGCAGAACACTTTTTGTATCTCCATTGCAAAGTTACCCAATAATAACGGGAATCCCCAGAATTTATTCTTTAGAATTGCGGTGAAATCCTGCTAAAATAAGGTAAAATGACAGGTAGCTTCTTTTATGGAACAAAAATTTTTTTAACTTTGCATCATGGTCTTTTATGCAGAGAAGTAAAATGTTCTTTGCGGGAATTCCTGTCTTTTAATTCGTTATGAAATCGTCATTAGTTACCGGACAAAAACAACAAATAGCCATTCTTGGTTCTACTGGCTCAATTGGTACTCAAGCCCTTGAAGTCATATCCGCTCATCCCGACCGTTTTGAAGTATATGCGCTGACGGCGAATCAAAGTATCGATTTGCTTATCAAACAGGCTCGTCAATTTCAGCCCGAAGTGGTTGCAATAGCCAATGATGCCCATTATTTTACCTTGAAAGAAGCATTGGCAGATCTGCCTATCAAGGTTTTTTCGGGAAGTGAGTCAATTGCTCAGATTGCAGAAATGGAGACTGTTGATGTGGTATTGACGGCCATGGTGGGTTATTCCGGTTTGTTGCCGACGCTAAAAGCGCTTAAAGCAGGGAAAAAAATTGCCCTGGCCAATAAAGAAACAATGGTGGTGGCCGGTGAATTGGTTTGCGAGTTGGCGCAACGCTATCACAGTCCTATCATTCCGGTTGACTCTGAACATTCCGCTATTTTTCAGTGTCTCACCGGCGAGGTCGGGAACGACATCGAAAAGATTATTCTTACGGCTTCCGGAGGACCATTCCGCGATAAGGAACTCAGCTATTTGCAAAGTGTTACCAAGCGTGAGGCTCTAAAGCATCCCAACTGGGATATGGGCGCAAAAATCACGATTGACTCTGCCAGCATGATGAACAAGGGTTTTGAAGTGATTGAGGCGAAATGGTTGTTTGGGCTCACTCCGGAACAGATTGATGTCGTGGTGCATCCGCAGTCCATCATACATTCGATGGTTCAGTTTGCCGATGGAGCAATCAAAGCTCAAATGGGTTTGCCGGACATGAAATTGCCGATATTGTATGCCTTTTCTTATCCGGACAGACTGAAAACGGATTATCCGCGCTTGAATTTTGCCGATTACCCTCAGTTGACTTTCGAAAAGCCGGACATGACGAAATTCAGGAATCTTTCTTTTGCGTATGATGCAATGCAACGCAAAGGTAATGCAGCTTGTATATTGAATGCTGCTAATGAGGTTGTTGTGGCAGCTTTCCTGAAGGACGCTATCGGCTTTCTGCAAATGTCGGACGTCATTGAGACGACAATGGCCAAAGTGTCGTTTATGCTTCAACCGACTTATGAAGATTATGTGGCAACCGATATGGAAGCCCGCGCTATAGCTTCCGAATTGGTGGGTAAATGTTGCTAAGAGGTTGATAATCATTTTTATTGGTTATCGTTTTTTTGATTTGTAATTCTATACATAACTATATTGAATGGAGACTTTTTTAATTAAAGCCGCACAACTGATACTGAGTTTGTCGATATTGGTGTTTTTGCATGAGTTGGGTCACTTTGCTTTTGCTCGCATCTTCAAGACGAGGGTAGATAAATTCTACCTCTTTTTCAATCCCTATATTTCTCTGTTGCGTTGTAAGAAAATCAATGGTAAGTGGCAATTTAAGTTTTTTGCCCGTAACGTACCCGATATGTACCGCAAAAAGTTGGATGCTTTTGGCAATGTGGTGAAAGATGAAAAAGGCAAGGATGTGATGGAAGAAATCTCTATGGCCGATTTGTCACAAGACGACTGGAGAAAACACACGGACGATACAGAGTGGGGGATTGGATGGTTGCCGCTGGGTGGCTATTGCAAAATTGCAGGGATGATCGACGAGTCGATGGATACCGAGGCAATGAAGAAACCTGCACAGCCGTGGGAGTTCCGTAGCAAGCCGGCATGGCAACGCCTTTTTATAATGGTGGGAGGTGTTTTGGTGAACTTTATCACCGCCCTTGCTATCTATTCCATGATTCTTCTGGTTTGGGGAGAAGAATACCTTCCTTTGCAGAATGCCAAGTTCGGAATGCAATTTAGCGAAGTGGCAGTTAAGAATGGATTCCGAAATGGCGATATATTGCTGGCGATTAATAATAAACCGGTAGAAGAATCGTCAGAAGCAATAAAAAAGATCTTGGTGGATGGTTCGCAGTCTGTAACCGTTTTGCGTGATGGGAAAAAGACTACGTTTATTCTTCCTTCTAATTTTACCCGTCAGATTATTGCCTCCAATTCGAAACAGTTTATGACACCGCGCGTGCCATTCGTGGTTGAAAAAACGGTGAATGGTTCGGCTGCTGCCAAAGCAGGTATGCAAAAGGGAGACAGCGTGGTGTCTGTTAACGGTAAGGCGATGTTTGCCATTCAGGATATTTCGGTGCAATTGGATTCCTGCAAAGGGAAAACCGTTCCAATTGAGTTTGTCCGTTCCGGGAAGCATCTTTCGACTTCGCTGGTTGTCAGCGAGAGCGGAAAAATCGGCGTCGCCCTTAAAACATTTGCAGGAAACTTTGTTACCAAACGCATCTCATATGGCTTCTTTGAGTCTATTCCGGCAGGGATAAACAAGGGTGTTGAAACACTGACTTCGTATGTGAAGCAGCTTAAATTTATCTTTACCAAAGAAGGGGCAAAACAAATCGGTGGGTTCGGTACTATCGGTAGTCTCTTCCCTGATGTTTGGGATTGGCAAAACTTTTGGGCATTGACCGCATTCCTTTCTATTATTCTGGCGTTTATGAATATCCTTCCGATTCCTGCTCTTGATGGCGGACACACCTTGTTCCTCCTTTATGAAATGGTAACGGGACGTAAACCGAGTGATAAGTTTCTGGAGTATGCACAAATGGTGGGTATATTTCTTCTGTTTGCTTTGCTTATTTATGCTAACGGAAATGATATTTTCAGGTTGTTCAAATAAGTGTGATATAAAACTATAGGGTTATGCAGAAACAAATATGGTTGAAATTGCGCAAACGGGTAGGGCAAACCAAGCATATTAAATACTGGGTAGTTGCCGTAACGTTTTTGGTAATCATGTGTTTTGTGGATGAAAATAATTTTTTCAAGCGCATTGCTAATCAACGGGAAATCCAAAATCTGGAAGATCAGATCGAGCAGTATGATCAGAGTATTAAAGACAACCGTGAAAAGATTAATGAGCTACAAACCAGTAATGCAAATCTGGAAAAATTTGCCAGGGAAGAACACCTGATGAAGCGGCCTAACGAAGACATATTTATTATTAAAGAAAAGGATTGATGCAAATTACAGAAAAACAAAGAAGCAGAATTCTTCAACTACTATACGGAGCCGGTTATGTTTTGTTGATGGTCGCGACAGTACTTTATTTTTCACAGGTGAAGGTAGCTCCCTATGTATTTTCTCTGGGAGTTCTCTTTCTTGTAGTGGTGAGAGTGGTGTTGCCAATTGATCAAACAGATTTCAGTACAAAGCGATTGAATAAGATACATGCTTTTGCAACACTGGTTTTAGTGGCGAGCGCTTATGGAATGTTTATTCATTATTACCTTTGGATTGCAGGCCTGCTTATTGCAACCATACTCGATCTATATATTAGTTTCAGATTGCCCAAACAGAAGCAGTCAAATTAAGGGGTGAGATTTTCGTCTCCTCACTTGTTTTTTAGCTTACGCTGACCGTTGGTTGTCTCACCGGACAAGGCCGCTCCAATCTGCATGAGCAAGATTTATAAAAATATAACCGGATTGTTTTTATAATCTATAGACAACCAGACCCGAAGGGACAAACAAAGAATACCAAACTGACGGAAAGCTGTTTGAGTGAGTAGGCCAGCTGCAGAAGTTTGTGAATGAGTAAATATTTTATGGCCGAGCGAACGAGTTCTTTCCGTCAATGTTTTTGCTTACTTTTTGCGCCAAAAAGTAAGGCCTGCCGCAGGCAAAGAACAAATTAAAATGATCAAAGAGATAAAAAACGCAGCTGATTTCGACAATCAGCTGCGTTTTTTTATGCTTTTTGTGGGTTTTAGGTTAGTGGACTTCTTCAAGTAGGTGAAGAGCATGATCTAAAATTGTTGTATCGTCTAGCATTACCAAACCGCCGTCCGGACCGGGTTCAATATGAACACCACAACTCTTTCCATCTTTAAAATTATGACCGCCGAAATAATTACGTACTGTTTCGTCGGTCAGACCTAAATCTGCGGCAATTTTCCCCATACTGCCAGACGGAAGGCTGTCTTTGATTTTTCTCAGCTCGTTAAATGTGATAGTTCTAGTCATAATCATGCGATATTATAAGGTTAAAACATGAGTTAAATTCACGCAATAAATATAGCGTATAAAAAAGGAAATTGCAAATAGCATTATGTTTTTTTTGCAGTGCAATTCTATGTTTGAAAGGAGTTTCTTTGTCTTATGTTAAGAACAATCCTTTGTGTGATAATGAGGTGAGAGAAGTCGGAAGGAAAGAAGGAATAAAAAAAATCCTCTCGAATGAGAGGATTTAACTTTTTTGCAGTTATGCTTTGATCTTATTTTGGATTTCCTGAATGCAGGCTCTGTATTGTTTGTCGATCTCCATCAAATCGTTGACCACTTTGCAAGCATGAAGCACGGTCGCATGGTCTCGCTTGCCAATCATTTCTCCGATAGAAGAAAGTGAATGTTTTGTATGGCATTTGGCAAGATACATTGCAATCTGACGAGCCTGAGCCAGTTCTCTGTTACGGCGTTTTGATAACATTTCTTCGATTTTGAGGCCGAAGTGTTCACAGACAACATTTCTGATTTGCTCGATTGTAACAACTTTCGGAGTCACGTTCACCACATTGCTGACTGCTTTGTGAGCAAGTTCCAAATTAATGGGTTTGTCAGTAAGGGTAGAGTAGGCCAACAGCGAAATGATGACACCTTCCAAATCTCTGATGTTGTCGGTTACATTTTCAGCAATGTAGTTTACAACTTCGTCATCAATGTCAAGTCCGTCTTTGAATATTTTGTGTTTTAGGATGCCTTTGCGCAATTCAAAATCAGGTTTTGATATCTCGGCAGACAAACCCCATTTGAAGCGAGTGATGAGGCGCTGTTCAAGTCCCTGCAATACCATGGGCGAACGGTCGGATGTAAGGATTAACTGTTTGCCATTTTGGTGCAGGTGATTGAAAATATGGAAAAATGTATTCTGAGTTCCGTTTTTGCCGGCAAATTCGTGAATGTCATCCAAAATCAACACGTCAATGCTCTGATAGAAGTTCAGGAAGTCATTAACGCTATTGTTGCGTACGGCATCCGTATATTGAATCTGAAATAAATTTGCAGAAACATAAAGTACACGCTTGTCCGGGTGTGTTTGTTTTGCCTGAATACCGATGGCATGTACCAGGTGAGTTTTTCCAACTCCGGATTGTCCGTATACGAACAAAGGATTGAAAATGGTTGTTCCCGGGTTATTACCGATGCTGATCCCGGCGGTACGGGCAAGTTTATTGCTGGTACCTTCTACAAAAGTGTTAAAATTATAGATCGGATTAAGCTGTGGATCGATATTTGGGATAGCTTCTTTTCGTGCAAAAGGATTTTCCTGTTTGGGTGAGTTGTAAAGCTGATTAGGCTTTAATTTGTCATCACTGGGAATTGTGGTGCTTGTGCCCGAAGTACGGTCGACCAAAACCCGGTACATCAAACGAGTCCCTTCTCCGATTTCGCGGTGAATGGTCATTCTTAATAAATCGACAAAAGTTTCTTCAATATATTCGTAGAAGAACTGGCTTGGGACTTGAACTGTGAAAATATTGTTCTCATAGTTTAGGGGTACAATGGGCAAAAACCACGTCGAAAACGTAGTTTCAGATACATTGTCGCGTATCACACGCAGGCATCGATGCCACAAGTCGTTGGCGCTGTTCACTTTCATCTTTTAGGGTCTTAAGTCTTTTTGGACTGACAAATATCCTAAAGATTTTCCACATAAAAAATAGCTGTTTTGAGCTATTTTTCATGTTTTTTTGTACAATGTTTATTATCAGTGTGTTAATTTAACGTGCTGATAATAAACAAGATATGATACTGTTGATAAATAATTGTCTTTTTATCAACAGTCTAAGAAATAAGTTAAATAATGTTATTCATGTTTTTTGGTGTTAATAAAAACAGATAAAACAATCTTTAATTATGATATATGGACATATTTATGTTTAAAAACAGGTTTAATAACACTTTTTTGTACTTTATCTTTGCAATTACAATAAAAAACATTGATCTTTGAGACATATTAATTACCTTTAAATTGAAGAGTATGAAAATTGGAACCCCAAAAGAAATTAAGAACAACGAAAATCGCGTGGGATTAACACCCGCAGGCGTGTCTGCACTTGTTAAACAAGGCCATATTGTTTACATTCAGGAAGGTGCAGGGGTGAACAGTGGCTTTAGTGATGAATTGTATTTGAAGGTAGGTGCAACATTGTTGCCTTCAATAGAAGAGGTATATGCCGCTTCAGACATGATTGTAAAAGTAAAAGAGCCGATTGAGCCTGAATATCGGTTGATCAAGAAAGATCAGTTGCTTTTTACGTATTTTCACTTTGCCTCTAATGCCGGCCTGACAAAAGCAATGATCGACAGCGGAGCCGTTTGTCTTGCCTATGAAACAGTAGAAAAAGCAGACCGGAGCCTTCCTTTATTGATTCCAATGTCGGAAGTGGCTGGCCGAATGTCAATTCAGGAAGGAGCAAAGTATCTTGAACGCCCCAATGGAGGAAAAGGTATTCTGCTTGGTGGCGTACCGGGTGTGAAACCGGCAAAAGTGCTTGTGCTTGGTGGTGGCGTTGTTGGTACTCAGGCTGCATGGATGGCTGCCGGATTGGGTGCTGATGTTACCCTGGCTGACATTTCGCTACCTCGCTTGCGTTATTTGTCTGACGTGTTGCCCAAAAACGTAAAAACATTGGTGTCTTCCGAATATGTGATTGCGGAAGAAGTTAAATCTGCAGATTTGGTAATCGGTGCGGTGTTGGTAACCGGAGCAAAAGCCCCTCATCTTGTGACAGCAGCCATGTTGTCTACGATGCAAAAAGGAGCTGTGATGGTAGACGTTGCTATTGATCAGGGTGGTTGCTTTGAAACTTCCCGTCCTACGACACACAATGATCCTATTTATACCATTGATGGTGTGGTTCATTATTGTGTGGCTAACATTCCGGGTGCAGTGCCTTACACTTCAACCCTTGCATTGACAAATGCTACTTTGCCTTATGCGATCCAACTGGCTAATCTGGGCTGGGAAAAGGCTTGTGAAGTGAATGAAGAACTTTGCAAAGGTCTCAACATCGTGAAGGGTGAAATCGTTTATCCGGCTGTTCGAGAAGCATTCCAGGGGTAAAAGACTTACTTGATATACTATACTACAGCATGGCGCAGATATGTGTCATGCTGTTTTTTTTATGCGCTCAAAATAGCCTATCTTTGTTTAGCTAAATGTATTTTCTTCCTTTCTGATATGTTTCTCAAAACGAAAGCCATCATTCTTCACTGCCTCAAGTATTCCGATAAGGCGAATATCGTGCACCTTATTTCTGAGGAACGGGGACGTTTGGCCTGTATCGTTTATGGTGCTTCGAGAAAAAAAAGCGGATCGAAAATGGCATTCCTGCAGCCGTTGACTTTGGTTGATCTTGAAATAGAGATGCTGCCTGACCGCGAACTGCACCAAATAAAAGAAGCCCGGCCTTACAATATTATTACTTCGATACAAATGAATCCGGTGAAAAATGCGTTGGCGTTGTTTCTTGCCGAATTTTTGTATCGCACCCTGCGTGATAGCCAGACTGACAAAATGTTGTTTCGTTTCTTGCAGGAATCAGTGCAAATCCTAGAACGGTCGGAGCAGGGCGTTGCCAATTTTCATTTGGTGATGATGCTTCATTTGACCCGTTTCCTCGGTTTCTTTCCCAGTACGGAAAATCTCGGATTGCACTTCTATTTTGACATGGTCAATGGTGTATTTACTTCCACCTGTCCTTTGCACAAACATTTTCTGCGGCCTGCAGAGAGCGCCGTGTTGTACCAACTGATGCGGATCAACTATACAAATATGCACATGTTTCGTTTCTCGAGAGGTGAACGTGTCGCCATTCTTGAATATATGCTTTCGTATTATCGTATTCATTTGTCCGAAATCGGAGAAATAAAATCGTTGCCGGTGTTGATGGAATTGTTCGATTGAAACCCGGCGCAATTCGTTATCTGTTTTAGTTTTTCTAAATGTTTTGGTGACAGTTTTTTCATTCGAAATACGTACATTTGCATAAGTAACTGATTATTTATTTTATCTGTTGATGCAGCCTGATCCCGGCTCTTTCAATAGCTCAAAGCAACAAAAATGAAATTAATCCGCATCGTTATATTATCCCTTTGTGTGAGTGTTTCTTTGCAAATGTTCGCTTCTAAAAAAGCAGTGCTGAAACATTTTGAAGAGGTGACTCCTGTCGATATCCAATTCAATTACTTTTTTGACGATGCCTTGCGTGAAAGACTGGCCGGTCATTACGATGCTGCAATCGATTTGTTGAACAACTGTAACCGGATCAAACCGAACGACGGCAATGTGATGTATGAGCTGTCAAAAATTTACGTCGTTACCAAACAAACCGATAAGGCGATTGCGTGTCTGGAAAAGGCTACTGTTGCTCAGCCTGAAAACCTGTGGTTTAAAACTGCGCTGGCCGAGCAATATCTTTCTTCTCAGAAAATAGACAAAGCCGTTGAAGTGTATAACGCCATCGTGAAAATTGACCCCGAAAACGATGAAGCGTTGATGATGCTTATCAATATTTACTCGCAATCGGAAAAATACACTGAAGCGATAGGGGCTTTGAATATGTTGGAGAAGGTTCAGGGCATGAATCAGGATATTACCATGGAGAAGGCCAGACTCTATTTTATACAAAATCAAAATAAAAAGGGAATTGCCGAGATAGACAAGCTGGTGAAAACATATCCGAATGAGGCTAAATATCAGGTTTTAAGAGGAGATATTTATCTCGATCAGAAAATGCAGAAAGAAGCGTTGGCCTGTTATCAGCAAGTATTGAATAATGATCCTAATAACGGGGATGCTTTGTTTTCGTTATCCAAATACTATAAGGCAGTAGGCGATACCGTGTCGATGATGTCGGTACTCGATCAGATGATGCGCAATAAAAACGTTGATCTGGAACCCAAGCTGTCGGTTCTCAAAGACCTTGTTACCCGCCCCTCTGAAATGCAAAAGGTGGAGGGCTATCTCAGTTCCTTGCTCGAAATGTATCCGGAAGAAGAGAGCCTCCACAATTACAATTACCTTTTTCTGATGATGCGGCAAAAAAACGAAGCTGCTGAAAATGAGCTGAAAATCATGCTCGACCTCAATCCTCAAAACAAGGTGACATGGATGCGGATGATCGATATGAAACTGAAACAGGAAAACTTTCCGGCTATCGATTCTTTGTGTAGTAAAGCCCTCGGGTATTTTGCCGACGATGTTGATTTTTATTTTTATAAGGCAATCGCTCTGTATCAATCGGGAAAATACAAGGAGGCAATTTTACATTGCAATAAGGCGCTTCAGTTGGTGCCGGATGAAAATATTGTAATGCGCTCTCAGATTTATACCCAACTGGGGGACACTTATTATAAACTGGGAATGAAAGATTCGACTTTTGTAGCTTATACTCAATCGCTCAAATATCAGCCGAATAATATAGGAACATTGAATAATTATGCCTATTATTTATCACTGGAAAAACGGGAATTGCAAAAGGCCGAAAGTATGAGCGCCAAAACCGTTGCAGCCGAACCAACGAATGCCACATATCTCGATACTTACGCGTGGATTTTCTTTGTGGAAGGAAATTACTCGCTGGCCAAAATATATGAAAAACAGGCAATTGACAATGGGGGTGATAAAAGCCCAGAAGTGCTTGAACACTACGGCGATATTCTGTTTATGGCCGGCGAAAAAGAAGAGGCTCTTGTATGGTGGCAAAAAGCCGTGAATGCAGGAAATACTTCTCCTTTGTTAAAGAAGAAAATAGAAACAAAAAGCTATCTGGAAAAATAGACTTTTTCCCGGGGATAGCTTTATTGTCGTCTTTTCCAAAAAATGGTGTGATGCTTGGTGGCTTCGCACGCGAATGCAGTTGGTTCATATCCTCTTATACGTGCGTACTCCTTTGCGATGAAATCGATCAACGACTGATCCATGGTAAAGCGCCGAAAGCATCTGACAGCCATCTTTTGGGTAACGACTCTGAATTGCATTCTGTTGATGTCGAGTAGCGTGAACCTGAACTTCCCGTTTTCCTTTTCAAACATAACATTGCCGGGCGAATAATCGATAGGAAACACATCTCTTTCATGAACGTAAGCCGTATACGCAGCCAGTGCGTTGAGTAGCGCTTCATTTCCCTCTACTTTATAGTCGTGAAGTTCTCTGAGAAGATGAGATTCTGTGGCAAACAACGAGACAAAATAGGAGTTGCACAGTAAGCCACATTCGTATTGTTCTATGTAGGCTACAGGTTCCGGAGTGGAGATGTTCTTCTCCAGAAGGCGCAATGCGTAATCATAAGCCCGTTTGGCTTTGCTTTGGCGGAAGGTGCCATATGCAATACGGTTGATGATATGTGGCCGCTTATAACCTTTTACGGTTAGCGTTTTCCCATCAAGCTCAAAATTCTTAATTTCATTTCGGGCCTTATAGATAGAAGTCCCTTCCGAATTGAAAATCAGAGGCAAAGAATGGATAAAACTGGTGTATTGCTGGTATGCCGGAGCGATAATTACTACTGTCTTCATATTGTTTTCACGAAAGCAGGCAAAGTTAATTGTTTTTGTTAAATTAAAATACCGGCCTTGAATCGGATGTTCCCGGAAATTGAGTATGTTATGTTTTTTTATAAAAGCCGGCTAAAATAACCGGTGGTTTAAGCCGTTAATCTACGCTTACACTCAGCGGGATATGATGAGAAGAATTCTTCATCTCGTTTGTCGTTTATTTTGTTACCTTTGTAATTAAGTATCAGATATAAATGGAACATCATAATTTATTGATAGCTTTTGGTCTAACCCTTACTGCCGGATTGTCAACCGGTATCGGAGGTCTCTTAACATACTTTTCAAAACAAACCAACCGCTCTTTTCTCGCTTTCTCATTGGGTCTGGCAGCCGGGGTATTACTTTTCGTCTCTTTTGTCGAAATATTTCCCGAATCGATTCGCTGCTTTGAATCAACAAACAATTCCTCACACGCATTTGTTTATGCTATCTGTTCTTTTTTTCTGGGAATTGTGGTTATGGCACTGATTGATATGTTGTTTCCCCATCATGTGGAGGTTGCTGATAATACCGACTCTGAAAGCGATCAATTGAAGAGGAGGCACAAAAAAATGAGCCTTTTAATTGCTCTGGCGGTTACTTTGCACAATATTCCCGAAGGAATTGCAATGTTTACGATAGGCGTTTCGGATTATCGCCTCGCGTTCCCTATTTTGCTGGCAATTATTATCCATAACGTTCCCATTGGCCTGTCTATTTCAGCACCAATGTATCATGCTACTGGAAATCGTCGTAAGGCACTCTTGTTAACGGTGGCTGCGGGTCTTTCCACTCCGATGGGAGCATTTTTGGCCTGGCTGTTTATATTGCCTTACTGGTCGCCAATGCTGGAAGGTATTGTGCTGGGAGCTGTGTCGGCCACCATGGTGTATATCGCTATAGATGAGTTGATCCCTACAGCACACCATTATGGTAAAGGTTTGTTTTCGAAAATCGGGTTAATTAGCGGTATGGCTCTGGTTGCTATAGCTATACTGTTGATGGGGGAATAGACAATCAATTTTCTGCCGGACTTTCCATTAACTGATGGTATGCCTCACGATAATTGCTGCTTAGCGGAATAATAATATCGCCATGGAGTTGCACCTTTTTCTTCTGCAATGCAATCACCTTCCTGACATTTACTATAAAGGACTTATGAATGCGGGCAAAGCGATCGCCGGGCAGCATTTCTTCAACCATTTTAAGCGATAATTTGGTAACGATGGCTTTGGAACTGTTTTCCACAAAAATTTTCACGTAGTCCTTCATTCCTTCGATATACAAAATTGTGTCGATGTTGATTTTTACCAGACGGTAGTCGGCATTGACAAAAATATAATCATTCCGTTGCCCGTTTTTTGCATATTTCAGCTGAAAATAGTCGTTGGCTTTGTTCGCAGCCCTCTGAAATCGTTCGTACGACACCGGCTTTAGAAGATAATCCAGTACATCAAGTTCATAACTTTCAAGGGCATAACTTTTGAAGGCTGATACGATCACAATCATCGGTCTTACCTGCAATTTACGAAGTATTTGCAGTCCGTTCAGAACCGGCATCTGAATATCGAGGAATGCCAGATCGACCGGATTCTTTTCCAGATAATGCAACGCGTCTACGCCATTTCTGAACGTCTCTTTCAACTCCAGAAAAGGAACCCTGCTGATATTGTCGGTCAATAAATCGAGGGCATATTTTTCGTCGTCAACGGCAATGCAACTAATCATAAAGCAATCGTCAATTGTATTTTATACCAACCGTTTTCTGCAAAATGGTTCAGTACGTGCGAATCAGGGTAGAGCAGTTCCAACCTTCTGATGATGTTTTGTAACCCAATGCCGCTGTAGGGGCTTAAATTTTCCTGCAAGTCGTTTTTGTAACGATTGCTTACTTCTAATGAAAGGGTTTTCTCTGAGCTTGAGAGCTTGATGTGGATTTCGGGCGAATCTATCAGTGCCGTGCCATGCTTGAATGCATTTTCAACGATAGGAATTAGCAGCATAGGTTCGATTGTCTTGTCAGGAATTTCGCCTTCCGTATGGTAACTGATCTTCACAGAATCGTTGTACCGGGTTCTTTGCAGTTCGATGTAGTTGTTCATGTGCTCAACTTCATCCATTAATGAGGTTTGTTTGTCGGTATTGTACAGCATGTATCGCATCAGGTTCGACAGCTTCTCCACCGTAGGCTCAATCAGCTCAGGTCGTGTCCGTGCAAACGAGTTGACCATGTTCAATACATTAAACAAAAAATGCGGGTTGATCTGATTGCGCAAAAAGGTGACTTCGTTTTCGAGCAACTCGCTTTGAAGTCTGAATTGATCCCTGATAATTCGCAATGACGTTCCTGCCAGAAAGAAAAAAATATACGGCGATAGTTCTCTGAAGATCATCATATTCAAACCATCGAACCGGTTATAAACACACCTTATTACAAAAATAACCGATAGAATAGCAAGGTTGACAATGAAGAACAGATAGTATCGCCGTGTTTTGAATAATTTGAAGAAAACGAAATAATTCAGGTAAAAATATCCGATCTGCAACGCGATGGTTATCGCTATTATTTGCATGTCCGGATGTAATCCCGGGGGAAACGGAGGATGAAATGGTCTGTGCTGGGGCTTCGGTAAAATAGCGGGTATAGCAATAAATCCTATCCAAAAACAAATGTGGATTAACACGTTAATGGCTTTGCCGTATTTTTTATTGAAGTTCATGCCTGTTCAGTCCTGTTTTTACTGCTTAATGAGCTGCATCCAGTTTCGTTTGAATCCATCCTTTTACGGGTTTTCCCATTTCGGCAAACATAGAACGTGCATTACCGGAATTTTGTCCCATGCCGCCGGGACCACCCATGCCACCGCCGGGTCCGCCCATGCCACCACCAGGTCCTCCCATACCGCCACCAGGTCCTCCCATTCCGCCGCCGGGACCGCCCATTCCACCACCGGGTCCACCCATTCCGCCGCCGGATTGCATACCCTGAGGTAAACTAAATTCAGATAGAAGACCTATGCTCAGGAATTCAGAAGACGAATTTTTGAGGTTGAAAACAGAATAAGGAAGCTTGATGTTGTAGCAGATTTTCTGGTTTGGAGTTATTGTCAGTTTTACCCATTCGATACCTACCGCGCGGGAATCTCCGTCAATATCGAAGGTGGCGCCTTTCAGATTTATCTGTTGTGCCATTTTTGAAGGATCAGGCCGTCTTGGCCCTCTTTGCTGACTTTGGTTTCCCTGCTCCTGCCCGGCATCCTGTGGTTGCGGTCTGGTTTCTTCCTGATTCATGCCTGCTTGTCCCGTTTGTTGCCTTAGCGACATCATGGAAGGAAAAATAACAGCGTATTTGTCTTTTTCTTTCCCGGTAGGATCAACATAAACAGTCATGCCGTTAAACAATAGCTTTTGCTGGGTTTGTTCGTCCGCTGCAACCAACTGAATGAAAAAGCCGGTCGGATTATTGAATGCCCGTATGAGAACTTTTCCGTCGGCAAACGAAGCAAACATCGTTGAGCTATCGGGTGGGGTAACGGAGGCAAAATCGGCGCAATACTGACTCTGGGCAACCAGTTTGGTCTTTGCGTAAGCCGATACCGAAAGGCAACCGGCGACGATTATGCAGATCAATGTGCGAAAATAGTGTGTCTTGTTCATATGATTCTGAATTAGCTGTTTGTTTTATTGTGTTGAATTACATCGGACGTGGGGCTCCCTGATTCCCTCCATTGAAATTGCCTAATGTATACGTGAATGTCAGCATGTAATACCGCCCGACCACATTGCTTTGATGGGTCAACGTGTAGAGTGGTGTTGTACTGCGACTGAAATTTGTGTTCTGATTCAGTAAGTCGTTGCAGGAAAAGCGAAGGTCTCCGGCATTCTTCTTCAGGAATTTTACCCCAAGCGAACAATTCAGCATATTGGTGATTTCATTCTTGCTCCCTTGCTGAAAGTAGCCGGAAAAGGAATAGCCCGATTGAAAAACGATGTGGTTCAAAGCAATCCAGGTTAAATTGGCTCCCGAGCTGAGATTCCAGAAATGAGTATCGGTTTGTCCCGGAAGGGTATTGTTTACGGAGCTGAAATTAGCCCTGGAGTTAATCGTGAAATCAACGTTTTGGCTGATATTGCTGCTCATAACCAAATTACCGCCCCATGAAAACTGCTTGGAATAGTTTTTCTGATTGTTGATTATGCTGGGAGTCCGGCTGGCGTTGGCGTTTAACATCAGGTGAAGATTGGTTTTAATCGCGGTAAATGGGAATCCGTATCCTACCATTCCGTTCAGATTATAATATCCGCTGAGGTTTTGGTAAGTGGTCAACTGTCCGCCTTTGGCAAGTGTCTGGTTGTATTTCGATAAAAGTGTGTCGGAATGAGCTATTAGCGTATTGGATGCTATGAAGTTATTGGACAAACTTCCGTTGATAAAAGCCATGAATACTGAGGCCGTCGAGGTATTGGGGGCAATCAGTCGTACATTAAGACTGTGCTGGTATGTTTGAGCCAGATGTGAATTTCCTACGGTAAGCTGGGTTGGGTTTGTTTTGTCCAATACCTCCTGTAATTGTGCAATGGACGGTGCACTTGCTGATGTTCTGTAATCGACCTGCAAATTCGCCATTGACGAAAAACTGTAACGCAGCATCATCGATGGCAATAGGTTGTTGTAGGTTTTTGAAGGAATAGCAAAAGCATTGCTCAACTCGTTTTCACCCTTCAATGTTCCATGTTGGTAGTTGAGGTTTGTGTTCAGGTTCATCTTACGGGTGTGATATAAGTAAGACATGCCACCCGAGTTTGTTTGATAGTTGCTTTTGTAAATGCTGGTCAACGATAGATCTGGATCATCATACAAACCGGTCTTGCTATTGTAGTTGAACGCTTTCTGATTTGATTTGCCCGTTTGATAACCATACATGTAATTGAACATGATCATGCTCCTTCTGTTAATAGGTTCTGTATAAGAAGCGTTTGCGGAAAAAGAATACCCGGTAGAATGCAGATTGGAATATTCACGTATCGTATCGACCGTGTTGGATGTGTAATAGTCCGTTATTGAATTCAGGTAGTTATTCCCGTTTTTGGTTTGTGAGGTCGAGTTAACATCCAGAGACAAAGTTCTTCCTTTCCGGTCGAATTTATGACGAAAAAGAATCTGGCCGGAAATAGTGGCTCCTGTCAGCGACGGGGCGGTTGAGCTTGAAAAAGCGCTCAAAGGTTTCGATACGGAATCCGTGTGTGCCAGGGTTCTGCTGGTTCCATCGCTTTGTTGAAAAGATATGTTCGGCCTGATGAAGAGCGAGTTTCTGTCGTCAATGTCATAATCAAGCCTGAAATTGAACCGGTGATTGACGACATGCGCAGTTGTATTTTTGTTTTCGAGGTAACTTTGCCCTTGTCTTGCCGTGTAATCGTACAGCGAACTTTGTGCTGACGTGTTGTTCAACGAACTGAAGAAATAGTTGCCGTCAAGTTTGATTTTTTTGCTCAACTGATCGGAATAGTTGAATCCGATAGAGTTTATTTTGTTGATGCCATTTTGGGTATCGACTGAATAGTTGTTTACTCCGTCACTGCTTGAAGATCCGCCACCCATGGCTGCAATCTGAGCACCCGGAGGGCCATTGGGATTGCCTCCGCCGGCAAAGATATTTCCCATGGCGAAATTCCGTTCATTGGTGTTGTTTGTTTGTCCTATAATGGTGATGCGGCGGTCGTTTCTGAAAAGACTGAGGTTGCCACCGGCAGAATACAGCTTGTCTGATCCTGCTCCGGCATACAATCGTCCGAACTGGCTTTTGGTTACCCCGGTTTTGGTAACGATATTGATGGTTTTGAGTCTGTTGCCATCATCAAATCCTGTGAAACGGGTTTGCTCACTCTGGCTGTCATATATCTGAATTTCATTTACAATCGAAGCCGGAAGATTTTTTAATGCAGCTGTAATATCGTCTTTGAAAAATTCTTTTCCATCCACCAATACCTGTTTTACGTCTTCACCATGAGCTTGTAACGTGCCATTTTGTACAACAATTCCGGGCATTTTTTGCACCAAATCCTGTACATTGGCATCGGGGTTAGTTTTGTAGGCACTCGCATTCATCACCGTAGTGTCTCCACGTTGAGTTGCAAGTGGCACAGAGGCTTTAACAACTACTTCGCTAATGTCTTGTGTCTTCTCTTTTAACGAAAGAGTTCCCACGCTTACGCCCTGCCCGTCGAGTTTAATGTCTCTTTCATATGTTTGGTAGCCAACGAACGAAACCCTAAGCCGGTAGACTCCCGACAGCTTATAATGCAGATCGAATGTGCCGGTCGATGTGCTTATAGTGCTGGAGATGAGAGAACCAGTGCTGCCATAGAGTGCTATGCCGGCGTTGGGTATCGTTTGTTTTGAGTTGCCGTCAATTACCTTGCCCGTAATGTCCTGAGCGGAAGCGGCAATTGCGGAGAATAAGAAAATACCTATCAGCAATCTTTTGATCTTGAAATTTGAGTAGTAATTCCTCATGTGCTATTTTTATTTTTTTGTTAGCTCTGTAATACGCTCTTTCCGTTCATTATGAGTGAGTGGCTTATTTGTTATAAGAACGGTTCGGTCTTTTTCGACATAAGAAAAAAGGTTCCATTGATTTTTCCATTCATCAAACAATCTGGAAAGAGTGTTCTCCTCAAAAGCATAGTAAGTGACGTTGATATTTTGCAGTTGCAGAGAATCGTAAACGAAGTGAATATTATAGTCGTCACCAATTGCTTTCAGAACATTGTCGAGTGTGCCGTTATAATTCCATTCAAGCTTGGTCTTGCCTATATTTTGTGATTGAGCGACAGTAAATGTTGTTATAAAGAAAAAGGTCAATGTCCACTTCCGATAGTTCATTTGTTACTTTTGTTTTTTGACGCAACAAAGGTATAAGCTCTCTTTTGGAGGTGAAAAAATAATAGACGAATGCGCCAATTGAGTAGACGAAAAGGCTGTTTGATCGGAAATTTAGATCTCTTATTATTGTTGTAAAGGATGTTTAAAAGTGGTGTAATGTATTTGTATATAATGTTTGTGTTGTTTTTGTTCGTAGTCGTCAACACTTCTGTGTTTGGTGATTCAGGTAGGAACAAGTCCGTTCGTTTCCCTATTTTTTCATTACATTTGCATTATATTTCATTAGCGGGTTTGTGGCAGTATTGGAATAATAGAAAGAGTAACTGCTATTGTGACGTCAGCTTTTGATAATTGAATTTGAAGCCGGATCTATTTAAATATTGAAACAATGAAGTACTCCCGAATTTTTTGTTTTGGAATATTCATGCTTTTGCTTGCTCTTACAGCATACTGTCAGGAACTGAATTATCCTGTGGTAGAAGAACATGGACAAAAGTTCTACCTCTACACTGTGGATGCGAAAGAGGGATTATATGCTGTCAGCCATAAGTTTAACGTGACACAGGCGGATATTCTGAATTGCAATCCGTCAATAGCTGAAGGATTGAAGGCCGGCCAGGTGATCAAAATTCCGTTATCTACCCAAACCCTGCCTACGGTAACCACAACAAGGCAACATACCGTGATAAAGAAACAAACCCTGTATTCGATTGCATATCAGTATGGAGTGACAGTAGAAGCCATTGTTGCGATGAATCCGGATGCTGCGAAAGGCATAAAAGAGGGAGATGTGTTGCAAATTCCACCTCCTCAGGCGAAGAAAGCAAGCGAGGCTTATAAAGAGCCGGAAGAGCTGGTGAAAAAGAGCATAAAAGAGACTCCTGCAGTTGCGAAAGAAGAGAAGAAGCAGGTTATAGCTGCACCAAAACAGACTGTGACTAAAGACGGTGTTCATCATCAGGTAGTTGCCGGTGAGACTTTTTATAGTCTGAGCCGTATGTACAAAGTGTCGGTTGAGTCAATCAAAAATGCCAACCCTACCGTTGAGGTTTTGAAAACCGGAGAAACAGTGATCATACCTTCGGACACGGCTAAGGCTGTGGCAAAGCCGATAGTGTCAGAACGTAAACCGCTCGTAAAGCAGGAACCTATCCCAACAACATCCGTAAGCAAGAGCCTGGTGAAAGTGGCTGTACTTTTGCCCTTTTCGTTGGATGGTGCAAAAGATGATCCGACGATTGAAAAGTTTGTCGACTTTTACAGAGGAGTGTTACTTGCGCTGTCTGACCTGAAAGAAAAGGGTATCTCTGTGGATATTCATACGTACGATATAGCCAAAACTGTTGCAGGCGTTACAAAAGTACTTGAAAACGAAGAGCTTTCTCATGTGGATTTGATTATAGGACCGGCTTATGCTGCACAAACCAAGCCTGTGGCTGATTTTGCTAAACAGCATAAAATATATACTATCATTCCTTTCACACAGAAAGTGGATGGAATAGCAACTAATCCTTACCTGTTTCAGTTTAATCCATCCATTCATTCGCAGTATGTGCAAGCCGCATCGTTGTTTGTTAAGCAGTTCCGCAATTTTAATATCGTGATCGCTCAACCAGTTAACGGTAATAACAATGATGACGGAACTGTTTTTGCCGAAAGCCTGATGTCGAAACTGAAACAAAACCACATAGCCTACCATACGGCAGTGTTGCAGGGCGGAAATCTGGAGCCAATAAAACCATGGATTACAGAAGGTAAACCGGCAATTGTAGTTCTTGCAACCTCCAATGCTGAAAAAGCAGCGCCATACCTGTCAGCTTTTGCAGGCTTAAACTCCGAAAGCAAACATGTCTCTTTGTACGGTTTTTTAGACTGGGAGCCTGAAACAAACGTTTATCCCAATCTATATTATGCCTCGTTGTTTTATAGTCATGACAAAGAGAGTCTGGCAGACTATAACCGCGAATATACCAAGTGGTTTCATTTGAATCCTAATTCGGGAGAAGTAATACGGTTCGATTTGCTGGGTTACGATCTGTCGTTGTATTTCATATCAATGATGAGCAAATACGGGGTTCCGGGTTTTACTCAACATTTATCAGCTCAGTTGCCCGAAAATATTGAATCCCGGTTTGCTTTTAAAAGAGTTGCTGCCGGAGGTGGTTTTCAGAATAATGAGTTGCATTTGCTTAACTACAAAAGTGGCAAGGGAGTGACTCTTATAGGTGAATGATTTTTATAATACAACCAAATTAAGCGTGAAAATATTCAGAATTCAGATAGCCAAGACCATTCAACGGTTTGCTGTAATTGCCTGTTTTGCCGGATTGTCAATCTTTTGCAAAGCTCAATCGTCCGACTTTCATCCCTATTTTAGTTTTGGCACTTCTCATGGGGTTAGTTTTTCTAGTATCAATTTTTATCCGGCAGTTGTTCAGCAGCAACTTATGGGGTATTATGGCGGTATTGCAGCCAACTATGTTTCGGAAAAATGTTTCGGATTGCAGGTGGAGCTGAATTATTCTCAGCGCGGATGGAAAGAGCAGGCAACAGCAGGAACTTTTCAACGCAGGCTCAATTATTTTGAAATGCCGGTGCTTACCCATTTTTACCTTGGCAATAAATTCCGGTGGATGCTCAATTTTGGTCCTAAAATTGGTTATCTGCTGTCCGAAAGCTCTCAAAATGCAGTAGCTTCTTCGTCTCACGAAGAATACACAATGCCGATTGCCAATAAATTCGACTATGGATTTTGTGTCGGTACCGGCTTCGAACTTTGTGCCGGTTCTACCAGTTACACCTTAGAAGGTCGTTATTCTTTTGGTCTGAGTGATATTTTTCCCAATTCAAAAAAAGATACCTTCGGGAGTTCAGGTAATAAATTTGTGTCTATAACACTGGGGGTGTTTCTTCACTTTCCGGCTCGTCAACATTAAGAACGTAACGCTTGTAGTATGATATAATCAGCGTGGTGAGCGGAAGGGCGATAATCATACCTACAATTCCTAATAGTGCTCCCCAGATCGACAGTGAAAGTAAAATGAGAGCCGGTTTCAGGCCCGTCATTTTTCCCATTATTTTAGGAATCAGAAAAAGATCCTGTACTATTTGTACAATCGCAACCACAATTGCCAATTCCAAAAACAGCATGGGGAAACTTTGTCCGGTTTCCACAGATCGAATCCACATCAGAAAGGTAACCGGAATATAACCGAACCATTGCAGGTAAGGCACCATGTTGAGTAAGCCGATAAACAGGCCCATGACGATTGCCAGTGGTAGCCCGATAATGGAAAAACCAACTGCACACATTATTCCTACCATTCCTGCCACAAAAGCCTGTCCTCTGAAATAACGGTTCATTCCCATCATCAAATCGTCTACCAATCCTTCAAAGAAAGGGCGGTATTTGGAGGGAATTGCGCTTCTCCATCCGTTGGTTATCTTTTCGTAATCGAGCAGAATGAAAATCACATACAATAAAATCACAAAGCCGATAAATAAGCCCAGAATAAATTGAAGAGTGCTGGACAGGAAGCTCATAAAATGGGGTTGAACCTTGCTTATCACTTCCTGGAATGAAGAGCTGTTCATTAAGTTCTGCAACTCTTTGTACGAAAAATGATCAACTACGTATTGCTGCCATTCAGCCGGTAAAAACGAGAGTTGGAACTGATGAGTTTTAGGGTTTATGAGGTATTGTGATATAAGCTGACTTGCCCTTGAAACTTCAGACGAAACCGGATCGATGAGCAGTAAAACACAAACGAAAGCAATTCCGATAAGAGTCACAAAGGATACAAAAATAGCCAACGAGCGATAATGTAATTTTAGTTTGAACTGAAAAAAGTTCACCATCGGATTCATCATGTAGGCGATGAGCCAGCCCAGCAGAAAAGGGAGTAAAACACTACTGAGATAATTGACCAGAAAATAGAGCGAAACCAGAATTATGAGGCCAATTATTAATCTGACAACTCTGTCGAAGGTAAACGGACGGCTTACATGTGCGGACATATATTGCAACTTAAAAATACAAAAATCGAAATTTGTTGCAAGTTATAGCTTTTCACAAAGCTTTCAAAATATTTTGCTGAAAATAACTCGAGCACTTTGCTATTGTTGCCTAAAAGGCATTCTTCAAAATGCTTTCGCATAATTTTTGCTTAAAAATAACATTATAGGGCAATGAAAAATGCGTATATTTGCCTGATTTTTCATTGCCTGAAGGGGCAGTTTTATAAAAAGAGGCCGTCGATAATCTATGATAACGATAAAGGAAGTAGCTAATCGGAAGGAACTGAAGCAATTTATCATGTTTCCTTTCGAACTTTATAAAAACAATAAAAATTGGGTTCCACCTCTGATTATGGACGAGTGGAATACGCTGGACAGCAGGAAGAATCCGGCTTTCGATCATTGTGAAGCAGCCTATTTTTTAGCATATCAGGATAACGAAGTCGTTGGGAGAATTGCAGCGATCATTAACCACAAAGCAAATGTTCGATGGGATGAAAAGCTAACACGGTTTGGGTGGGTAGCTTTTATTGATGATCCGGAGGTGTCGAAGGCATTGTTGGATGCCGCTGAAGCCTGGGGAGCTTCAAAAGGCATGAAGGGGATTCATGGTCCTTTAGGTTTTTCCGATCTTGATCAGGAAGGAATGCAGGTGGAAGGTTTTGATAATGAACCGAGTATCACGACGGCTTGCAATTTTCCATATTTTCCTAAACATATTGAACACCTTGGTTTCAGGAAGTCGGTGGATTGGGTGCAGTATAAATTTAATGCTGCGCAGGAAATTCCTGATAAAGTGAAGCGTATCAATGAATTGATAATGCAAAAATATAAGGTGGAAGTGGTGATTCCTAAAAATAAAAAGGAAATCAAGCGCTATGCACCCCAGTTTTTTGAAACATTGAATGCTGCATTCAAAGATCTTTACGGATTTGCCGAATTGTCTGACCGTCAGATTGAGTTTTACATTAAAGCTTATCTGGGGTTTGCGCGACCGGAGCTTTTATGTTTTCTGCTGGACGAAAGCAGCAATATAGTTGGGTTTGGAATTAGCTTTCCATCTCTCTCCAAGGCATTTCAAAAAGCGAAGGGCCGAATTTTTCCTTTCGGATTCTTTCATATACTGAAAGCGCTTAGAAAATACGATACTGTGGATTTGTATTTTAATGGAGTACATCCTGACTGGCAAAAAAAAGGAATCCATTCTCTTTACTATGTGGCATTGAATGAGCAATACAGGAAACACAATGTAAAATATGCCATTTCAACCGGACAGCTCGAAACGAATATTAATGCGGTAGGAATCTGGGATAACTATGAAAAAGAACCGTATTTCAGAACTCGTTGTTTTATTAAAGACTGACCGATACAATTTGAAATAAATAACCTAAAGCCAAACTGAATTTAATTTTGTCTGACTGTCAATGAAACGCTATTTACCGATATACCCTATTGAAATAATTACATTTATCTGGATCATTACTACCGGTCTTTTCATTTTACTTTTTCCTTCATCGGTGCGAGAAACAACCTGGGTGCATTTGTTGATGATGCGAGGAACAATTATGGCAGGATGTGTGGGTGTGATGCTACTTCACCGGGTGAGCGGATGGCAGTTTCTTACCTATTTCAGGCAGTTGGCTCCTATCGTGCTTATTACTTATTGGTATCCGGAAACATATTATTATAATCAACTGTTTTTTAAAGATATAGATAAGTTTTTGATAGCCGCCGATCAATGGGTGTGCGGATGTCAGCCCAGTACACTTTTTTCTGAAGTGTGGGCTCCGGCAGCATGGTTTAATGAATTGATGAATTTTGCATACATGTCTTTTTATCTGGCACTAGCTTTTGTTCATCTCTATTTTCTCAAGGTTAAAACAGAAAAAGCGTTCTTTGCCTCCTTTGTTTTATTGAGTTCATTCCTGTTGTTTTATATGTTTTACATATTTTTCCCTGCGGAAGGGCCTCAGTTCTACATTTGCTCTCATCCATCGGCTGCCATTCCGAACTATGGACCAATGCGAGGGTTGCTGATGTGGCTGCAGTCTGAAGGAGAACGTCCTACGGGGGCAATTCCCAGTTCGCATATAGGACTGATGGTGACATATATGATTCTATTCTGGTATCATGCCCGTAAATTATTTTACTGGATATTGCCGTTTTCAATATTATTGGCTCTTTCAACTGTCTATATAAAAGCGCATTATGTTATTGATGTAATAACCGGAGCTGCACTGGCATTTCCGTTTTACTTCTATAGTGTATGGCTGTGGCACAGACTTAACCGTCGTTTACAACCCTCGACTCGAGCTTTATGAATGGATTTAACGAAGCCGAATGGTTAGCCAAACTCAATAGTCCAAAGCACCGTAGTGCTGCTTTTGGACGAATTGTTCAGGAGTATCAGCAGCCTATTTATTGGCATATCCGTAAAATGGTGTTGAACCATGACGATGCCAATGATGTTATGCAGACTACTTTTATGAAGGCATGGAGTGCTCTCGATAGCTTTAGAGGAGAGTCTAAGATTTCGACCTGGTTATTTCGTATTGCCGTAAATGAAACCATTACGTTTTTAAACAGTCAAAGAAATAAGAATAGCTACTCAACGGATGATATTGAGAGTTCAATGGCGCAAAATCTGGAAGCAGATCCATATTTTTCAGGAGATGAGGCGCAATTGAAATTTCAGAAAGCTATTATGACATTGCCCGATAAACAGCGCCTGGTATTCAATATGAAATATTTTGATGATCTCAAATACGAAGAAATGGAAGAGATCTTAGGTACATCGGTAGGAGCATTAAAAGCTTCGTACCACCATGCCGTTAAAAAAATAGAGGCATATTTATTAAGCGAAATTTAAACTATTACGAAGACGATCAGTCTAAATACAAAAAACTAAAGAAGATGAATATGAATTCCAACTTTGACAAAAGAAATCCATTCACGGTGCCAGATGGATATTTTGAGGATTTTGCTTCAAAGATGGCTTCGATGACCCAAACATCAATGCCAAGTTTGGCATGGTATAAAAAGACAAAATCCTGGATCGCTATTGCAGCGACATTGTCAGGGGTATTAATTGGCGCTAAATTACTGATGCCGGTAGAAATGGCGTCCAAAACTGTTGCTCAGCAGCATAGTGTTGAAGAATCATACATATTAAGTCAGATGGATGAATCCAGTTTGGCTAATTATTTGTGTAATGCTGATGCAGAAGGACAAACTTCTAATAAGTAAAAGCTATGAGAAGATTAATTTTATGTGCTATTGTTGTCTTTGCTTCAACTGTATTGTTTGGACAGCAACGTAATCCGCAATTAGAAGAGCTACGAGCCAAGAAAATTGCTTTTATCAAACAGCGGGTCAACATGACAGATGATGAAGAAAAAGCATTTTGGCCGCTTTATAACGAGCTGGAACAAAAAAGATGGGAAATCAGCAAACAACGAGACCAGTGGAGATTGACCAAAAAGGATGGAAATACTGATTTTGCCAAATTAAACGATTTGTATATCTACAGCGAAGTTACGCGAGCTAAACTGGCAAGAACTTATCATGAACAATTTAAGAAAATTCTTCCACCGGAAAAATTGTTCCGATATTATATTGCAGAACGTGATTTCAAAGAAAAGGTTTTGGAAGAAATAAAGCGAAAAGCCAACGAAGCCAAGCATAAGTAAAATATAGTATACTATTCAAAATATTGAAAAGACTGTCCTTGCGGATGGTCTTTTTTTTGTATGCATGTCTGTCGTTTTGTCATATCTTTTGTCAAAAAAAAGGAGGAAATTTTCTGTTTGCTGTCAAAATAACCCGCGGACCCAAAAAGGTATTGCATGGTTGTAGAAAGTGTTATGTTATGGCGTTTTGATGTAAGTGTCATGTAATCAATGTTTAATAGTTGTTTTGTGAGTCTTTTTAATGCTAAAATCGGCTTCTTGGCATAAGGTTTGCTTTTAGGAAAACGTCAATCGACACTAACAGACACGAAAAAAATTAATACAAAACATATATATTACAGACAACTATGGGAAAAATTATTGGAATTGACTTAGGTACCACAAATTCATGTGTGGCCGTTATGGAAGGTAACGAACCTGTCGTAATTGCAAACAGCGAAGGAAAACGTACAACCCCTTCTATTGTTGCATTTATTGAAGGTGGAGAACGTAAAGTAGGAGATCCTGCAAAACGTCAGGCTATCACAAATCCTAAAAAAACGATCTTCTCCATCAAACGTTTCATGGGAGAAACATACGATCAGGTTCAAAAAGAGATTGCCCGTGTGCCATATGAAGTGGCCAAAGGAGACAACAATACGCCACGTGTTGACATTGATGGTCGTCTTTATACTCCGCAGGAAATTTCAGCAATGGTTCTTCAAAAAATGAAGAAAACAGCTGAAGACTACCTCGGACAGGAAGTGACAGATGCGGTTATTACCGTTCCCGCTTACTTTAGCGAATCTCAACGTCAGGCTACCAAAGAAGCCGGCGAAATTGCAGGTTTGAATGTGCGTCGTATTGTGAATGAACCGACAGCTGCTTCCTTGGCTTACGGTTTGGACAAAACTCACAAGGACATGAAGATCGCTGTATTCGACCTTGGTGGCGGTACTTTCGATATCTCTATCCTTGAATTGGGTGACGGTGTGTTTGAAGTAAAATCAACCAACGGTGACACTCACCTGGGTGGTGACGACTTCGACCACGTGATTATTGATTGGCTGGCTCAGGAATTCATCAATGATGAAGGTATTGATCTCCGTCAGGATCCGATGGCTTTGCAACGTTTGAAAGAGGCTGCTGAAAAAGCAAAAATCGAACTGTCAAGCTCAACATCTACAGAAATCAACCTGCCGTATATCATGCCGGTTAACGGTATTCCAAAACACTTGGTAAAAACGCTGACCCGTGCTAAATTCGAACAGTTGGCCGACACCTTGATTCAGGCAACCGTTGAACCCTGCCGTAAAGCTCTTTCTGATGCTGGTTTGAGCGCTTCTGACATTGACGAAGTAATCCTTGTTGGTGGTTCTACCCGTATCCCGGCTATCCAGACAATTGTGGAAAAATTCTTCGGTAAGGCTCCTTCCAAAGGTGTAAATCCTGACGAAGTGGTAGCTGTTGGTGCTGCAATTCAGGGTGCTGTGTTGACAGGGGATGTAAAAGACGTTCTTTTGCTCGACGTAACTCCGCTTTCACTGGGTATTGAAACCTACGGAGGCGTAATGACAAAACTGATCGAAGCCAATACTACTATCCCGACCAAGAAATCGGAAGTGTTCAGTACAGCAGCTGATAATCAGCCTTCAGTGCAGATCAACGTATTACAGGGCGAACGTCCGATGGCACGCGATAACAAGCAGATCGGTGTATTCCACCTTGATGGTATTCCTTCTGCTCCTCGTGGGGTTCCTCAGATTGAAGTCTCTTTCGATATCGATGCTAACGGTATTCTGAAGGTTTCTGCCAAAGATAAAGCAACAGGCAAGGAACAGAGCATTCGTATTGAAGCATCAAGCGGATTGACCGATGCTGAAATCAAACGTATGAAAGACGAAGCTGCTGCCAACGCAGAAGCAGATGCTAAAGAAAAAGAACGCATCGAGAAAATGAACCATGCAGACTCTTTGATTTTCCAGACAGAAAAACAATTATCTGAGTTTGGCGATAAATTACCGGCAGACAAAAAAGCTCCGATCGAAGCAGCACTTGCTAAGTTGAAAGAAGCTCATAAAGCTCAGGATTTGGCAGCTATTGATACCGCAACCAAAGAACTGGAAACAGTATTCCATGCAGCAAGCCAGGAGATGTACAATGCTCAGGCCGGTGCACAAGGTGCTCAGGGAGCACAGCAACAACAATACCAACAACCGAACGAAGGCGCTTCTTCCAATGACGGAAAAGACAACGTAACGGATGTTGACTACGAAGAAGTGAAATGATCAGCTATAAATAACGATAAATATTAATAATTAAACCGCTATAAACTATTTGTTTATGGCGGTTTTTTGTTTTTAAACTTTTGATTTGTGTATTGAATTTTATGGATATTTTGCTTATATTTGCTACATATTTGTTACGCGTCTTAGTAAAAGATAATGTGCGCCTTATTTGGTCTTAAATTTTATAAATATCAGATTTTCAAATGGGATATAGTAAGATGAAAATTCCAAAAGTGTGTGAAATTTGTGGAACCCCATTTTTGGCTAAAACGATAATTACCCGATATTGTTCTCACAAATGTGGAAATGCAGCTGCACGGAAACTTGCAAAAGAGAGAGAAGCAGAAGTAATCAGACAGAAATTTATATCGTCTATACCAAGAGATAGATTGTACATTTCTGTTCGAGAGGCATGTGTCCTGTTTAACCTCTCAAAAGATACTATTCATCGGTTAATTAGGTCAGGGAGGATTTCTGCAATAAATATGGGCGTTCGTTTGACACGAATAAACAGAGATCATTTGGAGTCAATGTTTCCAAAGATGGAAACTGTAAATCTGAAACCTGTAACTACAAAGCTCAATTATGACAAGGAAGAATGTTATACAATAGGTGAAATTTCAAAGAAATTTGAAGTCTCAGATTCTACTGTAAATAAGACAATTCGTAAGTATAGTATTCCTAAGAAGCAAATAGGTAGATTTGTTTATGTGCCAAAAGTAGAAATAGACCGAATATTCTCTCGCAAATAAATTAGATTGATGAAAAAGAAGCTTGCCAAAACCAAATGTACCGTCAAATTACGTAAATCAGAATATCGTAAAGAGTGGTATTTGATTCTTGAGAGTTATCCTGTGTTTACAAATGGTAGTGATAAACCACAGCGAATCATTGAAACTCTAAACAGAATAATAACGACTCCGGTGTGGGACAAAACTCGTACGGCCAGAACGCTGTCGGATGGAACGTCGACGTTCAAACCTAAAAGAGATCTCAATGGGATTATTCAATGTAAAAGTAATTTGGATCAGGAGGCATGTATTTATGCAGATGGTGTACGTATGCTCCGGCAAAAGGAATATGACAATGCAGATTTATACACGGAAAAGGAGGCTGAGTTAGAAGAAATGCAGCAATTACAACAAACGGATTTTATAACATACTTGCAAAACGTAACAATCAGCAAACATAGGAATAGTTCCGATTCAATTCTTGTGAATTGGAATAGGGTAGTCGAACTGCTAAAAATCTTTACCGGAGGAAAACCGCTTTTGTTTTCCCAAATTAACATGGGGAAGGCTGAAGAAATTCGCTATTTTATGCTTTCAGCTCCATGTGGCGGAAACAAGGAAGGTATAGTATCTCGTAATACAGCCGCTACTTATTTTAGCATATTTAAAGCAGGATTAAAACAGGCATTTATTGATGGTTATTTTTCTGTTGACATATCAGCTAAGATAAAAGGAATTCAGGAACAGGAAAGTCGTAGGGAACATCTCACTGTAGAGGAATTAAATTTGCTGGCAGAAACGCCTTGTGATCGTCCTATACTAAAACGAGCAGCTCTCTTTTCTGCTTTAACTGGCTTGCGACATTGTGATATACAGAAATTGAAATGGGCAGAGATTCAAAAGAATGGAGATAATTATAGACTAAATTTTACCCAGCAAAAGACAAAGGGAGTCGAATACATGCCAATTTCAGAACAGGCCTATTCTTTATGTGGAGATCCTCGAAAACCAGATCAGCCTGTTTTTGAGGATTTACCAGATCCTTCATGGATTTCGGTTCCACTAAAACGTTGGATTGAATCAGCGGGGATTACACGAAAAATCACATTTCATTGCTTTCGCCATACTTATGCTACATTGCAATTAGCCGGAGGAACTGATATTTATACAGTATCCAAAATGTTAGGACATACAAATGTGAAAACCACACAGATTTATGCAAAAGTGGTCGATGAAAAGAAGCAAAAGGCAGTAAATATCATAAAATTAAAAATGAATACAGATAGGATATTATAGATAAATATGATGACGTACACAGAATTACCTTTGTTTGAATTTCTGAATGAGCTACTTGTAACAGAAATAGCTGATATTGATCAATTAAACTATATACAGTGTAAAACGGATAACTTTTCCGAGTATCCATTAAAACTGATGATTAGAGATGTTAAGAAGTTCTCCAATTATTCACTGCGTATACAGGCTTATAAAGCCATTAGAAATAGTATTACCTTGGAGGAGACGTATAATTTAGTAGACTGTACTGTCTCTAATTATTTAGAGTATTTGTATCAAGAAAGTTTTCGATGGTTGTATAGCAATAACAAGAATAATCGTATTGGCGATGAAGATCAGAAAAAACTTGATGCCTTTAGGTTGCTAATAAAAAAGATTATAGAATCGGAATCTATAACAGAAAAACTATTATCAGTCTTCAATATACATACTAAAACAGAAGATTTACTATCACCGTATGCTTTGAAGAGTGTCATTATTCTTCCGAACATATGGAGAATTAGCGACTTTTCAGATATCTTACTATCAAAGTATTCTGAACAACTATCTTTAAAGAGTGTCGGAGGTGTTCAGCTGTCTGCAAATGAAGTGAGTAATGAAAATGTCATTGCTTTGTCTGAAATATTTGCTGTTAATGATTGGGAAACGTATGTTGATGTATTGACATTATGCACACCTCCACTACTAAAAAAAGAGGGGACTCGCTATATATATATAGGGAATGAAAATACGGAAAGAGGTTGCATTGCTCAATGGTTTAGATATTTGAAGAATCGGGGGATTTTGAGGAGAGGTTTGAATCGTAAGAATCTAGCCAATATTTTGAGTGAGGTGATTGTTGATTTTTCGATAGGAGGAGCTTCTATTGATAATCAGAGTGAGACTTATACGAAGAAATATGAGAAGCAATTATTGGATTTAATAAGCATGAGTTAGCATGCTAAATAACAACTCGTATATGCATGTTTCTTTGTCATCGCAATTCACATAGTGTGTTTTGCGATTTGTTTTTTTATTGAAGAACAAATCTAATGGTCTTACAAAATAAGAATATGGAAATCACTTTCGATCAATTACCTAATGCAGTAGGTACTCTTATTGCAGAAGTGCGAGCACTTAAAAGTAAATTAGAGCAACAAGAAAAAGTCGTAAAACATGAAGATAGATGGCTTAATATTGATGAATTACAGGAATATTTGCCTGATCACCCAGCAAAAGCTACCATTTATGGTTGGGTCTGTTCCCGTCGGATTCCTTGCCACAAAAGCGGAAAGAGACTTCGGTTTTTACAGAGTGAAATTGATGAATATTTAATGTTAGGTAAGAGGAAGACTATCAGTGAATTGATGATTGAATCTACTAATGCACGAAAAAATAAATAGTCATTGATCATGAACTACTACTTTTCTCATGATTATCACGCAAGGCACGATAAAAAACTTGTTGCTGCAACAATGAAATATGGTCTGGAAATAGTTGGCGCATATTGGTGTATTATAGAGTCTCTATACGAAGAAGGAGGCTATCTGAAATTAGATGAATACGAACGTATTTCATATGAATTACGAACGTCGAACGATCTTATAAAGTATCTAATTTATGATAGTTTGTTGTTTGAAAATGACGGTGTTAAATTTTGGTCGAATACCGTATTGAAACGTATAGGAATGTGTAAGGAGAAATCAGAAAAGGCTCGTAAATCGGTCGCATTTCGTTGGAAGAACAATGGCAATACGGACGTATTTCAATCAAAGACTGACCGTAATGCTATTAAAGAAAAGGAAAATAAAGAAAATACAACTTCTTCTGTAGAAGGATGTGGAATAATTGAAATTCCTCCAGATGATAACGTTGAAAGAAATCTATCTGCACTTAATCGTCGATTATTTCAATTTAGAGCTTCACCGGCTGAAATACAGGAAGTATATAGACTTTCGAACTATGGGGAAATAGGAAATCCGATTTGGGGTCTGTTTTCTACTATAGATCAAAATAATCAACAAATCAGATTGCCGGTGAAGTTCATTCTTTCAAGATTGAAATCTTAGCCCTTTAAGCCGGGAATTATTACAATGAAAAGAAAATGTACAGAAGAACAGAAAGCCTTTATAGGTAATTGTGTTTTTCTTGCAATCGTAGATGCGAAATTAATCCATCTTCTCACAAGATAAAGGGTAAAATGCACTCTAAAACAAAAATCTCCGCCTTCGTTCCTCGGGTAGTTTTTTTTATTTCTTCGTCCTTGTCTTTTTGCTCATATTTACATTGTTATTCACCACAAAAGCAAAAATATGAATAGAGTAGAAAATGGGATCAAAATGAGTGTGAATGTATAAGCAAGAAGAGGGAGGAGAAAGTGATTCTTTTATTTTTTAAATGACAGTATATTAATAGAATCTATATTCGTAATTACGCATTAATGAGTAACGATTGCGTAATATTTAGATGTATAACATTCAGTTATAGATTATTGCGTATTACTAATATTATTACTAATAAACTATTTATTATGACACAAAGTGATGTTACTGTTAAGGTTTCTAGAGAAACAAAGGCGCTCCTTGACCTGTCTCGTAAACGTATAACAATTGATGATTACATCTCTTCAATGTTGGCTTACTTTTCAGTTACAGGGATTAATCCGCGTGATAAAATTGTAGACAGAACCGATAAGATTCTTAAGCGGTTTGAAGATGTTTTAAAGCTTATTCGGGCAATAGAGAAAGGGAGGATAATGAAAATTGAGGATAAAACTGACCGTTTATTTGAGCATATTTTTGGCACGACTGTTATCGAAAGGTTAGAAGAGGAGCCATCGGAAACAACAGATTTGATTACAGTGGAGGAGCTTCAAAAAATTATCACTATTAATGAAACCTTGCAGCAACAATTAGATCAAATGAATCATCTTTTAGAAACTGAAAGAAAAGAAAAAGAGATGTATAAGCTAAAAGCAAGTAATTCAGATTCAGCATATAGTACCTCTTTGATAAAAGAAATTAAATCAAAAATTCAGGATATTTCTAAGCCTGCCATGTTTGATAGAAGCCTGTATATGATTGAGAAAGGCGATATGATTGTTGTAACTAAAATGCTTGAAGAACTTCTTGATAAGAATAAACAACGGTAAAACATACAAGATAGAATATTGACCGGAAACGGAAGATTCTATAGATACTTATATCTGAAGAGTAAACACTTGTATCTGTTGTATTTGGAAAATAATTCTATCCGGTTTGATAAATGGTAGTCAAATTAATGATGTGTTTTGAATTGTTTGATTGTAACTAGAAGAGAGTAGTTTGTGCCCATAAAAACTCGCTCTCTTCTAGTTAAGACGCTCACAGTATTACAAGTAAAGCAAAAAACAAACTTATCTCCAATATAGAACAAGGGCACTTCTCCATAGAGAGACATTTGTATTATAAAGTCCAAAACACTATGACATAGGGAAAGACGGCTATTAATTTAGCAACCAATCCCGCTTTATAAGCAAAGGAATTGTCCATTAAAGCGATTAAAGCACTTTTGGATAATAGAGTTGGCAAGGAAATATGATTTGATTTTCATCGAAACAGTCTTCGGGCACATTCTGATTAATATGCAATAGTTGTAATTTTGAATTTTATGCAGGTTCAATCAAGCTATTTGAACCACGTTCTTCCTTTTAGCGTAATAAATAAATACCAAAAGCGGCGAAAATTGTCCATAGTGGTTTATTTTTCATGCTTGGACTTTCTCTTTCTGTCGTGGATCAGAATATAAGCTATCCCGATAAAAGACAAAACAATTAGAGTGCCATAAAAGACAATTGCTTCCATAATTATTTATTTTTTAGATTATACATCAAGAATCCAAACTTCCGAGAGTGAGCTTTCCTATATCGATTTAGAACTATCCGAGCCTTTTTACAACACAAAGATAATTCGTTTTTTGAAAATAATCGCGCTACTACACATCCGTGAATTACTGAAATATAAAACTTTAGATGTTTATGAAATAAACATCTAAAAAAATAACTAAATATTAATTATTTCAAGTCTAATTTGTAGCTTTGTAATTGTTAATACTCAATATAATAAGTCACATAATATGCCATTAGAGGTACTAAGTAAGGATAGTAAAATATTTGCTCCATTGAAAGATAAATGGTTAGTGGAGAAACCCGAAGAAAGAGTTCGCCAAACCTATATTTGTCGTTTGGTGAATTATTACGGATTTTCTCTCGATCAGATGGATCAGGAAATACAGGTCAGCAACTCCCAACGAGGACAAGGAAGTGCACGCGCCGATATTGTGGTATGGCGGAATGCAATTGAGAAAGCCGAAAGCAAAAGTCCCATTATTGTAGTAGAATGCAAGGCTGAACATATTACAATCCGAGAAGAAGATTACTTTCAGGGGTATAATTATGCATCATGGGCGGGAGCCGATTTTTTTGTTACCACTAACCTTAAAGAAACCCGTATTTTCAGGGTTATTAAAGGTGAGATTCCTAAGCGCCTGGATGAAATTATTGATATTCCGAAAGCGGATGTAGTCAATAACAGCAAAAAGGTGGATGAATTGTTGAAACAAACCAAAGCCTTTACCCGTGATGAATTCTCAAAGCTGTTGTTCAAATGTCATAATATTATCCGCAATAACGATAAACTATCACCTGAAGCTTCCTTTGATGAAATCAGCAAGATTCTCTTCATTAAGATACGCTACGAGCGCCAGAATACGGGAGCTCAAATCTTTTCAAGCGAGGAGTTTAAGAAAGCTAAGGAGAGCTATAATAAATACCGGCCAAAAGATGGGGCAGAGTTTTATCAATTCTTATTTGAACAAACCAAAGAGGATTTCAAAGATGATGATCTGTTTGAACCCAATGAAATCATACGGATTCGGGAAAACAGCTTCGAGGCTATTGTAAAAGAGTTGGAGATTTATAACCTCTCTACTACGTCGGACGATGTGAAAGGGATTGCCTTTGAACAGTTCCTTGGTAAAACATTTCGTGGTGAATTGGGTCAGTTTTTTACTCCCCGTACCATTGTGGATTTTATGGTGGATATTCTTGATCCGCAGGAGGGTGAAACTATCTGTGATCCTTGCTGTGGTAGCGGTGGATTTTTGATTAAAGCGTTCGAATATGTGCGGTCAAAAATTGAGGAAGAGATACATCGAGCAAAAGACAAAATAAAGACCGATTTTTATACGGAATCGTATGAATCAATGCCCGAGAAAAAGAGAGCGGAGATCGACGAAAAAGTAACCGACCTGTTCAATAAGTTGAACTACGAATTGGATATTAATAACAATAAAAGCCGATTACGTACTCTTTCGTATGACTGTATCTTCGGGACTGATGCTAACCCCCGGATGAGTCGCACCGCCAAAATGAATATGATTATGCACGGTGACGGGCATGGAGGAGTACACCATAATGACGGTTTACTCAATGTGAACGGAATTTTTGAAAACCGTTTTGATGTGATTCTAACTAATCCTCCTTTCGGAGCGCGGGTGGAGAAAAGCCTGAAGATTACAGAAGCTGATAAATATACCGATGCTGCGCGTATCGCGAAATATCGCGAACGCTATGGCGAAGCATACGATAAAGCCTTGAAGCAGGTAAACGACAATATAGGAAAACCGTTGATTGACCTTTTTGATGTGGGTAAGATGAGCGGATTGACAGAAGTGCTTTTTATCGAACGCTGTTTACGATTGCTAAAGCCCGGTGGACGTATGGGCATTGTATTGCCCGAAGGGGTATTGAATAACTCCAATCTGCAAAAAGTGCGCGATTATGTGGAAAGCAAGGCAAAAATATTGCTGATTACATCTATTCCTCAGGATGTATTTATTGCCAGCGGAGCGACGGTAAAACCAAGTTTGCTTTTCTTTAAGAAATTTACGGAGGAAGAAGCTACCAACTGGAAGAAAATAAGCAGAAAAGCCGATAAAGAAATTAAATCAAACTATGCAGAACAGCTTCACACTATTGAGGAAAAGCTCAAAGATAAAACGGCATCTGTAAACGATAAAAAAGCACTGAAAGCCGAATTGAAACAAATAGAAGAGAAAATCGCAGCTGAAATTAAGGCACAGATAAAGCGTGATTTCGATTACGAAATACCGATAGCTGAAGTAGAGAAAGCAGGCATCAGCAGTACCGGAGCTGAAATAGAAAATGAACTGAAACCACTTGCCGTAGAATTTCGGGGGTATGCAGAAGGGAAAAAGCTATGGCAAAATAAGTTCGAAACCGTAATCTACGACGTTACCCCCGAAAATCATATTTACCGTATCCCCGTTGTGAATGGTAATGTGGGTGAACCTCAGAAATTTTATGGGAAGTAAGATGAATGATGTAAAAACATATTTGACTCTAATTACTATTAGTCAATTGGAGACTTGGAGTGTTCAAAGCTTGCTAGACAAAAAGGTTGCATACAATAAGAAGTTCATTTTAGTACCTATTGGTGATTTTTTGAAAAAAAGCAGGAATGTTGTTGATATAGAAGATAATACAATTTATAGAAGAATCCGCATAAAGATAAGAAATGGTGGAGTTGAAGAAAGAGATACTAAAACTATAAAAGGAATTGATATTGGTACAAAAAAACAATTTATTGCTAAGGGAGGCCAATTTATACTTTCAAAAATTGATGCAAGAAACGGAGCCTTTGGGTTAATTTCTGACGGTTTAGATGGGGCTGTAGTTACTAATGATTTTCCTCTTTTTGATGTTGATAAATCAAAAATATTACCGGAGTTTTTGGTTCTGATTACAACGACAAACGCCTTTATTGACTTTGCACAGAGTTGCAGTAGTGGTACAACCAATCGGCAAAGGATGGATGTAGATCTTTTCCTAAAGCAAAAAATTCCACTTCCTTCACTTGCAGACCAAGAACGCATTGTAAATGCTTATAATGAGAAAATTGATAGAGCGAAAGAATTGGAGACAAAGGCGGAAGAATTGGAGATAGGGATAGAAGAATACTTATTTGAGAAATTAGGCATAGAAAAAAATAGGAAATCTACTAAAATCAAAGGGCTTCAATTTTATTCTTTCAACGATATAACAGAATGGGGTTTTGATAAAATCAAAAGTATTGGAAAAAGTAATAGATCGGAATTCAAAAACTTTCCTGTTGTTAAGCTTGCCATAGAAGTATTCCGAGGTAAAAGTCCTGTTTATAAGAATGAATCACCCGTCTTTATTCTAAATCAAAAATGTAATCGATGGAATTTATTAGATGTCTCTTTTGCAAAGAATGTAGATGACAAATGGTTCTCATCTATAGATGAGTCTTTTTTTACTAAGGAAGGAGATATTTTAATTAATTCTACCGGCGAAGGTACAATTGGACGAGCAACTTATATCAAAAATGAGTATCAGGGGTTATTATATGATAGTCATATGTTATTGCTACGAATAGACTCAAACATAATGAATCCTGAATTATTTGTGGAGCTTTTCAATAGTTCATTTGGGCAAAGTCAGGTAAATGATTTAAAATCTGCACAAGCAACTAAACAAACTGAATTAGGTGTAGGAAATCTAAATAGAATCATTATGCCTGTGCCAGAATCTTTGCAATTTCAAGAAGAGATTGTTGAAAAAATTAAAGGAGATAGAGGGCTAATCATAAATTTAAAATCTGAAGCGAATATTAATATTATGTTAGCTCTGGAAGAATTTGAAAAAGAAATATTTGGATACAATTAATTCGACATGAGGATACTGAAATTAAAAATCTCTGGATATAAAAATTTAGATGTAGATTTAGATTTATCAAATACTTCTAATTATGTTAGTTTTATTGGGGTAAATGGTTCTGGTAAAAGCAATATCTTAGAAGCAATAAGCTATATATTTGCAAACCTTCATAGCCCAAGAAGGTTTGCAATTAATTTCAGTTACAACATAACGTATGAGATAAGACAGTATGAAGTTAATGTAATAGATCGAGTTGTCAGATTAACAAAGGAATCAGGGGATTTACGTAATCGCATTATTGGTTCAAATATTAGTAATTATCTGCCGGATGAAATTATAGCATGTTATAGTGGAGATGAGCTAAGATTATGGACTGATGTTTATTCAACGTTTTACTTTAGCTATATAAGCAAAATAAAAAAGGGGGCTACCCAAGAGAAACACAAATTAGTGTATATAAACAAATATGTTTGGGAGATTGCATTAGTTACGCTGCTTTGCCATGATAATTCGAAAGAATATATTAAAAATCTATTGAATGTATCCAATATCTCTGATGTAGAAATAAGATTTAATTTCCCTGCTAATTATGATACCAGACGAAAGAACTATGTGAAAATAACAGAAACTGGCACCGAAGCTCAAAATGATGCACTTAATCTGATTCGCATAATAAAGGAGAGTCAGGGGAACTCATTTCTGACATTTGATAATATTCAAGATATTATTTTTATATCTAATCCTGATAACACAAAAAAAGTAAGAAAACTTTTTTTCCTATTGCATGCAGTTGGAAGTGATAAGGATAAAAAACTATTTGAAAAAATCAATGTATCTTTCAATGGAATTACATTAAGAGAGTTGAGCGAGGGAGAAAAGAAACTCATACTGATTAAATGTATAACTGATGTGATAGCAAACGAAAATAGCTTATGTCTATTTGATGAGCCGGATTCTCATATTCATATTTCTAGAAAAAATGAGCTTATAAGATTAATCGATAATCCTAATAGATGTAGCTTGGTTACTACACATTCTTCCATTCTTGCGAATAAAATGAAATTTAAAAATCTGATTTTTCTTAACAACGGCAAGTTGGAAAATGCAGACAAGATATGTCAGATTAATAAATTGACTGGAGGCGAAATCAATTATATTGAAGGTGCATTTATAGCTACATCTAAAAAAATCGTAATTGTAGAAGGTACGTACGATATTAAATATATTAGAAAGGCAATTCAAATATTTGGTATACGTGATTCTAAATATTATAAACTGGATGAATTGTCCTTCATACCTCAAGGAAGTGCCGGAAATACAAAAAGTTTTTTTGATGATGTGGTGAAAGCATTGCATTTGAATGCAAATAAAATTCTCTATATATATGATTTTGATAAACCAGGTAGAGATGGAGCAACTGCGATAATGAAATTCAAAGAGGAATATCCAAAGTTAGATTATGTTTTTTATCAGGAAGACTATACTAAGGAGTACGAGAAAGGAGTTGAAAATGATTTTTTTATAGAAGACATGTTTGCAAAAGAGAGTTATGGTAGTATAGTAGCTGATATTCATGCTAAGTGTAAATTTAGAGAGTTTAAATCTAACAATCAGGGTGCAACTCATGATCGAATCAAAAAACATATTGAGACAAACTATTTATCAAGTTTTTCTGATGACTATTTTAATGGCTTTGTCCCTTTATTGGAAGTGTTGATAAATCGATTTAATCTGTTGTAATATGGCTCTTTTTAAACAGACACAATCAATGCTTGATTTAATCAAAGAACTTCCTTTCAAGCTTGAAAAGGAGATTCAACGATTATTTGAAAACAATTTGTCGATGATTATGGGTTTGGAAATGGTAAAGTCTGAATTTTCCATTAAAAACAAACGAATCGATACTCTTGGCTTTGATCCGCAAACCAAATCATTTGTGATTATTGAATACAAGCGGGAACGTAATAATAGTGTTGTAGATCAGGGGTTTACTTATCTTAACCTGATGCTACAAAACAAAGCTGATTTTATTCTGGAATATAACGAAGGATTGAAAAAAACTTTGAAACGAGATGATGTAGACTGGTCGCAAACCCGTGTTGCCTTTGTTTCTCAGGGTTTTACCGAGAATCAGAGGGAAGCCACCAATTTCAAGGATATTGCTATTGAACTATGGGAAGTCAAACAATACGAAGGTGGCATTGTTTCTATCAATCAAATTAAAAAGAGTGGGGCGGCCGAAAGTATCAAAGCCATTACGGATCGTAATACCGAACTACAAGAGATCACCAAAGAGATAAAAGTCTATACCGAGGAAGATCATTTGAGCGGTAAACCGGATGAGACTGTAGAACTCTATGAAAAATTCAAATCGGCGATTTTGGATCTCTCTCCCGATATCGAAATAAAGCCGCAGAAATGGTATATTGCTTTTAAGAAAAACGGAACGAATGTTTCTGATATCGAAATACAAAAGAATACAATCAAAATCAGTGTCAACCTGAAAGTTGGCAAATTGGATGATCCAAAGCATTTAATGCGAGATGTGTCTATTTTGAAAGGACATTCTTTGAATGGTGATTATGAATTACGTGTAGATAGCGATAAAGACCTTCAATATATAATGAGTTTGGTAAAACAAGCTGTGATTATCTAAATAACTACGGGTAGTATAATGTTTTTCAACGTCCAAAGGTTTCATGTTTCTTGAAAAATGTTCTAACAAAACACCTCAATCTGATTATATTCAGATTGGGGTGTTTTGTTTTATACTCCATAAGGTCTAAATGCACTAAAGTGAGTTAGTAAAGCAAACTGAACTGGATGAAAAAGAAGGGGGAGACTTGTGCTTGATTTGAACAGTTAACCCCGATACATAGATGATGTATAAAGAGAACTAAGATCAGCAACTTTGGCAATGAATGACAAAAATTGAGGATTAAAAAAAATGTAACTGGTATTTAACTTACATAAGTAGATATGCCGCATCAGACAAACATCTTTTTGAAGATGAGAAAAGATAAGTAAAATAGGCTTGCATTTACTAATATACAAAAATTGAGTTTTTGTCAATTTTAATACAAGAAGATATTGTTTTGTCTCAAATAGCTTTAATATATCGGGATTTTTCTCGTACTTTGTTATAAAATGTTTGTAAATTTATTTTGTTGATAATCAGGCGTGTGTAAATTTTTAGTAAATAAAACGATTTTTTTTTCGTTTAAAATAATAAATATTCTGCAGTTTGGTATCCATATTTTGTATGTAATAAATCGGATAGTTATCAAAGCATTCTTTTTGAACCACATTAAAACATCATTCCCCAAAATATTATGAACCAAAATTTTGACATTTTCATCAGTTACCGCCGACAAGGAGGTGGATTTGAAACCGCAAACCTTATTCATGATCGTTTGACACAAGCTGGATACAAGGTTTTTATGGATATTGAAAATTTACGTTCGGGTAAATTTAATGAGCAAATATATAATCAGATTGATTATTGCAAAGATTTTATTGTAGTACTCGGTGAAAATAGTCTGGAAAGATGTATCAATGATGATGATTGGGTAAGATTAGAGGTTGCTCATGCTATTAAAACAAATAAAAATATCATTCCGATTTTTCTACGAAATTTTAACCGATCCACTATTCCTCTTCCTGCCGACATTTCTGAATTGTTAAATTATGAAGGTATTGAGGCATCACAAGAATTGTTCGGAGCATTTTTGGTCAAACTTAGGAGTATGCTTGTCAGCAAACGCCACTTCACATTGCCTCGATTTAGAAAGCAGTTGCTATTTACAACTGTCCCCATTTTATTGCTTACAGCAGCTCTATTATTCATCCATTTTTACAAAAAACACGGAGAATATATCCAATTAGAACAGGTTTGTAAAGAAGTTGTGTCGGAAATGGCTGTTGGCTTTGGAAAAGGGAATATATTGCTTTCTACTATTGATGAAGCCAATATTGAGTGGAGAAAGTTTCATGCTGAATATGTAAAATCTAATGATCGATTGTACAAGAACCGATTGAAAAGCGAACTGATAACATTTATTGATTTTAAACTCAAACAAATAAGTGACACAGCCAATAATACTCTCATAAAGCTGACCCCTGCACACGAAGAGCTATTAGCTAAATATAGTATTAGTACCGAAGATATAAAAGGTGCTAAGATGATGTTTGATACTGATTTGGAACAAACTAAAGAGTATTTGATGAAAATGAAATACTGGTTGTCAGTCCCTGATATGTCGTGGCCACTACAACTAGACGAATCAATGGATATTTTGGCTTCGATGGACAGAGAGATGATAAATTGCGGCATATTCAGTTTTAATGAACTCATTCTTGAAATGCCTGTGAACGTGAGAGATGTGTATGCTAAATTTGCGCCTAATCTCACTAAATATACCTACGAGATGGATTATTCCAAAACACGGACAGAATTGGAAGCTATGCAAGCAAAAAGCATGAAGAAATGCGAAGAACTATTGAGTAAATATTCGGTAATTATTGGAGATGAAAACAAAATTGTCTCGTGGATGAGTAATCAATTGGATTCACTGAAGCATCGAAAAAAAATTATACCGGTTACTGTTATAAAATCACCTAAGATTGATTCTTTAAAGAAGGTGGTGGAAGGTAAGAAACAAGCCTTATTCCAAAAAAAAAATGAACTTGACAACAAAAAACAAGAACTTCGGGAGTCCTATAAACGGATACTAGCAAAATGTTCGTTCGGTAAGAACGAAGAGCAGGGGATGATGTGGGGAAAGATCATCCATTTAGCTCAGTTTGGCTATTCACAGGTACTGGCAGAAAATAAATGTAAAGTTGAGACTGAACGACTCAAGAAAGAAGCCTCAAAAGCGGGTCAAGATCCCAATACTGTTGAGCCAATAACAGCCACTATATCCGCCAGAGAAGTTTTTACAGAAGTGCAAAAGCGATTGGATATATACCAGGGGTATAATAAAGAGACTGATCCCAATGTAAAGGTGTATATTCCTGCTGTAAAACGATATTATCAATTGGTTGGCGAGCATAAGCTCGAACCGACAGGGATCTTAATGATAGGAACCGATAATAATATACCACATCCCGTTCTGAAAATCGGAGATGTTATTATTGAACGCAAAGGTAGAGCTATTGATCGTATTGAGACCTATGCAAAATTGAAAGAAATGCCAAGTCCTAATGTTTTAAAAATCATTCGTATTGCAGGAGGAAAGCTCAGTGTGTTAACCAAAACTATTTCGCCGGATTGTAAGGTGTTGGTAGGTATGATGAATTTGTGGGAAGAAAATTAAAACAAAATATCATGGCAAAAAATAAACTTAATGAGAGAGGTTGGGAGAAGCTTTTATCCGAAATTGACAAGGGCAATGTTGTTCCGATTTTAGGCAATGAATTGCTTAAAATAAAAATAAATGGACAAGAACAACCATTTTACGAATATATTGTAAAATCGTTGTGTGAGATTATTGATATTGAATATGTTCCCGGGTTAGATTTTGAACAGTTGACATGTCAGTCATGTATGCTTAAATGGCGTGAAATAGATTCGGATCCCTACTATGAGACTTATAAACTAATTAAGGAAACGGATTTTGATGTTTCTCCATCTGTTTCAAAGCTGCTTGATATTGATAAGTTTAAATTAGTACTCACCACGACTTTTGACAATATCTGCACGAAGTCTTTTGAAAAAAAATGGGGTATAGGAAATTTTAAACGGTTATCATATGAGAAAAGAACTAATGGCCAAGATATTGAAACATTAAATCAGCCTATATTATATCATATGTTTGGTAAGGCTAGCAATGAGTCTCATTCTTATGTGCTAACAGAAGATGATCTCTTGGAATTTTTACACTTTTGGCTCAATGATAATTACAAACCCAAAAAAATATCGAATATCTTAAGGGAAAAATACTTACTTATTATTGGCTGTAATTACCCGAATTGGCTTTTTCGTTTCTTCTTACATTCTATGAAATTCTCGACACAATCTACACCTAAATCTAAAATTGGCATGATCGCAGAATCAAATATGGATAGTGATCTAATCGCCTACCTCTCCCGGTTAGATGCACAAATGTATATCCCTGCGGAAGAGTTTATAAATGAATTGGCTGAAAGATGGGTCCAATATAAAATTGACAATCCGGATGAACTGCTCTCAGAATATAAGGATGTGTTCATTTCTTATGCCAGTGAAGATGAACATTCAGCATCTTTGGTTGCTGAAACATTCAGAAAATTAGGGGTGACAGTGTGGTTTGACAAACGAGCATTGGAACCTGCGGATGAATATCTGAAAGTAATAAAGAAAAACATTGAGAAAAGTAAAGCGTTCGTTCCTATTCTTTCAAAACATGTGATGACCCCAGAAAGAAGATTTTTCAAAAGAGAATGGACTTGGGGTATTGAACAATCTGAATGGATCAATCCATCTCCATATATTTTTCCAATTACTATAGACGATATTAATATTCAAAACGAACTGATTCCTGTGAAATTTTCCTCGTTGCAAAAAGTTGATTTCTTTAAAAGTGATTTCGAGGATAACGTCAAAAAAATAATTCGATCTATCAGGAGATAATCCTCTTTTATAAATTATAAAATAGTTTCTATGAGCACATCTACATCACCGTGGTTAGGCCTTATGTCGTATGAGGAAAAAGATGCACATCTTTTTTATGGAAGAGAAGCCGAAATCAGAGAATTGTCTGGAGATATTTTTAATAATACTCAAACTGTTGTTTATGGACCTTCTGGAACAGGGAAGACTTCAATAATTAAAGCCGGTATCTTTACGGTTGCGAGACAAAATAATTTTCTACCAATCTATATTAGATTAAGTCATGGTGCAAATGAAAATTATACGGCACAAATTATAGAGAAAATTACCAGCTCAGTGAAAGAAATTGGTGGAGAAATCGATAATGTAGTTAAACCCATTTTTGATGATAAAATAAGTCTATGGGAATTCTTTCATGGAAATGAATTTTGGAATAAAGATAATTATCCAGTTACGCCACTGATTGTTATCGATCAATTTGAGGAAATATTCACATTAACAAAAGACAAATCAACTGTACGGGAATTCTTTGTGGAATTATCTGACTTATGTGACAATAAAATGCCTCAATACTTGAAAAATTTTCTCAATGATAATGATTTGCGAAAAGAATACTCTGATAAAGTCAATTATCGGTTGGTACTTACACTTCGAGAAGATTTTCTTGCCAGATTAGAAGAGTATGCTGTAAATATACCATCTCTACGTCGGAATCGGTTTAGTTTGCAGTCAATTAACGAAGAGCAGGCAATGGATATTATAATGAAACCATCGAAAGGCATGGTTTCCGAAAATGTCGCGATTGAAATTATCAAAAAAGTTACCAATAATTCGAATTTTAAAATTGATGGAATTCCAGAAATAACAGTAGAAACAGCTTTGCTGTCTCTTTTTTGTAACGAGTTAAACAAGAAAAGACTTGATGATGGATTGCCTGAGATAACATTGGATTTGGTTGAGAAATTTGGAGATAACATTATTTCGGAATATTATGAAAATACGATGGCATTGGTTTCTGAAAAAACAATGCTGTATTTAGAAAATTCGCTACTGACTAAAAAAGGGTATAGGGATTCAATTGCTTTGGGGGATGCTTTTGATTATGGAGTAACTCCTGACGAGATTGACACCTTGCAACAAAACAGATTAATTCATGTTGATGAATGGGATGGTACCAAACGCATTGAATTTACGCATGATGTATTGTGTAAAGTGGCTAAAGGAAAAAGAGATAAGCGATATGCCGAAATGAAGCTCCGAAGTGAACAAAAAAAAATAAGAGAGTTAGAAAAAGAAAGACGTAGTTTTTTAAAAATATTGGTCGGTGTTGATTTGGGAATAATTGGGTTATTGTCTTTTTTTTTCACAAAGACATTTTTGGATTACCCGTTTGACTCATCTGAAATTTATGCGCACATTCCTTTTATTCCATATATTCTTGTTACATTCTTTTTGCTGATTTTTCGTGTCAATATAAGTCTTCTCATCTTATCAAACGAAAAAAAAGGGTTATATGCCTCTGTTTTGTTTATTTGTTTTGTCTCTGTTATAATCTGTTTAACTGGAAAATTAGGTTTTGGATGTAGACAGTTAATGGCTTTTTTTGATAACTATATCTTATGTAGCTCGTGGGAAGGGACTAAAATATCTGATTATTTTGGCTTCTTAATCATATTAGAATTTCTTACTTTCCCAGTGCTTTATTACATGGGAAAAGTTTTTTTTAATTGGAAATCGACAAATAATAATGTTACTTGGTTGAGCCTTGTAACTTGTCCTAAAGTAATAAAGAATTATAGAAATATTTACTTAGTCCAATTTGTTTTATTATTGATATCAATGACAATAGGATTAAAATGTAAAAATGTATATTCTGCAATATATGGTTCTCCTCTCATTTTAGCTTCTTTTTGTTCAATACTAATGTATAAATCGGCAAATAAACCCAAAGTTAAAACGCTTATATTTACATCAATAGTAGTGTTGGCGTTATTTGTTATATTGGTATGTGCTCAATTTGAGACCTTTGTGTTTGATAAGATATATATATATATACTAATTTGGTTGTCTTTTATTGGAATATCTTTTATTGTGATTAAACAGATTAATAAAAAGCAGTTGTCATTAATCGTAAGCAAAATATTAGTTTTGTTTTTTATTTCATTTTTCTTAATTCCTATTTTCTTAATAGGGAATGTGTATTTTTCTGAATCAGCATATGCTTTAGTGAAAAAATTCAATACGAGCTATAACTCTCAAGGTATTTATTTAATTACAGATTCAAAAGGTAAATACGGGTTAAGAGACAGAAGAGGGCTGATAGTCCCTGTCGAATTCGATAATATAAAGGACTTTGATCTTCCTCTGTTAATGGTTAGTAAAAATAAGAAGTGGGGTATTTTTAACATTTCGACATGTCAAAGTAAATGTAAAAATACAGTTCCCATTTTAAACATCATTTCCAATTCCAAATTACATTCTGAAGAATGTAATGAGATTCCTTGCTTATACAAGAAAATAGAAAGATTATCAACTTATCAATATCCAAACATTATTGTGACTACAAATTTTGCCAATAATAAAGGCGTTTTTGATATTAATGGTAAAATTGAAATATTACCATGCTTATATAAATCTATAATACCCATTAATGATGAATTTTCGGAAGTTTTAATTAAGAATTCAACTGGAGCAACAGGGATATACAATCTGATTGATAAGGTAGAAATTATAAAATGTAAATATGATTCTATTGCTAAGCTAAATAATGAAAAAACGGGACAAGTTAATTTCTACAAGGTTAAATTAGATGGTAAATATGGGTTGATGGCAGGCATATCTTCAGCTAGTTTAATTATATCATGCTCTAAACAAGATATTTGTGTCGATAAAAATTGCATTAAAATTAGCAATTTTAATGGACGGGTTGATAGAATTGGAATAAATAAGTTTTGCAATAAAATAAATACTGAATATGATGCTATGGCTACCGTTGAATCTGTAATTCAACATTTATGGAATTGCTCAGTAGACTCAACAAGTGCAGATAAAGAAAAAATTTTATATTGTGAACAAATAATACATATTTGTACTCAAAATAATAATCTATTAAAAAATGATGAATATTTATTTTCATCGTATGTTCAAACATTGGGTAATTTGTCATGGTATCAATTATTTGAGAAATCATTTTCTAAAGTTGAGAAAAATGCGATACTTGCACTGAAACTTGATCCAACACAAACATGGATAAAGACCAACTTAGCTCATGCATTACTTTTTCAGAACAAATATAAAGATGCAAAAAAAATATATTTAGAACTTAAGAACCAACCATATCCACCAAAGCCTTCAAAAACTTTTAATTATTATATTTTGAGAGATTTTGATGAACTAGAAAAGGCTGGTATCACTCACCCGGATATCGCTAAAATACGTGAACTTTTAAAGTAAACTAACTATGCTCAACTACCAAGATTTTATCCACCCCGAAGACGAAGCAGCCCGCCGGAATATGGAAGCAGTGCCCGGGTTTTCGGCAGCTGTAAAGGCATTCCTTAAAACTGGATTAGAACAATACATGTATGGTGTGAACATGGCTTCGAAGATACGGCTGTCAGAAAAACAGCTACCGGAGTTGTATCAGAAGTTGCCACCCATTTGTCGAAAAATGGGTGTTGAAGAGCCTGAGTTTTACTTGGAAATGAATCCGGCACCAAATGCTTACACTTTTGGCGATACACGGATCTTTTTAACCATTACGTCGGGTTTGGTAGAATATCTGGATGATGATGAGTTAGAAGCCGTCATAGCTCATGAGTGTGGGCATATCGTTTGCCGACATGTATTGTATCACACCATGGCCAATATGCTGAAAGCTGGAGCTGATATGTTTGGTTTGTTAGGAATGTTCACTACTCCTGTGCAATTGGCTCTTTACTATTGGAGTCGCAAGAGTGAACTCTCGGCAGACAGAGCCGCCGCTATTGTTTCGGGTAGCCCAAAACCTGTTGTGGAAACCATGATACGATTATCCGGTGGTCCTAAAAGCATTACGGAAAAAGTAGATATTGAAGAGTATGCAGCACAAGCCGAAGCATATGATGCATTGCAGGAAAAAACATGGGATAAAGCATTGCAAACTTATGCGGTGGCCTTCCTCGATCATCCTTTTTCATCGGTGAGAACCCGAGAAATTTTGAAATGGTGTGAAACCGAACAGTTCTCAATATTGATGAATAACATCACTTTGCAGGAATCTGGTACAGTATGTTCCACTTGCTATAAACCAATTGAAAAGGACTGGAAGTTTTGCAAGTATTGTGGCATGAAATTAGAAAATATAAATTGATATGGGAGTCTTCAAAAGTGTTAAAACCTATCCGATCTCAGCAGAACTTATTCCAACAATAGTCGCAGATATCTCAGAATCGCTCAAAAATGAGCAATTCGAAGTTCAATCGACATTGCTCGCTTCGGGTGGCGCAGATATATCCATAACCAAAGGAGGCGTTTTTAAAGCTGTTGTCGGTTTGAAAACGGCATTAAAAGTGACGATTACTCCGAATGGGAATTCATCATTTACTGCTGAAGCCGGGGTGGGTATATTTGGGCAGCAGGCTATACCGACAGCAATTACAATGCTGGTGGCCTGGCCGATAATGATCCCTCAAATTTGGGGACTGATACAGCAATCGAAATTGGATGAGCACGTGCTGGAGCTTATTCAACAAAGTGTCGACCGAAATAACTTAAATCTACAGGTTGCAATGTTTTGTCCCCAATGTGGTCATAAATTATTTACAGGAGACAGGTTTTGTGGAGGATGCGGAACTAAAATGTAGAAATAATGGCACACGATGTATTTATAAGTTATTCGAGCAAAAACAAGACAACAGCAGATGCTATTTGCCATGTACTTGAAGAGCATGAAATTAGATGTTGGATTGCTCCGAGAGATATTGTTGGTGGACAGAAATACGGTGATGTAATTGAAGAAGCAATTAAGAACTGTAAAGTCTTTGTAATTATTTTCTCTGAGGAATCTCGCATTTCACCGTGGGTAGAGAGTGAATTAAATCTAGCATTTACTGATAGGCGTACTATCGTTCCCTTTAAGATAGATTCTTCTGTTCTGGAGGGTGAAATGCGGTTAATTTTGAATAATAAACACTGGATTGAAGCTTACCCAAATCCTGAACTTAAATTTAAAGATTTGGTAGAAGCTGTTTCCCGTTCGATTGGGAAGCCAACATTAAATGAGACAGAACAACACAGTCTTAAAGTACTGAAATCACTTCAGAACGACAGTGAACAGTTTGAAATTGAAAATGATAAACTACACCAAAATTTGTTTCATAATAAAGAAAAAAAGCAATTAGAGCATAATAGCATTAATTATAGTGAGGAACAAAAAAACGACATTAAAATTGAAACAAAGAAAAACAAAGATTATCAATGGGCCATTATTGCTTCAGTTGTATTTTTGGGAATAGTTTGCTTTTATAGCTTAATTAAAAATAATGACAATTCAACTAAAAATATCTCAAGTATGAAGGACTCAATGACGACTGATTCCTCCGCAGTAATTAATGTAAATAAATATGATACGGGCACTTTTACTGATTATAGAGATGGACATATTTACAAATGGGTAAGAATTGGAGAGCAAGTATGGATGGCAGAGAATCTTGCATTTAAAACACATAGTGGATGTTGGGCTTATGACAACAATGAAAATAATGCAAAACAATATGGCTATTTGTATAATTGGCAAACTGCCATGAAGGTTGTTCCTAAAGGATGGCATATACCAACGGATAAAGAATGGAAAATATTGGAAATAAATTTGAATAAGAATAATGATTTTCTAGAAAATAAAGCTGGTTTTTCTGGTTTATTAGCAGGTTGTCTAAATAATTACTCAAACATTCAATTCGAAGATTTAGAACGAGGAGGTTTGTTTTATACAGCAACAACAGATCGTGATACAAGGGGGGTATATTATGTTTCTATGATCCCTGATCGTGATTCCTTATTTCACAATACGTGCGGCAAAGAAATGGGTTTTTCAATTCGATGTGTTAAAAATAGCCAATGAGGATTGATTATTTCGCTTTTTGTTTAGTTGTGATTTTTAAGCGTGTACACCTAAATTAATGGTTGTAACGCGGAGGAGTTGTTGAATAAAATTCTTTGTTATTGTTCTATGATTCTTTTGTGAATGTTTAGTATTGATTTTATTTCTAAGGACGTTTCTATAATTCAGCTACTTGTTATTAATTTATTTTTGGGCGGCTTGTTTTTTACCCAGCTATGTATATTTTTGAGGATGCAGAGTTTTTGAAAGATATAAAAGATAAATATTATGAAGTCTATTTTGCAATTTACAAATAAACTGATTAGCAATGAGGAGTTTTTTTCATTTGTCTTAATAATCTCAATTATAGTCTTGTTGATTATTATTTACCATCGTTTTTTTAAGAGAAAACAAGATAGTTTTTTGAGGTACATACGACATTTCTTGCTACCCTTTACATGTATATCCGGTTTTGCAGTTTATTTCATCGGTTATCAGTTCGGAAGTGAAGCTGATTGCTCAGGGTGGCGGCTACTCTCCAATTTCCTTGAATCTATATTTTCTACTACTCGTTTATTTATTCTGGGTAATGATTTTGTGGAACTGGAAGCCCCGTTCAAACACGGAGCCATTTTTCATGGTATGTTTGCTCTGACCGCGGCCTTGGCAGCGTTTATTTTTATTGCTTTTGTAGTGCAGATATTCTTTAAGGATTTTCTAACACGACATAAAATACTCCGAAGACACTTTGATGAAAATCATTTGTTTTTTGGCATTAATCATGCTACGTTGTCCCTTGCCTCCGACTTGCTGAAAAGTAATGACAAGCGGTTAGTTGTATTTGTAGATGATGTGAATGAATCTGAAAATCACAAACTTTATAACGAATTGCCAAGTGGAGCCTATGTGATTAAACGCGCTTCTTTTTTTGAAAGTATAAGTCTTGAAAAAGATGAAGGAATTTTTCAATTATTTCAAAAGCAGAGAAATCATAAGCTTTCTGAAGGGGTTAAAGGTGGATTATTCTATCATTTGAATACACTCTTAAGAAAACTGGAAAATACATCCACTCACTTGTATTTTCTGACTGATGAAGAAGACTGGAATATTGAACATGCAAACTTAGCTCTGAATGAAATAAACGCATTGCTGGATAAGAAAAAAATTGTGAACGTCAAATCAATAAGGATACATACAGGAACGCATAGTGAGATTTCAGCAAAACACTTTGTCAAATACATCAAATTGAATTCAAATTTGGTTACTGTATCAATTCACAATTATGCTTCTATTGTTACCCGACAATTAATTGCCGAACATCATCCGGTCGATTCTGTTGAAATTGATAATATGCAAGCAATTTCAAAATCAGATTTTAATGTGTTAGTTATTGGCTTTGGACAGATCGGAAATCATATTTTACGTAAATTAATTGAACAGGGACAATTTGTTGGGTCTGATTTTCATGCTACAATTATTGATAAGTATATGGGTGTATTACAAGGACGATTTGAATATCTTTATCCGGGTATACCATCAAACTATAATCTCTCATTTGTTGAAGCAGAAGCAGGACACACCAAGTTTTATAAAGAAATTAAAAACATAATTTCTTATACCAATTATATCGTGATTTCTCTTGGTAATGATAATTTGAATATCCAGACTGCTTTAGAAATATTGGAAATCTGTCATATGATGAATGAAGGAAAGCAAAAAATCTTTGTCCATTTAGAAGATGAAAAGCATTGGAAGGATACATTAAAGGAGTATGAGGGTTTGATATATATATTTGGAGAAGTGCATAAGGTCTATTCTGAGAAGAACATTCTGCAACCAGATAAGGAAGCGCAAGGGGAAAGAGTACACGAAGTATATCGGAAATTATACGGAGACAACAGACTCTTTAGTGAAATTTCGAGGCATGAACAACTGTCAAATATTTCTGTTGCTGAGCATTTGTATGCAAAAGTTAAACTATTAGGCTATAAAAATGCGGATGATTTTTCCTCTCACTTTTCAAATAGTGGAGAATATATTAACTCTCTAACAAATGTTCAGAGACTTAATTTATCCAAAGGCGAACATTTACGCTGGAACGCATTTTATTTTGTGCATGGCTGGACTACTATTCCGCTTGAAGAGATTGAGGGAGAGACTATTGAGGAAAAATACAACAACCGGAAGAATACAGCATTAAAGAGACATTCATGTCTGACCTCCTGGGAAAACTTGGAAAAACTAAAAGGCGTAATTGGAGAAGATATGCAAAAAGCAGACATCGACTCTGTGCTAAATTTATTTAACTTCATTAACTATAATCCTCAAGATAATGCGTCAAAGATTTATAATTGAGATGTTATCAAAAGAAGAATGTACAGAAATACTTGAAATAATAGCCCATAATGTTCACAACCAATGGATGGCCGGGCGTCTTGCTGATGGCTGGAAGTACGGTTCCGAACGTAATGATGAAAAGAAAGAACACCCGTCCCTTATCCCATACGAGGAACTCTCGGAAGATGAAAAAGAGTATGACAGGCAAACTACAAGGTCAGTTCTGAAGAGTTTAGACGAGATTGGATATAAGATTGTAAAAAAGCAATAGTTACGAAAGGGTTTTCTTCTGATTCTTATCTAAGAGTGTGTGTGCTCTTTGTCTTTAGTCGCGAATCCCTTAAAATTATAAACAGAATGTGCCAATGACCGATCAGGAAATAGTACAAGGCTTAATAGACAGAAACAACACGATTACACAGTATTTCTTTTTTGAGAAATGCCAACCCTTGTTTCGCAGTATTATGCGTCTTGTGTTCTCTTATAAAGTAGATTATAATGAGTTTGTAAATGAGCTATATCAGGAACTATTGGATGACGATGCATACAAATTGCGGCAGTTCGATTATCGCAGTACATTTTTACAGTGGCTCAAAGTGGTTGCCATCCGTTATTTCATACGAAAGAGAAATGATGTGATAGAAGATGTCAGTAAAGAAATTTTGTATAATGAAAGAACTGACGAACCGGATGAATCTGAAAATAAAATTATGGCGCGAATGGACGTAGAACGTTTGCTGGGTTTGATAGACAATAAAAGGTATGTTTACGTTTTGCAGAAACTGATGATTGAAGGTGTTCCGCCTGAGTCATTGGCGAAAAATATGGACATAACCCCTGCAAATTTGTATAATATTAAGAAACGTGCGATATTAGCTCTGACCCATATCGTATTAAATGATATAAAAAGCTATGTCAAAAGATAATAAAACGAAGATTTCGGACGAATTGTTGGCCGCCTATCTGGAAGGTAATACCACACCGGAGGAAACTGCTCGAGTGCTTTGCGCCTTGGAAGATGATGAACAGCTACGTGAAATCCTGATAACTGCGGAACGTCTGGATAGCATTTTTGCAATCGATGAAATGGAATATACTTTACTTCCGATGGAGCAGTTGGCTGCGACAACAGAAGATAATTTGTGCGATTTTCAATGCGAAGAATATATTCTGCAAAGATTATCAATTGAATATGATGTTCAACGTCTGTCGGATAAAGCAAAAGAAAACAGATGGCTCAAAGATAAAGGCACACCATTACATAGTGTAGGCCGCTTACTTGAACAAAAAGGGTTGTTTGTTACCCGCAAGTACAAAGCCTCGACAGAGGATTTAATGAAAGCTTTCGATCAAGGATATTATGTGATTGTGGTGGTAAACGTGAATAAATTGGCGTGTGAAAATAAAATTGAACAGACAAATTCATCCTTTTCATATCACGCAATGGTGTTGCTTGATTTTGATGCAAACAAAGACTATGTGTCTGTCTTCGACCCGGCTGACAATTCTGCTGTAGTGAGATATTCTAAGGCGCAATTTCTGTATTCGTGGGAAGATTCTCTTTGTTATATGGTTTGTGCAGCTAAAAAATCAGGTACTATTGTATATGATCCTCAACCGATTGATTTGGAAGATGTTGAACTGACTGAAAATATGATAGAGCTCCGGGAGGCTATTGCTGAAAATGCACATGATGTTTGGGCAGCAGCCAGAATAAATGAAGGTTGGACTGTAGGCCTTGTGCGGGATGACGATAAAAAACAACATCCAGATCTTATCCCTTATGCAGATCTGCCTGATTCAGAGAAACAATATGATCGGGATATGGCCATGAACACTATTAAGTTAGTGAGAAAACTGGGATATGATTTTGTGAAACATTCAAATAAAGAATTGCAGAGATTGTTAATTAATAAACTCCGTGCTCAGGAAGAAATTTATCATTGTAAGAAGTGTGGAGCATCAGTTTTTAAATGGCAACTGTATTGTGATCAATGTGGTAACAAGTTGGAAAATAACGATTTTTGTAATTAGATGATTTGAAAGAACATTTATATAGCTTGTTAAGATTCTCAGGAAGGCTACAGAAAGTAATTTCTGTAGCCTTTTTTTGATGAAATATTGAGGAAAAATTATTCTCCTAATGATAGATTTTGAAATTTTAATGACTCTTTGTATGAAAACATACAACTAAACATTATGAAAAATCTATCGAAATTCTGGAAGGTCGTGCTGATACTTCTGTCAACGACGACAACAATTCTTCTTATTTATTTGTGTTGGTTCATCTATGACAAGCATTATGGAGTATTTAGTTCCCCTGATGCATTTAATAGTAAACTTGATTTGGTCTTGTATAAAGACGGTAAATACGCACTTCAGGATAACTCTACTAATAAAATTATAACATCCAAATTTGATTGGATTGCCACTCCTGGGAAGCAAGATACATTGATTGTATTTTGTAAGAATAGCAAACGTGGGTTCATAGATGCTTATTCAGGGCAAATGGCTATTAATGCAAAATATGAAAGAGCTTGGAACTTTTCTGAAGGTTTGGCTGCTGTCGTGATGAATGGGCAATTGGGTTTTGTCAATGAAGAGGGGCAATTATTTATACCTTGCAAGTTTCACTACACAGACGAAAAAGCAAAACTGGCCGATTATGTATTTACAGAAGGTAGCTGTACAGTAATGGACTCGAAAGGTAAATTTGGTCTGATAAATAAAAAAGGAGTGTGGATTTTATCACCCAAATATGATTTTATAAATAAGCCGATATTAGGCTATCGTATAGTAAAGATGAATAATCTCTACGGATTACTTAATAGTAAGTTGCAATTAGTACTTCCTGTAACCTACAATCATATTGAAATTGAAAAAAGCGGGATAAAACTGGCAAAGGATGGTGGTCAACAACTAATTGCATTTGATATGAAAACTGTATTGAAGCCGTTCGTATATGATTCAATTGCAAGTTTACAATATGGTTCTGGTCGAAATGATTCTACTGGTACAGAAATCATGATAAATACTAACTGCTTTGCTTATAACATTTTCACCAAATGGGGGTTAATGAAACGAGATGGTACTGTGGTAACAAAAGCTATCTATGACGAAATAGATGGGTTGGGTCAAAATCTATTTAGTTGTACGATAGAGGGATATAAACAGATGATAAATGCAAATGGGAAATGAATAAAGTTGTAAGTATTTGAAACTATCATGTTATAATTGACATTCAGAAAGATGATGTGTTATAACAATGGAGTTTATTAGTTCTTCAAAATTAAAATCATTTACATATGAAAAAAATTGTTTTCATCCTAATGCTTGTGTTATTCGCATTATCAGGGTTTGCACAGAGTGTGAATTTCAAGGAAGGTAAAAACGCATTTAATAACAATGATTTGGAGACAGCACTGAAGTTCTTCTCTAATGATATTCAGGATAATCCATCTCGTTCTGTAACCTACTTTTACAGAGCATGGATATATTATAAAAAATCGTTATATGCCAAGGCTTTGGAAGATATTAATGTCGGCATGAAACATATTACCAGAAAACAGAAGTTATTAAAGGGTGGATTGTATGAGCTTAAAGCCAAGGTTAATAAAGAACTGGAAGAGCCTGGTTTAGCAATTGAAAATTATACAGCCGCCATCAAATGCGATCCTAAAGATGATGATTTTTATGCGGGGAGGGCACAGGTTTGTTATGAAGCATGTCAGTATGAAAAGTCGGAATCCGACTATCTGAGTATTCTAAAATTTGACGAAAATAATGCCCGTGCAATGGCAGGATTAGGAAGAAATTATCTGGCTCAAAAAAGATATGAAGAAGCCGGAAAATTGTTGGAGAGGCTCAAAAAATTACATCCTAAATACGGCACGGCTTATTATTTCAGCTCAAAAGCATTGTATAAGCAAAAAAAATATGATGAAGCAATAGACGATATGTTTCAGGCATATATAATATGTGATTTGGATGAAGAATATTTTGAGAAGTTTCTTACGTATTCAGAAAAGAATTGCGGGCTGGCTATGGCTAAAATTAATGATAAAATAAAAAATGAGCCGGATAACTATTATTGGAGAGGAAGAGCCGGAACGCTTTTAATGAATAATGGAGAATATCGACGTGCGCTTAAATATTTTACTCAGGCAATTGATCTCAAGAAAGAACCGGATGCTTATTTGTTGACACAGAGAGGACTGTGTTATAATAATCTCGGGTTATTGTCATTGGCATCTGAGAATTTTAAAGAGTCTTTGAAAAATGATTCTACCTACACTTTTGATTATATTATGTTGGCAGAAATTGAACGACAGAAAGATAATTATGAAGGTGCGAATAGTAGTTTTTGTAAAGCTTTGGAGATAACTCCGGATCCATCGTGGTATTTTTATTTTTGTCGGGCAAATTTGATGTACAAAACAAATAATTACCAATTGGCATTAAATGATTATAATAAGGCAATTGAAAAAGACACAACACAATCTTATGCTTATCTGTATCGTGGACGATTGTATAAGTACAAACTAAATGACAAAGAAAAAGCAATAGCTGATTTTGAATTGGTTCTTAAGCGTGACACACTTCCATCAATATCTGGTAATGCAAGGACGTTTGCGTTATTTGAATTAGGTAGAATAGATGAGGCTGTCAATTATATGCGCAAAGTGCTGGATCAAAGCACCACAAGTAGTAATTTGTATGATGCTGCCTGTCTATATTCGTTAATGAATAAACCTGATGAGGCAATAAAGTCTTTATCAATGGCGTTTGAATCAGGATATGCGAATTTTGCTCATATTTATGATGATGAAGATTTGAAGAATATTAGAACACAGCCATTGTTTAACCAATTGTTGTCGGTTTGGAAGACAAAAATTGATAACGAATTCCAGTCGCTAACTTCTGTTAAGACCAAAGATGGTATAACAGAGAATGCAGTCAAAAAAAATACGGTTGTGCCATTACACAGTAAAGGAAGTGGAACATTTGAACTTGCCTGTAAAATTAATAATCTGCCTTTGAATTTTATCTTTGATACAGGAGCAAGCGATATCTCAATTTCTCAGACTGAGGTTCAGTTTATGTTGAAAAATAATTTTCTTAAGAGTTCTGATATTCTTGGATCTCAGCAATACATGGATGCCAATGGCAATGTTGAGGTGGGCACAAAAATTGTGTTGCGAAAAGTCGAGATCGGTGATGCCGTTTTGTATAATGTTGCAGCATCTGTTATCAATAATAATAAAGCTCCGCTCTTGTTTGGACAAAGTGCGTTAAGTAAATACGGAACGATAGTTATTGATAATGATAAAAAAACATTATCAATTTTATATTAGGTCAAAGCATTTGACACTAGAAGACAATCATTTATTTGATAAAATCAAAATGTAGCAATGAAACCAGATAATTCACATATTATGAGTATCGAAAATAATCTTATTCGTGACAAGTTTGGTAATAAAATAGAAGTCACGGAGCTAAATGATAATTGTTTTAAGAAGGTTACGCAAACGAATAATCATTCTGATTTCGAATTCATGGGGGAAACTTATTCCTGTAATCTTTTACTGTCAGCTGAAACAGTTAAAGTGTACTGGGATGAATACCATTCAATCCGAGAGCTTGTCAAAGATAAATATGGACGATTATTCCATTATAGATATGATGAAGAAATGCGTTTTGATGGTGGACCGGATAGAGAAGACTTTTTATGGACATTAGTTGAAAGCGAATCTCAATCAGATAGATTGTCTGAAGAATCAGGTATGTCTCTTTTAGTTGAACCTTTTATTGCTGGGGATGAAACTGGCTGGATGTCGGCACATGAATATGTAGATAAGGCTTATGTGAAGAACCTAAGAGCAAAATCAGGTTTTTTACAAAGGTTGAAAGATCTGTTTTCTGCTTTCTAAGCAATTGCAATTAAATTACTCATATATTCAAAATACTTAAAGCTATGTTTTATAAAAGAAAAATTGTGTTTGTATTGTTTGTAACAATACTTTTGGCTTCGTGTAAAAGCCATAGAGAGTCGACTATTGACCAAAAATTACAACATCAATTGGATTCTGCATTGCAAGTTTCAATGAAGAATGTGGATATTGATTCAGCAAAGATAATTGTCATGTCTGTCAAAGATGCCCAAATAAAAGCTATGATAGGAGTGCAAAAGAAAGATGCCAAAGGAACACTGTCTTCTTTCTTACCAGAACAATTCAATACTAAGGTTGAACCAGGCTCATTGTTTATTCCATTTTCTATAATGGCCGCAATCGAAAATGGGAATATATCGGCTAAAGATTCTGTAGATACAGGAAACGGCATGTATAACGTCGAGGGAAGTGTGATCTCTGATATGAGTGCATTTGCAGGAGGCTATCATAATGTTGAAGTAAGCGATTGCATCTATTTGCCATCGAATGTGGGTACTGTAAGAACGATAGAAAAAAGCTATGGATTAAACAATAAATTTTTGTCAGACTTAGTAGGGATGAAGCTAATTAATGCTTCGGATATTGGTAAATGTTCAGGGAAGTCTTCTGTGGCTTATATTTCAATTGGTTACAATTTAAGACTAAGTCCTATACAGCTAATAGCCAGATACAATGCTATTTTAAATGGCGGTCAGGTTTTAGATCCAGTTATATCTCACGAAAGGAATAGAATTGTTGCATCAAAAATCTGTTCGGATAAGACTAGTAATGTAGTGCGAGAAGTACTAAATAAAAAGGGCGATTTAATATTGGAAAAATGTGGAATCAAACAGCGTCATCTAATAGGCGGTACGTTTGGAAGGACTAATTGCTCTGATAAGCAAGGTAAACCCTATGAAATTCGTTCTATGTGTGTTTATTACCCAGTTATAAACCCTCAATATATCTGTCTGGTAATCAGATGTGGTAAGCATGATTTTGATATGGGATTATATAGATCAGTCCTTAATGTTTTATTGTGATCAATCGAAAAAGAGATAAGGTAATAGATATTATAAATATATCATATTTGCAACATGTGTTTTATAATATGCTGATATATTGATATTCTAACATTTGAAGAAGTGAAATAAGCACTAAATTAGCTCCGCTGATTTTCAATTCCCCTGAAGGGGACTTAAATAAAAACACCCCAACCTGAAAGTAATCAGGTTGGGGTGTTTTGGTTTTATGCATGATAGAGATAAATTCTGTGCAATTAATTGAATTTGTTAACATAAAAGAGGCTATTTCAAAGGGAATTTGTAGATTTGTACAACTTTTATTCTACAAAATAATAGATTCAAATGAAACAAGGCCAATCACTATGGACGCGTGAAGAATTAATTCTGGCAATTAATCTTTACTGTAAAATGCCTTTCGGTAAGATGCACAAAACGAATGCAGCTATAATCGAATTGGCTGAGCTGATTGGACGTACACCTTCATCGGTTGCTTTGAAGCTTGGCAACTTTGCGAGTTTCGACCCTACTCTAAAAGCTCGTGGAATAAAGGGCGCATCCAATGCCAGTAAGTTGGACAAGGCTATTTGGGATGAGTTCTATAATAACTGGGACGAAGCCTTGTTGCAAAGCGAAGTAATGCTTGCCCAAAAGCAACATTCCACCATCGAAAAGATTAATGACATTGATTTAGAGCAGTTTCCAAAAGATGGTAAAGAGAAAGAACGACTGATTAAAAACAGAGTCAATCAATCGCTTTTCCGAAAGATAGTGTTGGCTACTTACAACAACAAATGTTGTATTACGGGTTTAGAACAGCCAGAGCTACTTATAGCCAGTCATATTGTGCCTTGGAGTAGGAACGAATCCATCCGACTAAGTCCTATGAATGGACTTTGCCTGAATGCTCTTCATGACAAAGCTTTTGATTCGGGATTAATTGCTATTCGCCCCGATGATTATACGATTGTTCTTTCCGATAAACTAAAACAAAAGAAACTGATAAGCCCCGTTCTGGAAAGTAACTTTATAGCTTACGAAAAACAGACGATTATTCTGCCTGATAAGTTCTTTCCTGAGCCGGAGTATTTGGATTATCATTATCAGCATATATTTCAGAAATAGCATATTTGATAGTTAGCTATATTCTTATTATACTACATGTATAAACTCACGTTCTCAGCCCATGCACACCATCGCCTTTATCGATACTGAAGTAGACCCCAAGACCAGTAAGGTATTGGACATTGGGAGCATCCGAAGCGATGGGAATGTGTTTCACAAGGCCTCACTGGCTGAGTTTGTGCCATTTTTGCAGGGGACAGAATATGTCTGCGGGCACAACATCTTGAGTCACGACCTCAAATACATCGGCCCAACCCTTAAGCAGCCCGGGCTGCAACTTGTAGGAGTTATTGATACCTTGTATCTTTCACCACTACTCTTTCCTACCAAGCCTTATCATGCATTGTTGAAGGACGATAAGCTTCAAACGGAGGAGATGAACAATCCGCTGAACGATTCGATCAAAGCGCGCGATTTGTTTTACGACGAGGTCTCGGCATTTATGAGAATGGACGAAACGCTGAAACAGCTACTTTACCTGCTGTTGTGGGATAAACGGGAGTTTCGGTCCTTCTTTCGGTTTATAGGCTATAAAAGCACTTCACAGTCTGCTGATACTTTGATTCGGAGTCTATTTGCCAACGAGATATGTGCACATGCTAATATTGCCACACTGATAGAGCAACGACCTGTGGAGTTGGCCTATTGCCTGGCGTTGATTCATTCGTTTGCTTATAACAAAAACATACACTCCATTACACCACCATGGGTGCTGAAAAATTTTCCGGAAGTGGAACGGATTATGTTAGGGCTCAGAAGCAAGCCTTGCATCAGCGGATGTGCCTATTGTAATACTGCGCTGGATATACACAAAGGACTTAAACGGTTTTTTGGCTTTGATGCCTACCGCACCTATGGCGGAGAACCCTTGCAGGAAAAGGCAGTAAAAGCGGCATTGGACAACAAATCCTTGTTGGCCATCTTTCCTACAGGTGGTGGCAAGTCCATCACCTTTCAGGTACCTGCGCTGATGAGTGGCGAAAGTACCAATGGGCTCACCATTGTGATTTCACCCCTGCAATCGTTGATGAAAGATCAGGTGGATAACTTGGAAAAGAACGGCATTACCGAAGCAGTAACCATCAACGGACTGCTTGATCCGATAGAACGAGCCAAATCGTTCGAACGGGTAGAAGACGGATCGGCGTCTATCCTCTATATCTCGCCAGAGTCGCTGCGTTCGAAGTCCATCGAGCGGCTGCTGCTGGGGCGAAAGATAGTCCGTTTTGTGATAGACGAAGCACACTGCTTCTCGGCCTGGGGGCAGGATTTCAGGGTGGATTATCTGTATATCGGTGACTTTATTCGACAAATTCAGGAAAAGAAAAATTTGGAAGACGGCATTCCTGTATCTTGCTTTACGGCCACGGCCAAGCAAAAGGTCATCGAAGATATTTTACAGTATTTTAGAGAAAAGCTGTCGATAGACCTCGAGGTATTTAGTTCCAAAGCTTCCAGAACCAACCTCACCTACAAGGTTTTTGAGAGAAACGACGACGAAGAAAAATATCAGACTGTCAGGGATTTGATAGAAGAAAAAAACTGCCCTACAATTATTTATGTATCACGGACCCGGAAGGCTTTTTCTTTGGCCGAACGTTTGGCGAACGATGGGTTCAGTGCCCGATCTTACCACGGAAAAATGGATGCACAGGAAAAAACGGCCAACCAAAATGCCTTTATTGAAGGCGATGTCCAGATCATGGTGGCAACATCCGCTTTTGGCATGGGTGTGGATAAAAAAAACGTGGGGATGGTGATTCACTTTGAAATATCGGATTCGCTCGAGAACTATATTCAGGAAGCCGGACGAGCAGGTAGAGATGAAAAGATAGTTGCTGATTGCTTTGTGTTGTTTAACGAAGAAGACCTGAGTAAGCACTTTATTCTGTTGAACCAATCGAAGCTTTCTATCAGGGAAATTCAGCAAATATGGAAAGCTATCAAAGACATTACCCGATTCAGGTCGCATGTATCTAATTCGGCCCTGGAAATAGCGCGAAAAGCCGGTTGGGATGAGAATGTGGCCGAAATTGAAACCCGTGTAACAACTGCCATTGCAGCGCTGGAGGATGCCGGTTATCTGAAACGTGGACAGAATATGCCACGGGTATTTGCCAATAGTATTTTATGTAAGAATGCCCAGGAGGCCATCGAAAAGATTAACCATTCGAAAAAATTTCACGAATCTCAGAAACAGAAAGGCGTTCGGATTATCAAAAAGTTGATTGCAAGCAAAAGCCATAAACAAAATCCGGATGATGAAGCGGAGACCCGGGTTGATTATATCAGTGATGATTTGGGCATTTTACGCGAAGAAGTGATTAATATCATTACGCTTTTGCGGGAAGAAAATATCTTGGCAGATGCCAAAGACCTGACAGCATACATCAAGCGCAGTGAGCAAATCAACCGCTCGTTAAGCATCGTAGACTCATATGGTAAAATTGAGAAATTTCTTCTTGCTCAAATTGAAGAACAGGAGAAAACATTCAATCTGAAAGCCCTGAACGAAGAAGCCGAAGCTGAAGGTTGTAAGGATATCAGCATCAATAAAATAAAAACGATACTCAACTTCTGGTCAATCAAAAACTGGGTAAAGCGGCAAAACCTGGAGTATACCAGGAATCATTTGGCTGTAATAAGCCTGCATCCTATTGATGTGCTCCGAAATAAGTTGGAGAAGCGACGCGAACTGGCTCGCTTTATCGTGGAATTTCTGTATGAAAAATGCAGCCGGATTAGCACCGAAGAAGCATTGACCAAAGAAGAACTGTTGGTTGAATTTTCGGTACTGGAATTGAAACAAGCCTACGAATCGGGAATGAGCCTTTTTAAACTGAACATTGAGCTGGCTGATGTGGAAGATGTTCTGTTTTATCTTTCCAGAATAGAAGCGATAAAAATAGAGGGGGGCTTTTTGGTAACCTACAACCGACTAACAATAGATCGGTTGGAGCAGGACAACCGAAAGAAATACACCAAAGATGATTATGAAAAGCTGAATCAATTCTACGAAAATAAAGTACAGCAGATACATATTGTGGGCGAATATGCCAAGAAAATGATTGACGACTACCGAAGTGCGCTTCAGTTTGTAGACGATTATTTTCAACTAAACTACGGATCATTCCTGAATCGGTATTTTCCGGGAAGTAAGGCTGACACGCTCAAACTAAAGATGACGCCGGCTAAGTTCAGGCAACTGTTTGGCGAATTATCGCCCACCCAACTTAGCATTATCAACGACAACGAATCCAAATACATAGCAGTGGTAGCAGGTCCCGGAAGTGGTAAAACCCGCGTGTTAGTGCACAAACTGGCCTCACTCTTGCTAATGGAAGATGTAAAGCATGAGCAACTGCTGATGCTGACTTTTTCCAGAGCAGCGGTCTCTGAGTTTAAGAAACGACTGTATAAGCTGATTGGCAATGCTGCTTATTTTATTGAAATAAAGACCTTTCATTCCTATTGTTTTGACTTGTTGGGCAAAGTAGGCAGTCTGGAGAAATCGGACGATATTCTGAAGAAAACCATTGAGAAAATCAGAAACAATGAAGTGGAAATCAGTCATATTACCAAAACTGTTTTGGTAATAGACGAAGCTCAGGATATGAATGAAGACGAATACAATCTGGTGAATGCGCTGATGGAGCTGAACGAAGAGATGCGGGTGATTGCGGTAGGCGATGACGACCAGAATATTTTTGAATTCAGAGGCTCAAGCTCAAAATACATGGAAGATCTTATTCTTACCAACAATGCGGCTAAACATGAATTGATAGAGAATTATCGGAGCAAAAATAATCTGGTGGAATATACCAATGAGTTTTCGAAGCAAATAAAGCATCGTCTGAAAAGTACCGATATTTTTGCCCGACAACGCGACAACGGACAGTTGAAAGTAGTTCGGTACTATAGTAATAATCTGATTACACCAATGGTGGATGATATACTGGCCACAGGTTTATCGGGTACCACTTGCGTACTTACCAAAACCAACGAAGACGCCTTACAAATTACCGGACTGTTATTGAAAAACAAGGTTCAGGCGAAACTGATTCAATCTAATGAGGGATTTAGTTTGTATAATGTGCAGGAAATTAGGTGCTTTATTAATGTACTGAATCTGACGGATGATGTGTTTGTGATTTCGGAAGATGCCTGGGAGGCAGCCAAAAAGGAAATTGCCTACCAATTCAGAAACAGTCATCGACTGGATCTCTGCATGAACCTGATCAGGGATTTTGAGCAAAGCAATCCGAAAAAGAAATACAAATCGGACTTTGATACCTTCGTTCGAGAATCTAAATTGGAGGATTTCTATAGCGAAAATGGCGAAACGGTATTTGTTTCCACCATTCATAAAGCGAAGGGGAAAGAGTTTGATAATGTTTTCATTATGCTCGATAATTATAACGCTGAAAGCGACGAGGCCAAGCGGGTACTGTATGTAGGCATGACCCGTGCCAAACGCAATCTGACTATTCATTTGAACACCTATTTACTGGATGTCCCGTCCAAAGTGTTGGTGGACAGAATCGAAAACAAAGAGACATATTTAGTACCAAATGGTATTTCGCTGCACCTATCCCACAAAGATGTCTATCTGGGATATTTTGAATATGTGCAAAACAGAATTCGAAATATTGTCAGTGGAGATGCATTGATAATAAAAGAAGAAGGCTGTGCGAACTCCAACGGCGATTTGGTGCTGAAATATTCTCAAAAAACAGGAGAGACACTGAAATACCATGCCGAAAAAGGCTATAGGCTAAAAGAGGCCAAAGTCAACTTTATCGTGTATTGGCACAAAGAAGGTTCTGAGAAAGAGATCAAAATCATTTTGCCTGAATTGTATCTGGAGAAAGACAGAAAAGAAGAATAGTGTGCACTTTGTCCTTTAGTCCTCTTGCTGGCGCAGATCTCCTAATCTGTGGCCGATCTGAACAATAAAGAAACTTTCACAGGTATTTTAATCTATTTCGTATGACTTATTATACCCGATAAGGTATAATTTTGGTTTTTACTGATTTTATACCCGATAGGATATAAAATAGCGAATGTCTATGACTTTAAATGAATTAGTAACGTCAACCCGAACTGGCTGAAAATTCATGTTGGTAAGTGGTTTGTTCTTAGCTAGGAACGGAGAAATTCAGGATTGCGAACGGATAAAGTACACAAAGTGTTGCTGCTTTGATCTTGAGGGGCAGAAATATTGAAACAAAACCAGAAATCAGAGTATTTGTTCTTCTGATTTCTGGTTTTGTTTATTTACATTTGTGTGTTTTATTAACCTTAAAAAATCATGAAGAAATTAATTTATTTATTGTTTGCATTTGTATTTGGATACTACAACTGCGACGCAGCAAATCCTGTGCTGACCATTGAAGGCGGACAGCTTCAGGGTGTTAAAGCCGAAATAGAAGGAGTAACTGTGTATCGTGGAATTCCGTATGCCGCACCTCCCATTAAAAACCTCCGTTGGAAGGCTCCTCAGCCGGTTATTCCATGGCAGGGTGTGAGAATTGCCGACAAATTCGGGCATCCGGGTTATCAGTCTGTTCACTATCCCGGTGGTTATACAACAGAGTGGGGCTATGGTGATGAGTCACCTTATAGCGAAGATTGCCTCTACCTGAATGTATGGACAAAAGCTCCCGGTAACATTGGGAAGAAACTTCCTGTGGCTCTTTGGATTCACGGTGGTGGTTACAGAGAAGGGTGGGGCTCAGAGCCTGAATTTGACGGACAGGAATGGGCAAACAAAGATGTTGTGCTTGTTTCAATCAACTATCGTCTAGGTGTTTTCGGATTTATGACACATCCGGAACTTTCGAAGGAAAGTCCTAACCACGTTTCAGGTAACTATGGTATCCTCGACCAGATAGAATCTCTCAAATGGATTAAGAAAAATATCGCACAGTTTGGCGGCGATCCCGATAACGTTACCATATTCGGTCAGAGTGCAGGTGCCGGTAGTGTAAAAACACTCTGCGAATCTCCTCTGGCAAGAGGTTTGTTCAAAAAAGCAATTATCATGAGTGGCGGTGGCATAACGACAACCCCGCCTCCTGCTGCTGCTCCGGGTGCTCCTGCTACTATGCCGGCGTTTGCCCCTATGACTTTTGAACAGTCGGAACTTCAGACAAAGGAAATTATGGACTGGGCAGGACTTACAAGCCTTGAAAAAATGCGTGCTGCTTCTACTGAAACCATTTACACGCTTGGTAGCCTGTACAACGCAGTTACCGGAAAACGTACCCGTATGACTGCTATGCCTGTCGTTGACGGTTATGTTTCCCTTCAAAGCTTCGATGCTGCTGCCGTTGATAACAAACTGGCACAGGTTCCGTATATGATTGGTTACACCCTGAACGATATGGGTAGCATGGCTCCCGGTATCGCGGAATTCTGTCTGAATCGTGAAAAATTGGGAGGTAAGGCGTTTGCGTATGAGTTTGCCCGTCCTCTTCCAACCGATGGCAGAAGTGATGTACTCAAGGGAGCATTTCACTCTTCCGATCTTTGGTTTGTGTTCAAGTCACTCAAGCGTTGCTGGAGACCCTGGACGGCAGGTGACTGGGATCTCTCAGAAAAGATGCTGACTGCCTGGTCGAATTTTGCCAAATACGGTAATCCTAATGGAAAAACCGGTGAAAAGTGGGCGCCTTATACAAAGGAAAATCCCAAGTTCATGGTCTTTAAACTCGATGCAAGCGATAAAGAAAATTCAGGAATGGGCGAACCCTTAAAACCATAGGATTCCCTTTTTTTTTGATTTGATTCAAAATGTTGAATATTAATAAATTGAGTGGTATTTACTTTTAAAACAATGTAATTTCGCTCCTATGGAGCTCTGAAAAACATTATTCAATCATTTTCTACCATAATGTCGCTTCTCTGAAGCTTAATAAATGCTCCTTTGGGAGTAATATTATGGTAGTGATTTATTATTATTCACGAATCAAAAGCTCCGTAGGAGTGACATTATAAAAAGTCAAGATGATTTCATACGAAAATCATTAGCGTAGAGGAGTCAGAACAGATGTATAAACTTCGGTTAAAATAATCACGGAGGCTGTTTCATTTTATGAGGCAGCCTCTGTTATTTTGTTCTGCGAGAACCGGCAAAATATTCATTAAAAATAATACCAACGATAATCAGTATTAAGCCGATAAAGGTGGTTGTGTATATGTGCTCTTTCAAAACTAAGTGTATGATAAAGAGCGAAGTGAACGGGGCTAAATAACACAGTTGGTTGATAAGCACCGGATTGTTCGTTTTTTTTAGTGCAAGACTGAAAAAGATAAATGGTATGGCCATTTCAAATGCTCCGATATACATGCTGGCAAGGAATCCGTTGTTTGATGTAAGGTTTACTGGAACAAACAAAGTGGCAATCAGCAGATAGACAGAGCCGAACAGAAAGATGGCAAAAAGATTCACCGTATTGTCTACATTTTGATTCATTTTATTGACGATCCAGAATCCTGCCCATAATAAGGCACTCAGCAATGCTAACAGTAAGCCGGCAACAGGAATGGCTGATTGTTGGATTTGCCCGGAACCAGCCGAAATGATGATTACGCCTCCCAGCGAAAGCGCCATGCCGATGTATTTCTTGTGCGGAATGGGTTGGTGACTGACGATTGCTATGAGTATCAAAAGTAGGATTGGCCATGAATAATTAATCGGTTGTGCAATTTGCGCCGGTAATAGGGCATAGGCTTTAAAGAGAACAAGATAATAGATTACAGGATTCAACAGTCCAATGAGAGCATAAAGCAACCACTGTTTTGTGGAAAGTAATGCCAGCGAACTCCATTTTGACTGAAAGGTCATAACTGTTGCCAGAATGACAAGTGCCGTACAACTGGCGATGAGCAGCATTTCAAAATGCGTTTGCAGTTGCAATGCCAGTTTAAAGGCAGTAGCTACAGTCGACCAGCTAAGGACAGATAATCCTGCGTAAATGATTGCTTTATTTGAATTTTGCATTCTGTTTTATTGATGTTGGTGTATTTGGAAAAAGCAAATGCAAAAGACGGAAGAATTTTTTAGAAAAAGGCAAAAAATAATCCCAAAAAATACAAGAATCCTCTCAGGTAAGGTTTTTGGGTACGATGTGATTTTTTTGTAATTTTACTTACTGAAACAGATAAACCGGATATGGCTAAAAATAAGTTCTACGTGGTCTGGAAAGGCCGGCAAACGGGAGTGTTCAATAGTTGGGAAAGCTGTAAAGAGCAGGTGAATGGATTTGAAGGTGCCCAGTATAAAGGCTACCCGACAGAGTCGGCTGCAAATGCTGCTTTTAAAATGAACTACTGGAAAGCTGTCGGTGCCAACCAAAAACAATCTGTGATTGCAGTCGGAGAAGGCGGAGCAAAACCTGTGGTTCCAAGTTTGGCTGTAGATGCGGCTTGTAGCGGTAATCCCGGAAAAATGGAATATCGTGGCGTGGAAACATCCACCGGAAGAGAAATTTTCAGACAAGGGCCGTTTGAGCTCGGGACGAACAATATTGGCGAATTTTTGGCTATTGTCCATGGTCTGGCTTTTCTCAAGAGCCAGAATAGCGATATTCCTATTTATTCTGATAGTGTCAATGCTCTGGCCTGGGTAAAGGCAAAACATTGCAGAACGAAGCTGGAACGCTGTGCTAAAAATGAGGAATTGTTTCAGTTGATAGAGAGAGCCGAAAACTGGTTGAAACAGAACTCTTTTTCTACTAAACTGCTGAAATGGCCAACGACAGAGTGGGGCGAAATACCGGCAGACTTTGGCCGGAAATAAACGTTGCTTACTGCTACTTACCTTGCCATTGGTAAGCTCCGATATCCGGCGCATTTTCCCACAGTCGGTAAATGTCGTTCATGTCAAAGCAGAATGCGGGCTGACGGCTAATCTGTATATCTGCTTTTTTTCTGAGTAGCGATTCTTCTGTCAGACGGAAGTCGTAATAGCCGTCCTTGTTAATGGTGCTTCTTACAAATAATTGGTCTCTGGGATTCCCCCATAGTACATTTTTGATGAACGGCGAATGAATCGGGTTTGACATCAGGTAGCAATGGTCAAACGAATACTTCAGCGGCGTGTTGCGTGTTGTATCGGAAATCATTATTTCGTTGGACATCGATCCGGTTATGACGCAATTGATAAACTGCGCACTGATAGGTGTTGGAACCGGAGCATGCCTGTCATTATTGCTGTTGAGTAACATTACCGAAGGCGTTCCGTCACGTCTCTTTCCGGCATAAATATCGTTGTAATAGTTGGCAATGGTATTGTGTACAAACGCGTAATTTCCCCCCATTAAGCTCAGGCAACTACTTCTGCAATTCGAAATTTCGCTGTTCCATAAAGTAAGATTGGCATTGTGTGATGCAATTCCACACGAATCAAAATTTTGAATCCTAGTGTGGTTAATTACGATAGAAGGAGACGAAGTCAATGACGGGTTGATAATGTGAATGGCTGTTTTTCCGCTATTCAAAGTTACAAAGTCAAGCAAAACCGAGCTTTGAGCACCCAACACCTGAATGCCGTTCCACTGTCCTGACAGATAATTGTACGGGACATTGTCAAAAAGCTTATCCAGCCGATCACCCCGGAACAGAATTCTGGCTTTTTGCTCTCCTTCCGCTTTTAAGTTTCCAACAATTTTCAGCGATGCATTTTTATGAAAGTAGAGCGTGCTGCCCGGTTTTATGGTAAGCGTTTTGTCTTTGTCAATGGCCAGGTAATCGTAAATGAGATAAGGTTTTGTTCCGGAAAGAGTCGTGTCATTATGAATGGTTTTGCTTCTGAAAATCTCGACATCCTGCCCGTAAGCCTGAAGTTGTACACTTTGCCGGTTGCCGTTTGTGATACAAATAATAGAGTCCTTAAGCAATAGCGGATTGTCTTGTTTGGTCGGGTTTACGGTAACGCTGACAAAAACATAAAGGCTGTCGTGAGCCCGTATTTCAACATTGGAAATCTGATTGTTGGCAGGGATCGTTCCGTCTACTACCATGTGAAAGCCGGTGGTAGCTCCGTTAGCGAGAGTGATTGAACTGATGGATACTGGTTTTGAATTATGGTTGTATATCACAAAGCCGCTGGTGGTGGAACCGATCGTGCTGAATACCGTATCGAACGAAAGAGAGTCTTTTGAAAAGCTGAGTTTGTAATTCGGGTTGGTTGACATGGATTCGTCTGAGCAGCTGTTGATGATGCAGCTACTTGCTATAATGAGAAATAATATGAGAAACCCGTTTTTCATTCCAGAGCTTTCTTTTTGCATTTAAAACGAGAAAACAGATGGCATATTATGTCTGATAATCAGAAAAAAGGTCATGAAATCAGATATTCTATCCAAAGTAAAAATGCAAACAACAGGTTGGCCTGTCCGGTGCGGATCAGTAATTGGTTGTAAGCTTTTCCTTTTGCTTTGCGTAACTGAATAAATAATCCAATCCCCATTGCCACGACAGCATAGCACAGACCGGCTGAGTTCGCCAGATACAGGCAGGGAATGATTAGCATAAAGAGCGAAAAATATTCCCATTCGCCGAATTTTTTCCCGAAACGGACAACGATACTCCGTTTACCGGCCTTTTTGTCGGAGTCGATGTCGCGAATGTTATTGATTGTGAGAATCCCCATAGAAATGAGACCGCTCACCATTCCAAGCCAGAATGCCTTTTCTGAAAATTGTTCAATTTGCAGATAGGTGGTGCCGAGTGTGGCAATCGGGCCGAAGAACGCCAGCACAAATAAATCGGCAATACCCAGATAGCTGAGGGAGTAGGGGGTGGCTGTATAGAGCCAGGCGCAAAGCAGAGACACACAGCCGATCATCAATATGGGGAGTCCGCCTACTAAGGTCAAATACATGCCACACAACACTGCAATAGCAATATCAATGATGATAGCTTTTTTCATGGTTTGAGGAGAGACCTCCCCTTCGGCAATGGCGCGTTTAGGTCCAAGCCGTCCTGCTTTGTCGAGTCCTTTCTTGAAATCGTAGTAATCGTTAATCAGGTTGCTGGCAATTTGGATGGTTAATGCGGCCAATAAGGTGACTAACGCAATGATCCAGTCGAACGTGCGTTCTTCGGCAGCAATGATTAGTCCCACAAAAACGGGCGCTGTGCCTGCACCAAGCGTGCCGGGACGCACAATACGTATCCATTTGAGTATAGATGATTTCATTCTTATTTCAGTTTGATTCCAAGTTCCAAATTTCAAAATTTCAGGTTTAGCTTTGCGTATTTCTTCGATTCAAAATTCCATCGGATACTTTCGTGTATTCGGATGAATGGAATTTTGGAGTGTTGAAATATTGAAATTTATTTTACCCCTTTGTAAACGGTTGCAACGCCGAATGTCAACGGATGGTATTCTACGGCAGTAAAGCCAGCTTCACGCATCAGTTGGGAGAAACCTTCTCCGTATGGAAATTCTTTCACGCTGTCGGGTAAATAAGTATAGGCCGATGAATGTTTGGAGAAAAGTTTGCCGATTTGTGGCAACACGTAGCAAAAGTACAGGTCAAACAGTTTGCACAGCAGTTTACTTTTGGGGCGCGAAAATTCAAGGATAATGGCTTCTCCTCCGGGTTTCAGTACGCGGTACATCTCGGAAAGACCTTTGTTCGGATGGAGAAAATTGCGGATGCCAAACCCAACGGTGACTGCTTCGAAGCTTCCTTCTTCAAAGCTGAGGGCTTCGCAATCTTCCTGAGTGAGCGTTACCATTTCAGAGAGGCCGAGTTTTCCCATTTTCTTGCGTCCGAAACTGAGCATCCCTTCCGAAATGTCGATGCCGAATACTTTTTTAGGAGCCTTTTTGCGAACCAGAGTAACGGCCAGATCGCCAGTGCCGGTGGCTACGTCAAGAAAAGAACTGCCTTTGGGTGCAGTGATGAGGCTTACCGCTTTATTGCGCCAGAGGTTGTCGATACCGAGCGTGAGAAAATGGTTGAGAAAATCGTATCGCCATGCAATTGCATCGAACATGTCGCCTACGCCGGATTTATCAAGAGTCATGAACTTTAATTTGAAGATTAGAAATTTGAAGATTAGAAAATGGAAAAGCAATGATACCGTGATTCTTTTGACAGAATTGAATTGCTCAAATTGGCATATTTTTACATTTTCAAATTTATTACAAAGATAAGGTTTTGTCTTTGATTTATTGGCTGCAAAAATGCTAATTGTTGGCAGAAAGCCAGGGATTACGTATTTAGAAGTTTAGCAAAGGGCAGGTTATTAATTTTCAAATGCTGCTAAATCAGATTAGGGACGGCCTTGTCCGGTGAGTCAAAAAACAAGTGAGTGAAGCGTAAAATCGCTCACTGTTTGAAACTCCTGACGCAAGGAAGGAGTGAGTTTGGACGATTTAGCTTGGCGAATGCTAGTTTTTTGAGCGAAGCGGGCATAGCCTTGAATTTTTTGCATCCTTTTTGATTCAAGGCAAAAAGGATGTCGGGGTCACAGGGGCGGAAGCCCCTTATCAACATCTTTAATGTGTAATCCCTGAACAGAAAGCGGTCGGGCAGGAAATAATTCGTACCTTTGCATGCTCAAACAATTTCAAGACTGGAAGTTTCAATATTCCAACTATTGAGGGTATAATGGAACGTTGTATTGAAGATTGTTGATGCAAAACCGGAATTCCGGGATATGGAATTTTGGAACCTGAAATTTTGAAATTGAATTTACTTTTATGGCATTACAGTGTGGTATAGTGGGTTTGCCCAACGTGGGTAAATCGACTCTCTTTAATTGTTTGTCGAATGCGAAAGCGCAATCGGCGAACTTTCCTTTTTGTACAATAGAACCGAACGTGGGTGTTATCACTGTTCCCGATCATCGTCTTACCGAACTGGCAGAAATCGTAAATCCACAACGTGTTGTGCCTACTACGGTTGAAATAGTGGATATCGCCGGTTTGGTGAAAGGTGCCAGCAAAGGCGAAGGTTTGGGCAATAAATTCCTCGCAAATATTCGTGAAACGGATGCCATTATTCATGTGTTGCGTTGCTTCGACGATGATAACGTAGTGCATGTGGATGGTAGCGTAAATCCTATTCGTGACAAAGAAATTATCGACGCTGAGTTGCAGTTGAAAGACCTTGAAACGGTGGAAAGCCGTTTGTCAAGAGTGCAAAAACAGGCGCAGACCGGTGGTGACAAACAGGCAAAACGTTTGGTGGATGTACTTTTGCAATATAAAGAAGTACTCGAACAGGGTAAATCAGCCCGCGTAGTGACTTTCGACAGCAAAGAAGACCAACGTTTGGCAAAAGACCTTTACCTGCTTACTAACAAACCGGTATTGTACGTATGCAATGTGGACGAAGCTTCAGCTGCGAGTGGAAACCAATACGTGGAACAGGTACGCGCAGCAGTGAAAGACGAATCGGCCGATATTTTGGTAGTTGCTGCTAAAATCGAATCGGAGATTGCCGAATTGGAAACATACGAAGAACGTCAGATGTTTCTCGAAGAGGTCGGCCTGACCGAATCGGGTGTGGCTCGTTTGATTCGCACAGCATATCACTTGCTCGATCTGCAAACCTACTTTACCTGCGGTGTGCAGGAGGTTCGCGCATGGACATTCGGTCGTGGATGGAAAGCTCCGCAGTGTGCCGGCGTTATTCATACCGACTTTGAAAAAGGATTTATCCGCGCAGAGGTAATCAAATACGACGATTACGTTCGCTTGGGCTCTGAAGCAGCCTGTCGCGAAGCCGGAAAAATCGGAATTGAAGGAAAAGAATATGTTGTTCAGGATGGTGATATACTTCACTTCCGTTTCAACGTTTAATAAGATATTAATCGTGCTTATGGATGTTCGGGTGACCAGTCAGCTCCCGGACTTGATGCCGGGGAGGTCGTTTTGTGCGAACTCTCCGGTTTTCTTTTGTTCAGTCGACACCGGAAATGAAAATACATTTTTTTACTCAATAAGAATATTTACCTTTGTGTGAAGATTAACTTAATAGAGAGATGGTAAACGCAAATCAAGTAAAAGAGCTGGTTTTGGCGGCTGGTGCTGATCTTTGTGGTATTGCATCGGTCGAGCGCTTTGATGTGGCGCCGGAAGGTTTTCGTCCAAAGGATTTATTTCCCGGTACGAAGTCGGTCGTTGTTTTTGCAAAGAAAATACCCGAAAGTATTTTGCACTCCAAATCTCAGATTCCCTATTCGTTTATAGAAGATATAGCTTTGCAAAAAGTGTTGCAATTGTCATTTGATATTGCCGTCAGGCTGGAACGTGAAAATGTCTCCGCACTTCCGGTTCCGTCAGAGCCTTACGAATACTGGGATAAAGAAACTATGACCGGCAAGGGCTTGTTGTCGTTGAAACATGCCGGATATTTGGCAGGTATGGGAGTAATTGGGCGAAATACATTGCTGTGTACGCCTGAATATGGAAATCTGATAAAGCTCGGAGCTTTGCTTGTAAACGTTCCACTAGAGCCGGATCCGATAATGGAGAATGATATGTGCTCTGAAAAATGTAATGCCTGCATCAATAATTGTCCTTCGGGAGCATTACAGGATGGAGGTGTTGACCAAAAGAAATGTCGGACTTATTCGGAAGGTTCTACCATAAAAGGTGCTCCGATAACCGTTTGCTACAACTGCCGGAAAGTTTGTCCAAACAGATCAGGCTGGAAAACCGCTTGACATAATTCATTTTTGATAGTCTTGCTATTTATTGCTTATTTTGCGAAATACAGTACAAATCAAATTATTTACACATGAAAACTTTACTTGTAACTTTACTTGCTTTATTACCATTTATGGCTATGGCTCAGCAACATCCCGATGTGTATTCCACCCCAATGGGACCGTTAGTAGTTACTCCTATTAACCATGGCTCCATCATGCTCAAAATCATGGGGAAAGTAATTCACGTGGATCCGTATGAAAAAACGGTAGATTACAGCACATTGCCCAAGGCTGATCTGATTTTGATTACGCACGAGCACTCTGACCATTTTGATAAAAAAGCGCTTAAAAAAATTGTTACTCCCGATACTTATATAATAACAACAGACAGCGTGGCGTCTGCCGGTATTCCTAATGCAACCGTCTTGAAGAATGGTGAAGATGCAACATGGAATGATATTGGAATCTTAGCAGTTCCAGCGTACAACATCGAACACAAACGTCCTGATGGAAAGCCTTACCATGAAAAAGGTGTTGGCAACGGATATATTCTTTCATTTAAAAAATTTAGAGTATACATTGCCGGCGATACTGAAAATATTCCGGAGATGAGTCAGCTTGGTAAAATCAATATTGCGTTCTTGCCCAAGAATCTGCCTTATACCATGACGGACGAACAGTTTATTACGGCTGCAAAAATGATACACCCCAAAGTGTTGTACCCTTATCATTATTTTGAAATTGATCGCGATGCGTTGATGAAGCAATTGCCTAAAGATATTGAATTGAAATAAGCATGTTTTGGCTCCGGTTGGTTGTTTTCTCGTTTTTAGTGTCACTGCTCGTTTCGTGTGGAACTGACGCAGGGCGGCATTCGTTTTGCTACTGGCAGCGTACTTTCAAAATGACGAAAGAGGAGAAGACTTCTTTACAGCAAACAGGAGCCAATCATTTGTATATTCGCTATTTTGATGTCGATTGGGACGAAGCCGGACAAGAGCCTAAACCTGTGGGTACTTTAATTGTCGCTTCTGTTCCTCCGTGTGATTTCACACCTTCAGTTTTTATCACCAACAAAGTTTTTGACCACGCTACCCACGCAGCTATCGACTCGCTGGCTGCACGGGTGAGCCGTCGTATTGCAATGGTGAATAGCCGTTTCCTTGAAATGGCAATAAAGGACAGTCTCAGCGGAAATAAAACTGCTCCTGCGGTTGTGAGAGGCTGGACGGAAGTTCTTTTCGACTGCGACTGGACCGTTTCTACCAGGGATCGCTATTTCTATTTTCTGCGAAAAATGGAGGAATTCTTCCCCGAAAAAGAACGGTCGGCTACGTTGCGTTTATGGCAGTATAAACACCGAGATGTGAGCGGTATTCCACCGGTTAACCGCTGTCTTTTGATGTGCTATAATCTTTCTGATCCCCAAAAACAGACAACATCCAATTCCATCGGCAGTGCGAAAGAACTGGAAAGCTATCTTACACAAAGTAACTATGCTCATCATCTTGACATTGCACTCCCGATTTTCGGGTGGGGTGTTGTGTTTCACCGTGGAAAATGGCTGGGCTTGATGAAAGATGCTGATGCAACGGGATTTCGGCGTGATAAAGCGCATTATAAAGAGATCACTACGAACCGTTTTATGCTGATGAAAGACACAGTTGTCGGGAAACATTATCTTCGTTACGGGGATGAAATCAGAATAGAACAAATCAGTGCTGCCGAAATAGAAAAAATGATAGACGTTGTTAAAAAACGAGTATCTTTGCGGGGCAGCTCACGTTTAACCCTCTTTTCGTTAGATAGACAAAATGTTAACCGGTATGGAATGGAAGAAATTGGGCGTTTTTACACGCTTTTTGATCATTAGCCTCTTTTTGATACTTCCTTTTTATTCGTCAGCTTGTGTGGTGATGGAATCTCCCGATACCTACAGGATGATGTTTTTTCAAGCCAGAACCGGTAACAGTTCTCCACTTCAGATTTTCAATTACTCACCCGCTCTTTATGCAAGTTATAATCCTGACCCGGATGGTGTCGATCGGGTAAGAAATGCCAAAGAATGGCAGGCCGTTACGGGCAATGGTGTTGTGCTCGAAGATATTCTTGCCATTCAGTACGAAACTTCTCCCGATTCTCTTCAGTTTGCTTACTCTCATAATAAGCTGCAAGCAGTCTTTGAGGACAATAGCTTTATTCAGTATCTTCTCCGTCCATCTTCCAAACTATTATTGGAATACCTGCTTTTCTCAAAACAGGCAGAAGCTACCGAGACTGCCTGGTCAGAAGGGTTTGAGTCGTGGAACAGCGATGCCAATGAAATGGCTGTGGTGAAACAAAAGAAACTTGCATTGCTCATGATTGCAAAAAAACGATTGAGCTCTGTAAAGGACGATTTTCTCAAAAAACGCTATGCTTATCAAGTGTGTCGCTTGTCGTACCAACTTCAACGGCCGACAGATGTCATTGCCACTTACGAACGTTGTTTTAAAAAGTTTAATGGCAATGGACTCATGAATGTCTGGAGCTCATTGTTTTATGCACAATCGCTTAATGCCACAAAGAAAAAGGCAAAAGCAAACTACTACTATAGCCTTGTCTTTGACAATTGCGACAGCAAGAAATTGCGTGCACATCAGCTTTTCAATAGCGATGAAGCAACGTTTACGGCTGGATTGAAACTGGCCAAAACTGCTCACGAAAAGGCGGTGATGTGGGTGATGAGAATAATTAATAATCCGGGGCCTGTGCTGAGTAGCCTTAAAACTATCAGTTCGCTTGATCCGAAATCTTCCTATATGACGTTTTTGCTGGCTCGCGAAATCAATAAACTGGAGGATTGGATTTGTACACCAGCTTTTACCGCGTTTTCTCCGGCGGTATCACCGCAATGGAATTTTTCGCAGGCGATGGCAAAAAACATGAAAACCGATCTGGAATATCTTGGGTCGTTCATGGAATTTGTAAAACAACAGCAACAGCAGGCGAGGGGAGAGCTCCATCAATACCTGACGCTCGGCCTGGCGCATCTTTGTCTGATAAATGACAATACGAAAGAAGGTCTCGATTATCTGAATGCTATCGGTTTATCCGAAAATAGTTCTATTGAGATACAGAAAAATATTGAAACGGCCTGGGTGATGGCGAAAACCACCGATATAACCGACAACGTGTTCAAAGATCAGTTTGTGATTTATTGCCACAAGCTTCACCGGTTGGCCAAAAGCGACAATACGATCAACAAAACGCTTTATTCTCTGTTGCTTGGTGTAGCTGGCGAATATGAAAAACGCTTTGACTTTGCTACAGCCGGTTTGCTCACTATGAAAGCCGATCAGTATAAGCGACGGTATGATGCGGCATATGCAGAGGATTTTTCAATAACTGCCGATGATAACTATCAAAAGATAAGATATTTTGATAAGTGTGCTGGCATCGGAGATGTAGACAATCTGATCCGTCTTTTATCGAAGACAGATAAAAGCGATTTTGAAGATTATATTACCGAACAACCGCTGGGAAGTGTCAATCTTTATCGCGATTTGCAGGGGACCTTGGCATTCCGGCAAAACGACCTCAAAACGGCGTATTCGATTTTCAGGAAAATTGATCCAGCCTTTTGGCGGACAAGCTATGCTTACAAAGATTGTCTGAATGAAGATCCGTTTGTGGCTAAGGTGTTGTGCAAGAACAGAAATTTTTCATACCATTTCGATAAAGCGAAATTTGTAAAACGCCTGCTCGATCTTCAGGATAAAACGCATAAGAAAACCGGAGTTGCCGAGAATGCAATCCTTTTGGGAAATGCTTATTTCAATTGCTCTTATTATGGTAATTCGTGGATGATGGTGGAATATGGCTGGAGCAGGGCCGAACCTGAATATCATTCACCTACTGATAGTTTGGGCTATTTCAATCAGTTTCTTGCCTTTAAGCTTCCTCCGGTCAGAGTGGTCCCAAATCCGTTGAAAGACGATAATTATTATAATTGTAAACTGGCGGCTCGCTATTTTCATTTGGCAGCCGACGATCCCAAAGCAAGCAATGAGCAACGGGCTTATGCTTTGTTGATGCTGCATGAATGCAACTACTTGCCCTGGACAATAACTAATTATTCGTGGTATGACGATAAAAAGCCCAAATATCCGGCAGGAAAAGAGTTGCGCGAATTTTATGCTCATTACGCCGATACAAAAGTCTATCACGATTATAAATGCCCGTTACTGGATGCTTTTATTGCACGAAAATAATGCTCTTCAATTAAATCTTTATAAACTTCAAAAAATGGAAAAACGACGTACTATTGGTATTCATGAGAAACTACCGGTTCTGCAGAGCATGCCTCTCAGTCTTCAGCACCTAACCGCCATGTTTGGTGCCACAATTTTAGTTCCTATTTTGTTAGGTGTCGATCCCGCTATTGCTTTATTGATGAACGGTATCGGTACTTTACTTTATTCGTGGATAACTAAAGGCGGCATTCCGGCCTATCTGGGATCAAGTTTCGCATTTATTGCTCCAACAATGCTAATCATTAGTAGTTATGGAGGTTTTGCTCATGCTCAGTCCGGTTTTATCTTTTTCGGATTATTTTTTGTCATTATCTCATTCGTGGTGAAAAAATGGGGCATCCGCTGGATTGACGTGGTGATGCCTCCTGCCGTTATGGGTGCAGTGGTTGCCATTATCGGTCTTGAACTGGCACCTGTTGCTGCACAACAAGCTGGTTTGGCTGCCGGTTCTACCGCTGTAGGACAGGTAGTGCAGCCTTTTGTGGTGAATTCGAATGTGGTACTGGTTTCTATGTTTACTCTTTGTGTCGGTATTATAGGTTCTGTATTGTTCAGAGGTTTCTTGCAGGTTATTCCTATCCTGATTGCTGTTGTTGCCGGATATGTGATGGCCTTGTGTCTTGGAATGGTGGATACTACAGCTATTAGTAACGCTTCCTGGTTTGCATTGCCGAAATTCAGCGCACCGGTTTTTGATACCAAAGCGATGATTATTATAGCTCCTGCATGTATCGTGGTTTTGGCCGAACACATCAGCCACCTTATTGTTACGGGCGAAGTGACCGGCAACGATTTGATGGCCAATCCCGGCTTGCACCGTTCTTTGTTAGGCGATGGTTTGAGCAACCTTTTTTCTGGTTTTGCCGGTTCTCCTCCGAATACCACTTATGGCGAAAATATCGGTGTGATGGCTATTACCCGCGTTTATTCGGTTTGGGTGATTCGTGGAGCAGCTTTGTTTGCAATTGCCTTTTCATGCGTAGGCAAGGTCTCAGCAGCCATTTCGACTATCCCTACTGCAGTTCTCGGTGGGATGACCATGTTACTGTATGGTGTGATTGCCGTTCAGGGTTTCCGTATCTTTATCCAACAGAAAGTCGACTTCAGTAAGAACAGCAATATGGTTCTCGGAGCAATTACTTTTGTGGTGGGTGTATCGGGCGCAGCTATCAATATCGGCTCAGTTCAGCTCAAAGGTATGGCCTTTGCAGCTATCGTGGGAGTAGTTCTTTCTCTTCTTTTCTGGATTTTCCGCAAACTCGGAATTATGAATCAGGAATCTTAACCGTTTCATTCTCTTTTTGTTCTGAAAAGTTGATGGTTTTTTGCGATAAAAAGATGTCGCAAGGTGAACAATTCTGACTTTCAGTATATATATTTGTGATGTCATGGAATTGGCCATTCCCTCTGAGGTTTATTGTTGAACTAAAAGGAACGCTTATGGAAGAAACCTCACAGTTACAGAAATATCGCTCTAAATGTCAGTTTCATACTGACTGATTATTAATCCAACAAAGGAATAGAAAGAAGAAACTAAAAAATGAACATGGCTTTCTGCTGTTGCACTGGCAACTGGAACCCGTTATGTGACGGATCACCTGCTAAAGCCTGCTTCAAAAAATTAATTGAATGTCAATAAAAAACGAGGGTGTCCCGCAAGAGACATCCTCGTTTACATTTACAACACTTACTAGGGTATACTCTGGAGTTTTATTCTTCCAGGAGTTTCTTTGCATCAACAAACTGAGCTATTCCTTTAGCTACCTGCTTGGCTTCCTTCATGGCAAGCACTACGGTTTGCGGGGTATGTACAACGTCACCGCCCGCAAAAACGCCTTTCTTTGTGGTCATCCCGTAGGGACGTTCTTTTGTAATAACGTAACCGGTATCGTTAACTTCAATGCCTTCGGTGGTGGAGACAATACGGTTCGCAGGCCGTGAGCCGATTGCCAGTAATACCCGGTCGGCCGGAACTATTTTTTCGCCTTCCGGAGTCTGAATCGTTATTTCGGACAACCGTTTTCTCTTTCCGATTAATTCAACGGTGGAAGTATTCCATAAAAAATGAACTCCTTCATCAACGGCTTCTTCGTATTCGGTGCGAAGTGCAGGCATATCGGCTTCAGTTTTGTGGTAAAGCACAGATACGTTTTTGGCTCCCATACGTAAAGCTGTTCGGGCAGCATCCATGGCAACATTACCGGCTCCAATAACATAGACTTCGTCGTTAACCCGTAGCGGTACATCTTTGCGGTCGATACTCTCATTCTGATATAAGTTGACCATGCGCAGGAAATAAGATGACTGAACGACTCCTACCAAATCGGATCCGGGGATAGACAGCGACTTGGGGATGGCGGTACCGGTACCGATAAAGACGGCATCAAACCCACGGTCGAACATGTCATCTACCGTAATGTCTTTGCCAACCATGCAATGGGTGATGAACGTGACACCTAAATCGGCAATCTTCTCAATTTCACGTTTTACTACGTTCTTGGGAAGTCTGTATTTGGGAATGCCAAACATGAGTACGCCACCCAATTCCTGTTCTCCTTCGTAGATGACTACATTGAAACCCTGTCGGGCTAAATCGCCGGCCACAGTTAATCCTGCAGGACCGGAACCGATTACGGCTACTTTGCCTCTGTTCTTTTGAGGAAGTTTTTCGCGTATCAGCCCCATTTCTCCATCAAAATCGGCAATAAAGCGTTCCAGTTTTCCTACGCGGATGCGTTTCCCTTTGTTGTTGAGAATGCAATGGCCTTCACATTGTTTTTCGTGCGGACATACGCGACCGCATATGGCAGGTAAGTTACTTTTTTCATTGATGATTTGAAGGGCGTTTCCAACATTTCCCATTGAAAGCTGGTGAATAAAGCCCGGTATGTTATGCTCAATGGGACATCCTTTAACGCAAAGAGGGTTTTTGCAATTCAAACAGCGTTTTGCTTCATCTATGGCTTCTTTGGCGGAAAATCCTTCGTTAATTTCTTCAAATTTCAGATCTTTCGATTCTTGCATACAGAATGATTAAGTGTGAATTCAAAATAAGAAAGTCTTATTTTGCTATATAGACGTTGCAAAAATACATACAAAATGCTATTCAGAGATTGCAATTAATCATATTTACGTTTATTTTGAAATGTTATTTGTTGTAATTAACGAAAAGACAAAATATAAACATAATTTCAAAACCGGATTTAATGCGGGCATAAAAAAAGCAACTCTTTCGGGTTGCTTTTTTGTTTTTGTTATTTTTTTGGTCGGCTCTGTACTATGCGGGCTCCGGGTGGGACATCCTGATCTACCCAGATATTTCCACCGATAACAGCTCCTTTTCCGATGGTGATACGTCCAAGTATAGTAGAGTTGGAATAAATAATGACGTCGTCCTCCAGTATCGGATGTCGGAGAATTCCCTTGATGGGTTTCCCGTTTTCGTCGAGCGGAAAGCTTTTTGCTCCCAGTGTCACTCCCTGATACAATTTTACGTTATTTCCAATGATGGCCGTTTCTCCGATCACAACACCGGTACCGTGGTCAATGGTGAATCCATTGCCTATGGTAGCTCCCGGGTGTATGTCTATCCCCGTTTCGGAATGAGCCATTTCGGTGATAATCCGGGGAATAAGCGGGACTCCCAATTCCAGTAGTTCGTGAGCAATGCGATAATTGCTGATGGCACGAATAGCCGGATAGCAAAAAATCACTTCGCCAAAGCTCTTGGATGCAGGATCGCCGATATACGTCGCTTCTACATCTGTTGCCAAACGTTCCCGAATGCAGGGAAGGTGTGTGATAAATTGAGTGGCAATGTCAATGGCTTTTGCTTTGGGCTCTTCTGTGTCTGTGGAAAAGCAGAGCCCAGCCATGATTTGCTCTGTTAGTAAATGGTAGAGCTCCTCAACGCTAACTCCGATATGGTACTTAATCGTGTGCCGGTCAATTGCCGAGCGTCCGAAATAGCCGGGGAATAAAATGGATCGTGTCAGTCGTACAATTTCTTCAAGTACATCAACAGAGGGTAGGAGAGTTCCTTCCTTTTGCTGATGGCTTAATGTTTTGAATTGCTTGTAGTCTGACAATTGACGGATTGCTTCCGTTATGACTTCAGATGAATTCATGCTGTTTGTTGCTTAATGTTGTCTTACATCCTACAGACAACGATTATTTGCCTGTTTTCTTTGTATTCGTCGATGGCGTTAGTAGCTTGTTATAAGCTCCTGGTTGTTTGAATAAATCCAATGCTTTTTTTACGATTGCGTTTTCCGTGTTCACAATGCGGTAGAAAGCATCTCTTTCCCATATGTCGTTTGCTATCATGGCTTTTATTTGTGTTGACAAATAAGCTTTGGATTTATCGAACTGCTCCTGATTGAAGGTGATTTTTTCCTTGGTGGCAGCACTTGCCAAATCGTCGAACAGTGATTGAGGAACAGAATAAGATGCGGCGAAAGTATCGAAGGTTTTATATTGTTCGGTAATCGCGTTTCTGTTCTTGTCAATGTATTGCATAGTAGTTTTGTTGACAATCCCTTTCGCTATGATTTTTCTGAGATAATCGGAATAATAGGTTGTGTCAAGCGGAACAAACACATCGGGCATAATGCCGCCGCCGCCATAGACCGTACGAGAGAGTCGCAAAGTTTTGTATTTGAGCGAGTCAGCAAAATGAATGCTATCTGCGTGTTGGAACTCTCCGTGCTTGTATCTGTCCAATATGTCTTTTTCATATTTGTCCAACCCGTCTTTATAAGATTTTTGAATACAACGTCCGGATGGAGTATAGTAACGTGCTGTAGTCAATCGGATCATCGATCCGTCGGGCAAAATTACAGGGCGCTGTACCAATCCTTTGCCAAATGTACGGCGGCCAACGACCACACCTCTGTCCCAATCCTGCATGGCACCGGAGAAGATTTCACTGGCTGATGCCGAATATTCGTTGGTCAGTACGATGAGCCGACCGTTTGAAAACCCTCCTTTGCCGGTAGCGTTGATCGATGTGCGTGGTTGTTTTACTCCTTTCGTATAAACAATCAGGTTCCCTTGTTGCAAAAACTCGTTTGCCAGATCTGTTGCGGCATTCATATACCCGCCACCGTTATCCTGCAGGTCGATAATCAAATCTTTCATGCCTGCTTTCCTGAGTTTATCTAATGCTTCAAGGTATTCCCGATAAGTTGTTGCTCCAAAACTGTTGATCTTGATATACCCGACTTCTTTATCAATCATGTAAGAAGCGTCAACGCTGTAAATAGGAATTTTATCTCGTGTGATGCTAAAATCAATCAGTTCGGGTACTCCGCGACGAAGCATTTTGACTCTGACGACAGTGCCTCTTGGTCCGCGTAGCTTTTTCATGATAGCCGTGTTTTGCATTTTTACACTGGGGCCAGCGATCAGCGTGTCTTCAATAAAAATCATACGGTCGCCTGGCAGTACGCCAACTTTGGCAGCAGGACAACCCGATATGGTTTGTATAACATAAAGTGTGTCTTCAAGCATTTGAAACTGAATGCCTATACCGTAAAAAGAACCCTCGAGCGGTTCATTCATCCGTTCAACTTCGTCTTTTGGAATATATACCGAGTGAGGATCGAGATCTTTCAGCATTCCAACGATAGCACTTTCTACCAGATTGTTCTCTTTTACCGAATCGACATATAAACTGTTAACAGCATTGAGGGTGTAAACCAGTTTGGCAGATTGCTCATCCAACTTGAATTGTGCAAGCGCAATGCTGGAAAATACAACCAATAGTAAGATAATGAAAGATTTATGCTTTGTCATAAAAATAAGAATTTGCAAAATTACAATTGTGCGGCTTTGGTTATAAATATAACCATAATATAAAGCAAAAGTACAAAAAAATAGGAGAAACCGGACCTTCGTGTTAGCAATCGTCACAAGTAGGGCGTGAAAATGAAGCTGATTTTGAATCGTCACGGAAATCTTGCAACTTTGTATCTGCAAATAACAAATACACTTCGCGCTTGTTTTTATGCTCTGCTGTTTAGAAACATCCTGCCTATAAGATTATTAAAGATGTCGGAAAATATTACCACTAAGATTTTGGAGACCTCATTTGCGAAAAATGATCTCAATAATCCGCTTTCAATGCCCGTGTACAATACTGCTGCCTATGAATTTGCTACAGCAGAAGAAATGGAGGCTGCATTTATCGGAAAATCGGCTTTTCATACTTACACTCGCATTTCGAACCCAACAGTTGAATTTTTTGAAAAACGGATACAACAAGCATCCGGAGCGATGGGTGTAACAGCTGTATCTTCTGGTATGGCGGCCATCTCGAATGTATTTATGACATTGGCTTTTAGTGGGGCAAATATTGTTACTACCTCCCATTTGTTTGGTAATACATTTTCTGTTTTGCAGTTTACACTGGCAAACTTCGGAGTAGAGGTTCGCTTTTGTGATTTGTTGAACCTTGATGAGGTGGAAAAGAATATCGATGAGAATACAGCTCTCGTTTTTACGGAAGTAATCACCAATCCCCATCTTGAAGTCGTCGATTTAAAAGCTCTCTCGGAATTAACACGAAAAAAACAGGTTCCTTTGGTGGTTGATACCACTGTAGTTCCGTGGTGTGCCTTCAAATCGCGCGATTTCGGCGCAAACATCGAAGTGGTTTCCAGTACAAAATACATTTCGGGAGGAGCTACCAGCATCGGAGGATTGATTCTCGATCATGGCAACTTTGACTGGAGCCACTCAAAAAGATTGAGTGTTGAAGCGACAAAATCAGGGCCGATGGCATTTCAAGCCAAGTTGCGGGGCGAAATTTTCAGAAATTTCGGAGCCTGTATGTCGCCGCAAACTGCATACCAACAAACTTTGGGGCTTGAAACTATGGAGTTGCGCTTTAATAAGGCTGCAAATACGGGTCTTGAATTAGCGCAATGGTTGGAAACTCTGCCGGAAGTGAAAAAGGTTAGTCATAACAGTTTGGAAAGTAATCCGTTTTATGCCATAAGTGCAATGCAGTTCGGGAAAGTAGGAACAGCCATGTTTACTTTTGAGCTGGCTGACAAGGCTGCATGTTATGCCTTTATGAATAAACTGAAGGTGATACGTCGAGCCACCAATCTTTTTGATAATAAATCGCTTATAATCCATCCGTTGTCTACCATCTATGGCACATTTTCACCGGAAATGAAAGAGAAAGTCGGTATTTCAGATACCTTGCTGCGTTTTTCTACCGGATTGGAACATGTGGACGATTTGAAAGCGGATATACTTCAGGCGTTGAGATAGAAAAAACAGAACGGTTAAGCAAGTTGTTGCTTAACCGTTTTATTTTGATAGTAGTTATACAGATAAAAAAGCAGGCCTGTAAGCCGGGTTCTGTATCCCGCCGAAACGGGATGCCTGTCATTTATCTGGGAAGATTGTCACCAATCAACTCTTGCGGCCTACCCTCCGGCTCGGGCGAGCAACCCTCAAACGCCGGTTTACATGGCCTTACAACCCATAAGGCGTACGGCCGCCGATGTTGCCATCAGCGCCGGTGGGCTCTTACCCCACCTTTTCACCCTTATCACGAACGAGTCGTGACGGTTATTTTCTGTTACGCTACTCTGCCCTCACGAACAGCTTCCCGTTAGGAAATATGGTGCTCTGCGTTGCCCGGACTTTCCTCTTCTCCGCACAAACGGAAAAGCGACAAGCCGGCCTGCTTTGATGCAAAGGTACGGCAAAATATGTCAGCTATCAAGCGATATTTTTTTTGAATTGCCACTTTGTCAGCCTTCTGACAGTTTGAACTGTCTAATAATCAAATGGATTTCTTTGATTTTAACATTTCGATATTTTGGTAGCAAATAACATTTAAGCGGAGAATTTCAAATGTTAAATGAGGCAAAAGTCAACATAGTTTAGTAATTGCAGCGATACACATGTCGAAGTTTTTGCAGATATTTGTCATCGGTTTTAAGTTAAAATAGAATTGTTCAATCCTTTAATAAAACGATTATTGCTATGAAAATGAGATTAGTAAGTGTTATGTTTTTGTTGGCGGGGATGTTGGCGGTGAATGCGCAAAATGGAACTGCCAAGAAAAAAGAGATAGTTGCCAATGGAGGTTTTATCCAAACTCCCATTACGAATGTTGCATATACCCCAACCCGGGGTGCTTCGGGGCTGCCTGATTTAACTGTTGCCGCAGAAAACTCCGTTAATGCTGTAGTTCATATCAAAGTGGAAACCAAGCAAAGAACCATGATGAGAGGAGATATGGATGATGATCCGTTCTTTAATTTCTTTTTCGGTCCTAACGGTGGAGGTTCGCAACGTCAGCTAGAACCCCAGAAAGCATCGGGTTCGGGTGTGATCATTTCTACCGATGGCTATATTGTGACAAACAACCACGTGGTTAGTGAAGCGGATAATATTCAGGTTGTTTTGAATGACAAACGTACTTTTACAGCAACAGTAATCGGCACCGATCCGAACACGGATATTGCGCTTCTCAAGATTGACGCCAAGGATCTGCCCACACTTGTCTTTGGAAATTCGGACGATCTGAAACTTGGAGAATGGGTTCTGGCTATCGGTAATCCGTTTAACCTGACATCGACAGTGACAGCGGGGATTGTCAGTGCAAAAGCCCGTAATATCAATATTATTTCCTCAAAAACACCGATTGAATCATTTATTCAGACTGATGCTGCCATCAATCCGGGCAACAGTGGTGGTGCTTTGGTAAATACAAAAGGAGAACTGATCGGTATAAACACAGCTATTGCTTCTCAAACAGGAAGTTATGCCGGTTATGGTTTTGCTGTTCCGGTAAGTATCGTGAGCAAAGTAGTGGCTGATATCAAACAATACGGAACTGTACAACGTGCGCTGATGGGTGTTCAGATCAGAGATATTGATGATGATTTCGCAAAAGAAAAGAAAATTAAAGTGCTTGACGGTGTGTATGTTGCTGAAGTAAATGACCTGAGTGCTGCAAAAGATGCCGGAATTAAGGAAGGTGATATTATTACAAAGATAAACGGGGTCGCCGTAAAATCATCTGCAGAACTGCAGGAACAGGTAGGACGTCATCGTCCGGGCGACAAGATTGAAGTCTCTTTTGTTCGTGAAGGCAAAGATAAAACGGCGGAAGTGACATTGAAGAACCAACAAGGTGATACAAAGGTTGTGAAGAATAAGGGCATGGAAGTGCTTGGTGCATCGCTCGAAGAGGTGGGCGATGATTTGAAGCAGAAGCTGCGTATTTCCGGTGGGGTTCAGGTTGTAGGCTTGCAGAAGAACAGCTTGTTGTCTGATGCTGGAGTGCAGAAAGGTTTTGTGATCATCAAGATCAACAATAAACCTATTCGGAAAGTAACAGATCTGGAGAGTGCCGTGAAAGCAAATAATTCTGCAGACGAACAAGACAGAGCTCTTTTTATTACAGGTATTTATCCTAACGGAAAAGTTGCTTATTATGCAATAGACCCAACAAAAGACTAATAGGTAAAGAGCCGGGCCTGAACTGATTGAAAGGAACGTAAAGTTCAGGTTCGGTTTTGTGTGAATGAGAAGGTTTATTGTCTTGTGATAAGAAAATTGTAAATAGATTTATATTTATTCACTTTGCGATTTATTGCAACAACTTTTAGCAAGAAAAATTTGCATTTGGCTCAAAAAATGAGTAAATTTGCAAGCTTATTTTTCCGTCATAAAAATCAATGAGACAACTAAAAATTACCAAATCGATTACGAATCGCGAGAGTGCTTCGTTGGACAAGTATCTACAAGAAATTGGCCGCGAAGAGCTTATTACCGTTGAAGAAGAAGTCGATTTAGCTCAGCGTATCCGGAGAGGCGATCGCCGTGCTTTGGAAAAGCTGACACGTGCTAACCTGCGTTTCGTCGTTTCAGTTGCAAAACAGTACCAAAATCAGGGGCTTAGTTTGCCCGACCTGATTAACGAAGGGAATCTTGGCTTGATTAAAGCTGCAGAAAAATTCGATGAAACACGTGGGTTCAAATTTATTTCTTATGCTGTATGGTGGATTCGTCAATCCATTTTGCAGGCATTAGCGGAACAATCGCGTATTGTACGCTTACCGCTGAACCAGGTAGGTTCACTCAACAAAATCAACAAAGCGTTTTCTCGTTTTGAACAGGAAAACGAACGTCGTCCATCGGCCGAAGAGTTGGCTGATCAGTTAGAAATTCCGGTTGAAAAAATTGCTGAAACTCTCAAGGTGTCAGGCCGTCATATTTCGGTTGATGCTCCTTTTGTGGAAGGTGAAGATAACAGCTTGCTGGATGTGCTCATCAATGAAGATGCACCTCATGCCGACCGTGGTTTGATTAACGAATCTCTTTCGATGGAAATTGACAGAGCCCTCTCTACGCTCAGCGAACGGGAAGGCGAGATAATCAAAATGTTCTTCGGAATAGGACGTGCAGAAATGACTTTGGAAGAAATTGGCGACGAATTCGGGCTTACCCGTGAACGTGTTCGCCAGATTAAAGAAAAAGCTATTCGCAGATTACGCTCAAATTCGAGAAGTAAACTTTTGAAAAGTTTCTTAGGCTAACCACAGACTGATTTTTTACATTGACGAACAAGAGAGTGATTTATTGTTTGTCGCACTTTAAAAACGGCTTTCTCTTTTTGAGAAGGTCGTTTTTTTTTGTTGCGCCACTGACGGAATATTGTATCAAATCTTGTACATTCTTATTAACTTTGCACTTACAATTGTTAACAGGATTCTGTTTTGTGTTTCTTGCTTACAGGAGTCTGATTTATAACCAAAACCATAACCAATCTCAACTTTGCTTCTCATGAATGTATCGCTTCTTTTACAGTGGTTCAAAAAACACGGAGATTCATTGCTTGCATCTTTGGCTGGTTTTATAATCATTTATCTTTTTACGAAGCATGGAGGAATAGGCATTTCCCCTGATTCTATCGCTTATACAAGTACAGCCAGAAATCTTATTGCGGGCAAGGGCTTCTTTATTTTTGGAGGCCATCCGTTGGTGGATTTTCCTGTGTTTTATCCTCTTTTTCTTTCGTTTGTCATGTTTGTGACCGGTCTCGATGTTATAGCATGTGCGCCGGTTTTGAATGGCCTGATGTTCTCCGTTGTGATTTTTTTGAGTGGAATAATCATGGAGCGTTTTATTCGTCGTTCGAAATGGTACAAAGGAATTCTTTTGGTAGCTATTACAACAAGCCCATCACTGATAGAGGTCTACTCGATGTTGTGGTCTGAGACCCTGTTCATTATTTTATCCCTGCTTTTCTTCTTTTCTCTGCATAGGTACTATAGAAACCATTCGCTGAGATCATTGCTGATGCCGGCTATCATTACGGCTATTGCTTTTGATACCCGATATGCCGGGATTACTTTCGTGGCTGCGGGTGAGCTATTGTTGTTCCTTGATAAACAATTGAAATGGAAGCAAAAAGTAAAGCATCTGGTTACATTCGGAGTGATTGGTTGTTCGCTTGTTACGGTTAATCTTATTCATAACGCATTTGCAACCGGTCTTGTGACGGGCAAAAGGCAAAAGGGAATCACACCGTTGTCGGACAATATTGCTTATTCCGGCAATGTGCTTTCCGACTGGACTTCGCTGTGGGGGAACAGTCATGTTTTCTTTATTATTGTGGGTCTGTTAGTTATCGCATTGTTCGTGTGGTTATTTGTTAAAAACCTAAAGAAGAAGCAGGATTATCATTCCTATGAGAATATTGTTATCGCCTTTTTTATTGTTTATGTGGGATTCATCATTCTTTCGTCGACAATCTCACGTTATGAGAAAATAAATAATCGCTTGCTTTCTGCTGCATTCCTGCCTTTTTTATGGGGAATTACATATAAGGTTCCTGCGTGGATCAGAGCACTGAAAAAAAAGCACCATAAATGGGGTATCGGAATCATTTTTACGGTAATAGCAGTGGCTGTATGTTCAAACTATTATTCAATTAATGCCGAAAATTATTCGTTTATGCGCGAATCGGGTATTCCCGGTTATACCGAAGATTGTTGGCGGCAATCTCCAACGGTAACGTTTCTTCAGCGTAATCGTATTTACTTTAACGCTGATTCGGTTGTCTATTCCAATCATAATCAGGCGGTTTATTTTTATACCAACTACGCAGTGGATGCAGTCCCCGAAAGAGCGTATAAGAATGATGTGAAGATGTTTAAGGACGAATCGCCCATTGTGCTTATCTGGTTTTATACAGATCCTAATCCTGAAATTCTTTCTCTGAGAGACATAAAAAAAAGCAAGAAACTGAAGGTGTTGCACTCTTTTGATGACGGTACAATTTTCCTGTGTACCAATAAAGATACCACATCTACAGGCCCTCCAAAGATTAAAACCTCTTTCACTCATTTCCGATAATGAATTTTAGCCCTCAGTATTTATTTGATATTGAGGGCTTTGTTTTGTTTGTGAGTATTTTGTATGTTAAATAATGCTAATAAATTATTCTCAGTATTGTTGTCTTTGTAAATCATGTATACCTTTGCGTTTATTAATAGAGCTATTAAATTGTAATATTAAATAGATGTATTAGCTATGACACAAGAACAGGAAGCGGGATTAGAACAAAAGATATTGGAAACAGCAGAACAGTTGTTTCTGGAAAAAGGTTTTGCCATGACATCGACCACCGAAATTGCGAAAAAGGCTGGTTGTAATCAGGCATTGGTACATTATTATTTCAGAACCAAAGAGAATTTATTTCAGTCGATTTTTGAACAAAAAATCCGGTTGCTTATTTCATCTTTTCAGGATCATGAAATGCAGAATCTTACATTCGAAGAGAAGCTGAAAAGAAAAATTGAAACTCACTTTGAGATGATTCGGGCAAATCCACGACTGCCGTTTCTTGTTATGAATGAATTCACGACAAATCCTTCCCGGTTAGAAGCTTTTCGCATAAAAATTATTGCTGTGCCTCAGGCTGTATTCCATAAGCTTGAAGAAGAACTGAATGAAGAAATACGGGCAGGAAGAATAAGGGATATTACAGTGATGGATCTCGTTCTGAATATTGTATCGCTCAATGCGATGTTATTTCTAACGGGAAATATTTTTAAATGTGTAGCGCAGTTGTCGGAGGAACAATATCAAATGATGATTGAACACCGCAAGCAGGAACACGTAAAGGTAATTCTCGCAAGTCTCAGGCCATAAATAATCAATTATAGCATACTATATTATGAAGCAGAAATTTATCTTAATAGCAGGTTTGATCTTGGGGGCATTTCAGCCGTTAATGGCTCAGCTTACGATAGAAAATTGCCAGCAGAAAGCCAGGGAAAACTATCCGCAGATCAAGCAATATGATCTGATTCGGCAGACGGAAGAGTATTCGCTTTCAAATGCAAACAAAGGCTATTTGCCTCAATTTTCCTTATCGGGGAAGGCGACCTATCAATCGGAAGTAACCCAACTGCCGATAAAGCTTCCCGGCATTTCGGTTTCCAGCCTGAGTAAGGATCAGTATCAGGCAACAGCTGAGGTGAATCAACTTATTTGGGATGGAGGCGTGATCAAATCCCAGAAAAATATTACCAGAGCATCATCGTCGGTGGATGTGCAAAAAAATGAGGTCGACCTTTATGCGTTGACAGATCGTGTCAATCAATTGTTCTTCGGTATTCTATCGCTTAATGAGCAGCTGGTTCAGAACGATTTGCTGCAAAAAGAGTTGCAGACCAATTACGAGAAGATCTCTGCCTATATGCAAGGTGGTATAGGCAATCAGGCTGATCTCGATGCGATAAGAGTAGAACAGCTCAAAGCCAAACAGAGAAGAATGGAAATGGCAGCTACTCAAAAATCGTTTTGCGATATGCTGGCAGCTTTTATTGGCGAGCCGGTTACGAAACCCAATACATTGATTAAACCGGAGAAAAACATAGTTGCCGATACAAATAACCGACCGGAACTGAAATTGTTTGATGCCCAAAGCTCTCTCTTAGATTCTCAAATCAGTTCTGTTAAAGCGGGGAATATGCCAAAACTCAACTTGTTCGTACAGGGCGGTATAGGCCGACCGGGATTGAATATGCTTAACAATGATTTTGCTCCTTTTTATATCGGGGGTGTTCGCCTTTCGTGGAATTTCGGAGGCTTCTATACACAGAAAAACAACCTGCGAAAGATAGAGCTGGATAAACATAGTGTGAGTGTTCAAAAGGAGACGTTTTTGTTCAATAGCCAACTGAAGTCACTCCAGCAGAAAAACGAAATTGCCAAAATTGGAGCCGTTATTGAGGATGACGACGAAATTATCAGATTGAGAACCAATATTAAAAATGCTTCACAGGCAAAAGTTCTTAACGGAACCCTGTCTGTGAGTGATTTGATTCGTGATGTTAACGCCGAAAGTCAGGCAAAGCAGGATAAAGCGCTTCACGAAGTACAGCTCTTGCAGGCTATTTACAATCTGAAAGAAACAACGAATAACTAAGCTTATATTTTGCTTTTGAAATAAACAATAGAAAATAGAATAATATGGAAACTAAGAAGTTACTCTTCATTCTTGTTGCAACGCTTTCTTTGGCAACGGGATTAACATCGTGCCACGGTTCTAAAATTCAATCGGATGCCTCCGGAACGTTTGAGGCCACCGAGGTGATTGTTTCATCCGAAGCCAATGGTAAAATTCTTTCTTTCACCGCGGAAGAAGGCAGTTCTCTGGAAGCCGGTCAGCTTATCGGTACAATTGATAGTACCCAGCTTTACCTGAAGAAAAAACAGTTACTCGCAAGCGTGCAGGCCGTACAAAGTCGCCGTCCGGAAATCAGCAAGCAAATCGCTTCACTCCAGCAGCAAATTGCAACGCAGAAAACCGAAAAGCACCGTTTTGAAAATCTGGTAAAGGCAGGTGCCGCGAATCAAAAACAGCTTGACGATATTAATTCCGGACTGGCAGTGCTGGAAAAACAACTGATAGCACAACAGTCATCGCTTTCCACTTCCGATCGTGGAATGATTGAAGATGCGGCTGCATTCCGTGCTCAAATTGACCAGCTGAACGACCAGCTTGCAAAATGCCGTATTGTGAATCCTCTTTCAGGCACGGTACTTACCAAATACGTTGAACCGAATGAGGTTACTGCTCAGGGCAAGCCTCTTTATAAAATTGCAGACACGGGCAATATGAAATTACGCGCTTATGTCACAAATGGTCAGCTTTCGGAAATTAAACTGGGCCAGACGGTGAAGGTGTATATCGATAAGGGAGACAATGATATGAAAGAGTATTCCGGCAAGATTGAATGGATTTCTGATAAAGCAGAATTTACGCCAAAGACCATCCAGACGAAAGACGAGCGTGCAAACCTGGTGTATGCTGTAAAGATTGCCGTAAAAAATGACGGCCTGATCAAAATAGGTATGTACGGAGAGGTTAAATTCAACTGATTTGAAAATTTGAAGAGATTGGATTTTTCAAATTGATCTTTTATGTCTTTACAAAACAATATACAAGCAATGATCCCTGTTCAGTGTCGCTCACTGAATAAAAGCTACAAGAAGATAGCGGCGTTGCAGGATGTCAGCTTTGAGGTGAATCCCGGGGAACTCTTCGGAATCATAGGACCTGACGGAGCCGGAAAAACTACCTTGTTTCGCATTCTTACCACTCTTTTATTGCCGGAAAACGGTTCTGCGACGGTAGATGGTTACGATGTGGTGAAGGATTACAAAGAAATTCGCAAGCGAGTGGGGTATATGCCGGGGCGGTTTTCGCTGTATCAGGATTTGAGTGTGGAAGAGAACCTTACTTTTTTTGCATCTGTGTTCAATACCACCATTGAAGAGAATTACGACCTTATAAAGGACATCTATTGCCAGATTGAACCCTTCAAAAAGCGTCGTGCAGGAGCATTGTCGGGTGGAATGAAGCAGAAACTGGCTTTAAGTTGTGCGTTGATTCACCGTCCGTCGGTTTTGTTTCTCGATGAACCTACTACAGGTGTTGATCCTGTTTCCCGAAAAGAATTTTGGGAGATACTGAAAAAACTCAAGCAGGAAGGGATTACCATTCTTGTTTCGACGCCTTACATGGATGAAGCGAGTCTTTGTGATCGTATTGCGCTCATTAACAATGGGAAAATCCTGAAAATAGACACTCCTGGAAATATCACCAGTCAGTTTGGTAAGATTCTGTGGACGGTGCAAAGTCGCAATATGCACACTCTTTTAACTGATTTAAGGGAGTATCCGGCAATCGGTAGCTGTTTTGCATTTGGTGATACTCACCACGTGACAATTGACAACGAACAATTGACAATTGATAATTTGAAAATGTATCTTTCTGAGCGAGGGCATTCAGACATTGTGATCAGACCTGCCGGCGCTACCATTGAAGATTGTTTTATGGACTTGCTGAAATAATTGACAATTGAGAATGAACAATTAAATTATAGAACAATATGAGAGAAAATATTGTCATGGTCAAGGCATATGCCTTTGCATTACGCATTGTCAAGGCGTATAAGTTTTTGTATCAAGATCAACATGAATTTGTTATGTCTAAGCAATTACTTCGAAGTGGCACTGCCATTGGAGCTTTGATAAAAGAGTCGGAACATGCACAGTCAAAAGCCGATTTTATAAATAAAATGAATGTGGCTCTGAAAGAGGCCAACGAAACCGAATATTGGCTGATGTTATTGCATGATAGTGACTTTATGAATGATAATGTGTTTACGTCTATAATAACAGATTGTCGGGAAATAGTACGACTACTGATAAGCATTGTCAGATCTTCAAAAGAAAACAATATTAGATAGTACAAGTTTTATATGACAAAAAATATCACAACTCCCGGTTCTAATTCTCCATTCTCCATTGTCCATTCTCAATTGGAGCGCGTGATTCAGGTTAACAGCCTTGTAAAACGCTTCGGCAATTTTACTGCTGTCGACCACATCACTTTCGACGTACATCAGGGCGAAATTTTCGGTTTCCTTGGAGCCAACGGAGCAGGGAAAACCACTGCTATGCGAATGCTCTGCGGACTGAGCAAACCCACCGAAGGCCATGGACGTGTGGCCGGTTTTGATATAGATAAAGAAGTCGAGCAGGTGAAAGCAAGTATCGGTTACATGAGCCAGAAGTTTTCGCTCTACAACGACCTGAAAGTATGGGAAAATATTCGCTTGTTTGCCGGTATTTACGGGATGCGCGATAAAGAGATTGCTCAAAAGACAGACGCGTTATTGCAACGCCTCAATTTTACTTCCGAAAGGAATACTCTGGTCAAAGAGCTTCCGCTTGGCTGGAAACAGAAGCTCGCTTTTTCGGTTTCTATATTTCATCAACCGAAAGTTGTTTTTCTGGACGAACCCACAGGAGGCGTCGATCCGGTGACGCGCCGACAGTTTTGGGAATTGATTTATGAAGCAACGTCGGAGGGGATAACTGTTTTTGTGACAACGCACTATATGGATGAAGCTGAATATTGTAACCGTGTTTCTATTATGGTTGACGGTCAAATAAAGGCGCTTGATACCCCCGGTAATCTGAAACGGCAGTTTGAAGCTGATACTATGGATAGCGTTTTTCACCGCTTAGCCCGTAATGCCACGAGAAGCGACAATTAGTAATTGATAATTAAATGATTATCTGATATGTCACTGGCTTTAGTTTCATATCGCCTGAAAGGCGTCATTTTCATAACCGTATGCCAATGGCTTACGGATTGTCAATGCCCCGTTCTCCTATGCCTGAAAGGCTTTACTTTTAGTATAGTCCGACCTTTCAGGTCGTGTAAGTTAAAGTTATGCTTACGCGCAGGTCACGACCTGCGGTTATGAAAATGAGGCTTTTCAAGCCGTTAGGAAAAATATCAAATACTCATAATAATTAATAATGCTGCATCATGAAGACAGATAATGTTGTCAAAGATAAATCATATGCATTTTAATTCTTCCAAGAAGAAAATAAACAAGATTACAGCCTAATGAAATTATTCAACCTCATAATACACCCCATTCGATTGTTAATTACTAATTGTTCATTATTAATTAACCGAAGCGTTTTCCTTGTCTTTGTCAGGAAGGAATTCTACCATATTTTTCGTGACAAGCGAACAATGCTCATATTGTTGGGAATGCCCATCATACAGCTGATTTTGTTTGGTTTTGCTATTACCAACGAAGTGAAAAATGCCAAAGTGGTAGTACTCGATCCTTCGAATGATGTTGCCTCCCGGCGAATTATTAATCAACTTGATGCAAGCCAGTATTTTACCGTTGTACGCTATGTGAAAAGCCAACAGGAGCTGACACATGCTTTTCAGGATGGCAATATCAGTATGGCCGTCGTATTTGACGAACGGTTTAACGAGAACTTGCAGCATACCGGCAAAGCTCAGTTACAACTACTGACCGACGCTACCGATCCCAATACGGCTACGCAGTTAGTGCAATATGCTTCCTCCATTATTGGCGACTATCAGCAGGAGTTGATGGAGCAACATAAGGTTCCGTACCAGATTCAACCCGAGGTTAAGTTGCTTTATAATCCTCAGATGAAAGCGGCCTACAACTTTGTGCCGGGAGTGCTGGGTATGATTTTGATGCTGATTTGTGCCATGATGACCTCTATTGCCATTGTGCGCGAAAAGGAGATGGGTACGATGGAGATTCTGCTGGTGTCGCCCATGAAACCGATCTATATTATTCTGGCCAAGGCTGTTCCGTATTTCACTTTGTCGGCCATCAATCTTATCACAGTATTACTGCTGGCGGTTTTCGTCCTCAATGTACCGGTTGCCGGCAGTCTTATATGGTTGTTTGTTGTGTCGCTGCTATTCATCTTTGTCTCGCTTTCCATCGGGTTGCTCGTCTCCACGCTGGTGAGCTCTCAAATGGCCGCTATGCTGGCATCTGCCATGGGATTGATGCTGCCGGTTATTCTTTTGTCAGGAATGATTTATCCGATTGAAAACATGCCGGCAATCCTTCAGGGTATTTCCAACATAATTCCGGCACGTTGGTATATTTCGGCAGTAAAAGGCTTGATGATTAAAGGGGTAGGGATTGCAGCCGTGGGCAAAGAGGTGACAGTGCTTTTTGTGATGGTAGTTGTACTGATCACTGTCAGCATGAAGAAGTTTAAAATCAGATTAGAATAATTGATATGCTACGTTTTTTAATCGAAAAAGAATTCAAACAATTGTTGCGCAATCCTTTTTTGCCACGCATGATTGTGATGTTTCCCGTCATGGTTTTGCTGGTGTTTCCCTGGGCGGCCAACTTCGAAATCAGCAATATTAATCTCAGTATTGTCGATCACGACCATAGTAGTTTCTCTCAACGGCTGACTCAGAAAATTGTCTCTTCTGGTTATTTCCGACTGACGGATGTTTCGCCCGGTTATGATCAGGCTGTGAAGAGTATTGAGAAGAACAATGCCGATGTGGTTTTGGAAATACCTCCCCGGTTTGAAAAGGAACTGGAGCGGGATCAACATGCCAAGCTGCTGGTGGCTGCCAATACCGTGAATGGAACGAAGGGCGGTCTTAGCACCGGTTATCTGGCCAATATTATTAATGGGTTTGCATCCGATTTGCGCAGGGAATCGGGACAGATAAGCAGGGCTTCCATTACGCCGACGATTGATATAGTACCCTATTATCGATTCAATCCTAATCTTAACTACAAGGTGTTTATGGTTCCGGCGCTGATGGTGATGGTGCTTACTATGTTGTGCGGATTTATGCCAGCTCTTAACATCGTCAATGAAAAGGAAGCCGGTACCATGGAGCAGATCAACGTGACCCCGGTTCCGAAGTTTACGTTTATTGTCGCAAAGTTGTTGCCCTTCTGGATTATAGGGTCGTTGGTGATTACCGTGAGTTTTGGGGTGGCATGGCTCGTGTACGGTCTTGCGCCAGCCGGGCACTTCAGCACCATTTACCTTTTTGCGGCCATTTACGTGTTGGGTATTTCGGGATTCGGACTGGTCATTTCCAACTATTCCGACACGATTCAACAGGCCATGTTTGTGATGTATTTCTTTATCATGGTGCTCATTATGCTGAGCGGACTGTTTACGCCTGTTAGCAGTATGCCGCAGTGGGCTCAAACCATTACGATATTTAACCCGTTGAAATATTTTATGCAGGTAATGCGGCTTGTTTATCTCAAAGGAAGTGGTATCGCAGATATGCTGCCTCAGTTGGGCGCGCTTGTCGGTTTTGCTCTTGCCTTTAATACCTGGGCTGTATTAAGCTATAAAAAGAAAAATTAACCGGAGGTCCTTTTGAATTGAATATAACTTGTGTTCCTGAGATCAAGCAGAAAATTTAAAACAATAAAGGAGTTGCGAAAGCAGCTCCTTTGTCGTTTTGTGTAAGAAAAACATTACTCAATTTCGTTCCATTCATTTTCTTCGTTATGCAAAAAGATGGCGTTAAAAATGAGTTGCAATAAAAGCGCGAGAGGAACAAAGAATAGTGTATTTATAAGAAAATACACGAATAGATGGCGGTCAATTAGTGGAGTGGAGATGTTGACTCTCAGTGCATTTTCTGTAAATACAAGCAGAATAGGGTATAAAAAAATCAGAATGCCGGTTCCATAAAAGGTATATTCCCGGAGCGAATAATTCACATTGCGATAAACCATTGTCATTGCCACAGGTACCAAAACATAGGGTAATTCTATCAAAAAGGTATTCATACTCTTTTGTTTAGCGATTAGAAACATTAAAAGGAACTCTCTTCTCGTTTGGCACATATCGAACGATATTTGTATAACGTTAATACCGATCAATTATTGTAAACATTTGACTCGCAAGAACAGAAAAAGTTTAAATGCAGAAAAATAATATTAGACATTATATCAATTAAATGTATATAAATATCAATTACAGACCTCTCCTTTCACGACGACCTCGTGTCGGAGTCATATATTTATCGTCTGACCCAACCCCCTCCTACAGACGACTGTGTGTCTGTATCTTCAACCCAAGGGGAGGAGGAGCAAGACAGTGAGATGTTTAGAATTCAATTTATTTAGCAGATTTCCCCTCTCTTCGGGAGAGGGGTTAGGGGAGGGGTCAAATGCGAAAATTAAGAAATGAATTAAGCTGTATGATATCTAATAATCAATCGATGATTTCTATTTTCTTCATCAGGAAAGAAGCGTTGAGTTTTTTGCTGATGCCGTCCTTCAGCTTGTAATCAAAAAACAGCTGGTCGTCTGTTAGTTCCACTTCAAAGCAATGGTTGGAAACATAATCCGGATATTTCTGCTCCATATTACCGATTACCAGATCGTGGGTGGCGATGATTACCATCGTGTTCAGACTGATGAGTTTTTCCAGCAGTCCTAATGAGCCCGTCTGTTTGTCTTTGGTATTGGTGCCGCGCAGTATTTCGTCAAGAATGACCAGCGTGCGGGGATTTTGCTCCACCTGTTCAATGATTTCCTTCAGGCGAACCAGTTCGGCATAGAAGTAGGATTCGTGATTTGCGAGTGAATCCTGTATTTTGATGCTCGACAAGATGGAGCAAGGAGTAAACTCAAACTGTTTTGCAGGTACCGGTGCCCCGTTCATTGCCAGTATCAGGTTGACCGCCACGGTGCGCAGAAAGGTGCTTTTGCCGGCCATATTTGCGCCGGTAATGATCACCACCGATGGAGTGCCCGAAATGGTGATGGAATTATTGACACGACCAGAAGGAGGCAGCAGGGGATGCCCCATGTCGGATGCTACTATCTTAAATTCGTCTTGCGTAAGGGTCGGGTAGACGGTTAGTTCGGAATTGTTGAACGCAAAAGTAGCAAAGCTGATTAGCTGATCGATTTCGGTCATTGTTGAGAACCAGCCGTTGACATCTTGCTTGTACATCGCTTTCCAGCGCAGCAGTCGGTAGTACACATGGATGTCGAATAAGAAGAAAGCGTTTAATAATGCTGCCAATAATACGTTGTCCCGAATGTCGAAAAACGCCAGAACGCGGAAAAGAGAATTCAGGGCACCGCTGGCTTTTTGCTCTTTGACAAACAGCGCTTTTTGCAAGGTTTGAAGATATTCCGACGAAAAGGTCTCTTCTTCAATCAGACTGAACAGGTTTTTGTATTTTGCGAAGGTTTTGGATATATTTTCCAGTTGAGAATGCGCTTTTATGATGCGTTTACTTTGTTTACCAACAACCAGTATCGAAACAAAAAGAGGAAAGCCTAACGAAGCCCAGGTAAAGATATTGAAGGCAGCCAGCATAGTCCATAGTATGTTTATGAATGCCAGCACTGTTGCAGTTCGTACCACACCTGAATAGTTCACGTCCGGCTCGGCCAACCACGATTGCAGAGCCGGTGCTTCGTGCCCGTTTTCTTCATACGATTTGCCGTTTGCCTGAAAATCCTGTATAAAATTGTTCTTTTGACACAGTTCACTGATAGCAGCCTGTTTGCGGAGTATATCAACTGCATCCGTGTTTTGGGTGCAAAGTGCTTTTGCTAGTGCTGTTTTGCCGGCACGGGTCGAACTTCTGTTGATGTACTGATAGAGCGATCCTGTTCCGAACAGGTCAAAATCGTTCGCCAGATAAGGATTGATTACCGCAAATTCGCTGCCGGTTTCCCTGTGCTGATAGTTGTGATCCAGAAAGAGCAGTTCGTCTTTGTTGATCTGAATCTTGTTCGAAAGTAAGGTGATTTTGTCTTCCAGACGGAAGTTGAGGTTGACGAGAATGGTAAATGCCACTAATGAAATCAGAGAGGCTATTATCACCGGGATGTGGTGTCCGGCGGTAAAAAACAGTACCAGAAAGCCCGTAAATCCTATAAAGGCAACAAGGCGGGCCCATGATAACAAACGGCTTTTTTTCTTCAAAAGTGCAAGGTCGTTTTCGAGAGCAAGAATCCTGTCTGTGTAGTAAGTATGTGGAGTCATCGGGAATGAACGTTATAGTTTTAGGTCTGCAAATAAACAAATAATTGTTGAGAAATAACGATGGAACGCAAATGCCGCAAAAGATTCTAAAGACACGAATTTCACAAATTTACACCAATTGTAATGGAATGAAAAATAGCTATTTATCGTGTTTGGGGTTGTGCGTGATTTGCGAAAATTCTAATGATTCGCATCATTTGCGTGCGATTAATAAATATGATTAGCAGCAAAGCGACCACTAAACACTGGAGGTGTTGTCCCAATAATAACGTCGGGATTTATCCCGATGGGAATGGTAGTCGCATTTTTACATAACGATGTAAGCGTTCCCCTGCAAACGGGATACCGCCTGGCGTAGGAAGACCATTAGGTCATTATGCAGATAATCATCTTAATAAATTCGAGTCTTTGTGTCTTTGTGCAGGAATTTTCTCCCGAAATTTGGCAGTAAAGCAAAACATCACGACCTTTGCACACATAAAAGTAACACAATTATTTATCTATGGCAACGGCTAAAATTATTACCGAAAAAGGGGAGATGCAGGTTGAATTCTTTGAACAGGATGCTCCCAAAACTGTAGCAAACTTTATTAAACTGGCTAAAAGCGGCTTTTACGACGGCTTGACTTTTCACCGCGTAATTCCTGATTTCGTTATTCAGGGCGGATGTCCTGACGGAACAGGTGCAGGTGGTCCCGGTTATACTATTCCCTGCGAACTTACAGGCGGCAATCAGTACCACGACAGAGGCGTTTTGTCGATGGCTCATGCCGGACGTAATACCGGTGGTTCACAGTTTTTTATCTGCCATTCAAGAACCAATACCTCTCACCTCGACCGTCAACATACCTGTTTTGGTAAGGTAGTGGAAGGTTTGGAAGTGATCGACCAGATTCGTCGTGGCGATGTAATCCTGAAAATCGAAGTGTCAGAATAAGATTCTGATAAATCCATTACAACAACAAAGTCCGGAAAGAACCTTCTCTCCGGACTTTTTTTATCCTTAATGCTTATCTGCAAAATGACCTGTTAATCTCTTACAGCCGATTGGTATAACTCCGTCCTTTAGGGCGGAGATTAAGACGTCAAAGACCAAGCGGACTTCAGCCCTGAATGCAGAGTTTTCCGATAATCGGAGGAGTCATGGCTAAAGCCGAGAGTACGCATTCCCTCTTTTACTATGAATCTAAAGTCGACTTGGCTTATTTACCCCAAACCCACTGACGATCTACGATGTCACTACTACAAGCCTGAAGGGGCTATAAATCTGCTGCTTTTATTGGCGTAAAAGTCCCCTTTAGGGAATCGCAGATCAGCGAAGCTAATTAGGGGTATAAAAACGAGATAGCTTTTCAGTTTGTCAGTGGATCAATCTTCCCTCAATACTCAAAAAGTAACTTCGCCAGTTGCTGACATTCCCTGTAATCTTCCAGTGCGAAATCGGGCCGTGGGAACAGGAAATAGTAAAAGCCGTTGCGCACAAAACTTTTCAGGAATGGTTTGCTGATGTCCGTTTCCTTCAATTTTAGCTGACGGAGGGCATAGTCGTTCAGTTTCTTTATCAGAACGGTATCTTTGGCCGGATATTCAAACACTAAGTATTTCACGGTGTGTTTTGCCGAATCGGTGTCATATCTGAATTCCAGCGATCCGACCTTGTTTTTGCCGGCGAACGGCATAAATTTGACGCTTTTCTCCGTTTTTACTTTCCAGTTGTCGGGCAGTTTGTAGTTGAGCCAGTCGCGTGTAAAATCACCGGCGTATAAACTGTAGCTGAGCAGTACGAAGCTCAGCAATAAGAGTGTTTTCTTGTTCTTCATAATCAGGATGCAAGCAGAGTTGGTTGGGACTCCTTTTGACTTTTAACAGCTATATAATTTCGTTTTGTGGTTATCCGTTATTTTGCCTGAAAGGCATTATTTTCATAACCGTATGCCGATGGCGTACGGTCGCTAATGCACTATTCTTCTCTGCCTGAAAGGCTTCATTTTGAATATTGTCCGACCTTTCAGGTCGTATTCAGTCGAGGGCTACTTTCTCTCACAGGTCACAGACCTGCGGTTATGCAAATAGGGCTTTTCAAGCCATTTGGCAAAATGTCAGATACCTGCTTTTCGTTTTCTGAATATCTTCTATCAATATCCTGCTTCTTCGAAGGGAATATAATATCCTTACACATAGATTTTTAAGATAGATATTTTTCGGCTTTTAACCTCCTTCAAAAGTAGTAATATTTCTTCCAAACAAAAAAGCGATAGGAATAAACTATCGCTTTTGGGTCTTTATTTGCAAGGCAAGAGCCTTGTTTTTATGTTTGACGGCAGAGCTGTACGCCGAATAATCTATGCGCAACGAGGGAATAGCATTAGTTATACCAAATATTATCAGATAATTCTTTCAAAGTTGAATTTTGAATAAAATCTGATTGTGAAATCAAATTAGGGTTTGTTTTAATTTCGTTTTGAATATATCCTTTAAGTCGCGAAAGTACTTTTTTGCTGTATCTATATCTTTTTATATCAGAGTTATACATATCTATGATTTCTATGCCAAACTTCTTTTGCTGACCTTTTTTCTTTAATAATCTATCTACCGAGTCTCTTTCTACATCTTTGGTCGCTAATTCAATTAATTCTTCAGCCTTTTCAATTGATATGTTATTATATAATGCATTTATATGATGAGCATTAATGAATTCGCTTTCTATATCGACGCCTTTTGTGCAATAGAATGAGAATCCAAGAGTTTCAATACGCATTTTAATTTCTTCAATTTCTTCATTAGTTAAATAATCTCGATCCCTGTGTATTAATATATTTGCATCTGGATTTTTCGTTTTGATATATTTGCCGATTGCAATTGCAGAACCAATTGTATCACAACCATAATATGATATGATTTCTATTGTTTCTTCCTCAAAACCATTATAGAGCAAAAAAGACTTTATTAAATCAAATTTTTCATCTTCCGTTAAAATAAAACATTTGATGTTTGGTTCAATTGTAATATTGCAGAATTTACTCGCTAATTCATCTCTTATAGTTCCATATGTGTCAACAGGAGATGGGTATAAATGTCCCATTTTCTTTATGTCATCATTTAAAAACAACAATTCACCTTCTGGAATATTGTCTATTAATCTGTCGTTATGTGATATTACAAAAGATTGATAATTAGTTTGCTTTTTTAATTCATCCAATAGATTAAACTGCATATTAGAATGAATATGAGAATCTGGTTCATCTATCAAAATGAGGTTTAAAACTTTAGGATCTTTGTTTACAAACTCAAGAGTGGAAAAAATTTCAACGACTTGCAGAAATCCACTTCCCATCAACGCAATGTCAACTTCAGATTTATTATCTTCTCGTATTGTTATCTTGACAAATTCGTCATCTATTGTATTCCTATTTTTACAACGAATATTATATCTTTTCCCAAATACAGCACTCAATCTATCTTCTAGAGTTTTAAATCGTTCATGCACAAAATAACTCTGTCTATTTTGAGTTTTAAGAATTTTATTCCTAATTAATTCATGTGATTTGGCTAATGAAATTTTTTTGAGAAGTTGTGCGTTATTGAAAAAAGGTTCCTCCTTTGTGATTTGAGAAATTGGCTTGGTTTGATATATGAATATTGCATCTTTTAAGTATACTCCTTTCAATTCCATTAATTCAGAGAATCTATCAAAGTCGGGTTGTGATCCGTTATAGTTTACTTTTAAATATGAATTTCTAATTCCTGGTTTTTCAAAATTGAACCCTAATCGAACGATTTGGTTATCGATTTTGAAAACTAGCTTAATAGAAGCAGTATCCCAATCTCCATAAAATATATCAGAGTCTTCTATGGCCCTTAAGAAGTACAAATCTTTAAAAGACAAATATCTATTGTTGTACCCGACATAAAACTTCTTTCCGTTCCTTTCTTGAATAAAATTATCATAAGCAGATTTCCATAAAAATATTGCTTCTAAGATTGTCGACTTTCCAATGTTATTTGGCCCAATAATTACATTAAATCTTTCATTACATTCAATTTTAAGATTCTTAAATGTTTTGAAGTTTTTCAATTCAATTCCAATAATATTCATAAGACATATGTTGTTTTTTTGTACTTGTCGATAATGCTAATATATAAGCTCTTGTTGCTGAATGAATACTTTGTGTTGTAATCTTCTTTTTCGATACGCTACATTTTATGGTAGAAAAAAGTTTTCTTGAGCGCTTTTTCCTAATCTCCAAAAGTAAAGATTTTATTTTTACTAAAAAAAGAAATGACAAAATATATTTTACGCAAAAATATATTTTGTCATGTAAATGCCTGAGATTTGAATCTGTTAAGTAAATCAGGCTGGTTAGCTTCTATATCAGAACGTTTTAGTTTTAATGCAGAATGTCGTGAAGAATGGGTTTCAGGCCACTGAAGAAAAATTCAACGGCAATCACCATCACAATAAGCCCCATCAACCGCATCAGTACGTTGTTGCCGGTTTCGCCGAGTAGTTTGATAATGCGGGAAGAGCTGAGCAGGATAAGGTACGACAGGATCATAACCAGTACAATGGCGGCGATAAGAATCATCTTTTTCTCCAGCGTAACGGCCTGCTCCATCAGCACGATGGCATTGGTGATGGCGCCGGGTCCGCAGATAATGGGGATGGCCAAAGGCGTGATGGAAATGTCGTTGATGTAACTCTTTATTTCCGAATCTTTTACCTTTACCTGTCCGAGCCGTGCCTGCAACATGTCCATTCCCATAATGAAAAAGATAACCCCGCCCACAATTTTGAAACTGTTGACCGAGATGCCGAAAAATTTGAATAGCAGCTGTCCCGAAAAGGCGAAAAAGAGGATGCTGAGCAAGCCGACAAGCGATGCTTTTTGTGCGATTTTACCACGGCTGTGAGAGTCAAGCTCCGATGTCATGGTCATGAAAATAGGCATCGTCCCGATAGGATTTATCAGGGTAAAAAAGGAAGTCAGGCACAAAAGGCCAAATGTCATCTCGTCGTTCACGGTATTTCGGTTTTTATGGTATTGGGAAAAGGTTATTTTGATATGTTTTCAGGTCAGTTTTTCTAACCCCTCCGCTGCGCTCGTCCCCTTTATCCAAAGGGGACACCACTGTCGGCGAAGTTGTAGCTCTATTTGTCGATCTATTGCTAAAATGGCAGATTTGTCTCCCCTTGAGATCAAGGGGAGTACCCGATAGGGGGTAGGGTTTGATAAGCAGATAATCATTAATGTGAAGTAAAACAATTTTATCTGTTTTTCAATCTACATCAAAGCTCAATCACCCGTTTTTCTGCCTGGCTTTTGAAGGCGGCTTCGATAATCTGCATTACGCGGATGCCGTCGCCGGCAGTGACCGGCATCGGCTGGTTGTCTGCCAGTGCGGTATACACGCCTTTGTAAAACTCGAAATAGTTGCCCTGTTCGCTCTGTACCTTCTCACGGATAGTTTCACCGTTTGACAGGTAGTTGAGGGTGCCTTGTTCCGATTCGGGTTCGGTACCCCAATCGGTGCTACCAGGTTTGACCCCTTGCAGCAAAACGCTTTCCTGAATGTCGGCGCGTGACTTGAGGAAAGAGCCGTTGGTGCCGTGGATAATGTAGGCCGGAACCGGCTCTTTGGCGATCAGCGTTGCTTTCACCCTGACGTGCAGAGTGGGGTAATAGAGCAAAATATCGAAGCAATCGTCCACGATAGAAACTGGTCGGATGGTGCGAATGTCGGCAAACACCGCCTGCGGCATTCCAAACAGATATAACGCCTGATCGATGGCGTGTGGCCCCAGATCTTTGACGATACCCGAACCGGAATTCGGTTCTTCCTTGTGCATTTTGTAACTCAGGTCGAGGTTATAACGATCGAAGTGTATCTCCATCTCTTTGAGATCGCCCAACTTGCCGCTTTCTATCACTTTTTTTACGGTCAGAAAATCACTGTCCCAGCGGCGATTCTGGTACACGGCCAGCTTCTTGCCTTGTTTTTCGGCCAGCATTTTCAGTTCTTCCGCCTCAGCAACCGTAGAGGTAAAGGCCTTTTCGACAACGACATGCTTTCCGGCTTCAAGCGCCCGTTTGGTATATTCGTAATGCGTGTAAGTCGGCGTGTTGACCACCACCAGCTCCACGGCATCGTCGGCCAGCAACTCGTCCAGCGAAGCGTAAGAACGCGTCCCCGGATAGGCATCCTGAATCAGTTTCTTGCTGCGTTCCCATGCCCCCAACAGGTGAAATCCTTCGTGAAGGCTGATAAAAGGGGCATGAAAAACCTTTCCGCTCATGCCGTAGGACAATAGTGCCGTATTGATGATCTTCATTTTATGATGAAATAGAGTTCGGGGTTAGTGTGTGTTTGACTATCTGTCTAGTGGATTTATTTGTTACTTTCAGTATTGGACCTCTCCTCATGACGACTACGTGTCGGAGTCAGACATTTATCGTCTGACCCAACCCCTCTCCCTAGGAGAGGGGCTTTAAACCTGCATTAATGAGTCTTGTTTTATATTTTTACTGTCGTGTTCCTCCTCGCCTTGGGAGAGGAGGCTAGGAGGAGAGGTCGGAACAAGATAGTGTTAATCCATTTTGTTTAGAGGAATCGGCATCATTCTTGTGTGGTATCATTTTTTGTTACCACTTCGTTGTAAAGTTCGAAGAACAACAAGATGAGTAGCAGCCAAAAGCCCCATAGTAAAGAAACGGATGACAACAGGCTGACCACTAGAAATATGATTAATGATAAGATGTTTGTGGCAAGAAGAATAGTCTTCCTTTTGCCGGTTTTTATGTATTTGGTATTGAATAACAGTAGCAGTGAGATGATAAAGCTGAGACCAACCAGCATTTTCCCGAATATGTTTTTGTAGCTGAAAATGGTTCCTATGCCGGATAATGAGGTGTCCGTCGGCATTTTTACGCGTTCCCATACGCTATAGAGTGACCACGCAAAATTATTGAGCTTCGATTTGAACTTGCTTTGCTTTTCGGGCGGAACGTTGGATAAGGTGCTTTTTTGAGTAGTGTCTGCTTTCAGGGTGTCTATAGCAGGTGCCTGACTCAAATGATCTTGTGACGTGTCCGACATATGTTTAGCCACTATGCTATCCTGAATGTGTTTCTGCTTTTCGTAAGTCAGTGCGGCTTCTTTGTTGACAGCGACTTCATTTTTATTGTAAGCCAATTTCATTTCAGGACCGACACACGTCTTTACAAAGAACGTGAAGGGAAGAAAATAACACACCAGTGTCAGAATGCGGAGAAAAGTTTTCATATGTATGAATTTTTACTGTTGCAAGTATTGTTATTCTGTTTTTTTTTTTTTTTTTTTTTTTTTTTTTTTTTTTTTTTTTTAAATTGTGGGTTTAAAAACAAAAATTTAATTAAT
>NZ_WASO01000010.1 GCF_009712605.1 Paludibacter sp. | reverse complement strand
CACTTTTACGAAACGCTTTGCATCTTACGATGTGAAGCGTTTTTGCGTTTATATATGTCTTGAATCCTGATGTTATTTGCAATTAGGATAATCAAATTGAATCTGTTTTGTTATAAAATAGAATCAAAGCCGCTGTTTTCCTTCCATTTGTTTACTTACTCAGAAAAAATGGTTACTTTTGTTCCCGCTTTTAGGTTTTATGGAAAAAGATTTCAACGAAATACAGGAACGAGTCAGGGTAATTGAATTCAATGAGCAATTCGATTTGGTGATTGCTATAGCAAATGGAGCAACAATTCCGGCTGAACTGATCAGGCAAAAACTGGGTTTGGAGTTGTTTCTGCTAAAGATAAATCTACGTGACTCAAACCATGTTCCGGTACATTCATCCCCTGTATTACTCCAACCTATTGATTTTGATGTGAAAAGTAAGCGCATTTTGTTAGTAGAAGATCGGGTAAAGACGGGGAAAACTGTCGAATTTGCAAAATGTCTTTTGCTTGAAAACGGAGCTGCCATGGTGAAAACTCTGGCCGTTAATGGAAATGCAGACTACTTCCTTTACAATGAAACCTGTTTCCGGTTCCCGTGGATTCTTTAACGTCTTACCGATACGCACAAAAAATAATTAAAATATAAACAGGCTCATATTATGGCAAACGACAATACCGCAGTATTGCTGATTCACTGCCCCGACCGGCCGGGAATTCTTGCTGCTGTTACCGATTTTATCAACCAGCAGAAAGGTAATATTTTATATCTGGATCAGTACGTAAACAGAGAAGACCACATATTCTTTATGAGGGTGGAATGGGCTCTCGATAATTTTATTATTCCACGCGATGAAATAGAAGATTATATTGATACGCTGCTGGCTAAACGCTACAGTATGAATTTCCGTCTTTATTTTTCGGATTCAAAGCCTCGTATGGCTATCTTTGTTTCTAAAATGTCGCACTGTCTGTTTGATCTTTTGGGACGCTATCATGCCGGAGAATGGAATGTGGAACTTCCGTTGATTATCAGCAATCACCCCGACCTGAAGCCGGTAGCTGATCAATTCGGGATAGATTATTTTGTTTTCCCTATCAATAAAGAGAACAAGGCCGAGCAGGAAGCCAAGGAGCTGGAGTTGCTGAAGCAATACAACATTAATTTCGTGGTTTTGGCCCGCTATATGCAGGTGTTATCTCCACAGTTGATTGATAGCTATCCGAACCGTATAATCAACATACATCATTCATTCCTTCCTGCCTTTGCGGGAGCGAAACCATATCATGCAGCACATGAACGCGGAGTGAAAATCATCGGAGCAACAAGCCACTATGTCACCAGCGATTTGGATGCAGGTCCCATTATTGGCCAGGATGTGGTGAGAGTGACCCATAAGGATACAATTGAAAGTATGGTTCGAAAAGGTCGGGATCTGGAAAAGATAGTGCTTTCGCGTGCTGTTGAAAAGCATATTGATCGAAAAATCCTGACTTATCAGAATCGTACGGTAGTTTTCGATTAAACCTTTAGGCCATTGATGTCGTCTAATAAAAATGTAACAACCCAATAATTCTACATGCCTATGAAACGTCGTGATTTTCTTTTGTCTGCAGCAATTACCGGTGTAGCCTCGACTTTACGGTTCTATAAGCTGGAAGCTGCCCTTCAAAATAATAAAGTCAGAGTAACTTCCACGCCCGATCTCGTTGCCGTGATGGGTGGTGAGCCTGCAGCTATGCTTGATAAGGCTCTTGCTAAATTCGGAGGTGTTCAGGCGTTTGTGAAGAAAGGTCAAACGGTTGTGATTAAGCCGAATATTGGTTGGGATAAATCTCCCAATCTGGCAGCAAATACGAATCCTGAGCTCGTAAAAGCTTTGGTGAAAAAATGCCTTGCTGCCGGAGCAAAAAAAGTACAGGTTTTCGATCATACCTGTCAACAATGGGATAACTGTTACCGAAATAGTGGGATAAAAGCGGCTGTTGAAAGTGCCGGAGGCGAAATGTTGCCTGCAAATGACGGGAGCCACTATCAGAAGGTAGCTCTTCCTAATGGTGTTCGGCTTAAAGAAGCTATGATCCATAAGGCATTACTCGAATGTGATGTCTGGTTTAATATGCCAATTCTTAAAAATCATGGTGGAGCCAAGATGTCCATATCAATGAAAAACTATATGGGTATTGTTTGGGACAGAGGTTTCTTTCATAGTTCGGATCTGCAACAATGTATTGCCGACATTTGCACCTATCCCAAACGTCCGGCTCTGAACATTGTGGATGCTTACCGGATTCTATACAAAAACGGTCCCCAGGGACGGAACGAATCCGATACTGCAATTCTTAAAACATTGATTGTTTCTCCTAATATCGTTGCTGCTGATACAGCCTCTATTAAGTTTTTCAACCAGGTGGAGAAAATGGACATTAATGCCGTTGGACACATTGCAAAAGCTGAAGCATTACACCTTGGAACACGCAATCTGGATTCACTGAAAATAGAACGGATAAAGATGTAATTCGCTAAATAAGAGCGGATAAATATCTGCTGATTTCTTTAAGTTCACCCCAAAAGTTTGATAAAAACTTTTGGGGCGAACTTTTAATATACTTGCCATTATATGTTTTTGGAGAAGATGATTTATGATAAGATTGTTCGTTAGCGACTTTTCAACAACCTTTTTTTTAAAAGAAATCCGGTGCCGGATGTTTCCTTCAAAATGGCTTACTTTGTATTCAATGAACGAAGCAATACTCGAAAAACTGAAAGTGCTGGCAGAATCGGCAAAGTACGACGTGTCGTGTGCCTCCAGCGGTACTACGCGTAAGAATATTCCCGGCGGAATAGGAAATGCGCAGGGGTGGGGTATTTGTCATTCGTTCACAGAAGATGGTCGATGCGTGTCGTTGCTCAAGATTATGCTCACCAATCATTGCATTTATGATTGCGCTTATTGTATCAACCGACGGAGCAATGACCTGCCACGGGCTACTTTCAGCGTGTCGGAACTGGTGGAGTTGACTATTGAGTTTTATCGCCGCAACTACATCGAAGGGTTGTTTCTTAGTTCAGGGGTAGTGCGCAATCCAGACTACACTATGGAACGATTGGTGCGGGCAATTAAAGACCTGCGGACGGTGCACCGTTTCAATGGCTATATCCACATGAAGAGCATTCCGGGAGCGAGTGAGCAGTTGGTGCGCGAGGCCGGATTATACGCCGATCGTCTTAGCGTTAATGTTGAGTTCCCGACGGAGCAAAATCTGAAGTTGCTGGCCCCGGAAAAGGATCACGCCAGCGTTTACAAGCCGATGTCGTTTATTCAGCAGGGAATGCTCGAGAACAAGGAGGATCGACGGAAATTTCGGTCGGCACCCCGTTTTGCTCCTGCCGGTCAGAGCACGCAGATGATTGTGGGAGCTACCAGCGAAAACGATAAGCAAATTCTTCAAACTTCGGCAGCACTTTATCAGCGTCCGAGTATGAAGCGGGTTTACTATTCAGGATTTATTCCTGTTAATAGTTACGATAACCGCTTGCCGGCGCTGAAGCAACCTCCTTTGGTGCGCGAAAATCGCCTCTATCAGGCCGATTGGTTGATGCGCTTTTACGAATTTAAGGTGGATGAAATTGTGGACGACCGTTATCCCGATCTCGATTTGGAAATTGATCCGAAACTTTCGTGGGCTTTGCGGCACCCCGAAGTATTCCCTGTGGATGTAAATAAAGCCGATTACTCGCTGATATTACGTATTCCGGGGATTGGGGTTAAGTCGGCTAAATTAATCGTGATGTCGCGGCGGTACGCTAAAATTACCGGTTCGGCGTTGAAGAAGATGGGCGTGGTGATGAAGAAAGCACAATACTTTATTACCTGCAACGAATTGCCAGTGCATACGGTGCACGAAGCTTCGCCCGAATATGTGCGAAAGGTGTTGACCGAAAAGAAACTCCCCAAGTCAAAACAGATAGATCAACAACAATTGTCGTTGATTTTCGAATAAGACCTCGCGAATAATTTTTGCTCAACATGGTAGGAAACTATCATTGGATATTAATTGACCCAGAATCAAAATGATTGTTTTTCGTTACGATAAAACCTACGAAGGATTACTGACTGCAGTTTTCGATGCCTATTTTCGGAAAACGTTTCCGGACAAACTGCTGGGTACGGACGATATCGAACCGATGTTTGCCGAAGAAAGTTTTACCGTTATCACGCAATCGGATAAAGCTGCGCGGGTGTGGAAGTCGCTGGAAAAAAAGCTGTCAGCCAATGCCTGTAACATGCTTACTTATGTGTGGTTGTCGGAAGAGGAGGGTAGTGACGAACTATTGTTTCAGTACATCCGTAAAACGGTGGACAGCAAACGAACTATTGAAACGAATTTTGCCGACGAGGTAGTGCTGAAAGTTCACAAGCTGGCCATGAAGGTGAGTAAGGAGCGACTTCGGATGATTCAGTTCGTGCGGTTTCAGAAAGCTGCCGACGATGTATTTTTTGCCCCCGTTTCGCCCGATCACAATTGCCTGCCTCTGGCGATTGATCATTTTCAGGATCGCTTTGCCGATCAGAAGTGGATACTCTACGATACCAAGCGTGATTACGGTTTTTATTACGATCTGAAAACCGTCACCGAGATGACCCTTGAAACCTCGGCGCTATTCCCCGAAGGTAAACTCGATGAAGCTCTGATGGCGGAAGATGAAAAATTGTTTCAGCAGTTATGGAAAACCTACTTTAAGTCGATGGCTATTAAAGAGCGCATCAATCCGAAATTACACAGACAGCTGATGCCTAAGCGTTACTGGAAGTATATGACGGAGAAACAGTGAATTGTTTTCTGATAATGTTCATTACTTCTAAGTTGATATTGTTGGCGTTTTTTATGTGACTTTTATGCGTCAGTTTGAAATATAATTTGTTTCTTTGTAAAAAAATATTTAATTCAATACTTGTTAATTATTCTAATTTTACCATGAAACACAGAAAACACATTCGGCTTCTCCTTGCAATGGCTTTAGTTTGCTTTGCATTACACGTTTCAGCAAAAACCACATTGCGTCTTAATCTTCAAAAAGGTTCGGGTTATGAAATGAACATGAACATGAGCATGAAGATGGATCAGGAAATGATGGGGCAACAAATCAAGATGGACCAAAAGATGAACATGCAATTGGTTTATAAAGTTGCCGATATTCTTCCGTCTAAAAACTATGTTATTGAGTATTCCGTAGGACAAATAAAGATGGACATCTCAACTAATGGGCAACAGATAAGTTTTGATTCTCAGACAGGAGGAAATCCGATTTTTGACAAACTCAAATCGATAATAGGTTCTGTAATTAAAATGGAAGTGACTCCATTGGGAAAGGTCGAGAAAGTGGAAGGACTGGATGCTTTTATTCAGAAAATCGGTGATGACAAAACGATGGCGCAATTGGTACCTATGTTTTCGTCTGACGGAGGTATTAAATCATTTATGAATCAAACTTTTGGTTATATTCCCGAAACTGAATTGGAAAAAGGCTCGAAATGGTCGTGCAAATCGCAATTGACTACTCCAATGAATCTGGATCTGACGGCTAATTACGAATTGGCATCTATTGAGGGTAATACCTTGAACATGAATGTAACATCAATATTCAATGCAGCCAAGCAAATGGAACAGATGGGTGCGAAAGTCGATATGCAAATTGATGGTACTCAAAATGGAACCATGACGGTTGATGCTACTGATGGCTGGCTTCGTACCCAACATCTTGATCAGACTGTCAAGATGACTATGAAAATGAAAAATCCCCAGTCGGGAGAAGAAATGAATATGCCTATCGAACTGAAATCGGTTACTGAAACCAAGGTGGTAAAAAAGAGCCTTTGATTTTGTAAAGTTAGAGGATCTTCTGATCTGATTTATCTCACTTTGTGCGTTAGATAAACAACCTCCGCAAGAAAAAGTAAAAACGATTTCATCAATATGGGAAAAAGAACAAAGCCAGGTTTAACCTGGCTTTGTTCTTTTTTTGATCTGTACGTGAGTATTTTGCACCTTAACGGTCTTATTCTCCGCTGGTGTCTTTGCCACGAATTTCCACCCGGCGAATTTTTCCGCTGATGGTTTTTGGCAATTCGTCCACAAACTCAATTACACGTGGATATTTGTAAGGAGCTGTCACGCGCTTAACATGATCCTGAATTTCGTGGATCAGGGCTTCTCCTGCTTTATCCTTGTATTCTTTCGACAATACGATGGTAGCTTTCACCACCTGTCCGCGCACTTCGTCGGGTACACCGGTGATGGCACATTCCACTACAGCAGGGTGAGTCATCAGGGCGCTTTCTACCTCGAACGGACCGATACGGTAGCCCGAGCTTTTGATCACGTCGTCCGTGCGGCCCACAAACCAGTAATAGCCGTCCTCGTCACGCCAGGCTACGTCACCTGTATGGTAAATATGATTGTCGTAAACGCTTTTGGTCAACGCTTCGTCGCGGTAATAACCCATAAAGAGCCCTACAGGTTTGAAGCGATCGGTGCGCAGGATGATTTCGCCCTGTTCTCCATCTTCGGCAGAGCGTCCGTCGGCAGTAATCAGGTCCATATCGTAGGCCGGGTTAGGCACTCCCATCGATCCCGGTTTTGGTTCCATCCACGGGAATGTGGCAATGGTGAGCGTAGTTTCAGTTTGGCCGAAACCTTCCATCAGTTTGATGCCCGTTATTTTGTAGAACGCTTCGTATACGGCCGGATTAAGCGGCTCGCCTGCAATCGTGCAATATTTAAGAGACGAAAGGTCGTAGCTTTTCAAATCTTCGCGGATCAGGAAACGGAACACCGTTGGAGGAGCACAAAAGGATGTTACCTTGTATTTTTCGATCATGTGAAGTACGTCGGCCGGGGTGAATTTTTCATGATCGTACACAAAAATGGCTGCACCGGCAATCCATTGTCCGTAGAGTTTTCCCCATACGGCCTTTCCCCAACCGGTGTCGGCTACGGTTAAATGCAAGCTGTCCTGATTGATATTGTGCCAATATGAGGCAGTTACGATATGTCCCAATGGATAGGTGAAGTCGTGAATCACCATTTTGGGATTGCCCGTTGTGCCCGATGTGAAGTAGAGCAGTGAGATGTCGTCGTTTTCGTTCTTTTGGGCAGGATGCTCAAACGGAGCAGCGTTACGGATACCTTCGTGAAAGTCGTTCCAGCCTTCGGGTTGATCGGGACCTACGGAAACCAATTGCGTAATGGAGGGAGAGTCTTTCAGCGCTCCGTTGACGTGTTTTATTACTTCTTCTTCGCCTACAGCAACAATCATTTTGATACTTGCTGCATTACAGCGGTAAACAATGTCTTTTGGCGTGAGAAGGTGAGTGGCGGGTATGCAGACGGCTCCCAGTTTGTGTAATGCTAAAATGGAAAACCAAAATTCGTACCGCCGTTTCAGAATCAGCATCACCATATCTCCTTTGCCAATGCCCAGCTGTTGAAAGTAGGCGGCAGTAGCATCGCTATATTGCTTCATTTCTGCAAACGAAAAATCAATATGCTTGCCGTGGTCGTTTGTCCAGCAAAGAGCTCTTTTGTCGGGAGCAATGCGCGCCCATTCATCAACAACATCGTAGGCAAAATTAAAATTCTCAGGGACCACTACCTGAAAGTTCTGCCTGAAATCATCAAGTGATTCGAATTCGGTTTTGGTAAGAAATTTTTCAATCATGTCGAAAACATTACAAATGTGATTGTAATGACAGTGTGTTGGTTATGGTAATCAGATTTGCTTTAGATTAATTGTTACGTGCAACTAATGCGGCACTATTTTTTGTCGTTGCCTTTGTCTTGGGGCCTCTCGTACTTTTTCATGACTTCGGCCTCTTTTGCTTGCCACGACTGGTATTTGTCTTCTGTGTGCGTGTTTTCGTTCAGTAGCTCGGTTGGCATTTTCAGTGGATCCTGATATCCAACTTTTGCATTATAGTGAAATGTGCCTTTGCCTACTCCGCTTTCAATGATGCGTCGCTGCTCTTCAAGCAGGGGCTTGTAAATGGCTTCCATTAACTTTTTGTATTTGTCCTCTTCAGCTTGCGTCATTTTTATGAATTGGTTGATGGTGAGTTGTTTCACCGTCTGGATTCCATTGAATTTGATGCTGTCGCTGATAATCAGACCGGAGCGACGGGGCGGCACATACCCCGAAAAACGAATCATCTTCTTTAGGTCTGTACTAATGTGCAAAGGTTTTATCGTATCGACAACGTTTTGCGCTTTAGCTTCCATTCCGTTACATATCCACAAACAGGTTCCGGCAATCAGAAGATGAAAATGAACGGTCTGAAAGGAAGAATGTCCGTTCAAACCGCTCTTTAATAAACAGCGTATTTTGTTATGCAATCGCTTAACCTTGAATGTACTTCACTAACCATTCTCCCACTTCTGTTGTTGTGCGGGGTTGGCCATTACTGCAAATATCTTCGGTAACGAAGTCTGCTTCGAGTGAAGCATTTACCGCTTTACGAATCAGAGAGCCTTCTTCCATCAGGTTGAAAGCGTATTCGAACATCAGAGCAGCCGAGAGTACAGTAGCCAGCGGATTGGCAATGTTTTTGCCGGCTGCCTGCGGGTACGATCCGTGGATAGGTTCGAAAACCGAGGTGTGAATACCGATAGAAGCCGAAGGCAACATTCCCAACGAACCGGTAATTACGGAAGCTTCGTCGGTAAGGATGTCGCCGAAAAGGTTTTCGGTTACCAATACGTCGAAACTTTTCGGCCATTGGATGATGCGCATTGCAGCGTTATCCACAAACATATATTCGGTTTCGATGTCAGGGTACTGCGGAGCAATTTCCTGAGCAATCTGTCTCCACAAACGCGATGTTGCAATTACGTTGGCTTTGTCAACCACAGTCACTTTTTTGCGGCGTTGGCCTGCAAACTTGAATGCCAGGTGCAGGATGCGTTCCACCTCTTCGCGGGTATAAACGCAGGTATCGTAAGCGGTGTTGCCATCTTCGCTTCTGCCTTGCGGACGACCGAAGTACATACCGCCGGTGAGCTCGCGGATACACATAAAGTCCGCACCATCCACCAAATCGGCACGCAGCGGCGATTTGTGAAGTAACGACGCAAAAGTAGAAACCGGACGGATATTGGCAAAAAGGCCCAGATCCTTGCGCATTTTGAGTAAGCCCTGTTCGGGACGAACTTTTGCAGAAGGATTGTTGTCATATTTCGGGTCACCGATGGCACCGAAGAGGACGGCATCCGATTTCATACACAGAGCATGCGTTGCGTCGGGGTAAGGAGCGCCGGTCTTGTCGATAGCGCAAGCACCTACCAAAGCATATTCATAAGAGAGTGTATGACCGAATTTTTCAGCCACGGCTTTAGTAACGTTCAACGCTACTTCTACGATTTCGGGTCCGATTCCATCACCGGGGAGAATTGCGAGATTTAGTTGCATAGTTCTACAGGTTCCGTTTCTACGATAAGGGGAACGGAAATTTATTAATGTTAGAGAAATAAAATTGATTCGTTATTGTTGCTCTTCACGGTGGAAGTAGACATACTTCGGTTCTTTGGGTTGATACTCTTCATTGTCCCACAAAGAACTGGTAATCATTAAATCGGCACTATAGCGGTTGCATGCGATAGGCACATTGTGAATGCGGCACTGACGAAGCAACATCTGAATGTCAGCTTCGTGCGGTTGCGCGTTAAGGTCGTCGATAAGGAAAACGGCCAGATTGATTTTCTTTTGAGCTACCAATGCTGCAATTTCGGCATCGCCACCCATCGGACCTGAATTTACACAGGTGATGTCGGCCTCAATTCCTTTCTTGTCGAAAGCATCCTTGATAAGTCCGCCGGTGGTGCCGGTACAAATAATCTTATGTTTGGACAGCATTTCGGCATTGTAGGTTGCCCATTCTACCATGTCGACTTTGCGACGATCGTGTGCCACCAATGCGATGGTCAGTCTTTTGTGCAAAGAAATATCAGATTGAGTCATAAATAGCGGTATTTGTTAGTGTTATCAGACCAGATGGTCTGGTGTTTGTCTTTCGATTTGATAGTGCAAAGGTAGTTGAAAATGGTCGATTGTCAAAAAAGAGCCCCGATTTCTTGCAATTTAAACTTTTCTTAACGAGGGTGGGGCCAACTCAATCACTTCCATGTCGTTGATGTTACGCTCATCGATAGAAAACCGCAACAGCGTTTGTACTGTATGAAACCCGTAGCGCCCTGCTGCTCCGGGATTGACGCAAAGCATCCGTAAATGATGGTCGTATTGCACTTTCAGAATATGCGAATGTCCGCAGGCAAACAGGTCGGGAACTTCCTGTTTGAGTAATGCTTTTGCTTCCAGACTGAAATGGTTGGGATAGCCGCCGATATGTGTCAGTAAAACGTTGATCTTTTCGCAGGTGAAGCGTAAAACGGTCGGACAACAAAGCCGGATGTCGTAACTGTCTATATTACCGTGAACCGCTTTTAAGGGTTTGAATTCCTTCAACCGGTCAACGATTTCTATGGTGCCGATATCGCCACCGTGCCATATCTCGTCGCACGATTCGAAGTGCTCGAAAACACGGGGATCGAGGTATCCGTGCGTGTCCGATAAAAAACCGATTTTAGTCATTTTCGTCTGGTAAATTCTCCGACAAAGGTACACTTTTTTCATCCCTGCGCAAGGCCGATTTTGAGGGTTATTGTTGATGCTTTACCGGGCTACATTTTTGTAGAATGAAGCTGCTTTTTTGTACGCAAAAGTAGGTGTATGAATTTGCAATAAATCACAATATATTGATATACAGTGAATAGTGGTTTGTGGCACGTTATTTGTTTTTGTGAATAACAAGAAATAAACAGCATGAGGCATCCTTTTAGTATCAGAGCAGAACTTGAAATTCAGAAAAGCGGAGAGTGTTTTTTGACTCCCCGCAGGGTTGATTTGCTGCGGAAAATCAAATCGACTGGATCTATTCTGGCAGCTTCGAAGGAGATACGGATGTCGTATCAGCAGGCCTGGTCGTTTGTGGAGCAAATGAACCGACTGTCGCCATTGCCGGTGGTAACCCGCAAACGGGGTGGAACAAACGGTGGTGGTGCCGATCTGACTCCGTTCGGAGCGAATCTGATTGAGCGATACGAAAAATTGCAGGCTCTTCACAACGAATATATTCAAAAAACAGGCGAAGCCATGCTGTTTTGTTTTCTGTAAGCCTTCGGGCTTTTTTTTGAAAAACGTTATTCTTTGAAGTGTATATCGATGATTAAAAGTGATTTATTATTAATCCTAAAATAAGTTGTTGTTATGGGTACAAGATTGATTGTTGGGTTGTTAGTCGTGGTTATTGCTTCTGCAGCGGTAGAGAAAGCTACCGCACAGGCAATCACCATCGGAGGGGAAATGCGTACGCGAACCGAAGTCCGCAGCGGTGCAGTGACTCCTTTGTACGATTCGTTGGGAACTGCACTTGTCACGGTGATGCGGTCGAGGTTAAATCTGGCTTACACTTCGAATGTAATGAAGGCCAAACTGGTATTGCAGGATACGCATGTGTTCGGACAGACGGCTCCTACAGCGTTAAGCACGAGTACGTTCGGTGTGTATGAGGCTTGGGGCGAATACCTGCTGGCTCCCGGCATTTCGGTTGCCATGGGGCGTCAGGCAATAGAATATGACGATAAGCGGTTGTTTTCGGCAAGCAACTGGAGCAATACGGGTAATGCCCACGACTTGTTGCTGATGAAATATACCGCGACGGATTTTACACTGCATCTGGGTGCCGCCTGGAATAATGCCAGTGATGTGTATCAGGAAACCGCTTACTCAACAACCTACAAATCGATGACCTACCTCTGGGCTTCCAAGCCGTTGGGTAACTTTAATCTTACGTCGCTTTGGGTAAATGAAGGCTACCAGCGAACCAATACACAGGCCAATGTGAATGATAATAAGCGGTGGTACCGCAATACTCTTGGCGGAAATCTGGGCTATTCGGCAGAGTCTTTTCCCGTTACATTTTACGGAACGGGTTACTATCAGTTCGGTCATGGAACTACAGGTAAGAAGCTGGATGCTTATTTATTGGCCTTCAAAACTCAGGCAAAAGCATCTAAAGCCGTAGCTATTAATGCCGGTGCCGACTATTTTTCGGGTTCTAAATACGATTTGGCAACAACAGAAGATCACACTTTTAATAAACTCTTTGGATCAAACCATTCGTTCAATGGAGCCATGGAGTATTGGAAATCGCTTCCATCGGGCGGTTTAGTCGATCTCTATTTTGGTCCGGAAATAACCATCGGTTCGAAGCTGAAAGCAGAAGCTTCGTATCATGCCTTCAGTATGGCACAGCAGCAGGTGAAAACATTCAATCATAAAGGATTGGGCTCTGAACTTGATTTGACATTTACATATCCGGTATCTTCGGTGATGAATCTACAAGGGGGCTGGAGCGGATATTTTGCCAATGCATTGGTGTCGTCGGTGAAGAAACTGAAGACAAATGTCGATCAGAAATTTCCACAATGGGCATTTATTATGATTACCATTAAACCTACATTTTTGTCGGTGAAATAGGAAAGAAGATACAACTTAGATAAATATTCAAATTATTACCATCATATGAAAAAGATAACTCTTATTATACTGACGCTGTTTATTGTATCTGCAGGTGCCAATGCTCAGAAAGTACGTGTAGCGGCTGCCGCCAACCTGCGTTATGTGCTCGAAGACATTAAGAAACAATATGAAAAGGAGCACCCGAAGACAAAAGTGGATATCTCCTTTGGTGCTTCGGGAACGCTCACGCAACAAATTCTGAATGGCGCAGCTTTCGACTTTTTTATGGCTGCCGATATGGATTTTCCTAATGCGCTGAAAGCAAAAGGAGCGACCGTAGGGCCGGTGGTTACTTATATTTTTGGAAAAGTGGCCATGTGGAGCAAAGAAGTCAATCTTGCCAAGGGATTAAATTCGGTACTCCTTCCTGAAGTGAAAAAGGTAGCAATTGCCAATCCGGCCACGGCTCCTTATGGCGAAAATGCCGTGAATACCCTTAAAAAGCACGGGTTGTACGATAAAATAGCCGGAAAAATTGTGGTGGGCGAGAACATTTCGCAGGCAGCACAATTTGCATTTACCGGCAATGCGGAGATCGGCTTTATCGCTCTTTCACTGGCATTGGCTCCCGATATGAAAGGTAAGGGGTATTGTTATGAATTACCGGCCGATGTGTGTCCGCCGATTGCACAGGGTTGTGTGTTGGTAAAGGGATGGGAACGCAACGGAGAGGCAGCCCGCTTTATGAAATATGTACTGAGTCCCAAATGCGATGCCATTTGGAAAAGCTACGGCTATGGCTTGGTAAAACGCTGACCGTGATGGTTATTATTAGTATTTTACAAATCTGATCGTTGGAGATGCCGCGAAATGTGCGGCATCTCTCTTTTCAAGAACAGGTTTGTTAATTTGATCAGATGGAAAGAGTATTATATAGATTTACTAATTAGAATGTTGATATATAGTAGTTTGAATTTTTAAGACCTCTCCCCTGACCCCTCTCCCGAGAGAGAGGGGGACAATCTGTAAGACGAATTAAATTCTAACTATCTCTCAGCCTTACTCCTCCTCCCCTCGGGAGAGGAGAGGTTTGTCAATGAGGTTTATACACAATTCATCTATATAATGTCTTTGTTCTTTTCTCTTTATTCTTTGTTCTAATATTGACGCTTATGTCTCCCGAGTTTATTCAAACCCTTCTTTTGACGGCCAAACTGGCTCTGTCCACCACGCTGATTCTGTTTATTATAGGCTTACCCATCGCAGCCCTGCTGGCTTTTACCCGCTTTCGGCTCAAGGTAATTTTTGAAGCCCTTATTAATATGCCGATGGTGCTTCCACCTACGGTGATAGGTTATTACTTGCTGGTAGCATTTAGTCCGCAACATGCTTTCGGCGGTTTTCTTGAGCGATGGTTCGATCTTCGTCTGGCATTCACTTTTCAGGGAGTACTTATCGCCAGTGTTATTTTTAGCCTTCCTTTTATGGTTCAGCCTCTGCAAAACGGCTTTGTGGCATTGCCTAAAAGTTACCGTGAAGCAGCTTATACATTGGGAAAATCGAAAATGGAGACATTTTTCAGGGTGCTGGTGCCCAATATTAAACCTTCTATTGTGACCGGTATAGCCATGACATTTGCTCACAGTATCGGGGAGTTCGGTATAGTGCTGATGGTGGGCGGAAATATGCCTGGAGAAACACGGGTGGCTTCGATCGCCATTTATGACGAGATGCAATCGTTGAACTATAGCACTGCTAATCAGTATTCGCTGATTCTTTTTGCGGTCTCTTTTGTGTTACTTGTGATTATTTATAGCGTAAACCGACATTTCAGAATATGATCGGGTGATTAGGTGGCGAGATGGTGAGAAAGTGAGGTGGTGAAAAGCGAAAGGCGGGGTCAGATTGTTAAATTCTAAAAGTATGATTTATATAGATGTTGAACGGAAAATGTTGACCACCGATGGGCCACGCAAGCTCGAGGTTTGTGTTGAGATAGAGAAACACCAGCTGGTGTGCCTTTTCGGGAAATCGGGAGCTGGTAAAACCACGCTGCTACGAATGCTGTGCGGCCTGTTTGTTCCCGATAAAGGAGTGATCCGTATTGGCGACAAAACCGTTTTTGATTCCTCGAAAAAGATAAATGTTCCTCCACAAAAACGTAAGGTTGGCTATATGTTTCAGGATTATGCACTGTTCCCGAACATGAACGTGGAGGAAAATATCCGGTTTGCGCAGGATGTGAAAAATTTGGATGAAGTTGAGAGTCTGCTGCATACATTTCAGTTGGAGAAACTCCGGCATCAGAAAACGACACGATTGTCGGGTGGGCAGAAGCAACGAGTGGCGCTGGCTCGGGCTTTTGCGCGAAAACCGGAGGTGATGTTGCTGGACGAACCCCTCTCTTCTGTCGATTTTGAACTGAGACAGTCGCTTCAGAATGAAATACTTAAATCGCATGAATTGTTTCGTTCCACTACCGTCATGGTGAGCCACGACAAAGATGAAATTCACCGTTTGGCCACCAAAGTGCTGCGGATCGGGAAGGAAAAGATCACGGCATTTGAGAATCCTACAAATTTGTAGATTTAGGATCGTTTTCCTACCTCGTCGGAGCGATTTAGTTTTAAAAGATAACGCTTCTCTTATTTTCTTGAAAAATATTTATTCTGTAAATCAGTAGTTTACTCGATTTTGCCTTGGCTGTATTTGTTAAATAATGTTTTCTGGCATGCGCTTTGAAAGTAGTATTGTAACAATTCATTCATTAAGGCAAAATATTAAGGTTATGAGAAAAATTGCTATTTACGGAAAAGGGGGAATTGGTAAATCAACCACAACCCAAAACACAGTGGCCGGTCTGGCCGAAATGGGAAAAAATGTGATGGTAGTGGGCTGCGACCCTAAAGCAGACTCTACCCGTTTGCTCTTACACGGTTTAGCTCAAAAAACCGTTTTGGATACACTTCGCGAAGAAGGCGAAGATGTGGAACTGGATGACGTGATGAAGGATGGTTTCAAAGGAACACACTGCGTTGAATCGGGCGGTCCTGAACCGGGTGTTGGCTGCGCAGGCCGTGGTATCATTACTTCTATCAATCTTCTCGAACAGCTTGGTGCTTATGATGATGACAAAGCCCTCGATTACGTGTTCTACGACGTACTGGGTGACGTTGTTTGCGGTGGTTTCGCAATGCCTATCCGCGATGGTAAAGCTCAGGAAGTTTACATCGTATGTTCGGGCGAAATGATGGCAATGTATGCCGCCAACAATATTTGCAAATCCATCTCTAAATTTGGGAAAGTGGGTGACGTTCGTCTCGGCGGACTTATCTGTAACTCCCGTAAAGTGGACAATGAAGCTAATATGATTCAGGAGTTTGCCAAAAAACTCGGAACTCAAATGATCCACTTCGTTCCCCGCGACAACATGGTTCAACATGCAGAGATCAACCGTAAGACGGTGATCGACCATGCACCCGAACATCCTCAGGCCGACGAATACCGCGCGTTGGCAAAAAAAATCAACGATAATACGATGCAGGTAATTCCGACTCCGTTGGCTATGCAAGAGCTTGAAGACTTGCTGGTTGGTTTCGGTATTATGAACTAAAACCTTTGTTTTGGAGAAGACCGGGAGGAATGAATTCTGCATCTTTCTTCCGGTCTCAATCCAAAGGAAAACAGTTCTGTAAGCCCTTATCGTGCAAAGTAGAAGATTTGTAATAAAAATAGAAACAACTTAAACCAAAACGGTATGTATTTATTAAGAGCCATCGTTCGTCCGGAAAAATCGCCGGTAGTCATGAGAGCCCTGCTCAATGCAGGTTTTCCTGCAGTTACAAAGTTATCTGTATTCGGTCGCGGTAAGCAACGCGGTATCAAAGTGGGTAATGTTACCTACGATGAACTTCCCAAAGACTTACTTATGATCGTGATCAATGAAAAAGACAAAGAGTTCGTTATAGAAACGATTATAGAAGCAGCCCGCTCGGGCGAAAAAGGCCAGTTTGGTGACGGGAAAATATTCGTTACTCCGGTTGTGGAAACATATACCATCTCCAGTGGTAAAATGGAAGTTTAATCTTTCTGCCGGTTTCTAACATACAAGCTATTAACGAATAAAATTTTGACATATGAAATTAATTCTCGCTATCATACGAATTGCCAAAATGGGTGATACCAAGGCTGCTCTTTCGGAAGCCGGTCTCCCTTCGTTTACGGCAATGCCGGTACTCGGCCGGGGAAAAGGTCACGGCGATTACGAAAAAGCCGATGAGACCGATCCCGAATATGCCGAGTTGATTGAAAAGATGCCGCGATTGAAATCCAAACGGATGATTACGCTGGTGGTAACCGATGATAAGAAGGATCTGGCCATTCAGACTATTATCAAGGCAAACCAGACGGGTAAAAGCGGTGACGGTAAAATAATTGTTCTGAATGCTGTGGATTCGGTACGTGTGCGTACAGCTGAATCGGGCGACAGTACTTTGGACTAATGAAAAAGGAGATACAACTATGATAAAAGAAGTAAATAACAGTGTTTCGGTTGACGACCTGAAAAAATTCAAAGAAGAGGTGTTGCACAAATACCCCAAGAAGGTTGCCAAAAAGCGGGATAAGGCCATTCTGCTGAACGACCCGGAAACACCTCCCCAGATTCAGGCCAACGTACGTACGGTTCCCGGTATTATTACCCAGAGAGGTTGTACCTATGCAGGTTGTAAGGGTGTGGTTCTCGGCCCTACCCGCGACATTATAAACATTACGCACGGACCTATCGGTTGTGGTTTTTACTCGTGGCTGACTCGTCGTAATCAGACCAAACCCGAAACTGAAACAGATGAAAACTTCATGATGTACTGCTTCTCAACCGACATGCAGGATTCCAACATCGTTTTCGGGGGAGAAGAAAAATTGAAACAGGCCATTCGTGAAGCATACGAATTGTTTCATCCCAAGGCAATTGCCATTTTCTCAACCTGTCCGGTGGGTCTTATCGGTGACGACGTGCACCGCGTGGCTCGCCACATGAAGGAAGAGATCGGTGATGGAATCAATATCTTCGGTTTCTCCTGCGAAGGATACCGCGGAGTATCTCAGTCGGCCGGTCACCACATAGCAAACAACGGTTTGTTCAAAAATCTTATCGGTCGCGATGACGAAAAGAGAGGTGACCTGAAATATCGCGTCAATCTTTTGGGAGAGTACAATATCGGTGGCGATGCTTTTGAGTTGGAACGTGTTTTTGAAAAATGCGGCATCAACCTGATAGCCACTTTCAGCGGCAACTCCACGATTCAGAAATTTGAAAATGCTCATACAGCCGACCTTAACATGGTGATGTGCCACCGTTCGATCAACTACGTGGCCGAAATGATGGAAACAGCTTTTGGTATTCCATGGATCAAAGTTCAGCCTATCGGTGCCGATTCAACCGCAAAAATGCTTCGCAAAATCGGACAATACTTCGGTGATCAGGAGTTGATCGATAAAATTGAAGAGGTGATTGCCGACGAAATGGTAGCCGTAACTGCTGCCCGCGAAAAAGCATTGAAGAAAACCAATGGCAAAAAGGCGATGTTGTTTGTGGGCGGATCGCGTGCTCACCACTATCAGAATTTGTTTGAAGAATTAGGCATGACAACCCTGTCTGCCGGTTACGAGTTCGGTCACCGCGACGACTACGAAGGTCGTGTGGTTATTCCGACCATCCAGATTGATGCTGATAGCCGTAATATTGAGGAAATTACCGTAACGAAGGATGAAACCCGTTACAATCCCCGCAAGACGGAAGAGGAATTGAAAGCACTCGAAGCAGAAGGAATGGAATTCAACGGTTATGAAGGTTTGATGCCACAGATGGCAAAAGGCACTCTGGTGATCGACGACCTCAGCCATTACGAAATGGAAAAACTGATTGAACTCTACAAACCCGATGTATTCTGTGCCGGTATCAAAGAAAAATTCTGCGTTCAGAAAATGGGTGTGCCTCTCAAACAGTTGCACAGCTACGATTACGGAGGACCGTATGCCGGTTTCAAAGGAGCCATCAATTTCTATGAAGATATCGAAATGATTGCATGCACCACCATTTGGAAAGAGCTGAAAGCTCCCTGGGAAAGCGAAACCTACGTGGAAGCTCAATACGCTTATTAAAAAAACTGGCCCCCTAAATCCCCCTCAAGGGGGACTTGGGAAATCTGCAATCGAAAGTGTAAGATTAAGGAAATAATCAATTGGGCGCATAACACGTCCTAAATCTAAGCTCTGATAGTCCCCCTTGAGGGGGATTAGGGGGCTGTTAACTCAAACAATTATGCTATTACGACATACAACAGCAAAAGAAATAGACAGAAAGGCACTGACGATCAATCCGGCCAAAACCTGTCAACCTGTGGGAGCTATGTATGCGGCATTGGGATTGCACGGATGCTTGCCCCATAGTCATGGGTCGCAAGGGTGTTGCTCTTACCACCGTAGTGCTCTTACCCGCCATTTCAAAGAGCCGGTGATGGCCTCTACCAGTTCGTTTTCCGAAGGTTCTTCGGTATTCGGAGGTTCTGCTAACCTGGTGAGCGCTATCGAAACTATTTTCAGTGTTTACGATCCGGAAGTGATTGCGGTGCACACTACCTGTCTTTCCGAAACGATTGGTGATGACCTTACCCAAATTGTCTCCAAAGCCAATGAAGATGGGAAAGTGCCTGCCGGGAAAAAGGTTATTTATTGCAACACGCCGAGTTACGTTGGTACTCATGTCACAGGTTATGCCAATCAGGTATCCTCTTTCGTTAAATTCTTTTCGACAGCGACACCCAAGAAGAGAAATGTGGTGAATCTGGTGGCCGGATGGATGGAACCTTCCGATATGCGCGAGATTAAACGTATTGCCAAAGAGATGGAAGCCCGTACGATTATGTTTCCCGATATGTCGGATGTGCTGGATACTCCGCTGACGGGTCATTACGATATGTATCCCAAAGGGGGAACCACTCAGGCCGATATGATTGCAACCGGCGACAGCAAATTTTCGATTGGCATTGGTCCGTATACTACCGAAGATGCTTGCATTAAACTCGAAAACAAGTGTAAGGTAAAATTCGAAACCGTTGAAATTCCTATCGGTTTGAAGGCTACCGACAAGTTTATCATGTCGCTTAGTCGTCATGCCAACGTGCCGGTGCCCGATTCGTTGACCGAAGAACGCGGTCGCCTGATCGATATGATTGCCGATAATAACAAGAACTTTTACGACAAACGGGTTGCTCTTTACGGCGATCCCGATACGCTGATTCCTTTGGTGGAATTTTTGCTTACTCTCGATATGAAACCGGTTTATATCGTTACCGGGACTCCGGGAAAACATTTCGATGAGGCCATGACAGCGATGCTGAAAGAGAAAGTGCCGGAAGCAAAATTCATGAGCGGCGAGCGTGCCGATATGTTCCGTCTTCATCAGTGGATCAAACAAGAAGGCGTGGATATGCTTATCGGAAATAGTTACGGTAAATATATCGCACGTGATGAAAATATTCCGTTCGTTCGTCTTGGCTTCCCCGTGATGGATCGCCCGGGCAACAATTTCTTCCCTTATGTAGGTTACACGGGGGCAACCAATCTTCTGATCAAGATTCTGGATGCTTTCCTCGATCACAAAGATCGTACCTGCCCCGAAGAAAAAGTGGAACTAGTAATGTAATAATGGATTGTGGTAAGGATGTTGCGGTTCGCATTTTGCACAACTGCAACATCTTGAAAATCCAAAGAAAATAAGCGGTTGGCAGAACAACCGTTGGCAAAATAGATGTGTGTTACGGACGTATGAGTGTTGGTTTTAAAGCAGAATTGAAGCCATGCAGAAGCGCTTCAGATTGTCCGGTTTGGCACTTTGTGAGAAAGAACAAAGAGTAAGAATAAAGACTTTTTTCCTCAGATTACATATTTCAGTCCCTCTCAGGGGCTTTAGGGGTAATAAAAGAGGAAAAGTTCTCCAAAACAACAAAGTTATGGCTGAATATTTAGAAGGCAGGGAAAATCAGATCGTGACCAAAGGGGTTGACTCGCACGAGCTGGTGGGCGGAAAGCCCAGTGTGGCCGGGTCTGTCAGCCAGAGAGCCTGCGTTTTTTGCGGCTCGCGCGTGGTGCTTTACCCTATTGCCGATGCCCTTCACCTGGTGCACGGTCCTATTGGCTGCGCCTCTTATACATGGGACATTCGCGGAGCCCTTTCGTCCGGTCCCGAACTGCACCGCAGCAGCTTTTCCACGGATTTACGCGAAAAAAATATCGTCTTTGGCGGTCAGGATAAGCTCTATCAGGCGCTCCATGAACTGATAGACAAGCATCATCCCAAGGCGGCTTTTGTTTATTCCACTTGTATAGTGGGCGTGATTGGCGACGATGTGCAGTCGGTTTGCAAACGGGTGCAAAAAGAGAAGAATATTCCGGTAATCGCGGTAATGGCCGAAGGTTTTCAGGGATCGAAAAAGGATGGCTATAAAATAGCCTGCGATGCTCTTTTTTCATTGATAGGAACAGACGAAAGTATGGAAGTATCTCCGTTAAGCATCAATATTCTGGGCGATTTTAACCTTGCCGGCGAACTGTGGATGCTCGAAGAGTATTACAAAAAGATGGGAATTCAGATTCTGGCTCCCATTACCGGCGATGGTCGTGTGAAAAAGGTGCAGAATGCTCATCGGGCAGCGCTCAACGTGGTGCAATGCTCTGGGTCGATGATTCACTTAGCCAAACTGATGAAAGAGAAGTACGGAATCCCCTTTATCAAGGTCTCCTATTTTGGCATCGAAGATATGTCGGATGCGCTTTATGAGGTGGCCAAGTTCTTCAAAGACGACAGCGTGATGGACAAAGCCCGCGAGTTGGTGAAAGATCAGCTTACAACGTTGATTCCGGCGCTCGAACCCTACAAAAGAGCTTTGCAGGGAAAGAAAGCCGCCATCTATGTGGGCGGGGCATTCAAGGCCATTTCATTAGTAAAGGCATTACGACTGATAGGTATGAAAACGGTGATTGCAGGAACGCAGACCGGCAACACGGAAGATTACCGCTTACTGAAAACCATTTGCGACGACGGTTGTATTATGGTAGATGATTCCAATCCGGTAGAACTTTCGGAGTTTGTCAAACAGACAGGAGCAGACCTGTTTATCGGTGGAGTGAAAGAACGCCCCATCGCCTACAAGCTCGGAATCGGATTTTGCGATCATAACCACGAACGCAAACTGGCGCTGGCCGGTTACGACGGAATGCTCAATTTTGCCAAAGAGGTATACGAAACGGTAACCAGTCCGGTATGGCAATTTGTAAGCAGAACAAAGAATAAAGAGTAAAGAACAAAGACTTTTTTCCTGCTGTTACCCCTAATTAGCTTCGCTGATCTTCGATTCCCCTAAAGGGGACTTGTAGGAGTAGCAAAAAATAAAACAAATCTCTTTTTACAGATTTAAGTCCCCTTTAGGGGATTTAGGGGCAAAAAGAGAGAGTTTATTTAACTCCAAAACAAAGTATTGTATGCAAAAGGCAGAATCCATAAAGCAGAAAGTGATGCCTTCGGGCGATACGTTTGCCTCCTCGTGCAATGCTTGCAAGCAATGTACGCCGCTGGGCGCCTGTATTGCCTTCAAAGGATTAGAAGGTGTGTTGCCGATGTTGCACGGTTCGCAGGGATGTGCCACTTACATCCGCCGCTATCTCATTAGCCATTTTCGCGAACCGGTAGATATCGCTTCCTCCAACTTCAGTGAAGAGACTACCATTTTCGGGGGAAACAAGAATTTCAACACCGGTATTGACAATATTATCACACAATATCATCCGCGGGTGATTGCCATCGCCAGCACCTGTCTGAGCGAGACCATCGGCGAGGATGTGCAACGATTAATATTTGAGTACCAGAAGACACACAACGCAATGCCGGACCTACCGGTAATGATCTTTGCATCTACTCCCAGTTATCAGGGAACTCATTCGGAGGGATTTCACGAGGCAGTGTTTGCTGCTGTGAAGACATTGGCCGAATCTTCCGGCCCGGTTGGAGATCATATCAACTTGTTTAGTAATATGATATCGCCGGAAGATATTCGCCACTTGAAAGAAATTGTGGAAGATTTCTCGATACCGGTCGTGTTGTTCCCTGATTACTCGGACACACTCGACAACACCTCGTGGGATAGCTATCGACGCATTCCCGACGGCGGAACAACCGTAGATGAATTAAAGAAAAGCGCGCAGGCCTACGCTTCGGTCGAACTGGGTTATATCCTCAATTCGGGTGGAATGAACGGCCGTATCAAGGATAACGGCACAAAACAGTCAGCCGGTGAGTTCCTGAAAGGTAAATTTGATGTGCCCTTGGTGCGTACAGGTCTACCGATCGGCATTCTGGAATCCGATAAATTCTTCGAAGCGCTCTCGTCTATCTCCGGCAAGGAAATTCCGATGAAATATCAACGTCAGCGCGGTCGTTTGGTCGATCTTTATATCGACGGACATAAATACGTTTCCGACAAGCGGGCGGTGATTTACGGAGAAGAAGACCTGGTAGTTGCACTGGCGGCTTTTGCTGCTGAGATCGGTATCAAGCCGGTTTTGTGCGCATCGGGGGGAGAAAGCGGAAAACTTGCCGGGACACTTCGCGAAGTGTTGGGCAGCAACTATTACGAAGATATGGTGGTTGGACAGGGCATGAGTTTCGAACGGATGGAAGAGGTGATGCAGGAGCTGAAGCCCGACCTGATGATCGGAAACAGCAAAGGTTACTACATTGCCCGTAAGATGGATATTCCCATCGTCCGCACCGGATTCCCTATTCACGACCGACTCGGTGCTCAACATGCTCATGTGCTGGGTTACGAAGGAACGATGATTCTTTTCGAACAAATCGTGAATACGCTTCTTGATGACAAACAACGCAAATCGCCGATCGGTTACAAATATATGTAAAGCCAGAAAATTGGAATCAGGAACCTGAAACTTGAAATAAATAAGTTATGAACATCCACATTGCCCAAATTATTGCCCGTAAACTGAGACGACAGCGGGCATTCGCAAAACTGACGAAGCGGAGTTCCGGTTCAAAAGAAAGCAAAACCGGCGATGTAACCGACTCAAAATCGAACGATACAGATTCGAAATTGTAAATCGTAAATGACAAAATTGTAAATAGAATGGCTATGGAAACAAAAGATATAACCCTGCACCCCTGTTTTAACGAAAAAGCGCGACACACTCACGCTCGTGTTCACCTCCCGATTGCGCCCAAGTGCAATATTCAGTGTGCTTATTGCAACCGTAAATACGATTGTGTGAATGAAAGCCGTCCGGGCGTAACCAGCACGGTGCTTTCTCCGATGCAGTCCGTGCACTACCTGAAAGCATTGTCCGAAAAGCTCGAAAATATTAGCGTGGTGGGTATTGCCGGTCCCGGTGATCCGTTTGCCAATCCTACTGAAACTCTTACCACGCTCGAAATTCTGAAGAACGAGTTCCCTAATGTCATTTTTTGCCTATCCACCAATGGTCTGGAGTTGGCTCCACATATCGATAAGATTGCCGAACTGGGCGTGACGCACGTAACGCTGACGATCAACTCGCTTAACGTGGAAACGTTGGCGAAAATTTACACCTGGGTGCGTTATCAGCGTCGTGTCTATCGTGGAAAGGAAGGAGCTGCTATCTTGCTCGAACAGCAGTTGAAATGTATTCCACTACTCAAAGCCAAAGGAATTACAGTCAAGATTAATACGGTAGTTTGTCCCGGCATTAACGATCACGAAGTGGAAGCGCTGGCACAAAAAGTCGCCGAATTGGGAGCCGACACGATGAACTGTATTCCGGTTTTCCCGACCGAAAACACCATATTTGAATATATCGAGGAGCCCTCTAAAGGAGCTATGAAAGAGCTTCGGGCAACTATTGCCAAATATATTCACCCCATGGCTCACTGTGCCCGTTGTAGGGCCGATGCTGCCGGATTACTGGGTAAAGATTGCAGCGAAGCGATGGATATGATAGGACAATTCTCTACCATGGTGGTCAATCGCGGCGAAGGCCGCACGCGGGTGGGAGTTGCCACGCAGGAGGGTCTTTTGGTGAACCTGCACCTGGGCGAAGCTATGAAACTCTATATTTTTGAACAAACCCGCAATGGCTATCACTTTGTGGAAACCCGCAACGCTCCTCCACAGGGCGGTGGCGCAGACCGCTGGAATATGCTGGCCAATAAAACCCTGATTGACTGTCAGGCAGTATTGGTAGGCGGCGTAGGCGAAACCCCGATGAAGATTCTGCAAGACAACGGAGTGAAGGTGATCCAAATGAACGGTTTGATCGATGCCGGTCTGGATGCCGTTTATCAAAACATTCCGCTGAAAACCCTTTGCAAATCCGAATTCAAAGGCTGCGGTGAAGGTTGTCGCGGAAACGCACAGGGCTGTGGATGAGAAAACAGTATGCAGTCTTCAGTACACAGTACTCAGATTAACCTGAAACTTGAAATTTTGAACTTGAAACATTTAATATTTGTCGTATGAAAAAGCCTGATTACATGATTATGGTTTGCAACTCGTACCGGGTTGCCGGCGATGCCCAGGGGTATTGCAACAAACAAGGAGCTACATCTTTTGTGCAGATGATCAGCGAAGGATGCTCCGACCGCGGACTCGATGCGGTAGTTACCACCACAGCCTGCCTTAGCGTTTGCAGCCAGGGTCCCATCGTGGTTATTCAGCCAAATAACTACTGGTATGGAGGTATGAACGAAGACAAAATCGATGAGGTACTCGACGCTTTGGAAGAAGGTAAAGCCGTTGAAGAATACCTGATCGCCTGATTTCGATTGACAATTTCCATATTTACTATTTACCATTGAAATCTGATTCAGCCTATTCAAAATGGTAAATAGTAAGTATGATTATCCGCAAAGCGTCCTATATTATTCTACTAACCCCTCCGCTTCGCTCGTCCCCTTTAACAAAAGGGGACACCACTGTATGCGAGATTTTGGCTGAAAATGCGAGTGCAAGGTGCTTTTGCAGATTTATCTCCCCTTGTGATCAAGGGGAGTACCCGCAGGGGGTAGGGTTAGAAAAACTAATTGTTCTATCTTAGGTCGCTTTGCGGATAATCATAATGGTAAATGACAAAATAGTAAATAAAATGTTCGATTCTCATTCTCCTGCTTTTGCTCCCCGTCTGATCGATTCCACGCTGCGCGATGGAGAACAGGCTCCCGGGGTTGCCTTTTCCAGAGCGGAAAAGCTGAAAGTAGCGCGTCTGCTCGACGCGGTGGGTGTGGATGAAATCGAAGCCGGTACGCCGGCAATGGGAGAGGAAGAGGTTGATACTATTCGTGCTATTGTTCGCACAAAGCCGAAATGTCGTATATCGGTATGGAGCAGAGCGCTTCGTCAGGATATCGAGATGGCTGCGCGAACGGGTGCCGAAGGTATTCATATGGCCTTTCCTCTTTCTGATATTCAACTGAAAGTCATTGGCAAAGATTGGGTTTGGATATGCGATGCGCTGCCTGCTTTAGTGGAACATGCGCATCGCTATTTTCCGTATGTCAGCGTCGGGGCACAGGATGCCAGCCGTACCGACCGCACCCGTCTCTTTTCCTATTTCGAATTGATACAAAATGCCGGAGTAGGTCGGGTTCGCATTGCCGATACTGTCGGACTCTTTACGCCACTATCCCTCTATTCACTGGTTCGTGATATTAAAACTGCGTTTCCCTTACTGGAAGTTGACTTCCACGGGCATAATGATTTGGGAATGGCTGCGGCTAACGCAATCACGGCCTGGCAGGCGGGAGCCGAGCATTTGAGCGTGACGGTCAACGGTCTGGGCGAACGTGCCGGCAATTCTCCGCTGGAGGAGGTAATGACCTCTCTTGCTACAGTTTTTGGTCAGACAAAATTTCATCCCGAAAAGCTAAGTGACCTGTGTCGTTTCGTGGCCGAATGTTCGGGACGTCCAATCCCGGCAGGAAAAGCCATTACCGGCAGCATGGTTTTTGCTCATGAGTCGGGTATTCATGCGCAGGGAACCCTGCACGATGTGCGGGCTTTTCAACCTTTCGACGGCAAGCTGGTAGGTCGCGAAAGCGCTCATAATGTTTTCGGCAAACATTCGGGCAAAACCGCCGTACTCCACTTCTTTTCTCAACGTAATCTTTCCCTCGACAATGCCGATCTGGACTGTGTTGTACGTAAAATTCACCAACTTTCCATTCATCTAAAACGTAATCTCTCTGTGAACGAGATACTTTCGGTTTATCATCAAATTCGCTGTAAGTAACACTTTGCGCAAAATGATTTATATTCTGCTGCTATTTGGTAATAGTGTAATTAAAAATAGATTTATCATTACAAAAAGAAAGAATAAAATCTATTTAGCATGACAATATGATATTTTTTATTATCTTTGCATTGAATTTTGTTCAAACGATAAAAACGATCAGATTATGTTTTGCGAACGCACCAAGCGGAACTGCTTTGCAGAGTCCGACCTGACTTTTTTGTTTACAATTAGCGATATTATCAGTAAAAGCCAGAATATCAACAAAGATCTTGAACTGGTTTTGGCAAATTTGTGTAAGTTCCTCAATGCGCAGTATAGCATGATTACCATTATCAACCGCAATGCTGCTACGATCGAAATCAGTGCGGCATACGGGCTGACCGATGCGGAAAAGCACCGCGGCGTGTATAAAATCGGGGAAGGCGTTATCGGGGAAGTGGTGCGGACGAAAAAAGCAAAAATTATAGCGGATGTTTCTAAAGATCCGAATTTTCTTAATAAAACAGGAATCGCCACCGACTTGGTGCACAATACGGCATTTCTTTGCATCCCAATTATTTCCGAAGATGAAATTACCGGTACGTTAAGTATTCACAAGTATTATTCCCGGGTTACCGATTTTTCGCCCGAACTGAAGTTTATGAATCTGGTGGGTTTGCTGATCGGCAAAAACGTGGCGCTCCGCCAGAAGCAGATAGAGGAGATGGAGCAACTTCGTGCCGAAAACCGTAGGCTGAAAGAGTCTCCGCTTGCTCACCGTCCCGACAATATCGTGGGTAATTCGTCGTTGATGAACGACCTTTACGGGATGATAGAAAAGGTGGCGCCGATAAATACTACCGTGATGATTCGCGGAGAGAGTGGCGTTGGAAAAGAATTGATTGCCGAAGCGATTCACCGTGCCAGTGCCCGTAAAAACGGACCGTTTATCAAAGTCAACTGCTCTGCATTGCCCGAAACATTGATTGAAAGCGAACTGTTCGGTCATGAGAAGGGTTCGTTTACGGGAGCCAACGCACAGCATGTGGGCCGTTTCGAAATGGCCGACGGGGGAACCATCTTCTTGGATGAGATCGGCGAAGTGCCGCTGTCTATTCAGGTAAAACTCTTGCGGGTGCTGCAACAACGGCAATTCGAGAGGGTAGGGGGAACCAAAACCATCGATGTGAACGTGCGGGTGATTACTGCCACCAATCGTAATTTGGAGGAGATGATCAGGGAGAATAAATTCAGAGAGGATTTTTACTACCGTATCAACGTTTTCCCGATCTACGTGCCGGCTCTGCGTGAGCGCCGTGCCGATATTCCTATTTTGGTCGACCACTTTATAGATAAACTGAACCGCATTAACGGTACTGCAGTGAAGCGGATCACCAGCGGTGCTCTCGACTTGCTGATGATGTATCACTGGCCGGGCAATATCCGCGAACTGGAGAATGTGATAGAACGAGCCATGGTGCTTAGTTCCGACAATGTGATTCGTTCCTATACCCTGCCTCCCACGTTGCAAACAGCCGCTTCTTCGGGAACTTCCAGCAAGGGGACTCTCAATAATGTACTCGAAAAGGTGGAGAAACAGATGATTCTGGATACGCTCATTGCTACCCGCGGCAACAGTGCCAAGGCGGCTCAAACGCTGGGCATTACCGAACGGATTATGGGATTGCGCATTCAGAAGTATCAAATCGATGTTCAAAACTATAAACATCTTTCCGATGATGACAACAGCTGAAATTAAAATAGAAGATTGCGATTTCTGTAATCCCGAACATCTCAATGGTATTGGTGAACTGCTAAATGCATATATTGCAGATCAGATGGGTGGTGGACAGCCTCTTAGTAAATTACAGCAATTGCGTTTGGTCGACGGGCTGAACAATCATCCTACTGCCATTGTGTTGCTGGCACTTGCCGACGAACGCCCGGTGGGGATGCTGGTGGCATTCGAGAATTTCTCCACTTTTACCGTTCGGCCGATGGTCAATATCCACGACCTGATTGTGCTGCCTGAATTCAGAGGGTTGGGCATCGGTCGCAAACTGATGGATGCCATCGAAGTACGTGCCCGCGAGAAAGGTTGTAGTCGCATTACCCTCGAAGTGCGTCACGACAATGTGAAAGCACAAACCCTCTACGTCAGCCTCGATTTCCAGGAAGCTGATCCCCCCATGTACTACTGGCGCAAGAATCTCTGATCTCTTTTCTTCTTTTTATCCGGCAAAGCAGTGGAGATCTATTGCTGCCTGCTTTAGTTGACGGTATACTAAACATTCTCCCTCGCCGGGCTTTTGCCCGGCAACTCTTGGGCTAAAGCCTGAATCCATTGTCTTTTCATGACACAGTTTAGTGAATAGACCCTTTTCTGGATATAAAATAATATTTAAGCTAATTAAAATTATTCGGGAAGAATTTTGTAGATTTGAGGCGGAAAAACCCGTGTCTGCGTTACCGAATAGATTCTATATGAATTGTTTAGGTTCCTCCACCGGCAAAAGAGAAACTGATTTGCATTATATAAAAAGCCTTTTAGGGCATTCGGGCATAAAATCGCTACCAAAGGTTTCGATCCAATCAAAAATCCGATGGATAAGCTGGAAATATAGAATTCAATTAAATAAGAAAATTAACAAATTGGATATACGCTATAAAATCAAATTGTCCGTTACCATTAAGCGTTTGATTATTAAGCCATACAATAATCGCATAAGGCAAATATATGCGCCACATCATGGCGCATACACAATTTAAGTAGCGTATACATAGATGTTATGGGCAATTGTAATGAAGAGGCTCGCATGAACTAAAAACAATAAAAATTGAATGAAATTTTTAGAGAAAATAGAACGAATAAGAGATTTAGATAATGAAGTGTTTGAGATATTTCAGCAATCACAAATTCTTATTATATCATTTCTCAAGAATAGTAAGATTCCAAAGACGACTGAACTGCTTTTGATATTTATAACAGGTACAAATTTCATTAAAAACTCAATATTTGATTGCATAGAAAATGATGATGTTTATAGTTCAAAGATTTTATTTCGTTCTTTGGTAGAGCATTTTCTAAGGTTTAACTATATTTATATCAATTATTTAGCCGAAAAATCTGATTCTAAATCAGAGTATTATTATACAATTTTAGAAATTTCAGAATATCTATCATTATCAAAATCGATTAATGCTGTAAATAAGATTAATGGAATAGATGAACAGACAATAACTGAAATGTGGACTGAGTTATGCGAAAAATTTCCTATGCTTAAAACATATGATAAAAAGGAGATAGAAGATTTCACTCGAAATTTCTCTATTAAAAGCATAATTACCTTTCTAAATGAGACAATTAGTAAATCTGACCCAAAAGAGTTTTTATTATCTAAAATGATAATTGAATATTCAGAGTTATCATCTTTTGTGCACGGAGGAATTTTTGCATATCAAAGCTGTTTTCAATATAGCAATGAAAGCGAAAGACAAAAAGAACAGGAAAGAATAGCTGGTTTAACCTACCAATTATCTGGGACAGTTAAATATTTTAGTTATTTGATTTGGTATCAATTTGATAAGAAATTTGGGCCTTTATATCTAAAGACTGAAGAATTGATAAAGAAAATATAAACAAAAGCCCATAACAATGTATATACAAAATAGGCATGATGGTAGTAAATTCAAGGGCTGTAGCCCGCTTTAAATTATCACGGTTTGATAGGTTTGAAGCTCGCTATTACCTACTTTGCATATACTTACTGTTAGGCTTCATATAAGAATCTATTCCACATATAATAACTGATTATGGAATTAACAACAATAATAAGTGCCTTGCAAAATGCTTTTGAGAGGAATGACGTTAAAGTAGCAGTTTTAGATGACTATTGGTATAAGTTAAATATTGAAACAGGGATTCATTCGACAGGATTTTGTTTTGCAGCATCAGAGGTTATTTATCGATTAAATGGTAAAGATAATTGGAAAGTTGTTTCGTTGAAAGACCCTGACCATTGGAATAATGGAACACATTATTTTCTTGAGAATCGACATAGTAAAGAAATTTTAGATATAACTCGCAACCAATACGAAGAAAGAAGTATTGATATACCTTATAGCTTAGGGAAAGGAAGGGGATTAAGAAAAACTTCAAATAAAGCTAAAACCTTAGCACTAATGGCTGGGCTAGGTGAATTACCAAGATAAATTATGAACGATTGGAGAAATAATATGGGATTAGATGCTTTTGATAATATTAGAAAAATGCAAGAGCAAATTCAAGCTTCTGTAAATCCATTATTAAAGCATCAACAAATGATGGCTGACATCATGAAGGGTTCAGGATTCCTAAAAGCTCAAGAGAAAATTGCTAAAAGTTTCAGCGGTATCAATATGATGGCTGAAATTACTAAAAGTATGCAACATCACAGATTGTTTGTAAACCCAACTTTGTCAGCCATTGAAGCAATAACAAAGTCAATGAGCTTTCAAGCTAAATTCGCTATTCCACAAACTACTATTGATACAATCACATCAATAAACAGACAAGACGACCAACTTTTTAGAAACCTAAGAAGCATAACAGAAGTAATTTCTAAAAATCATTCTGCATTTTCACAAATTAATAGTTGGCAATTTGCAATTAGTGGTATTTCAGGACAGTTGGCTTCAATTGCAGCAAGTCAACAGAAATGGAATTTAATTGATGATTTTGAAGAAATTACAGAAGAAGCGGTTTTATTAAATGAAAAAATCTATGACGGTAACGGTGTTTCAAAAGAAGGTCTAATTGAGCTTAAGGAATTTTTTCAAAGAATAGAGATTAAGGTCGATAAAATTGATGCAGATGCTAACGCCTTGTTTTGGAAGTTATTGACCTTGATAAGTATAATACTTGCGTTTACTGGCGAAATAAGGAATTGGTTGCCCAAACCTGAGTATGCTACAAAGCAAGAAGTTGAAACCATAATTAATGACCAGTTCAAACTATACGAAAGTAAACTTAAAGAAGAAAAGGAACTTAGAATTACTAAGAGGGCATGCAAGGTTTTGATAAAGCCAAAAATGAAGTCAATCATAATTGAAAAATTACCGTGTGGCTTTGAAATTGTTGTGTTACAGGTAAATCACAAATGGGTGTACGTAAGCTATTTTAGCCCGAAAGATAATTTACCACAGACAGGTTGGATAATGAAGAAATATTTAAATATAACGAAATAAATAAAGTACGAAAACCCAACAATATGTATAATTCATAAGGGTATCAGAGGTTTTCGAGCCGTATCTCCCGTATCGTGGTTTTTTCTCGTGGGATACGGATGCAGCTCGCAATCTCGCCCCCCGCTGGCGCGGTTCTCCTGAACCGTGCCAACAATACATTTCAAGAACGCCCGCTACCCGAACAATTTAAAGCTACGGACGGAGTATATTTCTTCCAAAACATGTTTTATAACAGTCCCTTCTTTTGCTATATTTAACAACTTCAGATATTCTCTTTTCTAAATTTCGTCTATTTTTGCCCGTACAATTATCAGCATAGTTCAGCACAGAAGTAAATGAAATTTTCCAACAAAGTAAGCAAAGTAAATCAGGTGGTTGACAGCATTATGCAGGAGATTGCCGATGGCGTGTATGCTCTCGACGATCGGTTGCCTTCTGTCAATGAACTGAGCCAGAAAATTCATGTGTCGCGCGATACTGTTTTCAAAGCTTACAAAGAGCTGAAACAACGCGGACTCATTGATGCGGCGCCCATGAAGGGCTATTTTGTGTTGGATGAAGTAAAACGTGTGTTGCTGCTTCTGGATGTTTATTCTCCATTTAAAGAGAAGTTGTACAATGCTTTCGTAGAAAACCTGCCGGAAAATGTGAAGGTGGATCTGTTGTTTCATCAATATAACGAGAAACTGTTTGATATGATTATTGGTGACAGCATCGGAAAATACAATTCCTACGTGGTGATGAATTTCAAATACGATGAAATGACTCCCAGTTTGCTGAAATTGCCGTCGTCGAAACTTTTGTTGCTCGATTTTTGTTCTTTCCCGAAGGAAGGTCTTTCGTATATAGGGCAGAATTTTGACGAGGGATTCTATGCTGTTTTGGAAGCGGCTTTGGAGCAACTCCGAAAATACAAACGGCTGGTTTTTGTGTTTCCCGAAGATTCGGTGCATCCGATAGGAGCTGGTGATGCTTTTACCCGTTTTTGCCGGAACTATCATTTTGATTACGATATTCAAAGGCGTCATTTTGCGGAGACGGATCTCTCGGCAGGTGTAGCCTATATCTGCATTATGACCGACGATTTGGTCTCGATAGTGGCTGCTGCCAATAAAGCCGGCTTTAGGTTTGGGCAGGAGGTAGGGGTGGTGGTTTATAATGATATGCCTTTGCTGGAAATTATTCAGGAGGGCGTTTCTGCCTTTTCTGTCGATTTTGCCCGCCTTGGAGAGATGGCGGCATCGTTTGTTATGACAGGAAAACTAGTGCAACAGGAAATGCCTACCTGTTTTATCAGACGTAAATCACTGTGATGATTTTAAATATTTAATTTCTAACAAAATAACTATGGAACAAGATTTAAAGCAGGGCTATCCTGTAAAACAATTCGGACAATCTACGAAACGTTACTGTCAGCAACTCGATTTGGTGGAAGATGCCGAGTTGATTGAACAATACAAATTCTGGCATGCTCCGGCGAATAACTGGCCTGAAATTGCAGCCGGAATTCGCAGCGTAGGTATTCTTGAAATGGAAATTTATCTGCACAAAAATCATGCATTTATGATTGTGGAAGTGCCTGCCGATTTCGACTGGGACAGCGCTTTTGCCAAACTTGCCACGCTCGATCGTCAGGAAGAATGGGAAACTTTTGTGGCTAAATTCCAGTGCTCAAAGCCGGGTGCTACATCCGACGAAAAGTGGCAGTTGATGGAGCGTATTTATGCTCTGACCGAATGTAAATAACCTGAAAATCTTATCATCATGGCGAAACACAAAATTGTTGACAAAAAGTATTTGTTGCCGTTTATACTGGTAACCTCATTGTTTTACCTGTGGGCAATTCCGAATAATCTGAACGATATTCTGATTCCCCAGTTTATGAAATCGTTTGAACTGAACCGCTTACAGGCAGGTTTGGTGCAATCGGCTTTTTACATGGGTTACTTTCTGTTGTCACTGCCGGCTGCTTACATCATGGATCGTTATAACTACAAAACCGGTTTGCTAATCGGACTGGTGTTATATGCCATGGGTGCATTTTTGTTTTATCCGGCGGCCATTGTCGGTACTTACGGGTTGTTTTTGTTGGCATTATTTGTGATTGCCAGCGGACTGGCTTTCCTTGAAACGGGTTCAAATTCATTCATCGCTGTTTTGGGTGACCCTGCAACATCCACCCAGCGTCTCAACTTCTCGCAGTCGTTCAACCCTTGGGGAGCTATGAGTGGAGTTTTGATCGGTAATATTTTTATCTTCTCGGGTGTGGAACATTCCGAAGCTCAGGTGGAAGCTCTCAAAGCTTCGGGACAATATCAGAGCTATTTGCATAGCGAAATTCTCAGGGTAATTCCTCCGTATATGGTCATTGGAGTCATTATTCTGGTGATTGCATTTGTGATGTGGAAAGTGAAATTTCCGGCTGAGTCGGAAACCGGCACTCACAAGAAAATGGATACAAAGAAAGAAGGTAGTCATGGGCATTTTTCCAAATTGTTTCAATATCCTCACTTTGTAAAAGGTGTGATAGCCCAGTTTTTCTATGTAGGTGCGCAGGTTGGTACCTGGAGTTTTATGATCTCCTATGTGAAAGACTATCTGCAAAGACCCGAGAAAGAAGCCGGCTATTTTTTGTTTGCTTCTCTGCTTGCGTTTGGTGTTGGCCGGTTTGTCTCTACGGCTTTAATGCGCAAGATTAATCCGCATAAACTCATGGGTGCCTATAGCTTGATCAACGTGGTTTTGGTGGCAGTTTCTGTGCTGTTGCCTGGACAGCTTGGCGGATACACTTTGGTAGCATCGAGCTTTTTTATGTCGTTGATGTTCCCTACAATTTTTGCTTTTGGTGTAAAAGGTCTGGGACCGAATACCAAAATTGGAGGATCGATGATTATTATGGCCATTATCGGAGGTGCAGTTTGGACTCCCGTCATGGGCTTGATTTCTGACAGAACCGGTAGTCTGGCTTTGGCTATGATTATACCACTGATTTGCTATATCTATATTTTCTATTATGCCATAAAAGGATCTGTGCCATCGGGGCCGCTTTATGAGCACGACGAAAAAGTAATTGTATCTCATTGATGTTTTGTATATATACCTTACTCATAACACTATAAATTTAATAATAAGAAACTAACCAATGAAATGAACCTGTTGCTGCAAAACAACAACAATAAGGAAAATAATTTGCAGCAACATTGAATTAGCTGACGCTGAATTTAGCCTCGCTGATTGTGTAATTCATTCCCATTTGTCATTTAAAATCAAAATTGTTTACAAATGAAACCATTATCACATCATCCCAAAGTAGGTATTCGTCCTATCATTGATGCCCGTCAGGGAGGTATTCGTGAATCGCTCGAAGAGCAAACCATGAATATGGCAAAAAGTGTTGAACAGCTTATTTCTTCAACCCTTAGATATACAGACGGAACTCCGGTTCAATGTGTTATTGCCGACTCAACCATCGGTCGTGTACCCGAAGCTGCTGCCTGTGCCGATAAATTTCGCCGCGAGGGTGTAGGGCTAACTATTTCGGTAACTCCATGCTGGTGCTATGGCAGTGAAACCATCGACTACGATCCTTACATGCCGAAAGCCATTTGGGGCTTCAACGGAACTGAGCGTCCGGGTGCTGTTTATCTGGCCGCCGCTTTGGCCGGTCATACCCAGAAGGGCCTTCCTGCTTTCGGAATCTACGGACACAACGTGCAGGATTCTTCCGACACAACCATTCCTGAAGATGTAAAAGAAAAACTGTTGCGCTTTACTAAAGCCGGGTTGGCTGTTGCTTCTATGCGCGGCACTTCTTACCTCTCTATCGGTTCTACATCGATGGGTATTGCCGGTTCTATTGTCGATACGGACTTTTTCCAGTCTTATCTCGGAATGCGTAACGAGTCGGTGGATATGTCCGAAATCATTCGTCGCGTCAACGAAGGTATTTTCGATAAAGAAGAGTTTGCCAAAGCAATGGCATGGACCGAAAAATATTGTAAACCAAACGAAGGCGAAGACTCCAATACGCCAGCAAAAGTGAAAGATCGTGCGGCTAAAGATGCCGACTGGGAATTTGTAGTAAAGATGACCCTCATTATGCGCGATTTGATGGTGGGCAATCCGAAGCTGAAAGAAGCCGGTTTTCTTGAAGAGGCGCTCGGCCATAATGCTATCGCAAGCGGCTTTCAGGGGCAACGCCAGTGGACCGATTTTATGCCCAACGGCGATTTTTCGGAAGCATTGCTCAATTCGTCCTTCGACTGGAACGGTGTTCGCGAAGCTTTCGTGTGCGCAACCGAAAACGATTCTCTCAACGGTGTTGCCATGTTGTTTGGTCACCTCCTGACCGGTACGGCTCAGGTTTTTGCCGACGTGCGTACTTACTGGAGCCCCGAAGCGGTAGAGCGTGTTACCGGCAAAAAACTCTCCGGTCTTGCTGCTAATGGTCTGATTCACCTTATCAACTCCGGCTCGGCTGCATTGGACGGCTCGGGCGAGCAGACAAAAGACGGTGCACCGGCTATGAAACCTTTCTGGGAAATCAGCGATGCCGAAGCTGAAAAATGTCTTGAAGCTACCACATGGTATCCTGCCAATCGCGACTATTTCCGTGGAGGAGGTTACTCTTCAAAATTCCTGTCAAAAGGCGGTATGCCGGTAACCATGGCTCGTGTAAACATTGTGAAGGGTCTTGGTCCTGTGTTGCAACTGGCTGAAGGTTGGACTGTAGAAATACCCGAAGACGTTCACAAGGTGCTTGACGACCGTACCGACCACACCTGGCCGACCACCTGGTTCACTCCGCGTCTGACCGGCAAAGGAGCATTCAGCGATGTTTATTCGGTAATGAACAACTGGGGCGCGAATCATGGAGCCTTCAGTTTCGGCCATATCGGTGCCGACCTTATTACAATGGCTTCGATGTTGCGCATTCCTGTCTGTATGCACAACGTGGAGGATGCTTCTATCTTCCGCCCAAGTGCATGGGCTGCTTATGGTATGGATGCTGAAGGATCAGACTATCGCGCTTGCCAGACTTACGGAGCACTGTATAAATAATCGCTCTGTTTTTACAGATAAAATCGGAAGGTTTGGGGATGCCCGGGCCTTCCGATTGTTGATTTATAGGTGTTGTGTTTGTTATAACTATTAGATATGTAGTTGAATAAAAAATATTATGAACGTGTATTTAAAATATGAACAATGTTCATTATATTTGCACTGTTATTTAATTACTGTTTATTATGGTTACAAACAAAGCTATTCAGGAGCAACGGATGAAAGGATATTTCATTCAGGCGACAAAAGATATCCTTAAGGGAGAAGGCCTTAAGGGAGTGAGTGTGAGAAATGTTGCCCAACAGGCAGGTTATTCGTATTCAACAATTTACAACTATTTCAAAGATGTGAACGATCTTGTTTTTGTCTGCATCTCCGATTTTCAGCAAGAGTGTGCTTCTTTTGTTGCCGATCAGGCGCAATCGTCCGCTCCGGGAGTCGATAGGTTGAAGAAGCTTGTGGTCGGGTATGTGAATTTTTTCGTGGAATATCCGGGCCTCTTCGAGCTTTTTTATCTGGCCAAAGTGGGCGATTTTGGACACAAGGAGGCTACGATTAATGTGATTAATAGTTCGTTGGATGCAATTTGTGAAAAAGAATGGAACTATTGTATTGCACGTGGCATGGTAAAGGCCGCAGATGTGGAGCGTCTTAAAGCGCAATTGCGTTATATGGTTATCAGTTTATTGTTGCTTTACCTGAATCGTCGTTTTCCGGCTTCATACTCCGAATTTATGAATCAGCTCACGATTCAGATAAATGCTATTTTGGATAATGAAGCGCTATCGGAGCAAACAGTAGCTAATTCCGGTCAGGGAGGAACACTTGTACAAAATTCGTTGATCTCGGTCAATATTAAATAGCCTGTTATGGAAAGAGTTGAACTGTGGAGACAAGGGGAGGAGCTATCGAAAATTTTTGCGAAATGTAGTATTTCAGGACCGTCTGCCATGCTGAATATTGCACCGGATTATACTCTTCTGGCGTTAATGACAAATGCGGCAGAACCGGATGTCATTTGGAAATTTACTGTCGGAGCAGAAAGAATAGCAACTGAATTTTTCATCCACACTCCTCCAACACCCGGAGAGGTGGAGAATGCCATAATGGTGGTGGAAGATGAGGTGATGCAGGTGAGTAAATTAATTCCTGCCGGAACGCATCTTTTTTCATCCGATGCGGCCGTGAAAGAAATTTATGCGCAACTTGAGCCTTATCAGCAATCATCCGACCGCCGGCTTTACCGTCATGATCTTGAAGCGATTTTCGGTCGTCTGTCAGCTATCATATCCGGTCGTCCGGCCTCTTCTGATACACTTCCCCAAACGGCTACATTTGCAGCGGCTCTGTTGATTCTGCGCGAAGTGATGTTTCATCTGGGATTTGAAGAAATTACAATTGTAGAATAGCAGAGAAAACTATATGCAGAATGAAAAGAGCGATAGTTAAGTTACTATCGCTCTTTTGTTTGTTGTAGTCCGCCAACGAAATTGCTTCTGGCGTCAGAATGAATAGGCCACCTGTAATGTAAATACAGGCGAGCTGGTGGATATGTCGGCAGCAGTTCCGAAAGGAATCTGATAAGTCATCGCCGGTGTGATACTGAAGCCTTTAATTTGATAAGATAATGATGCAGACAAGGCTACGTCGCTAATGCCAAACGACGTGTCTACGGTTGCCGGGCTAACAACTGTCTTGCTTTTTTTGTTTTTTATTTGATTCTTTGTTACGTATGCCTGATAGAAATTAGCCGAAGCAAAAGTTGTGGAAACAGATATGGGTATTGTTAACTTGTCTGAAGAGCAAAAGATATGGTTCACAGTAAAGCTATGCGATAAATCTAACCCTGCCGAAAGATCTTTTGTGGATCCGAAACTATAGTCAACATTTAGTGAAGGTGCAATTATTGGGTTATCCCATCCTAAATTCCATGACAAATCATTTGGAGCACTTGAAAGTACTTCTTTCGAAGAAAAATAATGCGTATAAGCATAGCCAAACCCTGTGGAGAAATTATTTCCCAGGTCGAAATTATACCCTAATCCAAAACCCATATTCGATAAAGAATTCTTTTGCAAAGAAGGAATATAACTGGCGGACAAGTCTGCATAAAAACCCTGTTTGTAGCTATAGTGCAACGCAGGTTTCAGATAAAATGCATCTGTTGCCAGTTTTTTGCCTTGCGTGATTTGGTTATTGCCTGTGGTTAAAGAAACCTGAAAAGAATTATCCGGAGCTTTGTCTTCATCTTCGTTTGCGGCATTCAGAAATGGACAAATGAAACTGCTTAATAGAAGCAATATAAACGTTTTCTTTAAATTTTCAGTTTTCATGTTGAGTTTATTGGTGATATTAATATCAATTACAATCGCAAAGATATAGTATGTGATATGATTTTGAAATTAAAAAAAACAAAATTACACGAATTGATTATGTCAGACCCTTCCTCTGTAGCTCGCTTTGTGGTGCAGCAGCAAAGCCCGATTACAATAGAAAAAGCGGTTATCAACGATAACCGCTTTTCCATCTGGTCAATGACGTGTTTTTGATTAGTTGCTTAATTTGAAGGTTTTTGTGATTCCTCCAGAAGTGGCAGTCGCCAAATTGTCGCAGGAACCGTCTCCATAATCAATAACAACTGATTTGCCGTTAACCGTAATGGTCACACTCCCCTTTTGGATGTAGGGGCAAAGGTTGCCAACAATGAGTGGATTATTGTTGTCAATAATCATCGAGTAGGTATTTCCTTTAGAATTCATCCCTTTGGAGTAACCCTTTATTGAGAAAGTATCGTCATAAGGAATCAAAGGAGTTCCGTTGATTTCGAGACGTTCGCGGATTTTTCCCGAGACGCAGGTAAAGACAGTTTTGTCGGGTTTGGTGATGGTGTCGCTTGCTGTCATGGTCCAGTAAGGATGGTTTTTATCGTTGTATCCCTTATATGTGACCGTTTTTGAAGCGCCCACTTTATTGTCATTGACGTAGAAATTGGATGTCTTGATGTTGTAATAAGCATTAGCCACTGTTAAGCTATTGCTGATAGTGATAATCAGTTTGCCTCTGTAAATATTGCCGCGTCTGCCGGTAAATCCGCCCGTTCCAAAATCAATGGTGATTACTTTGGGGAAAGACACGAGGTCGGGTTTGTCAACCGTAATGGTAATGCTGGAGCTGGCAACGCCCGAGGTTTTCAGGGCTGAACTACTGCTTTTGTAGCCGTTTGTCGACAGCGCCGATATGTATTCATCCGTCTCATTAATGATATCGTCGTCGATACTTGATGCTTGTGAGTCGTTTGTGGCAGAAACCAACAAATCGGAAGTGGAGGTTAGCTCTTCAGTTTGTGAGCATGAAGACATAAAGAGTGCTAATCCGAATCCGGCAGCGAGGAATGATAATAGTAATCCTTTTTTCATGAGCCTTAACGTTTTTGTGGATTTGTAATAGGTGTGTATAAAACAAAGAGAAAGTTTGTGTTTGTTAATCCTACAAAGATATTGGTTGCGTTTGAAAATAATTGCATATCGCAACTGTTTTTTGCGGTTTGAAGATGATTTTTTTTTGAGAAAGATGATTTTTTAGAATAAATCTGAAAGTTTTCTGCCTAACAGTTTAACTTTTGGTTGCTGTGGGCATTCATCACCGGTATGACGTATGAATCCCTTCTCTATTGTGAGGGATAGCGAGACGAATTTGCCAATCAACTTGCTGAGGTTTTCAAGCAGGCATAAGGAAGATTGACTTTTGCATAGATGTTTTGGTTGTGATCAAGCATCATGCAGGGGTATTAACATAAAAAAACAGAACGACCAAGCGGCGTTCTGTTTTTATGTGTTATTCAAAAAGCATCTCTTTTATAATTTCGGAGACCGTCGGATGGGGGAAGATGATCTTTTTCAATTCATTGAGAGTCATTCTTTGTTCGATAGCCATGCCTGCTCCGTAGATAATTTCGCTGGCCGGATTGCCCAACATGTGCACTCCAAGGATTGTTTCATCCTGCTCGTTGATCAAAATTTTACAGAGGCCGTTTATGCCTTCGTTTTCAGCGACAAATCGTCCGGCATAACTCATGGGAAGTTTGACTACCCGGCAAGCAATATTCTGCTCTTTTGCCGCCTCTTCAGTTAATCCCACTCCTGCAATTTCCGGATTGGTATATACCACCCCCGGAATGGCCCGGTAGCTCATCGAGTCCGCTTGGTTGGTCAGGTTGTTAACCACCACCTCTCCCTCGCGGCTGGCTGTATGGGCAAGAAGTGAGAATCCGGTAACATCGCCTGCAGCAAATACATTCGGAATGTTCGTACGCATCTTTTCATCCACTTTGATGCCGCCTTTGAAAAGTTCGACACCCAAATTTTCAAGTCCGAAACCTTGCGTTACAGCACGACGACCCACACTCAATAGAATTTTGTCGCCACTGATGGTGAAGGTTTGTCCCTCTCTTTCGTAGCTAACTTCGGTGCAGTTAACGCCCGTTACTTTGGCTGATAAATTGAATACGATCCCTTTCTTCGTATATATTTCGCGAAGCTGGGCACTCATTTCGGTATCCATTCCGGTCAATATTTCAGGCATTATCTCGATAACGGTTACTTTGGTGCCTATGCTGTTGAAAAAACTGGCAAATTCCATTCCGATAACACCTCCGCCAATAATGACAAGCGATTCTGGTTGTTCTTTGAGTGCCAATATTTCACGATTGGTAAGAATGTGGTCTCCAGCCTCGGTAATTCCCGGAATAGGGGGAATAAATGTTTCGGACCCGGTGCAAATAAGGAGATTTTGTGCCTGATAACGTTCTTCGCCACAGCGAATAGAGATGCCATCCTGCGAACGATTCTCAATATACGCTTCCCCTTTCACCACTTCAACCCCGTTGGCTTTCATTTTGGTATTGACGCCGGCCACCAATTTGCGAACTTTTTTGGTTTTGCGCATCATGATACGCCCAAAGTCGAAACTGACATTTTCGGCAAAAACCCCATATTTATCTCCATGGAGTGTATTGTCATATATTTTGGCGCTATAAAGCAGTGTTTTTGTGGGAATACAACCTTCGTTAAGACAAACTCCTCCCATCTCTTTCTTTTCGAAGAGAACAACGGAAAGTCCTCTGGCTCCGGCACGTTCTGCGGCCACATAGCCCGCAGGGCCGCCTCCGATAATCGCTAAGTCAATCATAAATGGCTTTTTGGAATATTATTGCGTTTTGTCAAACAAAGATATTTATAAAAAGGAGATGAACAAACCTTTTTGAAGAGAACTTTCTGCCGGGAATTCAATACAAAAAAGCAAAGCGATTATCTGGTGTGAGATAATCGCTTTGCTTGAATAACACCTTTATGTTTGTCAGAATTATTTGGGCAGATTAAATGCTACTGTCATCTCTTGCATTTGTTCGGCAGACATACCTCCAGGTTCAAAGCCCATATTTTTGGACGTCATGTAGATCTGAGCCGATTTGCTCAACACATCCACCTGATCGAAAGCATCCATAATATCGATACCAACAGCACAAACGCCATGCTTTTCCCACATCACCACGTCATACTCTTTGAGTTCTGCAATGGTTGCCTGGGCAAGTTCGACCGAACTCGGCAGTTTGTAAGGAATAATGCCCAGACCACGGGGACAGAACGCTTTAGTTTCGGGAATCATGCTCCACAAAAGATTAGTCAGCACATCTTTTTCCAAAAATGGTTTATGGTGTGTCATTGCAATCAGATCGATAGGGTGTGTGTGGAGCGAAGCCTTGTAGTTAGAGCCTTTGCCAATCAGAAAGTTGTGCATGCTCAGGTGCGAAGGTAATTCAGATGTCGGCTTAACCGGTTGATCGGCAATAATAACATAACTGGCGCAATCGTCGAGGATGCGAATTACCGACCCGTTTTCCATCGGCCATCGAGCCAGATCGCGCATGCGCATGTTGGTTCCTTTGCAATAAAAATAGCATCCCTTGAGGTTGGGAAGTGTCGTACCGATGGATGTCACGTCACTGATTGCCGGTAAAGCTTTGATCTCGTCATCGACAAACTCGGTGATGTTGATGGTGATATTCCCTCCGTTTCGTTCAGCCCATCCTTTTTGCCACAAATAACCAGCCACTTCAGCCACTTTGTTTACCTCTTTTGCCAAAGCAGGACGATTGTCTAAAATTGATTTCATTGTATATAAATTAAATAGAGTCTGTTTTGCTGCGTTTTGATATAGCAAAGTTATCTTCAAATACACATATATACAAGTAAATAAAATTATACTATAAGTGTAATTATATCAGTATGATATAATTTGTATTTGATGTTTCATTGATATACATGTGCGTACATGTTTTGGCTAAAAAGTTTTGGTTTACAGCCTGAGTATCGTATCTTTGAGCGGTAAATCATAGGAATATAAAGAGTGACAGAGCTTCCCGAACATAAAAAAATGTACGAATCGCTGCGTGGTCTGATTACAGATGGTGTATATCAGGAAGGCGATTTGTTGCCTTCCGAACACGAACTAAGTGTAATACATGGCGTGGCACGTCATACGGTACGCAAGGCGCTTGATCGCCTGGTGGCTGATGGGTTCATTATGAAGCATCAGGGGAAGGGGAGTATTGTAAAAGGGCTGCCCAAAGGGATTGGTATTCTTTCGTTGATGAGTACGACTTCGGCTGTGGGCGATAATATTTTGACGACAAAAATTATCGGTAGGCCGGAAGTGCGAGCGTGGAAAGAGGCGTTTACCTTTGAACTAAGCGATGTGGAAAAAGAGGTCGGTTGTATTTATTTTGAACGGCTGCGATCGCTTAATGGGAAGCCGGTGTTTTATGATATTACCATGTTGCCTAACCTGAATTTCCCCCGTTTTACTTCGTTGAATCTGGAAAATAAATCGCTGTTTGATGTTCTGCGAACCAAATATCAGATAGAGGTTACGGGTGGCGTACAGCAAATCTTTGCTATTAAGGCGGATGCCAAGTTGCAGGAGCATTTCCGCGTGAGGCCAGGGCATCCTGTTCTACGCTTGAATCGTAAGCTGAATACGAATAAAATGGGAGTCTATATTTATAGCCAGGTCTTCTGTATAACTGACGAGCTTGGTCTTTCCGGTACTTTTTAATTCATTTCCTGCGTCCAGCCTTCTTTCCGGAGTGTAATTTAAATAAATTTTTTTGAGAAACGAAGTATGTTCTGAAATTTTATCCTTATCTTCGTGCTCGAACACGGTAAATGTGCTTGTGGTGCTAAAGCATTGATAATTAGAATTTAATTATAATACCAAATAATACAAACAGAATACGAATGAAAGCTTTCATGGACAAAGACTTCATGCTCGATAACGAAACAGCGCAACAACTGTATCACGAGCATGCGGCTAAAATGCCGATTATTGACTATCACTGTCACCTTAACCCTGAATTTATTGCGAAAGACCGCCAGTTTGATAACCTGGGTCAGATTTGGCTCGAAGGCGACCACTACAAATGGCGTGCTATGCGTACCAACGGTATTGAAGAACGTTTCTGCACCGGAAAAGATACTACCGACTGGGAAAAATTTGAAAAATGGGCTGCTACGGTTCCTTACACCATGCGTAACCCACTCTATCACTGGACTCATCTTGAACTCCGTTCTGTTTTCGGAGTCAACACGCTTCTCAAACCAGAAACTGCCAAAGAAATTTTCGACGAATGTACTGCTAAGTTGCGTACTCCTGAATTTTCGGCTCGTGGTCTGATGAAACGCTGCAACGTAAAAGTTGTTTGTACCACCGATGATCCTGTTGATTCACTCGAATATCATATTGCGCTGAAAAACGAAGGCTTTGAAGTAAAAGTTCTTCCTACCTGGCGTCCCGATAAAGCGATGGCTGTTGAAAGTCCGGCTAATTTCCGCGCTTACATCGAAAAGCTGGCTGCAGTATCGGGTGTTTCCATTTCCAAATTTGCCGATGTAATTGAAGCGTTGCGTGTACGTCACAAATTCTTCGAATCGGTAGGTTGTAAACTGAGTGACCACGGTATCGAAGAGTTCTATGCCGAAGATTATACTCAGGCCGAAATCGATGCCATCTTCAACAAAGTATATGGTGGCAAAGAGTTGACCAAAGAAGAAATCGTAAAATTCAAATCAGCTATGTTGGTTGAATTCGCAGTTATGGATTGGGAAACAGGTTGGACACAACAATTCCATTATGGCGCAATCCGTGACAACAACAGCCGCTTGTTCAAGAGCTTAGGTGCTGATACCGGCTTCGATTCAATCGGTGACTTTACTGTTGCCAAAGCGATGTCGAAATTCCTCAACCGCCTCGACACAGACAATAAACTGGCCAAAACAATCTTATACAACCTCAATCCCCGCGACAACGATTTGATTACTACCATGATTGGCAACTTCCAGGATGGTAGCGTTGCCGGTAAAATTCAGTTCGGCTCGGGCTGGTGGTTCCTCGATCAGGAAATCGGCATGACTGCCCAAATGAATTCACTCTCCGTTTTGGGTCTGTTGAGCCGTTTTGTTGGTATGTTGACCGACTCGCGCAGCTTCCTTTCTTATCCTCGTCACGAATATTTCCGTCGTATCCTGTGTAACCTCATTGGTACTGACGTAGAAAAAGGTAAGTTGCCGGCAAGCGAACTGGCATTTTTGGGTCAGATGGTAGAAGATATCAGCTACAACAACGCTAATAACTTCTTCAAGTTCTGATTTATCGTTCAAAGCAATGTAAAGAAACTGTAGGTCTTAAAACCTGAATAATTCTAACAATGTGATGGTTGTTTGTAACAATCTGTTATTGTTTAATTGGGAAAAAAGCAGTTTCTTTGCATTCGCAAAATTGGCAGACCAATTTAATCAAATACACAATCAATACAATGAGTAAGAAAATTGTAACTTTTGGAGAGATTATGCTTCGTTTGGCCACTCCGGGCTACGAACGTTTTTGTCAGGCAACACACCTTAACTCTACCTTTGGTGGTGGAGAAGCTAATGTTGCCGTATCATTGGCTAACTACGGAATGGACGCTCAGTTCGTTACCCGTTTGCCTAAAAATGACATCGCAGAGTGGTGTTTAAGCGAATTGCACAAGTATGGTGTTAAAACCGACAATGTAGTGCGTGGTGGCGACCGTGTGGGAATTTACTTCCTCGAAACCGGCGCTGTGGCCCGTGCAAGCAAAGTGGTTTATGACCGTGCTCACTCTTCAATTGCAGAAGTTACCCCGGGTATGATTAACTGGGAAGAAGTATTGAAAGGTGCCGACTGGTTCCACTGGACAGGTATCACTCCGGCTCTTTCTCAGGGTGCTGCTGATGCTTGCCTCGAAGCTATTAAAGTGGCCAACAAATTAGGAGTTCCTGTTTCATGCGACCTGAACTACCGTAAAAATCTTTGGAAATACGGTAAAACAGCATCGGAAGTAATGCCTGCTTTGGTTGAAGGTTGCGACGTTATTCTTGGCAATGAAGAAGATGCTGAGAAAGTATTCGGCATCAAACCCGAAGGCTTCGATGTAGAACATACAGGTGGTGAAGTGAATGCAGCTGAATTCGAATCGGTTTGTACTCAAATGATGGCTAAATTCCCACGTGCTAAAAAAGTGATTATCACATTGCGTGGTTCTATCAATGCCAACCACAACACATGGAGAGGCTGTTTGTATTCAGAAGGTTCTCTGAAAGTCTCCAAAGATTACGATATCACTCACATCGTTGACCGCGTAGGTGGTGGTGACTCGTTCATGGGTGGTTTGATCTACGGTTTGCTGACTTACACAAACGACGATCAGAAAGCACTCGAATTTGCAGTAGCAGCATCTTGCCTGAAACATACTATTTATGGCGACTTCAACTTGGTCACTGTCCCCGAAGTAGAGAACCTGATGAAAGGTGACGGCTCGGGACGTGTTTCAAGATAATTGACCATTTTTTCATTTACAATTTACGATTTCTTAATCTGAAATATTGGAATGAATTCTTCCGATTTAAAAGACAGATTGAAATCTTTTGCCATTCGAATTATCCGATTGTCAGAAGTTATTCCGAGTACAATTACCGGAAAAACAATTGCCAATCAATTGATCCGATCGGGCACGTCTCCCGGAGCTAATTATCGGGCAGCATGTTTGGGAAAATCGGAAAAAGATTTTCTCAATAAGCTGAAGATGGTGGAGGAAGAATTAGACGAAACGCTTTATTGGTTAGAATTACTAATAGAGTCTGAACTAATTAAAGAACACCTTCTGAACGACCTGATGGCAGAAAACAAGGAGCTGCTGAAAATTATCGTTAGTTCTATTAATACGATAAAAAAGAAGCAGCAAGATTCCAAGTGAACTGTAAATGAAAAGCAAATTCAATCGTAAATTGTAAATGAATAAATTGTAAATTACTATTATGGCAAGATTTTCAAAAATACAGGTTTTGGCCGCGATGAAAGAAACCGGCATGGTTCCGGTATTCTATAACAAAGATATCGAAGTGGCTAAAAACGTGCTCAAAGCATGTTATGAAGGTGGCGTTCGCGCTTTCGAATTTACCAACCGTGGCGACTTCGCTCACGAAGTATTCCGTGATTTAGTGAAGTTTGCTGCTGTAGAATGTCCTGAAATGATTTTGGGTATCGGTTCTATCGTAGATGCTCCTTCCGCAACATTGTATATTCAGATGGGCGCTAACTTTATCGTTGGTCCGCTGTTCAATCCTGATGTGGCTAAAGTGGCAAACCGCCGTTTGGTACCGTACACTCCGGGTTGCGGATCGGTTTCCGAAGTAGGTTTCGCTCAGGAACTGGGATGCGACCTTTGCAAGGTGTTCCCCGGCGATGTGTTGGGAACTAACTTTGTAAAAGGGTTGAAAGCTCCGATGCCCTGGTCGCAATTGATGGTGACCGGTGGTGTAAAACCGGAAGAAGGGAACCTGAAAGGTTGGTTTGATGCAGGTGTTACCTGTGTTGGTATGGGATCAAATCTGTTCCCGGCCGACCTGATCAAAGCTCAGGACTGGGCTGGTATTACCAAACTTTGCAGCGATGCTTTGGCTATCATTAAAAAAGTGCGGAAATAATATTCTAAGCGGGAAATGGAACTCCATTTTCCGCTTTTACCTTTATACTTAAATCTATAAAACAATTATGACTTCAGTTACTGAAAAAGTTGGAAAATACAGGTGGACGATTGCAGCACTGCTCCTTTTTGCCACAACTGTGAACTACATGGACAGAAATGTGATCGGTTTCCTGAAAGATTATTTCTGCTCTCCCGAAGGTTTCGGCTGGAGCTCCACCGATTTTTCTGCTCTTACTTCTGTTTTTACAGCGTTTTATGCTGGATTTACGCTGGTGGCCGGCTGGATTATCGATAAAATCGGAACGAAAGTTGGTCTTGCAATTTCGTTGGTAGTATGGTCTATTGCCGGTATCGCAAGTTCTCTGATGGGTAAATCGCTTGTTGCTCATAGCATTGCCCGGAGTATCTTCGGCGCTGGTGAAGCAGGTAACTTTCCCGCTTCAATCAAGACAGTAGCTGAATGGTTTCCTAAAAAAGAGAGAGCATTGGCTACCGGTATTTTCAATTCTGGTTCCAATATCGGCGCAATGATTTGTGCTATTTTCGTTCCATGGTGTTTGCTTACATGGGCAAGCGGTTCTGAGTTTCTTGGAAGTTTGCATGGATGGCAAATGGCCTTTATTATTACCGGTGTAATTGGTTTCCTTTGGTTGATCTTCTGGAGTATTTTCTATTCAACACCTAAAAAGATGTTGGAAAAAGGAAAGCTCGGACAGGCTGAATACGATTATATTCACAGCGATAAAGACGAACCTGTTGTAGACGGTGATGCTGCTAATCATGGCCAAAAAGTGTCATGGGGCAAAATGCTGGGATACCGTCAAACCTGGTCGTTTGTAGTAGGTAAGTTCCTGACAGACGGTATCTGGTGGTTCCTTTTGTTCTGGTTGCCAACTTACGTAAAACAACAATTTTGCGTTGGCCTTTCTCCTGCAGAAACTGCTCAGCGCGTAATGATCTCTAACTTCGTGGTATTCGGTATTGCTATCATTGGTTCTGTTTACGGAGGTTCCATCCCAATGTCGTTTATGAACAAAGGTTGGGCGGCTTACAAAGCCCGCATGACTTCGATGTTGCTAATTGCTATTGCACCTCTTTCATTGCTCTTTACTCAAACGATGGCTGGCTTTGGTATCGTGTATGGTATTGGTATTATTTGTATTGCCGGTGCTGCTCACCAGGCCTGGTCGGCTAACCTGTTTACAACTGTTTCTGATATGTTCCCGAAAAAAGCAGTTGGTACTGTAACCGGTATTGGTGCTGCATTTGGTGGTTTGGGCGGTGTTGCCGTTCAACAAATCGCCGGTCGTTTGGAAGATCACTACCGCGCTATCGGCGTTGGGTTGGCAAAGGCTCAGGGTTTGATTCAGGAAACAGCTCAGATTCCGCTCGACAAAATTAAGATCGACAACCTGAAAGATGTGGTTGTTAGCCCTCAGGCGATGGATCATGCGAAGGAGTTGATTTCTTCAAATGTTTCAACTGCATATGGCATTATGTTCGGTGTTTGCGCGTTTGCTTACCTGCTTGCCTTCTTGTGTATGAAACTTTTGGTTCCGAAACACAAACCGATTACGGATTTGTAATTTTATTAAAGGATAATAAGTTGAAGCTGCCGGTGTGAAAATGCCGGCAGCTTTTTTTGTGTTTTGCATTTTGATATGGCATAAATACCGTAATTTTGCAAAGATTGGTTGATAATGAGGAGTTGAATACAGAACCGTAGTCTTATAACCTAAAACAGTGTCGGATGAAATGTTTTTTGATTGTATGTTTTTTTGTGGCAACGCTATGTGTGTCAGCACAGGAACACTACAGAACCATGCCGTTGGCTGAAAATATAAAGACTTTGCAGGTCGGTGTTGACGGCCAGAAGCTCTCATTGCCGGTTATCCGTCTGGATGATACGGATCGGATCTGTGTGAAATTTGATGAGATGTCGCATGACCGGAAAAATTATTACTATTCGATTCGGCATTGCAATGCAGACTGGACACTCTCTAATATCACAGAAATGGAAGCCATTGACGGCTCGTCCACCGGAATGATAAATGATTTTGAGTCCTCCTTCAATACCACCTTTTTGTATACTCATTATGCCATCCGGTTTCCAAACGATCAGGTAAAATTTAAAATTTCAGGGAATTACCGGGTGACCATCTACGAGGATAATAATCCCGATAAAGTAGTTGCCGTGGCGTGTTTCTCCGTGGTGGAGCCGAAGGTATCTATTGAAGGTACAATTCGTGGAAATACCGACCTGGAAATTAACCGTCGTTACCAGCAGATTGATTTCTCTGTTGATAATAGTCGTTTTCCGATTAAAGATGTGTTTTCGGAACTGAAAATTCTGATTCGTCAAAACGGTAGATGCGATAATCAGGTGTTTGGGGTTCAACCGTCCTATACCACCTCTTCCAAACAAAGCTATGTTAATAACCGGGCCCTGATTTTTGAAGGTGGTAATGAGTACCGCAACTTCGACTGCTCTTCTATCTATACCTTTGGCAATGGAGTGGACAATATTAAGTATCATGCGCCGTATTACCATGCCACTTTGCTCCTGGATAACTCCAGAGCAGGTAAGCCATACGAGAAGATTGAAGATGCAAATGGAAGATTCGTCGTTAATCTGCAAAATGATGAGGCAGATTCTGTGAATGCCGATTATATGTTTGTGCATTTTACGATTCCGACCGACAAGCCCTTTTTTGACGGGTCTTTGTATGTCCTGGGCGATTTGAATTACAATCTTTTCGACCGAAATGTGCGGATGGAGTACAATGCTCAGCACAGCGCTTATGAACAAACTGTTTTGCTAAAGCAGGGTGGTTACAACTATATGTATGCCTTTGTGAAAAAAGGGGAGACATCGGGCTCGTTACAGCCGATGGAAGGAAGTTTGTGGCAAACCCGCAACGAGTATGTGATTTATGCCTATTACCGGGGTTGGGGCGAAAGATATGACCGGTTGATAGGTATGCAGGTGGTTGAATAATAAGTCGATTTACCAACAAGAACCGTCTAATCCGCATAAGAATAGAACGTGATCGTTTTTGTAATCTCTGGCAAAACCAGACCCGAAGGGTAAACAAAAAATACCAAGCCGACGGAAAGCTGTTTGAGTGAGTAGGCCAACTACAGACATTTTATAATGAGAAAAGGTTTCATGGCCGAGCGAACGAGTTCTTTCCGTCTATGTTTTTGCTTACTTTTTGCGTCAAAAAGTAAGGCCTGCCGCAGGCAAAAAACAAATTAAGAATGGCAAGGAATTATTTTAATGGGACAATCCATGCAGAACTTGCCATTTGAAAATATAATATTGAAGTCGTCTTGATTTTTTATTTTTTGACCCCCAACCCCCAAAATGGGGGCTGTAACTTTGCAAAATGTACAATTTTTTCTCGTTTTAAGACGAGTTCCTCCCCATTTAGGGGAGGTTAGGTGGGGTCGATTAGAAAAAATGAACTATTAATTACAGATCTTAGAAAAGTCAAGACGAGTTCAATTTAATCCTTTGTGACAAGCTAAATCGCAATGTTTGCGAAAGTTGAATAAGATAAACTATGAGTGTGGAAAACGAAGAACAGGAAATGACGTTTTGGGATCATTTGGAAGCGTTGAGGTGGACGCTTTTCAGAGCGGTTGTAGCTATTGTGTTGATGATGGTGGTGGTTTTTTGTGCCAAAGAATGGGTGTTTGATGTCATATTTGCCCCCAAAAACTCCACATTCTATATGTACAAATGGCTGGATGTCATTGGACAGAATCTGCATATTTCATCGCTTCGTTTTGAAGATTTCAATCTGAAACTGGTCAATTACGAACTTACCGGCCAGTTTATGGTGCACCTTAACATTGCTTTCTGGTTGGGACTCATCCTTTCTCTTCCTTATATCGCATATGAATTGTGGCGTTTTGTGAGTCCTGCGCTTTACCCGAACGAACGTCGACCAATCGTGTGGACTTTTGTTTCCGGCGGTTTGCTTTTCTTTCTCGGAGTACTGATTTCTTACAGCTTAATTTTCCCGATTGCTATACGCTTTTTCTTCACCTATCAGGTTAGTCCCGATATTGTAAATATGGTTTCGCTGAGCTCTTATATCAGCCTGTTTACAACAACATTGATCTGTATTGGCGCTGTTTTTGAACTGCCGATTCTGGTTTACCTGCTTTCGAAGTTTGGTATTCTGAAACGTGAATTTATGCGGAAGTACCGCCGTCATGCCGTCGTGATCATTGCGATTCTGGCCGGCATTATCACCCCAGCTGACCCTTTTTCGATGATTGCGGTATGTATTCCCCTGATCCTGCTTTATGAGGCCAGTATTTATGTCTGCAAGAAATAATTCCGCCTTGCGCATATGATTCAACCCGACGAACAGCTAAAGTCGTTTATACGGCAACATGCAGATGATGACACTCATAAGCTGTTGCTTGCATCATCCCGATATCCGGGTGTCGATGTGGAATTTGCTGTGCGACAGATAGAAGGCCGGCGTAAAGCAAAAGAGAAATTTCCCTCACTTGTCGAAAATGAAGATTTCATTTATCCTGTCAAGCTTTCGATGGAGCAATGTTCTTCCGAACTGACGGCTCAGTATAAGGCGTCGCTGGTGGAAGGGCTTTCGGTTGTTGACGTGACTGGCGGTTTAGGCATTGATGCCATGTTTATGTCTGCCCGAAGTGCGGGATATTGTTATGTGGAGCGCAATGTCGAATTAGAGCAAATAGCGGCTCATAATTTCAGTGTTTGCGGTGCCGGGGTAGATTCTTATTGTGACGATGGTATTGAGTTTCTGACGAAGACGAATCGTCGTTTTGATTGCATTTATATTGATCCGGCCCGTCGCGATGGAAACAAAAACAAAGTAATCCGATTGGGCGATTGTGAGCCCGATGTGCCTTCTGCTTTGCCGGTTTTATGGCAATATGCAGATAAAATTCTTGTCAAAGCCTCTCCCATGCTTGACATTACGCAAGCTGTGAAAGAGTTGGGTTGTGTGAGCCGGGTGCATGTGGTTGCAGTGAAGAATGAATGCAAGGAGCTGCTCTTTGAATGCAGCCCTGGTGCCACATCATATTCCATCATCTGCGCGAATCTGGATGCGGAGCGTCACTCTGTTTTTTCGTTCACACCCGAAGAAGAATCGCAGGCAGTCGTTGACTTTGCGGATGTACTTTCTGCTTATCTCTATGAGCCGAATGCGGCTATAATGAAAGCCGGAGCTTTTTGGTTGACAGGCAAACGCTTCGGTCTGAATAAATTGCATCCAGATACGCACCTTTATACTTCGGATGTGTTGGTGTCCGACTTTCCCGGAAGAGTATTCCGGGTTGTATCTTCCGGTGCGATGAATAAACAAACGATGAGGGAAAACCTACCGGATAGGAAAGCCAATATTGCGGTGCGTAATTTTCCCGCGAAACCAGAAGAGATTAAGAAGAAGTTCGGATTGTCTGATGGAGGATCTGTTTATTTGTTTGCTGTAACGATGTGTGGAGGCAGAAAACAGGCGGTTTTTTGTCAAAAAAACTAATTTAGTCATAATACTTTCTCTTTTCTTATTCACAAAAAGCCTCTTTTTTTTTAGCTAAAAAAATTGTATCATTGCATATCTGTTTCTAAACAATATTTTGTGTGGCGGAACAGGTAATTTTTTCGATGATGATTTTTTATCTGATTGTGTGTTAGGTATTTAAAATGTAGAGGCGATGAAGACAATTAATGTTCCTTATATAGATCGTTTGGATGATGCATCCATAGAGTCAGTTGCCGATATTCTTACAGAAGAGGGCGATGCCGGAAGTATCGACAGTATAAACTGGCCGGAACAATATTCCTATAAACCAATTACTTCCTTCCGAATTGCCCGTTCCACATCTGCAATTTGTATAAAATATACCGTCTATGGCAATGTTCTTTGCGCAGTTTATAGCAAAGATCAGCAGCCGGTATGGAAAGACAGTTGTGTGGAATTTTTTTGCAAAAGAGCCGATCAGAACGGTTACATGAATTTTGAATTCAACTGTATCGGTACCTGCTATTCAGCCAAACATATTACCCGTCATGAGTCGGAGCTGCGCACTCCGGAGGAGTTGCAACAGATCTTGCGTTATCCCTCTATCGGCACAAAAGCCTTTCAGGAAATGGAAGGCATGTTTGAATGGGAGTTGACGGTTGCCATTCCATTCACTTTGCTCGGAATTGATCCTGAAAATTTACCCGAAAAGATTTTGGGGAACTTCTACAAATGTGCCGATGATACCGCTTTTCAACACTATTTAAGCTGGAATCCAATCACTACTCCGGCACCCGATTTTCACCGTCCTGAATTCTTTGGGGAACTAATCCTTCGTTAATCGTTGGGTCGGTTTAACCCCGATCTGTGTTGAGCTATTTTCGCTCGTTGCTAATGTTGGGTTTGCCCACGCGATGAGATCGCGCGGGAGTAGGGGATACAAAGCGTTTATAGCCAGTTTTATGCAAAATTGGCTCGCTATCTGAATTAAATCTGAGGGTAAAAATGAGAATGGATTTTCTCAATAAACTGAACTTCTTCTTTATTTAATCTTTTATCTTTTGTTCCTTCATGAGCCCAAAGATTTCTGTACGAATTAAAGTACGAAATCCATTTTAAACATTTTGCTTTACTTCCAAAACCTTCTCCAATGTCAATGCTAAATTCTTTTTCAAAAGTAATAAAGCCAGATTCGATTTTTTCCGGCGCTTTTGTCCAATATTTTTCAATAATAGATTTGTAGTCGTTTATGTTAAACATTTCTGTCCAGTCGATTTGTTTTTTGCCAAGACCTTCTTTGTAATATTTTTCCATTTCTTGTTCTGCACGGCTCTGACATTCTCTTTTTATGCTGTTTATTTCCAATTCCCAATCTTCACCATAAAGCTTTTTCATTTTGCTTAGAACAATTTTCTTTATTTTTTTTTCTATTTCAACACCTAAAGATCTGCCTTTATTTTGAAGCTCTTCGTCTTGTCTTTCGTTCCAATCTAATAATTCTTCTGGATAGTACTCACTATGTTTCTTATTAATGACACTTTGAAAAAATCTTAGCCATTTGGTATCTGCACCGGCACCCAGTAAGCTTAATTGCCTTTCTTTTTCTTCATCTGAAATTTCATTTTTTAAAAAATCCAATAGGCTTTTTATGTATTTAGCTATATAAGAAAATCTAGTCTCATTGTCAGTTGTTTTTGAAATCTCCCCTTCGTCTATTAAAAATTTATTTAGGCTGTCAATTAGGCATATATAAGCATATGTGCCTCGGTTTGATAATATAAATGATTTATCAGCTTTCCAAATATCAGGATATTGTTGTTCTACAAAATCATAAGCTAAGATGAGTAACCCAACAATATTTTTTCTACATTTTATCATTTCTTTGTTATGTTCATGATTAGAAATGTCATATAAAGAATAGGATACAGCGTTTTCTGAATATTGATTTCCTTTGGCGCTTGGTAGTAAATCAGAAGATGATAAAGCTGTTGAAAAAGGTTTAAATGATAAAACAGATTTGTCTTCTCCTACTGATATTTTTTCAAATAGAGGACTCGATTGAGAATTGGACAGTTCCTTGATAATCGAAGATCTTAAAGCTTTTATTCTTGAGTCTGCACGATCAGAATCCCAATATAGGTCTTCTTCTAAATCCAGTCTTAAGCTAGGACTTACGGCTTTTTGATTTTCGTTAATGTCCATGAATATTTTGAGTTGCTCACTTGTCTCTAAATCTTCAAAAGCAACTACAGGTATTGTATTAGATTCCACATATTTTGAATCTGCATAGCCATAAATTCGATGTTGTCCATCAATGATATAAGCTATTCCGTAGCAGTTTGGAAGTTTTAATGTGCCAAAACAGGACTTTGAATCAGCCATTTTAGCTGAGGCTTCAAATTGTATTTTGTGTTTTTTATTGCAAAAATTCAATATGATTGAATTGGGAAAATATCCTCCTTCATCAATGAATTTTGTAATGCCACTTAACCTGCTAGGAATTAATAGCCTTTGATAAGTTGGAAATTCTGATTCATTTACTTTTGTGCGATGCAAGACAAAGCCAAGTTTCAACAGCATTGATGGTTCAATAGAAAACATATAATATGTTTTTTTTCCCATTTCACCTTTAATCGCTGGAATCTCAATTTTTTCTTTGTTAATCAACTCATTTTTGAATATTAAACCTAGAAATTGATAAAATGCAACACCTTTATAACTTTTCAATAGGCTGTTGATATAGTTGTATGTATTGTTATTGTAATAAAAAGAATTCGTAGAAAGTAATCTTTTCATATCTTCACTTTCTTCATCAAGCCTGAGATTTCGGGTTGCAAAAATATATTTCACTTTTAAGGTTCTGCCATAAATTTGTTGTAATGATTTTTTAAACCCGTCAATTCGAAGACCCAATAGTTCAAATTCGTCTTTGTAACATGGCGCTTTTTTGAAATTTGCACTTGATTTGCACTCAATAATAAACGCCGTTTCATTATTAATTGCAAATACATCAATTTGCTTTTTTTCTGAATCAATATTACTATAAGGTAAATAGAATTTATCATCAAAGTTCATAGTTCTATAACCGAGTTCGTAGAATTGACACCATATATCATCTTCAAATTTTTTCGAGTGAGATTTTAGTTTTCTGAGCCGTGTTTTGGTTTTTAAAGGTTTTGAAAATTCTTCCCACCCTTCTTGAATTTTATTTTCCACAAGTGAATGATCTATACTAATTGTTTGATATTCATTTTTTTTGGCTTTATATATTTTGCCTAGAAACGAAGCATCACTTGTAAGTTTCATTTCAATTTCATAAACTTTTGTTTGATCAATAAATGCCATAATTATAATACAATATTAGTTAGGATTAATTCAGCGTAATTTCCTCGTTTAGCATTTTTACCTCCAATTAGGCTTGCTCTATCAATTTCATACATTTTGTCTCCGTTGTTGAAAATTTCTCTTATAGTTTGGTGAGCAGCGTTTGTTAATATGTAATAAGCACCTGCATTCTTTATCCTGTTTATAGCATCAGCTAGCTTAAATTGATCTTCTAATGAGAAAAGTTTCTTGTTGTAGTGAATAAAACCATTTAGATTATGCGTTACCGTATATGGGGGATCTAAAAAAACTAAATCATTGTTACGTATATTCTCAATTGAGCTTGTAAAGTCTTGATGAATTATTTGAGCGTTTTTCAATAATGAACTAGCTTTTAATATGTTATCAAAGTCAAATTGATAGTTATTCCTATAGCCATATGGTACGTTATATTCTCCTCTTGAATTTACTCTATACAAGCCATTGAATGACATTTGGTTAAGGTATATAAATCTGGCCGCTTCTTTAAATTCATTTGAAAATTTTTGATTTCTTATTAAATAGTAATAATCCTTAGATTTTTCAAAAGAATGAATTTGTTTGATTACCTCTTCTGGGTTTGTCTTAATAGCATTGTAAGTTTCAATTAGCTCTTTATTTATATCTGAGATTATTGCATTTTGTGGCGATAAATGAAAAAATACAGCACCGCCTCCAATAAAAGGTTCGTGATAAGAGTTGTAATTTTTGATATCAACAAATTTATCCAATTCCTTTAATAGCCATTTTTTGCCACCAGCCCATCGTAGAAAAGGCTTTGAATTTTTGGCTATTGATTTCTTTGCTTCAGTCATGTTTCGGGCGTATATTGTTTTATTTCTATAAGATATGCGTTTGAGGTTCTGTTGTGCATTTCAGTAATTTATCTGTTGAGCTCTTTTTATGTCTCGTTGCTAGTTAATGAAGTGCTCGTTTTTATCGACATGTTGTTGTCAATATTCCAGTTGTTAAATGCTTTAGGTTTATTGTCTAACCCCATTTTGTTCTCTTTTATGGAGAATCATAAACTGCTAAGCAAGCTTTTTTTTGGCCAAAAGGGTTACAAAGTTTGCCGTTTCAAATCTACAAAAATCCTTCTAAAATACACTAATTAGCTTAAATAATATTTTATATCGAAAAGCAGTATGCAATCAAACCTGATTCTTCTCGGACGGAGAATGTCGCTTCCTATTAAAGAAAAATCCCTATCTTTGTGCCGCTTTCGGGTTGAGCGGGAAAAGGTCTATTTTAGGATCTGTGTTGTTCTGTATTAGCCTGTTGCATAAATAAATAACTTTAGCTGAATGTGCTTTTCAACGGTTTGATCCGAAGAGAAAGCGCCTAATCTAAACTTAAGAAAACTATAACTACAATGAAAAAAGCTTATGTATTTCCCGGTCAGGGAGCCCAGTTCGTAGGAATGGGTAAGGATTTGTATGATAACAATCCTTTGGCTAAGGAACTTTTTGAAAAAGCAAATGAAATTCTGGGATTCCGTATCACTGATTTAATGTTTGCAGGAACTGACGAAGATCTGCGTCAGACAAAAGTAACGCAACCTGCAATTTTCCTTCATTCTGTAATTCTGGCTAAAACTCTTGGGGCAGAATTTGCTCCGGAAATGACTGCCGGTCACTCTTTGGGCGAATTTTCAGCATTGGTTGCAGCAGGTGCTCTTTCATTCGAAGATGGATTGAAACTGGTTTCTGCCCGTGCTCAGGCTATGCAGAAAGCTTGCGAAAAACAACCTTCTACAATGGCAGCTGTTCTTGGTCTTGAAGATGCTAAAGTGGAAGAACTTTGTGCTTCGGTTGAAGGTATTGTTGTTCCTGCTAATTATAACTGTCCGGGTCAGTTGGTTATTTCCGGCGAAATTGAAGCTATTCAAAAAGCCTGTGAAGTCGCAAAAGCCGCCGGTGCCAAACGTGCTTTGGTTCTTTCGGTTGGTGGTGCATTCCACTCTCCGTTGATGGAGCCGGCTCGTGTTGAACTGGAAGAAGCTATTGCCCGTACTCAGTTCTCAACTCCTGTTTGCCCTGTTTACCAGAATGTAAACGCTCAGCCTCAGACAGATCCTGAAGTAATCAAACAAAACCTGATTGCTCAGTTGACCTCTCCGGTACGCTGGACACAAACCGTTCAGAATATGATTGCAGATGGTGCAACCTGGTTCCGCGAACTCGGTCCTGGTACTGTTCTTCAGGGTCTTGTAAAAAAGATCAACAAAGAAGTTGAAACTTGCTAACATATAGTAGTTAACGTATACTCCTTAAAGGGGGAAATGTGGTTTTTATCCGCATTTTCCCCTTTTTTTGTTGTCTGTTTCTGGTGGAAAGTGTTTGCAGTAAATAAGTTTCGATCAGATTTATTTATTTTGAAGCATTAATATGTGCCGTTCCTACGGAACTTCGCTTTCTGTTGTCGGTATTTTCTATAAACCGGTCATGCCTTTGGCATTTTAAGCCCCATCGGGGCGATAGGTTTATAGAAAAAGCAGGATTTCGGAAAAGATAAAGTGCCGTAGGTACGACAGCTTATTCGAAAATGAGTATACAGTAAAAAGTAAGGACGATTTTGTTGCTTGATTATCAGGTGAAATTTTTGGATGTGTTTGTTCTCCGGCCAATGAATAGCGAGGATGAAACTATGTCTTTTTGAGTCATTAAGCAAAATATCGGATAATCATATTATTTTAGATAAGCTCATGAACTGAATCCGATAATATTTTGTACTTTTGTAGCCCAATTTTAGTCAGTGGATTTTGTTTTGTGAAATCCGTGTGAGTTGGATTGGACTTTTTTTATCAATCCAAGTGAGTTGGATTTTCTATTTGTTATTTATAAATTGTCTTTTTATTTTATTTATTCTTTTAGAGAATTGATATTCGGATGAAAAACAAGTATGTCGATTTAATTGAACAATCCTTCGAATTCCCAAACGAAGAGTTTACTGTAGAGGATAACGAACTCTACTGGTATGGTGTTCCTCTGATGGATCTTATCAAGCAGTACGGAACTCCGCTGCGAGTTAGTTACCTGCCAAGCATCGCCAAGAAGATACAACGTGCGCGTCGTATGTTTAACGTGGCAATGGCAAAGGTGGATTACAATGCTGATTATCACTATTGTTATTGTACCAAAAGTTCGCATTTCTCTTTTGTGATGGAAGAGGTGCTGAAGCACGGTGTTCATATTGAAACGTCTTCGGCTTTTGATATAAATATTCTGGAATCATTATTCGAATCCGGTCAACTTAAACCCGATACATTTGTTATATGCAATGGTTTTAAACGTCCTCATTATGTTGAGAATATCCAGAATTTGATAAATCTTGGTTTTGATAATGTAGTTCCGGTACTTGATAATAAGTTCGAACTGGATTTGTTACTTAATGAGTTCGAGCCTCAATTTAAAGTAGGTATCCGAATCGCTTCGGAAGAAGAACCTAAGTTTGACTTCTATACATCACGACTGGGGATTCGTTACAATGACATCATTCCTTATTATTGTGAAAAGATTCAGAACAATCCTCAGGTGGAGCTCAAAATGCTTCATTTCTTTATCAATACAGGAATAAAGGACACGGCTTACTACTGGAATGAACTGAACAAGGCGGTCAATCTTTATTGCGAAATGAAGAAGATATGTCCGTCGCTTGATAGTCTGAATATCGGTGGAGGTTTCCCCATTCAGGCACACCTCGACTTCGTTTACGATTACGACTACATGGCTGAAGAGATAGTAGCTCAGATCAAAGCTATCTGTACTCAGAATGATGTGCCAGAACCTCATATCTTTACCGAATTCGGTTCGTATACTGTTGGTGAAAGCGGTGCAATGCTCTATTCTATTGTCAATCAGAAACAACAGAACGACCGTGAGTTGTGGAACATGATCGACAGTTCGTTTATGACAACGTTGCCGGATACCTGGGCTATTAACCAGCGTTACGTCTTCCTTGCTATCAATAACTGGGACTCTGAATATCAACGCGTTCATTTAGGCGGTTTGACCTGCGACAGCGAAGATTTCTATAATGCGGAGGCTCATTCAAATGCGGTGTTCCTTCCTACGATGAAAGAAGATACCGAACAGTACATTGGGTTCTTCCATATGGGGGCATATCAGGAATCACTCAGCGGATTCGGCGGTATACAGCACTGTTTGATTCCTGCGCCGAAAGTGGTGGTGATTGATCTGGATGAAAACGGAGAATACGTTACTAAACTGTTTGCTAAAGAGCAAAGCTACAAATCGATGCTAAAAATTTTGGGCTATTAATAAGTTCTTGTTAATTTCACAAGAAATTTGCAATTTTGTACGCTGTAAAAAGCTTTTTACTCTAAATTCTATGACGATGAAGAAATTAATTTATTTGGCTCTTATTGTGCCTTCTATTCTGGTTGTTTCCTGCAAAACCACACATCCGGCAGGTATATACGCAAAAGCTCAGTCGACAGAACAACAATCTTCAGTGATTGCTGCTCCGGCAACACAGGCTCAGGTTCCTTCTAATCCGGTATCAGGAAAAGAAAATGTGCGTAAAGAAAATTTCAAGCCTATTGCGACAGAGACCAACCAGGATGTGGTGAATAAAAAATATCATGTGGTAGTCGGTAGTTTCGGTAGTCAGCTCAACGCTCAAAACCTTGCTGCTACATTGAAAAAAGAAGGCAAAAATCCGGCAGTTGTTGTCAATGAAAACAACATGTACCGTGTAATTATTGCTTCTTATGACGATTATGCTCAGGCAACCAGTGCAAAAGTTGAATTACAGTCGCGTTTCGCCGACGCATGGTTACTGGTACAAAATAAATAATCACTTCTGATTGTTGGCGGAACCTCTCAGAAAGTGTTTCGCCGGTCAAAAGAGCTGACAGGCTATTGAGTTTGTCGGCTCTTTTCTTGTCTTATCACTTATATTTGTGGAAAGTTGAATTATATCTGTTTAATTTAGTGGGTTCAGGAGGACTTTAGGATAGAAGGTTAAGTCTGATAGAGCCTAATTATTTTGTAAGAACGAAACTACAAATGCCTTTTACTTTTTGTCTTGACACAAAAAGTAAACAAAAAGGTCAAGGCTATGCCCGCTTCGCTCAAAAAACTAGCGCTTATCGACGAAAATTGTCCAAACTTGTTCTCTCCTTTTGTCGAGAACTGCAAACAAGGGCAATTTTTGCGTCGCTTCACTTGTTTTTTGGCTCACCGGACAATGCCGTTCCAATCTGCATGAGCAAGATAAACAAAAGAAAGAACAAGATTATTTTATAATCATTTGAAAAACCAGACCCGGAGGGATAAACAAAGAATACCAAACCGACGAAAGGCTGTTTGAGTGAGTAGGCCAGTTACAGACTCTTGGTAATGAGAATGTGTTTTATGGCCGAGCGAACGAGTTCTTTTCGTCAATGTTTTTGCTTACTTTTTGCGCCAAAAAGTAAGGCCTGCCGCAGGCAAAGAATAAAAAAAGGTAAGGGGGTATAAGAGTAGTGCGTTGAAAATGTGTATGTTGTTAAAGTGCAAATTATAATCCTCTGATACAGGTAAAATAATAATGCTTTCGAAAATTGATTCTATGTACAACTTCAAACATATTTGGCATCTTACTTATCCGATAATTCTGACGCTATTGGCGCAGAATCTGGTGAATCTTACCGACTCTGCTTTTCTGGGAAGAGTGGGGGAGGTAGAGTTAGGCGCATCTGCTCTTGCCGGTGTGTTTTATCTTGCCGTGTTTGTCGTGGGGATGGGGTTCAGCTCCGGCTCACAAATATTGATTGGCAGACGTAATGGTGAACAAAATTATCGTCAGATAGGCGAAGTGTTCAATCAGGGGATGATTTTTACATTGCTGTTGGCGCTGTTTGTTTTTCTGCTCAGCTTCTTTTTTGCAGCTCCGTTGATGCGCTCTTTCGTTCATTCGCATGCTGTTTGCAATGCTACTATTGAATACCTCAATTTCCGCATCTTCGGTTTCTTCTTTGCGTTTATCAACCTGATGTTTCGGGCATTCTATGTGGGCGTTATGCGAACAAAGGTGCTGACATTGAGTGCGTTTATTACTACGGGGGTGAATGTTCTGCTGAACTATCCGTTAATCTTCGGGCACTGGGGATTGCCGCGCCTTGGTATCGGAGGTGCTGCGCTGGCATCGGTCATTGCCGAGGCGGCTACCACGTTGTTCTATTTTATCTATACCTGTAAAGCTGTTGATACAAAACGCTTCGGATTGTTTGAGATGCATCGGTTTAGCTGGCAAACGGTTCGTCAGATTCTCGATATATCCCTGTTTATTATGATGCAGATCTTTTTGTCTGTGTCGACCTGGTTCTTGTTCTTTATGTTTATTGAACAAACCGGTGAACGACCGCTGGCTATTTCCAATATTATTCGTAGTCTCTACTCGTTGTTGGGGTTACCGGTGATGGCATTCGGGCAAACCATCAGCACCATTGTGAGTAATCTGATAGGCGAAGGCCGGTCGGACGAGGTGCTGCCTACCATTCGCAGGCAATTTCGCGTGGCGCTCGGAGCGGTGATTCCGGTTGCCATATTTGCTGCGCTCTTCCCAAAGCTGCTTGCCTCCATTTATACGGATAACAGCGAATTAATCAATGCCGCTGTCCCTTCGATGTATGTGTTCTGTGGGGTGTTGTTTGTTTTTGCTTTCGGCTGTATCTGGTTCAATGCACTTTCAGGAACCGGAAATACGCGCATGGCATTGCTTTTCGATATGACAACGCTGGTGGTGTATATGGCCTATAACTATGTGGTGAACTTTGTGTTTCACTGGTCGGTGGCTATTGCCTGGATGTCCGAAATCGTCTATTGGCTTGGACTTGGGATCATGTGTTACCTCTATTTCCATTTCGGAAACTGGAAAGCCCGAAAGATATAAACGACAAACCGCGCCATGCGTTTGCACGGTGCGGTCTTCTCTTTAGATATTTGGTTTACGTTGAGCAAAACTAACCTATTGCTCAATGCTTCTTAAAAGCATATTGTTTCGTGTCTGATATTTTTTATCTCAGACTTCTTGTTCTTTTGGCGAGGGCTGATGCTCCATTATTTTGATCCCCGCTTTTATTTCGCTTACCTTCTTCTCCTTAATTTTTTTCTGGTATTGCGATGGAGTGCAGCCGTAAAAAATCCGGAAATCTTTACTGAAATGTGATGCCGTGCTATAACCCAATCGGCTCCATAGTTCTTGCATTTCAATTGATTCGTCGTTTTTTAGATAAGTGCATGCTTTCTCCATTCGCAGCCGTTTGATATAACGGCGGGGCGTCTCTCCTGTTACTTTTTTGAAAATCCGGTGGAAGTGATATTCAGAAAACATTGCAATTGAAGCAACCTCTTTCAGTGACATATTTTTCCCGGGATTTTCCTTCAGGTACTCGATAGTTTTGTTTATACGCTCTAAATGATAGTCGCTATTCATCTAAATTGAAATGTTTGCACAAAAATAGATTTAATAAATTTAGCAATGTGTTCAAATCTTGCTTTTTAGATATTTTAATCAAAAAAGATGGAGGTTTTCGTTTCTGTTCCGGCAGGAGGAAAATTTATTTTGCAAATTAATCAGCTGGGATATTGTGTGATTCGGTCAAAGACGGTTGTTCAACGACATCTGTTTCTATTTCTCTGCATTTTATTTGCCGGCATAATTGTATTGGCCTTCTTGTATATTTCGGGTTTTGTGTCATTCAAAAAGCTTGTAAGTTGTTTTAAGTTGTAAAAAGAAAGCTGTAAGTTTGTCTTCTTATTAGTAAATATGATGCTTGCATTTAATTGTTTATAACCTTTTTATCCTATGAACCGTAAAATCTTATTAGCCTTTATTGTTTCAACTGTTTTGTTTCAGTTTTCAAATGCTCAGCAAAATGAACTTTGGAACGGTAAAAAATGTGCTGTAGTTCTTACCTATGACGATGCGATTGATGTTGATCTCGACAATGCCATACCTGCCCTTGATTCGGTAGGTCTTAAAGGAACTTTTTATATAATCGGACAGTCGCCGGTGGTGGCAAAACGAATGAACGAATGGAGAATAGCTGCGCAACGCGGACACGAACTGGGCAACCATACGCTAACTCATCCCTGCGACGCGACTCTTCCGGGGCGTAGCTGGCTTACACCCGAAGACGATCTTAGTCGCTTTTCGGTAAAACGGGCACAAAACGAAATCAGAATTACAAGCACCCTTTTGCAGGCAATCGACGGCAAAGCCGAGCGTTCTTTTGCCTATCCATGTGGTGATCGTACCATTGGAGGTGCCGATTTTTATAAGCCTCTTGAAAAAGAATTTACCGGAGCTCGTGGAGTTACGCCGGGCTTACAGCACAGCAGCGAAGTCGATCTCAATGATATTCGTTGTTATATGATTAACGGTGAGGGGGCCGACTATATGACAGGTCTTGTGAAACAGGCTTTAGAGTCGCATACGTTGCTGGTGTTCCTGTTTCACGGAGTGGGTGGTGGACACAATATTAATGTTTCGCTGGAGGCGCACAGCAAGTTGCTCCATTTTCTGAAAGCGCATGAAAGTGAAATCTGGATTGCTCCGATGGTGGATATGGCTAAGTATATCAGGGCAAAACAGGCGGAAAAGAAATAATTCTGCCATTTATAACTGAAAAACTTGAATGAATACTATAGTTTTTGATATAGACGGCACACTGATCGATACCGAGCAGGCGGTGCTGTGTGGTTTGCAGAGTCTGCTGAAGACCGATTACGGCAAAGAGTTTTCATTGAAGGAACTGGAATTTGCTTTCGGATTGCCAAGCTCTGATTCTCTGCCGATGTTCGGCATTGAAGATGTGCAGCAGGCCAATCTTCGCTGGAATTTCTTTTTTCAGCAATTCTTCCATACGGCAAAGGTGTTCGAAGGTATCCGCGAAATGCTGGTGTCTCTGAAGGAGATGAACCTGCAGACCGGCATTGTTACCTCCAAAACGCAAAACGAGTTTAAACACGAGTTCGCGCCCTTCGGACTGGCCGATCTTTTCGATTATGTGGTATGTTCCGACCAAACCGAAAAGCACAAGCCTGATCCTGAACCGATGCTCAAGTTTCTGGATGTTTCGGGTGCTAAGTCAGAACAGACCATCTACATCGGCGGTACAGTATACGATTGCCGGTGCGCTCACGGAGCTGGAGTGAAATTCGGTCTGGCGGGGTGGGGTAGTCGCCACCCGGAACAAATCGCTTCCGACGTGACATTTCGGGTGCCGTCCGATATTGTGGAGTGGGTGAGATTCTGAGAATGTCTTCGGGTTGCAATGGATGGCGATTGAAACCCGCGTTGTTTTATCATTGCTGATTTTTATAGGCATCGTTTACCATCGCTAAACCTGTACATGAGGGAGAAATTGGATATAACCGAACCGTCTTTATCGCGAATAGACATAAATAGATATTTATGAATTCATTATTTAGAACTGTTAGTATTGTTCTTTTATTAATTGGATTGGCTAATTGCAAAAGAAGTGAAGATGAGCCTAAAACTAAAACAGATAATTCTGGTATTTATGTATTAGTGAACAATCCAATAGTATCGGTCAGCAATCCTGCAATATTAGAAGGAGCAGTGAAGTTATGGCATAATAATACGCTTACTAATATTTCAGTATCAGATTACTATCTTGCTTCGGGTATGTTTGTAGATGGTAATGATACATATATTGTCGGATATGATGCAAGTACAGAAATGGCTGTATATTGGAAAAATAATATGCTGGTCAATTTGCCATCTGTAGGTGATACTAAGGGGTTATCAATCTTTGTGTCGAAAGGAGATGTCTATGTTGCAGGGACTAATTTTTCGGGTGGTAAAACCTATGCCAGATATTGGAAAAACGGAGTAGTTACTAACCTTACTGATGGCAGATATTCTGCGGCAGCAACTTCTATTATAGCGTCGAATAATGACATTTATGTTGCCGGCTATGAATATAATAGTTCGGATAAAAGTATTGCTAAATATTGGAAGAATGGAGAAGCATTTAGTATTACGGATGGAACTTGTTCTGCAAGAATTGAAACAATGGTGCTGTCAGGGAATGATCTTTATGTAGCAGGTTATGAATGTAATAAAATAGGATTTAAGGTTGCTAAATATTGGAAAAATGGAACTGCGGTTACATTAAGCAACGGAAATTATGATGCTGAGATTAGATCAATATTTATTGATGGAGCCGATGTCTATGTAGCAGGATACGAGGGGACTCATGATATTCCTAGGGTTGCCAGATACTGGAAAAACGGGATTGAAGTAACTGTAAGCAATAGCAGTACTGTTTCAGAAGCTTTTTCAATCATGGTAAAGAACAGTGACATTTACATTGCCGGTCAAGAACATAGTGGCACTGCTTCAGTTGCAAAATACTGGAAAAACGGGGTTGAAACAATCTTAGCCACAGGAGGAGACGATACAGCAGCTCAGGCGATATTCATGAAGTGATATTGTATATTCATAACAACGAATAAAACGATACAAACATAGATGTGAAGCCTCTTTCGACAATAGAATAGAGAAGCGAAACAGGATTAATTTTTATATGGAACTATCCGAAACGGTTAAGATTATTCCGGCAGCCATTATTGGTCTGACCATACACGAGTTTGCTCATGCTTATACGGCTTACCGACTGGGCGATAACACGGCCAAAGACGACGGGCGCATATCTCAATCCGTTGCGACATATCGACTGGATGGGTTTCTTTCTGATCATTGTTGCCGGTTTCGGGTGGGCCAAGCCGGTCAGCTTTAATCCCGACAACCTGAAGCACAAGCACCGCGATGAGATTCTGATCTCCATTGCCGGACCGCTCTCCAACTTCCTACTGGCACTGCTGCTGTTGATTGTGGCACGGATACTTTTTGTCTACCCCTATTTCAATGCTACCGAAACGGGAATAGCCGTTATCAACCTGATAGTCCTTTCGGGGATCATTAACTTCGGACTCTTTGTGTTCAACCTTATTCCGCTACCTCCGCTCGATGGATCGCATGTGTATCTTACCTTCCTCAAAGACATCAATCCTACGCTGATGATGAACCTCTATAAATGGGGAACAGCGGCATTGCTCGGCATTATCCTGCTCGAAAACTATGCGCATCTCAATATCTTGCACCTGTCGCAGATAATAAACCATATAACGGTGTTCTTTCTGAGGTTGCTGGATTTTCAGTAGCCGAAACAAGAGCTTGACTTAAAGTTGGATAGAACGCAAATTAAGCAGGTAATCGCAAAGTAAACTTAAAAACGACCGTCAGTTGTCTGACGCATACATAGTAATAATCATCAATCAGTAATCATTTAAAAATCATTAACATGAGAAAAACACTTGTAATCGTTATCCTTTTAGCTTCATTTTTTTCGTGCGATGCACAACCAGGTATTTCAGTAGAAGTGCCACGTCCCTTGAAAAATGCTCCAACTCCCAGTGCCGGTTATGGCAAAGACCTTGGAGATTTTAAGAGCGGAATTTATACCATGACAAGTGCAGGACTTACCCGCCAATATACCATCGATATTCCCCAAAACTACGACAAAAACAAAACTTACCGTTTGATTTTTACCATGCACATGATGGGGGGAAGTATGAAAACAATGGTTGATAATAATTATTATGGTCTTAAAGCCTATGCCGAACAAAATAATGTTCCTGTTATTTTCGTTGCACCTCAGGGATATACCGACCAAACTCCCTGGCGTGCAAGTGATGACAAAGATCATATCTTCTTTGCCGATATGCTGAAGTTGTTTAAGGATAAACTGAGCATTGACACCTCCCGTATCTTTTGCTGCGGATTTAGCTTTGGTGCTATGTTTACCTACTCGTTGTCATTAGAATTTCAGAGTGATCTCCGGGCTGTAGCCTGCTATTCTCCAGCCAACTGGAATATTTATCTTCCTGAAAACAAGCACAAACCTCTGGCTTACTTTAGCACAACAGGTACTCAGGACGGACTTTGCAAATTTGTCAATTCAGATGAGAAAAAGCAAGGTGGCAAATATTGTGTTTTGACACACATCGAAGATAACGGCTTAAAACAATTGCCGGAAGTACCGACAGCTACAACACCAACTCATATCACAACTGACTTCAAAGGACTTCCTGCGGAATATCCGGTAATGTTTGGTTCATTCGTGGGCGGTCATACCGACAACATGAAAGATCCCGGATCTGATGTCAACTGGATCGCCAAAGAAACGTGGGATTTCTTTATGCGTTTCTAACTCTCAGTAGCCGATAGATAAAAAAGCGACAAAGGCGGTTCTCCGATTATCGGGAAATCGCCTTTGTTATTTTAGTACGTTTGGATTGCGCGGAATCGAACGCAAATTACGCAAGTAACCACAAATCAAGAAAACATCTAACTGTTTACTGAGGCAGCGTTTGTAGTAGGTTATTCGTGGTGATTTGTGTGATTCGTGTCCCTTGCGTTCAAAAAAACTTCTTGCTATTACATCCGACGTAGTCAGAAGTCATACGCCGAACATCAATCTGCTTTACACGCTACGATGAACAGAGGCAGTATGCAAAGTTGAGGAAATCATTACTCCGATCTTTTGTTTATGAGGCTGTCTCAAAAGATATATTGATTTTGTAATAACTTACGATTCGAAAGTAGATTATTGTCTGTTTTTTACCCCAACCCCTGAAGGGGCTATAAATCTGCTATTTTTATTGGCGTAAAAGTCCCCTTCAGGGGATTAGGGGTATAAAGATGAGATAGCCTTTCTGTTTATAAGTTTATCAATAGCGACATTGACTTTTTAGACAACCTCCCTTTCACATGTTTCCATTGCTCGTTGCTACTACGTAGTTTGCATTAATTCGCTCAAAGAATACCATAATCTTGTTTGGATATTTTCCTGTGATCCAAAAAACGACCGGTACTTTTCTCCAAGTTTATTAATTATAATCCAGTGAGGAGTTCCTTCACACTGATACAAATCAAAAACTTTATGTTCTTCATCGATATATATAGGAAAAGGAAGTTCCTTTGAGGTAAATATTTCAATAATTTCTTCTTTCGTAATAGCTCTGTTGAAATTACTATGTATTCCAATTACTTCCAGATCGTTAAATTCGTGCATTATTTTATGAGCTAAAGGAAGGGCTCTACCGGTACAACCTAAACAATCATTATTGTAAAAGAGAATTAGTAAGTTCTTGTTATAATATTTTTCAGAGATATTAATAGGCTGGTAATCCAATGTTTTAACTATTATATCAGGTGCTTTTGTCATTTTGAGTTTTATGTTTTCAATCAATTTTTACTTGCAGATTACAAAGCGGTAACGTATTTATTTTCTATCAATAAGTAGTTGCGAAAGCGAGCCTGGATATCCGCGTTGGCTGGCTAGTTCACTTGCCAGCTTATCAATCTCGGTTTTTGAGATGCTGTCAAGCAGTGCATTTTGTTTTGCATTCGATTGAAATGCCGGAATAATCTTTTCTTCCTGCATTTTCTGAATGATTTGCATGGCTACCGTTAAAGCAGAAGATGCTTTTACAATCTCAGAACGAGCATACGATTCACATGGAAAACACACTTCACCTACTCTTAGGCTGGGGTCATCTCCGGGTATTTGTTGTGCTCCGTGCAGGGGCGGCCCACCCACAGTAGCCGATTTGAATGACGGTACATATTGGGCTGCATATCGGATGGCAGCTTCAGTTCTTTCGTTGATTTCGTCTTGATTCCATTCACGGGCAATTTTCTGTTTGATGGTAGAGTCAAATTCAACGGGTGATACATCTTCTGTTGATTGTATCAATCCATTATCAAACAGGGTGATATCCATGGTCATACCATGAATTTGATAATAGTCGTTATTGTAAGGCGTTAGCTGAGCCATACCGTGCGTACTGCCACGCTCTCCGTGAAAAATCATTTCGGGAATTAAGCCCGGAATACTATGCCATTTGGATATATAGGTCGCTTTGTATTCAATCAGTCGGTTAGAGTTTAGCTGAATATATGCATCCACATTCGCCGTTTTATAGCCGGATGAATTCACTAAATACTTCACTTTGTAGACGGCATCATTTGTGCTTATTTCCCAGTTGTAATCCAGATTCTGATCGCGTACGTCTTTGATGTCGGTGACTTTAGTGTTTGTTTGTAGCTCACATTCTTTGGCCTTAGCCAGAGCTAACTGTACCTGAGCGGCTACTCGAAACAGGTTCCATCCATATTCCTGTACTAAGAAAACCGGCATTTTTAAGCTTTCGTAATCGATGTATTTAATAGCGTTGGCCATCCATTCATCATGCGATTTGGGCTGTTTTACGGTGGCTTGTTTTGCCAGTGCAACCAAATCATCGTGCGTATAGGCTTTGTAATAGTTGGCCGGATTGCCCAGTACTTCATTAGATGCATCTTCACCAACCAACTCCAGGTAGTAGTTTGCCAGAAGTTTGAGCTTCTCCTCAATCTTATTTACATCCAGTTTTTCTGATTTTGGAACGCTGATAAAGGTCGGTCTTTCGTCAATCGATTGAGGAAATAGCCGTGCCATTTCGATTGATTGACGCATGAGCTGTTTACATTGCTCAATAGATATGTCGGGGTAAAGATTTCCTCCTGCGTGTAAGTGGCAGAATGGAGGTCCATTCACAAGACTTTCACCTTGTTCAAATAAAATATTGTCTATTCCGTATTGGGCGAGTTGTAAAGCAGTGACAGAACCTGATATCCCGCCACCGATAATGCCCACATTGTATATCTTACTCATTTTAAAATATTTTTTGTAGGTCAGAAAAACGATCTAACACTATACTTGGTTTATAGTCTGCAATATTCTCGTTGTAATTGTAGCCATAGGTCACACCCACGCTATTCATCCCCGCGTTTTGCGCTGCAAGAATATCATTTTTTGAGTCACCCACCACGATGCTTTTTTCTACTGTCGTATTCATCTCTTTCGCTAAATAAAGCAAAGGGGCGGCATGAGGCTTTTTCTCCGACATTGAGTCTTCGCCAATCCAACGTTTAAAGTACGGTTTAATGGAAAGAAAATCGAGAATCGGTTCAATGTAGTCAAACGGCTTATTCGAGCAGATCACCATCTTATAGCCTTTTTTATCAAGGTAATTTAGGGTTTCTACTACTCCCGGATAAGTGAATGTTTTCTGACACGACACTTCTTTATAAGCCGAAAGATAAAACGCAAATGCTTCTGCGAAAAAATCACTCGTTGGGTCCTTGTCCTGCATGGCAAGTTTCAACGCTCTTTTTACCAACGTAGAAGCTCCGTTTCCAACAAATGAAGCAACCCGGTCTATCTCTATGTCGGGTAAATTAAAATGCGTCAACATTTTATTGATAGCCGTTGCTAAGTCGGGAATACTATTGATGAGAGTGCCATCAAAGTCGAATATAATAAGTTCTTTATCTTTAAAATCCATAGTGTTTAATTTGGACTACAAAGATGTGGAAGTTTTGATGAAATACTAAGCTATTGGTGGGGATTTTAAAAGAAAATGTATTCTATAGGCATCATTTTTACAATTAAGAACAATGGTGCGCATAGGGGTAGTGGCGATTTCAGATGTGAGTCGTTATCAACTGAGGCAGAAAATAAATAGAAGTACTGCACTTTGATGTTACAATGCTGGAGCCTTGCGTTTATCCCCGACGTAGGCAGAGCCATACGCTGAACCCTAATCTGCTTTTTCATCCTACGATGAACGGAGGTTGTTTGATCGCCACAGTGCGATGGCGCACCAAATTGGTACGTTCACGCAGTAGTTTGATGAAACATTTAACGAATTTACTGCAATGGCGTAGCAATTTTATGAAATATTTAACGATTGCGCTGCGATGATGCACCGAGTGGATGAAACATTTAACGATTGAGCTGCGGCTTTTAACGAATGGGGTGCGATGACGCACCGGATTGCTGCGATGGTTCTTTTCGACGATGCGATGCTGCATCAAAAAGATGGAATGACACTGTTGTGCGAAGGCTTCATGCAATAAAAAAAGCCTTCCGGATTCCTGCCCGGAAGGCCGTACAGCTTTTTTACTTTGCAGACAAACTGGTTTGTGAGTTGGACTCGCCGGCAGTGGGTTGCTGAAACAGCTTTCCAAGTTCTTACACAATAGTTTTCGTTGAATGTTATTTCGCGCGGGAGCGGCGTGGTTATTAGTTTGTTTTCAATTCATAATTTGTACTTCGTCCGCCTTGTTCAGATTTTGCCAGAATTCCTTTCTCTATTAAATCCTGAATGTCACGCAATGCTGTGTCTTGCGAACATTTTCCGATTTTTGCCCATTTTGTCGTATTCAAAACTCCTTCAAAGTCGTCCATTAGCATATTTAGTAGTTGTAGCTGCCTGTCGTTTATTGTTACTTTCGAGTTACGTAACCAGAATTCGTGTTTGTAAATAACTTTTTCGAGTAATTTCTCCGAGCTTTCTATTGAGTGTAATAAACTATTCAAAAACCATTCAAGCCAGTTGGTTATGTCCAAACTCCCTTTTTGTGTTTTCTCCAAAATGTCATAATATGAATTTCGTTCTTTCCGTATTTGTGTCGACATGCTGTAAAACCGATATGATTGTTCGTCTGAACGAGCTAACAACATATCACTTAATGCTCTTGAAATTCTTCCATTTCCATCTTCAAATGGGTGAAGCGTTACAAACCACAAGTGTGCAATTGCAGCTTTTAAAACAGGGTCGACATTCTGTTCCAGGTTAACCCAATCGAAGAAAATTCGCATTTCATTTTCTATTTGATTTGCTGGTGGAGCCTGATAATGAACTTTTTCTTTTCCTAAAGCTCCGGAAACAACCTGCATTGGTCCGGTCGAATCGTCACGCCAATTTCCTGTGATTATTTTGTACATTCCGCTTTGTCCTGCCGGAAAAAGAGAAGCATGCCAACTGAAAAGTCGCTCTTTAGTCAGCTCTTTGTCGTATTTCTTTGTTGCATCAAGCATCAAATCAACTATTCCATCCACATTTCGTTCAGAATAGACAAGTCCGGAAATGTCTAATCCTAAGCGCCTGGCAATCGAAGACCTTACTTGCTCTCTGTCAAGAAATTCACCCTCTATTTCTGTCGATTTTAGAATTTCAATGGTCAATATTTCAAGATTTGCTTCATTTTGAAGTTCAAAGCCCAAAGCCCCCATTTTTCCAATGAGTTTTCCTTGTCGATTTCTCACATAAGCAAGCAATGGTAACAGTTTATCACTATTCCATTCAAAGATTGGCCAGTTTTGATTGTCGTATAAATACATATTCTTTCTCCGCTAAATATGCGGTAAAAATACAACATATTCACCGCAAGACAAAATATATTCCGCATAAAATGCGGTTATAATGCTATTTATTCTCCGCATCTTTTATTTTTTGCCCTTGCCTCTGTTCTATGTAGTCAGTCTTTCCATTCAGATTGTTGAGCGTAGTCTGCGACTACGTCCTGTTTAGTAAAAAAGCTCCTGCTTTTGAGGTTACAAGGCTGGAGCCTTGTTTTATATCCGACGTAGGTAAAGCCATACGCCGAACCTGAATCTGTTTTACACGCTATTGCGAACGGAGGTCTCCTGATCCGTGCTAGTGGAGATGCGTTAGGTGTTTGTGCTTTCTTCTTGTTTTTTATCTTCCGCTTTTATATGATTAAATGCTCGTAGCCGATTTCTTGCTTTCAAAACAGCGATGTAATGTGCGCTTTGGTCTGGGTCGCTACTTGTAATTAATGTTGCGATTGTCACAGTATGAAACGTATTTAGCCAGAATTTCACTCCAACGTTTCAATGTAAATCTGCAAATAACTTTATGTTCTTTATCGTAAACTAGTGTGTTTTTATATCCAAAGTAAGTTGAGATTTTGACTTGAACATTAGAAATGTATGTCACAATATTATCCTCATTTTTGTATTTTTCCGAAAACGCGACAATACGACTTAAAAACTGATATACTTCTTTTGAATTTCCTCTAAAATATTCAACTTCATAACTTCCGTCATCTCTACTGTCAAAGTAATTCTGGTATCCCCACAGTGAAAATATGTCGGTTTGAGCTTGTTTTTCATTCTCAATGAGTTTCCAGTGAGATAGATATGTTTTGTCCGATAAATTGTCAAAAAATACAGTTTCAAGTTTATAGGTTTGTGAAAATAAGTTTGCAGAGACAATGCAAACAAGTGCCATTAAAATTATCTTTTTCATGCTATAAAGTGTTTTGAAGATCGGAATATAGAATTATCACCTACTGCCGCACGATTGCATCGTGTGACTATAGCTCGCTTTCGTGGTTTCGCCGACCGGCTGTTACAGTTTCTTTTTTACCCTACCGTTTGGCTTGCCCACGCGAAAGATTCGCGCGGGAGCGGGGTTTAGTCACACGATACGCTACGCTAATCGTGCGGCAGCGGAGGGGACAGTAACCATTATTTTGTTTTTGCTTCAATCAATTCTATTATTCTTTTATTCTTACTCTTTTTGGCAAGCTTAAGACTTGAATTCCCCTTGTCGTCTGCAAAAGTAACCAATGCGCCATTTTCTAATAGCAGCTCAACAATTTCAGCGTTTTTATTCAGGATAGCCTGATTTAAGGCACATTCCTTGTCGTGTGTTGCTGCATAGGCATTGACATTTGCTCCTTTTTCAATGAGAAATTTAACTAAGTCGTAATGATTACTTCGAGCCGCCTGAATTAAAGGAGTGATTTGATCATCAGGTGTATCTTCTAAATTCGCTCCATGATCAAGTAAATAAGACACGAGTTGTATTGATCCGGTTTTACAGGCAAACCGGATTGGTGTTTGGTTGCCGGCAGCTTTAAATCTGCGATTAAGATCGCCTCCATTTTCTACGATAAATTTAACGAACTCGTATGCATTTTCTTGACAAGCCAAGAGAATTGGAGTCGCGTCGCTATTTATAACAGGCAGGTCAACATTTCCGCCGTATTTTAAAAGTAGTTTCCCAACTTCCACATTGTTGTCGCCAGCGGCAATAAACATTAGGCTAACCCCAGATCCATTTCTTTGGTTTGGATTCTCTTTGTTTATCAGTAATGATTCAATTTTTCTTAAATCTTTCTGCTTATATGCCTCGAACAGCTCTTGAGACATCCCTTGTAAAGTAGTTAGTAACAGTAATGAAGTGAGAAGTTTTTTCATGGTATTTTTTTTTATGCTTGCAAAAGTTTTTTTATTGTTGCGCCTGCTGCCGCACGAATTGAAAAGCAACGAGCTTTTCTTTTATATCCGACGTAGACAGAGCCATGCGCCGAACCTGAATCTGTTTTACACGTAGTATTTCTTTTCATTGTTCGTTACACCAAGTCATTGAGATTGAAAGTGTAAATTTTTTGCTCTGATTTAATCATAAACCACAGACCTGTCTTGGCAACCAAAGTAGTGTCTACTTTTTTTAAATATTCAAGTAGGTCTTTGATAGTAATATTGACAATAAGAAAAACGCTGTCGGTAAATTGAAATATTTTTTGATAGACAGCTAACTTATAAAAGTCTGTTTCAAAATTTCCATTTTTCAAGTTGTCGCCATATTTCACTTCAACTATAAGCTTTTGATTATTAACATCGTCTTGTCCACCGTGAAGAACTAAATCGGGAACAAAGTATGTTTTTTCTAAAAGTCCATTTGCTTTGATCTTCTCAAATAACGCTGAGTTTTTTAGGCGTGGATATGACTTTAATGCAAGGGTTAGATTTGTCTTACTTACTTCTCCGTTTAATTTTAATGAATCGTATGTCTTGTTGTTATTCCGTTTAATAATTGTCATCCAAGTGAAATAAAGTTGATAGCAAAAATTCCTTTCTAAAGAATGTTCCTTAAGTTGCTTTTGATTTTCTAAAAACTGTAAAATGTAATCGTCAACATAGGGTTCGTTTAACATTGAACTAAAAAACGGACTATCTGAAATGTTTTCGTCTTTACTGAGCCCTATATATGTGTCAAAGGTCACGAAAGAAGAGTCAACGTCATTTAATGCTCTTTCTAAATCTGTTATATAAATGTTTTGTGTCATTGAGTCTATTTGTTAATTGTAAAGGCTGGTCTTTTAATATTACCCTTTGCTGCCGCACGATTGCATCGTGTGGCTATTCCTTAACTTCCAGATTTCTTCGACCGGCTGTTACTATTTTGTTTTTACCCTGGCGCTTGGCTTGCCCACGCGAAAGATTCGCGCGGGAGCGGTGGGTAGATCCGGGTTTCTGCAATGTATCAAGCCTGTTTATGGCATAAATTAATAGCACGGGTCAGGAGATCCGCGCTAGCGGGGGGGGGCGTAGTTTTTATTTTCGATTAAATCTGTCAATGGAGCTAATAGTGTCTTATAAAATTCCTTTGTCTCTTTATCGTCGATAATCAGTTTTCTAACGGCACACTCATATTTGTCTCGAGTTAAACCAAGACCAGTTGCTATCTTAGTCAATACAGGTGTTTCTCTAATTGGATAGCGAGATATTAATCCGTTTAGATTATTTTCTGCAATTAGTTTTTCAAATAGTGCTTCTTCTTTTTCAATTACCTCTTTCAAATCTAATGCATATTGAAATATCCTTTTTTGTGCAATATCTTTATGTTTGGGTAAAATTGTCATTACTTTATTCCTAACTTGTTTTTCGCAAAGCCTTGAACAAAGTCTTTCTTTATGCGGTCGTAAATTATTTATGATTTCTGAAGTTGCTTTCGCATAAAGCTCGTTTTCGTCCATCCCAGTCACTTCAGACAATCGCTTTGCGACTTTCTTGACAATGTCTAAATTGTAATAAAGCGATTCTACGGAATATGATTTTAGTGCGGCAATTCCCTTTGAATGTAAAGTTTGAATTTGATCACGAGTTCTATCGTCAGAATCAATTAAACCGTAGGCATTTATCCAATGTAGTTCAACAGTTCCTTTTATGCCTTCAACAGCCTTTTCAACTTTATTGCAACTCCCTTGTGGAATTACAGTCACATTTGGAAAAATTAGCTGATAAATCTGCCTGTCCAAGCTTTCATACTCACCTTCAACAAACAAAATATTCCGTTTAGCTCCTAAAATATCGAGTTTGACCGAGTCTGGTATTTTAGCGGTATCAGAAATTAAATCTGCGTCCCAGTCTTTTATATTCTTACCATTCCAATTACAACTTCTTAATAAAAGAACTTGTGATTCATAATGGTCGACAGGTAAAAAAACATCATGCGTTGAAATTACAAATACGCAGTCCCTTCTCTTGTGAAATAATGAAGTTAGTAGTGGAGAAATAATTGACCGGTGAAGGTGTCTTTCTGGTTCATCAATTATAATTAAACGATTTGGTTCTGTGGTCAAAACATCAGCACATATTAAAAGAGCATTTCTTTCTCCATCAGACAATTCAGCTATACTATATGGTTCACATCCATTTTTAGACGCGAATAAATGCTCTTCACGACCTAAAGTAATAGTAATCGGTATATTTGAAATTGCCAATAATTCATTGATTGCTTGTAGTGGAGCTTGAAAATTTGAATATTTTTTTGCTAGTTCAATTTTATCAGTATCAACAGCGTTCGCTATTCTTCTCGCTCGTATATTTTCCGAGTTTATTAAATCAAAGATAGAAATACTTGAACGCTTTTGAGTAAACTCATCTTTCCAACGTGAATAAGTATTAGAATCATGCCCTTTTATCCATTCCTCATTTTGTTTTTTTTGAGAGGCTGTCATATTCATAGAATTATCATCAAACCAAGTCTGTCTATGGGCTAAAATTCTTTTTGAGTGGTTCTTGTTTTGCAGAAAGAGATTATACATTAATGTCGATTTGCCAACCCCATTGGCTCCAAGAACAAATAATGCCTGACCTTCAATTAATGGTATATTTAAGGAACCGTTATTTGACGTCAAAATAGAGAATTTATATTTCTTTTCTATAATTGCATCCATATTTTATTTTTTTGAATTACGTAAAACATCTGTTTATGTGCGACAGTGCAGTACTTATTTTGTTTTTTTTGAAATTAGTATTGCTAAATAGTTTATAATTAGCGGGTTGTTTCTTTCTGTGCAGAATGATAGTTGTCGCGCATATCCATTTATTAAATGTTTTATGCAATGTGGTGGTAATCTCCCTTATTTCCAGTCGCTCATCAGATTTCCTCTACAAACATACGATAAATTATTAACAAACTAAATGAAATTTCTGGCTGATATAAAAAAATAATTATTAAGCTAATCGATCGTGTGAGAAGGTGTAAAAATAACAAAGGCTTCATTGAAGTGCTAAGTTCAATGAAGCCTTTGCCGTGTGTATATCAGTTCGGAATTACTTCGAGTTTTCAGGCGTTTTCAGCCATTTATCCAGCCAGTCGAAGAAGGTGCGTTGCCACAGGATGCCGTTTTGTGGCTTGGTTACCCAGTGGTTTTCGTCGGGGAAGTAGAGGTAACGAGCCGAAATGCCTCTCAGCAATGCTGCGTTGTAGGCTGCCATTCCCTGCGAAGCCACGATGCGGTAATCCTTTTCGCTGTGAACCACCATAAGGGGGGTATCCCATTTGTCGACGAAGCGGTGGGGCGAGTTGGCATAGCTGCGTTGTGCCGTGGGGTTGTTTTTATCCCAGTAGGCGCCGCCCAAATCCCAGTTTACGAACCACATCTCTTCGGTTTCGCAATATTGCTGTTCCAGATTGAAGATGCCGTCGTGTGCCAAAAAGGCTTTGAAGCGTTTGTCGTGGTGACCAGCCAGCCAGTAGACCGAAAATCCGCCGTAGCTGGCACCCACGCATCCCAGGTGATCTTTGTCCACATACGGTTCTTTGGCAAGCGCATCAATGGCCGAAAGGTAATCCTTCATGTTTTGTCCGCCGTAGTCGCCGCTGATCTGTTCGAGCCACTCCTGACCGAAGCCGGGCAATCCGCGACGGTTGGGAGCCACCACGATGTAACCGTTGGCTGCCATAATCTGCATGTTCCAGCGATAGCTCCAGAACTGGCTTACCATGCTTTGTGGTCCGCCCTCGCAGAAGAGCAGGGTGGGGTATTTCTTGTTTTTGTCGAAGTTGGGAGGATAAATCACCCAGGTAAGCATATCCTTGTTGTCGGTGGTTTTAATCCAGCGACCTTCTACGTTAGCGATTTTGAGTTGTGCCATCAGTTCCTTGTTTTCGAACGAGATTTGAGTCTCTTTACCGTCGGCAGGATTGATCGAGAAGATTTCGGTAGGAGCCGACATTGACTGACGCGATCCGATGAGGTTTTTGCCTGCCAAATCGATAGAGACATAGTCGTGCACACCTTCGGTTACGCGGCGAATGGCATTTGTCTTGACATCGGCCACAAAAATATCTTCCACGCCGTGGAACGGGCTGATGAAATAGAGCTTGCTGTTGTCCTTGCTCCAGCAGATGTTATGAACGCTTTGATCGAGCTTTTGGGTGTAGTCTTTGGTAGTTTTGGTGGCAAAATCGTACACCATCAGGCGCGATTTATCCGACTCGTAACCGTCGTGTTCCATGCTTTCCCATGCAATTTTCTTGCCGTCGGGCGCAAACACGGGGTTGATATCGTAACCCATCATCCCTTCCGAAATGTTTTCGGTGGTTTTGGTGGCAATATCGTAGAGATAGATATCCGAATTGGTGGAGAGGGCGTAAGCTTTACCCACCTTTTTGCGACAGGTGTAGGCAATCTTTTTGCCGTCGGGCGACCATGCTAGTTGCTCCACACCACCCATCGGGCGCATCGGCGATTCGAACGGAGTACCCAGCAACAGGTCTATGTCGTTGCTCAGTTTGCTGCCGTCGAAATCGGCAACGAAAGGATGAGGATAGCTATCCACCCATTCGTCCCAGTGGCGGTACATTAGGTCTTCGTTTACGCGACCCGTTGTTTTGTCGAGTCCGGCAAAGAGTTTTTCGTGTGGATTCTCCTTTTTAACTGTTTTGATGTAAAGAATGTGTTTGCCGTCGGGGGCATATTTAAAACCTTCGATTCCGCCGTCGATCGACGAAATTTGTTTGCGATCCTGACCGTCCAGCGTCATTTCGAAAAACTGGTCGTTGCCATCCTTATCGGGAAAGGTAAAACCGATGTGTTTGCCATCGGGGCTGAAAGCCGGACTGCCTTCGCTCTTTGCCGTTTGGGTAAGGCGCTGCACGTTGCTGCCGTCGGCATTCATCATATACAGGTCAGCGTTGCTCTTGTTTTGCTCCACGCTGTAGTAGCGCACGCTGTACAACACTTTTTTGCCGTCGGGTGACACACTCACATCGCCCACACGACCGAAAGCCCAAAGCGCTTCAGGGGTCATCACTCCGTTCTGCACTTTGAAGTCGCTTTTTTCAATCAGCTTTGCTTCGTCTTTTGCATGGGAAGGAGTCGCGCATAAAGTCATAATCAATAAAGTAAAAATCAGTTGTTTCATAAAACTAATTTGAGAATTTCAAAATTTGGGGATGTGAAGATTTGGGAATGTGGAAATGGAACTTACAAAATGAATTAAGCGCAAATACAAATGTTTTGCGCTTAATTTTCACATTCTCAAATCTCCAAATTTTCTAATTAATAAGGAGTTAGATATATTCGTCCTTGAATTTTACCTGTGCGTCGGTAACAAATTGCCGGATATGTTGTTCGTTCTCTTTTTTGCAAATAAGCAGTACGTTGTTCGATTCGGCAACGATATAGCCTTCCAGGCCGTCGATCACTGCCAGTTTTCCCGGTTCAAGTGTTACAACGTTTTCTTTGCTGTTGTAATACTGAGCGTTGCACTTGAGGGTGACGTTTTTGTTGTCGTCTTTGTCCGATAAATCGTAGAGCGAGCCCCAGGTGCCCAGATCGGACCATCCGAAGTCGGCCGTCAGCACATATACGTTGTCGGCCTTTTCCATTACGCCGTAGTCGATAGAGATATTATGGCAGGATGGAAATGCGTCGTTGATGAATTCCTGTTCTTTATCGGTATTGTAAAAATCCTGACCTTGCGAGAATTTCTGGTGCATTTCGGGCAACAGCTTTTCGAAGGCGGCGTCAATCGTCTGAAGATTCCAGAGGAACATCCCTGAATTCCAGAAAAACTCGCCACTTTTCAGGAAAACTTTAGCTAATTCCAAATCAGGCTTTTCAGTGAAAGTCATTACTTTGCGAAGCGAACCTTTTCCGTCGGCAACCTGGATATAGCCGTAGCCGGTTTCGGGGCGACTCGGTTTGATGCCCAACGTCAGCAGGCAATCGTTCTTTTCGATAAAATCAAGACCCTTGCGGATAACCGAACCGAATTCATCTTCTTTCAGAATCAGGTGGTCTGATGGAGAAACAATAATGTTGGCTTTGTCGGTTTGCGATTTGATGCGGTGTACGGCATAAGCGATACAGGGAGCCGTGTTGCGCCGGCAGGGTTCCAGCAATACCTGATTGGCTGAAATTTCAGGAAGTTGTTCAAGTATAAGGTCTTTGTAAATTACATTCGAGACAATAAGGATGTTTTGTGCCGGTACGAATTTGCTGAAACGGTCGAACGTCATTTGCAGGAGAGAGCGTCCGGTGCCAAAAAAGTCGAGAAACTGTTTGGGACGGCTGTTTCGGCTGAACGGCCAGAAGCGGCTGCCGATTCCGCCTGCCATGATGATACAATAATTATTTTCCATAGTTTTTTTAACCAATTGAATATAAGATTGTTGTTTTATGTTGGTTATGCAAGCAAAGTTACACTATTTTTTGTATCACCCAAAGGGTTGTTTAATTTTTGCATCCTTGGGTCGGGTGCTCACTTTTCAATCGGGATGGCGCTTTTAGGACGATAATCTTTTAATTGGATACGTAAAACTTTGTCTGTTGTTGTGACTGATTAACGGAGGCATGTGATTTTTATTTTGTGAAATGATTATCTGATATGTCACCTAATTGAGTTTTATGTCGTCTGAAAGACGAGATTTTCATAACCGTAAGCCAATGGCTTACGGGTTGTCAAGGCCCCGCCCTTCTATGCCTGAAAGGCATTACTTTTAGTAAAGTCCGACCTTTCAGGTCGCCTGGGTTCAAGCTATGTCTGCACGCAGGTCACAGACCTGCGGTTATGAAAATGTAGCTTTTCAAGCCATTAGGCAAAATATCAGATAATCATTTTTAAAAAATGCAGAAACGGGAATGTTGTTTTTGAAAGAAGTCATCTTGATTTTTTATTTTTGACCCCCATTAGCTTCGCTGATCTTCGATTCCCCAAATGGGGGCTGTAACTTTGCACAATGCACAAAATTTTCTCATTTTAAGGACGAATTCCTCCCATTTAGGGGAGGTTGGGAGGGGCGGCAAGCAAAAAATGGGATGAAAATATTTTAGTCCCGAAAGATCAAGACGAACTCTGAGTGCCAAAGCAACGGTATGTTGTTAAATAGATTCCAAATATCGGTGATTTCCGGTTCAAAAAGAGTAAATTTGCTCTTCATAAATCAGACAAGACAATGAAATATAATTTTGATGAACAAATAGACAGAGAAAATACGAGCTGTTATAAATACGACCTGAGAGAAAAGGTGTTCGGAACGGAGAACGTAATTCCCATGTGGGTGGCGGATATGGATTTTCGTACGCCACGATTTATTACCGATGCTTTGAAAGAACGCCTTGAACACGAGATTCTTGGCTATACGGTTCCTCCTCTCAGTTTGAAAAAGATATGTGCCGACTGGCAAAAGCGCCGTTACGGTTGGGAGGCCGATGCAGAATGGTTCGGTTTTGTGCCTGGCATCGTGACGGGATTGGGCTTTGCGGTGAATACGTTTACACAGCCCGGCGATAAGGTAATTGTGCAACCGCCGGTTTATCCGCCCTTCTTTAAAGTGCCCAACGGTAACGGTCGTGAAGTGGTTTATAATCCGTTGAAAGAGATTGACGGTAAGTATGAAATGGATTTCGAACTGCTGGAAAAACAGTTGAGCGATAATGCGAAGTTATTTATTCTCTGTCACCCGCACAATCCCGGTGGACGTGTGTGGAGCAGAGAAACGCTTGAAAGACTGGCTGAAATGTGCGCTTCGAAAGGCGTTTTGATCATTTCCGACGAGATTCATGCCGACATGACCTATCATGCTTTCCGGCATATCCCGTTTGCCTCGATTTCCGACACGGCCCGCGATAATTCGGTTACTTTTATGTCGCCGAGCAAAACGTTTAACGTTCCGGGGCTTATCAATTCGTATTATGTGATTCCGAATCCGACCTTGCGTCGTAAATTTGAAGCTGCGATGGAGCATGTCGATCTGCATGTGAACCTGTTCGGATTTGTGGCGACGGAAGCTGCTTATACACAGGGTGAGGAGTGGCTCGGTCAGATGGTTGATTATCTCGAAGGCAATGCCCGTACAGTTGTCGATTATTGCGATAAAAATATTCCGGGAGTAAAAGCGATGATGCCCGAATCGTCGTTTCTGGTGTGGATCGACTTTTCGGAACTGGGATTGAGTAATGACGCTTTGCGAAAACTGATTATCGACAAAGCCGGTCTTGGACTGAATGACGGACCAACCTTCGGTCCCGGTGGAGAAGGTCATCAACGCATTAACGTGGGTTGCCCCCGTTCGTTGGTAATCGAAGCCATGCAGCGCATCGAAAAAGCGGTGAAGTCAATGTGACAATGTGCTAATAAGCCAATGTGCCAATTTGGAAATTTGAGGATTTGGAGATTTGGGAATGTGGAAATTTGAAAATTTGAGGATTTAATCTAAGGCTTTTAAGGTGATCCTTTTCATAGCAAGTTATTAAAGAGACTGTTTCAAAAGGGATATTGGTTTTGTAATAACTTACGAATCGAAAGTGGATCATTGTTTGTTTTTTACCCCAAACCCACTGACGATCTACGATGTCACTACTAATAAGCCTGAAGGGGCTATAAATCTGCTATTTTTATTGGCGTAAAAGTCCCCTCCAGGGGATTTAGGGGTGTAAAAATGAGATTGTCTTTCTGTTTATAAGTTTATTAATAGCAACATTGCCTTTTTAGACAGCCTCCCTGATGATTATCCAGAATTGGCTTTAGCCCTGAACGTTGGAGAACTGAATGCTTTGTTGAATTTTGAATCACAGACAGAGTGGCGCTCAATATTGAAGTCTTGGAATTTTGAAATCAGAAATCTCCAAGCCTTAGATTCCTAAATGGTCAATCGTAAATGTTTAAATTGTAAATCAAATTTATGCCTAAATTAACATTATTTATACAGGAAACCTGTCCGTTTTGTCGCCGAGCGCTGAGCTATATCGACGAACTGAAAAAGGACGGAGCATACAAAGAGATTGAACTCGAAGTTGTGGACGAAAACATAGAAAAAGAGCGCGCCGATTCATTCGATTATTACTATGTGCCGACTTTTTATCTCGGAGATGAAAAGCTGCATGAAGGCGGAATTTATCAGGAAGAGGTGAAAGCTTTGTTCGACGATGTCCTGAAACGGAGTTAAAAGCAGGTTTGTCGATCATTCCTGTCTGGGAGTAAACCTGCTTAAACGGTTTATTTTGTTCACTTTTTTGCCTTGAAAGTCGGGGAAAAAGGTTATATTTGCATGATTTTTCAAAAACAAACAGAACACCACTATTTTTCAGAAAATGAAGGTATTAAAATTTGGAGGAACGTCTGTAGGGTCGGCTCAACGCTTCAAGGATGTTGCAAAGTTGATTTGTGATGGTAATCAAAATCTTGTAGTACTGTCGGCTATGTCGGGCACAACCAACACTTTGGTGGAAATATCAGACTATTTCTACAAAAAGAATCCGGTAGGAGCCCTGGAAGTAATCAACGCGCTGGAAAAAAAGTATTTGAATACAATCAAAGAACTTTACGCTGCTGACGAAACCAGACAAGAAGCAGAAGTCGAAATAAAAAAACTGCTTAACTATATCCGTACATTCTCGAAAAGTATTTTTACTCTTTTCGAAGAAAAAATCATTTTGGCTCAGGGCGAGATGCTCTCAACCACAATGATGAACATTTATCTGAAAGAGATCGGTGTGAAATCGGTTTTGTTGCCTGCTTTGGAAATGGTGAAAACTGATAAAAACGGAGAACCTGACAATGTCTACATCCGCGAAAATATTGCAAAGCAATTGCAGTTGAATCCTGATGCAGAAATCTATATCACACAGGGCTATATTTGTCGTAATTTCTACGGCGAAATCGACAATCTGCAACGCGGAGGCAGTGATTATACCGCTTCTTTGCTGGGTGCTGCTATCGATGCTGAAGAGGTTCAGATCTGGACCGATATAGACGGTATGCACAATAACGATCCCCGTTTTGTGGAAGGTACCAAACCGGTTCGTAATCTGCATTTCGAAGAAGCCGCCGAGTTGGCTTATTTCGGTGCTAAAATTCTTCACCCGACATGTGTGTTGCCCGCTAAACTGAGCAATATTCCTGTTCGTCTTTTGAATACGATGGATCCGACAGCTCCGGGTACGCTGATTTCGAATGAAACAGAACACGGAAAAATCAAGGCTGTAGCTGCAAAAGATGGAATTACCGCGATAAAAATCAAATCGGGCCGTATGTTGCTCGCGTATGGTTTCATGCGTAAGGTATTCGAGATTTTCGAAAGCTACCAGACTCCCGTCGATCTCGTAACTACCTCTGAAGTTGGTGTTTCGGTTACTATTGATAAGACAAAACATCTCGAAGAGATCGTTAACGACCTGAAGAAGCTGGGAACGGTGACCGTTGAAAAAGATATGGTGATTATCTGCGTGGTTGGCGATCTGTATCACGAATACGTAGGTCTTCAGGCTATTGTGGTGAACGCCCTCAAAGATGTCCCGGTTCGTATGGTTTCTTACGGAGGAAGTAATTATAATATTTCATTCCTTGTTAATAAAGAGGATAAGATTAAAGCGCTTCAGGCGCTACAGTCAATCTTTGAATAATAATAATTTGCTGATAAACTGATTACCAATATGTCAATTAGTCGATTCCACAGAGTCGGGTAATTGGCATATTAGCTTTGCTAAGCGTAGTTTGTATATTGGCATGTTAAAATATAGAATCTATGGTAAAAGGATCTTTTCCTGTCGATAAACTGAGGGTGGTTGAAACACCCTTTTATTTTTATGATCTGCAATTGTTGAAGCAGAACCTCGAGGCTGCAAAAACAGAAGCCGAACGTTATGGCTATCATGTTCATTATGCGGTGAAAGCAAATGCTAACGACCGTATTCTCGAAACGATAGCTAAGGCCGGTTTCGGTGCCGATTGTGTGAGTGGCGGCGAAGTGGAAGCTTCTATCAAAGCCGGTTTCCCTGCCGAAAAAGTGGTATTTGCCGGAGTCGGTAAGGCCGACTGGGAAATCAACCTCGGGCTGGACAACGATATTTTCTGTTTCAATGCAGAATCGATTCCCGAACTGGAAGTAATTGACGAACTGGCAGCTGCCAAAGGCAAAAAAGCCCGTGTGGCTCTGCGCATCAATCCTAATGTGGATGCTCATACTCACCACTATATTACTACCGGCCTGAACGAGAATAAGTTCGGTTTCAATATGGAGGATATGAACAAGGTGGTAGACCTGCTGAAAACACTAACCAATGTAGAACTGGTTGGAATCCATTTCCATATTGGTTCTCAGATCACCGATATGTGTCCATTCCAGAATCTTTGCGTTCGTGTTAACGAAATTCAGGATTTCTTCGAACAAAAAGGATTCAAACTGGAACATGTCAATGTAGGTGGCGGTTTGGGAATTAATTACCAACATCCTAATCATGTTCCTATTTCCGATTTTGAAGCATACTTCAAAGTATTCCATAATCATTTGCAACTGCGCCCCGGCCAACAGCTTCACTTCGAGCTGGGACGTGCCATGGTGGCGTCTTGCGGTAGCCTGATCACCAAGGTGCTTTACGTAAAAGAAGGAACAACAAAGAAATTCGCGATTGTGGATGCCGGTATGACCGACCTGATTCGTCCTGCTCTTTATCAGGCATATCATCATATTGAGAACATCACATCTGACGAAGCATTTGAACCGTATGATGTTGTAGGCCCGATTTGCGAATCGTCCGATACATTTGGAACAGCCCGTATGCTCAACGGAACAAAACGCGGAGATTTGATTGCTCTTCGTTCAGCAGGTGCGTATGGCGAAATTATGGCTTCCCGCTATAACCTGAGAAAATTGCCCGGAGTTTATTATTCCGATCAGGATTGAGTTTTTGAAACGACAGGCAATCATCTGAAAAATTAAATTTGCTGAAGATAAATCGAGATGAATATTTTAGCCTCTCTACAACGTTTGACGGCAATCGACTATTGTTTGATGGCCGTTTTGTTGGTAGTGTTTGGAATACAGATTTACTATTATAGTTATCACTTCGCATCTATTATTAAATACAGGAAGAAAAGAGACAACGGCATTGTTCCGTTTGTAGAGAATCTTCCTCCTGTGTCTGTGATTATTTGTGCAAAGAACGAATCGGAGAACCTGCGTCAGTTTCTTCCTGCGATCCTTGAACAGGATTATCCCTGCTTTGAGGTGATTGTTGTAAATGACGGCTCCACCGATGAAACTTCCGATTTGCTTCAGGAGTTAAGCCTAACATATCCGAATCTTTATCGCACTTTTGTTCCTGAGAATGCCAATATTCGTAGTACCAAAAAGCTCGGACTGACCATCGGAATTAAGGCTGCAAAGTTTGATGTGCTGTTGTTTACGGATGCAGATTGCAAACCGGCCAGCAACAAGTGGATTGAAAATATGGCCCGCAATTTTACTCAAAGTACTGAATTCGTACTTGGTTATGGGGCATATATGCACGAAAAAGGTTTCATGAGCCGACTGATCTCATTTGATACACTTTTTATCGGTATGCAATCGCTGGGTTATGCTCTCAACGGGCATCCATACATGGGTGTGGGACGGAATATGGCGTACCGGAAGGAAACTTTTGTGAGAATGAAAGGCTTTTCCAAATCACTTGGCATTCAGTCGGGCGATGACGATCTGTTTGTGAATAACGGTGCAAACGAATACAATACCCGGGTGGAAATATCGGCTGACAGTGTTACATGGTCAGTTCCGAAGTCTACTTACAGGAGCTGGTTCCGTCAGAAAGAAAGACATTTGTCGACATCGTCTTTCTATAAAGCAGATGGTTTGTTGCGTATTGGAGTTGAAGTGGCATCAAGAGGATTGTTTTATGCACTGATTTGTGCAATTGCCATTTTATCTCCATGGATATTCGGCGCTGCAGCCGGTCTGTTCTTGTTGATGCGTTATGCTGTGCAGCTGGTCGTTGTCAATAAAATTGCCAAGCAGTTTAATGAACGAAAATTTTATTTTTCTCTTCTGATGTTTGATATAATATTACCGCTGATAAGTCTTTATATCAAAATGTTTAGCAAGAAGAGTATCTTTAAGTGGAAATAAAGCAGCGCTTTTTTATATGTAAAGCCTCCGGTATTATCGGGGGCTTTTTTGTGTTTGTTTGTCACTCATTCTTGTTACCTTTGCGTATGGAATGTCGTCTGAAACATTCACAGACTACACAAAAAACAAAAAAATAATATCATGTCAGTATTTAATGATTTAGAACCGAAGCTTCTTTGGAGCTTCTTTGATGAGATTCGCCAGGTTCCTCGCCCTTCAAAAAAAGAGGCAAAAATTATTGCCTATTTGAGAGCGACCGGCGAAAAGTTAGGTGTTGAAACAACGGTTGATTCAGCCGGAAACGTGATTATGCGTAAAGGGGCAACTGCCGGCAAAGAGAAATCACCAGCTGTAATTCTTCAGGCACACGTTGATATGGTGTGTGAGAAGAATAGCGATGTGACCCATGATTTCGAAAATGATCCGATAGATATTTTTATTGAAGATAACTGGTTGAAAGCCAAAGGAACCACTCTTGGCGCTGACAATGGAATTGGCATCGCTGCTGCGTTAGCGGTATTGGCTTCCGATAATATAGAACATGGCCCGATTGAATGTCTGTTTACCGTTGACGAAGAAACTGGGCTTACAGGGGCAGCAGCTTTGAGTGCTAATGCTTTGAAAGGAAGTGTGCTCCTTAATCTGGATTCGGAAGAAGACGGTGAGATTTTTATCGGCTGTGCCGGTGGTATCGACACGGTGGCGACTTTGGCGTACACACCTGCCATGGCTCCCAAGAACTATTTTTGGGCTACCATCAGTGTGAAAGGACTGAAAGGCGGGCATTCCGGTGACGACATAGAAAAAGGATTGGGAAATGCCAATAAGATACTTAATCGTTTCTTGTGGCAGCAAGCACGTAAAACAGAATTGCGCCTGGCCGACTTTAATGGCGGTAATCTCCGTAACGCTATTGCACGTGAAGCTCATGCTCTTATCGGTATTCCATTCGATCAGAAAGAACAATTGAGGATTGATTTTAATCATTATATTACCGATGTAGAGGGTGAACTGTTGCTGAAAGAGCCCGGTATTTGCTTGGAACTTGAGTCGGAAAATGCACCGGCTACGGTTGTTGACAAAAAAACCAGCGATTTGTTGTTCAATGCATTGTATGCCTGTCCTCACGGTGTTATCCGTATGAGCGATGAACTTCAGGGTTTGGTTGAGACTTCCACAAATCTTGCTTCTGTGAAATTTGACGGGAATAATAATATTGTTATAACAACCAGTCAGCGCAGTTCGATAGAGTCGGCCAAACACAATGTGGCGGCTATGGTTAATAGCGTGTTTACACTGGCGGGAGCCTCTGTGAAGCATGGTGAAGGATACCCGGGTTGGAAACCGAATCCCAATTCTCCGGTAGTAAAAGTTACTGTAGATGCCTACGAACGCCTCTTTGGAAATGTACCTCACGTAAGAGCGATCCATGCAGGTTTGGAATGCGGTTTGTTTCTTGAAAAATATCCGCATTGGGATATGGTCTCTTTCGGACCAACCATTCGGGGTGCTCACTCTCCGTTTGAACGTCTCGATATTGAAGCAACTCAAAAATTCTGGCAGTTGCTGATTGAAGTGCTGAGAAAGCTATAATGATAAGGGACCGAGAATCAAAAATCAGGGATGAGGAATCTGTATGGTGTTATTTTTGCCTTATTTTTACAAGCGATTGCTTATCTCTGATTTTTGCTTCCTGAACCCCAATCTCTGAGATTCTTATGAAACTGATTACCGAAATATCAATCCCGTCTCCGTTAATATCTGTTACCTACGACAGACCGTTACTTACTATGGGTTCATGTTTTGCTGAAAACATGGGAGAGCGGTTGCGGCAATATGGTTTCGAAAGTGATGTGAATCCTTTTGGGATTTTGTATAATCCACTCTCCATCGCATCTTCTCTTGAGCGTTTGATGAGCGGCAATTCATTTACGGAAGCAGAATTATTTCAATACAATGGGTTGTGGCATAGCTATGCACATCATGGTAGTTTTTCGGCTGTAACTGCCGGTGAAACGCTGGCTAAAATAAATGAACGGTTTGTTACGGCTGCGGAACGTTTTTCCGATTGTGGCGTTTTACTGGTTACGTTTGGTACGGCATGGATTTATCGCAAACGTGATGATGAAAATGTAGTTGCTAATTGTCATAAAGTGCCGGAAAAATACTTCACGCGTTCCCGTCTGTCGGTTGACGATATAACGTCTATTTGGATTCCTCTTTTACAAAAATTAAAACGCCTTAACCCGAATCTCAGGGTTCTCTTTACGGTGAGTCCTATACGACACTGGAAAGACGGTGCTCATGAAAATCAATTGAGTAAAGCTACACTCTTGTTGGCCATCGAACAGCTCAAAGAAAGTTGTGGTGTCGCTTATTTTCCTGCATACGAGCTGATGATGGACGAATTGCGGGATTATCGCTTTTATGCGGCAGACATGCTTCATCCCTCCGAGTTGGCGATCGATTATATCTGGGATCGTTTTGTTGCCAGTTGCTTTGATAAATCTACCCGTGAGACTATGCGGGAAGTAGAGCAAATTAACAGAGCAATGTCCCACCGTCCTCTTAATCCTGATTCCGAAGAATATTCGCGTTTCCGAAAGCAAACTTTGCTGCGTAAGGCAGATTTATTGCAACGTTTTCCTCATTTACGGTTGGATTGAAGCTTTTAATGTTAAATAAGCTAAATAGTTTATTTTATTAAATTAGACATAAGGATATTTTTCTAAATTTGTCAGGTCGGAAGATATAGATATTGTCTTTTCCTAAATTATATTCTTCCGGAATTTCTTTCCAAAATCTTTAGAGAAAGGCCAATCATCCCTGATGTATAGTTGATGGTTGGCCGCGTGCCGGCATTCATTCTTATTTTTCTATATATTTTTCACTAACCAAAATTGTTTTCAGAGCTTTATTGCAGGATACGGATTGATTTTCGTATCCTGCAGTTGGCTATTTTATCGATTCTGATGTTTTTGGCAGAAGTACTCATTCGATGTTTATATTTGTAGTCGGAAGGTTGTAGCAAAAATCACAAAGTTTAATTGCTTATGAAACTAAAACATGATATAGCGATATTGACTCGAATTAGTTGTGGTTCACACTTTCAGTTCTCTTCTTTTTATCCGCGAATTTTGAAAACACACACATACAGAATGAAGACTATCAGCTTGTTCTTGCTGGCAACTTTTTTGATTCTGTCGTGTTCAAAAAAGGGAGACTCCGGAAGAGTGCATTCTGTTAATTGGGAAACCCGAGTCGTTAACCCGAAGAATATTTCGATGTTAGTTCATGGTAGTACATACCTGCCGGTTTATTCTTCAATTTATCAGATGCACGAAAATAAAACGTATGATCTGACAGTCACCGCAAGTATTCGTAATATTTCTCCGGCGGATACAGTTTATCTCGTGAAAGCCAATTATTATGGTACTGACGGACAATTGGTTCGGAAATACCTGCAACATCCCGTTTATGTCAAACCGCTTGAAACGCTCGAAATTGTTATTTATGAAAAAGATCGGGCCGGAGGTACCGGTGGTAATTTCGTGTTTGATTGGGCTGCAAAAAGTGAACAGAAAGCTCCTCTTTTTGAGGCTGTCATGATTTCGACATCTGGTCAGCAGGGACTCTCGTTCCTAACCAGGGGAGTGAGGATTGATAAGTAGTTATTAGGGGAGCTTTATAAATGGAAGTTCTAAAGAAAAAAAGCAATGAAAAATCATAAATTTTGTCAGAGTTGTGGAATGCCGTTTAGGGAAGATCCGAATGGAGGCGGAACTAATGCTGATGGTACCAAGAACGCCGCTTATTGTAGTTATTGCTATCAAAACGGAAGCTTTACTTTTAATGGTACGTTAAAGGAATTTAAGGAACATTGCCGGCAAAAGATGATTGAAAAAGGAATTTCAAAATTTATTGCATGGCTGTTTACCCGTGGAATCGGCCGACTGGAACGATGGAAAAAATGAAGCAATCAGGTAGGTGATAATTTGTTGATACTTATTTTTTATTCGGGGGTTTGAGTAAGGGGAGAGATAAGGCATAGACCGAAATCTCTCCCTATTTTTTTTGTTGTTATTGCCTGATTTTGGTCCTTTTATAATTCATTGGGAATGGATATTTGTGTTATTCGTTTATAAATCATATTTTTGTGATATGAAGAAGATGTTTCGAAACTACACGCTTGTAAAAATTGCATTGCTTTGTTGCTTTGTGATGAACCTCAATGGAGGAGTTCCGTTGCAGGCTGCAGAAGTTGAGCATCAGTCGTCGCATTCTTCTTATGTTTTGGCTGTGTCTCCTTCCGACCATTTTGGTATTGCCGGCCAGGCGAAATTATCCGGCGGTGCTAATGTTAATTTGCCGGTAATAAGCAAAAATCAGGTTCGGGAGACAACTCTTACGACCCGCAACATCGCTTCGTTATATTTCAACAATCTTTCGCGATATACTTTCTACGCCGATAACCTCATTCGGCGTTTAGAAAAACCGGACATTGTTTATCCGTTTCATTCTTTCTGGTAATCTTTATTTTAGTTGAATCCGCATAGTAGCGGGAGTGATTTTTTTATCTGTCGACAGGTTATAGTACTGCCGGTCGCCGGATTGTGTATTATTTTAAAACAACTAAAACATGGATATTGGAACGACAATTGTAGGAATTATTATAATAGTGGTTTGTGTGGGCTCTTTAATGTTGATGAGCCGCAGTAACAAATCAAAGCAAAGCAGCTTAAAGAAATCCCTTGTCAATATTGCCTTGCATAATCATTGTGAGTTAACCCATTCGGATGCTTGTGGAAATGTAGCGATTGGGATGGATGCTGGAAAAAAGAAGCTCTTTTTTGTAAGGAAGAAAAGGGAAGAGAACTTTTCTCGCATGTTAGATCTCAGTGGACTTGAAGAGACTTACGTGGTGAATCATAGTCGAACTGCAGGAGAGAAAGGAGAGCTGAAAGCCACGGATAAACTGGAGCTTGTAATGGCGTTCAGAGAAAAGAATAAGACTGATGACAAACTGGAGTTTTATAATGTAGAAGACGATAGTTTACGGCTTATGGGCGAGATTCAAATGATAGAAAAATGGAATGGTATTCTTAATCGATTCGTAAGTGGCGACTCGATTGATAAGATGTAATGTTGGACTGACGAGAAAGCAATCTGTGGCAAAAACTACAGGTTGCTTTCTGTTATGTTTTTATCGAAATAAACATGGATAGAAAAGAAATTATATCCCAGAATAAGCTGAATATTTCTGATGCATGTGTGTCTACGTTCAATACGAAAGCATTGGTGTGGTCGTATACAAAAGATGTGGCCTTGATTGTCGCCGGTATATTTTCGGCAGCATTCGGGCTGAAAGGTTTTTTGCTGACAAATCATTTTATAGACGGTGGTGTGACAGGGATATCGCTTCTGATATCGGCCGTTACGGGATTGCCATTCGCTATGTTGATCTTCTTGATCAGCATACCCTTTATGATACTGGCTTATCAGGTCAACGGAAAGTCTTTTGCCGTAAAAACTGCATTGGCAATTAGTGGATTGTCGTTGTGTCTGGCCACAGTTTCTTTCCCAGATGTCACGAAAGATAACTTGCTTGTTGCCGTTTTTGTCGGACTCTTTCTGGGTGCCGGCATCGGTTTGGCAGTGAGGGGCGGTGCTGTAATCGACGGGACTGAAGTTTTGGCGGTTTATCTGAGTCGCATATTGAGAACAACCATGGGTGATATTATTGTCGTTATCAACGTGTTAATTTTTTCGTTGGCAGCTTATTTTTTATCAGTGGAAATTGCACTGTATTCGATGATTACTTATGTGTCTGCATCAAAGGCGCTCGATTTTCTGGTAGAAGGGCTGGAGGAATATATCGGGGTTACCATCGTGTCGAAACGAAGTGAAGAAATCCGACAGATGATTATTGAGGTGATGGGGCGGGGAGTTACGCTCTATTGTGGTAAAAGAGGATATGGCAAACATGGTGAGACACAGAGCGTGGATATCGTCTATACGGTAATCACCCGTCTCGAACTCGCAAAATTGAATAAAGAGGTCGAGAAGATAGAGCCGGATGCGTTCATTGTGATGAACCGGGTAAAAGATACGAAAGGCGGCGTCCTCAAAAAGCGACCTCTTCACTGATATATTATCCGGTTAATTCTTCAGATAGGGAACCTGTTTGTGCTCTATAACGTATTTCTTTACAGGGCGCGAAATTTTGCGCTGGCGTAAGGAAACAGCTGTGACTTTTACCGTAACGTCAATGGACTGTAGCTTGTTGTCGTTTTTCAGGCAAACAAAATATTCTCCTTTCAGCGGCGATGTGATGCGCGAGAAATCGTTCACAACATTCCCTTGTTTAATCCATTTGAAAGATTTTCCTGCTTCGAAAAGAGATGCGTTGGCGGCATCGGTGATCCAGTATTCCACGCTTTCACCACCGGAGATGGAGGTGAGAAACGAAGTGCCGTTGAGAGCCAGTGCTGCCAGCGGACCGTAGCCGGGAATCACTGAAACCAGCGGACTTGCCGATCGCAGAAGACTTGCTGTCGCATCATTGAAGGCTTTGTTTCCTGCCTGATTGACGCCAATATAGTAGCTGTAAGCGATGGTTTGTGATGGCAACGTATATGAAAACGACATCTTATTGCTTTTGGTGGACAGCAGCGCGTGAATATTCACCACTTTGTCGGTGAGATTGGAAATTAAGGTGTCGGTGATAAGAACTGTTTCCGATTCTGTTTTACAGCCGATAGTGTCTTTGGTGTTTTTCCAGTAAACGGTGGTGTTGAATTTTGTAGAAGCTTCGTTTCCCGGAATACGTTGAACAGAATAACGGCAGATTTTATCTTTCGGATCATTGTTGGTGAAGCGAAACAGGTAGATGCCGGTGTGCGGTATAGATATTGTTTTTTGCTTTATTTTGGATGTCTTGTAGTCGGCAAACTGAGAAGATGACGGAAATTCAAGAATTTCTACGCGATCTATTTTTCCTCCTTTTTCAGACTCAAACGAAAAAATCAGTTGGTCACCTTCTGCCAATCCGCACAAATATTCGTGTGTCGTTTGTTTTTCAATCTTGACGGTCGATTCATACACATTGATCGGAGTTTGCCCCATAATAAATGACGCCATTGTTATCATCAGCATCAAGATACCGCAACGTAATTTCATTCTTTCCTTTTTTTGTTGCAAAATTACGTTTTTCCATCCATACGAATGGTTTTTGCAAGGAATAGCTAATTGTGACCTTCAATTATTTTGGAGTAATTAATACAATTCGCTTGTTTTTAATTTATCTTTCGAAAATATTCGATGGGGTGTTCACTATTCGTGACTCCCCGATAAACAGGAACTTGGCGTAAAATATTTTTTCTAATACTGCGTTTATGGGAACACTCAATGCTACCGAAGTTATAGAATGGGCGAAACAGTTTCTGTCGCAAGCAGAACAGGAATTGACTGTTGAAGAAAAAAAAGAGCAGGAAAAATATGCTATCCTGATTCAAAATCCGAAGGATAAATTTTTGCTGTCGAAATTACTCGACGAATCGTCTCAAATACGAAGTAATAAACGGCTGGCACGTAGGATGAAAATGCTGTTTGATCAATATGGCGTTCCTTCTTTTTTCGACAAAACAGATGCTTTTCTTATTAAGTTGTTCACTTATTTCGGATATTGGTTCGATTATATTGCAGTTCCTGTTTTCAAAAAACGGCTTCGTTCCGATACCGCCAAGGTGATAATAAACGAAGAAGCATCCTTGTTAAACCGTCATTTGAACGAGCGGAAACGAGAGCATATCGGACAAAATGTTAATTTACTGGGGGAAGTCGTGCTGGGGGATGGAGAGGCCGATCATCGTTACCGACATTATCTGGAAGCACTGAAAGATCCCCGTATTAATTATATTTCAATTAAAATATCAGGTATTTATGCTCAGATCAATCCGTTGAATTACGAGCAGAATAAGAAAGATTTGTGTGAAAGGCTCTCCCATGTTTATCAACAGGCTATTGACCATCCTTTTGTAGATGATGATGGTCTGTCGAAAGCCAAATTTGTCAATCTCGATATGGAAGAGTATAAGGATACGGAACTTACGCTCGACGTTTTTCTTACTGTATTGAGTCAGCCGCAATTCAAAAACTATTATGCAGGTATTGTGGTGCAGGCGTATCTTCCTGATGCTTGGGGATTTCAAACCCGGTTACTCGAATTTGCTAAAAAACGGGTTGCCGAAGGTGGAGCTCCTGTCAAAATGCGTTTGGTAAAGGGTGCGAACCTGCAAATGGAAAGCATTATTTCTTCGTTGAAAGGCTGGGAAAATCCGATATTCGATTCAAAAGTGAAAGTGGACGCCAATCATTTGCATGTTCTGGAGCGTGCTTTGGAGCCCGATAATGCAAGAGCAGTTCACGTTGGTGTGGCGACACATAATTTCTTCAGTATTGCGTACGCTTACCTGCTGAGTCGGAATAATGGAGTCGATGAATATGTTACCTTCGAAATGCTTGAAGGGATGGCCAATCATCTACCGCGCGTTATGCGTAAACTCGGACGGCAGATTATTTTGTACACGCCGGTGGTAAGTGATGAGCATTTCCTGAATGCCGTTTCTTATCTGGTTCGTCGTCTAGATGAAAACACAGGGAAAGATAATTTTCTTAGTTATTCCTTTAATCTGAAAGTGGACAGTGATCACTGGAAGTTTTTAGAAACACAGTTCCTTCAGGCTTACGCTCTGAAAGACAGTGTGGATATTACTCCTTTAAGACAGCAGGACAGGACAAAAGAAAAATCGACAATACAAGCCGATTTGCATCGTTTTCAAAATGAACCTGACACCAATTTTGATCTGAAATTCAATAAAGTATGGGCAGATTCTATTCGTCGTGCCTGGATGAGGCATAAGGAAGATAAGCCGTATGAAATACCGGTTCAAATTGGTGCCAAGCATTCCTTGTCAGAAAAGAAGAGGTTGTATCTGGATAGAAGCCAAAACGATGAAGTATGTGTCTGCAAGGTGAATATGGCAAGTCATTCGCATGTAAGGGATATTGTAATGCTGGCAGAGAAAGATGCATCTGAGTGGAGAAAGAGTTCGTTGGATAAAAGAAATCGTGTGTTGCACAAAGTGGCAGATAATCTTGCGGCTAAAAGAGGACACCTTATAGGGTGTATGTCGGCAATTACCGGCAAAACATTTTATGAAGGTGATGTGGAAGTGTCGGAGGCTATTGATTTTTGTCGTTACTATCCCATTTCTATGTCCCACTTTGAAGCGCTCGAAACGATCAAAATGTCACCTAAAGGTATTGTGCTGGTCATTCCTCCATGGAATTTTCCGCTGGCAATTCCTGTCGGAGGTGTTGCCGCTGCACTTTCAGGCGGAAATAGTGTTATTCTGAAACCGGCCACGGTAGCTTATCCGGTGGCATGGGAGTTTGTTCAATGTTTTTGGGATGCTGGTATGCCAAAGGATGCATTGCAGATTGTTTGCCCCGATAGTCGTGAATCGTTGGGCTACCTGACGGCTCATCCGGCCATCAGCCATGTTATCATGACCGGAGGAACAGAAACGGCATTTCGTTTGTTGGAAAGCAATCCTACATGCCCGTTATCGGCAGAAACGGGAGGGAAAAATGCTATCATTCTGACTGCAAGCGGCGATCGGGATCATGCAATCCAAAATATTATGACCTCGGCATTCAGTAATGCGGGACAGAAATGTTCGGCATGTTCATTGCTTATTCTCGATAAGTCGATCTATAATGATACAGACTTTAAATTAAAGCTTATTGATGCGGTCACAAGCCTGCGTACGGGTAGTGTTTGGGAGGGAGGAACGGTTGTAGGACCTATGATTACTTCAGAAAATGAGAAGTTGCTTTATGCCATCAATCATCTTGAAGACGGTGAATGGTGGTTGGTTGAGCCCGAGTTTGCCGATGAAAAACATTATATGCTGAAGCCTTGTGTGAAGTGGGGCGTAAAACCGGGTAGCTATACATTTACTACTGAATTGTTCGCTCCGTTGCTGGCAGTAGTGTGTATGGATGATTTGGAGCATGGCATTGAATTGGCAAACAGCTCGGATTATGGCCTGACTGCCGGTTTACAAAGTCTTGACGAAACAGAACATGCTTTGTGGAAAGAAAAGATAGAAGCCGGTAATTTATATATTAACAGGGGAATAACCGGTGCCATTGTGAGCCGGCAGCCGTTTGGCGGGATGAAGTTGTCAGCTTTTGGTGGCGGAATTAAAGCCGGAGGACCAAATTATGTTTCCTGTTTTGTGAATATTGAAGAAAATTCCGGTTACAGTCAGAAAGATGTGGCTGAATACGGCTCATTCTTACAATTGCTCAAAGAAGAAGCCCGATCACGTTTTGCAACTGCTGTTGATAGTTATTCACGAAATTACACAGAAGAATTCTCTGTTGCGCGGGACATTCATCATTTATACGGGGAACAGAATCTGTTTCGTTACTTACCATTGAAAAAGATGATTTTCAGGATACAACCGGAAGACAAACTTTGTGATGTGCTGATGGTATATGTGGCAGCTCAGATTGCAAAGACCCCGATGGTGTTAAGTCTGAATCCGGGGGATGAGGTAAAACTGAAAAAGCTTTCTTCTGTTGTTCGGGATGGGGAGCTTGTTGTTCAGTCTGATCTTGAATTTCAGGATGATTTGGAGTTGTATGATCGTGTGAGAAGTTGTAGCTGTGCGTTGCCATTGGATGTGTTCAAAAGAGCAGCGGCTCTTGGAAAATATATTGCCACAGCAAAGCCTTTGTCTGAGGGTCGCCTTGAGTTATTGCACTATTTGAAAGAGCAAAGTATAGCATACGAATATCATCGTTACGGCAGTATATCGGAAATCCCGGAATGATTTCTGTAGCTTTTTGTTGAGGTGGCTTGAGAACCTCTGTAAAATATATTTTTCTAAAAATGAAAATTTCGATTGATTTTGGTCGTAAATGTGTGTAACTTAGTGGAATCAAAAGAGCATATTGTCGTACCCGCTAAAATCTAAAGTTATGAATAATCATGTAATAAGGTACAACCATAAAATTTTGAAAGATAAAAGTTTGGTTCTTGAGGTGTTGCAGGGCGATTTCAGTATTAGTTCGCTAAGGTTGAGTCGTAATATCTTGTATTCCGACAGATTATACAATCCGCATTTTGATTTGTTGCATGATATGCGGGAGGCACGAATGAATTTTACGCTGGAGGAACATACGACATATCTGCATTATTTAGGGAAAGAAGCAAAGGTTTTTACCCAGCGTAAAGCTGCAATTTTGACCAGCGAAGCGACTCTTGCGAAATATTCCGAATGGTTTGGAACTTTTAATGGAAAATACGATGTCGAGTTCAGGGTGTTCAGCTCTCTCGGTAAGAGTTTGGAATGGATTAATCCGGATATAGCTGAAATGGAAATTGCCGGCGAACTCGAAAAACTCAGAACAGCTTCGTTTTCTCAGTGTTTCAAAGAACCTAATGCTTTTACAGGTTTTTAATTCATTGCATCATGGCTTCTTACTATGTTAACCGACAACCATTGTCTACTGGCGAACATGAAGTGCATCGTTCGGACTGTGAGCATTTACCCAATATAAAAAACCTGTATTATCTTGGTAATCTTGATTCTGCAGAAGAAGCTATTCTGGAAGCGGAAAAGTATTTTGTAAAAGTGAAGGGTTGTGAATTTTGTTGTGTTGTTGAAACAATTCCATAAAAGACTTGCACAAAGCTATACTAAAACAGCCGGAAGAGAGCAATCTTTCTTCCGGCTGTTAGTTTTTTGTGCTTATAATTATTGACGGATCTTTGCTATAATTACAACGTAATTTTTGCCATATTTCTTTGCGCATTTGGGACAGGTAGTGTACCACATGTACATTTTTTCAAGCTCCATACTTTTTTCTTTTAAGTGTTGGGTGAAATCCGCACACCATTTGTCTGTATTCCTGAAGTCTCCTTCGTAAACGCGACTGTAAAACGTGCCGGATATTTCGACGTTTGAAGCCATGTAAATTTCCTTGTCAACTGCGGCGTAAATGTCCATATTCCACTTGGAGGTGTGATCCGAAAGACACATCCAATCCTCCATTTTTCCATCCGAATCTTCTATCAGGTGTATTAATCGGATAATTTTCTTCCCAAAATTAACAGGGTAATAGAATAATGAGAGAACCCGGTCTTTCACAAATCGCTTCTTATCCCATTGGAAAAGCTTGTCGTCCCAGGGTGTCGGATCGAAAGGAGGGCAACATTCGAAATTGTCAGATTGTGGTTTCATAATGACTTGTTTGTTTGGAATTGTGCTTTGTTTCAATACAAAGGTACTTCAAATAGAAAGGTTGTGGACAAATGATCAGGATAATTTTATCCAATCTTCAATCTGCTTGTCTTTTAACTTTCCCTAAGTTGCAATTGTATTCACAGCCTCTTTTTTTCTTGTGTTTATAAGTGTTGTTTTGTGTAAATAAAATTAATTATAATTAACATGTAAATTGAGTATGTATTTAAAATAATGAACTATTTTTATCCGCTAAGTTTTAATTTGTCAAATAGATATTTTATATTGTCAATATTATAAAATATAAATTTGCTCGATTGCTTTTTTTATTATGCCAAAAACGTTGAGCCCGGACTTTTGAGTAGCACGAATGGAATGAATATGTTGCTGTATAAGGCTAACCTGGATGAGCAAAAACTGTAGCAACATGAAACCATTTTACACAAATCAGAACGATGTCATTTTGATGTAATGGTTGTTGCACTGTGCAACTGTTTTGTAATCCGTACCTCTCCTTTATTGGATGCTCTCTGCATTTGAAACGCTCGGTGGTGTTTTGTTCTCATTCCTTTATTTTACTACAGCATGAATACATGTGTTGTTTGTTTTTGGCTCGTGTTTTTTGCCCTTCTGGCAGTCTATGTTTATCTCGATTTGAAACACGATTTATTGCGTGATCAGAGTACTGCAACCCGTAAGCCATGGAGCTTTGCTCGTACTCAATTGGCTTGGTGGACTTTAATTATTATGTCGGCCTTTGTTGCTGTTTTGGTTAAGTGCAATACAGCTCCTGATCTTACCTCTTCCGCTTTGATTTTATTGGGCATAAGTGCAGCAACGGCGACCGGAGCCCGATTGATTGATTTATCGGATGTGAAACAGGAAGATATTGCAGTTCGGCATCAGGATATTGCAAGCGAGGGATTTTTTATTGACCTTATTTCCAATCAGGATGGGGCAAGTATTCATCGCTTGCAGGCTTTGATTTTCAATCTTGCTTATGGAGTCTGGATGATTGTTGAAGTGGTAAATAATTTGAACAACGGGGTTGCCTGTGACTTGATTATTCCGAACATGGACGCAAATGCCTTGATATTGCTTGGGATAAGTTCGGGTACATATGCTGTTTTGAAAACTCCGGAAAACAAAGTTGCTCAAAGTACGGTTCCTTCGGCAAAACCGGCACCGGATCAATCCGGTCAGTCTGTTACTCCAGGTGTATGAACGGAGATTATTCAGTCTTGTGTTTAATCCAATAGATTTAGTATTGCTCTCTCGTTAATTTATACGCATGCAGATGTTATGAAACTTCCGAAGCTTTTGTTGTTCCTGTTGTTCTTCAGTGTAAATCTGAGTGTTCTTACAGCTCAGTCTCCTTGCATTATCAAGTATAAAGGAGCATCGTATGTGTTTACGGTGATCCCAAAAAACGACTATTTTGTGATACGGTATCAGTCAAAGGCCGATTCCCTTTTGTCTCTCTATAAATCGGATGACCTAAGAGCGGTTGTTGCACAGCTGACGCAGTCGGCAGAGTATAAAAAGCTAACTGATAGTCTTAAAACAGTAGTCGGGTCGGTGAGTGATAAGTTGCAGGATTCTTACTTTACATTGCAAAATATCCATTCGTTACAATCACGAGTCTCCAATCTTGAAGTGGATAAAGCAGCGAATATTGCTTTGCTAAAATTGAAGAAGACAACTGCTGTTGCTTATTTGCTCAGGAAAACGGAGCGTGCCGGTGGTCGAAATAATGCATTGTCCTTGTCTGATAATAAGAAGAAAAGCAATGACATTGCTGCTGATTCAACAAAAAAATGGATAAGAACGGTGTTTGTTCAGTCTGTTGATATCGCATTTGAAAACGGAGTGATAAAAGATTTATTGGTGAGAGCTTTGGATTCGACGGATAATCGGCAATGTTATTTTTCTAACATGGAATATATACCGATAAGAAATGGATTTGATGTAGATCGTTTGGCAACAAAGAACAGACATTTTGTAACTTTTCAATATGACAGAGTGCAGACATTGGCTCTCGACTTGTCGGATGTTTTGGATTATAATCGACAAATAACGAGTGCGTCGGGAACTTATATTCCAAAAGATACTACCGTGTCATTTGACGGAACGCAAATGGCAACGGTTAAGTTGTATAAACCTTCTATCGCGCAGTCATTCGATATTCGTCTGTTTACCGATGCGCTTGGTTATAGCGGGAAAACCCCGAATGGCATTGTTCAGCTCGAAGCACAACTAAATTTTTATCTCAATCAGGGAAAGAAATTCAGGAGTTTGAATGAGATTAGAACTGAAAATAATCCATATAAATATAGATATCAGCAGGTTTGGTTTAACCGGATTTCTCCTTATTTCCGGCTTTCTAAACTTGAGAATACCAGGAGTAGTCTTAATGTTTCCAGTTTTGTTGCTAATAAATTGATGTTGGAGTTGTATAAATACGCCAATCTTGATTTTGGAACAGATCTTAATCTGCTTACGTGTCGCACAGATAGTAAATTGTTTACTTTTAATGTGTCGGCTGGCTTTTTGCGTACATCAATCGGGAAGGACTCTACTGATGCCTCTTCTGTGTACATACACCCTTATGTTGATTTGAAATTTTTCGATTCTAACAAAATAGATTTTAATTTAGGTGTGGGAGGGTATCTGGCCTGGAAAGTATCTTCGGTTGATCCTATTCGTATTCAGGAAACGCTTCATGGCGGATTGATCCGTTTTTTCTGTAATCATTCATGGTTAAGCCTCAGTCAAAGTGTCAATCTTCATCCGAATGGAAACAAACAGAGTTCAGTGTTTATTCGTGCGTCTCAGTATGTTGGTGTCTACAACAACTATTTTACTTTTCAAATCGGATATTCTACATCTATAAGTAACTTATTGAATTTTTGATTCTTGTGCTGCTGTGATGATGCGGGAGGTTTTAAGAACGAATGGGTTTATTAACTTCTTAATATAATGAATATGGCTAAAATTACTACGGTTTCAGATCAATGTCTTGAGCTGATAGAACAGTTTGAGTGTGGCGGTAATGTGACAAAATATCTTACTGCATACAAGTGCCCTGCCGGGGTTTGGACTATCGGTATCGGCACGACAGTTTATCCTAATGGTCAAAAAGTTAAACCGGGCGATGTTGCTACTAAAGAGCAGGCATATGAATATTTGCAGCATGATCTGAAGACGACAGAGGTTTCGGTAGATTCTTTTACTACCGACAATATCAATCAGCACCAATTTGATGCATTGGTTAGTTTTGCTTACAATGTCGGTACCGGAGCTTTGAAGGGGTCTACTTTACTGAAGAAGGTCAATGTCAATCCGGCCGACCCCACGATTCGTGGTGAGTTTAATAAATGGGTTAATGGAGGCGGAAAGGTTTTGCCGGGGCTTGTAAAACGGAGAGCCGCCGAGGCTGATTTGTATTTTAGCTAACGGGATAAAGAATGTTTGTATGCTTTCTTCTGTGCAATAAGGAAAAGACGAAAGCGAATCAGCCTTGACTCTGCTTGAATACATTATTTTCAGGTCATTTTTATTCAATGCTCTTTTGCCTTTTGACGGCAACTCAAAATGGTGGTATGGCGATTGAGAAAATTAGTAAAAGGGCAAGCATGTTGAGTACTAAAGCATGTATGGTGTTGTAATCTGGTTATATAAATAATTAAATTAAATATGGTTTATAAAATAGTTGCAATATTAAAATAAATACTGTATGTTTGCGTAGTTAAATATTATTGAAAAATAATTTTATTGTATTTTAGTTGGAATAGGTAGCTTGACAATAGAAAGATCCAAAAGAGAGAGATAATCAAGAGGGTAGATTTTTTGAATATTCAGAACTGCATCGTTATAATGATTCCGTTCTGATCTCAGGGCTCCATCATACAGCAATCAAATCAGGTATGCATTAGCCGCGTTGAAATAAACTATTTTGGCGTGTTTATTCTGCATGAGAATAATTATATAAATGGATAAAACCTCTGATATCTCAATTGTACGAAATGCAGCTCAATCTCTTCTGGATTGTGCCGATGATTTTTTCCTTATGAAACAATCAGTTGATGCGCTTTATAACGTATTCAGTCGTATTACTGGTGTTTCGCCGGCACACATCGGAACGGACAAAGACATCATGTTACCATCAGGTAAGGCTATTTCCCCCTCTGCCGCAGCTCACTGTCTGCTTGAAATGAAACGGACTGCCGTTTTTCTGCGCGGTATTCATCAGGCTATTCTGCAAAAAATCGAAAACAATACCTCCGGGCCAATTCATATCCTGTATGCAGGCACCGGTCCTTACGGAACACTGGTAATTCCCCTTCTGTACCTTTTTACCCCCGACAAAATTCAAGTCGACTTGTTAGACATAAATCCAGTTTCGCTTGAAGCCTTGCGAAAACTGATTGATGAACTACAGCTTAACGATTATATAGGTTCTGTGTTTTGCGAAGACGCCACCACTTTTACGTTGAGCCGTCATTACGATATTGCCATTTCCGAAACTATGCTGGCCTGTCTCAAAAGTGAGCCGCAGGTTGCCGTAATGCAGAATATTATTCCGCAGTTGCAGCCTGAAGCCATTTTTATACCCGAAGAAATATGCATCGACGCAGCCCTTACTAATCCCAAAATGGAACAGGATAGGTTACTTTACTATGAAAACGAAGCACCGCCTTTTCGGAGAATTGCATTAGGCAATGTGTTTGCGGTAAACAAACAAAACCTCGACACCGACCGTATGCAAAAGACTATTGAGATTCCCGACGAAAAAGACTTTCCGGTACTCAAACTTTTCACCACAGTAAAAGTATTCGGGAGCGAACAGTTGAGCGAAAACGATTCGAGCATTACGCTCCCCGTTAATTTCTACGATTTGCGCAAACAACCGACCCTGCACATCGCCTTTTGGTATGTACAGGGAGAGAAACCGCACATCGAAAGCCGGGTGGTTTGCAAACCTGCCCTTTATCAAACAGAGATTATGAACTCCTTATAATCAGTAATTAACTTCTCAGTATTAACTATTTTAATTTTAAAAATCATGGAAACTTACATTGGGCAACTTCAATTATTCGCCTTTGGGTTTACCCCAGGCGATGATGGGTGCGGCTGGATGTTGTGTGATGGACGTACATTACAGATAAACCAATACACATCGCTGTATTCATTGATAGGTAGTGTATACGGAGGTAATAACGTTACCTCATTTGCCATTCCTAATCTTACCCAAGCTGCTTTTTTCAATGTGCCTTTTTCTCAATGGTATATTGCAACAACCGGCACAGAGTATCCCCAAAGACCTTAATAACATTTTAAAATAAAAAATTATGGAACCATATGTAGGAACGATAAAACTCTTTCCCTTCGCTTTTGCACCTGTAGGGTGGTTGTTGTGTAATGGGGCAAGTGTGTCAAATAACACATATCAAGCTCTTTATAGTTTGATAGGGACGAAATATGGAGGAACTGCAACTAGCTTTCAGTTGCCTAACTTGACGAATACCGCACCTACTTCCCCCAGTGCCAGTGTGCAGCAGATGGCATATTATATTGCGGTGACAGGTCTTTATCCTTCACGATCTTAATTCAAAATAGTCATCAAATAAAAATACAGTTACCATGGACGAATATATTGGATCAATCGAATTATATGCTTTTGATTTTGCACCTTATGGTTGGGTTTTGTGTAATGGCGCAACACTGCAAATCAACTCAAATCAGGCACTATTTGCGCTTATCGGAAAAACTTACGGCGGCGATGGTGTAACAACCTTTAACCTGCCTAATTTAAGAGGGTTTGAGCCTGTACCTAATATGCAATATTATATTGCTGTGCAAGGTTACTTTCCTTCTCGTTCTTAACAATAAACCCAAAACAAGATGGCTTCAATAAATATATTATTAAACAAAGCGGCTGTCGCAAGTAGCTATGTGTCGCCGTTTAGTGCCAACAGAGCCAACAATGGCACAATTGATACTCCTAGTCGTTGGCTTAGCAAAATAACAACATCTGCCGCATGGATTGCAATAGACGCAGGTGCTGTTTGTTATGTAAACCGTTGGGTTGCCCGATTTATGGGCGTTGCCGGATGGAGTGCAAGCTACAATATGCCTAACTATACACTGCAGTCGAGTATGGATGGCAACAACTGGACTTCACGAGATGTCGTAAATGGCAACACTAATAGCATTACAGACCGGACGGTAGCTACCTTTAGTGCTCGTTACTTTAGGATGGTCTTCAATTCAGGTCCGGCGATTAATCCACAATTAGCATCAGTTGTAGAATTTGAGGTATATTCGGCACCTGTTCTTACTGCTTTAGCTATAAGTTCAGGAACATTAACACCCGTTTTTGCACAAGGAACAAATGCGTATACTGCAACGGTAGCTAATTCAGTAAGCAGCATAACAGTAACACCTACTGCAGGAAATTATTTTAGTGCAATTACTGTAAATGGAGCAACGGTAGCCAGTGGAAGTGCATCGGCAGCCCTCCCCTTAAATGTTGGGGCAAATACCATTACCGTCAATGTAACTGACGGAACCATTGTAAACACTTATATTATTACAGTTACTCGTCAGCAGGGAGTTGTGCTTAGTGGGTTAACCGCACAATCGGGAACAACCAATATACCATTATCGCCATCGTTTGCAAGTGCAACTTATGCTTACACGGCTTCTGTAGCGTGCGAAATTTCTTCGGTAACCGTTACACCAACAGCAGGGCAAACAGGTTCTACAATTACTGTAAATAATGTAGCGGTAAACAGCGGAAGTTCGTCCGGTCCTATTTCATTAAGCATAGGTGACAATGATATAACAGTAGTAGTATCGGCTAATGGGATCTCTCAGACGTATACCATAAAAATTACCCGCGCCCACAGTGCTTATTTAAGTAATCTTACAACACAAGCAGGTTCTACCGCTATTGCACTCAACCCTGCTCCTTTTGCTAAAACGACCACAGGATACACAGCTTCGGTTGGTTTTGATGTAAATAGCATAACCGTTACACCTACAGCAGAAGATAGTTCGGCATCCATAACCGTAAACGGTTCCCCGGTTACTTCGGGACAATCATCAGCGTCTATTTCACTGGCCGTAGGAACGACCATAATTCCTGTTGTTGTAACTGCAGACGGGGTAACACAAAATTATTCGATTACAATCACAAGGGTTGATACCAGTTTATCCAACTTGCTTCTGAAAGGTATGCCAGGGAACACAGCCATGATACTCAGTCCTAGTTTTCAAGCTACTATTTTTGTTTATACAGCTACGACTGGTAAATCTCAAGTGTCATTTACACCAACGGCAACGGCAGCGGGCTCTTCAATAACGGTTGGCGGAACACTTGTCAATTCAGGTTCATCTATAACAAAAACGATGAGTAGTGGTGATAATGTTATTTTGATAGTTGTTACAAACGGTGGTGCTTCCACAACATATAAAGTAACTGTTACCAAATAGCTATTTTAAAAAGAACCAGTCATGAATTTCTTTTGGAAATATTCATGACTGGTAGTTTGTACATTTCATAGAATAAAAACTTAATCACGTAGAAACATATGAAAACTTTTACATTTAAAAGGATGCAATCTCTAAAATATCTGCTGATGAGCTTTTTGTTTTTTATTGGATACGGTTTAAAGGCACAAACAATAATCTGGACAACAAAAATCCCGGATGCATCGGCTCTTTTCTATGGCATCGGCTATGGTAACAATTATTTTATTACATTTGACTACAACACAGGGAAAATGTATAGGTCAACGGATAACGGACATACCTGGAATACAACAACAAGTGTGTCAGGAATGCCGGGATTCATTGCTTATGGAAACAATACCTTTGTGGCGACTGATAATAATCAGAGGGAATATGTGTATTATTCAACCAATAACGGAGATACATGGACGGGAAATTCACTTCCGACTACGGGTATCAGCATGAGTACAGGAGCTATTATATATGGCGGTGGTAAATTTGTAACATGCTCTAGTAATGGTAGTACTGGAAGTATATTCACATCAACCGATGGAATATCTTGGTCAACGGTATTCTCCGGCAGTGACCCTGAAAGTAGTAGCGGATTGGTTATAAACGGCATTTGCTATGGCAGCGGAATGTATGTTGCCGTTGGTACAGGTTTGCACGGACGGGTATTCACCTCTACCAACACCACAACATGGACATCCAGAAGCAATCCGATATCATCAACCATGGCGGGGGTTGCTTATGGCAATAATATATTTGTAGCATTAAGCAATGCCGGCGAAGTGATTAAATCAACAGATGGTATCACCTGGAGTTCTTCCAGTGTATATAATGCCAGTACATATATGAACAGCATTGCTTTTGGAAACGGTTATTTTTATGCAGTAGGAAATGGCGGAACTATCATCAAATCATCCGACGGAGTGAATTGGACAACCGAAGCATCAGGAACTACCGTCGACCTTTACGGAATTACGTACGGAAACGGAATCTTCATTGCAACGGGCGATCAAGGCGTTATATTAGTACAAGAAATAGCCCCGACAGTAACCACCCAAGCCGTTTCGAGTATTGCTGCAACAACCGCAACCGGAAACGGTAATATAACTGATTTAGGAACTTCTAATCCAACAGCCTATGGTATTTGCTGGAATACCACAGGTACTCCTACTACCGCTAACAGTAAAGCTGATAACGGAGCGGCTTCGGCTACAGGTGCATTCACCGCTTCTATGACTTCATTAACGGCAAATACAACATACTATGTCCGGGCATTTGCGACAAATACCGCAGGTACAAGTTACGGTTCGGAAGTTTCGTTTACAACAAGTGCCATTGCACCAACCGTTACAACTCAAGCGGTTTCGAGCATTGCTGCTACTACTGCTACAGGTAATGGTAACATCACCTCTTTAGGTGTTCCAAACCCAACGGCTTACGGCGTATGCTGGAATACATCTGGTACCCCGACCACCGCCGACAGTAAAGCTGATAACGGAGCAGCTTCGGCAACAGGTGCGTTTACTGCTTCCATGACTTCATTGACAGCCAATACAACCTATCACGTACGTGCTTTTGCGACTAATACTGCTGGAACAAGTTATGGGCAAGAGGTCAACTTTACTACTTCTGTTGCTACCGGCATTGATGATGCTCAGTTAGACGGAGTGACGATTTATCCGAATCCTGTCGATGATCGTTTGTACATAAAGGGCATTGATGAAGGTGAAATAGCTGTTTATGATATGGGAGGGAGCAAAGTGATTTCAGCGATACTTGCAAATACTCAAGCAGTGGATGTTTCAGGCTTGGCAAAAGGAGTCTATACGGTTCGTATTACAACTCCCAATGGAAAAGTTGAGAAAAAACTGGTGAAGAAATGAGTCTTTATGCACGCTGATAATGATTAAAAATAAACAATGAATAGAAAATAGTCTTCTTCTAATATTTTTCTGTAGACAGGGTTATTGTTGAGTTTTTATCCAAGAAAAACTTTACGATAACCCTGTTTTTATATGCTTAGTGCTAAAAGACTGCTATTTACCCTGTTTTTGACAGTTTTCTTCATGCGCTAACGAAAATAAATAGTTAATTTTGCGTCAAGAATGTCCGGGTAATATAAATCTGATTAACCTTTTTACAAATCCAATGAGTTCAAAACATGCTCAATTAACCGTTTTTTCTGATACCAAACGTCACTATGAGATCTTGGATAGTTTGCGTGGTGTCGCGGCTGTTATGGTTGTTATTTTTCATATCTTCGAAACCTTCTCGGGAGGAGACCATCTCAAGCAAATAGTAAACCACGGCTATCTGGCAGTGGATTTTTTCTTTGTGCTTTCGGGCTTTGTGATTGGCTATGCCTATGACGATCGCTGGGGTAAAATGACCTTGAAAGGTTTTTTCAAACGTCGTATCATTCGCCTTCATCCGATGATTATAGCAGGGATGATTGTTGGAGCCATTGGATTTTACTTTAGCGCATCACCAATTGTTTTTCCGGGCATCAGTAGTGTTCCTGTCTGGAAATTATTGCTCATTATGCTGATTGGTTTTACGTTGATTCCGGTACCCACTTCGCTGGATATTAGAGGGTGGACGGAAATGCACCCGCTTGATGGTCCTGCATGGTCGCTCTTCTTTGAGTATGTGGGCAATATTCTGTATGCTCTGTTTATTCGTAAATTTTCAAACAAATTATTGGCCGTTTGGGTTTTTCTTGCCGGGTGCGCTACTATTCACCTTGCGGTAACCAGTCCTCACGGTGATATGATTGGTGGCTGGTCGCTGGAGCCTGCACAATTGCGCATTGGTTTTACCCGCCTGATGTATCCGTTTTTTGCCGGACTTTTGCTTTCAAGAATATGTAAACCGGGTAAGTTTAAGCATGCCTTCCTTTGGTGTAGCCTGATGGTGGTTGCAATTCTTTCTTTCCCAAGAGTAGGGGGTAGCGAAAATTTGTGGATCAATGGTTTGTACGATTCCTTGACGATTATTTTGGTGTTCCCATTAATAGTATATCTTGGAGCAAGCGGTAAAGTGACAGGTAAATACTCTTCGAAGATAAGTCGTTTTCTGGGCGATATCTCTTATCCTCTCTATATTACGCACTATCCAATTATTTATATTTTTACGGCATGGGTAGTCGATAATAAAGTGCCTTTGAATCAGGCTTGGCCGGCAGGAATTTTGGTTCTTGTCTCTTCCATAATTCTTGCTTATGCATGTCTTAAACTTTATGACATACCTGTGAGAACATGGCTGGCAAAGAGATATATTGGCAAGGAGGGCCGTCGTAAATGATTTTTAACTGATTGAATACTTGTTTACGGTGTTTTCAAAGGGAATGGAAATGATTAGAATGCTTATCATTTCCATTCCTTTTTGTAATTTTGGCGCGGGAAAAATAACCGACATAACAACGATGCTAATGTCGTATATTGAAAAGAGAAAATTTAGTGTAGTTAATTTTATTAGTTTTTTAGGATGAGAAAATACAAGTTGTTTTACAAAGCACTGCCTGTTGCAGTCATCTTTTTTGCATTGAAAGTAATTGTTCATCACTTTGGTTATGAATGTATTCCAAGTAACCTAATGACGATGCTGCCTACAATTCTTACGTCCATCGTATTTGTTCTTGGTTTTTTGCTTGCCGGAGTTATTGCAGATTACAAAGAGAGCGAAAAGATACCGAATGAATTATCTGCATCTTTTTTTGCAATATGGCAGGAAACCTATCTGCATTATCAGACTAAGCCCAGCGAACGTTTAAGAGAATTTTTGGTTGAAATGCCGAAAGAAATCAGAACATTATTGCTGGATTTTTTTATAAAGCACGACAAAAATGCGTTGAAGGTGCTTGATAAATGGGTGATGGATATTCATAAATTTGATGGTAACGAGATGGCAACTGTTTATGCAAACCGTTTGAAAACGGAGTTGGTTTCCATTCGTAAAATGTTTAATCGTATTACGGTTGTGAAGAAAACTGACTTTTTGCCATCGGTATTTACAACCATCCGTATTATTGTTTGCATCTTTATTGGCGTCTTTTTGTTTCTTGATGTTACGCCTTGGTGGGGTGGAGCAATTTTGCCAGCATTGTTCGCTTTTATGATTTTCATCATTCTTTATGTAATTCAGGATATTGAAGATCCGTTTGAATACCTGAACGAAGATTTGAAGGGTAAAGGAGATGAAGTTGATATGAATATTCTGACAGATACGATTCGTAATATAGAGGAACAATCGCGCAATATTTGTTGATTTACACCTTTCATTTGAATAATACAGTAGTCTCAAAATAAATAAATAATGAAAAAATCTTTTAGTATTAAATTTGGCGATAAGGGTAGAGGCAGATATGGAATGGCCTATTCTGCATTGCATGCAATGACTCTTATGCTGCTTTCGGCTTTTCTTTTCAGTTTTACAAGCCCCGAAGTCAGTAAAGGGAAAGCCCCCAAAACTACTCTCAAGGAGCAGTCGTGGGTGGGAACCTGGAGTACAGCTCCCTATTTTGTGGATGCCAATAATATGGCTCCTGCACCGGGACTCACGAATAATAGCTTTCGGCAGGTTGTACGTGTTTCGGTTGGAGGCGATGTGTTGCGTTTTCGCTTTACCAATTTATTTTGTAAAAATGCCGTTGTTCTGAAATCGGTTGGCATTGCCGTTTCAAAGGGTGGCAGCGATATTGATGCCAAAACAAACAAGATCTTGAAATTTGCAGGAAAGAAAGAGGTGACCATGTCCCCGGAGACGGAGATAGTTTCCGATCCTATCTCTTTTCATGTGGACCCGGGAATGAAAGTGGCTATCACTATTTGTTTCGGCGAAGCCGGACCTAATGTGGGTGGACATGCGGCATCCCGCACAACGTCGTATTTGTTGCAAGGGAACAAGTCTTTATTGGCCGATTTTTCCCATGCAATTCCGACTGATCACTGGTTTGTCATTCGGGGAATCGATGTGATGGCATCAAACTCTACTGCTGCGATTGCTATTCTGGGAAACTCTATTGTTGATGGACGTGGTTCGGGAACCAGTAAATTCAACCGGTGGACAGATGTTTTCTCCGACCGTTTGCTGCATAATCCGGCTACTAAAAACCGGGCAGTGTTGAACTTGGGCATCGGTGGCAATTGCGTGGTTCGTGGAGGACAGGGAGATCCTGCAGTGGCTCGTTTCGATCGCGACATTCTGGAACAAAATGGAGTAAAATGGCTTATTATCTCGGAAGGAATCAATGATATTGGAGGCATCAAAACCAGCGAGCAGGCTGCGCAGGTAGCACATGATTTGATTGAAGCATACAAACAGATGATTGAGAAGGCTCATGCGAAAGGAATGAAAGTGTACGGAGCAACTATTCTTCCGTTTGCAAAGTCGTTTTACGACAAAGATTTTCGCCAGACGGCTCGTGATACGGTGAACGCATGGATTCGTACCAGCGGTAGTTTCGATGCGGTAATCGACTTCGAAAAAGTAATGAACGACCCGAAAGACCCGAAAGCGTTGTCTCCGGATCTGCAATCGGGTGATTTCCTTCATCCCAATGAAGCCGGTTATGCAAAGATGGGTGAATATGTTGACTTGAAGTTGTTTGAATAGGCAGCGGGTTTCGTATACATACAAAAAGAGTCGGCCGAACATGTTTCGACCGACTCTTTTTTTGTAAACAGCGAAGCTGAATAATTATTTCTTCTTTTTCCAGAGTTCTTCGATCGACTCCAAGGTACGACCTTTGGTTTCGGGAACAAGTTTCCACATGAAGATAGCAGAAAGAATACCCATAATCCCATAGATCCAGTAAGAGAAACCGTGGTGGAAAATATTGGTGAGCCATACGTTGTCGTTCATCATCGGGAAGGTGAGTGATACGATCCAGTTGGCAATCCATTGCGCTGCAACAGCAATTGACAAGGCTCCACGAATCGAGTTCGGGAAGATTTCTGCCAAAAGTACCCAGCAAACAGGTCCCCAGCTCATTGCAAAGGCAGCTGTATAGAACAACATGAAAATAAGAGCAACGATACCTACGTGTTCTGTATAGAAGGTAAAACCGAGAGCGATCATGCTGATTGCCATGCCGATTGAACCGATAATCATCAAAGGTTTACGTCCGAATTTATCGACAGTGACAATTGCCACCACGGTAAATGTAAGATTCACAACGCCGACGATAATTGTTTGAAGCAATGACGAGTCAGTAGATGCTCCCATGTTGCGGAAGATATTACCGGCATAGTAAAGAACCACATTGATACCCACTGCTTGTTGGAATACTGATAACAGAATACCAATCAAAATAACGCCGAATCCATAAGACAACCAGGGAGCATTGGCTTCGTGTAAAGTGCTTTTAATATCGGCAAGGATATTTTTTGCGCTCTCTTTTCCTGCTATTTTTTCAAGAACGCTTAGTGCTTTTTCATCTTTCCCTTTCAGGGCGAGGTAACGGGGAGTTTCCGGGACGAAGAATAGCAAAATGATGAAAATAGCAGCAGGGATGGCACCTGATAAGAACATATAACGCCATCCATCAGTGATTAACCATTGTTCGTTACCCTGGCGAGCGATGATAAGATTTACGAAATAGATAACCAACATACCGAAGATGATGGCAAATTGGTTGAAGGATACGAGTTTGCCGCGAACTTTTGCGGGAGCAATTTCGGCAATATAAACCGGAGAAATCATAGAGGCAATACCGACACCGATACCACCGATAATACGGTAAATAACAAATGAATAAACAGGAAGGGTACCGAATACGTTAAAGGTCTCGGGTCTCCATGCACCAACAGCCGAAACAAAAAAAGCAATGGCAGCAATAAACAAGCCGTTTTTACGGCCTAATGATTTGGAAATAAATCCGGCAGAAGCACCACCGATGATACATCCGATCAGTGCACTTGCAATAACAAAACCTTTTACAGCATCAGCTGTATTTTTCATTTCTTCAACATCCGAAAGAGCCGGAAGTGCTTTGAATAAAAAGCTGACGGCCCATATTGTGAGTCCGCCTAACATAACGGCGCTTACAATGCCGCCTTTTTTCTTGCCTAGCAGCCCCATCATCTGAGCTCCGATGACTACGAAGATCAAATAAAGAACGATGACCATGAGCATACGGTACTGGCCAATGAGCGTGAAGATTGTGTTTGGATCAAAGAGGTAATTACCCCCGTTTTCTTTATAAATGTAGAATTCTACCAGCGATTTTTCAGCACCGTTTACAACCGCCGTGTCATACCCGAAAAGCAAACCACCGAGTGTGGCTACCAATGTCAAAAGGGCGATGTAGAGTTTGCTTCCTTCCTGAAAGGAGCTTGACTTACTTCCGCCTGTGTCGATAAAAGCCATGTTGTATTAGTTTTTAAGTTGTTAATAATAGCAGATATGATAATAACAGAAAAAGAACCGGAACTTAAACAACTAAGGTCATCATTCCGGCTCTTCGTTATTGTCGTAAGATTTACGATTTAATCGGTAAAGATTAGATGTACATGTTTACGATTGCTTCGTACAATTCTTGTTTTCCGCTGATCTGTTTAGGTTCACCAACAGATTTAGCATAAGCAACAACATCCTCGAGGGTCAGTTTGCCTTCTTCAAATTCTTTGCCTTTGCCAGCGTCATAAGAAGCGTAACGATCAGCAACCATTTGTTTGTAAGGAGATTCTTCGAGGATAGCAGCAGCAGCTTCCAAAGCGCGAGCCATTACATCCATAGCACCGATGTGTGCAATGAACAAATCATCGTTGTCGGTAGAGTTACGACGGATTTTAGCATCGAAGTTGGTACCACCACCTTGCATACCACCACCTTGGAGGATAACAAGCATAGCTTGTGTCAATTCAAAGATGTCAACAGGGAATTGGTCTGTATCCCAACCGTTTTGAACATCACCGCGGTTAGCGTCGATAGCACCCAGCATACCTGCGTCAACAGCACATTGCAATTCGTGTTCGAATGTGTGACCTGCCAATGTAGCGTGGTTTACTTCGATGTTTACTTTGAAATCGTTTTCCAAACCGTATTCTTTCAGGAAGCCAATAACTGTTTCAGTATCTACATCGTATTGGTGTTTCATTGGTTCCATTGGTTTCGGTTCGATAAGGAATACTCCTTTGAAACCTTTAGCACGACCATAGTCGCGAGCCATTTGCAACATGGTGCCGAGGTGTTGTTTTTCACGTTTCATATTGGTGTTGAGCAAGCTCATGTAACCTTCACGACCACCCCAGAATACGTATGCTTTACCACCCAGTTCGATAGTAGCGTCAATAGCGTTTTTGATTTGAAGCATAGCACGTGCAGCAGCGTCAAAGTTAGGATTGGTGCTGGCACCGTTCATATAACGCGCGTGGCTGAATACGTTAGCTGTACCCCACATCAGTTTGATACCTGTTTCAGCTTGTTTTTGTTTTGCGTATTCAACGATAGCTTTCAGGTTTGCTTCGTATTGTTCGATGCTGTCACCTTCGTTTACCAGGTCAATGTCATGGAAACAGTAGTATTCGATGCCGATTTTTTGCATGAATTCGAAACCTGCATCCATTTTGTCTTTGGCAGCTTGTACAGCATCTGTAGCGCCTACCCAAGGGTGTTTTTGTGTGCCACCACCAAAAGGATCGCCACCTTCTGCGCACAGTGTGTGCCACCATGCCATACAGAATTTGAACCATTCTTTCATTGGTTTGCCATAAACTACTTTTTCAGGATCGTAATAACGGAAGGCCATAGGATTTTTGCTGTCTTTGCCTTCAAATTTGATTTTTTCCACTGAAGGGAAATAAACTTTTGTGCTCATAATTTGAATTTAATGTTAGGGTTTGTTGTTATAATTTTAGAACTGAATTATTTCATTGTAAACTGGATAGATGCCGGTGTGGCAGCTCCCAGTGTTTGTGCAACCGGAGACGGTGAACTGCCGGCTATGGTAACTTTAAAATCACCGCTTTCAAGCACTCGGTCTCCGCTGTCATTCACCAATTCCATCATTCGCGGTGTAACTTGAAATGAAACGGTTTGAGATTCGCCGCTTTTCAGCTTCAGGCGTTTCACTCCGTCGAGAGAATAGAGAGGTACTCGTGTACTTGCTTTTACGTCGGTGACGTAAAGCTGAACAACTTCTTCACCATCCGATTTTCCGGTGTTGGTCACTTTGGTAGTTACTGTTACGGTTTCTCCTTTTTTAATTTTTGCTTTATCAATGGCAATGTCGCTGTATTGGAACGAAGTGTAGCTCAACCCGAATCCGAAAGGATAGAGCGGCTCTGCCGTCATGTAACGATAGGTGCGACCTTTCATGCTATAATCGTCAAAAGCAGGTAGTTGGTCAACCGATTTCGGGAAAGTGATGGCTAACCTTCCGGAAGGATTTACATCTCCGAAAAGGGCATCGGCAACAGCCCGTCCGCCCTCTTGTCCCGGATACCATACAAAGATGATAGCATCGGCAATTTCCGACAGTTCGGCTGTGCAAACAGGACTACCTCCGGTCAGAATCAATACGATCGGTTTTTTTGATCGTTTCTTCATGGTGCGGAGAAAGTCGAGCTGGTTTTGAGGAATATTCAGATTCAGACGGTCACCCAACGTGTTTGAAGCTGTCGATTCTCCTTCTTCTCCTTCAAAAACACCTGATACTCCAAATACACCAACGATTACGTCCGAATTAGCGCCTTCGCCAAACGCATAATTACTGGCATTCTGGTTGGGAGCGCTGGGCTCTACTCCCTGACGATAGAAAACCGATGTACCGGCACTTACTTTCCCTACAATTGCTTCGAGAACGGTAGTCAGGTGATCGCTTACTCCGTTGTAATTACCCATCAAAACATCCTGACTGGCAGCATATGGGCCAGTTACGAAGATCGATTTAATGGTTTTCTTCAAGGGAAGCAAGTTGTTCTTGTTTTGTAACAGAACAATAGACTTTGCAGCAGCTTCGTATGCCAGGTCAACATGTTTTTTGCATCCAATAACTTCTTCGCCTATTTTTGAATAAGGGTTATTGTTTACCGGGTCAAGCAATCCTAATTTGAAACGTGTTACTAAAAGCTTACTTAATGCCTGGTCGATCTCTTTTTCGGTAATTAATCCTCTTTTTACAGCTTCAGGGAGGCTTTGAAATTCGTTGCCGCAGTCGAGGTTTACACCGCTTTTGATGGCTAATGCACAAGCGTCGGCTTCGTCTTTTGCTGCTCCGTGATGTTTGTAAAAGTTGGTGATAGCGTCACAGTCGGTAGTGATATAGCCTTGAAATCCCCAACGTTTGCGTAACAATTCCGACAAAAGGAATGAGCTGCCGCAACATGGTTTTCCGAATGTACGGTTGTAAGCGCACATTACGCTCTGCACGTTGCCTTCTTTTACCAATGCTTCGAACGCCGGCGTGTACGTCTCCATGAAGTCTTTCATCGGAGGTTCGGCATCAAACGAGTGGCGTGAAGCTTCCGGGCCTGAGTGAACTACGTAATGTTTAGCACAGGCTGCCGTCTTCAAAAAGTGCGGATCATTACCCTGCATTCCCTGCACATAAGCAATACCCATGCGTGAGGTGAGGTACGGATCTTCTCCGTAAGTCTCCTGCCCGCGACCCCAACGAGGATCTCTGAAAATATTAATGTTGGGGGCATAGAAGGTCAACCCTGTATATTTGCCGTAGTTCTGCATTCGCTGGGCAATGTTGAACTTTGCCCAGGCTTCATCAGAAATTGCTTCTCCGATACGTTTCACGAGATCGGGATCGAAAGTTGCCGCTAAACCGATATTTTGAGGAAAAACCGTAGCTCTTCCTGTACGTGCAACACCATGTAATGCCTCGTTCCACCATTCGAAAGGAAGCAATCCCAGTCGTTCAATGCCGGGGGCACTGTTCATCATCTGGTAGGCCTTTTCTTGTAGTGTCATTCTCGAGACCAGATCCGCAACACGCTCATCAACCGTTTTGCCTGGATCCTGATAGGGAAACTGTTGTGCAAACAAAGATGTGCAAAAAGCACCGGCAAATAACAAAGACGATAAGACTCGAAGCCGTTTCATAGCAACTAATAAGGGTGTTGTCAATTACAGTTTTGATTTCCAAAGCTCATAAGCTTCTTTGTATGCTGTTTCATTCTTGGCGTCCGGCTCTGTAGATTTCAGCTTTTCGAGAGTTGAGAATGCTTCAACATTCGATTTGTAGATGCCTGCGCCAATCCCTGCTCCTTTGGCTGCGCCTACAGAACCATCGGTGTTGAATAATTCGATAGTGGCTCCGGTTACTCCGGCCAGCGTATCGCGGAAAATAGAACTCATAAACATGTTGGCAAATCCTGCACGGATGATACGGGTGTCGATACCCATTCCCTGCATTACTTCCATGCCGTAAGCAAATGCGAAAACAATGCCTTCCTGAGCAGCACGTAAAATTTCTGCTTTGCCATGTTTGTTGAAGTTGATACCGTGAATAGAACAACCGGTTTCTTTATTGCCCAGCATACGTTCAGCTCCGTTTCCAAAAGGAAGAATAGAGATGCCGCCTGAGCCAATGGCGATTTTTTCAGCCATCGCATCAATTTCTTTGTAAGACATGCTTTCAGGAGCAACGTTCTTTTTCATCCATGAGTTGAGGATGCCTGTGCCGTTTACGCAAAGCAATACGCCGAGACGTGTCGATTCCGTAGTGTGATTTACGTGAGCAAAAGTATTTACGCGTGATTGTGGGTCATATTTTACATTGCCGTTAACACCATAAACAACACCGGAGGTTCCGGCTGTTGCAGCAATCTCTCCAGGGTTAAATACGTTGAGAGATAATGCGTTGTTCGGTTGGTCGCCGGCACGGTAAGTAACCGGTGTGCCTTCAGCAAGACCCAGTTCTTTAGCTGCAAAAGCAGTTACTTTGCCTTGTTCTGCAAAGGTGGGTAAAATGGTAGGGATAATTGATTTGTCGAAACCGTAATAGTTCAGAATGTCTTCTGATACACAGTTGTTTTGGAAATCCCAAAAGATACCTTCTGAAAGACCGGAAACAGTAGTGGTGATATCGCCTGTCAGCTTCATGGCAATATAGTCGCCCGGAAGCATTATTTTATCAATTTTGGCAAACAATTCAGGCTCGTTTTCTTTTACCCAGGCCAGTTTTGATGCTGTAAAGTTACCCGGAGAGTTGAGTAGGTGAGAGAGGCATTGTTCTTCGCCGATACCTTTGAATGCTTTTTCGCCGTAAGGTACGGCGCGGCTGTCGCACCAAATGATAGAAGGACGTAATACCTGTTGATTTTTGTCAACAAGTACCAATCCGTGCATCTGATAAGAAATACCGATGGCTTTAATATCGCTGCTGTTTACGCCCGATTCGGAAAGTATATTTTTTAATGCGGCTTTGAAATTGTTCCACCAGCTGTCTGGATGTTGTTCTGCCCATCCCGATTTCAGGGCTGTGATTTCCATTTCTACTTTTGGAGAAAAGTCGGAAGCTACACACTTGCCGTTTTCTGCGTTTACTAATGAAGCTTTTACAGACGAACTGCCTACGTCGATGCCTAATAGATACATTATTATAGTGTTTTGTGGTTAATTATAATTAGTCGTGAATTGTTTTACCTGTGAGATTTGTTGTAAATTATTTTGTCAAAGCGATAATAACGGGCAGCACGGTGAGCCACATTTTGTTGCTTCTCTTCCAATGGAATGATATAATTGAGAGAGATGAATTTTTTGTGAAAATTGCGTATGTCAACTTTTTCTCCGAAAATGACTTCATGCAGGTTTCTCAATTCGGCCTCAGTGAATTTTTTCGGCAGGAGTTCGTACATTCCCGTCGGGTCTTCTTCTATCTTTTTACGGACATAATTCAACGCGCCTTCCACAACTTCGTTGTGATCAAACGCCAGTTGTCCTATTTCAGATATGTTGCACCAGTGCGCTTCATATCCATCGGCAAAGCCCCTCAGCTTTTGATTGATCTTGATTAACGCTACATAAGCAACTGTGATAATGCGTCCAATTTTCATGTGGATGGCATTCTCAAGCCAAACGATATCCCGGGGATGCTTGGTTCTGTCCGGGGAACCGAAACTGCGAAATTGTTGCAGGTAAATGTTTTTGATGCCGGTTAGTTCGTAAAGAACGCGATAGGCTGCGTCGTCAAGATTTTCGCTTTCATAGATCACGCTGCCGGGAAGCTTCATGTCACTATAACGACCTTCTTCGCTTTCTCCTGTACGGGTGATCAGCAAAATCTTCAATTGTTCTCCGTCGAATCCAAAAATGGCACAGTCAACAGATACGTGAGGATAGAGTGATGTTTCTTGCATGGTAGAATAATTTCCGGTCAATAAATAATTTCTATGCAAATAAACATCATTTCTTGATTAAAAGCAAGAGCTAGTAATGTAAAAAACTGATATACAGATAATTGAACTTTGTATTAAATACAGTAAAGCTTTTCTCTCATAGTGCTGGATTTCAGAAGTGTAGCAGGGATATTGCTATTGTAAAAAATACAATAAGGTATGGCTGTTAAATAATGTCAATGACAAAATTGATTATGTACAAAATGGATGTTTTGTAAGGGAGGTAATATGGAAAGCAGTACAAAGTGTTTTAGAGACCAAAAGACTGTTGTGTGTGATACGGAATCATCTACTACGGGCAGAGTTTGATGCAGATTTATGTAAAGTTTTTTATTTGAGGAGGCCCAAAATTTCTTCGGCTCTTTCAATAAATAGCGTGGCACCTTTCGCCTGTAATTCTTCTTTTGGTCGGAAGCCCCAGAGTACAGAAACCAAAGAAACTTCGGCGTTCAGCGCAGTATCTACATCCACGCCCGAATCTCCGACATACAGCGTTTCTCCTTTATCTGTATCAGCATTCTTCATAATTTCATATACGATGGCAGGATCCGGTTTTATGGGAAAGTCTTCGCGTTGCCCCAATACCGTGGAGAATGCGATCTGAGGAAAAAATCGCTTGATCAGATATTTTGTGGCAGAATCTATCTTATTTGATGCAACGGCAAGTTTGATGCCCTTCACCTGTAAAGTTTCCAGAAGTTCTGTAATTCCGGGATAAGGACGGGTAAATTCAGTTGAATGATCAGCGTAATAGAGTAAAAAATCGCGTTTGACTTTCGCGATGGTTGCCGGATTTCTGTCGCTTTCCGGAAGAGCGCGCTCAACCAGTTTGTTCATCCCGTTGCCCACAAAAAAACGATAAGCTTCGATCGGATGAGTGGGGTAGTGGTGTAATTCAAGTGCGTAATTGCAGCTGTGAGCCAGGTCGTATATGGTGTCTAAAAGCGTTCCGTCTAAATCGAAAATTACTAACTTAATCATTGGAGTTGGTGTTGGATAAGTGGATTAATTGGCTTTGATCTATTGAGATGACGTTTTTATCGAGCAAAAAGCGTAAAGCTTGTTTTGTCTTAGCTTCGGATGTATTCATTTTACGAAGAAGTTCGTTTGTGGACACCGGCTTTTCGCTTATGTGGTTTTTAATGCGAGACACGATTAATTCGAATTCGTCTGTAGAAAGAGAACTTTTCTTTTTTGCAATGCAGACATCGCACACGCCACAGCCGGTTTCCTGTTTTTGTCCAAAATAGGCTAACAACTGTTGGCTACGGCAGATGTTGTTTTCTTCCGCATAGCTTTGCATTGCTTCTATTCTTTTCTCGAATCGCTCTTTGCGGGTCTCATACACATCTTTGCTCAGTTTTACATGTTTAATGTCTTCTCGGGAAGAGGTGAATGTGATAAACGGCGTTTTCTTGGCCGGAATATAGCTGAATATATGAGCCTTGCTAAGCTGGACGAATGCGTTGTATACGGTTTCTCTCGTCGATCCGGCTCTTTGAGCGATTAAGTCTTCGTTGATATACACATGGTCTGCAAATAACCCGGTATAAGATCGTAACGTTACCTGAATGATGTTATCCCATTCGGGGTTCCCGTGTCGTATAGAATAGAGTTCTTCTTTGTTGACGGTTATCATTAGCCGCGACGGATTGTCAAGTGCATCAGACAAGGTAATATAGCCGGCCTGCTCCATTATCTTCAACGCGTTGTAGCTCATGTTGAGAGGCAATTTGTAGGCCTTGCAAAATTCCTGAAGGTCGAACGGATAAACGGCTTCAAATCCGGATCCGACTGCTAACTGGTAAAAATTGCCAAGTGAATTGTAAGTGTCAAGAACCCGTTGCTTGTCAGGGAACGAGTCGCTTATTCTGCGTTTTAGTTTTGCTCCGTCATTCTTGCTGTAAATGATAGTGGCATACGCTTTTTTGCCATCGCGTCCTGCCCGTCCTGCTTCCTGAAAATATGCTTCCGGCGAATCAGGCAGGTCGAGGTGAATAACTAATCGAACGTCAGGTTTGTCAATGCCCATACCGAATGCATTGGTGCAGACGATTACCCGGCATTGGTTCGATTTCCATGCAGCTTGTCGTTCGTTTTTCACGTGCTGCGGCAATCCCGCATGAAAAAAGTTGGCCGAAAAACCTTTGTCAAGCAGAAATTCTGCTACTTCTTTTGTCTTTTTTCGGTCTCGTACGTATACAATAGCACAACCGGCAACGTTGGTCAGTATTTTGGTTAAAAGGGAAAGCTTGTCATCTGCTTCGCGAACTACATAAGCAAGGTTCTCTCTTGCGAAACTTTGAGAAAAGCAGTTGGGCTCGCTGAAGTTTAATTGTGATTGTATGTCCCGGATTACTTCCGGTGTTGCTGTGGCTGTCAGGGCTAAAATTGGAATCCCCGGCAAATGTTGGCGTATCTCAGCTATCTTCAGGTAAGATGGGCGAAAATCGTATCCCCATTGAGAGATACAATGCGCCTCGTCAACCGCGATTAAGCAAATATTGATGGAATTAAGCCGCTTTAAAAACAGTTCGGAGGATAGTCTTTCGGGTGAAACATAAAGGAATTTCACATTGCCGAATGCACAGTTATCAAGGGTAGTCATGATCTCCTGGCGACTCATGCCGGTACAAATCATTTCGGCTTTGATTCCACGGGCTTTAAGATTGTCTACCTGGTCGCGCATCAGAGCAATTAAGGGTGTAATTACCAGACAGGTTCCCTCCATCGTCATGGTCGGTACCTGAAATGTAATGGATTTGCCTCCACCGGTGGGCATTAGTCCCAACGTATCTTTTCCCCCGGCAATGCTGAGGATAATATCGCTTTGCAACGGGCGAAATGCCTCGTAGTTCCAATATTCTTTTAATACTCTGAGAAATTTATCCATCGGACTTCTGACGAATTTGTTGCAAAATTACAATTTTTATACCATTAAATCGGTCGTTGTGCTCCATTTAATAATTACCTTTGTACCCGGATTTAATCATTGCATACATGCGTCGTGTTATTTTTGCGATATTGATTACCTTTTCGTCTGCTGTCATGGCTTTTAATCAGACAGTGGACTATGATCAGTGGCTGAACAAACTACAGACCACTCAGCAGATTTTTAACGAGCTCAACTATACCCTGAAGTTGTCTCCTAAAAGTTGTGTGTGTAATTATGAAGTGCATGGTCGTGACACATTGTTCCTGTATGTCTTCAATGATTTTTACTGCTTCCCTCCAATGAAGTTCATGAATAAGAAGCAGGAAAACTTCTATTGGAAAACGGTGCGGGACGTAAAGAGAGTGTTGCCTTATGCACGACTTGTTTCCCGAACAGTGTATGATGCTAACAAACAGCTTGTACAGATAACCGATGAAAAAGAACGTAAGGTATTCCTGAAACAAACTGAAAAGGAACTTTTCAAGCGTTACGAGAAAGAATTACGATCGATGTCTATCAATCAGGGAAAATTGCTTGTGCGCCTTGTCGATAGGGAATGCCATCAGACGACTTATTCTATCATTAGAACATATAAAGGCGCTTTTTCGGCATGGATGTGGCAAACCGTGGCCAAGCTTTTCGGGTCAGACCTAAAAGCTGAATACGATGTGCAAAACAAGGATAAAATTATAGAAAGGGTGATTACTCTTGTAGAGGCCGGACAATTATGATCCGGCTTTTTTTACTTCAAAACCGAGCATATGCATCAACGTCCACAGATAGTAATAGATGAGAAAATCCCTTTTATTAAGGGCGTTTTAGAGCTGTATGCAGATGTAAACTATGTGGAAGGTGCTCAAATTGATTCAAATATTGTGGCAAATGCAGATGCTTTAATTGTTCGGACCCGCACTATCTGCAATGAAGCTCTCCTAAAAAATTCGACAGTAAAATTTATTGCTACGGCAACAATAGGAACAGATCATATTGACACTGCCTATTGCGATGGCAAAGGTATTTTCTGGACAAATGCGCCCGGCTGTAACTCCGGCTCCGTTTATCAATATATTGCCTCTGTTTTGTCCTGGCTCGTTCTGGCAAAGCAGATGAAGCTTGAAAATCTTACTCTTGGCGTCGTTGGATGCGGGCATGTGGGAAGCAAGATCGTCCGACTCGGACTATTGCTGGGGATGAAGGTGCTGGTTAATGACCCGCCTTTGCAAAGAACACGAGGAGGAAATTTTGTTTCGTTGGAAGATTTGTTGCAACAAGCCGATATTGTTTCTCTTCATACACCGTTGACACGATCGGGCGAAGACAAAACGTTTCATCTTATTGATTCTGAGAACCTGCACAAGATGAAGCCTTCTGCATGGCTCGTTAATTCTTCAAGGGGCGAAGTGGTCAATGGAGAGGCTTTGGAAATAGCCCTGGACAATAAAGTAATTCAGGGAGCTGTTCTTGATGTTTGGGAACAGGAACCGAAAATTTCAGTTGGACTGTTAAATCGGGTGGGCTTGGCGACTCCTCATATTGCAGGTTATTCAGCCGACGGTAAGGCTACCGCTACCGCGATGAGTGTACAGGCCTTGAGCCGATTCTTTAGCTTACCCCTTAATACATGGCAACCCGGTTCGATTCCGTTGCCACAGCAATCGACTTTATTAACCATTGACGCGTCAAATAAGACTCTTTCGCAGTTATTTGCAGAGGTAGTTTGGGCTACTTATGCAATTACTGACGACAACGAACGATTGCGTAATGCGGTTGCTGATTTTGAAAAACAAAGAGGAAATTATCCCATTCGCCGCGAATTTCAGGCTTACACAATAAATTTGAAGCATGGAAATAGTCAACTTGTTGATTTTCTGAAAGCACTGGGTTTTCAAGTCGCTTTGTCCTGATTTTTTATTGTGAAACATTACGGTAGCGTGTCGGTTGTAAACCGATTTTTGTACTTTTGTATGGTTATCTGAATGACATGAACCGAACGTTTACAATAAAATCCTACCTGTTATATTTGTTAAGAGCTCGTCACAAGAAAGGCTATGGCATTCATTCTCCTTTTGTGTTCAATCTTCTTAATTCTGTCTTTTACGAGCAATCTCCCTATTATTGTTACGAAAATATTGAAGATTTCAGAGAAAAACTTCTGAGGTCAAAAGAGATGATCGATGTGACAGATCATGGAACCGGTGGTTATACGAAGCGTAGGATTTGTGATATTGCCAGAAGGTCTGTAAAATGCACAAAATATGCGCAATTGTTGTTCCGTTTGGCCAATTGTAACCGGTCGTCAACAATACTGGAGCTCGGCACATGTTTGGGGCTGACAACGCTCTACCTGTCACAAGTAAACAGAAATGGCAAAGTAGTCACAATTGATGCAGATGAAAATATTTGCCGACTGGCAAGAGAAAATTTTAAGACGTTAGGTGCCGATAATATTGAGCTTTGCTGTGGAAAAGTTGATGAAGTGTTATCGGGGATACTAGAAAAACTGCCGTCACTTGACTTCGTCTTTTTTGATGCAAACCATACTCAGGAGGCAACATTGAAATATTTTGAGATGTGCCTGCCCAAAGCCCATAAGTCCAGTATTTTTGTGTTTGATGACATTTACCGGAGCCAAGAGATGAGCCTTGCCTGGCAACAAATCACACAACATCCGGATGTCAGATTATCCATAGATATTTTTGAAATGGGAATAGTGTTTTTTAATACGGATTTGTTCAAGCAGGATTATATTGTCGCATTTTGAAGAAAAAAATCGCATTACAACACTAAAAAGTAATTTTGTACGTTTCAGCTGTAGAATAAAAGAAATTTTGCTGGAATATATTGATAATTTAAGCAATAGACTGTGAAAATATATACTAAAACCGGAGATAAAGGACAAACCAGTCTTATCGGAGGCACGCGGGTGTCGAAAGCAGATCCTCGTTTGGAAGCATACGGCACTGTAGATGAACTGAACTCTTCGATTGGCTTTTTGGCAGCAGGTATTACGGATGAACATACCCGGATTTTGCTGTTGGAAATTCAAAGTCGTCTTTTCGATTTGGGTGCAGAGTTGGCAACAGACAGGAATGCCGTTAAAACAGAATCGAATGGAACTATCTTTGGAGACTGCATTCAGACAATTGAAAAAGAGATAGATAACATCACGTCAACATTGCCATCCCTGAACCATTTTGTGTTGCCGGGTGGTGACGAAATTGCAGCCCGTTGTCATATGTGTCGAACAATTGCCCGCAGGGCAGAGCGCAGAATGTGGGAATCAAATGCCATGTATCCGATAGCTGATGAATGCCTTGTTTTTGTCAACCGTTTGTCCGACTATTTTTTCGTTTTGGCACGTAAGTTTGTCCATGATGCAGGAAAAGAGGAAATTTTTTGGGAATCCCATTGTAGGTATTAGATTTTTTGTATTTTTGCACTCAATTAAGATTTTGATAAAATCGCTTAAATATAAATTATTAAGCGATTCTAAAATGATAATTCAGAGCCTGATTTAGGTTTTGTGGTAACCAACTAAAATAAGTAGCTAGCATGTATTGGACATTAGAATTAGCATCCAAATTAGAAGATGCACCCTGGCCAGCAACTAAAGATGAGTTGATAGACTATGCAATGCGTTCAGGAGCTCCTCTTGAGGTAATTGAGAATCTTCAGGAAATGGAAGATGAAGGGGAAATCTATGAAAGCATAGAAGATATTTGGCCGGATTATCCAAGCAAAGAAGATTTCTTCTTTAATGAAGAAGAATATTGATCTTTTTGCTTTTTTGTTTTATTGTTTTTAGCTGTTTTTTGTGGATTTTTTGCCGTTTAGTTAATTTAGTTCTGCGAATTGTCAGAATAAAGATATCTGGCCGGCTGAAAATTAGTTTTATTCCCGAAAAGAAGAGCTTTTTTATGCAATAAAACGATAAAATATGCCGTTATCATAGCATTGGACGAACTAGATCTACAAACGAAATGTTGCGTTTGTTGAAGTAAACATAAAATTTTTCCGGTGAAAAAACTCTGCTTAGCTGTATTGTGTGGCGTTTTGTCTTTAGGAACAACTAACGCTCAGTTCGTTTCGCAATACAGTCAGTATATGTTTGCAAAAGGGTCGTTCAACCCGGCAGCAATTGCAGAGGGTGATATGATGCGACTTACCGGACTTCACAGACAACAATGGATAGGTATGCCGGGAGCGCCCGTCGATACTTATTTTAATCTTTCAATGCCATTCACCATTAACAAAAAGAGTTTTGGAGCAGGTTTGGCTTTTGATAATGAAAAAATGGGCTTGTTTACCAAGCAATTCGTTGTTTTGCAGGGTGCTTATAAGACGAAACTGGGAGACGGCCTTCTTAGTCTTGGTGCAAACATTGGCGCAATTAGTGTCGGGTTTCAGGGCGACAGTGCCTATATTCCGACCGGCAATGACTATCACGTAGCACCGGGTTCCGACAGCCAGATTCCGACGTCGCAAGTGAGCGGGATGGCCTTGGATTTGAGTTTAGGAGCATATTATTCTACTGAAAAATGGTATGCAGGTTTGTCTGTTTTAGATGTTAATCAGCCGACTATTCGCTGGTCGGATTCGCAGGAGTCATATATAGGAAGAATGTTTTATTTGACGGGAGGTTACAATTTGGCTTTGCCAAATACCAACTTTACCATCAAACCATCCCTTCTGGTAAAAACTAACTTTGTTAATTATCAGACGGATATGGATCTTTTGCTTGATTATAAGGATAAATTTTGGGGAGGCTTGGCTTACCGATTCAACGAATCCCTGATTTTTATGGGGGGAGTCAAACTGGCAAACGGTTTAACTATTGGATATTCATTTGATTTGCCGGTGACAAATTTGATCTCTTCTACTTATGGTTCTCATGAATTGTTTGTGACGTATGACTTCAATATTTCACTCGAAAAGAAAAAAAATAAATACAAGAGTGTAAGAATTTTATAAAGGATAAATGACTCTGATATGAGAAAATTACTTTTTATAATCCCATTACTTGGATTGTTGGTTGCGTGTAATTCCAAACCGGCAGGAGAGTTAGTGGGTCAATCGATCTCCAAAGTAAATGAAATTTCTCCATATGGAATGGTTTGGGTAAGGGGAGGTGCATTTATGATGGGCGCCAATGATCAGGATGCTTTTTGGTCGTTCAAAGGAGAATCAAAAATGGTTTCTGTTGATGGTTTCTGGATGGATCAGACTGAGATTACCAATACAGAATATCGTCAGTTCGTTGTTTGGGTGAAAGATTCTATTGCCAGACAACTTTTGGCAAACGTATCACCCGAAAAATGGCGTCAGAAAAAAGATACGGCTAAACTGAACTGGAAACGTCCTTTGCCATGGAAGCAAACATGGGAAAAAGCTTCGGGAGAAGAAGATGCTCATGCAGATTCGCTCTGGAATGCCCTGAAAAACTACAACAATAAGTTTGAAGGTCTGAATTACGTTTATCGCTGGTATGACTTGGAACAGGCTGCCAGAGAATATAATAAATTTGACAGAGCTCATGGGCATTACCCCAATTCTTCATTTGCAATTGTAGATGAATATTATTTTGACGGTGGTGTCATAAAAATGCGTACTAAGAGAATTTCTCCTATCCATAGCACAGAGGATTTTTACATGACTAAGATCATTAATGTATATCCTGATAAATTGGCATTCTGTACCGACTTTACCTATTCTTACAATGATCCGACTGTAAAATATTTTACTTTACGTTCGTATGACCAATATCCGGTAGTCGGCGTAACCTGGGAACAGGCAAAAGCTTTCTGTGCGTGGAGAACTAATTATTACAACAGTAATCATCTGTTCCAGGGGCAAGATTACCGTTTGCCGACAGAAGCAGAATGGGAATGGGCAGCTCGCGGGGGCAAACAACAAAGCATGTATCCATGGGGAGGTCCGTATATTCGCGATGGAAAAGGCTGTTATCTGGCTAACTTCAAACCAATGAGAGGTAATTATCGTGCTGACGGTGAGGTTCGTACTGCAAAGGTGGCAACATATCCTCCTAATGATTTTGGTTTATATGATATGGCTGGTAACGTTTCGGAATGGACTGAATCTTCATTCATGTCTATCAATGCGAATGGTACGCACGATTTGAACCCAAGTTTTGCTTACAATGCAAAAGAAAAAGATTCCGACATTTTGAAAAGAAAGATAATCAAAGGTGGATCATGGAAAGATGTTGCAGCTTATCTTCAATGTGGTGCCCGTTCATTTGAATATCAAACAGAATCTCGTTCCTATATTGGCTTCAGGTGTGTGAAATCTACAAACCTGAAGAAAAAATCAGCAATGAAAAACTTTTAATACTTGATTATGGGAATCCTTGAATTTTTACAAACAGATAAAGGAAAAGCATTTGCAGGAAGATGTTATGGATTTGGGGCATCTATTGTAATTATTGGAGCGTTGTTTAAAATTCAACACTTCCCTCTTGCCGGATGGTTTTTGAGTATCGGGATGGGAACAGAAGCGATCTTGTTTGCATTGAGTGGACTCGAAAAGCCTCATAAAGATTATGAGTGGGAAAAGGTATTTCCTCATTTTCAGGACGAAAATGTACCTCCTATTACAGCCGGAGGTGGAGGTTCTGCAGCGCAAGTAACTTCAGTTCAGGGCAATCTGTTAGACGAAGAACAGGTGAAACGATTGAATGAAAGTATCAAGAACTTGGGAGATACTGCAATGCAATTGACATCTATATCTAAGGCTTCTGGTGTAACAGATACCTATATTCAGAATATTCAGGCTGCTTCTGATGCTGCGGGTATTTTTGCTAAATCTCAGTCTGAACTTGCAACCTCAACCAGTGCGATTGTTCAGTCTTATAAACAAGCAGAGGATGAAATTGGCATGGTGGCAGAGCAAAGCAAAGTGTATGCTGCTCATGTGAATACAATTAATAAGAATCTTTCTTCTCTCAATGCCCTATATGAGCTTCAGATGAAGGGGGCTCAAGCAGGTAATGACGAATTGACAGCTCAGATAGAACAACATAAAGCTATGTTGTCAAATCTTGAACAATTGAAATCTAATCTTGGAGCTTCACTTAAAGAGTCCGAAGAATACAAAGTTCAGGCAGTTAAGTTGTCCCGTCAGGTATCTGATCTGAATAATGTTTATGGGAACATGCTAAATGCATTAAATACAAAGGCTTAATAGCAATATACGATAAACCATGAGTGGAGCAAAAAATTGTCCGGAAACGCCGCGGCAGAAGATGATTGGGATGATGTATCTCTTCCTGACTGCTATGCTTGCGTTAAATGTTTCTTCAGAGGTGTTGAACGGCTTTGTATTGGTGAACAACAGTATGTTGCAGAGTATTACCAGTTCAGATGCAAGAAATGCCAATATGTATCAAAGATTTAAAAATCTGGATGCAGATAACCCGGGCAAGGTTGGCGAATGGTTGAATAAAGCTTTGGTAGTGAAGCAGAGATCAGACGAGATGTTCAAGTATGTTGAAAATTTCAAATATCAACTTGTACGTCTTGCTGATGGTAAAGAAGCGAAAACTAATGAAATTAAAAATCTGGACAATCTGGATGTTGCCGGACAATACGCTTTGGTGCAGGGACATGGCAAAGAATTAAAGCAGAAGCTTTCTGAATATAAGGAATTCCTGAAAGGCTTTGTTAATGGAGATCCGGTGAAGATTGCAATGTTCGACAGGAACTTTGCAACAAAGGGAGGAAAAGACGGCAAAAACTGGCAGGAAAATATTTTTGAAATGATGCCGGTTGCCGCAGCGACCACTATTCTTACAAAATATCAGACCGATATTCGTGCGGCAGAAGGTGAAGTTGTCCAGTATTTAATGGCACAAACCGATGCTGGCGACTTTAGGGTAAATAAGTTACAGGCATATGTGATCCCGGTTTCTACCTATGTAATGCAGGGTGACAAATATAGTGCTCAGGTTGTATTGTCAGCAATTGACTCAACCAAGATACCTCAAATTATGGTAAATGGACGTACTCTTGGCAGAGACGGTAAATTGGAAATGGTATGTGGTCAGGTTGGTAGTTATGACTATAAGGGCGTTATCCGACTGAATTCAGGCGGTATAAACCGTGATTATCCATTTGCAGGAGCTTATACTGTAGGGGCGAAAAGTGCTACGGTAACAAATACCGCTTTGAACGTTGTATATGCAGGTATTGAAAACGAGCTTTCGGCTTCTGTGCCGGGTGTTGCAGCATCAAACATTCAGCTTGCCTGTGCCGGTGGATCGGTTTCAAGAAAGCCGAATGGTTTATGGACTTGCCGTACAAATGTAACCTCAGGAAAAATTAATTTTTCTGTTTCAGCAAAATTGGCAGGAGGAAACAGCTTTGTTCCTATGGGTACTGTGACATTTAACGTTCGCCAGTTGCCGGATCCCCGTCCATTCTTAACGTATAATGCGGGTGGTGTAGAGAAATCTATTATTGAAGGTAATATTACACTCAGTCAATTGAACGGTGCTGTTATAAAGGCCGATTATGTGAATGAATTAATTTCTGCCAATTTTACGGTAGTTTCGTTTACTTTGGAATATCCTAATGGAGAGGTACTTGAAAGTAATGGTTCTACATTGTCGGCAGCACAAAAGAATCGATTGAATCAGGAACGGGTTGGGTCACGCATTCTTGTAAGGGGTATTAAAGCAGTCGGCCCGGATAGATTGGTTCGCTCATTGCCTTTATTAGCAGTAAAATTGAGCGGAAGATAGACTAAAAATTAAACATGAACAATATGCAACGAATGAGATTATTTTGTGTCATTTGTTTTTCTGCCTTGATTGGCACATTGTGTGCGCAAGGTAACGAGAAAAAATTTTTCGATGAGTCTCCATCACCTTATGACTCTGTGGCATTGTCACAGCAAAAGCCGGAGGTGGTAATTTCGGACTCTGTTAAACGGGCTATCGTGAAGATGCGTAATGCTTTGCAATCGAGAATACGTCGCGATGATGTGGTTTGGTCCAAAACAGTGTACCGCATTATCGATATGCGCGAAAAACAAAACTTTCCGCTTTATTTTCCTCTCGAAGAGATGGATGGTTTTAAGAGCCTGATGAATGTAATGTTGCAGGGTGTTATTAATAAAAATCTGACGGTTTATCGGAAAGGTATTCGCGATGACCAGTTCCGTCCTGACTTTTCAATCAGTAAGGCTGTACCATTGGATAGTACAAAGTATCTGATAAACAGTGTTTTCTCGTATAAAGATGGAGATTCTGAATTTTATCCGGCATTAATGGTGTCAGATAAAGGGAAGTTGGGTATAGACAACATGACCATTATTGAATTCCTGAAACGTCAGCAGCGTTTTCTGATCAAGGAAGTATGGTTTTACGACAAACATCGCTCTGTACAGGAATCACGCATCGAAGCTATTGCTCCTTTGATGAGCTATCCAAAAGACAGAACTTCTTTGATTAAATCTATAGTATGCTGGTTTAAATTTAACGAGTTGCGTTCGTTGCTGGCAGAAGAAAAAATATTCTGGGGTGATAATCAGTCTTCTGATATGACATTCGATCTTTATTTCAGCCAAAGAATGTATTCAGGTAATATTCTTGGAGTTGATGATATTTATCATCGTACATTACTTGATTATCTAACAAACGCTGATGATGTTAAGAAAGAACAGGATGCAATTCAGCGTTCGATTATTAACTTTGAAAATGATTTGTGGGAATATTAAATAAGTCTTATTCTCCGGCTATATAATAGTGATAGTTCGTTTGATGTTGTTCAAGCGGACTATTGCTGTATTAATGCTCTCCTTTCTGAAATTTAAGTATAATACATATACAATCTTCTAACTCATTTTTGTGGTGAGATACATTTTTTTTCTTTTGATCTTTTGTTGTGTGTCGGTGTGTAGCCTGTCTGCCCAATCTTCCCGCATGCGCCCTCAAAGTGGAAGCTCTTCATCAAAAGGAGAGGTAGATAATAGCAAGGCTAATTACGTTTCTCCTCATGTTGTGGCAAAAAAGATAGAAGAGCGTTTTGGCGTTGCCGATTCAGTCACTGTTGACACAATCCCTCAAAATTTTCCTGATAAAAATCTACTTGATTCATACAGCATCGCTAACGCGTATAACGGAAATATGGGTTCTCCGGTACAATCAAAAATTTTCTTTGACCGGACGCAGAAGACGAATTTTCTTTTTTCAACTCCGTACGATCCCTATGTGTATACAGCGTCAGATTTGTCGTTCTATAATACAAAAACACCCTATTCCAATTTGACTTATTTGTCCAGTTTCCCGGGCGAACAATCGGAAGAAAGAACTAAGATCTTTTTGTCGATGAATACAAATAAGAAATTGAATATTACAGGTTTGTTTGATTATTTGTACAACAGAGGTCGATACATGAATCAGTCTAATAAGGGACTGATAGCATCGCTGTATGGCAGTTATTCGGGAAAACATTATTCTGCTTATGGGGCTTTTCTTTATCAGAGCTTTTCAAATTATGAAAACGGAGGATTGACAAATACCGATTATGTTACAAATCCATCCGCTTACAGCCAGTATACATCTATTACAATGCCGATAAAGTTAACCGGAGCTCAGGCTGGCTACAGAACCATGAGTTTCTTTTACAATCATAAGTATTCGCTTGGATTTAACAAAGTTATTGTCGTTAGTAAGGATTCAACCCGGGAGGAGTTTATTCCTGTTACATCATTCATACACACTTTGAAGGTACAAAGAGATGTGAAGCGCTTTCATGAAGCATCTGTCGACACTGCATTTTTTGCAAATACCAATTTTAGTAAAATAGCTCATTCTGACACTGTTGCTTATTTGTCCGTTCGTAATACTTTTGCAGTTCAGATGGATGAGAAGTTTAACCGGCTATTGAAGTTCGGATTGACCGCGTTTATTGAGAATGAGGTAAACCGGTATATGAATCTTGATCTCAATGATCAATTGACGTATAAGTGGGAGCAGAATACCCGGCTTGGAGGAATTCTGGCTAAGAATGAAGGGCGGATCTATCGCTATAACTTACAGGGAAATATAGTCATTGTAGGCCCGAAAATAGGAGATTTTGAACTGAGTGGTCGAGTGGGTGGCTATTTTACATTGTGGAAAGATTCTGTTGCTTTGAAAGCAATGGCAAGAATCAGAAACACATCTGCATCTTATTTCTGGGAACATTATTATTCGAATCATTTTATTTGGAACAATAATTTTGACAAAGAATTCCAAACCTATATCGGAGGAAGTGTTGAACTCCCGAAAAGACATTTGAAATTGGGTCTTCAGGTAGCTAATAACACCAATTATCTTTACTTCAATTCGAGCGCAATGCCTACGCAGGCTTCGGGTAGTGTGCAGGTTGTTGCTCTGGATGCGAGTTTGGATTTGTTTTTCGGAAAGCATTTTGCGCTCGAAAACAAAGGGGTATATCAGGTGTGCAGTAATCAGAATGTTATTCCTTTGCCAGCGTTGGCATTGTACAATAATTTGTATTACCAGACGAAACTTTTTAATGTGTTGCGGGTTCAGTTAGGCGTATCTTCGCATTTCCATACCTCATATTATGCTCCGGCTTATATGCCTGCAACCGGGCAGTTTTATGTACAGAACAAAACCAAGATCGGCAACTATCCCCTAGCAAGTGCTTACGCCAATTTTCACCTGAAAAAGACCCGTTTCTTTCTAGAATACTATCACGTAAACCAATCGTTTATGCCTAACCAGAATTATTTCTCCATGCCGAATTATCCTATGAATCCGACAACGATGAAAATGGGTATCTCCTGGAATTTCTACGATTAATTACATGGGATCTACGTCGTAGTTGACTTGAAGTGATTTGAAGCGGCCATCTGATTGGATGCCATTTACAATGTTACGTATGATATCCTTGACAGCATCAGGCGAAGCTGCATTCTCTATCTTGAGGAGAATATGCTTGATGTACCAGTTCTGAATTCTTCCAACCGGAGGGTTGTTTGGCCCTAAAACCCGTGATCCGAGTAATTTTTTGAGTTCATCTGCGATAAGGGCGGCTGCATGGTTGTTCGTCCCCGGATCTTTATGGCGAATAACGATGTTTATAAGCCGAAAATAAGGAGGATATCTGAAATCGTGCCGTTCCCGCATTTGTGTGGCAAACATTCCTTTATAGTCGTGAGCAATCACCTGTCGAATTACCGGATGGTCCGTTTCCGGCGTTTGAAGGACTACTAACCCTTGTTTGCTTTTTCGCCCGGCACGACCACTCACCTGTGCCATCAATTGAAATGCCCGTTCATGCGCCCGAAAGTCAGGGTAAAAAAGCAGATTGCCGGCATTCAGGATCCCAACCAAACTCACATCGCCAAAATCGAGTCCTTTGGTAACCATCTGTGTACCGATCAGAATATCAATAGCGTGACTCTCGAAATCGCGAATAATCTTTTCAAAGCCTTTCTTGGTGCGAACCGTGTCAAGGTCCAGGCGTGCCGCTTTGGCTTCAGGGAATAGCGCTTTGATCTCTTCTTCGATTTGTTCGGTACCGAATCCTTTGGTTTGCAACGATGGCGTATGGCAGCTGGGGCAATTGGCTGGTACCTTGGTTGTATAGCCGCAGTAGTGGCACGTGAGCATGTCGAAATGCTTATGGTAGGTCAGACTGACGTCGCAATGCGGGCAACGGGGAACATAAGCACACTGCTTGCATTCGATGTAAGGTGCATATCCGCGCCGGTTTTGAAAAAGAATTACCTGCTCTTTGTTGGTGAGTGCCAGCTTGATTTTCTCGACCAGTTCGTCTGTGAAATGGCCGGTAATCCGTTTTTTGCGGTAGGACTCTTTCAGATCGACGGTCATGATTTTGGGCAACTCTATCTCCTCGTGCCGCTGGGTAAGTTCGACCAATCCATATTTGCCTGAAAGGGCGTTTTGATAGCTCTCGATAGCCGGTGTGGCACTGCCCAGTACGGTTTTGGCTCCGTGCATGTTGGCGAGCACAATGGCTGCATTGCGGGCGTGATACCGGGGTGCCGGGTCGTATTGTTTGTAGCTGCTTTCGTGCTCTTCGTCGACGATGACCAAGCCGAGATCACGGAATGGTAGGAAAACAGAAGAGCGCACTCCCAGAATGACTTCGTAACCTTTGTCATTCAAAAGGTTGTTCCATATTTCCACCCGTTCGTTGTCCGAAAACTTGGAGTGATAAACGCCCAGTTTGTTGCCAAAAACCTTTTCCAGTCGCTGCGTGAGTTGTGTGGTAAGGGCTATTTCCGGAACTAAATACAAAACCTGTCTACCCAGCTTTAATGTTTCTGCGATGAGATGGGTATAAATCTCCGTTTTGCCGCTCGAAGTTACTCCGTGAAGTAAGACTACATTTTTTTCTTTTAATTGTGAAAGAAGCGATCTGTATGCCGTTTTCTGAAAACTATTGAGTGTGGCAAGAGGTTGCTGCACTGTTTGTGAAGAATCCAGCCGACTGATCTCTTTGGTGTATGGGTGAAAAATTTTCTTTTCGACCAAAGCATCAAATACGGCAGGAGAAATGCCACTTTGTTCGAGAAGCTCTTTTTTTGCCACTTCGCATTGCCCCGATTTGGCTAAGTGATGCGACATTTCAAGATAAGCCATCAAGAGACTCAGTTGCTTCTTCGATCGGTGCAACGAGTCGAAAACGGCTTGTAGTTGTTCGTCGCTGGCAATACCATCGGCAAGACGAACACAGGTGAGCTTCTTGGGCTTGTAGGCGGCGCGCAACTCCTCCGAGAGCGAAACGGCTCCTTTGTCCATCAGATTTTTGACGGTTGGCAGGATAGTTTTGAAGCCGGTAATGCGGGTCAGCTCCTTGATGGAGTGGGGCTTATTGTCGTTTAGAGCGTTGTAAATTTTTAGTTCTTTCTCCGAAAAGGGAGATTCAGCTTCGAAGTCGTTGTTGAGCGTGATGGAGGTTTCGCTTTCGAGCTTCAGCCCGGCCGGAACGGCAGCTGTGTAGACATCGCCGATGAAAGCCATGTAATAGTTGGCAATCCATTCCCAAAAGGGCAACTGCGGACGGCGAAGAATCGGAGCGTTATCGAGTAGTGCAATGATCTCTTTTACCGACGAAACCTGCGGTGCCACGGCGTGTACGTAGCGAACGATTCCGGTATATATTTTTTTGCTTCCGAACGGCACGACCACCCGCATGCCAAGCTTTACCGATTCGGATAGCTCCTCCGGTATTTTGTAGGTGTAGCTGTTGGCTAAAGGCAGGGGAAGAATGATGTCGGCAAAACGTTCGGACATGGTTGGATTTAGATTATAGAGCAAAGAACAAAGAGCAAAGATTCTTCAATCAGTTCTACTTGTCTTTATTCTTTGTTCTTTGCTCTGTTTTTATACAAAAATGGCTTCCGGTTCTAAGGCGATGCCAAAGTGTGTCTCGACGGATTGTTGAATCTCTTTTGCGAGTGCTTTGACCTCTTCTCCGGTACAATCGCCCAGGTTGTAGAGTACCAGAGCCTGCTTAGGGTAAACGCCTACATTGCCGAACTGACGGCCTTTCCATCCGCATTGTTCGATAAGCCAACCGGCGGCAACCTTGTATTCGCCTTTGTGCGGATAGGCAACTATTGCCGGATGCTTTTCTTTCAATGCTTCGAATTGTGCGACAGGAATGACCGGGTTTTTGAAAAAGCTACCGGCACTGCCGATCTTGTCGGGATTCGGGAGCTTCTCTTCGCGAATGGAGGCAATGATGCGACTGACATCGGTCAACGTCGGATCGGTAATGCCTGCTTTTTCTATTTCAGTGCGAATGGCGCCGTATTCGAGATTAAGCTTCGGCTGCTTGCTTAGCCGGAAGGTGACGGATGCCACGATATATTTGTTTTTCAGTTTTGTCTTGAAAATGCTGCTCCGGTAGTCGAACTGACAGTCGCTGTTGGAGAAAATACGTTGTTTGCCGGTCAGTATCTCATAAGCTTCCACTGATTCGATAATATCTTTGGCTTCTACGCCGTAAGCACCTACGTTTTGCACCGGACTGGCACCCACGGTTCCCGGAATGGAAGTCAGGTTTTCGGCTCCGTAGAAGTTGTGAGCCACACAAAAATCAACAAAATCGCTCCATACTTCACCCGCGGCAGCCTTCACCAAAACCGAATCGTCGGTCTCTTCCAGTACGGTGATTCCCTTTAATGATATTTTGACGACAATGCCTGCAAACAGCTTGTTGAAAACCACGTTACTGCCACCACCCAGAATGAAAAACGGGAAAGCATTGAGAAGTCCGCTTTGCATTAGAATCTGAAGGTCGATGGGTGCTGCGATGTCTGTAAAATACTGGCTGGTAGCCGCTATGCCAAAGGTGTTGTATGGCTTGAGGGAAACGTTTTCCTGAAGAGTCATTGTCGGTTTATTTTGAATTCAAAATTACAACAAATCGTTCACATTTTCCGGATCGTCCAAAATCAATGAAGAATCTGTTGTATTTTTGCATGAAATTTGTGTGTGTATAGACACAATGCTTGTGTCTCTTTGAACATTGAGCCGCAAGCATTGCGGCTCTACATGGAATCCTGGAATTCTGAATTTTGAAATTTAATCATATATATGGCAGCATTTGAGATTTTTGGCGGCAAGCGTCTTTCGGGCGAAATTGTTCCGCAAGGTGCAAAAAACGAAGCGTTACAGGTGATTTGTGCCGTGTTGTTAACTCCCGAAAAGGTGACGATCAGCAATATTCCCGATATCCGGGATGTGAACAAACTGATAGACTTGGTTGGTATGTTGGGCGTGAAAGTGGAAAAGGTTTCGGAAGGAACCTATACTTTTCAGGCCGATGCTGTCAATCTGGATACGTTATATAGTCCCGAATATGGAAAAAAAGCTACCGAACTGCGTGGTTCCATCATGTTGGTGGGCCCGTTGCTGACCCGCTTCGGTTATGCGGTGGTGCCGCAACCCGGAGGCGATAAAATCGGTCGCCGTCGCTTGGATACTCACTACATCGGTTTTCAGAAGCTCGGTGCTGAAGTGGGTTTTGATGAAGACTCGTCGCATGTGAAGGTGACCACCAAAGGTTTGAAAGGGGTTTACATGTTGCTCGACGAAGCTTCGGTAACCGGAACTGCCAACGTGGTGATGGCTGCTGTGATGGCAAAGGGGACGACTACGATTTATAACGCAGCCTGCGAACCCTATCTTTTTCAACTCTGCACTATGCTGAACGCGATGGGGGCTAAGATCTCCGGCGTGGGTTCCAATCTGTTGGTGATTGAAGGTGTCGACTCGTTGGGAGGGTGCAACCACCGTATTTTGCCCGATATGATCGAAGTGGGGAGTTTTATCGGACTGGCGGCTATCACCCGTTCCGAACTGACCATCAAAAATGTGGCGCGCGAACACCTGGGTATTACTCCCGAGATTTTCCATCGACTGGGTATTGACTTTGAGTTCCGCAACGACGATATCTACATTCCGCAACAGGATCATTACAAGGTGCAGCGCTTTTTCGACGGATCGATTATGACCATTGCTGATGCTCCCTGGCCGGGATTTACCCCCGACCTTATCAGTGTGGCGCTGGTGGTGGCGACGCAGGCCAAAGGCAGTGTACTGATTCACCAGAAAATGTTTGAGAGCCGCCTCTTCTTTGTGGATAAACTGATAGAGATGGGGGCGCAGATTATTCTTTGCGATCCGCACCGTGCGGTAGTGATTGGAATGAACCACGAGCAGTCCTTGCGCGGCACCCGCATGACTTCGCCCGATATTCGTGCAGGGGTTTCGTTGCTTATTGCCGCCCTTTCTGCCGAAGGCCGCAGCGTGATTGATAATATTGAACAGATCGACCGTGGTTATCAGGATATCGACGGACGATTGAGAGCTCTGGGAGCCGATATACGTAGGTTGTAACCCGGACATTATTTATAAAAGAAATGAGAGCGATTGTTGCAAAACAATCGCTCTTTTTTATGCAACCGATTTGTGGTTCCGATATGAATTTATTCGACATTGTATAGATTAAGCGTATATAAATTTGAATGTCAGACCTCTCCTCTCACGACGACTTCGTGTCGGAGTCAGATATATATCGTCTGACCCAGCCTCCTCCCCCGAGGGGAGGAGGAGCGCGGTAGTGAGATTATTAGGATTCAGTTCATTGTGCAGATTGTTCCCCTCTCTCTCGGGAGAGGGGTTAGGGGAGAGGTCGTACAACGCAAAACGTTGTTTCTAATGCCTTGGTCAGCCAATATTCACAACTTTATTTGTTTAAAAATACGCAATAATATTTCTGTAATGTTTTAGTTTGTATTGGCAAAAATGTTTATGTTTTGGAATATAATTTTTATATTTGCCATGCACTACCAAAATTAGGAAAATAATAAAAAGCTACAGGATAGACCAATGTGCTCATATTACGAGAGTGCCGTCGAACCTGTTAGGCTACCATTGTTTAATTTCTTAATTTTATTTTATGGCTCAAAACCTGATTTCAGCCGTGTTGTCGGACAGCGATGCTGCTGCCGTGCAACAGAGTATTACAGATGCAAGAGCGAAGCTTAGTTTCTTGCTTAGTTTACAATCCGACGATGTGGTATCACTTATCAAGGTAGGAAATACTTTCCTCCCGTTTATCGATAAGGCGTACCAAACTGTCAAAGATCATCCTGAAATTCTTTCGGGGGTGTTCGACAAGGAAGAGTTCTTTAAAGACTATGAACTTGTTGGCAAAATACGTCCTATTTTGAACCAGATTAATCAACTGGCCGAAGGTTTGCAGAAAACCTATTATGCAGTTGTCAGCGATGCAATGGTGGCTTCCCTCGAAGTGTATTCTGCCGTTAAGCAAAACAAAGACAAGGTGTCGGGCCTTAATGTGGTAGCGGATGATATGGGCGTATTCTTTAAAAAGAGCAAGGCCAAGGCCGAATTGACCGCGAAGTAAACGTACAGTCCGGTTTGCCGGACACTCCTGCGGGTGGTTCGCTACCCCGGGAGATACTTTTTAATCTCATTTACCTGATTTTTTATCTCAAAAGCGTACTATTTTGCCTCGGGAGCGTGATTTTTACTTTCCAGAGCGTGAAAATCACGCAAAAGAGCGTTTTTTGCACAATAATTTCCGTGAAAATCAGCGTACGGATCCTGAATTTTGCCCTTTAAAGCTTCAAAATCACTCAATGGAGCGTAATTCGAACGGCTGCGAGCGTGAAAATTACGGGAATGAGTAAGAAAAGAGGAAAAAGCAGAGATAAGAATGTTCAATATTAATTCAAACAGTTATGTTTCAAACAGCATTGTCTTTTGAAGGTAGAATAAGGCGATTAGAATATGGTATCAGTTTCATCGTTTATATTGTTGGGCATACAATTGTCATGGCAATGATAAAGTCCGCAATTCCTTTCTCTACTTTAGCTCTAAGCCCATTATTGTGGTTTCTATGGGCACAAGGAGCTAAGAGATGTCATGATTTAGGTAATTCAGGCTGGTTCCAATTAATTCCATTTTATGTTTTGTGGCTGTTTTTTTCAAAAGGGGACGATGGTGTAAATATTTATGGGTTTTCTCCAATATTACATACCGCGCATAGCAATTTTAATGATAGCAATTTGGAAAAAGAAGGAAATAGATTCGATATGCGGATTAGATCGAAAAGTATTGTGCCTTTATTCATAAAAATCAATATTATTATACCCGTAATAATAAATATCATTGCAATGTGTTCTGTGGATAGATATTTCGATGAGTATTGGATGGTTTTTATGATAGATGCGGCAATTGTATGGCTTTGTATTTTTGCTATTGTCTTGACTAATCGATATTGTAAAATTATTGAGGCATTAGAATCAATGGTTTCACAAGGTACATTAAGGCTAATTTTAGTTGTCAATACATTAATCCCTTCTGTAATAAGAATTCTAACGTGGGATATCAGTAATAATGATCATTCTGTCTTGTATTGTTTGTCGTATTCTATCTCAATGATATTGCTATGGTTCTTTATTGTAACAATATTGTGGATCTATAAGGGGTATAAAACTTATGAATGAAATAAGTTAGACTACAAATAATATCGGATTTATGTAGTATGGAACTTTGCTACGCTATCTTAAATAAGACCTTGATAATTTATAGCCATTATGATAGAAAATATTTTGTTGCAGATTTTAGCAATGGTAGTGTGCTTCTTTTGTGCATTCTATTTTGTGAGCTTGTTTTCATCAAATGAAGATATGCCTTTGAAAAAAGCAACCAGAAAACTGGGATGTTTAATCCCAGCTATTTTATTTGTGATATGGTGATAGCTGGTAAATTTCTATTGAAATCATAAAGGAAACAGCCGGAACGAAGATTAATCATTCCGGCTGTTTCCTTTATGCTACTGAGCTTTCTTATTTCACCACAATGGCGTTAATTAGTGCATCGGTAGATCCATCGGTAAGATTAACCAGCGCGCCATTTTTCCAGTACACTGCTGTTTTATTGCCGCTGCTGTTGGTGATATATCCTGCCAGATAAATGTCATTGCCGGAAATATAGACGGCTTTGGCTTCGGCATCCGTTGATCCGTCCGTTAAAGTATTTTCCGTTCCGTTTTTCCAGTAAGTAGCTATGTATTTACCGCTGTTGCCAGTAACTGCACCTGCTGCATAGAAGTCGTTGCCGGAGATGGCAATAGCATTGACCGTTGCATTGGAGTTTCCATCGGAAAGATTTGTCGTACTACCATTCTTCCAGTAAGTGGCAACCGAAATATCGTTCCTGTTATAGACGTTCCCTGCAATATAAAGGTTGCCGTTGCTGAATGCGATAGCGTTGGCGAATGAGTCTGTGCTGCCATCAGTGAGGGCATTCATAGACCCGTTTTTCCAATAGACGGCTACGTTACGACCAGTCGTAGTTTGTACGGTGCCTGCCACATATACGTCGTTGCCCGAAACGGAGATTGAATTTGCAAAGGCATTAGACGTGCCATCGGAAAGCAACGTTATTTTTCCGTTTTTCCAGTACACGGCCACGCTGTTGCCATTGCTGTTGTCGACAAATCCTGCCACATAAACATTGCCTTCGGATAAAGAAACAGAGCTTGCATAAGCATTGGTAGAACCATCGGAGAGGCTTATGGCCATCCCGTTTTTCCAGTATTTGGCAATGGGATAACCATCGGAAGTGTACTCGTATCCGGCTACATATACATCGCTGCCCGAGACAAAAAGAGATGTGGAGTAGGCCGACTGCGAACCATTAGTCAGGTTGGTGGTCGTTCCGTTTGCAGAATAAGCTGCAATATTGTTGCCGCTTGCACTGCGCAGGTTATTGGCAAGGTAAAGGCTGGTGCCCGACGATGTTGTAAGAGCTTCGGTGTCCTGTTGGCTGCATCCGGTAAGAAAAAGTCCCGCAATTAAAAAGGAAAAGCAAAAAAGAAAATTTCTGGTCATAAAAAATAGTTGATAAAAGAGATTTTGGCACAAGAGATTATCTCTATTCGTATTTCTGTATGACAAAACGCTTACTTAACGGTTTTATTATTGAATAGTTCAGACTTTTAGTAACGTTGGCTATTGTTGACTTATATTATCTGAAATGGAGAGTGTGTTTTAACAAATGTCGGACGAAAAAAGCCGGAATGAACAGGATGTCCACTCCGGCTTTTCTGTTTATTGAGACAGCATTTACCGAATATTCAGGCCAAAGCCAACAGAAGCGGTCGAATATTTCTGTAACGTATATTGTGCATGGAAAGCAAAGATCCATAGTAATTTCATGCGCAACCCGATAGTTGCTCCCGGTTGTGTCATCGCGTAGTGAAGAGGAATCGGGTCTTTCAATGTTTTTACATCGAATTTCTGGGTTGTTGTATTGAAATTGTCCAACACAGGAAAATTACCGGTAAAATTAAAATCAAAGTTGCTGCGAGTAACGCCGAATCCCAGATAAGGCGTTATAAAAGCAATTTTTTTCGAAACGATGGCGTGAACCATCAAAGCACTTGCTTTCAGTTTCATCCCCTGGTCGGCGTATGATACACCACTCGGAGTAGACACTTTGCTGGGATCGCTGACTAAGTCGGATGGAGTAATGGGGTTGTCAAAGCTGTAGTTGACGTTGAATTTGGTGTAGCCTACCATTACTGCAGCATCGAACGGAAGCAATTTCAAAACCGGAATCCACTGTTTGATATTATGTTTTAGCCCGATACCCCACATATTGCCGGAGAAATTACTGGCATTAATGGTAGGAATAAACCGAACCGATAAATCGTTGCCCATTGGAAGCCCGAGAGTTACCTGAAAACTGGGAACCGGAGTCACGTTAGATACTCCCCCCGGAGTGCGAAATTGAGTAACTGTTTGTGTTGTCCCGTTTACGTTTTGACGAAGTGCCAGTAAAACTCCATCGCCTTTGCTTCCGAATGTCGGAGCTGTCTTTTCTCCGTTCACAACCGTAAGTTTCTGCAATCCAGATAAACTAAATGTTTTATCGTCGGAAGGCGTAAATACGCCACTGGCACCAACAGTAATATCGAAACCAAGTAATTTGTGGGTGGCAGCGGTATTGTACCAGTTGTTTCCCAAGCCAGAAGAAAAACCATTGCCGAAAGGTTTAATATAGCCGTTGGCTACGGTTTGCAAATCGTTGACACCTGCCTTGAAAATGTCGGCAATATCACTTTGAGCCTTGGCTGAAAATGATGTAAGGAGACCAAGCGCAAAGAGAAGCGTGAAAGCATATTTTTTTGTACTCATAATCTTTGGTTTTATAGATAAAGAAATAATGGGATAATCAGAAAAATCAGATGCAATCTTGGGGATTGTAATTGAATTGTTTTTTTTTATTTGTTTAATGTGCAAAGTTAAATTTATTTTTTGATATGTTTTTGTATTTGTGTATAATGAAGAGTATTTTGTGAAAAATATTCACAATGTAGCGGGATTGCATAGCTGAAACGATAAATCCATCGGAGTATAGATATGTCTGTTCTGCACTTTAGGAGGAAGTATTATAAACTGTTTTTTTTGTTTCGGGAAACTTGCCGATTCAATAATTTTATAAGAACTTTACACCCGAAAGTGCATTTCTGTTATCGTGATGAGAGACAACGATAAAGGAATGGTAATGAGAATTAATAACAAGCTTCCGATGCGAAAAATAATTGTTCTGGGAGCTACTTCGGGCATTGGACGTGAAGTGGCCAGAATATATGCCGGCAAAGGCTGTCTGGTGGGCATTACCGGCCGCCGGCAAGAGTTGTTGCATGAACTGGAACAAGAGTCACCGGACTGCTATGTTGCAGCTTCGTTTGATATTTCGGATATTGCATCGGTAGAATCAAACCTTGAAGCTTTGGTGAGCCGTCTGGGAGGTCTTGATTTGTTGTTGCTTAGCTCCGGCTATGGCAAACGTAACAGCGAACTGTTACCGGAACCGGAACAGCTCGCAATAAAGACAGACGTGGCGGGTTTTACAGCTGTGGTCGATTGGGCATTTCGCTACTTCAAACAACAGCAGCACGGTCAGATTGCCGCGATAAGTTCTATTGCCGGACTGCGAGGAAACCGCTTTTCGCCGGCATACAGTGCAAGTAAGTCGTACAATATGACTTATATGCAATCTTTGCGGCAGTTAGCGCATCATCAGAAACTCAACATTCAGATTACGGATATTCGTCCTGGTTTTGTAGACACCTGCATGGCTCAGGGAGAAGGCGTTTTCTGGTCGGCGCCGGTGCCGAAAGCGGCGGGTCAGATTATAAAAGCAGTTGACAAGCAAAAAGATATTGTCTACGTTACGAAACGCTGGCGTCTTATCGCTATGGTGGTAAAATTGATTCCAAGAGTGATTTTTGAAAGAATATAAAGTGCAATTTTTATGGTGGAAGAAAAAAACAGAGTGGCTTTGTTTTCGGTACTTGCCGCGATATTTCTGACGAGCTTCAAACTGATTATCGGAGTCCTTACCGGTAGTTTGGGTATTCTGTCAGAAGCATTGCACTCAGGTCTCGATCTGGTAGCAGCCGTGATTACCTTCTTTTCGGTTCGTATTTCCGATAAGCCTGCTGATAAACAGCATAATTACGGTCATGGTAAAATCGAAAATTTTTCTGCGTTCATCGAAACTATTCTTTTGCTGATAACCTGCGTGTGGATTGTGTCTGAAGCAATTGATCGTCTGGTGACGGGAAATACCCATATCGAAGTGTCGGTGTGGAGTTACGTGGTGGTGATTAGCTCTATTGTGATCGATTTTACACGTTCGAGAGCTTTGTACAAAGTGGCAAAAAAGCATAACAGTCAGGCGCTGGAAGCCGATGCACTTCATTTTTCCACAGATATTTGGAGTTCGGCAGTCGTGTTGTTTGGCCTTGTTTGTGCTAACTTTGGATTTTATTTTGCCGACTCAATTGCGGCATTGTTGGTGGCTGTGATTGTCTTGTTTGTTTCTTTTCGGTTGGGAAAGAAAGCAGTAGATGTGTTGTTGGACAAAGCTCCGCAAGAGACGATTACTTTGGTTGAAAATACCCTGAACTCATTTCCGGAAGTGAAACTGTATCACCATCTTAAAGTGCGTACAGCCGGAGCAGATACGTTTATCAAGTTCAATATACACCTTGATCCGGATCTAAAGCTGCGTGATGTTCACGAACTTTGTGACCGTATAGAGCATAGTCTGATGGATCAGATAAAACGAAGCGAAATATATATTCATGTCGAACCTCAGGATTCATGTCATTTGAAGGATGAGGAAAATCAAATCAACTTATTGCAACAAAATGGAAAAGAATAAAAAGAACAGACTGGTTCGTCAGGTGAGCCTTGCGTTGCTTCTGACGGTGGCTATTTTACAAATCACTACCATTGTGCTGATGGGAACCGGATTTCGTGGTTTTGATGTGGGAGAGCTGCACGAATTTTGCGGCTTTTCATTGTTTGCCCTGATCGCTGTGCATATTGTGGTGTTTCGAAAAACCCTCAAGGCAATTTTCTTTCCGAAAAACTAATTAGTGCAGGTGGAATTGAAAGCAAGGGATTACGGCATTGACTGGCTGAAAGCGTTTGCCATCGTTTTGATGGTGCTGGGCCATGCCATTCAGTATTCGTTGGTGAGCAATTTCGATTCCAATATCATTTTCCGCCTGATATACTCTTTTCATATGCCGCTTTTTATTTTCGTCAGCGGTTATCTTATCTCTTCCGGAAAAAACGTCAGCTTTTTGTGGAAACAATTCAAGCTGCTGATTGTTCCTTTTCTGCTTTGGATGGTTTTGTATTCGTTCTATTACAGGCGAATGGATCTTCATAACGGAAATTGGGCGATACTTCCCAACTATTATTTGCAGGTGTTTAAATCTCCCGGTAAAGGCGGTCTGTGGTTTTTGTGGGCACTTTATGTGATAGATGTCTTTTATTTCTTCCTGCGTAAAAGCCGTTATTTTTATCTCTTGTCTGTAGCGTTGGTGGTGTTGATGTATGCGTTGACGCCTTCTTTCCCCGAGTCGAATTTCTATGGGTTGGGACTGTTTAAGATCTATTATCCCTATTTTCTTTTGGGTTGTTTTTTGCGTCAATACCAGATTGCTGATAAGATCAAAAAATGGCAGGTTTTACTATTGGTCGTAGTAATGGTGTTCCTTCAGATTGCCTGGACGCGAACCGGATCGGTGTATTCTTTTGGAATGCCCATCGCCCATGATAACAACTCGATATATGCTCTTGTAGTGCGTATTCTTACTCCGGTGCCGGTGTTGTTGCTATTGTTTAAGGTGAGCCGCTATTTCAAACAGAGCAATGTTGTGGTGCAATGGCTGTCAGCAAATACGCTATCTGTTTATGCGTCTCATTTTATGTGGGTGTACCTGTTTGTTTACCTGCTGTCTACTACCATCCTCGAACGTAGCGATGTTGAAATCTGCATCGTCTTTATCGTTGCATTGGTTTTTACGTGGGTGACAGTGTCAGTAATAAACAGAGTGCCGGTTGTCAGGAAGCTTTTGTTCGGACGATAATCAGAACCATTTCTTTCGTTTGAAATAAAAGATCATTCCAACCGAAATAACGACTACCACACCCCAAAATGCCAGATAACCATACGTCCATCCGGTTTCGGGTATTGTTTTGAAATTCATTCCGTAAACTCCGGCCAGGAATGTGATGGGAATAAAGAAGGCGGAAAAGAGTGTCAATACCTTCATGATTTCGTTCAGTCGGTTACTTATTGCCGACATATAAAGATCCATCATTCCAGAAGTTATTTCCCGTAAGCTATCCAGACTTTCAATAAGTTGAACTGTGTGGTCGTATATGTCCCGAAAATAAATACGCGTGTCATCGTTAATCAATTCGTGTTCGGATATTTGCAGTGCGGTGATCACTTCGCGGGTCGGCCAGATCATTTTTTTTGCATATACCAGTCGCCTCTTTAACTTGTAAATGGCTTCCTGGTTCGCATTCACCGGCGACATGATCAACTCGTCTTCGGCAGCTTCGATTGTTTCTCCTACATTCTCCAATAATGAAAAATACTGGTCGATTACAATGTCGCAAAGAGCGAATAACAGGTAGTCGGAAGAAAATCGTCTGATGCGGCTTTTGGTTGCAGATATCCGGTTGCGTAGCGCATCGAATAAAGCAGGTGTTGTTTCATGAAAAGAGACGACAAAGCGATCGCCCAGAATCATGCTTACCTGCTCGACAATGACCTCGTTTGTTATCGGTTCTAATTGGAGTGTTTTGAGCACAACAAAGATGTAGTTCTCCCGTTCAATCATGATGGGACGCTGCGTGGTATTGGCAATAGCTTCCACGTCGAGCGAATTGATGCCAAGTTGTTCGCCCAGTTGGTTGAGAAAATCCGTGTTGTGCACCCCCGAAATTTGCACCCATTTCAGCGCCGCCGTTGCCATTTCGGTTTTTAGATCGGGCAAAGAAACAATCTGCTTCTCTTCAACCGACGCTTCATCATAAGCAATCATATTGATGCCAATCGTCTCCTGACGGGGCTTCCCGATATATTCAACGGTGCCCGGAGAAGTGCCTTTCTGAGCCATTCGGGGCACAAACTTGTGAAGATCGATCTTCTTGATGTTGCGGAATGATGCAGCGCGTTTCATACGATAATAATTTTTTCGTCTAAGGTAGTATGGAACTCTATGTTGCTGGAATTATTTCCCGATAGCTATCGGGAATCCTTGGGGGTTGTGAAGCAACATGTTCGTTTCATAGTGATGAGGTTTTACTTTATGGATGCAACTTCGTGCCAGCAGGAGGCAGGTAGCCTTTGCATTCGAAAACAGCAAATTTACGTTGAACGATACCTTTGTCGTTTTTCAATATAATGCTGTCCAGCGGGCTTACGGTTTGAAAATAGCGTTGAAGAATATCCTGAACTTTTCCTTCGTCCTGACGCTTGCGTTTGTTCAGTTCGGAAGTGACGTAAATCGCATTCTGACCGGCCAGCGATTGAACATTGCGGTCGTCGAGGGCAAACTGGAAAGCATGCTTTTCTATCAGGTTGCCGCCATACACATGTTCCGGCAGATAGAAATTGAGCGCCGCGGAGGTTTTGTATGAGTCGTCGGAGAACACAATGTAGCCGGGATGTTGGTCTTTTACGGTTTTGACCTCTTTGGTAAGCTTGTTCCATCCCCACCAGGTGTCGTCCGAATTGACGGGGATCGGCATCCATGCCAATTCGATAAATGCCAGAATGTGGAGTAATAAAGAGAGCCCTGTTTGCCAGCGAATAATCTTGTCCGTTTTCAGATAAGCGACCGCAAGGAAGGCTCCTGTGAAGTAAACAGGCATGATCCAGTTTACTTTTACCCAATAAATAAAGGCGATGGCCGTAAAGCAAAGGAAAAACGGAACGGTAAACGAAGCGGATAAAAGCGTATTTGTTTCAAATTTATTGCGAGAGAAGAGCCTTCGGATTGAGTCGAACGAAGAACGGAAAATAAGCAGGAAAAATACCGGCAATGCGAGACCCAGCTGACTGCCGAAGTAACCCAGAAAAAGCCGCGGCTGGAATTGGAATCCGGTCGACATACTCGATGCCCGTTCGGTAGATTGGTATTTGATGGATATAAAATCGTTTTGGATATTCCAAACAATGACGGGTAGACTTGCCGCGATAAAAGTAATGACAAACAAGATAAACTGTCCTGTGATAAGCTTTTTGCGATGATCTTTTGAACAAAGTAAAAACAGGAACAGTCCGAAACCCAGAAATACTGCTGTATATTTGCTGTCGAATGCGAGGCCGGAGGTTATTCCTCCCAGCAGCCAATAGTGCCATTTGTTTTCAGTAACTGCTTTGTGGATAAGAAGTAAGCTTAAAGCCCAGAAAAATAACAGCGGAACATCCGGTGTGCTGTTAACGCACAAAAGAGTGATAAACGGAGCCGTAACAATAAGCAGGAAGGCTTTTCTGAGGGCTTCTCCGCTTAGAATCCTTTTGAGGAAGAGATAGAAAATATATAGAGTACCTGATGTGACCAGAAAATCAGCTGCATGCAGCGTGAATACAGATTTGCCAAACAGTGTGGTTGCCAATCGAAGCATGTACGCAATCATCGGCGGGTGGTCGAAGTAAGATAGCGCAAGATGATCGCCGTAGTAGCAATAATAAGCGTCCTGCGGCATTAATCCCATGGTAGAGGCCAGTATGATTCGCAGCAACGAGAAAAGAATGATGGTGCCTATAAATTCTTTTTGTTTTGTCATTGTATGAACGGTGTGCATTAAAATTCTGTTGATGATGATCCTTTAATGTGCAAATTGACAGGTTACAAAGGTACGTTTTTTTCTTTAAGCCAACTTTTGGTGTCAAAATCATTGTTTTGAAGATGAAAAAATGACTGGTTGTGATTTTTTTGCTTTGAAAAGTTTTGAATTTTAAATATCAGACAGACAATTGATTAGAATGCAGATAATGCTGCGTAAAAGGTTGGAAATTTTAACGGCTGACTTATATTTGTAAAAAATAATGCTGAAAATTTGGCACTTACGAGATACATTTTGTTACTTTGCAGCCAATTAATAAAAGGTGAACTGTAGATGTACGTGAGTTGTATGTCGCTGAATATCAGTTTTTGATAAAAAGGTATTCTGAATGGTGTTTGTAAATTATTCTCAAAAATAGTACGATATGTCGAAAAACTTGGTAATTGTTGAGTCGCCGGCGAAGGCGAAAACGATTGAAAAATTTCTGGGCGGTGATTATACCGTCATGTCAAGTTTTGGACATATACGTGACCTTAGCGAACACGATCTTGGTGTGGATGTGAAGCATGGCTTCAAACCTATATATAATGTATCGACCGATAAGAAGAAACTGGTTAGCGAGCTAAAGAAAGCTGCAGAAACGGCAGAAGTCGTTTGGTTGGCTTCCGATGAGGACCGGGAGGGAGAAGCTATTGCATGGCACTTATTTGAAGCGCTGAAACTCAAAAAAGAAAAGACCCGCCGCATTGTCTTTCACGAAATTACAAAGCCAGCCATTCTCAAGGCGATAGAAAATCCCCGCGATATTGATACCGATTTGGTAAATGCTCAGCAAGCACGTCGTATCCTCGATCGTCTTGTGGGTTTTGAGCTTTCTCCGGTGTTGTGGCGTAAGGTGAAATCATCTCTTTCTGCAGGGCGCGTGCAATCCGTGGCGGTTCGCCTCATAGTTGACCGTGAGCGTGAAATTCAGGCGTTTGTGTCAGAATCTGCTTTTCGGGTCATTGCTATTTTTACGGTTTTCGATGCCGATGGTAAGCCGGTAGAACTGAAAGCTGAATTGCAACAACGCTTCAAAACGAAGGAAGAGGCGCAAGCTTTTCTGGAAAAATGCAAAAGCAGCATCTATTCTATCGACGATATAGTAACCCGTCCTTCAAAACGTTCACCGGCACCTCCGTTTACTACTTCAACCTTGCAGCAGGAAGCCGCCCGTAAACTGGGTTACTCCGTGTCGCAAACCATGATGATTGCTCAAAAACTTTACGAAGCAGGGCAAATCACCTATATGCGTACCGACTCTGTCAATCTCTCCGATTTGGCATTGGGTGCGTCCAAAGAAGAAATTTTCAATACGATGGGCGAAAGTTACTGGCAATTCCGTCAGTTTCACACCAAGACCAAAGGCGCACAGGAAGCGCACGAGGCAATTCGTCCTACCTATATGAATAAACACCAGATCACAGGAACGGCTCAGGAAAAGAACCTTTATTCGTTGATCTGGAAACGTACCATTGCATCGCAAATGAGTGATGCGGAACTTGAACGTACAACCGTAACCATCGGGCTGAACAATGCTACCGAGAAATTTGTGGCAACCGGCGAGGTGATTAAATTCGACGGGTTCCTGAAAGTTTATCTGGAATCGACCGATGATGAGGCGGAATCATCTGATTCTGAATCATTGTTGCCTCCTTTGAAAATAAAGCAACAGCTTGAAATGCAGACTGTGACGGCTCAACAACGTTATACTCAACGTCCGCCGCGTTACAACGAAGCTGCTCTTGTTCGCAAGCTGGAGGAACTGGGCATCGGTCGTCCTTCTACCTATGCGCCGACTATCTCTACCATTCAGAAAAGGAAATACGTTGAAAAATCCAATCTTGATGGCGAAACCCGCGATTTTATCCTGTTGACTCTGAAAAAGGGAAGCATAAAGGAAGAGGTGAAGAACGAGCGCTTCGGTGCCGATAAAGGTAAATTGATTCCAACCGATATTGGTATGGTTGTGAATGACTTTTTGACCGATTATTTCCCTGATATTCTTGATTATAACTTTACGGCTAATGTGGAAAAAGAATTTGACGACATTGCCGAAGGTGATCTTGACTGGCAAAAATCGCTCGATGATTTCTATAAAAAATTCCATCCGACAGTAGAAGAGGCTATTGCTAATTCGGAACGTCGTACCGGCGAACGTATTTTGGGAACGGATCCGAAAACCGGCCGTCAGGTGTCTGTACGTATCGGTCGCTTTGGCCCAATGGTGCAGATCGGGACGAAGGAAGAAGAAGATAAACCGCAGTTTGCTTCGCTCACAAAAGGTCAAATGATCGACACCATTACGCTGGAAGAGGCGTTGGAACTGTTTAAGCTGCCACGTAGTCTGGGCGAATTTGAAGGCAAGGAGATGATTGTCGCTATCGGTCGTTTTGGAGCTTATGTGCGCCACAATTCCGTATTTACCTCTCTGCCGAAGACAGAAGATCCGATGAGCATCACTGCCGAAAGAGCCATTGAACTTATTCTTGCAAAACGTGAAGCTGACAAAAATAAAGTTATCAAAACGTTTGAACAGGATGCTGATCTCAAAGTGTTGAATGGTCGTTACGGTCCCTATATTGCCTATCAAAAAAAGAACTTCAAAATTCCGGCAAAGACAGAACCGGCATCGCTTACGTTTGAAGCATGCATGGAAATTGTGAATGCCGAACCGAAAGAAACCAAAAAAACTACCCGTAAGAAAAAATAGTTGCTGGAGGAATCAAATATATCATTGTTGATTATATTTGCTATATAAAAAGCGCCAGTATGTATCTCGATTCCTCATTTCTTACTATTGATGCGGGTTTCCAGCCGTCTGTAGGTCGGCTGTTAGTTGCAGAACCATTTATGAACGAACCATATTTTGGCCGTTCGGTGATTTTGCTTACCCAGCACTCCAATCTCGGTAGTATGGGGCTGGTGCTCAATAAACCACTCAAATTATATCTTCACGAAATTTTAGAAGGAGTCAAGGTAGAGGAGAACATTCCTGTATTTTGTGGCGGCCCTGTAGGATCAAAATCGCTGTTTTACTTGCATAATTTATCCGAGGTTCCTCAGAGTTTTCAGATTGCCAAAAACCTCTATCTGGGGGGCGATTTTGAATGGTTGATGGATAATCTGAATGCAGGATTGGGAACGGTAGCTAAAGTAAGGTTTTTCCTTGGTTATGCAGGATGGGATGAAGGTCAGCTTCTGGACGAAATAAAGAATCAGTCATGGTTGGTGACCAAAATGGCGACGGAAGAAATTCTGCGTATGCCCGGGTACGAAAACCTCTGGAGTCGTTCTATGCAGTCTTTAGGGGGTAAGTACAAACGTTGGGCAGAATTTCCTCAAAACCCCAATCTTAACTGAATTATTTTTCCTAACAGATAAGAATAGAAAAAATGCCAATATGATGATTCTCATATTGGCATTCATGTATTAAGCCATTTGGGCTTCAAAAGCTTTCCACAGGTTGTCGTCCGGAACCGGAGCTTTAATCTCGATTTCCTGCTTTGACACGGGATGTACAAATGAAAGTAAACGGGCATGGAGTGAAATGCCTCCGTCGGGATTTGATCGGGCAAAACCGTACTTCAAATCACCTTTGATCGGGCATCCTATTTTTGCGAGCTGGCAACGAATCTGGTGATGACGACCGGTTTGAAGATCAATCTCCAGCAGGTAATAATTGTCGGATGTGCCAATGATACGGTAATGTAAAATAGCCTTTTTGCTGTCTTTGCGTTCTTCGTCGTAGGCGTATGATTTGTTCTGTTTCTCGTTACGAACCAGATAGTGCGTTAAAGTGGCTTCCGGAGCAATATCGGCCTTTTTGACAATTGCCCAGTAGAATTTCTTTACCTCGTGATTCTGGAACATTGCATTCAGTCGAGACAACGATTTGCTTGTCTTTGCAAACAAAGTTACCCCGCTTACGGGCCTGTCGAGACGATGCGTTACGCCGACAAAAACATTTCCGGGTTTGTTATATTTCTCTTTCAGGTAAACTTTGAGAAGTTCAGAAAGAGGTTTATCTCCGGTTTTGTCGCCCTGTACAATTTCCGAACAGGTCTTGTTAACTGCAATTACGTGATTGTCTTCGTAAAGTATTGTCATGTATAAAAATTTGAGGTGCAAAGTTAGGTGAAAATATGCCAACACCCAATTGCAACTACTCTTTTTGTTGTAGCCCGAATATCGGCGAATTTTTTGTGCCGTTTGCTCGGATGCAGCCTCACAAATCCGTATCTTTGCATAAATAATCCGGGTTAAGCACTTTTTTGTTGCAAATGCTTGTGTGTCAACGGTGTATTTGCATCACTTATTACTTGTTACTTATTACTTATCACTTATTATATGACATCTCAAGAGCTTTTTGCCAACATCTGCCGTAAAAAAACATTTCTTTGTGTAGGACTGGATACAGACCTAAAAAAAATTCCACAACATCTTTTGGCGGAAGAAGATCCGATCTTTGCTTTTAACAAAGCAATTATTGATGCAACCGCAGATCTTTGCGTTGCCTACAAGCCGAATCTTGCTTTTTACGAAAGTCTTGGCGTGACAGGTTGGCAGGCGCTTGAAAAGACGGTAAACTATATTCGCGAAAACTATCCCGATCAGTTCCTGATTGCAGATGCAAAGCGCGGCGACATTGGAAATACGTCAGAAATGTATGCGCGTACTTTCTTTCAGCATTTCAACTTCGATTCGGTGACTGTGGCTCCGTATATGGGCGAAGATTCGGTTAAGCCCTTTCTGGGTTACGAAGGAAAATGGGTAATTTTGCTTGCGTTGACTTCAAACAAAGGATCGCACGATTTTCAGTTTACACAGGATGAAGAAGGCGAACGCCTTTTTGAAAAAGTGCTTCGCAAATCGCAGGAGTGGGGTAGTACAGACACATTGATGTATGTGGTAGGAGCAACACAGGGAATCATGTTTGCCGATATCCGCAAAGTGGCACCCGAGCATTTTCTGCTGGTTCCCGGCGTGGGAGCTCAGGGCGGAGATTTGAACGAGGTTTGCAAATACGGGTTGAACAGCAAATGCGGTCTGATCGTGAACTCTTCGCGTCAGATTTTGTATGCGTCCAAAGAGACAGATTTTGCAGCGGCCGCCCGTCGTGAAGCTGGAAAAGTACAGGCCGACATGGAAACGATTCTCCGTAGCAACAATCTGATCGGATAATTTATCTGTTTACAGCCTTTTATGATTCTTCTGCTTTTTTATAACTGCCAAATTTGCAGTTGGCTTACCATTTGCATATGTTTGTAAGTAAGAAGAAATTCATTGTAAACGTAAAAATATAAAGCTATGATGATTTATGTGATTTTTGGGGTCTTTGCACTTATAAGCTGGCTCGTGCAACAAAGCCTTCAATCGAAATTCAAAAAATATTCTCAGATTCCTATCCCAAACGGGCTGACCGGTAAGGATGTGGCTGAAAGGATGCTGCGTGAAAACGGAATTTATGATGTAAAGGTTATTTCTGTTGAAGGTGAACTGACCGACCACTATAATCCGGCCAATAAAACGGTGAATCTGAGCGAACCGGTGTTTATGAGCAACAGCGTTGCGGCAGCTGCCGTGGCAGCTCACGAATGCGGACACGCCGTGCAACACGCAACGGCTTATGCTCCCCTGAAGATGCGTTCGGCCTTGGTGCCAGTTGTGAGCTTTGCCTCCAATTGGGTTCAATGGGTGTTGCTGGGTGGCATTCTGTTGGTGCATACCTTTCCTGCACTGTTGTTGTTCGGTATTGTGCTTTTTGCCATGACGACTATCTTTAGCTTTATCACCCTGCCGGTAGAAATTAACGCGAGTGCTCGTGCATTGGCATGGCTCAACCGTTCTGGTATTACCAACGTTTCGACTTACGAACCGGCAAAAGATGCTTTGAAGACAGCAGCTTATACCTATGTGGTCGCAGCCCTCAGTTCTCTGGCAACCCTTTTCTACTACATCATGATCTTTATGGGCGGTAACCGTCGGGATTAATCATTGATTACTAAAGAATAGTAGCGGCGCAGCAAACAATCTGTTTGAAACGCCGCTTTTTTGTTTTGTGGAAAAACCCTTACATTTGAAGATTGTTGGAACATTTTTATTTTTGCCGAATAAATGATAAAATTCGAAGACTTTCGCTTAAGTGAGTTTTTGAAAATGTGCCAGCCATGATTTTAGTCAAGAAAGCAATTATATTCACATGAAAAAATACTTTTTTATTTTGTTCTGTTTGGTTTCTTTAAGCGCTACAGCACAAAACACGGATGTCTTAAAGTCTGTTTATCAGTTTTCTTATTGGCATGGAGGTATGGATAGGGATTCTATTGTTTTAACTCGTACATCCCCATCCGAGATGTATAACAAACTACAGATTTATCGTAACCAGAGACTAAAATACGAGAGTAATGATTCGATGTTACAATTTGAATGTGTCCCATATGGCTTGTTTATTGAACATGAAATAGCTTGTTATGAATCATATTATTACATTTTTCGATTATTGAATGCACCAGATCCTTCCCAATTTTTGATTTTATACGTTACAAAAGATTCTATAACTCAATTTGGTATAACAAAACCATGTACCGCAGAGATATTCGGAGATATTGATTATGATGGGAAATTTGAAATCGGTGGCTTCGAGACCTATTGTGAAGCTGATGATAAAGCATGTCTTTCAAAAGATTGGTTCTCAGTGTTCAAAATAGGAAAAGGTTTTCCCATTGATGGAAAACTTACAGAATATTTAAGACCCCGACCCCGATTAAAGAAAGCAAAGTGACCTTAATGATGAAAATGAGATTAGTTACCATTATTGTATTGAGTTTAATCTCGATACAATTGTTTACCCAATTCGATAAGTTTTGCATCGAATTTCATCCATCTTTCTTAGCAGGATCGAAATTGCAAATTGAGAAAGAAGATGATGGTTATACAATGCATTTTCAAAGTAATGAGATAAACCAAAAATGTGCTGTGCCCGATTCTTTTGCTGTTGTGCTGGAGGATTTTTTATCAAGCTATCAATGTGCAAAAAAAACAATGATCGATACTATTCTGCATAAAAGTGTGCTACAGAATGGAGATACAATCATTGAGCGTGAAATCTGTTTTGGAAACGATGGGATTACGGTAAACGGAGTGATTCAGCTCGCAGAAAAGATAAAATCATTTCAATTTTGGTCACCCCGGAAAAATGACAAAAATCATGAGTTGGTGGCTTTGCTTTTTTCACTGATGAGCAATAGCTTTACGGATACGGCGACAGTAATCTATCAGGAACGGCTGGAACAATATTTCGATTTTGGATTGGGTTTGAAAAAGATAAAAGATAAGCCTTTGCAGTATAAACTGTATGGTAGTATTACCGAAGATAAAGGGGAACAATTACGCAGTTTCTTTGAAAAATTGCCCAAAAACAAACTTGTATACATTGACATGTCCAATTTTGAAGGTATGGGAACAATGTTTGAGGATGATTTTCTGGATGTAACAGAGACACATAAGCATCTGTTTTGGATCAAATGTTCTCCGATTGCAAAAAAAATGCTTGAAAGAGCAGAAATCGCCTCGAATAGAATACAATAGGTTCGATAGTAGCTGACTACTGAAAATCTGCATAAGTATCAATTTAAGGAAACGTTGCGAATCGGAATGAACTCCGGTCTGTCGTTCAACGATTTTTCGCAAGACCCATGGGTGCAGCGACCTCCGAGTCGCCAGATCTGCTCAGAGTGAGGGTTTCGCTCCAAGCGAAGCCCTCATTGAGTAAAAGACGGCAGAGCCGAAATAATTCAGTAAGTTTGCAAAAAATATTCCGCATGAAGATTCTGCTCGTTACTCCGCCGCTTACCCAACTCAATACACCCTATCCGGCCACCTGTCACCTGCAGGGGTTTCTGCGTTCGCGCGGCATTGCTGCCGGGCAAATGGATTTGAGTATTGCGCTGATTGAAAAACTCTTTACACAAGAGCAACTTCAACGGATTTTTCAACTCGATTTTTCATCGAAAAAGCTTTCGAAACACTCACGAAACCTGCTGCAACAATCCGGGTTTTATATTCAAACCATTGAGCCGGTAATGCGGTTTCTGAGTGGACGGGACAGTAGTCTTGCGCAACGTTTCAGCGATCTTGATTTTTGGCCGCAAAGTAAACGTTTTCCTTCGGAAGACGATCTGGAATGGGCTTTTGGCACGATCGGCAATCACGACCGGGCAACGCACCTGTGTACGCTCTTCCTGAAAGATTTGTGCGACTTTATCAATCAAACCATTGATCCGAATTTTGAACTGATCCGTTATGCGGAATCGCTTTGCCTGCGATTGCCTGAGTTTGCTCCTTTGCAACAAACTTTGCTACAGCCTCCGTCTTTTATCGACCAACTGATGTTGGATGTCTTCGCTCAAAAGATCAGGGCGTGCAGTCCCGAAATGGTGGGCTTTTGTATTCCTTTTCCGGGAAATCTGTATGCAGGTTTGCGCTGTGCACAGTGGCTGCGGAAGGAGTTTCCGTCGGTAAAAATTGTGATGGGAGGCGGCTACGTCAATACCGAATTGCGTAGCATTACCGATCCGGCTATCTTTGACTACATCGATTACCTTACTTTTGACGATGGTGAATTGCCTTTGTTGCGTTTGATTGAGGGAGGCGAGTTGGTGCGGACGCTTTACCGCAACAGTGCCGGCGAAATCGTACGGGTAAACATGGAGAGCAAAGAGAATATTCCGTTTGCAGAAACGGCCGCTCCCGATTATGACGGGTTGCTCCAGAATAACTATATCAACCTGATAGAACTGACCAATCCCATGCATGCCTTGTGGAGCAACGGGCGCTGGAGTAAGATGATGTTGGCGCACGGCTGTTACTGGGGTAAATGTGCTTTTTGTGACGGTTCGCTCGATTACATCCAACGCTTTGAAATGGCTCCCGTTGAACTTATCGTGGACAGGATGGAGGCGGTGATGCGGCAAACAGGCCAGTCAGGATTTCACTTTGTGGATGAGGCGGCGCCTCCCGCGTTGTTGCGAAAGCTGAGTGAGGAAATTTTGCGTCGCAAGCTGACGGTAAGCTACTGGACTAACGTTCGCTTCGAGAAGTCGTATACTCCGGAGCTGTGTTACCTGATGGCAAAATCGGGTTGCATTGCTATTTCGGGCGGCTTGGAGGTGGCTTCGCCCCGCATTCTGAAGATGATAAATAAAGGCATAACCATTGAAACGGCGCGCGAGAGTATGAAAAATTTTGCCGAAGCCGGTATTATGACTCATGCATACCTGATGTACGGATTTCCCACCGAAACGGCTCAGGAAACGCTCGATTCGCTGGAGGTGGTGCGCGATTTGTTTGCCAACGGCTGGCTACAGTCGGCTTTCTGGCATCGCTATGCCATGACGGCTCACAGTCCTTCGGGTATTCATCCCGAAAGTGTTGGGGCAAAACATGTGGAAATTCCTGCCGGTACTTTTGCCAACAACGAAATTCCTTTTACAACTCCGCACGAAATCGATCTTGATCTTTACGGAGAAGGACTAAGTCTGGCTACCTACAACTACATGCAGGGTGCAGGTTACGATATGCCGGTGAAAAAATGGTTTACGCGTAAATGATATAATTATTTGATTTACAAATAGTAATATGTGGTTAAATAAAAAGCCGGAATGAAGTTTCGAACCTCATTTCGGCTTTTTATCCCATCGCGAGAAAAATTATTTCTTCTTCAGATCGTCAATAGTTTTTGTCTCTGTTTCAAGCTGATACGATGGAACGTGTTTGGTATGTTTGCCAGACTTTACTTTTTTGGGCTGTTTGTTTCCAGAAGCTCCCATATTAAAACCTCCTATTTTATAAATAAAACATTGTATAATATGGAGTCGCGTTCGGTTATGAATCATAGCTGGACTGTGCTCCGTCGCAATTTAAAGCAAAAAACGAGCCATTCTAAAAAGGTGCAATATCGGCAGGAAAAGGACGACATAATGACGCACTATTGCCAAATGGGCACGCGTTTGACGATAAATAGCGGGTAAGTTTTTGTGTCGGAAAGCAGAGCATTTTATCTATTTTTGTGCGTTATTAAAATCATCATCTTTTATGGTATCTCAAACTGAATTTTCATTGCGTCCCAAATCCCGTGGGTTTCATCTGGTAACGGACGAAATTGTGCGAAATCTTCCTCCTCTGCCCGAAAGCGGCCTGTTGCATTTATTTATCCAGCATACTTCGGCGGCGTTGACCATCAACGAAAATGCAGATCCCGATGTGCAGGTGGATATGGGGCAGATTTTCGATCGTTTGGTGAAAGAACGCGAACCATACTACGAACACACTTTGGAAGGCGATGATGATATGCCTGCTCACGCTAAAACGACACTGGCGGGAGTCGGACTTACAATTCCTATCTCCCGCCAGCGGTTGAATATCGGTATTTGGCAGGGAATTTATCTCTGCGAATTTCGCAATTACGGCGGAGCGCGCCGGATTGTGGCTACGGTATTAAGCTGATTCCTACGGCTTATTTTTTATCCAGTAGTCCGAACACGCTTTGCAGTACACTGGTTACGCGGGCAGCCGGATTTTCCCGTATTTTCATTTCTTCGTTGCCAACAGTGGTAAACAGTCCGTTAAGCGCTTGCTCGGTAACATAACCGCTAAGGTTGGTGTTGACAGGAGCAAGGTTATAGGCGCTTCCTACCAGCGAGTTGGCCACTTTGTTATACGCTTTTGTCAATTTTGACCATGCTTCGGTAGTCGACATGGTACCAACCAGATCTTTATTCAGTGACGCTTCAACTTTGGGCTGGTAAGCTGCTGTGAGTTGATTGATTGTGTTCTTTTTCAAATAGTTGGTAGCTCCGGTTTTATCGCTGCCAAATAAAATAGATGTCGCGTCGGTAATGCTCATGCCAGTAATGGCATTTACAAAAATAGGCTTTGCCTCACCGGCAGCATCTTCAGCAGCACGGTTGAGCCGCAGCACCACATCATCGAGAAGGCTTTGACCGCCGGGAATCAGTTTGATATTGTTTACCAACGGATCAGCTTCTTTGGGAAGTAGAATCTTCAGCAAAGAGTTCCCGAAATATCCGTTTTCTTTATTCAGAGAAAGAACGGCATTGGTAACCCCGGTTACAAGCGCTTCTTTCAGTCCGGAAGCAGCACTGCTGTTTGAAGTCGTTACAGTTGTTGCTGGTGTTGTAGCAGAAGCTGCGTCTGTTTTTGTGTTGGCTGTACTTTTGTTTGTTGTGCTGGTGTTTTTTGCCTTTGTAGTGGTTTTTTTAGTGACTTTAGTAGTCGCTTCCGACTGGCAAAAAGGCAAGCCTGCAATAAAAAGGCATGTGATTGCAAAAGCAATCATTTTTCGTAATGTGTTCATTTTGTTATACATGTTTTAAGAAGCGAGCGGGGAAGTAAATTATCTCCCGGCAGCTTTGCGGTTAAGTTTATATTTCTCTTTAGGACGGCAAAGATAAAAAAATATTTTGTCAGAATTGCCCTTTGAACTGATGGCGGGGATTAGAGTTTATATCGAATAGATTATTACGGAATTGAATAATGGCATTTTGTTTAGACCTCTCCTCTCACGACGACTTCGTGTCGGAGTCTGACATTTATCGTCTGACCTAACCTCCTCTCCCGAGGAGAGGAGGAACACGACAGAAACAATATAAGATAAAACTCATTGATGCAGGTACAAAGCCCCTCTCTTTGGGAGAGGGGTTGGGGAGAGGTCAAATGTTGAAATTAAAAACTCAATTAAAAAGTATAATGTTTATTGTTCCGGACATCTGTTTTTCGTACAGCATGTTAAGAATGTTTGGTAGCTGTTTTTTGTTGAGTTTTTTGCGTAATTTTGCACGCCCGTTTCAGATGAAAGGGTTGAATCGCTAATTATAAGAAAACTAGAAAGATGGGTATCGAAAAAGGATTGTTTCAACGTACGGAATTGTTGTTGGGTGATGATGTGATGGAGCGCATGGCCAATGCACGAGTGATTATTTTTGGCATTGGAGGAGTAGGGAGCTGGTGTGCCGAGAGTCTGGTGCGTACCGGTATCAGGCATCTTACCATTGTCGATTCCGACCGTGTTTGCATGACCAACATCAACCGGCAGTTGCATGCCACCACCAAAACCGTGGGGGCGGTAAAGACCGAAGTGCTGAAGCAACGGCTCCTTGAAATCAATCCGAAAGCTGAAATTACAGCTATTCAACGTATTTACAACGAAGAAACATCCGATTCTTTCGATTTGGCATCGTATCATTTTGTGATCGACGCGATTGATAGCCTTGGCAGTAAAGCCCATCTTATCCGCACCGTTACCCGTACCAATGCGGTTCTCTTTTCTTCGATGGGAGCTTCGCTCAAATTGGATCCTACCCGTATTAAAATTGCCGAATTCTGGAAAGTAAACGGCTGTCCTCTTGGGTCGGCTCTACGCAAGAAAATCCGCAAGGGCGAAAAACCGGCCAGGAAATTTCTCTGCGTTTATAGCGACGAACTGCTTCAAAACCGTGGACAGCAAGCAACCTGCGGCACCGAAAAATGTCTTTGTCCCAAGGCAGAGGCTGGCCCCGGCGATCCGGAACTGGTGAATCACGAGTGGTGCAGCATGAAAGCGCAAATCAATGGAACGGCGGCGCATATCACGGCGATCTTCGGTTTTACGCTGGCCGGACTGGTAGTTCAGGCTATTAACAGTCAGCAGTACACAGTCGATAGCGATCAGGAGTCGAATTAATTGTCTCTTATTGCAGGCTTCTATAAAACAGTATTTTAAGTGGATTGTTGGTTGCTATTTGCCAATAATCTTTCAGTTGTTGATTGTTCAAATAAAAAAATAGCAGTACCTTTGTCGTCGCATTGGTTCGCTTGTCCGGGTTCCCGGCAGGTGATGAAAAGGGAATCAGGTGTAAGTCCTGAACAGACCCGCTACTGTAAGTCCTATGCAACGTTTCGGCGCGACTTTAGCCACTGTTTCCGGTAAACAGTAAATGGTATTCGAGCACTCCTCATTACTCATTACTCATTACTAAAACGGGAAGGCTGTCCGAAACGGGGATAAGTCAGGAGACCTGCCATGCAGTTCACAGTTTAGGCTTTCGAGGAAAGAGCTTACAACCAAATGAGAATCGGCATAGTTTCCATTTGATTTTTTGCACAACCGCGAAGCTGTTTGTAATTCAAGCAGTTTTTATGTTTTTACGCACACTTTGTATCCGTACTTTTTTGCTTCGTTCCGGAATTAAATGTTTGGGAATAATGGCGTTGCTGATGTTTTGCAGCCCGCTTTTTGCCCAGCTTGATTCTGTTCAGCGCATCCGCGAAGTGGTGGTTACGGCTACTCCCATGCCTCATATCAGCCAGACGGTGACTCCCGTTCAGGTATTCGATAAAAATACCATACAACAATTCAATGTACTTCAGCTTTCGGATGTGGTGAAGCACTTTACCGGTGTTACGGTGAAGGATTACGGCGGAGTAGGGGGATTAAAGACCGTTTCCATCAGAGGACTGGGTGCTACGCATACCGGTGTGAGTTACGATGGTGTCATGATGGGCGATATTCAAAACGGACAGGTGGATTTGGGACGTATGAACCTTTCGAATGTTGACGAAGTGGCACTTGCCAATGGTGGTAATGCCGACTGTCTGCAAAGTGCCAGAGCTATGGCGGCCGGAGGTTTGCTAACGGTACAGAGTATGAAGCCAAAGCTGGACAGCTTGCATCAGATGAGAGCCAATGCTTCGCTCACTGCCGGTTCTTTCGGTTTGCTGCATCCTGCGATAGTGCTTCAAAACAGACTTTCAGGAAAACTTCTTTCTTCGGTGATTGCCGATTATCAGTATACAAACGGGCGTTATCCTTTCGATTTTCAGAATGGGAATGTGTTGGAGCATTATAAGCGAACCAATAGCGATGTGAAGACTTTTCACGGAGAAGCCAATCTTTATTATCAGCCGGTAGTTGGTCGTGAATGGACGTTCAAAGGATATGCCTATACCAGCACCCGTGGTTTGCCCGGTGCGGTAATTCTCTATAATCCGTTGGCTACTGCCGGTCAGCGTTTGTGGGAAAATGATTATTTTATGCAATTGCAGTATAAGGTTGCACTCTCTTCCACAACCCAATGGAAAACAAGCCTGAAAGCGGATTATTCGGATACCCGCTATGTGGATCCGTATTTTCTGAATTCTACCGGCGGCCTTGATGATCGCTACTACCAACAGGAGTATTACCTGACATCTTCTCTTTTCAAAAAAATATCGGACAGGATGAATGTTTCAGCTGCGCTGGATGCCCAGTTGAATCATCTGACCTCGAATATGACAGACTTCCCCGCACCGACCCGTTTTACCGGTTACGGACATATCACCGGACGATATACTTCAGCGACTTTCAAGGCTGAGTGCTCTTTGCTGGCAACCACTTTAACCGAACATGTTGAACAGGGACCCGCAGCCAATGGGCATAACCGCCTGTCTCCTTTGGTTTCTGTTGCATGGCTTCCTTTGAAAGATGACCGCTTGCAATTGCGTGGATTCTATAAGGAGACATTCCGAATGCCGACGTTCAATGATCTTTATTACCGGAGCATCGGCAACAAGGATCTGAAACCCGAAACTGCCCGTCAATGGAATGCAGGCATCTCCTATATGAAAAAGACACCGGATGGTTATCTGGCATTGTCGCTCGACGGCTATTACAACCGGGTGACGAATAAAATTATAGCGGTACCGGCAAAAGATCTGTTTGAGTGGTCGATGCTGAATCTCGGACTGGTAGAAACTACCGGCACGGATGTGTCGGCGCGTGGTGGGTATAATTGTTTCCGTTCGCTGCATCTGACGATGGATGTGTCGTATACCTATCAACATGCCGTGGATAAAAGTAATCCGGCCAACTCTTCCTACGGCCAACTGATAGCTTACAGCCCGGAACATTCGGGTGTGGCTACCATAGGCGTACTTACTCCGTTAGTGAACGGTTCTGTCAATTGTATTTTCTCCGGTTATCGTTACGATTTGAGCCATTCGGTGATCGACGGTTATGCCGAAACCAGTGTGGCATTCTGGCGTTCGTTTGAGTCCCGTCATTTTACGACAGATGTGAAACTGGAAGTGCTTAACCTGACCGACGAACAGTATGTCGTCGTGAAAAATTATCCGATGCCCGGCCGTTCGTGGAGAGTGAGTGTCGGAGTGAAGTTCTGAAATTAGAAATCAATTAAATAAAAGTGTGTTATGAAACAATTTAAACTCTTCTTTTTTTTACTGGCGGCAGCAGGTAGTGTGGCGCTGACTTCGTGTACAAAGAACGAAACAATGGTAGTCTCCAATGGCAGCGTGTATGTATTGAACCAGGGTTCAATGAACTACAACAACAGTACGGTAACCTCTTACAATATTGACAAGGCAACCTCTACCATCGATTGGTACAAAGCTCAAAACGGAGTCGGACTGGGAGATACCGGTAATGATATGGCCGTGTATGGCGGTAAAATCTACATTGTGGTAAATGTTTCGAGCGTGGTCACGGTGACCGACCTGAACGGGAAGTTTCTGAAAACGATCAGTTTTCAAAATGGCAATACTGCCCGTCAGCCACGTTGTATTGCGTTCAATAAAAACAAAGCGTATGTATGTTCTTTCGACGGGTCGGTTGCCCGTATCGATACTACCAGTTTGAGCATTGAAGCCTATGCAACTGCCGGAGAAAACCCAGACGGAATCTGCGTGGCAAATAATAAGTTGTATGTATCAAATTCGGGCGGACTGAATTATCCGACCTATTCCAATACGGTTTCTGTAATTGACATTGCATCCTTTGCCGAAACAAAGAAAATTACTGTCAATACTAATCCCTTTACGATCAAAACAGGTACTGACGGAAATGTTTATGTGTTATCTCATGGTAATTATGGATCTATTGCTTCTGAATTACAGGTTATCAATCCATCGACCGATGCGCTGACCAAGACTTATTCCAACTCTGCCGCCATCGATTTCGATTTCTACGGTACTAAAATTCTTTTCTGTAACTATGATTATTCAACCGGAGCTTCTGCGGTAAAGACGATGGATGTTTCAACCGGAACAATCACCAATTTTATTGTCGATGGCACCACTATTCCGATGGCTAGTGGGATTGCCGTAAATCAGACCAATGGCGATGTATACGTGGCTTCCGCGGCAACCGATTACGTTTCTAACGGAACAGTTTATTGCTTCGACTCAACTGGAAAAAAGAAATTTACGTTCACCAGCGGTGTCAATCCCTGGAAAATCGTATTTGTGAGATAAAACTTATTGCCGGAATGCATAGAAAACCGGCACAAAAATATTTGTTTAGTGTTGATGGGTTGTCTGTTGTGAAACAAGCGCTTATCGCCCGGACTTGTTCCGGTATAAATAGAAAAGGATGCCCAATCGGCATCCTTTTTTTATGGGACAAGCCTGTCTCGTTTTTCTACCCCAACCCCTAAAGGGGCTATAAATCTGCTGTTTTTATTGGCGTAAAAGTCCCCTTCAGGGGATCTAGGGGTAGGAAAATGAGATTGCTTTTCTGTTTGTAAGTTTATCAATAGCGATATTGACTTTTTAGACAACCTCTTGATGTTTAGGCTCTCCAATGCATCACTTTATGATAGACAATCCTTCATGAGCAAACTCCATGCTTTCAATCGCTATTTCATTTCCGTCTGCTTTCATATCTGTGCCGGTTATTTTCACCGGAAAAGCATTGGTGAGCTTCCAGCTTATAGATACATTTTGCGACTCATCGAGCAGGCTGATTATGACCTGGCTTCTCTCGAAGTTATTCATCTTTATGAGATTGTACTTATCCCACAGGTTTTTATCACCTTTGAAAAGGCCTTTTTTAAGGGTTACATTCGAGAACTTCTGAATACCGGGCATCTTAACTGTTGAAAAAACACGACTATTCCCTCCACGGTATTCAATAACCTGAGCTTCTGCAGATAAACCCGATACTTCCTGAAAAATGAATTCTGCATCGTCCCATTTTACCTGAAAAGAATATTTTACAAGTGGCCATTTGCCCGCTGATTGGTCTCCGTTTTCTGCCATAAATAGTAAGTTTTTTATTTGTGTTGAGTTTGTCTCTGAGTTTGATTGTGTAACAACGGGAGAAGTTTGCGTTAGACCTGTTCATTCTTGATTAAATGTAATATATTCAACGCCACCAGATTTATGAACTCCTTTGTGTTTCTCGTTTTGGTGGAGTTTATTCACTACTAGTTTATTCAATTTAGCCCAAGAAATTAAGACCTTCTTAAATTGGTTCGGATGTTGAATGTAATATTTGCTGTCATTTTTTTCATCTAAAGAATATTTTTCTAGTAATTCTCTCCTTTTATAAGTTTTCTCTGGAATAGCAAATTTGTTCAAAAAATTAATAAGACTCGATTTTATAATACTCTGACAAATTCGCTCATAATCAACGAAATTTTCCGGAAATTTCTCGATCTCGACAGCCTTCCTTTGTCTTGTATTAGTCCAACCATATGGTTTTGAAAGTAATGAGAATTTTGGAGCCGGTAAAGAATCTCCAATCTTAAATAATTCAATCTTCACGAGAAATATTTTTATTTCATCCGATAGGTTTCTATTAAGCCATTCAATCGCTTTTTCATGTTCAATTCTCAAGTCTCTAACCACCCATACAATAGTTTTTGCGTTGTAATGAGAACTGTAAGTTATTAGTTGTCCCAAATGCGAATGGTCAGTATTTTCAAGTTGATTCTCAATTATTACAATCTCATTAGTAAGTTTGTCTTTTGAGAGTATGTCAACTCTATATCTTCCAGCAAGAGCTTCTCTCTTGATAATGTCAAGATCCATTCCAATTTCATCTCCAAGAATATCTAAATTTTCATTTTGTGATAGCCAATGAGAGAAGTCCGTTGTCTCATGAGACCATACCTGCCTCAAATTAACTGGTACTAATTTGTCGAGTAGCATTGTGTTTTATTCTTGTTGTTTGACTTTCTGTCTGCCCTACGCTATATATTCTTCAATTTCCTGTCTGTGTACTTTAACTCTTATACCTCAACCATTTCCACATCTCTTTCCACGAAGGCTTTTTGCCGTACATCAGAATGCCCGTGCGGTAGATTTTTCCGGCCAGCCAGGTGGTGCCGATAAAAGTGATGACCAACAATCCGACGGATAGCAGCTTTTCCCATAAAGGAACGTCAAACGGCAGGCGCACCATCATCACAATGGGCGAGGTAAAGGGGATAAGTGAACACCAGAATGCCAGCGGACCGTCGGGGTTTTCGATGCTGTAGATGGCAGCATAAAAAGCAAACAGAATGGGAATGGTGATGGGCATCATAAATTGTTGCGTGTCGGTTTCGTTATCCACAGCCGAGCCGACTGCAGCAAACAGTGAGGCATAGAGCAAATATCCTCCCAGAAAATAGAAGATGAAATAAGAAACGATTTCTACCAGATTGATACCCTGCAAGCCCTGAAATACAGTCATCATTGCCTGCTGTGCTCCGCTGTTTGAGGCACCTTGCAGCTGCGCGCCTGCCTGCAGGTTGCTAATGCTGGTGCCGAAGAGCGCAAAACCTGCAATGTTGGAAATGATCAGCGTGAGTATTATCCAGAGTAGAAATTGCGTGAGCCCCACCAAAGCGATGCCGATGATCTTGCCCATCATCAGCTCAAAAGGTTTGACGGAAGAGATAATCACCTCCACGATGCGGTTAGTTTTTTCTTCCACCACACCCCGCATTACCTGCACTCCGTACATAAAAATAAACATGTAGATGAGGAACGTAGAGAGACCTCCGATAATGGTGGCAACAATGGAAGAGGTCACTTTGGAGTTTCCCTTCTCGTCCAGCTTAATGGTCGTTACATCAATTTTGGTGCGGGCTTTTTCTACCATTTGCTTGATATTCGCCACGTGGTAAGCATCCAGTTTCTTGTTCTCCACGTATTCGCTCAGTTGGCGCGAAACGGTCGATTCGAGCTCTATCCCCACCTGTTTTTCCGAATAAAGAGTGGCTGCCGTGGAATCCTTGACCAGATCTCCTTTTATCAGCAGAACGGCATAGTAATCTTTCTTCAGTTGCGAGTTGCCAATGTTTTGCACCCGTTCCTTTACCGGCACAAACACGTATTGTTTGTCCGATTTCAGCACCTTGCCATACTCGTTGGTAAAGTCGACAACGGCAATTTTTTTGCTTTCGTTGTCCTTGATGCCCGATAGCCAAAGCGGGACCATGATAAGAGCCGCAAAGAGGAGCGGCGAAAGGAAAGTCATGATGATGAACGACTTCTTGGCAACACGGGTAGTGTATTCCCGGCGGATGATAATTCCTATTTTATTCATAATGGCTAAATATCAATGGTTAATTGTTAATGATTAATGGTTAATAAGAAACCATTACTGTAGGTTTGATTTTGTTGTTTTGAGAATGCTTGTTATCAGCTTGATAAGTTCAATCGCATCATTGTTGATGCTGCTGAATTGTTCGGAGCTAATATAATCGGTCGCATGTAACAGTTCTAGCCAATAAATGGTCTCGTTAATTTCTTTTTGAGCTATTGCCATTTTATGCTTAAAATCACTTTTTGTTTCGGCATGTTCAGCTTCGCGAATCATTGCTCCAACACTCGTCCCGCTATGTAAAATCTGTTTGGATAACACAGTTTCTTTTTTGCTATCAATAAGATGCCGTCTGAGGTTCACAATCCTTACAGCAAAAGCAAAACTTTTATCTTTTACAATATTCTCTCTCATATCTTCATTAACCATTAACCGTTTTTATAAAGATTTCGTTCATGCTGGGCAGTAATTCTTCGAAGGCCACAATAGAATGTGTTTCCATTATCGATTTCAGGCATTCGTTAGCCGATAATCCGGTAGATTGAATGCGCAATTCTGTATTACGATTTTTCTGTTCGCTGGCCAGAATCTCGAAAGGCAACCGGGCAATGTCGGGTTGTTCGGTTCCGGCAATGGTAACTCGGTAGATGTGCGACCGGAATTGCTCCCTGATTTCATGTACGTTGCCCTGAAGCACCACCTGCGATTTGTTGATGAGTGAAATGTCGTCGCAAAGCGCTTCTACCGATTCCATGTTGTGCGTGGAGAAAATAATGGTGGCACCTTTGTCGCGGAGAGCCAGCATCTCGCGTTTCAGCAGGTCGGCATTTACCGGGTCGAAACCGCTGAAAGGTTCGTCGAAGATCAATAGTTCCGGTTCGTGCAGCACCGTGGTGATGAACTGTACCTTTTGCTGCATTCCTTTCGAGAGTTCCTCCACCTTTTTGTTCCACCATGCCTGTATTTCGAATTTCTCGAACCACATTTTCAGTCGGGCCATAGCATCGTGTTTCGAAAGTCCTTTCAGTTGAGCCAGATAAAGCGCCTGTTCGCCCACCTTCATCTTCTTGTAGAGGCCTCTCTCTTCAGGGAGATAACCGATACGGTTGATGTCGTCGGCGTGCAGGCGTTTGCCGTCAAGGAGAATCTCTCCGCTGTCTGGTGCCGTGATGCAGTTGATAATACGAATCAGGGTGGTTTTGCCCGCACCGTTTGGGCCGAGCAATCCGTAAACCGAATGTTGTTCAATGTTCATGCTCACTGCATTGAGCGCTTTGAATCCTGAGTACTCTTTGGTTACGCGATGAATTTCCAGAAATGACATATTTGCAGGGAAAAGAGGTGAATAAATATCTTAACTTAAAAAATATACGAAAATATTGAACAAAGATAGGAGAATTACTTTTAGCTGCAAAGAACCTGACTATGCCGGTAAAAATTTGTAATTTTGGATTCAAATTTATTTTATGCAACTGACAGACCTTTCGATACTCAATTATAAAAACCTGACACAAGCCGATTTGTCGTTTTCGTCCAAAATTAATTGTTTTATTGGTTACAATGGGATGGGAAAGACGAATCTGCTGGATGCTATCTACTATCTTTCGTTTTGCAAAAGCTTTACCAATCCGGTCGACATGCAAAATGTGAAGCACGATGCCGATTTTTTTGTGTTGCAGGGGCATTATAAACGGGGCAACAGCGATGAGGCGATCTATTGCGGACTGAAGCGGCGACAAAAGAAACAATTCAAACTCAATAAAAAAGAGTACGAAAGGCTTTCGGATCACATCGGTTTTCTGCCTCTGGTAATTATTTCGCCTGCCGATGGCGCTCTTATCAGCGAGGGGAGCGACGAGCGAAGACGGTTTGTCGACAGCGTTATTTCGCAGTACAACAAGCGTTATCTGAATGAATTAATTCGTTACAATAAGGCTTTGCTGCAACGCAATACCCTTTTGAAAGGCGACATGCACGACGAGATGGTGTATGATATCTGGGAAGAACAGCTGGCCGAAGCCGGGGTCTATATTTTTGAAACCCGGAAGGCTTTTGTTAATGAATTTATACCCATTTTTCAGTCGCGATTTAATTTTATAACGGATGAAAACGAGCGTGTCAGTATCCGTTACCAATCGCAGCTTGCGGAAAGAAACTTTAAAGAGTCATTGCAACGTTCGCGGGAGCGTGACCGGATTCTTGGTTACACGACAGTAGGCACTCACAAAGACGATCTGGAAATGCTGTTAGGTGATTATCCCATCAAGAGGGTAGGGTCGCAGGGGCAAAACAAATCGTTTCTGGTTTCGCTCAAATTTGCCCAGTTCGACTTTCTGAAGCGGGCATCCGATCTTACTCCCATATTGCTCCTCGACGATATATTTGATAAGCTCGATGCCAACCGGGTTTCGCGTATTCTTTCCCTTGTCTCCGGCGATTCTTTCGGACAGATATTTATCACCGACACCAACCGCGAGCATATCGACCATCTGTTAACAGAAACAGGTTGTGAGGTGAAATTTTTCTTTGTCGATAACGGGGAAGTTGCTACTCTTTAGAAACAGGAGTAACAAACCGGCCCTTTCTTCAGTTTGTATACAATCATGATTTCGTGCGTACCCAAAGAGTGGTATTTTATGCCGCTTGAGTTGTATTCATAACTGTAAAACACCGACAAAGCCTTACTGATATTCATTCCGGCAATTCCACCTATTTGTCCGGGAGTCCGGTAGAAAGCTCCCACCTGAAACTTATCCGGTTCATTTTTCATTGTTTTAAAATATGCCGTTGCATTGAATTCTGTCTGAATCATCCGGCTGTATTGGATGCCGCAAACTCCCACTCCAAAATCAACAGGGTTTTCTGTGAAAGTTCTAAAAGCGCCGTATAAAAAATTGGTGTTGACCATTGCATTGTTTTTGTTGAATAGCGAAGCAAAATTTTGACTGGAAACTCCAACCCGTAATGACCGGCTGGCAAGTTCAGCCCCAATGTCAGTGTTGAAATATGTCTCGGGTTGTAAATTGTTGAATGCTTCATTGTCGGAATTATTATCCAGTATGATTTTTGAAGCATCGTAGGAGAGTCTTTGATAAACTCCTGCTATTCCCAACTGTAAACGCCATGTATCGTTTAGAGTCACTGCATAAGTGTATGACAGAGATAAATTGGTGGTGGAGGTGTACCCGATTTGATCCTGGAAGATTTTTGCGCCAAACTGGGAGTTCATTTCTTCGGAATAAAGATTGGCAGTGGCAATGAAAGTAGTGGGTGCTCCGTCAAAAGTGACCCATTGTTTGCGACCGGCCATACTGAATACGGCTGGATATTGCGTGTTGATATAAGCCGGGGTAATATAATAGGGGTTTTCCCAATAATGGTTCAGTCGGATATTAGACTGTGCCATACAGGATAGTGATATGAAAATGAGCGCAATGAATTGTAAAATTTTTTTCATGACATGATGCTTTGTCGGGGGCGTAAAGAGCTTTGCTTTATTGCTTTTTTACTATAGGCTATTGCTTCGCGACAACAACATAACCCTCTTTCGTTTTTGTTTCAGTTGCATATTCATAATAGACTATATAAAAGTAAGTGTCTCTTGCAACCGGTCTCCCATTAAACTTCCCATCCCAACCATCATATCCTTCGTGGAGCAATAAACCGTTTCGGTTGTATATTTTAACGTGGAGTCCTTTCAGAAATACGTCGTTTACGCCATCGCCATTAGGGGAAATGGTATTGGGGATGACCGATGTATACAAATGAGACACGATCACACTGTCACATCCGTCAATAGTTTTGAAAGTATCGGTATAGTCTCCGTTATCGGCGTATATATGCCCGTTAATTTTATATGAATCTCCTTTGAACATGTGGAGAGTCTGCTCTTTGTAATATACAGGCAACTCTTTTAATACTAAGGTGGCGGCACTGTCACATCCTACCGCATTTGTGAGATGTACAAGATAAGTTCCGGCGGCGTTATAAGCAAATCCGGCAAACATGTACGTATCGCCCCGGCAATAAGAAGAATTGGTTGTTGAGCTGGATGGTTCTTTTAGGGAAAGTTCCAGAACAGCAGCACTGTCGCAGCCTACTGAATTTGTGAGATGCGCAACGAATGTGCCGGCTGCTGTATAATTGACTCCGTTAAATTTATAAGTATCTCCCCTACATATAGAGACTTTGGTTGTAGAGGTGGTAGGTTCTTTGATTGTCAGGATAAGTGTTGCAGCGCTGTCGCATCCGACGCTATTGGTCAGATGAGCGGTGTAGCTTCCGGCCAGGTTATATGCTTTTCCGTTAAAAGTGTATGAATCACCCTTGCATATTGAAACCTTGGTGGTGGATGAGGTAGGCTCTTTGATTGACAGGATAAGTGTTGCAGCGCTATCGCATCCGGCAACATTGGTTATGTGGGCTATATAAGTCCCTGCCGCACCATATTTTTTACCGTTAAAGTGACAACTGTCCCCTCTGCATATGGAAACGCGGGTCGTTGAAAAGGTGGGTTGGTTTACCTTGATTTTTATGTCAGTAGTCGCGCTGGTAGTTACAGGAGAGCACTCAGTTGCGGCCGTTATTTTGCAGGAAAGAACATCATTGTTTGCTAATGAATTTGTAGAGAAAGTATTACTGTTTGTGCCGACAATGGTTCCGTTGATTTTCCATTCGTAGACAGGACTTGTGGCTTTTACAAGAGATGCTGCGGTGTATGTTACGCTATCTCCTTGGCATACAGATAGTTTTGATGCGTTGATGTTTAGCCCGAGGTTTGTGGCCACTAATGCTTTTTCAAGATCTTCTGAATTAAGTATATAAGCGTATGCAAATGTTGTAGATTCGTTGGGTTTTAACGATCCAATCCTAAAAGCAATAGATATTGCATTGTCGGCAGCATAATTCGTTCCTGCTTGTGAAAATCCATAGCCTGTCCATATTGCTTTGGCATTTCTGTTATTAAAACCTCCTGTTGTAACCTTTGCTCTTGCATCCATAGATCCCAATCCAAGATATTCGCCACTTCCATTTTTTGTCGTAGCAGATACTAATGCCTTACCACATGAGTTTGGAGTTTGATAAATGATACTGTTGTAAGTCAAATAGTCATAGGTGCTTCCCGGAGTGTTTACTCCCTGATCCGGATCTACGTTTCGCATATAATATATACTGTCAATGGGAGATAGGGTAGTATTGGTGAGAGTAACTTGTGTGACAAAATAAATAGCACCAGAGGGAATGTAAGTCTTGGCTGTTATAGCTAGCCCGTTTATTGATCCTTGCCAGGTGGCAGATTGTTCTTGAGGTGTAGATTGAACATCAATGACGCTACCCGGTATTTGACTTAACGAGCAAATTAGGTTGTTATTGTAATTGTAAGCTCCAATGGAGAGACCAAATCCTTCTTCGGGTGTTCCGGGAAGAAAATAATCGCCGATATATTTTGTCCAGTTGTCTTTTGCTGGATTGGCAACGAATCCTAGCTGTCTGGGTCTGCTGTTCATGCCATTTCCTCTCGGATGGAAGCCGGTAGGAGCGTCTATAGTTGATGCGAAGTTGCCACAAGGACCAACAGCAACTTCTACATAATCGCTTTGCAGAAATGCATTTCCGTTTAATAATTGAGTATTGAATGACCCTGCTGCAGAAATGTGATGAATGCAATATAGATTGAACATTAATACAACAAGGACTCTGGCTGGATTCATATGCACATGATTTGGGTAAAAAGGTCGTATAGTTTGGTTTGCTCGTAATTAGCTAAGTCTGATTAATTCCGATTAACTTTTGCTGCGATTGAAAAGTAACTACATCCAGACTATTCTGATTTTATTATAAAATTTAAGAGATGCTACTTATTGAATTTGAGATAATATAAAAACATTAAAAAAAAACAGGTCAAAGTTAAATAGATAATTTAAGTCAACAAATTTAATGGTTTTAAAAACAGTTAAAATTAAGTTAATATGAATTTTTTGAATTTAAAAGTGGATTACACCCAAAGAGCTTGATGTATATATATATATCTTGTGCCTTAAAAAAAAGAGACTGTCTCTTTTTTTTTTTGAGGCAGTCTCTTTTTTTATCCTGTTTTAGATCCTAATTTTTATCTTGTCAGCAAGAACTTGAAGGTAACTCCGAAGTTGGTTGTTGACATCGGATAGGACGTTGATATAAGAGGGTTGCTCATGTTGCGGTCGTAATAAAGCTTAATGTTGATCATTGAACTGAATACGTAATCGCCCGATACTTTGATGGTCGTTGTTGTTCCTCCGTCTGTGGGTTGAACGTTGTCGCTTTCAATGTTACGCATCAGGCTCTTGGTGTCGCGTACCGAAAAATCGCATCGCAGTGTAAGGTCGTTCTTTACTTTCGATTGCTTATTCTTCATTTTCAGAATCAGGTTGAAATCCTTAATCATATAACCCAAGCCAATAACCCATTCCTTGCTCAGAATTTCCATAATCTGGGCACTGGTAATATTGAGGCTGAGATTGCGCTGAGTGTTGTACATTAGACGCGTTGACAAGCTGTTCTTCAGAGCTGCATCTACACCAATCAAAGGCATGAAGGCTTCTGTAAGGGTTACCGAACCGATATTGTATTGCGAAGACGGAATCGGGTTGCCGGTGGTGACATCTTTGATGAACCCCATGCTGCCGTTGCTTGCCCAGTTGGAATAAGAGGTGTATGCGGCAATTGTGTAATCACAGTTGTAAGCATGGTTTAACGTTAAAGATTTCAGGTATTTGGCTACGATTGGAATCGTTGATAGTCCGTCGAATGAAATGCGCCAGTTCGGGAGCGACTGTAAAAGCGACGGGAACAATCCCAACTTGTTGCCCGAAACCGAATGGCCTCCGTATGCTGCAAGAAATGCAGGAATCAATACATCTGCCGAATTCGGATTGACACTTCCGTTTTTCGAATCGTAGGTTGCTCCTGCTAATACATTTCCTTCCATAAAACCGGAATTAGGATAGCGTTGTCCGGCATATTTCTGCTCAATCAAACGGGTAACTTCAGCTCTGTTGGATTTGAATTTTCGATAGATTTCGGAACTGAACCCATTAGTCGCGTTTCCACTGCTTTTGAAGAATGTGCCAATAGCGATGTAACTCATGTGGAAACTGCCGGTGAAAGTAGTTGGCATTCCTTTATACATAAATTCCATCGACGTTTGTCCGGCCTGGAACCATTTTTGAGCAAGGTCAATTTTGAGTCCCGGCAGAGGTTCAAGATTCAACCGCGCTTCAAAATCTTTGGTGGTTGCAAAAGTGGCCGGATTGATTACGGTGTCATTCGAAATTAACCATCCTCTATCCAGAGCTTTAGAAACAAAGCCTTTGTCAAAGAAGCCAAGGCTGAAATCTACACCCGGCGCTGTTGTTCCCATTAATGTAGACTGTCCGAACCATTTGCTTGTGCCGGCAAAACCTGGTAATGTCAGGTTTTGGCTGTACCGGTAAGAGATGCTACCTCTGCGGATCATCATTAAAGTACGAACGGCATAGTCTACCAATTGACGGGAAACTCCCGCATCATTTGGATTTTGCGTACTGATATTGACGCTTGCATTTACACGTTTTGCAAGTGGAGCTATTTCAATTGTGTTCGCATCTACCAGTTTGTATTTCAGATTAACCGGTTTTCCGAGACTATCCATTGCAGTGATCGTGAATTTGGTCGAATTCAGACGGTGCGTCAACCTTAATGGCTTATCTTTTTCAATGGTTATGTTTTGCCTGAAAGATCGTGGCCGATACTGTTGTACTCTGTTGCCGGAGGAGAACTTCTTGTTAATGTCGCTCAGGAATTTGATCTTGTTGTAAAGCATTTCGAAATTAAACTGAGCATCAGACTGTGTTTGAGCTGTACTGCTGATGGTGTTTCCAACATTCAGTTTGGATGCCGTTGTTACACCGGTTTGCCAGTCATAATTCGCCGTGTACTGGATTCGCGCTGTGGTGAAGTCCAGATAAGGTAATTTGTTGATTGGTAGAGTGTAGTTTGCCGTGAACATCTGTTGGTACAACAACGGACGACCAAGGTTCGCAAGGCTATGTTTGATCGAGTCTTTCCAGACTTTGTATTCATCGGGGAAGAGGTTCTTGTCAACCGGAACATATGGCTCGTCGATGCGTGAGTTTGTGCTGGATGAGAATGTAAATGACAAACCTCTCGTAAGGTCGAGTTTAACGTCAAACCTTCTGTCCCAAAGGAAATCACGGCTAAACGTCATCAGATCTCTTTTGTCTTGTACTCCACCGGCATTGATTACGTCATAGTCACGTGCCTGAGTCTGAGAATAGGTACGGGTAATATTGGTATTGTACGCAATCTGACTCGGGATGAGATTGATGTTAAAGTCGCTTATTAGCTTTAGCAACGGTGACCTCAGGGCTTTTACGTTTTTAAATGGTTCCCACGGTTTTGGCATCGTGTTGTATATATAGCTGAATGCCCCACGGTAATCATTCGAATAACTGTAAATTACATCCGGGCTTTTATCGCTGGAATGATTGTAAGCGTATGAAAATGAGAAGTTGGCCGGGTCGTACAGCTGAGGTGTTTTACTCCTTATGTCAACACGGGCGTTTGTGATGTTAAAGCTTGTTGTGGTATGACGGGTTTGGGCAAACGATAAGATAGAGTCTCGTTGAGCCTTCGTAATCGCAGCTTTCAATGCATCAGACAACAAAATGTCACCATCCAGCGGATTGTATTTCGGACGTATAATTTCGTTTGAAGTAGAGAAAAAGACCGGAATATTTACCTTCGCTTTTTCCGGGAAGAACTTGCCAAGCTGGACAGTGGTAGATATATTGTATTGATACTCATTATCCAGACTGCGGCCAAGAATATTTTGTTCGATGCTTCCGAAACCGGCTGTGACGAATTTTCCTGACGCGTTGATCATTCCCAGATCAGAGAGAGCCACTGATGCATTTGCCGTTCCGGCCCAGCCTCCACCTTCTTCAAAGTCGTTAAGGCTAAATTCATCAAACCACACTTCTCCGTTCTTTATGGCGCGACTGTTGTTTCTGACACCAATCATAACAGACTGGACGTCGGCAAGGCTCGGATTTCCAAGAACAGTTACTTTGTTTTTGGGATTTGATGGGTCGTAATATGAATACGGGGTTGTTAATGTAATGCTTGAATTTGTTCCCCTTTCGGCATTTCTTTGTTTTTTCAGGTTGGTCAATACCTTCAATGCGATGTCAAACTCGTTGTCGGATGGCCAAACCGTAGCGCGATCTTTATCGCTGCTTTGCTGATAATGTCCTGCATCCGTCAGTTTCAGCGGAATTTCATATTCGTAATAGTTGTTCGTAAAGTCAGATCCCAAACGGATAAACGCTGTCAACTCGTAATCTTTCAGGTTCGAGTTATCGTCCGATACTTTTTGTGCGTGGGCAAACATATGAATACGCTTGTACTGACGCATGTCATAATTCGTGTTTTTGTAGATGGCGCGCGCATCATTTGTTGCCAGGTTGTTAACTTTCAGTGTTATAGATTGCTCGTTTTCCTGACGAATCTGGGGCTGGCTTGGGTCAACTTGTCGCGTAACACCCGGAGGTAATACGTAGTTCACCGGCACGCGGTTAGCATCTTCTTCAATATTTACGGCACCCACGTCAAGATCTCCCGAAACGGAAGGAGTACTGCCCGACGTGTATAGCTTTTGAGTATAGGTTCTCCAGTCTCCTTTTACCAGATTCAATGTTCCAAAGCGCAGGAAGGTTGAGTCTTCGAAATTCGTCATAAACATCCTCATGAAGCGGATGGACTTGAAATCGCTGATGGAACCTATTTTTTTCTGATAGTCACGGATAGGAATTTTGAAATGGAACCAGCTTACCTTGGTCTGTTTGCCATTTTTCAGCGTTACGGTTGGCGTAATTTTATCCACCAGATAATTGCTGCCCACCTGTAAGTCTGTGCGACGCAGAGAAACTTTATACTGATAGTAATTTTCATACTGATTCAGTGTGTTGTCCTGATTCAAATCCTCCACGTCGGGTAACGAAGTAGCCGCAGAAGAATAGTTGGTGGTTGTGCCATCATCCGTAGAGTTTCCTTCCGTACCGTTGTAATGCTTGTATCTGTTCAGAACGGAACTTTGAGTGGCATTGTAAGCCGGATTGCGGTAGCTTCGATAATTGTCTCCTGCGGGGTCGTTTATCGGGGAGAACGGGTCATTTTGCCACTGACGTAATGTTGCTGCTGAGACAACCGTTTTCAACTGGTCAACATAATTTTTGTATGTGGGGAACGAAAACTCACTAGTTGTTGACAGACCGTCAAGTCCCACATCCTGATACTGACGGGCACTTGAACTGTTGTCAAATGCCAGAACCGTCGATTGTAAAGTAGGAACGCGACCCCATACAGTCCGTGTGGTATTGGTTGTATCTCCAAGAGCAGAAAGACCGTTTTCAAAGAATTTCTTGCCGTCTTTAAGTATGTCTTCGGAAAGATCTCCAAGGTTGAAGTAAAGATCCCCGCCGGTACTTTTACTCAGCGTGTCGTTCACAAACGGATCCATCATCCAGAAGTCGATATATTCGATGTTGGATGATTCAAAATCAGTCGTTTCCAGCTTTCGCATAATCCCGCCCCACCGGCTTTTGGGTTCTTTCAGTTTGCCGTTGGCGTCAATACCTTTGCTGTAGCTGGTCGGCATTACGTCAACGTTGTAAGGTCCGCGTTCAGTAGGGTAGTAAGATACATTCAGAACCGGTAAATACGACGTTGTTCCATACAAAGATTCTCTGTTGGGGAAAATCTCCTGTTCAAGAACCTGCCGGGTTAAATTGTTGGATTGTAAATCTTTGTTGTTTCTGATATAGTCAGGTGTCAATGACGATGTTCCTGAAAATACGGTTTGGTCAACGACAAACCAACTCATCATCGCTCTGTTTTTTCCGTAGTTTACATTGTTGTTCAGAGTCGCTTCCGGAAATAACGCTGAAGAAGACAAATCAAGAGGTGTGCTGGCGAGGAACCAGTTATAGGGATAAGCCAGTTCTATGTCTGTTTTGGTGCCTTCAAAGTCGTCTATAAAAACCTCTCCTTTTTTTGATACTGAATTGGGATGCCCGGCAATAAGTTGCGCAAATTCAGCATTTACACTCAGGTATGATGGTTTTGTCAGGTTGAGTAACGGGATCTTATTCAGCAGGTTTGTTAGCCATAAAGACTCTGTTCTGTAAGAAGTGTTCAACCCCCAAATTGTATTTGAAATAGGATCGCTCCCGTAAGCAACTTTCTGAGTGAGGGGTAATTCCGAAAGGTGCATGATAGTTCCCCCGATCGAAAAATCTTTGCTGAAAGCGTATTCCAGGTGCGTGCCAATCAGGGTTTTGCGTTGCAGGTCAAACATGGATTGATTTTCCAGTTTTACATTGACATTGGTACCGGATGCCAGGATGCTCTGGTTGATGATGTCTACCGTTCCCATCATATAGTCAACGGTGTAATCCTGATTTTCAACCAATGTTTTTCCTCCGGCAGTAACCACTACCGATCCTCTCGGAATGTTCATGGCATTCAGCTGTATTTGAGAACCGGAGGTGCCCTTGTATTCTCCTACCAGCCTGAATTTGTTCTTGGAGCTGTATTGTTGAGCCGTTGTCAGGGTAGAGTCGTATAGCTCCTGATAAACATATTTTTTGGCAATTGCAGGATTCCCTATTTTTGTTGCAAGATAACTACCGAAGGGCTCTACTACAGGAAAAATAATTCTCCCGCCATCCGAAACTGCGGTGTATCCTTCCACATAATCGAAGTTGCCATCAGGATGTGCTTCGTTCTTCGAATCGAGGTTATCCAGGTTCAATACACGGGTCAATTGCTGGCCTTTTATGATGCCTTCGTTGATGTATGAAACATTAATTCCGGTAGAATCGCTCTCGTACATCACGTTGAGCTTGAACTTTTCTTTCTGCATTTGAGATGCGCCTACGTTGTAAACGTTTTTCATCATCAACTTCCAGAGAGGAACCGCAGGTGAAAGGTTAGTGTTTTTAATCAATTTCACCATGAGCGCTTTAGGCGCTTCAATCGGATCGGAAGAGAATTCTCCTACCTGATATGTTTTTCCTCCTGCCGTATATTCATAAGCGACAGCCAACACTTCATCTGCATTTAGTGCATTGCGCAGAGAGACGTATCCAAGGCTCTTGTTGAAGATGTATTCTGATGCGTCCAGTTTACGGGCGCTTTCAATTTTTTCGTAATCACGGCTTCCTATAATTCCCATAGAACCGTAGGTTGCATCCAAAATCGCGTTGGAATTTTGGATGTCGCGGATGCCGGAAAGAGCGGTGACTTCTCCGTACAAAGTGTTCGTTGAATTAGACGGATATTTCGAGCCGGAAGCCGTCCAGTGAGGGTTCGAGAGGTTTGTCGTTTCTCCCAGGTCGGAAAAAGCAACAATGTTTCTGGCCTGAGTAAAGTCACTACGTTTATTTGTTACCCAGACCTCTATCCGGTTGATGGTTATTCCCGATGTGACATATGGTAGATTGTTCATCCATTTGTCGAAGTTGTTGCGAAAGTATTGTGACAGAAAGAAGTGCCTGTTGGCATCGTATTTATCGGCTGCAAAATTGAATTTGGTTGTTTGTACGCCACCTTTCGAACTCACTGTTTTGGTTTGCGACTGTTGCTGAGAAGCTACAGCGACCACGTTTAATTTACCGAATTGTAATTCCGTTTTAATCCCGAACAGAGCTGAGCTTCCCGTAATCAGGGAGCTGTTGAGTGGAAGGCTTACATTCCCGGCTTCGATTTTTTTTACAATCTCGTCTTCTTTGCCTGTGTATCCTAGTTTGATCATTTTCTGATCAAAATCGAAAGACGCTTCAGTATTGTAATTGAGGTTAAGATTGACTTTATCGCCGACTTTCCCGTTTACATTCAGCTGTATTTTTTCGTTGAAATCGAAAGAGGGAGACGGCCTGCGCATTCTGTACGGATAAATCGGATTGTCAATGGTGTGGGCACGGACACCGAATCCAAGTTCTGTCGATCCCTGCATTTTAACCTGAACACCGCCCGGTCCAAACAATTTGTCGGCCGGACCAAGACTGAATTTCATGTCGGTAAGTGCAAACTTGGAATCCTCGGTTTTTTGTACGGAATCATTACGTTGTCTCCAGTACGATTGCATGGATGTTCGCAAAGTATAGTCCTGATATTCCTGAGATGTCATGGAGATTGGGGTGGCAATGTCCATCGAACCTACTTTGGTGTACACCAGATATAAGCCTGTTACCGGGTCGTATACTACGGTTGATTTTACGTTGTCAGGATCTTTCAGATCCATCGGACGGCGATTTTCCATGTCGGCTACACCGACTGAAGATGTTGGTTTGACAGGGAATAATAAAGAAGAATCTTTCCCATTTTCATTGTTATGATCACGGGAAACTGAAGGCTCTGTTTTTTGCCCTGATTGTTGCAATCCGGCCACCGGAAGCGCAGAAATGGCAATAAAACAGAGAGTAAATATGAAGAGTAATATTTTTTTGATCACAGTCAGGATTCTGTTAAGTGAATCTTAAAATGATAGACTATAGCAATTTAAGAGCCTGTTTTATGGCCTGTTCAATCGTCAATGACGGTGAGCCGGCAAAGATCTTCTCTAATGCTTTGCTGATAGCTGCCTGTTGAAAACCCAGCATCATCAAAGCCTGAGCAGCCTCTTGTTTTACAGAAGAATACGATTCGGTTCCGGCAATTTTAGCCTCACCGTTTACCCTGCCTATTTTGTCTTTCAGGTCAATGATTACCCGTTGCGCTGTTTTTAAACCTATGCCCTTAATGCTTTTAATGGCTGTTACATTATCCTGAGCAATATGCTGCTGAAGCTCGCTGATTGATAGTGAGGATAGTATCATTCTGGCAGTATTGGCTCCAATGCCCGATACCGAAATCAGTAACAAGAACATTTCGCGCTCTTCTTTGGTGAAAAAGCCAAAAAGTAAGTGAGCGTCCTCTCTGATAGCTTCGTAAACATAGATTTGAGCACTTTCCTTATTTTCAAGGGCTGAATAGGTAGTCAGGGAAATGTGTACCAGGTAACCGATACCTCCGGTTTCGATTGTGGCCGATGTGGGGGTTAGTTCTGCTATTTTTCCCTTAATATAATCAATCATTGAATTTGGTTCTGAAATTTAAGATGTTGTGTCTTTACAACTTATTAGTTGTAAACGTAAAAAGAATGTTTGTAGTACGTAATGTCTACAAAAATAATGGTTTTTTATGATATTCGATCTTAAATAATTGCTTTTTTGTTAAACGGAAAAAACAAATTTAATTCTGGTAACTTTATAGTGGAATGAAACTTGAACCGAATGATGTTTGTTGAAATTATCGGCTTTTTTGCTTTAAGGTTATTGGCTTCGAATGAAAATGGCTGGAATTGCGAATGGGCTGAGTATGTTGATTTATTGCGAGAGTCTTATTATTGCCATTTTTCCCATCTAAAATAGAACAGAATAACGACTACCGTCATGATCATCAGGAAAATACATCCTCAAAAACCATCTGTCGTTTGAGATCCGGGCAGGAGAATGAAATTCATACCGTAGATGCGTGCAATTAACGTTGGGGTCATGAAGATTACCATCAGGATATTAAATATTTTAATGATCTGATTCTGTTGGGTATTGACAAGCCCCATATAAGGTATCCTGAAGGAAGTCAAGGCGATCAAAGTTGAATCGTGTGTATTCAACAGAGAATTGATGTCTTATAGTCTGATTGATGCAACCCAGTTGGTTAGCTCCACAAAAGAGGCAACATCCAGCTGTTCTGCTCGTTTTTCCAGTAAAGGATGCGTTGCCTGTGGATTGTTGTGCAGGTTTCTGAGTGCATTCCGGAGGGTTTTTCTTCGTTGATTGAATCCGGCTTTCACCACAGCGATAAATAGTTTCTCATCGCAGTCGAGCTTTTCTACTTTGTTACGTTTCAGTCGGATTACCCCTGATTTTACCTTGGGCGGTGGATCGAAGACGTGTTCCGAAACGGTAAACAGGTATTCTATATCATAATATGCCTGAAGGAAAACACTCAGGATGCCGTAACTCTTGTTGCCCGGAGGCGATGCAAGACGCTCGGCAACTTCTTTTTGCAACATGCCGGCAATCACCGGAATGCGATCTTTATATTCAAGCGCTTTGAAAAAAATCTGACTCGAAATGTTGTAAGGAAAATTACCGATGATGCAGAATGGAGCCCCGCCAAAAAGCGAGTCTATGTCATAATTTAGAAAATCGCCCTCGATTAAAGATAGCTTCGGGAAATGTTCTTGTAAGTAAACGACAGATTCTGAATCTATTTCAATAGCGGTGAGCTGCATCAAAGGGTTCTGAAGCAAAAACTGGGTAAGGACGCCGGTGCCAGGGCCTATTTCAAGAATATTTGTCGTTTCCTCCGGAGATATGCTGGAGGCAATGCGTTGGGCAATAGATAAATCCTTAAGGAAGTGTTGGCCCAAATGTTTTTTTGCTTTTACGTAATTCATGAGGAGGCTGCTCCGTGTTAATAAATTAGACTAAAACCGGCAGAAAAGCGTATATTTGTACACTGTTTCTGGTATGCAAATTTACCCATAAATGATTAGATAACCTAAAGTTGTGCTAAAAAAGCAAAACGACAATCAAAAGTTTAGAGATGAGGAAAATAGCCATAACGCTTCGTAAGTATATCATTCACTTTATTGACTTCTTTTATATAAAACCTATTCGGAGTATAATCCCTCAATCACTTTTTCGGTATGCTTTTAGCGGCTCGGCTAATCTTGTTTTTGGGTGGGTGTTGTATTTTGTTCTCTATAATTTTGTTTTTGAAAAGGAGGTCGTTTATTTGAGGTATTTGGCTATGACGCCTCACATAGCAGCTTTTGTGTTTACTTTCCCAATTACATTTGCATCCGGGTTTTTGCTTGGAAAATATGTCAGTTTTCAGGGATCAGCCCTGCGTGGGCGAGTTCAGTTGGTGCGCTATGGCATGGTTACCGGAGCCAATATCCTTATCAATTATCTTGGGTTAAAGCTTTTGGTGGAGGTTTTGGGGTTGTATCCCTCTCCATCTAATGTGATTATATCTATTTTCTGTGCTGTGTTAAGTTATTTTTTGCAGCATTATTTTACATTCTCGAAACGATTGTGAGTCCTCTTTATTGATTGATTATCATGAATATTCCACGTCTAAAAAATTATGATTCGGGAAATTTTTTCCTGTTGGCCGGCCCTTGTGTTATTGAAGGTGAAGAGATGGCTTTGTCTATTGCCGAGCGGATTGTGACTATTTGCGACCGGCTCCGAATTCCGTACGTTTTTAAGGGTTCTTACAGAAAGGCAAACCGCTCACGAATAGATTCATTTACCGGTATCGGTGATGAAAAAGCGCTGAAAATACTTCAAAAAGTAGGACGTGAATTCGATATTCCGGTGGTGACGGATATTCATACCGAACAAGAGGCCATATTGGCTGCTGAATATGCTGATGTACTGCAAATTCCGGCATTTCTTTGTCGCCAGACCGAATTGCTTGCTGCCGCTGCTAAAACTCAGAAATGGATCAATATTAAAAAAGGACAGTTTCTTTCGCCTGATGCTATGCAATTTGCAGCACAAAAGGTGATCGATTCCGGTAACGATAAAGTGATGCTGACGGAAAGGGGAACGACCTTCGGATATCAGGATTTGGTTGTCGATTTTCGTTCTATTCCGGTAATGCAGAAAACGGGTTTTCCTGTTATTCTGGATATTACCCATTCATTGCAACAACCCAATCAGTCGTCCGGTGTTACCGGCGGTCAGCCTGAAATGATAGAAACGATGGCCAAGGCTGGAGTGGCGGTTGGAGTGGATGGTTTGTTTATTGAAACGCATCCCGAACCATGGAACGCAAAATCGGATGGCGCGAATATGCTGCAACTGGACAGACTGGAAGGATTGCTTGAAAAACTGGTTGCTATCAGGCAGGTGCTCTGATTTTAGTGGATAAATTCGTCGCCGGCAAGTGTCATTATAACACCAATGACCGCGATGATCATGATGATGCTGCCGGTGATAATGTTTACCCATCTCAATCCTCTGACATTGAATTTGTTGCGGAATACATTGACGATGCTGGTAAGGAAAAACCACCAGATGCAGGCTCCGACAAGAATGCTCGAAAATCCGATTACAGCTTGTCCGAATTGAGTGGATGCCGCAATGAAGCTGAAACGGGCATAAAGAGCCATAAATAAGAAGATAATCACGGGGTTGGTTACCGTCAGAGCAAACGAAGTAACGAAATCCTGCATATAGCTCTCTTTGGCTTCTGATGTTTTTGAGAGCTGACGGACAGGATTGCTCCTGGAAAGATAAAATCCGAAGGCGAGCACAAGTATACTTCCTGCAATTTGAATAGCAAATTTGTGTAATTGCAGAAAATCAACCACAAAACTCATACCATATCCGGTTACAATAGCATAAAGCAAGTCAGAGGCAGTTGCTCCTAAACCGGTAGCGATGCCATAGTATTTGCCTCGATTTAAGGTGCGTTGAATACATAATACACCTATAGGGCCCATAGGCGCAGATACGCAAATACCGATAATTATGCCTTTCCAGATAATATCAAACATCCTGCAAATATCGGTAATTTTTTGCAATTTTCGGTGGGGTGGGCTAAAAACAATCGTTTTATAATTGTAAATTGGTTTAATAAATTTATTGATAAAATGCAATTTTCCTGCTTGTATTCAGGTGTGTGGAACTTGCAAAATGTTTTAAGTGAGGAGAATTGTTATATGTCTGAGAATATTGTAAAACTAGAGGGTGTTTCTAAATTGAGTCAGTATGAATCGTTGCTCGTGCAATTGAAATCCTTGTTGGGCGGAGAAACGGATGTGATTGCTAACATGGCTAATGCTGCTGCTGCTATTAAAGAGGTCTTTGGCTTTTTTTGGGTGGGATTTTACATTGTCCGCGAAAATCGACTGGTACTGGGGCCATTTCAGGGACCGATTGCCTGCACCCGAATAGCATTTGGAAGAGGCGTTTGTGGTACAGCCTGGAAAGAAGCTCGTACACTTATTGTTCCTGATGTTGAAGCATTCCCGGGGCATATAGCATGTAGCTCTTTGTCTAAATCGGAGATTGTAGTTCCTCTGCTGCATGAACAAAAGGTATGGGCAGTGCTCGATGTGGATAGCGATCAGCTTGATACATTTAATGCTGTTGATAGTGAATTTCTTGAAAAAATAGTAGCTCTTATACAGATGAATGAAGCATTGTGATGTGACTGTTGATTATCGTTAGATAGTAGGTCAATTGAAAACAGAATGTGTTGCATATGAAAAACTTGCAAAAAAATAACAAAAATAAGCTTCGGATTACGGCAAAGGACTATGTTAAAGCAGTGAAGAAAGCGGATAGGGAGATTGAGCTTACGGGGCAGGCTGGCTGGAAGTCAATACATAAGATACATAAAAGCAAAAAACTGTACGACCGTAAATTATACAAGAAAAACCTTGGTGGAGAGGATTGATGTGTTAAATAAACTAAAAACATGGATGTTTAAGTGTCTGTCCTAATGTTCATTGGTCTTGTTTATGTGTTGATATATAGTTTTTTATATATTTGTACCTTTCTCTTTTTGTGTCTTCGTGTTCGTACACGGTATTGCAGAATAAAAGAAAATAGTATACATTCGCAAATTCAAAATTAACCTGAGCCATGAGTGTTGACAAAAAGATAACCATCAAAGATATAGCGAAGAAGGCAGGCGTGTCTGCCGGAACCGTTGACCGGGTACTTCATAATAGAGGTGAAGTTTCGGAAAAAAGTAAGGAAAAAATCAAAGCAACTCTTAAAGAACTGAATTATGAACCGAACCTCATTGCAAGTTCTTTATCAGCACGCAAAACGTATAAAATTATATCCCTGATTCCTTTTTTTCAGGAAGGAGATTATTGGGAGGCTGTCGATAAAGGTATTGACAGGGCAAGTGCCGAGGTGGATAAATTCAACGTGGTGGTTGAAAAAAGATATTTCAATCAGTTTGAGGCTCAATCTTTTTACAATGAAATTGATGCTCTTGAAAATGAAGATTTTCAGGGTTTATTGCTGTCGCCGATTTTGCGCGATAAAAGTCTGGCGTTGTGTGCGACAATGAAAAAAAGAGGCATTCCGGTTGTCTTCGTCGACTCTCAGATCGAAGGAGCCGATTATCTGGCTTACTTTGGACAACCTTCGTTTCAAAGTGGGTTTATCGGAGCAAAATTCGTAACAGCCTCATTGCCTAAGGGTAAAAATATTGTACTATTCAGAACTTTGCGTAAGGGATTTATCGGAGCTAACCAAACGTTACAACGTCAGGAAGGTTTTCTCTCATATTTAAGTGAGTACCGTCCCGATTGTTCGGTGGTTAATGTCGAATTACAGGCGGGTAACCCGGAAATGAACGAACTGTTGATGCGCAAGGCTTTTGATGAACGTAATAACGTTGGAGCTGCTGTTATTTTTAATTCTACGGCCTACAACATTGCGGCTTTTCTGGAGCGGGAAAAGATTGAGAATGTAACTTTGCTTGGTTATGATGCGTTGAGTAAAAATATATCTTACCTAAAGCAGGGCAAAATTGCAATCATCATCGCACAACGTCCCGAAATGCAGACGTATAACGGCATAAAGGCTTTGTTCAATAATATCGTTCTGAAGAAAGACGTAAAAAAAGTGAATTATATGCCGGTCGATTTGCTGGTAAAAGAAAATGCTGATTATTATACGGAATACAAACCCTATTGAAGCTTTCCTGATAAAAGAATAAAAGTTACTTAATATACTATTGTCGGCTTGACAATAAACTTTCAAAGAAATAGAAAATGAAAACTCTAAACAGACAAAATGTTCAGGCAAATACATATCCTGAACGCATTATTCAATTTGGTGAAGGAAATTTCTTGCGTGCTTTCGTAGATTGGATTGTATTCAACATGAATCAGAAAGCCGGATTTAATAGCAGCGTGGTGGTTGTACAGCCAATCGATAAAGGAATGGTTGATATGCTCAATGCTCAGGATGGTTTGTATCATGTCAATCTTCAGGGTTTGGATGAAGGGAAAGAAGTTGATTCCATCCAACTGATCGATGTGATTTCTCGTGGTTTGAATCCTTACACTCAGTTTGACGAATATTTGAAACTGGCGGAAAACCCCGAAATGCGTTTTGTTATTTCAAATACTACTGAAGCTGGTATCGCTTTCGATTCTTCCTGCAAACTGGAAGACAAACCTGCAAAATCATACCCAGGTAAATTGACACAGTTGTTGTATCACCGCTTTAAAACTTTCAACGGCGCTGCTGACAAAGGTTTTCATATCATGCCTTGTGAATTGATTTTCCACAACGGCGTTGAATTGAAGAAATGTATCGAACAATATATCGAACTGTGGCAGTTGGGTGCCGACTTCAAAAACTGGTTCGAAACCGCTTGCGGCGTTTATCCTACTTTGGTCGACCGTATCGTTCCTGGTTATCCAAAAGACACCATCGATCAGATTCTGGAAAAAGTTCAGGTAGAAGATAAGTTGGTTGTGAAAGGTGAAATTTTCCATTTATGGGTAATCGAAGCGCCTGCATCGCTTGCTGCCGAATTCCCTGCTGATAAAGCCGGTTTGAACGTATTGTTCGTTCCAAGCGAAAAACCGTACCACGAACGTAAAGTTACATTGTTGAACGGTCCGCATACAGTGCTCTCCCCTGTAGGTTATTTGTCTGGTTTGGATACTGTTCGCGAAATAGTGGAAGATGAAGTGACCGGTAAATTCGTTCGCAAGGTGATGTTTGAAGAGCTGCTTTCGACTCTTGATTTGCCTCAGGCAGAACTCGAAGCATTTGCTAACGCCGTTCTGGATCGTTTCCGCAATCCATTTGTAAAACACTTCGTTACCAGCATCATGCTGAACTCATTCCCGAAATTCAAAACCCGCGATCTGCCCGGTTTGAAAATTTATATGGAACGCAAAGGTGTTTTGCCTGAAGGTATTGTTCTTGGTTTGGCTGGTATCATTGCTTATTATAAAGGTGGCAAACGTGGCGACGTTGAAATCGTTCCGAACGATGACGCAGCTATCGTTGATCTGTTGAAAAATCTCTGGGCTACCGGTTCTATCCAAAAAGTAGCTGAAGGTGTTATGGGTGCCGAATTTATCTGGGGCGAAGACCTCAATAAAGTTCCCGGTCTGACCTCTAAAGTAGCACAGTTCCTTGCTTCTATCGAAGAAAAAGGAATGCTGGCTACCGTGAAGACAATTGTTCGTTGAGAAATCAACGTTCAACGATTACACGATTAAACAATGTGATTCATGACTACTCAATATTTAAAAATAAATCCTGCCGATAACGTAGCGGTGGCAATTGCCGAGCTTCCCGAAGGTGAAACCATTCAGGTGGATGGTCAAACCATTACGGTGAAGCAAACGGTTCCTGCCGGACATAAAGTGGCGTTGACCTCTTTTGCCGTGAACGACCACGTCGTGAAGTACGGTTACTCTATCGGTCATGCCATTGTGGCCATCGAAGCGGGCGAATGGGTGAACGAGAAGAAAATCAAGACTAACCTCGAGGGTGTGCTCGACTATGAGTACCAACCGAAACTGGTGCAGCTCGATATCCCGAACCGTAACCTGACATTCAAGGGCTATAAACGTAAAAACGGCGAAGTGGGTATCCGTAACGAAATTTGGATTATCCCGACCGTGGGTTGCGTTAATGGTATTATCAACCAGTTGGCCGAAGATCTGCGTAGCGAAACCGGCGGCAATGGCGTGGATGCTATTGTGGCATTCCCTCACAACTACGGTTGCTCTCAGTTGGGCGACGACCACGAAAATACCCGCAAAATTCTGCGCGACATGGTGCTCCACCCCAATGCAGGTGGCGTGCTGGTAGTTGGTTTGGGTTGTGAAAACAACCAGCCTGCTGCTTTCCGTGAATTCTTGGGTGACTACGACACAGAGCGTGTGTTGTTTATGGAAACCCAGAAAATTGCCGGCGACGAACTGGAAGAGGGTATGAAACTCTTGCGTCAGCTCTACGATAAAGTGAGCGAAGATGTGCGTGAGGATGTGCCTCTTTCGAGCCTGCGTGTGGGCTTAAAGTGTGGTGGCTCCGATGGTTTCTCCGGCATCACAGCCAATCCGTTGCTGGGTGTATTCTCCGACTTTTTGGTGGCTCAGGGCGGTACCAGCGTGCTGACCGAAGTGCCCGAAATGTTCGGCGCCGAAACCATACTTATGAACCGTTGTGGTACACCTGACCTGTTTGATAAGACGGTACATCTGGTAAACGATTTCAAAGAATATTTCATCAAGAATAACCAACCGGTGTATGAAAATCCGTCTCCGGGAAATAAAGCCGGCGGTATCTCTACTTTGGAAGAAAAATCGCTGGGATGTACCCAAAAATGTGGTGCTGCCGTAGTGCACGACGTGCTGAAATACGGCGATCGTATCAAGACTAACGGCTTGAACCTACTCAGCGCGCCGGGCAACGATCTGGTGGCCAGTACGGCTTTGGGTGCTGCCGGATGTCACATGGTGTTGTTTACCACCGGTCGTGGTACACCGTTTGGCAGTTTTGTGCCTACGATGAAAATTTCTACCAACTCAACTTTGGCAGCAAACAAACCTCTCTGGATCGATTTCAATGCAGGGGTATTGCTTGAAGGAGTGTCGATGGACGAACTTAAAGAACGTTTCATTGAATACATTCTGAAAGTGGCCAACGGCGAGAAGGTAAATACGGAAAAGAAGAACTTCCGCGAGATCTCTATATTCAAAACGGGAGTTACTTTGTAAGTGTTCGTTTGATAAATGATGGGAAAGCGCGACGGGATTTATCCTTAGTCGCGCTTTTTTTGAACAAATCAGCCTGTAGCTCCTGTAATTAAGCCTATCTTTGTGAAACATTTCTGTTTGGTCAATTCTTAATCAAAATAAATCTATATTTTATGTTCAAAACAAATCAGTATTTCGATGGAGCGGTAGTTTCCATTGCTTTGGATTCGGCCGAAGGTAAGGCTACTGTTGGTGTGATGGCGGCTGGCGAATATGAATTCGGCACGGCAACTATCGAGTTAATGACCATTATTTCGGGACAGTTGACCGTTCAAATACCCGGCGAAACAGAGTGGAAAACCTACAAAAAGTTCGAAACTTTCGTGGTTCCGAAAGATGTGAAGTTCAAAGTGAAGGCAGCGGAAGACACTCCCTATTTGTGTCTGTATAAATAACCGTCAATTTGCATAAATATTTGAAAATGGGTAAGGCAACCGCGCTTTACCCATTTTTCTTATTGTATTTTAGGTGAATATGCAGGTGTGGAGATTCCGTCGAAAAGCGCTTTTTTGTTGTTAATCAGCTTGGATTGTCGTACCTTTGTGCTCTCTTTTGAAAACGGTAAAATGTACTTAGTTCATGTTTGTATGATCCTTATCAGCCATTTTTCGTTATTCATTGTCCTTTACTTTTTGTTCTGAAAATATGCCTCAACGTACAGAAATAGCTACACTTGGAGAGTTCGGATTGATCGATCATCTCACCAAACAGTTTCAAAACACCAATCCTTCGACCGAAAAAGGGGTGGGGGACGATGCCGCAGTGTTGTCGTATATTGATAAAAAGGTGTTGGTGACTACCGATTTGTTGCTCGAGGGAATTCATTTCGACCTGGTTTACGTGCCCTTAAAGCACCTGGGATACAAAGCTGCTGTGGTTAATTTTTCCGATATTTATGCAATGAACGGATCTCCAAAGCAACTTACGGTTTCGATGGGAATTTCCAAACGTTTTTCGGTAGAAGATATCGATGATTTTTATGCAGGTATCAAACTGGCTTGCGAGCGCTACGGTGTTGATTTGGTCGGTGGTGATACCTCGGCATCGGTAACTGGTCTGTCCATTTCCGTTACTTGTGTGGGTGAGGTAGCTGCCGATAAAGTTGTTTACAGAAATACGGCTAATGAGAATGACATTATATGTGTAACCGGCGATCTGGGAGCGGCCTACATGGGCTTGCAACTCCTCGAACGCGAAAAAATAGCCTTTAGCGGACAGGCAGACTTTCAACCCGATTTTAAGGGAAAAGATTATCTGCTCGAACGGCAATTGAAGCCGGAAGCACGCAAAGAAATTATAGAAGCTCTTGCCACTAAAAATATTGTACCAACGTCGATGATCGATATTTCGGACGGGCTGTCGTCGGATGTTCTTCACATTTGTACCCAAAGCAAAAAAGGATGCCGCATTTATGAAGACCGCCTGCCGATCGATTATCAGACAGCAGTGATGGCCGAAGAACTCAATATGAACCTGACCACGGCGGCCATGAACGGAGGTGAAGATTATGAACTCTTGTTTACCGTTCCGGCATCTCAGCACGATGACGTGGTTACCATCGAAGGGGTAAAAGTGATCGGATATATTGCCAAGGAAGACTTGGGTTGCGCTTTGATAACCCGCGACGGTCAGGAATTCCCCATCAAAGCCCAGGGCTGGAATATCAATGATGCGATTTGATAATGTGCCAATGTGCTAATTTGAAGATGTGTAAATTTATGAACATTGAATTTGAAACTTGGAACTTGAAATTTTGAATTGAAATATGAAACCTTTAAACGAACTGAAAATTGGAATTGCGTCCGATCATGCCGGCTTCGAACGCAAAGGCGCTGTTGCCGAATGGTTAGTTGATCAGGTAGCCGAATTGCACGATTTTGGTACCGACTCAACGGCTAGTGCAGACTATGCTGATTATGCTCATCCGCTTGCTCAGGCAGTGGAAAACGGAGAATTCGATCTGGGAATCGCTATCTGCGGAAGTGGTAACGGAATCAATATCACAGTTAATAAACATCGGGGAATCCGTGCCGCTTTGTGTTGGAAACCAGAACTGGCCGCTCTTGCCCGCCAACACAACAATGCCAATATTTTGTCTCTCCCGGGACGTTTCATTACCGACGAAGAGGCTATCGAAATGGTGCGAATCTTCCTGACCACCGATTTTGAAGGTGGTCGCCACCAGACCCGCATCGACAAAATTCCGTGTTGATCGAATACGTAGAGACGCATTGCATGCGTCTCTGATGTGAAATTGTACACGCGATCTAAACCAGACGCATGCAATGCGTCTCTACATTGTGTAATTTGTAAATTTCAAACAATGAAACCATTCGACGTATATCCTCTTTTCGATATAGAAATTGTAAAAGGTGAAGGTTGCTACACCTACGACGCACAGGGTAACAAATACCTCGACCTTTACGGCGGTCATGCCGTGATTTCAATCGGTCATACCCATCCGCATTACGTAAAACGGGTAACCGAACAGTTGAATAAACTGGGTTTTTATTCCAACTCGGTGCAGAATAGCTTGCAGGTTCAGTTGGCTGATAAACTGGGTAAAGCATCCGGCTATGAGGATTATGACCTGTTTATGATCAATACCGGTGCTGAAGCCAACGAAAATGCATTGAAACTGGCCTCTTTCTACAACGGAAAGAAGCGCATCGTTTCGTTCGGCAAAAGTTTTCACGGACGTACCTCCGCTGCCGTTCGCGTGACCGATAATCCGAAGATTGTAGCTCCCGTTAATAGTGGAATGGAAGTGGCATTTCTTCCGTTGGACGATATTGAAGCTGTAAAAGCCGAATTGGCCAAAGGTGATGTGAGCTCGGTGATTATCGAAGGTATTCAGGGTGTTGGCGGTATTCGTATTCCCAACGATAGCTTCCTGAAACAGTTGCGTCAGGTGTGTGACGAAACCGATACTGTTTTGATTCTGGATGAGATTCAGTCTGGTTACGGACGTAGTGGAAAATTCTTTGCCCACCAGTATGTCGGTATCCGTCCCGATATGATTACGGTGGCCAAAGGTATCGGAAACGGCTTTCCAATTGGTGCAGTGTTGATCGCTCCTAAGTTCAAGGCTGTTCACGGACAGTTGGGAACAACGTTCGGAGGTAATCATCTGGCTTGCGCCGCTGCGTTGGCCGTGCTCGAGGTGATGGAAGACGAAAAACTGGTTGAAAATGCTGCTGAGATTGGTGAATTCCTGATGGCAGAATTGAAGAAGCTTTCCGGTATTAAAGAGGTGCGTGGCCGAGGCCTGATGATCGGTATCGAGTTTGAAGAATCGGCAGCGGCTATCCGTCGCAAGCTTTTATTCGAAGAAAAAGTTTTTACCGGAGCCAGCGGAACCAATGTAATCCGTCTGTTGCCGCCACTTTGTTTGACTAAAAATGAGGCCGAAATATTCCTCGAACGCTTTAAAAAAGTGTTGAAATAATCCGTTTGCGCGAAAAGATTTAGTAACGAAAATTTCATCCTCTTTTGGTGTTCGGAAAACACGTGCTAAGTTAGTGTGAATTAGAATCTTTTTTGGATAGGAGTTTGATTTTATAATGCTGATAATTAGGTAATTAAAAATTAGAGAAATAATTCTTTAATTTAAGAAATAAAAGCATTGTTCGCACGAAAAAAATAACTACCTTTGTGCGACTTTTAATGAACTATTAAAACATTTATAACATGATTAAAGTAGGTATTAACGGCTTTGGCCGCATCGGACGTTTGGTTTTCCGTGCCGCACAAGAAAGAAACGATGTTCAAATCGTTGCAGTAAATGACCCTTTTTTGGATCTTGATTATTTAATTTACATGTTGAACTACGATACAGTTCACGGTAAATTTCAAGGAACAGCTGAAAACAAAGATGGTAAATTGTTTGTTAACGGCAAAGAAGTAGCATTTTTCGCAAACATGAACGCAAGTGAAATTCCTTGGGGTTCTGCAGGTGCTGAATATGTTGTTGAATCAACAGGTGTTTTCACTACAACTGAAAAAGCTTCTGCTCACTTGGTTGGTGGTGCTAAAAAAGTAGTTATTTCTGCTCCTTCTGCTGATGCTCCAATGTTTGTTTGCGGTGTAAACTTAGACAAATACACCAAAGACATGAACGTTGTATCTAACGCTTCATGTACAACAAACTGCTTGGCTCCTTTGGCTAAAGTTATTAACGATAAATTCGGTATTGTTGAAGGTTTGATGACAACAGTTCACGCTGCTACAAACACTCAAAAAACCGTTGATGCTCCTTCTAAGAAAGACTGGCGTGGTGGCCGTTCTATCCTCGGCAACATCATCCCTTCTTCTACAGGTGCTGCTAAAGCTGTAGGTAAAGTTATCCCAGAATTGAACGGCAAATTGACAGGTATGGCTTTCCGCGTACCGACAGCTGACGTTTCTGTTGTTGACTTGACTGTTCGCTTGGAAAAAGCTGCTTCTTATGATGAAATCAAAGCTGCTGTTAAAGCTGCTTCTGAAAACGAATTGAAAGGCGTTCTTGGTTATACTGAAGATTCAGTAGTTTCTACTGACTTCGTTCACGAAACTCGTACTTCTGTATTTGATGCAGGTGCAGGTATCGCTTTGAACGGTAACTTCGTTAAGCTGGTTAGCTGGTATGACAACGAATGGGGCTATTCAAACAAAGTTCTTGATTTGATCGCTCACATGGATTCTGTAAAATAATCGGAACCCGATATAAATAGTGAAGCCGCTTCGAAAGAGGCGGCTTCCTCTTTTTTAGAGAAAAAATTTTTTGACAGGTTTTGAAATAAACCGAAACACACCTACCTCTTTATGATGTCCTTTTTCAGTAGTGCCATCCGTGCAGAAAACTCTTGAAAACAGGGCAATTTTTTATGCAATAATATTCATAAAACCAATAGAATATAGTACCTTTGCATCGCTTTGTCAGTGGTTAATACTGATTCCAAAATAGAGCGTAACATTCAATCTATCAATAACTAAACAAATAAGTATGAGCAACAAACAAAAATTGTTCACCGAGTTTCCTGCAGTTTCAACTCAGGAGTGGATGGACAAAGCAATTGCCGACCTCAAAGGGGCCGACTTTGAGAAAAAGCTCGTTTGGCGCACCAACGAAGGGTTCAACGTCAAACCTTTTCATCGTGAAGAAGATCTTGTTGGCCTGAAAACAACAGGTTCTGTTCCTGGTCATTTTCCTTATGTACGTGGTACAAAGGCTGATAACAGCTGGTTGATCCGTCAGGATATTGACGTTTGCAACGATTGTCTGGCTGCTGCAAATGCAAAAGCAGTTGACTTACTGACAAAAGGTGTTACTTCTCTCGGTTTCGTTATCGATCGTGAAGCTGTATCTGCTGAAAACATCGCAGCTTTGCTGAACGGAATTGATATCGAAAAAGTAGAAGTTAACTTCAAAACATGCGCTACTGTTTCGGTTAAACTGACTGAAATTTTTGTTGCATACGCTCAAAAAGCAGGTGCCGATCCTAAAAAGGTATTCGGTTCTGTAAACTTTGACCTGATTGGCCGTTCATTGGCTCGTGGCAAAGCAATTGAAAATCTTGTTCAACAATATGTTGACATCATCAACGCATCACTGGCATTGCCTAAATTCCGCGTTATTGGTGTAAATCCTTTCTATCTCAACAATGCAGGTTCTTATATCTATCAGGAACTCGGTTATGCATTGGCATGGGGTAACGACATCATCGCCAAGCTGGTTGAAGCCGGTTTGACCGTTGAAGTTATTTCTAAGAAAATCAAATTCAACTTCGGCGTATCTTCCAACTACTTCATGGAAATCGCCAAATTCCGTGCAGCTCGTTTCTTGTGGTCAAACATCGTATTTGCTTACGGTGAAAAATGTCCGCGTACCTGCTCTAACAACCAACCTGATGGTTTGGAACGTTGTGGCGGCAAAATGCGCATCCACGCTCAGACATCAGAATGGAACATGACCATTTTCGATGCTCACGTAAACTTGCTCCGCACACAAACAGAAGCTATGTCGGCTGTTTTGGCCGGTGTTGATTCTCTCACCGTATTGCCTTTCGATGCAGCTTACAAAGAATCGGACGACTTCTCGGAACGTATCGCCCGTAACCAACAATTGTTGCTGAAAGAAGAAAGTCACTTCGATAAAATTGTTGACCCTGCTGCAGGTTCATACTATCTCGAAAACCTTACCGAATCTATCGCCAACCAGGCTTGGAAACTCTTCCTCGAAGTGGAAGAAAAAGGTGGTTTCATTGCAGAAGTAGAAGCTGGAAACATTCAGTCAGTTATCAATGCAACCAACGAAGCTCGTCGCAAAGCAGTTTCAAGCCGTCGCGAAGTGTTGCTGGGTTCCAACCAGTATCCTAACTTCAACGAAGTGGCTGCCGGTAAGATTGAAAACGTTGCTGAATGCGATTGCAAAAAACACGACGAAGTTCCTGCTCTTAACTTCAGCCGTGGTGCAAGCGATTTCGAAGCACTTCGTTTGGCTACCGAAAAATCGGGTAAACGTCCTAAAGTATTCATGTTGACAATCGGTAATCTGGCAATGCGTTTGGCTCGTGCTCAATTCTCAAGCAACTTCTTTGCTTGCGCCGGTTACGAAATCATTGATAACCTGGGCTTCGAAACAGTAGAAGAAGGTGTTGCTGCCGCTGAAAAAGCAGGTGCCGATATCATCGTTCTCTGTTCAAGCGACGACGAATATGCAGAACTCGCTCCTGCAGCATTCAAGGCTATCGCAGGCAAAAAACTCTTCGTGGTAGCAGGTGCTCCTGCTTGTGCCGACGATCTGAAAGCTGCAGGCATTGAATATTTCGTGAATGTGAAATCTAATGTATTGGATACATTGAAAGAATTCAACTCGAAGTTAGTACGCTAAGACGCTATGACGCAAAGGTTATTAAAACAAACTGACTATGAGCAGATAGGACAAAAGATTTTGAATTGTGCTTTTGAAGTACATAAAAACTTAGGTCCCGGCTTATTGGAAAGTGTTTATGAAGTTTGTTTATTAACCGAATTAAAAAATAGTAATCTATCAGTTAAGAGTCAAGTTGAACTTCCGGTTTTTTACAAAGGTGAAAAACTTAACAAGACGTTTTATATTGATATTTTGGTAGAGGATGCTATCGTTATAGAGTTAAAATCTGTAGAAGTTTTACTTCCGGTGCATGAAATTCAGATGCTGACTTATATGAAACTCGGAGATTTCAAATTGGGATTTCTTTTGAATTTTAATGAAAGCATGTTGAAAAACGGCATAAGAAGAAAAGTGAACAATTATCATTTTTAACTAATAAATAATCGCAAAACAAGAAGTTAAAATTGCGTCTTCGCGTCTTTGCGTACAAGAGATTATGAAACCAGATTTCAAAAATATACAATTTCAAAACGAGGCAGTTGCTGCTGCTCCCAAGTCGGAAAGCAACTGGCTTACACCGGAACAGATTCCGGTAAAACCGATTTATACAAAAGAAGATTTGGAAGGTTTGGAACACTTGCATTATGCTGCCGGTGTGGCTCCGTTCCTTCGTGGTCCGTACAGCGTAATGTACACCCTGCGTCCCTGGACAATCCGTCAGTATGCAGGTTTCTCTACAGCTGAAGAATCGAACGCTTTCTACCGTCGTAACCTTGCTTCGGGTCAGAAAGGCCTTTCTGTCGCTTTTGACTTGGCTACACACCGTGGCTACGACCCTGATCACGAACGTGTGGTTGGTGACGTTGGTAAAGCCGGTGTATCTATCTGCTCTGTTGAAGATATGAAAGTTTTGTTCGACGGAATTCCTTTGAACAAAATGTCCGTGTCAATGACCATGAACGGTGCCGTATTGCCTATTCTTGCATTCTACATCAATGCAGGTTTGGAACAGGGTGCTAAACTGGAAGAAATGGCCGGTACAATCCAGAACGATATTTTGAAAGAATTTATGGTGCGTAATACCTATATCTACCCACCGAAATTCTCGATGAAGATTATCGCTGACATCTTCGAATATACTTCTAAAAACATGCCGAAGTTCAACTCTATCTCTATCTCAGGTTACCATATGCAGGAAGCAGGTGCTACCGCTGATATTGAGTTGGCTTATACCCTGGCCGATGGTCTCGAATACCTCCGCGCCGGTGTTAACGCAGGCATGGATATCGACTCGTTCGCTCCGCGTTTGTCATTCTTCTGGGCAATCGGTATGAACCACTTTATGGAAATCGCCAAAATGCGTGCTGCACGTATGTTGTGGGCGAAGATCGTAAAACAGTTCAACCCGAAAAACCCGAAATCGCTGGCATTGCGTACACACTCGCAAACATCCGGTTGGTCGTTGACAGAACAGGATCCGTTCAACAACGTGGGTCGTACCGCTATCGAAGCTATGGCAGCTGCACTGGGTCACACTCAGTCATTACACACCAACGCTTTGGACGAAGCTATTGCGCTGCCGACAGATTTTTCTGCTCGTATTGCACGTAACACTCAGATCTATATTCAGGAAGAAACCAGTATCTGTAAACAAATCGACCCATGGGCAGGTTCTTACTACGTAGAAGCTTTGACCAACGATTTGGCTCAGAAAGCATGGGATCGTATCCAGGAAATCGAAAAACTGGGTGGTATGGCTGCTGCTATCGAAACCGGTGTGCCTAAAATGCGTATCGAAGAAGCTGCTGCACGTACTCAGGCTCGTATCGACTCTGGCAACCAGATTATCGTGGGAGTTAACCGCTTCCGTCTCGAAAAAGAAGCTCCTATCGATATCCTCGAAGTGGACAACTCGGCAGTACGTATTCAACAGATAGCCCGTTTGAAAGAACTTCGTGCTAACCGTAACGAAGCCGATGTGCAAAAAGCACTCGAAGCTATCACCAAATGTGTTGAAACAGGTGAAGGTAACCTGCTCGAACTGGCTGTAGAAGCCGCTCGCGTTCGTGCATCACTGGGTGAAATCTCCTATGCTTGCGAAAAAATTGTAGGACGTTATAAAGCTGTAATCAGAACAATTTCAGGCGTGTACTCATCAGAAACAAAGAAGGACGCAGATTTCGTGCGTGCTTGCGAATTGACCGAAAGATTCGCCAAAAAAGAAGGCCGTCAACCGCGTATCATGATCGCTAAAATGGGTCAGGATGGTCACGACCGTGGCGCTAAAGTAGTTGCTACCGGTTATGCCGACTGTGGTTTCGACGTGGATATGGGTCCGTTGTTCCAGACACCTGCCGAAGCTGCCAAAGATGCCGTTGAAAACGACGTGCATGTATTGGGTGTTTCGTCACTGGCTGCAGGACACAAAACTCTTGTTCCTCAGGTAATCGAAGAACTGAAAAAACTGGGTCGCGAAGATATCATCGTCATTGCCGGTGGGGTAATTCCTGCTCAGGACTACGACTACCTCTACAAAGCAGGTGTTGCTGCTATCTTTGGCCCTGGTACCTCAGTAGCGAAAGCTGCCGTACAGATCCTCGAAATTCTGTTGGAAGAGTAAAAAGCCCCCTACATCCCCCTCAAAGGGGACTTATAACTACAAAACCGGACTTGTCTGAAAATGACAGGTTCGGTTTTTTTGTTGTTGATATACTGTGTTGATAAATTGTGATGTTAATAATTTAGTTTATATTTGTGAATTAATATATAAAACATTCTTAATAGAGCAACGAAATAGATTGCAGTAAGCGAATAAGGATGCAAATTAGATGAATGTAAGTCGTTTTAATTTTTTTAATCAATAATCTAAAATCGCTATGGAAAACATGAACAGTTTCGAAAAACAAGGTGCTTTAAGTAATGAAGTGAAGGAATATCTTCTCGTATCCTCAAAATGGGGCAAATTTTTAGCCATTGTCGGCTATGTGGGAATAGGCCTGATGGCTCTTTTTGCCCTCTCTTTAATGGCCGGATTTTCAGTATTTAGTGCGTATATGCATTTGCCTTCAGCATCCGTTGGCGCTGTGGTAGGCTTTATTTACCTTGCAATAGCAGCGGTCTATCTCTTTCCGACTACCTATTTGTACCGCTTTGCTACGGGAATTAAGAAAGGCATTGAGCAGGAAGACGAATATTCCGTTACGGATGGTTTTCGAAATCATAAGAAACTGTTCAAATTTATGGGGATCTTCACGGTTGTAATTCTGTCGCTCTATGCCGTTATTCTGGTTATTGCCATCCCGACTATTCTTGTGTTGAATACTGCCGCGTAAGGAACAATAATCTTTTACAAACTTGAGGGTGTGACTGCAAGTCACGCCCTCAGCTCTGTAAAAGAGTGAAGGCCATTCATAAATGCTACTTTTTTGATTGAGATTTACGAAAGTTGTTTTCGTAAATTAGATGTTGGCAATAATATAAATCCAAAATAATGAATAATTTACCTGCAATTGAACAAATCAATAAAATATTAACAGAACTGAATGAATTAAGTCTCCAAGATATTTCTTATGACACCATTTTTGAAAAGTTAGCAACGGAACTAAAAATTATTCCTTTTGTTACTGCTATATTAAAGAAAGGGAATTATATTGAAAGAGGACGGATTAACGGACAAGAGCAGATTTTCAATTCTGAGTCTGAATTGAGTTATCGAACGGACAATGAAAACATAAAAGAATATGGACGTGCAAATTGCCCTGGTCAATCAATGTTTTATGGAGCTGTGAAATCTGAATTCATTGATTACCCAAGGATTGTAAATCTATTTGAAATAAGTGATTTATTTCGAGACGGAGACTTAATCTCAGATGGAGAATTCATTTTTACTGTTGGAAAATGGAAGATTAAGAAAGATTTTGAAGTGGTTGAAATCGTCTTTGACAAAAAAACAATTGAAAGAATCCCGGAAATAAGAAAAGCATATGAGTATCACCTTGACAACTTGAAAAAAGATTTTCCAGACAAAATTGAAGAGTACTCTGCTGTTTTGGAGTTCTTTTCTAATGAATTTGCAAAGAAGGATATTTCTTCAGATAATGATTATAAGATTTCAGCGGTTTATACGAATATGGCAATTGAAAACAAAGGACATAAAGGAGTATTATATCCAAGTGTAAGAACTGAGGGGCAAGGAAGAAATGTTGTGTTACCTATTGAAACTGTAGACAAGTACCTGGAATTAGAAAAAGTTGCTATGTTTAAAATTGTCAAACACGGAGATAAGGCTGAGATATCAAACATTGCAGTAGCACTTGAACTAGGAGAAAATAATGCCGAATTTAATTGGATTTATAATTAATTGAGAAAATACTATTGCTAACATTTTGTATAGTGCATAGGGCAGATAGTGAGTATTTGAAGTTTTTGCTCTTCTTCCAGCATCGCTAAATCGCAGCGTCGACGACGTGGCCGTATCGGCGGATCTGCGATCCGTCGCCGCTGGAGTATAGGGATCTGTGATCCTGTAAGTATAAAACAATAGAGTGTTTTATAACTATTCAAAACAGAATAATGTGGTAGTATGTTTGACGG
>NZ_WASO01000002.1 GCF_009712605.1 Paludibacter sp. | reverse complement strand
ATGATCTGCGGAAGTTAGGGAGCGCTTCTCTTTGGGAAAAGAGAAGCCTCCTGTTTTTTAAAACGACCCTCTGCTAAACTACCACCATTCTGCTTCTCCGAAGCAAAAGATCGGCATTATATCACTTTAGACACAATGTATATCTTTGCTTTTTTACCCCAAACCCCTTAAGGGGCTTTAATCTGCTTGTTGATATTTCTTCTCGTTTTGCAAATATGTTTTGTTCCATCCCGGAAAACGTTTTCAAGTCTTTCTGTTTGCACCGGTCAAAAGTCCCCTTAAGGGGATTAGGGGTAAAAACAATTTCTATTTACAACACATTTAACTAAAATTCAATCACATATGTCGTATTCACATAAAAGAGACCATTTCGTTTGAGCATTATCGGAAGCACTTTCTCTAATATCTTCAATACACAATCTCTGCCCGAATATTTTTCCCGTTTAATTTTTTGCTCATATATTTGCATCGTTACATTCTAACCTCCCAAAGATGGAAAACAACGACAAATATTCTGCACGGCAAATTGCGGCCGAAACGCAACGTTACATCACCAAAGTTTACCTGTGGATGTCGCTGGCATTGATCATTACCGGCGGTGTGGCAGTATGGACGGCTTCAAGTCCCGATCTTATTGCGCTCCTTCTGGGCAACAAATACGTCTTCATGGGACTGCTGATTTCCGAATTCCTGCTGGTGGCATTTCTCGTCGGATGGGTCAAACGCATGTCTCCCGAAGTGGCTTCGCTCGTATTTTTGGGCTACTCGGCACTCAATGGATTCACCTTTTCGGTCATTTTTCTGACCTTTACCATGTCGTCCATCGCCACCACGTTTTTTATTACGGCCGGAACATTTGCCGTCATGAGTATATACGGCTATTTCACAAACACGGACCTCACCCGGTGGGGTAATCTACTGATAATGGCACTTTTCGGTTTGGTCATCGCTTCGTTTATCAACCTGCTGTATCAAAGCGAAACGCTTGACTGGATCACTACGTACGCCGGCATCTTCATCTTTGTGGGACTGATTGCCTACGACACGCAGAAAATCAAGCAAATGAATATTATCGGCAACGAAGGCTCCGACGACGACAAACGCGAAGCCATCATCGGTGCGCTTACGTTGTACCTCGATTTCATCAACCTGTTCTTAAAACTGCTTCGCCTTTTCGGCAGAAGAAAATAAACACTCACGCAATGAAAAATATACTGATCATAAACGGTCATCCCGACAAAGAGAGTTTGTGCTCAGCGCTTGCCGAAGCATACGCTACTGGATTAAAAGAGTCCGGCGCCGAATGCACCTTACTGCACCTCGCCGACCTGCAATTCAATCCTATATTGCAACACGGCTACCGCAAGCGCACCGACTTGGAGCCCGACCTGCTAATGGCGCGGGAATTGATCACCAAAGCTGACCATCTTGTTTTCGTATACCCGATTTGGTGGGCTACCGAACCGGCGCTTCTCAAAGGCTTTATCGACCGCACCTTTCTTCCGGGCTTCGCCTTCCAACCAAGAGAAAATTCGCCTTTATGGGATAAGTTGCTGACCGGCAAAACCGCCCGTCTGATAGTAACGATGGATGCACCCAAATGGTACAATGCGCTGATGTACCGCAACGCCGGAATCATCGCCTTCAAAAAGGGCATTCTGGAATATTGCGGCGTGAAGCCGGTGAAAGTCACCTCATTCGGACAGGTAAAAAACTCTACAGAAGCTACCCGCGCGCAGTGGCTCGAACAGGTAACACAACTCGGACGAGCCGTAAAATAATATGACATTATATCGTTTAATTTGCTTCTTCATTTTAGCATTTGACCTCTCCCCAACCCCTCTCCCGAAGAGAGGGGCTTCACATCTGAATGAATGAGTTTTATCTCTTATTTTTACTGACGTGTTCCTCCTCGCCTTGGGAGAGGAGGTTAGGAGGAGAGGTCTAAACAAAGTAGTATTTTTATTCGATATAAACTAAAACATTTACCCACCACCCTACTCTTATATATCAATGGATCAACAGGAAATCATCGACCAGACAGCAACCTTCATTAAAAAACAACTCAGCGGCGAAAGCTCCGGCCACGACTGGTGGCACGTGTATCGTGTATGGAAAAGCGCCGTACACATTGGCAAGCAGGAGCAGACCAACCTGTTTGTGGTGGAACTGGCCGCACTGCTGCACGATATTGCCGACTGGAAATTTCACGACGGCAACGACGAAGTGGGCCCTCAACGGGCTGCCGAATGGCTACAAACGCTGCATGTTGACGATGCGACCATTGCCCACGTGTGCGACATTATCCGCCACATCTCTTTCAAAGGCGCCGGAGTAACTACCGCAATGCAAACCATCGAGGGCAAAGTGGTACAGGATGCCGACCGGCTCGATGCAATCGGCGCTATCGGCATTGCGCGTACGTTTGCGTATGGCGGCAGCAAAGGGCGCGAAATGTATAATCCCGACGTATCGCCACTTCTTCACGACTCGTTCGAAGCATACAAGCAAAACCAAAGCCACACTATCAACCATTTCTACGAAAAGCTACTGCTGCTGAAAGAGCGCATGAATACCGCCACCGCCCGCCAACTTGCAGAACAACGCCATCGGGTGATGGAAGACTACCTCAACCAATTCTATCGCGAATGGGACGGCGAAGCATAAAGCTTTGCCTCCCCGCCGATAGCCATAAACACCCATTCTGCTTAACAATCTTCTGCAATTATTGGGTTAGTCAATCGTTGATTAATCCAACAGAATCTTCTTTTCTGCCCATCCACTAAGTAGCATTTATTTTATTAAATAAAGTTTTTATATTTACAACTCGTTGATTTGTTGTTTTACCTCAAAGCTTTGTGACAAAACACACATCACAGCACATTAAATAACAACCGATTACAACAAGTCGATTCTCAGAAATCACATTTGAACAGAAACTTGTTTTAGCAAAAACACTGATACAGATTTTTCAAAACAGCATACGAATATTCTAAATTGGAAATGCACGAATGTTCGTAAATTATACGTTATTGGTTATTTTATGGTGACATACAAATTGACAACATATAAGATTTTATCAACTGGTGTAGACGGTGGACATCATTACATTTCGGCAGAAATAAATTTTGGCGGACAACCAAGAAAAATAACTGTCCTATTTAAAAATAAATCAGACGAGAAATTGCTAAAGGAGAATACAGAATTAACTGTTTCAGGAAACTTTATTGACGACGGCTTACAACAATCATTAATGCTTTTAGATGCAGAAATTGTAAATTAACAATGAACGAAATAGAGTTGCTAAATAGAATTAAGAATGCAATCGTATTACTGACTGACGGACATTCATATAAAGTTGGAGACTTGACTTTTAGTTGTCGAGACAAAAGTCATTTTTCTGTGACTGGTTGGTCATTAATGCATGATTTAAAAAACGTTACAAGAGACTCTGCCATATCTGAACTAAACAAAATAAAAGAGCTGTTTAAAAATATGACTTGTTTCTCAATGGAACTCGCAGACTTTGTAAATGGTCGACAAATTGAATATCATTTGGGTTTTGACTATGGAATGGGAGCAATTGAGATTTGTAGTGAGTCAGATGATCAATTAAAATGGAAATTAGTTTGAACAATTGAAAACAACTAATAACATCAGTTACCCGTCAAGGTCGGCAGCGGTGGTTTTCGGAGTATATCTTTCCGCTCGGGCTGCTTGTCGGCTAGACAGGAAATCGCCTGCAATCCGCTCCTGCGTGTAGCTGCCTATGTTAGCTGAAACCTTAAACGAACGGCCTAAGTAAAATAAAAAACCTAAATAATCTTGGAAAAACTAAATAATAATAAAGATATTATCAATTCAAATGAAGCATTTCAAGGTTCATTATTTGAAGAAGATTATCTTATTCGGACATTGGGGACATTAGTTCATTCACCCGAAATTGCATTAACAGAACTTGTCGCAAATGCTTGGGATGCAGGAGCTACAACTGTTGACATTTTTATACCTGAGACTTACGACCAAAAACTTATAGTTGAAGACAATGGAACTGGATTGACAGAAACGCAATTCAAAGAACGTTGGATGAAGTTAGGATATAATCGCATCAAACATCAAGGTAAAAACGTTGTATTTCCACCAAATGTTGAAGGGAAAAGATTAGCTTATGGCAGAAATGGAGTTGGTCGTCACGGATTACTCTGTTTTGACAATGAATATACTGTAATTACAAATGCAGAAGGTAATAAATCAACGTTTGTAATTACGACACAAGATGAGACACATCCATTTGTAATAAAAGATTCGCATTTTTCTAAATCCAACTCTTTTGGAACACGTCTTGAAGTGGTTGTAACCAAAAATCTTCCTAATCCTGATAAAATTTTGCAAATAATTTCTGCACGATTTCTGCACGACCCGAAGTTTATTGTTTCGATAAACAGACAAACTGTTCAATTAGAACAACATTCTGGATTAATCGACACAACAAAACTCAAAGTTGAAGAAAATATCAAACTTATAGCCCATTTCATAGATTCTCAAAAATCGGCTCGTTCAACACTATATCAAGGAATTGCCTTTTGGCAAAGCAATAGGCTTGTTGGAGAACCGTCGTGGATTTTAGGAAATGAAGTTATAATTGATGGCAGAACGAAATTTGCAAAACGTTATACTGTTGTAATTGAAACTAATGATTTAGCTGAATTCATTTACGAAGATTGGACTAGTTTCAAAAAAGCAGAAACAATGGAAAAAGTTTATATCGAAGTTTCGAATTATGTAACTAAAATGTTCGCAGAAATTGCTAAAGACACAATAGAAGAAACTAAACAACAAATTAAAAGCGATTTTCATTCAGAACTATCGCAACTTACTCCATTAGCAAAATATGAAGTCACTGAAGCTATTGAAAGTATTTCTATTATCCATCCAACTGCAAAACCGGAATCTATTTCAATTGCTGTAGAAGCAATTATAAATCTTGAAAAGACTCGTTCCGGAAAAGACTTATTAAGTAAACTGGCCAATCTTTCAGAAGATGATATTAATGGGTTAAATACACTTCTTGAAAAATGGTCAGTCAGAGATGCTTTAAGTGTTTTAGATGAGATTGATAATCGAATATCTGTAATAGAAGCCATACGTAAACTTTCAAAAGATAAAGATGTTGATGAGTTACACGTATTACATCCATTAGTTACTGGGGCAAGATGGTTATTTGGACCCGAATTTGAATCTGCCGAGTATTCATCAAATAGACAACTACAAACGGCTGTTGAAACAGTTTTTAAAAAGAAAATTGGGAAAGAAGTCTTTAATAATCATAAAAAACGTCCTGATATTGTTGTTTTACAAGATTCAACAGCATCTATAACAGGAACTGAAATTTTTGATACGGATTCTAATTTAGCTACTCTAAATAAAGTTCTTATTATCGAACTTAAAAGAGGAGGTTTTAAACTAACAAGAGACGAGAGAAATCAAGCACAAAGTTACGTTGAAGATTTTATTAATTGTGGTAATATTATAGGCAGTCCATATATTGAGGCTTTTGTTGTTGGAGAGTCTTTTAGTGAAAAAGTTCAACCTATCAGTAAAGTTGAAAATAATAACTCTGTTGAAATGGGAAAAGTTCGTATCACTACTTTTGGACAGTTAGTTGACACAGCAGAAAAAAGATTATTTGGACTACGACAAAAACTTAGTGACAGATATGACGACATTACAGGAATGGAATTATTCAAACAGCAAGCTAAACAATTAAAAGTTGATTTCGCAAGCAACTAAATATAAAATAGTTAAATAAAAGACAGACTGCTAACAATGGCTCATAGACAATGGAGGTTGAATGTTCCGACTCCTCGGATATGTAGCAAACGGTAGTATCGGCACATCTCTGATCCCGAACAAAAGAACCCCTCCGCTGCCCCACGATTAGTGGAGTGTATCGTATGCAGTCGGAGTTCTTATAAAAACAAATTGAACCATTTTTGAAGTATAAATCAATTAAAAATGAAACTATGAAATACAAATTAATTGTTTTGGTGATTTTAACGACTGCAATTTATAGTTGCAGCAAGGATATAGTAGCGCCAGTTTCGTCCTTTACACTTAACGGAGATACAATTAGCACTTTGAAATTGGGAACCTTTGATGAATTTCGGGTTACCAATAATTCAATAAATGCTGATTCAGTCCTATGGGATCTGGGAGATGGTCGCACTTCAAAAGAAAATAACTCTATATTATCCTATGCCAAATCAGGGACTTATACCTTAAAACTTATTGCCAGAAATAATAACGGAAGTTTTCGGGAATCATCAAAAAAAATTATTGTATTAGATAGAGTTCTAAAACGAATAGAAATTTCAGCTGTTTACTGGGATCCTACGAATACAACTCAGGGTTGGCCGACAACTAATTCAAATGTTGATATATATTTCCAAATTCAACAGTTTACGGATAATACGATGGATCCGATTGGCATTTATCCTAAATGTCCGGTATTGTACACATCACCAATTGTTAAAAATATCAGCAATCATACATACCGACCGAATAATCCGATTGTCTTCTATCTTGACCAAAAGTTTATCATAAATAAAGCACTTGTTCACAATCCTTTATATGGAGAGAAAAATGCTTATTTGTTTAGTGTCATGGCCAAAGACATCAACGGCAAAACTTATTGTTTAGTTAGCAGCACCTTTGTTGGAGAAGCGTTTGGCTTTCAAAGAGACAATGTAAAAGAAAATTTATTTACAATAATAGGCGGAGCAGCCGGAACATATTTCACTTTAGCAGGAACATTTGAATGAGGCTTCTCGTCCCGGAGATCTGCGATCTGTTCCGTGAAGAGTATAGGGATTTGTGATCCTGAACAAAAGACCACCCTTGCTCCTGGGCGATTACATCGCATGGGCAAACTATCCGGTGGCATAGAGCCGGCAAAAACAATAAAAATGTATGCTTATGAAAATCTACAACGGTTTAGAACCAAGGAAAGCCAATACAATCAAATTGCTTTATATCACACATAATCAACATGCTTTCCCCTTTTCAGACCGGCCGAATAACTAAACAATATAACAGATAAAAATCAACAGGATGGCAAAAATCAATGTTAAGGATACAGATATCACAATTATATCGGTTGAGGAGAAAGACTACATTTCACTTACCGACATGGCAAATGCGAAAGAAGGAGAAAGCCGTGCTGCTGATATTATTAAAAACTGGTTGAGAAACCGCTATACGCTTGAATTTCTAGGCACTTGGGAGCAAATAAATAATCCAAATTTTAAAGTGGTCGAATTTGACCACTTTAAAACTCAGGCTGGATTACCAAGTTTTGTGATAAGCGTTTCGGAATGGATAGAAAAAACTAATGCCATTGGAATTATTGTAAAAAAAGGCAAGTATGGCGGAACTTTTGCTCATAAAGACATCGCTTTTGAATTTGGTTCTGCTATCAGTGTCCCTTTTAAACTGTATTTGATCAATGAATTTCAAAGGCTAAAGGAAGAAGAACAAAAACAACTTGGTTGGACTGCAAAACGGGAATTGGCTAAATTGAATTATCACATTCATGCCGATGCAATTAAACAAAATCTCATTCCGCAAGAGCTTTCAGCGGCGCAAACATCAATCATTTACGCGAATGAAGCCGACGTTCTGAATGTTGCCTTATTTGGGATTACCGCTAAACAATGGAGAGATACAAATCCTGATTTGAAAGGAAACATTCGTGATTATGCCTCCATAACTGAATTGATTTGCTTATCAAATATGGAAAACCTGAATGCTGTATTTATCAACGAACAGATACCCCAAAAAGAACGATTGATAAAACTAAACCAAATAGCAATTCAGCAAATGAGTATTTTACAAGGTGTTGAAAATGGGAAACTACTGAAATAAAATATTAAATCCGACTCCTCGGATATGTATCAAATTTACGGCACATAGCCTCAACCGTTGTAGGCAAGCAAAAAACCAGTGCTGAAAATAAACTGACATGAAAAATAAAAAAGTATTACTCTTTCTTTCTCAAGGATTCGAAGAATATGAAGCCGGAGTATTCACAGATGTGATTGGTTGGAGCAGGGAGTTAGGAATCGAACCTGTAGATATGATATCCACGGCACTCAGACCTGAGATTAAATGCAAATGGAACCTAATTGTTCGTCCTGAGATTGAATTTGACAAAATAGACTTTAATGAATATGACGCTTTAGCAATTCCTGGTGGATTTAAAAATTCAGGATATTATGAAGATGTTTTTGATGAGCGATTTCAGGATGTAATACGCCGTTTTGACAAAGACAATAAAATAATTGCAGCGGTTTGCGCCGCCGCAGCACCTGTTGCAAAATCCGGTGTTTTAAAGGGCAGAATGGCTACTACATACGATTTAACGGATATATATGGAAGAAACTATCTTGCTGAATTTGGCGTAAACGTGCAGGATAAGCATGTAGTAATTGATAGAAATATTATTACCTCGACAGGCCCTGCCACAGGATTAGATGTCGCATTTAAGCTATTAGAAATGTTGACTTCGAAAAACAACGTAGATGAGGTAAAGAAATATATGAGATTTACGAATAAATAAACAGTCAACTTGATGGCGCCAGTACGCTGATATCGGACTTTTCGGATATGTAGACGGGATTGGGTTGTATGCCTGATTTGCAAGAGAGTCAGATGATCCGCAATAGAGAGAAACCTGCACAAATAGTGACTTAATTTATCTAACAAAATGATCCTTGAAACACCCCGGCTATATCTTAGGCTGTTAACGCCGGAGGATGCCTCCGAACTCTCTTTAGTCTTGTCTGACAAGGAGTCCATGAAGCATTATCCGCATCCGTTTTCACAAGAGGAGGTTATGGCGTGGATAGAGCGCAATCTGCAACGTTATCAAAATGAAGGATTTGGATTGTGGGCTGTCATCCGGAAAGCAGATAATCAGTTTCTGGGAGATTGTGGAATTACCTTACAGAATATCGATGGTGATATTTTGCCGGAAATTGGTTTCCATATCATTAAAAAGTACTGTAATGCGGGCTATGCCACCGAAGCGGCTGAAGCCTGTAAAAGATATGCTATTGAACAATTAGGCTATCAGTCGGTTTACTCCTATTCGGAGGTGGGAAACAAGGCGTCACAGAAGGTTGCGTCGAAAATAGGAATGCGTCCGGTCAAAACGTTCTGCAAAGATGGAATAGAAAAAGTGGTATATGTTTATAGACGCGAATAGAGAAATGCATTTGCAAATAGACAGAGCTTAGTTCGTTGTTTTTTATTGAAACAAAATGAAAATACTGCTAACCGGATCTTCCGGATACATTGGGAAACGGCTTCTGCCTGTGTTAATTGAAAACGGGCATTCTGTAATTTGCTGTGTCAGGGACATTAAGAGATTCTCTGTTCCGGAATCATTAAAGTCAAAAATACAGGTCATTCAGATTGACTTGCTTGATAATGATTCGCTGGCAAATATTCCCAAAGAGATAGATGGAGCCTTTTATCTGGTTCATTCTATGTCGTCATCATCCGACTATCATATTCAGGAACAGAAATCGGCAGAAAATTTCAGGAATGCAATGGCTCAAACCAGTGTGCGTCATGTTGTTTATTTAAGTGGAATAGTGAATGAAACGACATTGTCGAAGCACTTGTTATCAAGAAAAAATGTTGAACTGGAACTGAGTAAGGGACACTATCAGTTTACTACACTCAGAGCTGGTATTATTATCGGATCGGGAAGCGCATCATTCGAGATAATGCGTGATCTGGTAGAAAAACTACCCGTTATGATTGCTCCGAGATGGTTAAACACCCGATGTCAGCCTATAGCAATATCAGATGTGATCAACATTCTCTCGAAAACAATATTCAACCCCCAAACATTCAATAACAATTTTGATATAGGAGGCCCCGATATTTTGTCATATAAAGAAATGCTTTTGAAATTTGCCGGTGTCAGAAAGTTAAAACGGCACATTTTGATTGTACCGGTTATGACTCCTAAATTATCGTCTTACTGGTTGTATTTTGTCACTTCAACATCGTATAAACTGGCAGTTGCCCTCGTAAATAGCATGAAAGTAGAAGTAGTCTGCCGTAACGATGATATTAATAAAATACTGGAGATTGCCCCCATCGACTACCAGACCGCATTAGAAAGAGCATTTAGTAAAATTGAAAGCAATGAGGTAGTCTCAAGTTGGAAAGATGCTTTCATAAGCAGTAGTTTTAACCTGAACGTATCAGAATTTATTCGGGTACCAATTTTTGGATGTTTTCAGGACATTAGAGAAAAAACATTCTTTGATCGGGATGATTGCATTAACAAAATATGGTGTATTGGAGGCGAAAATGGGTGGTATTATGCCAATTGGCTATGGCGCACAAGGGGTCTTCTCGATAAGATAGCCGGTGGGGTTGGGCTAAGAAGAGGTCGCACATCGGCCAATTCTTTAAACGTTGGTGATGCATTGGACTTCTGGAGAGTATTGTATGCAGACAAAACGGAAGGCCGATTACTCCTGTTTGCAGAAATGAAATTGCCGGGTGAAGCATGGCTGGAGTTCAGAATTGTTGAAAATAAATTGATACAAACAGCGACATTCCGACCAAAGGGTTTAATGGGGCGTTTATACTGGTTTGCTGTTCTTCCATTCCATAGTTTTATTTTCAAAGGGATGATTCAAAAACTAACCCAATAACGTAAAAGTACGCAAGAAAGCGGCCATTCCAGGCATGATGTCTGAACAGAACAGTTTGTTTCGTTCCGGCTGATCTGCTATCCGTCGCCGTGAAGAGTGTTGGGATCTGTGATTCTGAACAAAAGAGCAACTAAATAATCAATGCCAAACAAACGACATCAGTCAATTGTTATCAGATTAGAAATCCTTTAACTCGATTAGCTATCGCTGATTTTAAATTCCACCGTAGGATTGCAATTGAATATCAACGCAAGTTAAATCCGACAGAACACGCAATTGCAAGAAAGTCTACATATAACATTATAATTCATGGACTTACAGAACAAAACGGAAAAGTTAAAAAAGGCTCTGACAGCCTTCGTGATGAATCTGATCATGTGTATTTTTTCTTTAATCATGTCAATCAAATCGATCGACAGCCAGATTATATGGAAGGTCATTGCTTCTTGTGCCAGTTTTGTGATCTTTCTGACCATGACTATCTTAGTTTTCAGACAATTGATGCGATTAAAGAAAATTGCCTGATATTAAAACCCGCTACTGATTGCGCTTATATGACCGATGTGCCAGCGCAGCACAGGCATAACTAATGCTCTCTCAGACCAACAATAGAATGATTAACCAGAACACACTATAACAACCTCATTTAAAACTATTTATTATAAAAAGAACAGTAGTAATAGCCGTTTTGATGGCCGGATGTTTTTTGCCGGCATTTGCTCAGCGCGTCACAGTATTCCGCAACAAGTTGCTTCAGCCAGACTCTACTCTTTATCAAAGGGCATTAAAAAACAACCAGACTGCAATCTACACATGGAAATCTGACAACTCTAAATCGAAATTAAATAATCCGGCAACCGACAATCTGAATCTAACAATGAAAAGTCACCTTGAAATGGAAAAAATGCCGTGTGTAAAATCGCCTCAAAAATTCCGGATGCCTGTAAGTAAATCTGATACGGTAGTAAAACGCACCATGCTGATAAAGAAGTTCTGATAATTGTTTCGTCGGCTTTGTAATCACCAGCGGTTGAAGCTACCCCAAATGAAAATTATCATTTTATGAAACAGCTCTTTTTTATTCCATTTCTTTTTTGTGCATTGCACTGCTTTGGACAATCGTATGACATTAAGATCAACAACGATTATTTTCTTTTGGGAACCCTGAACGATTACATGGGCAGGGACAAATACAGTGCGGTAACAAATCGGGTTGATGAGTATTATCCGAATGAACAATCTCTTGTATCCTATCTTGATTCCATCTTTCAAAACAGCTATCCGGATTTGGCTCCGTCAAAAAGCCCCAAAACGGGCAGATTAGAATTGCGATCAACGCTTTTAGCGCAAAAGATGAACGATTTCTATGATTTTCAATCTTCCGGTCGTGGCATTTATTGCGGAAAAGCCGATTTCAACACATTAGAACTTGACTCCTTAGCAAAAACACCTGATTTTCGCTCAAAATATTTCGAGTCCGTTTATACAGGACGTGTGAAGGCTGACATTTTCACAAGCGACTCCGAACGGTTTTCTTTCATTGTGGGAGCATTCATACGGTTTGGGGGCAAAAAAGATTCCCTTTACTACATAAGCATTCCCAACTCCGTTAGTAAGGTAAACGTTCTGGCAGAACAGCTGAAATACCTGAAATGTACCAACGTGAACTACATCATCAAAAAAGACTACATCCCCTGTAGTCACACGGTATATTTCACCCCAACAGAAGAATTGAAAAATTATCTTGAAACGAGCCGACACAAATTTGGAGGTTTATAGACAAACTCATTCACGCTGTTGTGTCAACATCCGCTCTCGTCCGTTAGTTTTTTCAACTCAACAACAGTTATTTAAAACAAATACTAAATTCAGACCTGTTTTGTAATTAAAATAAAATTCGCACCTTTGCATTTCCAATTAATTTTTCTGACAGCCATTTTATGAGACTCATATTCTGGCTGTTTTTTAATTTATCAGTCATGGTATTATCTGTCATTTTTCCGAACTGATGAAATATTTATCGTCAAAACCCTATAAACGTTACGAAACAATTTCAAATTTTCCACTAAAACCAAATTAATTTACAAATGAAAAAAATTCTGACTTTAGCTGTAGTATTGATGGCAGCTGTAACCATGAAAGCTCAAACGGACGTGCAAGCATTGTATCATTTCACAAACGGAGAAAAACACCTTACCTCAACGGTCGAAATGTTTAAGACAGACAATAATGGCAGCAACTATTTCTTTGTCGACTTCGACTACGGTATGCAAGGAGTAAAAGGAGCAACTCAGGCCTACTGGGAAATTTCCCGTGGTATCAAATTCTGGAAAGCTCCATTCGAAATTCATGTGGAATACGATGGCGGGTTAGGACAATTTGTATCTACTCCTTTCAATGGAGCTTACACCATCAAAGATGCATGGTTGTTTGGCGGACAGTATACATGGAACACTGCGGATTTCTCGAAGATCTTTACTCTTCAGGCTATGTACAAAACTATCCGCAACAAAAACAAAGCCTCTTTCCAGATCACTGGTGTTTGGACATTAAACTTCTTTAAAAACAAATTTACTGCCAGTGGGTTCCTCGATTTTTGGAAAGAGGATAACACATTTGCTGATGGTGCTACAAGAAGCTACACAATGGTATCACAACCTCAGTTCTGGTATAACTACGACAAACACCTTTCTTTAGGTAGTGAAATCGACTTAAGCTATGGTTTTGCCAGTCACAAAAATTTCTATGTGAATCCGACCATCGCCGCTAAATGGACATTCTAAATTCAGAACAAAGATATTAGATCATTATCTCAACAAATCATTTATAAACAAATTATTATGCTGGATCGTTTTTTCAAACTCACCGATAATAAAACCAACGTTCGCACGGAGGTGATTGCCGGTGTTACCACATTTATGACGATGGCATATATCCTGTTCCTCAATCCGAACATTCTCTCGGTGACCGGAATGGATAAAAATGCTGTGTTCTTCGCTACTGCCGTTGGTGCAGGTATCGTAACTATCGCTATGGGTCTGATTGCCAACTTCCCGATGGCATTAGCTCCTGGTATGGGCCTTAACGCGCTGTTTGCTACCGTTGCCGTAGCTGGTGTTGGTATGATGTCATGGCAGGTCGGGCTGGGTGCCGTATTTATCTCGGGTATCATCTTTATCATTCTTACGGTAACCCGCATCCGACAAATACTGGTTGTGGCCGTTCCCACGTCTATGAAACTGGCCATAACGGTCGGTATCGGATTGTTCATCACCATTATCGGGTTGAAGCTCTCCGAAGTAATGACCGTTAGCACAGCGGCTATTCAACCTACGATGGATGCAATGGCCAAAAACGGTGGTCATGCATTGCTGAAATTCTTCGAATGGAATGTGGGCATCGGTTCGTTCAAGAATCCTTCTATGTTGCTTTGCATCATTGGCCTTACCATCACTGCTATCCTGATGGCACGCAAAATCAAAGGAGCTTTATTGATCGGCATCGTGGCTACCACCCTGATCGGAATCCCGATGGGTGTTACCGTTATCCCGGCTAACTTCACCTTCTTCGCATTGCCCGATTTCCACAATTTGGCAGTTGGTGCACTCGACATCAAAGGCGCATTCAGCATGGGTATCTGGACGGTAGTGTTCACCTTTACCTTCGTTGAATTGTTCGATACGTTCGGAACTCTGGTCGGAACTGCCAACAAAGCAGGCCTGATCGACAAAGACGGCAACTCTCCCAAAATCGGGAAAGCGATGCTGGTAGATGCTATCGGGGTATCGTTCGGTGCATTGATGGGAACTTCAACCATTACCACTTACGTGGAAAGTGCTGCCGGTATCGGCGAAGGTGGCCGTACAGGTCTTACTGCTATCACCACCGGTTTACTCTTCCTGTTGGCGCTGTTGATTGCTCCGCTGGCTCAGCTGATTCCCGATGCTGCCACTGCTCCCGCCTTGATTATCGTGGGTGTTTTGATGGCCTCTTCCATAGTAGATATCGACTTCAAAGACTTTACCGAAGGTTTCCCCGCTTTCATGACTTTTGCCCTGATGCCTTTCACATATAGCATCGCTAACGGTATTGCAGGCGGTATCGTATTTTACACCATTTTGAAAGTAGTAACCGGTCAGGCTAAAAAAGTACACTGGATGATGTACCTGCTTTTCGCGCTGGTAGTAGCACGTTATATATTCCTGAGCGAATAAAGAAACTGCTAATAAACAATCGAAAGCCCTTTGAAGCTCAATTGCTCAAAGGGCTTTTTTTATGAATTAAAATTTGCTTTTGACAAAGAAATTATTCACCTTTGGAATCTGTTCTTTTGTCTATAACCTTATTACTATGGCAACAATCCTCATTACCGGTGGCACTGGCCTTATCGGCAATTATCTTTCGCGGTTTCTCAAAGAAAAGGGCTACACGGTTGCCCTGCTGAGCCGTTCGGGCAAGCATTCGGAAGAATTTCCGGTCTACTTTTGGGACATCGACAAGCAGATTATCGACCCGAAAGCCATCACTTCTGCCGACTATATCATCCATCTTGCCGGAGAAAATATCGGGGCAAAACGATGGACGGAAGAACGCAAAAAAGAGATTATCTCCAGCCGGATTCTGCCAACACAGCTTCTTTTTGATGCCATTTCGAAAAGTACACACAAACCCGCAGCCTTTATTTCGGCGTCAGCCATAGGATATTACGGAGCCATCACATCGCAACATATCTTTACCGAAACCGATCCGGCGGCAAACGACTTTTTGGGTCATACCTGTCGCCAGTGGGAAAGCGAAGTGGACAGAATCGGCGAACTAGGCATCAGAACCGTCAAAATCAGAACCGGAATTGCCCTAACCTCGACGGGAGGAGCTCTCGAAAAAATTAAAAAACCGATAGCACTCGGTCTTGGTGCTCCTTTAGGGACAGGCAATCAATATATGCCATGGATACATATCGATGATTTGTGCCACATTTATCTGAAAGCCATTGAAGATACAACCATGCAAGGTGCTTATAATGCCATCGCTCCGGAGCACGCAACCAACCGACAGCTAATGGAAGCCATTGCCCAGGTGCTGCACAAAAAAATCCGTCTTCCGAAAATACCATCCACCGTGCTCAAATTAGCTTTGGGTCCAATGTCCGAAATGTTATTAACCGGCAGCCGTGTTTCGTCCGAAAAGCTCATTGAGTCAGGCTTTCAGTTCCGTTTCGCAAACCTGCAAAATGCACTTACTGATTTATTTCAAAAAGAAATCCGGTTATAATGAACATTAAATCAAATTGATTATTAATGTTTTATTCGGACCTCTCCTCTCACGACGACTTCGTGTCGGAGTCAGATATTTATCGTCTGACCTAACCTACTCTCCCAAGGAGAGGAGGAACAAGACAGTAAAGATATAAGACAAAGCTCATTAATACAGATGTAAAGCCCCTCTCTTTGGGAGAGGGGTTGGGGAGAGGTCAAAGACTAAAAATAAGAAATAAATTAAACAACATAATGTCTAATGAAAATTAAATCAATTGTACTGTTTGTTCTTATCCTGTTGCACAGTCCGGTAACAGGGCAAAACGCAACAGTTAAAATCAAAATATCCGACGACATCGATCTAATCCGGCTTTCGCCCAATGCCTATATTCACGTATCAAGGGCACCCATGGGCTCATTCGGGCTGGTTTCCTCTAACGGGTTGATCTTTATAGAAAAAGGCAAAGCATTCCTTTTCGATACTCCGGCCAACAACACCCAAACAAAACAATTGATAAAATGGGTGGAAGATTCGCTACATGTCAGATTTGTCGGATTCGTACCCAACCATTGGCATGAGGACTGTATGGGAGGACTTGGCTACCTCAAAACGCGTCATATCCCGTCATACGCCAACCGGATGACCATCGCTCTTGCCAGGCAACATCACCTTCCTGTTCCGGAGAAAGGATTCAAAGATTCGCTGATTCTGCATCTTGGCAACAAATGGATAGAATGTTATTATCCGGGCAAAGGCCATTCCACAGACAATATCGTGGTATGGATTCCTTCCGAAAAGATATTGTTTGCCGGCTGCATGGTCAAAGAGATGAAGGCTAATACCAAAGGTAATCTCTCGGATGCAGACATAAAAGCCTGGCCTTCTACCATCAAAAAGGTGATGGCAAAATTTCCATCTGCCCGCATCGTGATTCCCGGACACGGAGAAGCCGGAGGGTTTGATTTGCTTCAACACACCATTGAAGTAGTCTGCAAATAGTCTCTACCAGACGATTCCGATTTTCACACAGTTGCAATCTAACTCTATTTTACTACCTTTGCATGAAGTTTTTAAGATACAGACATGGGCAGAATACTCGCCATTGATTACGGACAAAAACGCGTCGGAATCGCAGTTACCGATATACTGCGCATTACGGCTAATGGACTGACAACAGTACCTGTTGCTCAGATATTTGAGTTTCTGACAGACTATTTTGCGAAAGAGCAGGTAGACATAGTGGTGGTAGGCTTACCAAAGCAAATGAACAACCAACCATCGGAATCGATGCGATTTATAACTCCGTTTATCAACGGATTCAAGAAGCGTTTTCCTGCAATGACGATAGAGATGTACGATGAGCGTTTCACTTCCGTTTTGGCACACAAAGCCATGCTTGACGGAGGACTCAAAAAAAAAGCACGTCAGGACAAAGCGTTGGTCGATCAAATCAGTGCCACCATCATTTTGCAATCGTATCTTGAAAGCAAAAGACAATTTTGATTTATTAATAGCTAACCATTAACGACAAGTGATTTATCCTATTTACACTTACGGCCAGCCTGTTTTAAGAAAAGTAGCAGACCCAATTGACGCCAACTATCCGGATCTAAAGAAAGTAATCGACAATATGTTCGAAACCCTCTATAATTCAGAAGGTATCGGTCTGGCTGCGCCTCAGGTTGGACTTTCCATACGTTTGATTGTAATTGATTTAGCTCCACTTTCAGAAACAAAAACAGAACTTCGCGACTTCAAGAAAGTACTTATCAATGCTGAGATTCTTGAACGCAGCGGAGAAGAAGTCAAAGAGGAAGAAGGCTGTCTGAGCCTCCCCGGAATTCAGGAATATGTTCCCAGAAGTAATAAAATCACCATTCGTTATTACGACGAAAACTTCACAGAACATACCGAATCGTACGAAGGTTATACTGCCAGAGTTATTCAACATGAGTACGATCATATTGACGGGCACATGTTTATCGATCATATTTCACCTATCCGCCGCCAGTTAATCAAAGGAAAATTGTTGGCAATAAGCAAAGGAACGGTAAAATGCAGCTATAAGATTAAGCCTGTAAAATAAAGCGACGATATGTCTTATTCATCCAAACATATTTGCTCAAAAATCGGATACCTCCGTTTCATTGCAGTAATCTGCATCGGACTGTTGGTGAACTCATGTTCCATTTCGTATAAATTCAACGGATCATCCATTGATTATACGAAAACCAAAACAATCACCATTGCCGACTTTCCGAATAACGCGACATTGGTTTACCCGCAATTGGCGTCGAAACTCAATACCGCACTGAAAGATTTCTTTAACCGCAGAACAAAATTGCAGCAGGTTAAACGCAATGGAGACATGCAAATTGAGGGTGAAATTACCGACTACAGACTGACTCCGCTATCGATTCAGGCAAATGCCTTGGCTGCACAAACACAGCTAACAATGACGGTACGCTTCAAATATACCAATACTAAGAACCCGAAAGATGATCTAGAGACCACTCTCTCAGCCTCTCAGACATTCGACAGTTCAAAGATGCTGACTGCCGTTCAGGAAGCACTTGCAGATGAGATGGTAAAAGAAATTACCGAAAAGATATACAACCAGACAGTGGCAAGATGGTAATCAAACGTTCGTTATGACAATAGAACAGCTTTCTCAATGGATGCACGAGCCACACACTCTCAATCAGGAACAGGTGGCCGAACTCAGGAAACTTTGTGAAGAGTTCCCCTATTTTGCCGTTTGCAGAATGCTACTACTAAAAGGACTTCGCAACACCAACGATGTTCTTTTTGAATCCGAAATCCGCAAAACAGCAATCTATTGCCCTGACCGACGAAAGCTCTACTTTCTGCTTTATCCTGTTACCGACACGCAAACTCAGTCGGGAAATCTTTCTAAAGCTTCTTACAATGATGTGCCCGGTGATTACTTCAGCCTGCAAGAAGTTAATGAGCCGGCAGACAAATCTCAGTCGCTCAAGAATCTTGCTCAAAAGCTAAAAGAAGCACGCCAACAAAAAGCTGCGACAGCAACAACCATCCGGACAACTACTCCTTCACCGGAAATCGAAGAAGAACCCACGAAACCCGTAGAGGAAGAACTTATTTTCACGGAAGATGAAGCAATTCGCCTGATTAGAGCCAAGGATTTTGAAAAAGCACTTAAAATATTACGCGTTTTACATTTGAATATTCCAGAAAAAAGTGTTTACTTTGCAGACCAAATTCGGTATTTAGAAAAAATTATCGCAACTATTAATAAATCATAGCTATATGTACATTTTAGCAACTATTTTGATTGTTTTGGCAGCCATTTTGATGGTACTTGTCGTATTGGTTCAAAATTCCAAAGGCGGCGGGTTAGTATCTGGTTTTTCATCTTCCAACCAAATTATGGGTGTTCGTAAAACCACAGACTTCCTTGAAAAAGCAACCTGGGTATTAGCAATTACAATCGTAGTACTGAGCGTTGTTGCCACAGGTTATGTAGAAAAACAATCTATACAGGCAGGTTCTGATGTAACTGAAGGTGCAAGCGCTGCACAACAACAGGAAGCTTCAAAAACTAAGATCCCGAATTTCAACGAAAACGCTAAGCCTCAATCGCAACCTCAGCAACAACCGGCTCAGCCTGCCAAACCGGCAAAATAAAAAAGAAAAAATTACGCGCTAAGTGCAAAATTGCATTGGTTTTTTTGCAATAAAAATTGTACCTTTGCAGCGCAAAATCGGGGTGTAGCACAGTTGGCTAGCGCGCCACGTTCGGGACGTGGAGGTCGGAAGTTCGAGTCTTCTCACCCCGACCAAAAAGACCTGCAAATAGATCATTTGCAGGTCTTTTTTATTATAAATTTTCAACTACAATCAAACGACACGTCCTACATCGCAAATAAACAACAACATGGATAAATCAGTTATCATTACCCGCAACCTGACACAGGAAATAAACAATCAAATAGAACGTCTTTCTCCTGATTCGGTATTTCTCTTGGCAGACACAAATACCTACCGTCTTTGTCTACCTCTGCTGGCAAAAGATAACAGTATAGCGGCTTATCCTATCATTGAAATACCCGCGGGTGACGAGAACAAAAATCTGAACTCGTTGTCGATCGTTTGGGAATACCTTTCTTCGCACGGAGCTACCCGCAAATCGATGCTCATCAATATCGGAGGAGGAATGACTACAGATTTGGGCGGCTTTGCTGCATCCACGTTCAAACGGGGCATTCATTACATCAATGTCCCCACAAGCTTACTGGGAGCTGTAGATGCGGCCGTAGGAGGGAAAACCGGCATCAATTTCAATGGACTAAAAAATGAAGTGGGGGTAATACAGTCGGCAGATGCTGTAATTCTCTATCCTGAATTTTTCCGCACTTTGGATACTAAAAATATCTTGTCGGGATATGCAGAAATGTTGAAACATGCGCTATTGAAATCAAAACAAGAGTGGAACGAGGTCGTTTCTTTTGATTTCGACAATATCAACTACGATCTTCTCGGCGAACTAACGCAACGTTCAATTGCCGTCAAAGAAGCTATTGTGGCGCAAGATCCAACTGAACAGAATATCCGCAAAGCGCTTAACCTGGGACACACTTTCGGTCATGCTTTCGAAAGCTTCTCTTATACTTCGAAACAACCGCTGCTACACGGTTACGCCGTTGCATTCGGAATGATTTGCGAAATTTACCTGTCTCAGAAAAAGCTGGGCTTCCCTGCTGCCATACTTTCACAGCTCGTACAACTTGTGAAAGAGAACTACGGAATAGTACAATACAGTTGCAAAAACTACGATACGCTGTATGAGTTGATGACTCACGACAAAAAGAATGATCGTTCAGGAATTAATTTCACGCTGATGGGCGGCATTGGAGATATCCGCATCAACCAACATGCCACCAAAGAAGAAATTTTTGAAGCATTCGATTTCTTAGCCGATTGCCTGGGAATTTAAGCAGGGTGTTAATTATTTTCGCTCCTCCTCTACCCGATTGACAATATCGTCGACAAAGCTGAAATCGAGCACCGCTTTCGAATCGACAATCATTTGTGCCTGAGAATAAAACGGGTCGCGGGTTTGTAACATCTCGTCGATGAATGAATAAAGCTCCGCGTCAGTTTTCTGACTCACCAAAGGACGTTGAGAACGACCGTATTTAAGCCTCTCCACCAAAATTTCTACAGGAGCACGCAAATAGATAGTCAGCCCTGCCTCATTCATCAATTTCATATTATCATGGAAACAGGCAGCACCACCACCTGTCGCAATCACCGTATCTTCAAATCCGCTTACCTCCTGCAGCATGGCATGTTCGAGATCGCGAAATCCGCTTTCACCTCTCTCTTCAAAAAGTTGTGCAATGGTTTTATGAAAACGGTTTTCAATAAACGTATCGAGATCAATAAGCTGTAAGCCAAGTCGTGCCGAAAGCATTTTTCCGACAGTTGACTTACCGCTACCCATATATCCTACAAGAAAAATCGGATGCATTAACAATGAATAATTAAAAGTTACAGAGATATGCCCCACATGTTTGCGCTGACCATATCTATTTCGCTGCAAAAAAAACAAAAAAAAGCGACATTCTCATCCTCTTATAGAGCCTTTTAAAAAAAAGAAGTAAATTTGCCCAACTAACGAGTTTAATGAGTTTTTTGCTTAATTGTCTGACAAACACCAAACACCCTTTAAGCAAACCCATTACTCAACCAGCCATTTCGATACAACTCCTATCTATGCAAAAAAGTTTAGTATCCATTACCGATTACTCCAAAGAAGAGATGCTTCGGATTTTGGACTATGCGGCGGAATTTGAAAAAAATCCCAACCAACACATTTTGGATGGCAAAGTGGTAGCCACCCTTTTTTTTGAGCCCTCAACACGGACTCGTCTGAGTTTTGAAACTGCCGTAAACCGCCTGGGCGGACGTATTATCGGATTTTCAGATGCATCTACTTCCAGTTCCTCAAAAGGAGAGACGCTGAAAGACACCATTAAGATGGTAAGTAACTATGCCGATCTTATCGTGATGCGCCATCCGCTCGAAGGAGCCGCACGTTACGCTTCGGAAGTAGCTAAAGTGCCGGTAATCAATGCCGGTGACGGTTCTAACCAACACCCTACACAAACTTTGTTGGATTTGTACTCCATCCGCAAAACGCAGGAACGCCTCACCGACCTGAATATATACATGGTAGGTGACCTGAAATACGGGCGTACGGTACACTCGCTGCTTATGGCGATGGCTCATTTCAAACCAACTTTTCATTTCATTGCTCCTGATGAATTGAAGATGCCGAATGAATACAAACAGTTTTGCGACGAACAAAACATCCCTTATTTCGAACATAAGGAACTAAACGAAAACATCAACGAAGCCGACATTTTGTACATGACCCGCGTGCAGAGGGAACGTTTTACCGACCTGATGGAATACGAAAAGGTGAAGAATGTCTATACGCTGAAAAGCAAGATGCTCGAAAACACCCGCAATAATTTGCGTATTCTCCACCCGCTACCCCGTGTCACCGAAATTGACTATGATGTGGATGACAGCGAAAAAGCATACTATTTTGATCAGGCTCAGAACGGACTTTACGTTCGTCAGGCTGTCATTTCCTGTTCTCTCGGATTATTGTAAACTTAATATTTAAGCTTTTAACCTAACAAAAAACATAACAAATGAAATCCAGAATTCTGTTACTTGCAGTTTTTATTTTATCAATAGTGTCTGTGCAGGCTCAAACCCAAAACCGTCAGGATCGTGATCCGAATAAAAACGAAGACCTCTATTTCATTCCTGAAATACGGATTGGATACGGCTTTTTGGACACAAATAACCCAACGGTCTTAATTCCGGGTGCAAGCAAAACCACTTACGATAACTACACACCCATGTCGTACAGTGCATTTATGAACTTTGGTTATCACTTCACACCATTGTACGCTGCCGGTATTGGCGTTGGTTTAATGCAATATGGCGGACCAAAATCCACCTCATTGCCTACCTACCTTGATTTCAGAGGTTATTTGCATGATGCTAAAAACACTCCGTTTGCCTTTGCCAAAGTTGGGGTATGTCTTCAATGGTGGAAAGCCTTTACTCCGGGATCATGGACAACACTAGGTGTCGGTTACAAATTTTTCTCTGGTAAACAATGCTTCACAGCATCTGTTGGATATGAATTTAAACACATCACTCCGTGGAATGATCTTCTAACCGAAAATTATCAAAGTGGACAGTTTTCTCTCAACCGCCACTCCATCACATTCACACTCGGTATGATTCTTCAATAAACAAAATAATGAGCAAAACAGAAAACAAGCAGGTGAAAATTGTTGCCGCCATCAAAGACGGCACAGTGATCGACCGTATTCCCTCCGACAAACTATTCAAGGTTGCATCGATCCTGCACATAGAGGAATTATCAAATCAGATTACGGTTGGTAATAATCTTGAAAGTCAGGAACTGGGTACAAAAGGCATCATTAAAGTATCTGATAAGTTCTTTTCGGACAAAGACATCAATAAAATTGCGCTGATCGCCCCTAATGCCAAACTGAACGTCATTCGCGACTATGTGGTAGTTGAAAAAAAGACGCTAAAACTACCGTCTGTTCTTGAAGACATCGTAAAATGTGGCAATCCTAATTGTATCACCAACCATGAACCGATGATGACTCGTTTTCATGTGGAAGATAACCACACTCTGACTCTCCGTTGTCAATACTGCGAACGAGTAATGAGCGGCGACGAGGTAAAAATTCTGTAAAACATATGGAAGAGCACGCAAAAACTCTCTGGAAACCCGGCACCATGATTTATCCCTTACCGGCCATCATGGTAAGTTGCGGAGAATCTATAGAAGAATACAACATTATAACCATCAGCTGGTTGGGAACAATTTGCACCAATCCTCCAATGTGTTATATTTCCGTACGTCCCGAACGTCATTCCTACCCCATCATTAAGCGGACGGGCGAATTTGTTCTGAATCTGACAACCGAAGATATGGCTTTTGCTACCGACTGGTGCGGAGTACGATCGGGCAAGGATTACAACAAATTCGAAGAAATGAAGCTTACCCCGGGTAAAGCCTCTGCAATTAATGCTCCTATCATCAAAGAATCTCCGCTCAACATCGAATGTCGTGTAAAAGAGGTACTGGCACTTGGCTCGCACGACATGTTTATAGCCGATGTGATAGCCGTACAAGCAGATGAACGCTTCATCACTCCAGAAACAGGTCAGTTCGACATGAAGGCGGCCAATCTGATAGCATATTCTCATGGTCATTATTACAAACTCGGTGAAGAAATAGGAAAATTCGGATGGAGTGTGCAAAAAAAGTAGTAACGCTACAGACTCCCGTCTAATCACCGATCTTAAACCGCAATTGCTTTGTGTAAACGCTTATGATACAGGAAACCAACTTTTACCTCTCCAAGTATTACAGCAACAAGGCAATTGCGGCTTTTTTTATTGCAATAGCTGTTTGCAATCTTCTCTTCTTCCACAAGATGCTGCCCGTACTGTGGATGATTTCAGCCACCATTGAAGCAGTCTGCTTTTTTTACTTCACACAATCACTCTCCCGGCAATGGATACGTTATTCTGAAAAACGTTTCGCAAAAAAACTCTTTATAACGACTCTTATTTTAAGAGTCTCCTGGGTCTTTGTTGCCTATTTTTTATACACATGGCTCAACGGCGAACCTTTTGAGTTTGCTGCTGCCGACTCTCATTTTTACCAATCTATTTCGGGAGAATTTGCAGATTTTATCAAAAACGGAAACTGGAGTGGTATCGTCAATTATCCCAAGCTCGATGCGTCTGACACCGGCTATCCTGTATGGTTAGCTATCGTTCATCTGTTTTTCGGAGATTCGATACTAATGCCGCGCTTAATTAATGCTGTTTTAGGTGCCTGGACAGCCGTCTTGCTTTACAAATTTACGACCCGTAATTTTGGCGAAGCAGCAGGCCGTTTGACGGGCATCATGTGTATGCTTCTTCCCAATTTTTTCTTTTATACTGGTATTCACCTGAAGGAGACATTTATGATTTTTCTGGTTGTCTCTTACGCCTACAATGCCGACAATCTACTAAGATCCACTAAAATAACCTGGCAAAACATTACTCTCACAATTTTGGGGGCATTGGTACTGTTTTTCTTCAGAACCGTTTTGGGGGTCATCGCCTTGTTTGCCCTTTTTACTGCATTCGTGTTTTCTAAAGGGCGCAACATGAAACGATGGGGAAAACGCATTATCATTGCTTTATGGGTCTTCTTTTGCATAGGAATTCTGCTTTCCGGACGAATTATCCAAGAGATAGAAATACTGTACCAATACAGCGGATCGAATCAGGCTACCGGTATGCAATACCGTTCCGTACAGGAAGGAGGCAACTCTTTTGCACGCTACGGTTCGATGGCTGTTTTCGCCCCGATGATTATCGCCATTCCCTTTCCCACTTTTACGGAGGCAAACGAAGAACAACAAAACCAGATGATGTTTTCCGGGGGATATTTCGTGAAAAACATTTTCAGTTTTTTCGTCATTGTGGCTATGATTATTCTTATCCGACGGAAAGAATGGAGAGAACACCTCTTCCTTATTTCGTTTTTTGTTGCCTACCTGCTGGCCATTGCAAAAAGCAATTTTGCCGTTTCCGAACGGTTTCACCTGCCGGCCATGCCTTTTCTTCTGGCAATGGCCGCATTCGGAATGACACGTATCGGCAAAAAAGAGAAAAAGTGGTTCTCTGCTTATGTATTTTTCATTGTGCTTGTCGTTATCGGATGGAACTGGTTTAAACTTGCCGGGCGAGGTCTTTCCTGACAGTAGGCAGATACGGTTAAAAATCGTAACTTTGCCGTCCGAAAAATAACAGACATGGATCACAATACACTACTATCCCGACTGGAAGGTTTATCCGGTCGTTTCGAAGAAGTTTCCACGCTTATTACCGACCCGGCAGTGATAGCCGATATGAAACGGTTCGTAAAACTCAACAAAGAGTATCACGATCTGGAGAAAATTGTGGCTGCCCGCAACGAATATAAACTCGCACTTGACCACCTGAATGAAGCCAAAACGCTGCTCGATACCGAATCGGATCCCGAAATGAGGGAAATGGCCAAAGCTGAAATTGATGATATTCAAAACCGCCTGCCCCAAATGGAGGAAGAGATCAAACTGATGTTGGTTCCAAACGATCCACAGGACAGCAAAAATGCCATTCTCGAAATACGTGCTGGTACCGGAGGCGACGAAGCATCTATCTTTGCCGGTGACCTCTGGCGCATGTACTCCAAATATTGCGAGACCAAAGGTTGGAAAACACAGGTTACCAGTTTCAGCGAAGGGACATCCGGAGGTTACAAAGAAATTGTGATGGAAGTATCCGGTGAAAATGTTTATGGAACTCTGAAATATGAATCGGGTGTTCACCGCGTTCAACGCGTACCAGCCACCGAAACCCAGGGTCGTGTACACACCTCGGCGGCAACCGTTGCCGTACTTCCGGAAGCAGAAGAATTTGATGTTGAAGTGAAAGAATCGGATATCCGTGTCGATATTTTTTGCGCCTCCGGACACGGAGGTCAGTCGGTAAACACCACCTACTCCGCTATCCGTTTGGTTCACTTACCGACAGGAATCACCGTTCAGTGCCAGGACGAAAAATCGCAGCTAAAGAACAAAGCCAAAGCCATGGTGGAACTCCGTAGCCGTATCTACAACATGGAATACCAAAAATACCTTGACGAGATTGCGTCCAAACGTAAAACGATGGTATCTACCGGCGACCGTTCGGCCAAAATCCGGACATACAACTACCCGCAAAGCCGTGTCACAGATCATCGCATCGACCTGACACTCTACAACCTGCCCACCATTATGGATGGCGAACTGCAACCCATCATCGACAAACTGATTGTAGCGGAAAATGCAGAGCGATTGAAAGAATCGGAATTATAAAAATAAAGGTCACGCCTTTCCCATAGCAGTAGTCGTTTGGCTACTGCTTTTTTGCTTTAAAGACCTTGTATTTTGGATTTCATAATTGAAACTCATGCTATCATTCTCGCTCTAAATATTTGTTGAAAAAATCATTTGGAGGTATTGAATTGAAATCTTAACTTTGTCTGTTGCAAAAAAATATACTTGTTATTTTTACAATGCAACCCTAACTCCCCGTAAATGGGGTGTTTTTGTAATCTGATATAAACACAAAAGCTATAAGCCGGAGCAATACCTGTAATTCAGAATAGCAACTGTTTTACAACGACGGATTAACTCCTGCATGCTATTGGTCTAAAAATTAACTTATAAACAAATGAAACGAATATGTTTCTCAGGAACATCCAAGAAGATGAGAATCCTGTAACATAAAGTTCCATACTCCCTTAAACGAAAAAAATTATTACAGTATGAAATTTGTAGCCTCAAGCACAGCCCTTTTAAGCCATTTACAGGCTATCAGCCGCGTGATCAACAGCAAAAACACGTTGGCTATCCTCGATAACTTTTTATTCAAACTGGAAGGTACCACTCTGACATTAACAGCTTCAGACCTGGAAACAACCATGATCACCTCTATGGAAGTTGTTGACGTTGATGGTGAAGGAAGTGTGGCTATTACAGCCAAGTTACTGCTGGATACTTTACGCGAGTTCTCAGAACAACCTCTTACTTTCGATATTGACGATGAGAACCTGGCTCTTGTAATTTCATCTGATAACGGGACATACAATTTCATCGGTCAAAAAGGAGATGAATATCCACGCATCCCATCACTGTCTGAAAGCACAAACACTTTCTCAATCGATGCTTCGGTGTTAAGCAATGGTATTCAAACCACATTTTTTGCAACTGCCGACGATGAATTACGCCCGGTAATGAACGGTATTTTCTTTGATATTACAGCAGAACACACCACCATCGTGGCTACAGATGCTCATAAACTGGTTCGCTTCCAAACAGAATCGCCGGAAGGTTCAGCCAACTTTTCTTTTATTCTTGCAAAGAAAGCTGCCGGTTTGTTGAAAAACATTCTTCCGAAAGAGACAGGTGATGTTGCTGTTAGCTTTGATGAAAAAAATATTTGCTTTAAGTTGCAGAACTATACATTATTTGCCCGTCAAATCGAAGGTCGCTACCCGAACTACTCTGGTGTAATTCCGGTAAATAACCCAATTCGGGTAATTGCAGACCGCACAACGTTGCTTAATGCTGTAAAACGTGTATCCGTATTCTCCAATCAGGGAACCAGCCTTGTAAAATTACACATTGCCAGCAACCAGATTAATATTTCAGCTCAGGATATCGACTTCTCCATTTCAGCAGAAGAAACCATTGCTTGTCAATTTGAGGGTGATAAAATTGAAATCGGATTCAAATCTTCTTTCCTCATTGACATCCTGAACAACCTTTCTGCGACAGAAGTGACTATCGAATTATCAGAGCCTTCCCGCGCAGGCTTGTTCCTTCCTTTCGATCAGGGAGAAAACGAAAACGTGTTGATGCTTTTGATGCCAATGTTGCTCAACAGCTAAGTCATACCCGAGAATAAACAGAGTTACTATTCATTTTCTATGAGAAAACAAATTCTTACAATAATTGCCCTGTGTTTTTTGGTTGTTCCTGCATTAGTTGCGCAAACTTCGACAGTGAAACAAATCTCCGACACCGAATTTCGGAAGCTTGTTTGGGATTATTCAAAAAGCCCTGCGGTAAAGTTGCAGTCACATTTGCCTGTCATAATTGACTTCTTTGCAACTTGGTGCAGACCTTGCAAAGAACTGTCGCCTTCTATTGAACGACTACAAAAAGAATATGCCGGTAAACTGATTATTTATAGGGTAGATGTTGACAAAGACCGTGCTCTGGCAGAGAAAATGAACATACCGGCCATGCCTACGTTGATTTTTATAAACACGAAAAATCAAAAATCGGAAACCGTAGGCCTCATATCGTATGATGAGCTTAAGCAAGCCGCAATACAAAAATTACAGATCAAGAAATAAACGGATTGATGACCAGACGTCCACAGCAAATTGATATTGATGAGTATAACTATCTGCTACCAGACGAACGAATAGCAAAATTCCCCTTAGCAGAAAGAGATGCATCAAAATTATTGATATACAATAAAGGCAATATATCAGAATCACGGTTCAGAAACCTTGTTGATTATTTGCCTGAAAAAACACTTTTAGTACGGAATAACACGCGGGTTGTACAGGCCCGTGTGTTGTTTTTTAAAGAGACCGGTGCCCGAATTGAGGTATTTTGCCTCGAACCCCATTCACCCTCCGATTACGCGGTAGCCTTTCAACAAAGGGAACAATGCGAATGGACATGCATGATAGGCAACCTGAAGAAATGGAAAGAAGGCATTCTAACCCGTCGGTTTGAAGTTGATGGAACCTCTGTGACGTTAACCGCAGAACGTATCGATTCGAGTGGTTTGTCGCATACCGTACGGTTCTCATGGAATTCATCTGCACTGACATTTGCCGATATTCTTGAAGACGTTGGTGAGTTGCCCATTCCGCCATATCTTAATCGGGAGACAGAAGAATCGGATAAAGAAACATATCAAACTGTATATGCCAAGGTAGAAGGATCGGTTGCGGCTCCTACGGCGGGACTACACTTTACGGATTCCGTTTTGGAAGATCTCGAAAAACATGCGATTCGCTCCACTGAAGTAACCCTCCATGTTGGTGCCGGCACATTCCAGCCGGTCAAATCAAAATCGATTGGTGACCACACCATGCATTCCGAGATGATTTCCGTGACGAAAGACACTCTTGAGGAGCTTATTCGTAATCTGGGATCGATTATCGCCGTTGGTACTACTTCTGTACGTACGCTCGAAAGCCTTTACTTTCTCGGAAGACAACTGGTTTTGTCGCCTGAAACTTTTCAATTTCAGGTAAAACAATGGGAACCCTATAATAGTACCGCACTGTACCCACCAACGGAAGAAGCTTTATCAGCTCTGATTGACTATATGAATGCGCACCAGCTTCAGAATTTGAATGCTGCCACGCAGATCATTATAGCCCCGGGGTATAAATTCCGTCTGATAAGTGGAATGATTACCAATTTCCACCAACCCAAAAGCACGTTATTGCTTTTAATCTCGGCCTTTGTCGGAGCAGACTGGAAGAAAATTTACAACTATGCCTTCGACAACGAATTCCGTTTTCTGAGTTATGGCGACAGTTCGTTGCTCTTGCCATAAAAACATCTGATTAATTTATTGCGTCTCAGATTTTATAACTAATATTGCATAGTATTTTAGTTGCAGCCTGCAACGAATTATCTTAATAAAAATCATACACATACATCAATATGAGCTGTAGCAGAAGAGAATTTTTAAAGACCGGAGGAATGTTGGCTGGTGCAGCACTAATCCCAGGTGCAGCCATCCTGGAATCGTTTTCTCCTAAAGCACTTACGCTACAATGGGTGCTTGATCATTTCAAAGTAACCGAAAGCGACTTGCGGAAAATCATGGCAATTGCTTTGGAAAATGGCGGAGATTATGCTGACATTTTCTTTGAACATACCCTTGACAACATGCTTGTTCTTCGGGATGGCAACGTAAATTCAACCTCTTCAAACATTGACTTTGGAGTTGGAATCCGGGTTATAAAAGGAGATCAAACCGGATATGCTTATACCGAAAACGTAACTTTACTTGACATGATTAAAGCAGCACGAACTGCGGCTAAAATTGCCAACGGAATGGCAGGTGTCAAAGCGAATGTTATTAAAGAATTCACGTTGAAAAAGAATTATTACAGCGTTATTTCATCGTGGGAAGAGACCGGTGTAAAACTCAAAAAGCCATTTCTTCAAAAAATCAACGATCGCATTTTCAGTCTTGACAAAAGAGTTTCAAGAGTTATCGTTTCGCAAACCGACACCACTTCTTATATCTTGTTTTTCAATTCTGATGGCGTGATGATGCACGACTATCGCCCGATGGGAACATTAGGTGCAACCTGCATTATGGAGCAAAACGGGCAAATCGAAAATGGACGTTCTGCCCGTTCTTTCAGAATGGGTGCGGAGTTCCTCACTGACGATCTTGTTGAAACCATTTCACAGGAGGCCGTAAAGCAGACAGCTCTGATGTTTGAAGCAATTAAACCCAAAGGAGGCGAAATGCCGGTAGTGATGGGAGCCGGAGGTTCTGGCATTCTACTGCATGAAGCTATCGGACACGCTTTTGAGGCCGACTTCAACCGCAAAAACACTTCTATTTTCTCCGATAAATTAGGCAAAAAAGTGTGCGATTCTTCTATTTCGGTACTTGACGACGGAACTATTCCATTCAACCGTGGTTCTGTAAACATGGACGATGAAGGAGTTTTGGGTCAGAAAACGTATATTATCAAAGACGGAATCCTGAACAGTTATCTCCACGACCGGATAAGCGCAAAACATTATGGTGTTGCTCCAACCGGCAATGGACGCCGTCAATCGTTCCGTTTCACCCCTATACCCCGAATGCGGGCAACGTATATGGAAAATGGATCCGCACATGAAGAAGATCTGATAGCATCCGTAAAAAACGGAATCTATGTTGACAATTTCACGAACGGACAGGTTCAGATTGGAGCCGGCGACTTTACTTTCTTTGTAAAATCGGGACGTTTGATCGAGAACGGGAAACTATCGCACCCGATAAAAGATATCAATATTATTGGCAATGGTCCCAAAGCGCTGGCTGACATCACCATGGTAGCCAACAACTATAAAATGGACAACGGCACCTGGACTTGTGGCAAAGACGGACAAAGCTGTCCTGTCACCTGCGGAATGCCATCCGTATTAGTTTCGAAATTAACGGTTGGAGGGGAATAGCAGAACCTTCAACGTTAAACGCATTATTTAAAATCGAAGATTTCAGATTAACAGGTGATTCGTTTACTTGTTATTCTTGTACCAATAACTCTTTCTCCAAATAATCATTTATTGGATTTATGATAACGAAAGAACAAAAAGAACTGGCACGTTGGGCAATGCAATATGCATTAAAAAAAGGATGCCAACAGTGCCGTGTCGGCATATATTCAGGCTCGGAAACCTCATTCGAAGTTCGGGATACTCAGCTGGACAAACTCCAACAGGCCACTGAGAATCAAATGGTGATATACCTGTTTGTTGACGGCCGTTATGGTTCAATATCAACCAACCGGATGGAACGTCGGGGACTTGAAAAATTCATCTCTGATGGCATTACATCGGTACGGTTTCTTGCTGAAGATCCAGCACGCAAACTCCCCGACCCTTCTCTCTATTTTTCAGGCAGCGAAGCTTCATTAGCACTGTACGATCCGAATTTCGGGTCAATTTCTGCCGACGAAAAACTCAAATTAGCGAAATCTGCTGCTGCTGAAATCTACGGTCAGGATTCGCGTCTCATCTCTGTATCATCAGGATATGGGGACAACGAAAGCTTTGCCTACATTGTAGCGAGCAATGGTTTTGAAGGAGAAAGCGCCACTTCATCTTTCGGAGTTTCTGTAAGCGCCTCCGTAAAAGCAGAAGGTGACGCCCGTCCCGAATCGTATTGGTATGACGAAACACTGACATGGGCAGATTTGCAAAAACAAGGTGTCGGCAAAAAAGCGCTTGAACGTGCTCTACGAAAAATCGGACAGAAAAAGATACAATCGGGCAAATTCCAGATGCTGGTCGAAAACACTGCCGTCAGAACCATTATCTCCCCAATTCTTTCTGCTATAAACGGTGCTTCCATTCAACAAAAAAACTCCTTTTTGCTCGATAAAATGGGGCAAAAAGTAGTGTCCGATAAAATGACGTTGATTGACAACCCGTTGATACCAAAATCGCTGGGTGCAAAATGTTTCGATCGTGAAGGTATAGCCACAAAAAAACGCAATGTGTTTGAAAATGGCGTTTTGAAAACCTACTATATCGACTCTTATATTGCCAACAAACTGAATGTAGCACCTACAACGAGGTCGCCATCTCTCCTGTACTTTGACAATGGTAATTATAGCCAGCAGGAATTAATCGGCAAAATGACAAAAGGCATTTTTGTTACAGGATTCAACGGAGGCAACTGCAACAGCTCAACCGGTAATTTCTCATATGGCATTGAAGGGTTCCTTGTAGAAAACGGAGAACTGAAACAACCCATTTCAGAAATGAATATAACGGGTAATATGCTTGGCATGTGGAGTAACCTTGCCGAAATTGGCAACGATGCATTGAAATCTTCGTCATGGCAATTACCGTCACTCTTGTTCGACGCTGTCGACTTTAGCGGATTGTAAGGATTAACGCACTATTTCAAATAAGCGGGGCTTTTTTCGTAAAGAAAATTGTCCCGTTTCTTTTATCCTTTTTTCATATTCAACTATCACGAAAAAGATGTAATTTTGTCAGTCTTTTCCTGACAATATAGACAGGTTGTTGATGAAAAGTATTGTTTAGTTCGTTGATCAATTTGTTTTATGCAACCATCAGAATTACAATCGGTAAAACAACGATTCGGGATGATCGGAAATTCTCCGCTTCTGAATCGCGCCATTGATATAGCCGTGCAGGTATCTGCGACAGATCTTTCTGTGCTGATTACCGGTGAAAGCGGCGTGGGTAAAGAGACATTCCCTCAAATTATCCATCAATTCAGTCACCGGAAACATGGCCCGTATATTGCGGTCAACTGCGGAGCTATTCCTGAAGGCACAATTGATTCTGAATTGTTTGGCCACGAAAAAGGATCGTTCACGGGTGCTTTGGGAGAAAGAAAAGGCTATTTCGAAGTAGCCGATGGAGGGACTATTTTCCTCGATGAAGTCGGCGAATTACCACACTCCACTCAGGTAAGGCTTTTACGGGTACTCGAAGCCGGAGAATTCATCAAGGTCGGTTCATCTAAAGTACAGAAAACCAATGTACGTGTCGTCGCCGCAACCAACCTGAACATGATCGAAGCTACACGACAGGGCAAGTTCCGGGAAGATTTATATTACCGTTTGAATACGGTACCCATTTTTATTCCGCCTTTACGCGAAAGAAAAGAAGATATCGTACTGCTATTCAGAAAATTCGCTCTCGACTTTGCTGATAAATACAGAATGCCTCCGGTTAAACTAACTGAAGATGCCCAGCAGATACTGAGTAACTACTACTGGAGAGGTAACATTCGTCAATTGAAAAATATAGCCGAACAAATTTCTGTTATCGAGCAAAACAGAGAATTAACAGGAGCTGTTCTTCGCACCTATCTGCCGGACAACGAAATGGAGACCTTGCCATCTGTTTTTGGAGGAACCCATCAAGACGAACAACGCTCATTCCACAACGAACGTGAAATTCTCTATCAGGTGCTTTTCGACATGCGCAAAGACATGAACGACCTGAAACAGCTCGTGCATGACATCATCATTAAAGGTGGAAACATTGACGTTGCTACTGCGGCCAAAATTGAAGAAATGCAACTCGCCAGGACTCAATTTGTAAAACAAACAGAAACTACAATAGTTACTCCTCAACATCAGCCATCTGCGTTTATGAAGGCGAATGGCAAGCATGATCACATTGAAGATACGGAAGAATATGTTGAGGAAACCTTATCGCTGGAAGAGGTCGAAAAAGATATGATTCGGAAAGCTCTTGAGCGACATAAGGGCAAACGCAAATTTGCAGCGCAGGAGTTAGGAATCTCCGAACGCACACTTTACAGAAAAATCAACGAATACGGATTGGAATAATGATTAAAACAGTTTGTGTATATTGCTCTTCGAGTAGTAAACTCAACCCGGTTTACTACAAGGCTGCCGAACGCATGGGCGAACTCTTTGCAGAAGCTGACATGCATCTGGTTTTTGGTGGAGGGAAAAGCGGATTGATGGGCTCCATCGCCGACAGTCTTCTGCAACAGGGAGGCAAAGCCACCGGCATTATTCCCGGATTTATGTGCGATGAAGGCTGGCAACACAATGGGCTGACGGACTTAAAAGTGGTTGATACGATGCACCAGCGTAAAGCCATGATGGCAGAAATGGCCGATGCCGCAGTTGCCCTGCCGGGAGGAATCGGCACTTTCGATGAGCTTTTCGAAATAATTACGTGGAAACAACTGGGCTTATTTGCAAAACCGGTTGTAATACTCAATACCAATAACTATTTTCACCATTTCATCGAACTTCTTCATGTTGCTGCATCAGAGAACTTTCTACGCGACGAGCATCGACAAATCTGGAAAGTAGTCAACACCCCGGAAGAAGTAATTCCGGCAATTAAAAATGCCGTTGAATGGCCTGACGACGCAAGAAGTTTCGCCGCAGTCTGAACAGATACATATTAAAGATTTATTTTGGTGGCAGACACTAATATACATACAAGCAACAACGACACATCTTTGGTCAAGATAACCCCTATCGACACACTATGGGGCAAACATGGCACCAATATATACCTGAGAACACAAGCCACTCCGAGCAAAATTCTGAAAATTTCAGGTTTTGAAGGAAAAGTTGCTCCTCAGGGCCTTTTCTCTTACGACACTTCAAGTGGATTGCTGCTTTTCATCACTTTGATTTACTCCTATTTACTATTCCGCTCCAAAGCGGTTGCTAGGGGAAGTTTTAATTCAATTTTCAAGAAACAACGGGAACGCTCCAGCATATTTGAACCTGAAATTACAGCCCCTGAATTACGGTTCAGAATGTTAGTCAGAGCTTTGGGAGTAATTGGTCTTTCGGTTTATGCATACAGTTTTGTTGCCGGACTGGTGCCCGGAGCCAACAACCTGATGGCTTTAATACTGTTAATCGGGATTAGTGTTGGAGTTATGTTGTTACTTTGGATCAAATACATCCTCTTTTCGTTCTTATCTTTCATTTTCTTCGACAAAAAACAAACTGCACCCTTTGTAAGCGCTTATTTCACTACAATCTTCGGGCTTGGAGTATTCCTTCTTCCGATGGTTGCTTTCCAAACATTGGTAGCATTAAGCTTTGTTCCCTGGCTACAAATTATGAGTATAATAGCCTGTATTATAGCCATTTTATTAATCCTTTATAAGATTATACAAATTTTTTGGCTTGACTATTATTCAATCTTCTATATAATTTTGTATCTTTGCACTCTCGAAATACTGCCAATTTTGGTAGCTATTCGGGCAATACAATTATTTAATATTAGCCTGTAAATAAAGTATTTGAGCTTTGAAGATTAAAAAAATTCTGGTTTCACAACCACGGCCGACTTCAGAAAAATCACCCTATTTCGACATTGTTGAAAAATATGGAGTGAAAATAGATTTTCGTCCCTTCATCAAGGTTGAACCGGTTCCTGCGAAAGAATTTCGTCAGCAAAAGGTGTCAATTCTTGAGCATTCCGCAGTAATGTTTACTGCGAAAACTGGGATAGATAATTTCTTCCGCATTTGCGAAGAAATGAGAATAACTATGCCGGAAACGATGAAATACTTTTGCATTTCAGAGTCAGTGGCTCTGTATTTACAAAAATACATTCAGTATCGTAAGCGCAAGGTATTCTTTGGTGCAACAGGAAAATTACCAGACTTGTTCACCGTAATATCAAAACACCTGAGTGAAAACTTCCTTGTTGTTTTGTCCGACGTTCACAATGAAGAAATTCTGCATTTACTTGACAAATATCAGGTAAAGCATGATGTTGGAATTATGTACCGGACGGTCAGCAATGACTTTACACCGGAGGAAGAATTTAACTATGACATGTTGATTTTCTTCAGTCCTCAGGGAATTGCTTCTCTGATGAAGAACTTCCCGGAATTCGATCAGGGAGAAATTCAGATCGGATGTTTTGGTGCAACAACAGCAAACGCAGTTCGTGATGCCGGTTTGCGTCTGGATTTGGAAGCCCCCAGACCTGATGCGCCATCTATGACGACTGCACTGGATCTTTTCATTAAGGAGAATCATAAAAACGCCAAGAAATAAGTATTCTCTCGACAATAAAAAACAAAAGGCTCTTCTCATAAAAAAGAAGGGCCTTTACTGTTCTATTTATGGCCAAACAATTGATTGAAGATATCGAAAATGATTGTATTCACCGGATTTTGAATCTCGACTACAAAAGCCTTGGCATCAACGAATATAACCTGCAATATATCTTCGACATATTGCCAAAAATCAACTACCATTTCAGCATTTACAAACGCTGCATCGACCTGTTAAAGACCGGTAAGCACAAAGGCACAATCGTTGATTTTGGAGGAGGACACGGATTTCTGAGTTGCTTTCTGAAAATGTTGGGATTCCATGTTATTTACTGCGACAACAACCCGTTGGCAATATCCACAGTCAAGAAAATCGGAACAGCATTACAAACCGCCCCTGATATTATAATCGAAGGTTCTACGATAGAGCTTTCTGCATATTGCAAGACTAATAATATAATACCGGATTATTTGATTTCCATCGATGTCATCGAACATATTTATGACCTCGAAGGGTTGTTTTCTCAATTACACGACATCAATCCGAAGATGAAAATGTGTTTTACAACCAGTGCAAACCCCTGTAATTTTCGACACCGGAAACGCTTGTTCAAGATGATGGATGAAGTCGAAAGAAATTTCTTTCTCTCGATGAGAGAAGAATATATCAGCAAACACCATCCGGAGTTCAATAAGCAGGATATCCAGATGCTTTCGCTTTTATCGAAGGGTAAAATCTATGATGATATTACGAAAATGACAAACGATTACCTGTTAAACGGCAGTTTGCCTCAAAGGCTACCCTCACACAACACCTGCGACCCCAATTCCGGGAGCTGGATAGAGCGGATTTTACCTTTGAAAACATACAAATCAATCATTAACGCCGCTGGATTTGCAGTCAGCTTCAGCAATGGTTTTTATACGATTAATCAGCAGTCGTCCGCAAAAAAGATATTCTTTCACACTTTGAATCAAATCCTTCAACATGGAGGCAAACCAGCAATGACGATTGCACCCTTTATCATCCTAAAAATAAAAAGCAAAAGAGTATCATAACCCTTTTGCTTTAGCTTCATCCCAGATTTGGTTCATTTCATCAAGGCTTAAACGCTTCAGTTCAATTCCCTTTTTAATCGTTTGATCTTCGAGATAATTAAACCGTCGCATAAATTTCGCATTGGTTTTTTCAAGCGCATTCTCGGGGTTTATATTGTAAAGTCGGGCGGCATTGATTATGCTGAATAGAAAATCACCGAATTCAGCTTCTGTTTTGTCTAAATCACCCTTAGCCACCTCTACTTTAAGCTCTTCGAGTTCTTCGGCTACTTTATCCCAAACCTGTTCCTTTTGCTCCCAATCAAAACCAACGCCACGGGCTTTATCCTGCATACGGTGAGCTTTAATCATAGCCGGCAAAGCCGAAGGGACTCCACTCAATACGGTTTTGTTGCCCCCCTTTTCTTTCAGCTTAAGTTGTTCCCACTGATCCTTTACCTCTTGAGGCGTATTCGCAGTATTATCCGCAAAAATATGAGGGTGACGATAAATTAGTTTTTCCGACAAAGCATCAATAACCTGATCGATGGTAAAATCACCTGTTTCGCTTCCGATTTTAGCGTAAAACACAATATGAAGGAGAATATCGCCCAATTCCTTTTTAATCGAGAGAGGACTCTCTTTAGCTATTGCATCGGCCAGTTCATACGTTTCCTCTATAGTGAGCGTGCGAAGGCTCTCAAACGTTTGTTCTTTATCCCAGGGGCATTTCTCACGCAGTTCATCCATTATCTCCAAAAGATTCCGGAATGATACCAGTGCTTTATCTATATTTGTCTTCATTTTCTTACAATTAAATATTCATACTTTGATTCTTGTTCGATTACGAACAAAGATGCTCAATAACAATTTTGGCGCCAATAGCAATCAACAAAAAACCTCCGATGATTTCTGCCGATTTTTGAAATCTATGCCCCATTTTTCTGCCAAGCCAAATACCGGTAAGAGCAAATAAAAAGGTACAAACACCAATAATAGTGGTTGGATACCAAATACTTTGACCTAAGGTTGAGATGGTAAATCCGACAGCAAATGCATCGATACTGGTAGCAATTGCCAGCGTTACGACGACTTTATATGAAGATATTTTGAGCTTCATTTTCTCCGGATGCCCACAAATACCATCGTAAGCCATTTTACCACCCACAAGCGCTAAAAGAGCAAAAGCTATCCAGTGATCAAATTCAGAAATAAGATGAGCTACACGTTCTCCCAAAAACCAGCCAATGATTGGCATTCCGGCCTGAAAAAGAGCAAGGATCAACGCATAGCGAAGTATCACCTTAGGCTTGAAGTGGTGCTTATTACAACCGGCTGCAATAGAAACGGAAACCGTGTCCATGCACAATCCGATCGCAATGGCAAGAATAGTTATAAAGTTCACAACAAAAATCAGTTGATGGTTTGAAAATCAGAAAGATAAAACCGGACTAAATTGCATAACAACTTTGCATGCCAAACATAGAAGGCTACATTTCTTCAATAAGATTAAGCATCTTGATAGTGGCTTTGATTGCTGCAACTGTTTGGTCACCATCCAGCCCCCTGGTTTTAAATATCTTATCCTTGAATTTCCAGGTAATAATAGTCTGAACAAAAGCATCCGTCTTTCCACCGGGGGGAATTACAACCACATAATCAATCAATTCGGGAGCCGGCTTATGCAGTGTTTTGTAAATTTTCCACATCGCTTTCGATACCGCATTATACTGACCATGCCCTGCTGCCGTTTGCTCGTGAATTTCGCCATTGATCTCCATTTTGACTGTAGCAACAGGATGAAGCCCGTAAGTTAGTGCCAAAGAGTAATTGAGTATCTTGATAGCCTGGTCTTCTTTTTCGCTCTTCAGTACGTCGGCAACAATATATGGCAATTCATCAAGAGAAACCATCTCTTTTTTGTCACCTAACTCGATAACGCGAGCCGTCACCCGGCGCATCATATCATCGTCAAGCTCAATTCCAAGAACCTGTAGATTCTTTAGAATATTAGCCTTGCCCGATGTTTTACCAAGCGCGTACTGACGTTCCCGCCCAAAGCGTTCAGGCAAGAGATCGTTATAATAAAGATTTTTCTTGTTATCTCCGTCGGCATGAACACCTGCCACCTGTGTAAAGACACTTTCGCCGATAACCGGTTTATTGGGCGGTATGCGAATACCGGAATACGTTTCCACCACTTTACTGATCGAATTTATTTTATCTTCGCACAGTTTGGTTTCGATATTTAAATGGTCGTGCAACACCGCTATAACGCTTGAAAGCGGAGCATTTCCTGCTCTTTCACCCAAACCATTTACTGTCACGTGTACACCTTTAATGCCGGCCTTAATAGCTTCGAACACATTGGCAACGGCAAAATCATAGTCGTTATGCGCGTGAAAATCAAAGAAAACATCCGGATAACGGGCGATCATCCTACTGCAAAAATCAGCTGTTTCAGATGGATTGAGAATTCCAAGTGTATCAGGGAGCATAAAACGCTTAATATCCTCGTCTTTCAGAGAATCTACCATAAAGTAGACATACTCCTCAGACTCACGCATCCCGTTCGACCAATCCTCCAGATAAACATTGACACTGACACCCACTTCTTTGGCAGCCGCAAGTACCTGTTTAATATCCGCCACATGCTGTTCGGGACTTTTCTTTAGCTGATGCTTACAGTGCTTCAGCGAACCTTTACACAAAAGATTAAGGACGGTACAACCTGCATCGCGAATCCAGTTCAGAGAAAGATTACCGTCAACAAAGCCAAGAACTTCAACCCGATCAATATGACCGTTTTTCTGTGCCCATTCGGCAATTCGTTTCACAGAATCAAATTCACCTTCCGACACACGAGCAGAAGCAATTTCAATGCGGTCGACCTTAAGTTCTTCGAGCAAAAGCCGTGCTATACTTAATTTTTCGTGTACGGTAAAAGAAACGCCGGAAGTTTGTTCCCCGTCACGTAACGTGGTATCCAATATTTCGACTGAAGCCATATTCATTTACAATTTACGATGTACGATTGAAGCTGAACATTTCACCTGAGAGATTAACACGGAAGCATTCATATACTCAAATCCGGTTAATTCTACCGATAAAATGGCGATAAAATCATTTTTATCCTCTGATGGTATTATCTTAATAAACGGCAACGCAGAACACACAAAGAATTTGATTTGCGTGCCTGCGTTGTATTAATTAATTTGATTGACGGAGAATGATCAGGTGTTCATTCCTCCACAAACATGAATAACCTGACCAGATACATACGAAGAGAGATCGGATGCGAGGAACAGGGTTACTTTTGCAACTTCGTCAGGCGAGCCTCCGCGGCGCAAAGGAATTGTTTCTGCCCATTTAGCGCGTTGTTCGTCAGTCAGTGCATGAGTCATTTCTGTTTCAATGAAACCCGGAGCAATTGCATTGGCACGAACGCCTCTTGAACCAAGTTCTTTTGCAATTGATTTAGCAAGGCCAATCATACCTGCTTTAGATGCAGAATAGTTACATTGACCGGCATTACCAGAAACTCCTACCACAGAGCTCATATTGATAATACTGCCCGATTTTTGCTTCATCATGATTGGTGTACAGGCATGAATGAAGTTGAAAGCCGACTTAAGGTTTACATTAATTACCGCATCCCATTGAGCTTCGCTCATACGCATCATCAAACCATCTTTGGTGATACCTGCGTTATTTACCAAAACATCAATATGACCGAATTCTTTAGCAATCTCAGCAACAACATTGTGAGTATCTTCAAAATTGGCTGCATTGGAAGCATAACCTTTGGCTTTAACACCTAAAGCTTCAATTTCTTTTTGAGTTGCCAAAGCATTTTCATCGATATTCAAATCGGTGAAAGCAATATCGGCACCCTCGCTGGCTAATTTAAGAGCGATGGCTTTGCCGATGCCACGAGCGGCACCCGTCACAATAGCGACTTTCCCTTCTAATAATTTCATTTCTTACAGTTTTAATTTTCAGGTTAGACGTAATTTTTGGTCTGATACTGCGATTGTCATTAAAACAACCAACAGCTTGAAATTTCAAAGTTTACAATCCTTTTTGGTTATAAACGGGCTGCAAAGATAGGCAATTTTGTTTCAAATTCCTAATTGATTGACACAGACAACAACCACATACCGAACCGAAAATCACTTAGTATGTTACAACTAAACAATTTCTTTCTAATGTCTATATTACCTGAGATTTGAAGGTTTTGGCCTTTAGAACAAGACAGAACCAACCACATTTACGAGGAACAGATCACGGAGGCTACTTTTCTTGTAAAATAGTAGCTTCGTTTGGCAAGCTGCTTCAGGGAGTGAAGCGCCTGATATTTTGTTGCTATAAGACGGGGTTTTACATACGGAATACCTCCATACTTCTTTTTATATTCTCCGCCACCGCCCAGTTCAAAAACAGTTGCACCCGCATTTTTCCAATAACGCATTGCCTCAAACCACATCGCTTCATTTGGAAAAAGAGAATGAGAATCCTTATAACTAGCCTGTCCCCAAGCCGAAGAAAAGTTATTTTTTCCAAGGAAAAGACCAGTCGCAATAGAATTACCTTCCGGAGAAAGCGACTCGAGTAGCAAAAGATGACCGGTTGGATATAAAGTATCGACAAGCGCGGCAACTCTATTCTTTGAATAAGTCGGCTTCATGCCCTGTTTGCAAAACACATCCTGCAACTGTCGGTAATAATCATCCATAAATTTCTTCGGGTCTTCAGCCTGCCTGAGTAGCACTCCGCGCCTTCCCGACTTATTGACATTCTTCCGGCTTGACTCATTAAAATCCCGAAGAATTGCGTCTTCCGGCCGGGTAAGATCAATCGAATAACCGTTGACTGGTTCATATTGCAAAACCGAATGTGCCAAATCTTCAACACTCATCTGCCAGTCGGTTGCCTGAAAAAACAGACATTGCTTTGATTGGAACAAAAACAAAATCAGCGATTCATATATCTTCACCCGCTCTGCAGATGTAATTGGTTTTAGCATATTCAATCCCTGAAAACCGGTGGAGCAGCCCTCAAACGGACTGGCAACGATTTTAATCACCTTCCTTAAATTCTCACCCACAAAATAGCCGATAAGATTTCCATTGTCGTAAATTTCAACAACGCATGGCTCTGCATGTTGTGTTTTTTGCAAAAATGCCAACCACTCTCTTGTTTTGAAAATATTCTGGTCTTGACTTTTATCAAGCAAATTCCATGAAATCAGAGTATTTTCCAAATCATTAAATTCGTACATGAAGAAGTGATATTAATACGCAGCATTAAATATTCCAGACAAACGTTTCACCACCAACTGAAGGAATTCTGAGGTCAGAATGAGTACACTTGTTTGCCATTTAAGAATCAAACACATCTTTTATTCAATATTACTTAACTACAAATATAAACACTCAGCAAAAAAAATATTCTCTTGCTGATGTTAATCTCCTGGCAAAGTCCGGCGTATACTTTGTGGTGAAGAATCTGTGTTAACCACAAAGAACACAAAGCAATCACAAAGAGCAAAATGGAAATGTAGAATGCTTATGACTTGGCGTTCACCAGTTCGCTTTCTCACTAACTAAACACTCATTACTCATTACTACTTCGCTCTTCCCTACTCTAACGACACGCTTCTGTACCGCTATCTATTTTTTCGTATCTTTGCAAATTCAATTTTCAGTTTAAAAAATGATTTCTGTAGAACAGCTTACGGTCGAATTTGGCGGACATACGCTCTTTGATTCAATCTCTTTTCTTGTAAACCCGAAAGACCGCATTGCCCTTGTTGGTAAAAACGGTGCCGGAAAAACTACCATGTTGCGAATCTTCGCTGGCGGGCAAACCCCTACTTCGGGAAGAGTTTCCATACCGTCTGACGTCTCCATAGGCTATCTTCCTCAACACCTGTTGCCCAGCGGAAACCTTACCGTGATTGAAGAAGCAGAAACTGCCTTTGCCGAACTGCAACAACTTCAGGCCGGCATTGATGAAATGAGTAATCAACTGGCCACCCGCACCGACTACGACTCTCCGGAATATCAAAAACTGATAGAACGCATGACGCATGATACGGAGCGCCTGCACATGCTTGGCGGAACCAATTTCAGAGCGGAAGCTGAAAAAACATTGGTCGGACTGGGTTTTGAACGAACCGATTTCGACCGACCTGTCGGAGAATTCAGCGGTGGATGGCGGATGCGCATTGAGCTGGCTAAGTTACTTCTCCGCAAACCGGATGTACTACTTCTGGACGAGCCGACCAACCACCTTGACATCGAATCAATTCAGTGGCTGGAGACTTTTTTAGCAACCCAAGCAAACGCTGTGCTGCTCGTATCGCACGACCGCGCTTTTCTTGATGCTGTCTCGAACCGCACTATCGAACTCTCTTTAGGTCGTATTCACGATTACAAAGTTCCTTATTCTCAATATGTGGAACTACGTAAAGAACAACTTGAACAACAACAGCGGGCTTTCGAAAATCAACAAAAAATGATTCAGGACACGGAAGATTTCATCGAACGATTCCGTTACAAAGCTACCAAAGCCGTTCAGGTACAGTCTCGCATCAAACAGTTGGAACGGCTCGACCGCATTGAAGTAGAGGATGTTGACAACTCTCGCCTCAGCCTGCGATTCCCTCCGGCTCCCCGTTCGGGAACCATTCCCGTAGAAATTGACGGACTGACCAAAAAATATGGCAATCACACAGTGCTCGACTCTATCGGAGTAATAATTAACCGTGGAGAAAAAGTAGCATTTGTCGGCAAGAATGGAGAAGGAAAAACCACCCTGGTAAAATGTATTATGGGCGAGACCGACTACAGCGGTGTGCTTCGTCTGGGTCACAACGTCAAAATCGGTTATTTTGCGCAAAATCAGGCAGCATTGCTGGACGAGAACAAAACCGTCTTCCAAACCATCGACGATGTTGCCGTTGGTGATATCCGCACCAAAATCCGTGATATTCTGGGGGCTTTCATGTTTGGAGGGGAAGCCTCGGATAAGAAAGTAAAAGTGCTTTCGGGTGGAGAGCGGAGCCGTTTGGCAATGATTCGTTTATTACTCGAACCGGTCAACCTCCTGATTCTCGATGAGCCCACCAACCACCTGGACATGCGATCGAAAGACGTGCTCAAAGAAGCCATCAAAACGTTCGACGGTACCGTTATTGTAGTGTCCCACGACCGTGAATTCCTCGATGGTTTGGTCACAAAAGTGTACGAATTTGGCCATAAAAAGATCAAAGAGCACCTCGGTGGCATTTACGATTTTCTCCAAAGCAAAAAAATTGAGAACCTACAGGAGCTGGAGCGCAAAACAATCGCCTCTACAGCGAAAGAACCTGCTGCAAAACCCGTTACCGACAACAAGCTGGATTACGAAGCCCGCAAAGAACTCAGCCGGCAGATCAAAAAACTGGAACGCCAACAACAGGAGGCTGAAGTTGCCATTGACAAACTCGAAAAAGAGATCGCTTTGCTCGAAATCAGCATGAACGACAACCCGACCCCTGACATCTTCACCGATTACGAAAAGCTGAAACAACAATTAGCGGACGAAATGGAAAAATGGGAAAACGTACTGTTGGAAAAAGAAGAGCTTGAACGATGAATTGTTAATTATTAATGACGAATGTTTAGTGTTTAGTGTTAGCATCTATGGTTCAATATTGAAGATTCATCCTTACTCATTTCTCGTCTCTGTTTTCTATTTCAACTTTCACAAAAAATCGGACGACTTGTTCATTTCATTTTGTATATTTGCATTTCGACCAACATTTTTTCACAAGCTGAATGCATTGATTCGAAGATGGAAAATACACAACAAGAATGGACAACTGTCATCAAGCCTAAAGGTCATTTGCTGGACATTGATTTCAAAGAAATCTGGCGATACCGGGACTTATGGCAGATGTACGTTAAACGCGACATCATAACTTCTTACAAACAAACGATCTTAGGCCCGCTCTGGTTTTTTATCCAACCGGCCATGACCACCATCATGTACATGTTAGTCTTCGGTAAAATTGCCAAAATCTCTACCGATGGACTGCCTCAACCATTATTTTATTTAGCGGGCATCTGCATGTGGAATTATTTCTCCGAATGCCTCAACCGTACCTCGAACACGTTTACCAATAACGCCGATATTTTTGGTAAAGTATATTTTCCAAGATTGATTGTTCCACTCTCGACAGTCACTTCCAGTTTGATACGCATGGGCATTCAACTTTCGTTACTCATTGCTGTATATCTGTTTTACGTCTTTAGCGGCGCCAACATCCACCCCAACGAATATCTATTGCTTTTTCCGTTCTTGGTTGTGATGCTGGCAGGGCTTTCGCTGGGTTTCGGAATTCTCATCTCGTCGCTCACAACAAAATACCGCGACCTGACACTTTTGTTCGGGTTCATCGTGCAATTGTGGATGTATGCCACACCGGTAATTTATCCGCTAAGCGTGATGTCTGAAAAAAGGCAATGGATCATGGCGTTAAATCCGCTGACCGCGATTGTAGAAACTTTCAAGTACGGAGCTTTAGGTATCGGCACTTTCAGCTGGGGCATGTTGACCTACAGCTTTGGCTTTATGTTGGCACTTTTGGCCATCGGAATCGTGGTGTTCAACAAGGTGCAAAGAAGCTTCATGGACACAGTGTAATACAGGAAGTGAGGTGGTGAGAAAGTGCCATTTGGCACGATATATTTATAGCATATAGGATTATCTCCTGGAACAGAGTGCCGTAGGTACGACATAGCCAGGCAGTTCATCGTTAACATAAGGAGCTTGGAATCAATTATTAATGGGTAGCCTTCCTGATTCATTAAACTTTGAACTTTATAACCTTGAACATTAAACACGACACATTAACTACGGGCTCCATGGCATATAACTGGGACTATTTAGATAAAAGAGCATACAATAACCGGGTGGGTCATTATAAATTCAAATGTCAGTTTGAGTTCATTACCCGATACGGGGAAGGTCATTTTGACAAAGTACTTGATATTGCAGGGGGGTCCGGCCGTTTTGCACTTCCTCTTTATGAAAAACAGTTGAGTAAAGACATCACCATGATCGATCTGAATCAAGAGGCTTTGCAGTTGGCGAAAGAACGAAATCCGAAACTAAAAACACTCTGCGGAAATTTTGAAGAGAGCGAATTAAATGATACCTTTTCTCTTATTTTGTGTATTGAAGCATTGGGCTATTTCAACGATCTAAAAAGATATTTTTCAAAAGTGAATCTATTGCTTGAAAAGGAAGGCCGATTTATTTTCACTTACCAGAATCCGCAAAGCTGGCGTTTCACTTTACGCAAAATCAGACATTGGATAAAAGGAGATGGTTACACCTATCACGACATAGAGCTGAATGATTTGAAAGAACTATTACTTCAAACCGGATTTGAGATTGAAAAAATGGAAGGAATGAACTGGATGCCTTTTCCTTTATCTTCGAATTCCATTTTTGTTCCGGTCTTTGAATGGTTGGAAAAACTATTACACTTAAAATGTTGGCTGTCGCAAAGTCCGTGGATACTGTTTTGCGTCCGACAAAAATGAACCTATTAAACGTTAACCGAATACGTCATGCCTACGGCAATTAAATTTGAAAATATCTCCAAGCAATACCGCTTAGGTCTTGTTTCTACCCGAACGCTCTCCCACGATCTGAACCGGTGGTGGCAGATGAATATTCTGCGCCGGGAAGATCCTTACCTGAGGATCGGGGAGGTAAACGATCGCGCCCATAAGGGAAGCAGCGAGTACGTTTGGGCGCTAAAAGATATTAACTTTGAGGTGGAACAGGGCGATGTAGTGGGCATTATCGGCAAGAACGGCGCAGGCAAGAGCACCCTTCTTAAAATACTCTCCAAGGTAACTGCTCCCACTACGGGTAACATCAAAGCCAAAGGACGCATTGCCTCCCTGCTCGAAGTAGGTACCGGCTTCCACCCCGAGATGACCGGCCGTGAAAACATCTATATGAATGGTGCCATTATGGGGATGCGCAAATCTGAAATTGACCGTAAATTTGACGAGATTGTCGATTTCGCCGGTGTAGAACGCTACATCGATACTCCTGTGAAACGTTACTCCTCGGGAATGACCGTTCGCCTCGGTTTTGCAGTAGCCGCTTTCCTTGAACCGGAGATATTAGTGGTAGATGAAGTCCTTGCCGTGGGCGATGCCGAATTCCAAAAAAAAGCCATCGGCAAAATGCAGGATGTATCTCGAGGAGAAGGAAGAACGGTATTGTTTGTAAGTCATAATATGGCGGCAATCACAGATTTATGTACTAGAGGCATTTTACTAAACAATGGAAGAATATTGATTGAAAACAATATTAAATCGGTGGTAAAACAATACCTATCTTCCACAAATACAATTTCTCCCCAAAGAATTTGGAATGGATCTGAATGTCCTGGAAATCATTATATAAAAATACGCAAAGTATATTTTATCGATAGCAATAACAACCAGATAGATTTTGCGTTCATTAATCAGAAATTCGGATTTTGCATCGAATATGAAGTAACCGAAGATGTCCCTTTCTTTACTCATGGTATTAATGTTTTTAATAATATAGAGACACATTTATTCACCTCACACGATGGGAATTCATATGAAGGAATCAAGACCATTAAGCGAGGAAAATACAAAATAATATCCTGGATTCCAGCAAACTTACTACAAAGCGACACACTTGATTTTAGCTTCGCCTGTATGAGATATAACCCTTTTGAAATACTATTTCACGAGATGCAATTAGCACGCATCAACATTATCGAAGCAATGAATGCATTAACCCGGAATGAGCACCATCGAGGGGATTTACCCGGGATAATTCGACCGAAATTAGATTGGACTCAACGAGTTGAAATTATTAAATAAGTATATATGCAAGCAACTGGAGAAAGATTCATTCCCGGTGAAAGCGGAATAATAGAATTAGAACACCTCAATCGCTATTATTTTGTTATAAATCAAATTGATTTATGGGGAAAAACTGTTCTCGATATTGCATCAGGGGAGGGATATGGCTCACATCTCTTGTCTCAACATGCTAAAGAGACTGTAGGTGTTGACATAAGCAATGAAGCAATAGAACACGCTAATAATAAATATAAGTCTAACAACCTTAAATATGTTCAAGGCAATGCGACTGCAATCCCTTTACCTAACAATACTTTTGACATTGTCGTAAGTTTTGAAACAATTGAGCATCATGACAAACATAAAGAAATGATGCTTGAAATAAAGCGAGTCTTAAAGAATAATGGCATCCTTATAATTTCTTCTCCTGACAAATATTACTATTCTGATCTACCTAATTATCAAAACAAATTCCATGTAAAGGAATTATATTATGAAGAATTTAGAGATTTAATAAAAAATCATTTCTCAAGATCTATTTTTTATGCTCAAAGAACTTTTGTTGGATCTATAATTGCACTCGACGAAGATTCTTTAAATTATAAGACACCGTTAATTATAGACAAGAAAGGAAATTCATCTAGATTGAATCCTATTTATAATATCGCCATAGGAACAGACGATCTTAACTTCACTCCTAAAAATCAAATAATTTGCTATCGTGAATTTGAGCAAATAATTACGGATAACGATCTTATTGAAACAGAAAGATCAGTTCGCAACACTAATGCATTTAAACTTGGAAAGATTCTCATAAGTCCGCTTTCTTATATTAAGCATAAACTTTCATTGATTCGTTAATGCCAAAAATATCCGTAATAATCCCCAATTACAATTATGCTATCTATTTAAAACAACGAATTGAGAGTGTAATCAATCAAACTTACCAGGATTTTGAAGTGATTATTTTGGATGATCATTCTACAGATAATAGCAAATCAATTATTGAAGAATACAAGAATCATCCCAAAATAAAAAAAATCGTATATTACGAAGCAAACAGTGGATCCCCTTTTATTCAATGGAATAAAGGAATAGAATATGCAACGGGAGAGTGGATCTGGATCGCAGAAGCAGATGACTACGCAGATAAACACTTCCTTGAAAAAGTAATTAAAAATGGAATAGAATCTAATGACATTGTCATTTCATATTGCCAATCATTAAAGACAGATTCAATGGGTAACATAGCAGGAAGTTGGAATGACTGGACAAAGGATTTAGGATGTATATTCGATAATAATTTTATTATTGATGGGTTGTCTTATATAGAGAAGTTCTTATATTTCAAGAACACCATTCCGAATGCCAGCGGAGTCATATTCAGGAAAAAAGCTTTTATTGAAGTGGGTAGAACTGATATTGATGTAAAATACTGTGCAGACTGGCTTTTATGGTTAAAGTTACTCACAATTGGAAAACTTGCATTTTGTGCAGAAAATTTAAACTATTTCAGAGATCATCAACTAAGCGTAATTGCATCATCAAACAGAGAGAAAGAGCTGTTTATTTACAAATATGACATTTTTCTACGCAAAAAATTTATTGCCTTTTTAAAAACCAAGATTCATTCAAAAAAAAATCTTGGAAGTTTTTTATATCTCGTTGAAATATTCAAACATCAACTTTCAATAGAATGCGAAGCTGAAGCTATTTTTTTAAGAGATAATGGAGAAAAAAGGCATGCATTGTATCATATGATTAGGGCATTAAAATACACAAATCAAAAAAAAAGAATTTTTTGTGCACTGCTATCAAAAATTTTATTGCCTAAAAGTGCAAGACATCTAGTAAAGTCTTACCTGATTAAAAAACAGAAAAAAGGCATGTAAATTTACAAAAAACAATTTTATGCTATCCGTCATCATTTGTTCCCGAAGCTCAACCATATCGCAAAAGTTAAAAAATAATATAGAAGAAACTATTGGGGTGGAATATGAAATCATCTTTATAGATAATTCCATGAACAATTACTCTATATTTTCGGCCTACAATGAAGGTGTAAAAAGAGCTCAATATGCCTATTTGTGCTTTATGCACGAAGATATACTGTATCACACCCCAAACTGGGGAGAAAAAGTGATTGAATATTTAAGTGCTGAAAACGTCGGGATCATAGGGATTGGAGGGTCTCATTATCTTTCAAAGATTCCATTAGTATCTTGCTGGGATTTACCCAATAAAGACCGATTTTACTCTTTGAATCTGCTTCAAGGATATACCGAAAACAAAAATTATAAAACTCAACTTCATTATAATGTGAGTAGTAATATACCCATATATGGCGTTACGTTAGATGGGGTATGGTTTTGTATAAAAAAATCATTATTCGAGGCAACTGACCATCGAATCAAATTTGATGACGTGACTTACAATGGGTTTCATTTATATGATTTTGACATTTGCATGCAAATCCACGAACTAAATCTTCAGGTACAAATTGTTCCTGATATTTTAATAGAACATAAATCTGAAGGGTCCTTTAATCAAGAATGGATCAAAGCAACGTTAACTTTTTATGGAAAATGGAGAGAGAAACTGCCTTTATTTCGTGGAATTCAACTTTCATACCAAGAAATTGAGAGTATTGAATCAACACTGATGGATCTATATATTCGACGTTCGCATGAAACACAAGATCAACTTCAAAAAGAACTACAATCCATACGGAAATCAAAAAACTATCGATTAGGAAAGCTTCTTCTCAAACCATTACGCTGGATCAAATCATTACAGTCATGAAACATCAAATATTATTTGTGCCTGATGGATGGCCGGCAAATTTCTTTGAGGATCAGATGAATGCTGTATCTGACTTGTATGAGTTTAAAGTGATACTGGGCACTCAGGAAACATTGGGGAAGAAGAAAGCAATCAACCAATTTGTTCTGCATAAGATTCCTGCATTTTCAATTCAACAAGATGACATTTACAGAATTCATTATAGTTTCATCAATCATCTGCCCTCTATTTTAGGCAAGAAACAATCCAATTGGTTAATGCACCGATTGGATAAGTGCATTCGAGAATTATACAAAGGAAGCCAACCTGATTTGGTTCACATCCATCAAATTAGCGACACTGCTGTTTTTATTTGTGAATGGGCTAAATCACATCAGATTCCGGTAGTGATGAGCGAACACATATTATTTGTACGACACGAAGCAAACCGTTTTCAGCGCCTAAAAGAGCTGGTGTATGAAAAAGCGGACATGGTTTTATGTGGCAGTAATTACCAATATCGCACACTCTTAACCAATGGTATAAAAATGCGATATACGGAAATTGTCGGTAATCTGTTATTGGACAGCTATGTGCCAGAGCAATTTGATTCCAAGTTTGAAAACCGAAATATTATGTTTGTTGCCAGCCATTTCGCAGACAAAGACATCGATGTACTTTTAGATGCAATTTCTTTATTAAAAACAGATGAATTTACCAATTTTCATCTTGATATAATTGGCATTGACTGTAATCGGGAGTATCAGATTGATGATAACCCCCGCTATAATTTACAGCAAGACATTGAAAAAAGAGGCTTGTCAGAGCTCATTAGTATTAAAGGAAGAAAAGAGAGGAAAGAATTATTATCATCCTACCGACGCTATTCTTTTTTGGTTTCCTCCAGTTTATCAGAAACCTTTGGAGTAGGCATAGCTGAGGCCATTATGAATGGCTTACCGGTGGTCTGTACCGATAGCGGAGGAATTCGCGACTTTGTAGATCATACAAACGGAATTATTGTCCCTATTCGCAATCCGAGGGCATTTGCTGATGCTATTAAGAAAATGTTTGAACAAAGAGCAATCTACAATCCAGAGGTCATTTCCAACCGCATCAGAAAGAGTTTTGGACAGAAAGCTTTCAGAGAAAAACTTCTCCGAATTTATGAAGAACTAATACCTACGTTTTCTACCAAAACAGATCTTTAAGAATGGAATCAGAAACTTTTCTTTCATTGATAGTGCCGGTTTACAACGTAGCTCCTTACGTCGAACAATGCATCAGGAGTCTATACCAACAGGATATTCCTTTAGAAGACTATGAAGTAATTGTAGTGGATGATTGCTCTACAGACAATAGCAAAGATATAGTTATCGGGCTTCAAAAAGAATTTTCGACATTAATATTAATTGCTCTCCCTGAAAATGTAAAACTCGGTTCAGCAAGAAATATCGGATTGCAACATGCCGTCGGCAAATACATCTGGTTTATTGACTCGGACGATTATATTCAGCACAATATTTTGAAAGCGTTGGCGCAAGAACTAAATAATCATCAACCGGAAATATTACATTTCGATTATCTGGTAGTAAATGATGACGGAAGTATAATCCCGTACCACACACATTACACACTGGAAACTTGCAGCGGAGCCGAATTTTATTTTGACACCAACGAATTGTGGTGGCAAAAAGGAGTTGAAGCGTGGCGGCGAATTTGCAAAAAATCATTCCTTACGGAAAACAGCTTGGAGTTTGCTGAAAAAGTAATGTTTGAAGATTCGGATTATTCAATAAAGATGTTTGCGGTGGCTCAAAAAGTGAAACATCTGGATATAGCTCCCTATTTTTATCGAAATAATTCATCCTCAATTACAAACCGGCCAATTTCTCCTGTTCACCTAAAATATTGGATTCAGTTAGCATTACGATGTGATAAGCTGCGCAGTATTTTCTTAAATAATAAGAATATAAATCAGCGTTTTGTTACTATTTTAGATGACTTAATCAAGTATCAGTTAGGAAATATAGTCAAACATTTGAGGATGTTTGATCGAAAAAACAGATCACAATACAAAGCTTTAATACGTCAAACTAATCTTAAAAAAATAAGACCCTACCTATCTCTTTTCAAGTATCTATATTTGCGATATCCCTATATCAGGCTATAAACAAAAGCTATTATAATTTAGAATATGCCCCTAATTTCAGTTATCGTTCCAATCCACAATGCAGGCGACAGGCTCTATGAATGTTTAGATACGCTGATTAATCAAACACTACAAGACATCGAAATCATTTGTATTCTGGATGCCCCAACGGATGGAAGTATTGGCATTGTTAAAGAATATGCATTAAAGGATGATCGGATTAAATATATCATCAATGAAGCGAATTTACACATTGCTGAATCCAGGAACAAAGGAATCTCTTTAGCAACGGGTCAATATATTGGATTTTCTGACCATGACGATACCAGAGCCCTAAACATGTATGAACTTCTATATAAAAAAGCGAGGGAATGTGATGCGGACATCGTGTTTAGCAATTCTAGCATAAAGTACAATGACAGAACTGAAATCATCAAATATAACAATCCGGGTAAAGACGATGTAATCAGATCAATCATTTTACCTATGGATCCTGCTGTTAATCAAAACATTTTATCAAAAAGTGTATGGGGCTCTATATTTAAAAAAGCATTTATTGATACTCATGCTCTATCATTTAAAAGCAGATTAATATTTTACGAAGAGGACACACTTTTCAATTTACAAGCATTCTTATCTACAGATAAAATACATTATATTAATCAAGAATTTTATATTTGGAATAAACAGATGGAAAGCGAGTCAAGTAAACCTGGCTCAAATTTACCAATTAAGCAAATTCAGTTTCTCGAAGAAATAAGAAAATACCTAATGCAAGCAAATCAACTAGAACATTACAAGAACGAATTTGCAACCCTTATTTCAGACTTCATATGGGACAAACAGAATTACAAGCTCTATACCAGACTCCCCAAAGGCCAAAAACAACAATTATCAAAGTTATTATGGAGTATGCGATTCCCATTATTTGGCAGATCAAAGACATTAAAGTTTTTCAGTAAAAAAAGGCTCCGTTTATTCAAATTCATGTTGTCATTGTACATAACTGATTACCCAATAAGCAATATTAAAGCCGGTTGAATTACAAATTGCTCCCTCAACGCTCAATGCCTCATGACCATTCTCTTTATTTCACATTATTCAGCTATGTATGGCGCCAATCAGTCGTTATGCAGCCTGATAGTAGCTTTGAAACGGAAATACAATATTACCCCGATTGTACTACTGCCACGTGAGGGAGAGATATGTGCCTATCTGGAGCAAGAGGGAATCCGGTATGTTGTTTCGCATTATTACTGGTGGGTGAACAACGATAAAGGCGCATTTCAGTGGTGTTTAAATATTCGTAAACAGATCCGCAACCGTTTAAGAATACAAAAACTGACCCAGCTATTTATTAATCAGCCCATTGATTTGGTTTATACCAATTCCATTACGGTAAATATTGGAGTCTATCTCTGTCGTCGATTGAAATGCCCCCATGTGTGGCATCTCAGAGAAACATTGGATGCTTATGGGTTCAAATTTTCGCTGGGTAACTCACTATCTAAACATATACTTAAAAAAGGAGCATCAACTTATATAGCCATTTCCAATTTTGTTGCAAGTAGATACACGGGAATAATTCCATCCGATAAAATTAAGGTGATTTATAACGGGGTCAGTCTGACAACGCCTCCCCAAAAGGAGGTTGCAAAAGACGATATTTTACGCATTTGCATTGTAGGAATCGTATCCGAACAAAAAAACCAGCTGGATGTTGTAAAAGCGCTGAATATTCTGGTGAATAAACGAGATTGTAAAAACATCCAACTGCATATTATCGGAGGTTATAAAGAAGAATACCTCGAACAACTGAACCAATATATTAAAGCTAATCTTTTGGACACTTACATTGTAAATCATGGACATCAACGGGATATACATTCATTATTGGATCAAATGGACATTGGGATTGTATGTGCTCGCGATGAAGGGTTCGGTCGTTCCACGGTGGAATTCATGCTACATCAGATGCCGGTTATTGCCAGCCAATCAGGAGCTAACGAAGAGATTGTAAAAGAAGACACATGCGGACACTTATATCCGCTCTATGATGTCGATAAATTAGCCGATATAATTGAACAATTTGTAAATGATCCTGCATTATTGGATAGTATGGGACAGTCGGCTCAGAAATATGCGCAGGCCAATTTCTCGGCTCAATTGAATTACGAATCCATCTTCGGTGAAATTAAAAAATTGATTTTACTACAATAAAATATTGCTGGCCTCTTCAACTAAAATCACTAACTTTAAGGTCTCAAGAACTGAACCAGCATCACTTTGTTACTCATTATCCATTACTAACATATGTGTGGAATTTCGACATTATACCGTTATACCCAAATTTCCGAATCAGATATCCGGAAGCTACATCAAATGAACGATGAAATGCATTACCGAGGACCTGATGATCGAGGAGTATGGTATGACGAAACTTGCTGTATGGCTCAGGTTCGGCTTTCTATTATTGGATTAGAACGTGGGAAACAACCGCTTTTTAACGAAGACAAATCTTTAGTGCTTTCGTGTAATGGTGAGATATACAATTACATCGAAATAAAAAAAGAGCTCATCGCTAAAGGCCATATTTTCAATTCCGACAGTGATTCGGAAACCATTCTCCACCTCTACGAAGAATATGGAGTGGAGTGCCTGAAATATCTGAGGGGTATGTTCGCGTTCTGCCTCTGGGACACCCACAAAAAGCAACTATTTGCAGGCCGTGACCGTATCGGAGAAAAACCTCTGTATTACTCCGAAATTCCCTGTGGCGTTGTATTCAGTTCCGAATTAAAGGCAATTGTAAAATCGTTCATTGATGAACCTCAAATTGACTTGGAACGTTTGGCTGAGCCGATTCGCTACACTTCTCCCATCCATTCAAGGGAAACCTATATCGATCAGGTAAAAAGGGTTGAGCCCGGTCAATATGTACTAGTTAGCCAACAGGGAGTCCTTAAACATCATTATTGGCAACGTGACTTAACACCCGCCTTTACCGGATCTTTTGAAGAGGCCAAAGCGGAAACTCTTCGCCGGATGCGGGAATCAGTCGATATTTGCCTTCGTAGCGATGTTCCTATTGCTATCATGCTCAGTGGGGGAATCGACTCAAGTGCGATTGCCGCTTTCGCCAAAGAAACCGGAAGAGAAGTACATACTATCACTGCCGGCTATAAAGGACAACATAATTGCGACGAACGTGATGTAGCGAAGCGTTTTGCTAAAGAAAAGGGCTTTACCTATCACGAAGTTGAACTGGATGAGAATGATTTCGGCCAGTGTTTTGATGAATTTACGGCTCGAATGGATGAACCTGTAACGGATATTGCAGCATTCGCCCAGTGGGCACTATATAAGAAAGTACAGGCTCTTGGATTTAAAGTATTGCTTGGAGGCATGGGCGGCGATGAATTGTTTTACGGTTACGGGTACTGGAATGATATGGCAGAATCATTGTACATTCAGAAAAAACACCAAAGCCTTTTTCCCTGGAAAGGAGTGGCAAAGAAAAAAGAATTTTTGCGCTTCCTGGCTAAAAACTGGCAATATATTCTCTATGGAGGATATCCAAACAAAATCAACGACAGTTCCATAAGCTACTGGATGTATGATGACTATTGCAAATTTGCAAACAAAACTACGTTCACTTATCAGGGAGAAAAATTCCAATTTAAAGACGTTGATCTGAATTTTTCGTATGGTAACACACCCTTAGGTACCGAAATCGATTATATATATCGTTTTCTGTTTGACAAAACCATGATAATGGCTTATCTATATCTGTCCGACAGGTTGGGTATGGGTAATTCCATTGAAATCCGCTCTCCCCTGCTCGACTATCAATTGGTGGAATTCGCATCTTCATTGCCATTAAACTACAAATACAAAAAGGGAGTACCCAAATACTTTTTGAAAGAAACGCTGCAAGGCATCGTTCCGGATTACATTCTTTATGCAGAAAAAAGAGGGTTTACTCCTCCCATCTCATTTGTAAACGATGTATCAAACAAGTATGACTATCAATTATTCAATTCCGATTTTAAATTTTATAATTCGGTATTAGCTGACAAGATCTTAACTCAACATTTATTGAGGACTTAATAGAATTTGAAAAACGCATGAACCTATCCGTTTCAATACTGCAACGCAAGATAAAATCTGCACGCAAATACTTTCACCGGTTAAAACTCTGGGGAAGTTTCAGACGACTGAAACCTTTCAGCAATCTTTTTGGTTATGACAGGGGGAGTCAGTCCATAGCCAGATATTATATTGATTCTTTTATGCAGAAAAATGCGGCATTTATTCAGGGCTCAGTTCTTGAAATCGGAGACGACACCTATACCACAAAATATGGGAAAGAGATAAGCCACTCTGATGTTTTGCACGTCCAGTCAGGCAATCCCAAAGCCACAATAGTAGCCGATCTGACATGTGCCGACCATTTGCCAGCAAACCAATATGATTGCATTCTGTTGCCTCAAACACTCCCTTTTATCTATGATTTTCATGCCGCTTTGTATCATACACACAGGATGCTCAAGCCGGGAGGTACTATGTTAGTGACGTTATCCGGCATCAGTCAGATTAGCAGCTACGATATGGATAGATGGGGGGATTATTGGCGATTCACATCTTTGAGTGCTCAAAAATTATTTGAAGAATTTTTTCCGACTGATGATTTTAATGTATCTACTTATGGAAATGTTCTCGCTGCGATGTCTTTTATTGAAGGATTAGCCAGCCGCGAGCTCAAGAAAGAAGAATTAGATTATATTGACCCTAACTATCAGGTTACAATCACAGTACGAGCCACCAAGCCCATTTAACCCAGCTTCTACTATGAACAAAAACGACAATCCGGCACCTATTGCATTGTTTCTTTATAATCGACCAGATCACACTAAGCAAACATTGATTGCTCTCAAGCGCAACAAACTTGCAGACGAAAGCCATCTCTACATTTTCTGTGACGGGCCGAAAAAGGATGCTTCAAACGAAACGCTTGCAAATATACAAGAGGTCAGAAACATCGCAACCCGGGAATCCTGGTGCAAACAGGTTGATTTGATTTTGTCCGATACAAACAAAGGGTTGGCATCATCAATTAAAGAAGGCATTACTCAGGTAATACAAAAATACCATAGGGTAATTGTAATGGAAGATGATTTAATTACCTCTCCAGCATTCTTAACCTATATGAACTCTGCATTAGCCTATTACGAAGAGAAGAAATCAGTCTTTTCCATCAGCGGTTATACTATGCCTCCCAAAATGATGCAAATTCCGGCTGATTACGAATACGATGTTTATGTCGGTTTACGCAACGATTCGTGGGGATGGGCAACATGGGAAGACAGATGGAAACAAATAGACTGGAACGTATCAAACTACCCGACCCTCTTGAAGAATTCAGCTATGCAAGAAGCTTTTAACCGAGGAGGTGATGATGTTTTTGAAATGCTTCAAATGCAACAAAGCGGCGAGCTGAATATATGGTCGATCCAGTTTACTGTAGCTCACTTTGTTAATCATGCCGTCTCGATTATCCCCGTAGTTTCTTATGTCGATAATATCGGGCTGGATGGAAGCGGAGAGAATTGTAGTGAAAGTTTAGCTTTAAGGCATCAATCTTTGTGCACAAAAGAAAAAGTTCGTTTTCTGGATGTTCTTTACGAAGACAAACGCATTATCAATGCCTTTTATAGCGCCAACTCCCGACAAAAACGCCCTCTCTGGCAAAAAGCTGTCAATAGAATGTCCCGGCTTTTCGGAGGAAAAAATATTTTTGTAATCAAGAAAAAAATCTATTGCTAAAAAGCACACCACATGCCTTTATCAGGGACATACATACTCTTTTTTTCTGCATTGGTAATCATCGGATTATTAATTTATCTGATCCGCTTTTATCCAAAGCAAATGATGCCTGTAGGTAAACTTATTTCTATCCAAACTCCCAATCCGGATAAATACCATAATGACTGTCTTCATCCATGTATCCGACATATCCCGGAAGGATTTTGCGGATATAACTGGTGGATGGTCCAATCACCCTATTATCAACGAGACTGTTCCTTAGAGAATCCTATACTCTATTACTCCAAAGACAGTGATATTCCCATTAACTGGGAACCTGTAGCGATAGTCCGAGATACACCTCCAATGGGGTTCAACTCCGACCCTTCCCTCTTTTATGAGGATGGCAAAATGTGGATTCTCTGGCGCGAAGTGGGCACGCCGCTATGTGAGCAGCTTGGAATAGAAAAAGCTACTGTAGGATGTTTCACTAAGGATGGCAAAGATTTCAGCTCCGTAAAAGTATATCTGACCGAGAACAGCGTTGTCGAAGACAAAGAACAATGTCCGATTTTGATAAAAAGGGGCTCCCGTTATTTATTTTATACCGCACATTATCGTTACAAACCTACCCGCCAAAGCGAAGGCATTGCCATTTGGGAAGGTACTTCTCTAGAATCTCCGGATTTTGTTTACAAAGGGACAACCAAAGTAAAATCTACTTATACATGCGACAAATGGAAGCAAAAATGGATTGGTCGAAGACTTTTATTTATACCCAAGCCACAAAAACATGATATCTGGCATTTCGATTTGTTTGAGTACCAAAACAAGCTCTATCTTTTTTCGGCAGCCGAATGGGGGGACAATATAATGCTAAGCGTTTCTGAAGATTACATTCACTTTAAATCACGAATCAAGCCCCTTGTCAATAGTCACTACTCTGAACCGTCTCTGAAATATCGTTCCTATCTTTATAAGCCGACCGGATTTATTGACCACAATACATTGTATCTGTATTATACCTCAACAGGCAAAGACGACAAAAATCTCAATGAACTTTTTTACACTCAAGGCCACATTGTCCTATAATCAGACTAAATTATTTTCCACAACATTATAATATTCATCGACAGATACACACAGAGACAATACATCATCAAAAAGGTCGAATTAAAATCACTCTGTTTTACATTACGAAATAGCGTCAAAATGCCCCTCTTATCAATAAAAAGCGTCATAAAAAAAGCAAAAAGAGTATCTTTGTCAAAACGAATAATAAAACCGCACATTTCTCATGCTGAAACTCTCCATCATAACCATCAATAAAAACAACGCCTCCGGGTTACAAAAGACCATGGAAAGCGTTTTTGCTCAGACTTCAAAAGATTTTGAGTATATTGTGATTGACGGAGCCTCAACTGATGAAAGCATACGCACGATTCAACAATTCAACAATTCAATGACTCAACGATTTCGTTGGCTGAGTGAGCCGGATACCGGCATCTACAACGCTATGAACAAGGGCTTAAAAATTGCTCAGGGAGAGTATGTACAATTTTTGAATTCCGGAGATACGCTTGCTGCCATGGATGTAACAGAGAAGATGTTGCATCAGGTGTCAATTGTCAATTATCAATTGTCAATCATATATGGCAACATGTTAAAGCCCTTACCAAAAGGAATTTTATGCGACAGAGGCTTTGCCGGAAAACAACCTACCTTGCTTGATTTCTATAACGGAACTCTGAATCATTCTCCTGCTTTTATCCGTCGTTCTCTCTTTGACAAATACGGACTTTATGATGAAACCTTGAAAATCGTATCGGACTGGAAATGGTACCTGCAAGCTATTATTTTCGGACAGGAAAAAATCGAATACCGCGATATTGATGTTACGGTTTTTGATATGAACGGGATCAGTACGACCAATCAACAGTTGGATAAAAATGAGAGGAAACAAGTATTGGCATCTCTTCTGTCTCCTGCACTACTTAAAGATTACGAACAATGGGCGTTTCCCGTAGAACAGATGAAACGGCTTAATAAATACTGGTTAACCCGGAAATTAGTCTGGTGGATGGAGAGAGGATTGTTTAAATGGGAAAAATGGACGAGATAAATCATTAATTAATGACAGTATTTATCCCATCACCATCTCAATCATCTAGCTTGATTTAAGCTTATTGGGTTGACAATTTGATCAAATAATACGAAGTCAATAAATAATCATATTTATATTGCAGTTCTCCATTGGTATGGTTAAAAGAATTCTATTTACACATCTATAATCGGTGAAGGTTTGATTACAATGACAAAAATTATTTTAGATCCGGCAACCAATGTTTATTATAGTTCCTTTTATATACAGGGACTTATAGACTATTATGGCAAGAGTTCTATAGAATTTAACAACTTACCTTATACGCATTTTAAATCACGCGGAAACAATTTCAATTGTATAATCATAGAACATAAACAGGAATTCAAAATATCTATTGATTTTGATGATTTTCCTTCTATAAACGATGAATGCTACGAATGGTGCGATAGATATGGGAAGGTAAATACAAATTGGAAACAAACACCTAAGAACGAATATCCCAAATTAATTTCATTAGTGCCCAGTTTTGGCATTCGTGTGTGGGACTTGGCCAACACTTCTCAATTGGCTATTTTCAATGCACTAAAAAGCAGACTAGATATTTCCAAAGCTCGAAAATTATTAGGAAGGTATAAGCGTCAATATCATCTTCGTCTACCCTTACAGTTTTACCAAAAGCCATTAAAAACAGCAGACACACCTTACATATTCCATATGAGCACCTTATGGTATTCCGACCAATGGAACAATAACGACGAAGGTGTTAATCTGACTCGGGCGAATTTTATCCGTGCATGCATAAAAATGCATTTAGTGAATTTTGAAGGAGGCTTGATTCCCCAAAATAAAAACAGATCATCCGTAAATCTTTTTTCAGATGTTATATGGAATCGTGAAATTCCAATCACTGAATATATTCAAAAGACAAAGGAATCATGGATTGTATTTAATACACCTGCTTTCTGGAATTGTCATGGATGGAAATTAGGCGAATATTTGGCATTAGGGAAAGCTATTATATCAACCCCTTTATCAAACGATCTTCCTGTCCCTTTGATTCACGGAGAAAATATACATATAATTAATAACGGAAGTAAAGAAGAAATAATACAGGCCATCTCTTTACTGATCTGTAATGATGATTATCGACACAAATTAGAATCTGGGGCTCGCTTGTATTGGGAAAAATACGGATCTCCTGTTGAATCGTTAAAACTCCTTGGAATATAGACATAAGTATGATTACAATAAAACATAAAGAGAAACCGAACCAATTTGGTTGATATTTGTTATTTTTTGAGCTATTAATAATGATACCCCTGATATAATCTGGGATTCATCACGAGTAAATTTAAAGAGAAATATATTGGGACTCTAATAACCAATTATTCGTTTATCAATATCGAATCCCGTTTCAACATGTATATGTTGATTGCTTCAATAATATAAAAGAGACTGATTAAAACATGATTATTTTACAATCAAAGTCCGGATTAATTCCATTCAAAATCATCTATTTTGCTCAAAAACCTTCATTAATAAATGGTATCTTTGGGACGTACCGTAGTACCCAAAGCAATAAGCATTCCTTTTTATTTAAACGCGAAACGATTAACACTCTAATTAATTCCCTAAAACAATCAGAATCAGAGTTATTGAGATCCTTTAAAAAGCAAACCGTGTACGAAATCAACCGTTCAATCAGAGATAGAGCAACAGAGTTTGATTTACACGCATCTATGACTGATTTTATGGATATTTATAACAACTACGCCGACACAAAAGGATGGCGCCATTATAAGTTACGAAAGGAGCTTAAGAATAATCTACATGCAACGGTCTGTAAATTGGATGGTAAAATCATCATTGGACATTTATATTTTTTAGACCCAAATAGTAAACGGGTATGTTTGGAAGCGTCAGTTTCCGATATTTGCCGGATTAAAAACATTCAATTAAGAGCTCTAATTGGCAGAGCCAACAGGCATCTGCATTATGCTGATATGTTATATTTTAAAAACTTAGGATTTGAACAATATGATTTTGGCGGGTATGATGACCACAACATTGATGATCCTAAAAAAATTGGCATCAATAGGTTTAAGAATAGCTTTAATGGAAAGTTAGTATACGAATCCAATTATACATCTTACCCTCTTTTGGCCTTATTTACGACAAAAAAAATCTATCGATATGTCACAAAGAAGTTTAAACAACAAAATAGCAATCGTTTATTCTTCCCTAAAGTAAATGCTTTAATACAGTTTATTCATGTTTTCCGTTATCATTCCCCTTTATAACAAAGCCGCGCATATTGAAAAAGCGATACGGTCAGTGTTGAATCAGTCTTACCACGAGTTTGAACTGATTATTGTAAACGATGGCTCTACTGACAATAGTTTGCAAGTGGTCAACCATTACCTGCATTCTCAGCAAAAAGAAGGTAATAACTCTCTAGTAGAGCATGTAAGGGTCATCAACCAGCCTAATGCCGGAGTCTCCATGGCGCGTAATGTCGGAGTACAAGAGGCAACATATGACTACATTGCCTTTCTGGATGCCGACGACTGGTGGCACAAGCATTATCTGGCAAAAATGAAAGATCTGATAGAAGAATACCCAGAAGCAAAACTCTACAGCGCCTCGTACTATCAGGTAAAAAGAGGAGTTCGACATAAAGCTAACATTGGAGTGGATTACTCATTTAAAGCCGGTTATATAGACTATTGCGAAGTATATGCCAAAACTCTCTGTATGCCGGTATGGACGAGTGCTACCATTATAAATAAAAAAGCCTACGAAGAGTTCCACGGAATGAATCCGGCAATTAAACTGGGAGAAGATTTCGATCTATGGATACGAATAGCTCTTAAATATAAAGTAGCTTTTCTGAACCAACCATTGGCTTATTATAATCACGATGTGGAACAAGAAAACCGGGCTGTTGTCTACGGACGCGTTTATCCTCCTCACCAGCATTTTATCTTCAATCTGGGATATCTCGAAAGTGAAGAACGTGAAAATGTGTTTCTGAAAAAACTATTGGATGCTTTGAGGGTGTATGTGTTACATCCATACTATTTAGACAAAACTACACGCGAGATCGCTAAAGTGGAACTTCTAAAAGTTGATTGGCAAAATCAGCCAATGAAAGAACGAATCAGGTACAGAATTCCGGTTTCACTTTTACAGTTACAGTTTCGTTTCATGCGATTGGGTTCAATAACCAAGCAATATATTCTTAAACATGCCAAAAAATGAATATTCAATGAGTGACCAGCATTCAAATGATGAGAGAGAGGAACTGAATGCTAAGCCTTGAACATTAAATCTTATAACGTTGAATTTCGTATGCGAATTGCCTATCTTTTGGGGTCATTAAACCGGGGAGGAACAGAAACGCTTCTTTTAGACTGTTTCCGAAATGCTGCTATAGCGGGATTCCCGTTTATCGGTATTTTCCGGAAAGCAGGTATACTTGCCGACGATTTCAAAAAGACGGGAGTCCCGCTCTATTGCCTCAGTCCGAAATCAATAGCTGATGTTACATATTTTGTAAAGTTGAGAAAGCTGCTTATCCGCAACAAAATTGCAATTGTCCATGCCCAACAACCTCTCGATGCTCTTTATGCCCGTATAGCTACCGTTGGGACTGGTATCAAAGTTGCGCTTACGTTTCATGGCTACGATATGGAAGCCGAAAAAACAGATAAGACACTCATTCATTGGATCATTCGTCACACAGACCTGAATATTTTCGTTAGCAACTCACAGAAAAAATATTACCATCACCGATATCGCTTTGCAGAAGAGAATGCTGTTACGGTTTATAATGGCATTTCATTCGACAAACTGACTCCCGCAAAAAGTAATTCATGGAGAACAGAATTGAATATAACATCAGATACCATTTTGCTTGGAAGCGTAGGTAACTTCGGAGGTGTAAGAGATCAGTTGACTATCTGCAAGTTCCTTAAACTACTAAACGACCAAGGAATAAATTTTTGCTTTTTATTTGTCGGTAAAAAAAATCCGGGGGAAGAGTGGCGCTACGACCAATGCGTTAGTTTTTGCCATGAAAACGGGTTGGACGACAAAGTGCTTTTTCTGGGTGCACGTTCGGATGTACCCGACATTTTGACTCAACTGGATGCATTTATCTATTCAACAGATCATGACACCTTCGGCATTGCTGTTATCGAAGCAATGGCCAGCGCTATCCCTGTTTTTGTAAACGACTGGGAAGTGATGCTGGAAATTACGGATAGAGGCAGCTACGCAAATATCTACAACACCAAATATCCGGAGGACTTACTCAATAAGTTTTTACCCTTCACCGTAAACCCTGATCGTTATAAACAAAAAGCGGAAGAAACAGCTCGATGGGTACGTGAAACATACAGCATCGAGAGTCACCTCAACCGGCTGAAAGAGACATACCAAACAATTATTAATCGTTAATTATTAATTGTTAATTACTGGGCATTTATCCCTGCGTTAGATGTTTCTTACTGCTCGTTTCTGAATAAAAATGGCTACCTTTGCAACTTCTTTTTTAAGCAATTTCTAACCTTCACATAATTCTTTTCTACATGACACGCGACAATGCTATTTTTGAGATTATCGAGAAGGAACATCAGCGCCAATTAAAAGGTATTGAGCTGATTGCGTCCGAGAACTTTGTAAGTGACCAGGTAATGCAGGCTATGGGAACATGGCTTACCAACAAATACGCCGAAGGCTATCCCGGCCACCGTTACTACGGCGGTTGCGAAGTAGTTGACCTGAGCGAACAACTTGCTATCGATCGTCTGAAAGAAATTTTCGGTGCGGAATATGCTAACGTTCAGCCTCACTCCGGAGCGCAGGCTAATGCGGCTGTATTTTTGGCAGTACTTAATCCCGGTGATAAATTCCTCGGTTTGAACCTTGCTCACGGCGGCCACCTTTCACACGGATCCCCTGTCAACAGTTCGGGAATTCTTTATCAACCACTGGCATACAGCGTTAAAGAAGATACTGGTCGCGTTGACTACGACCAGATGGAAGAAGTTGCACTGCGCGAACGTCCGAAACTGATCGTAGGTGGTGCTTCTGCTTATTCACGCGACTGGGATTATGCCCGTATGCGTGCCATTGCTGACAAAATCGGTGCTCTTTTAATGATCGACATGGCTCATCCTGCTGGTCTGATTGCTGCCGGTTTGCTCGAAAATCCGTTAAAATATGCTCATATAGTTACCTCTACCACCCACAAAACCTTGCGTGGTCCTCGTGGTGGTATCATTTTGATGGGCAAAGACTTTGAAAATCCATGGGGCAAGACAACACCGAAAGGCGAAATCAAGAAGATGTCTTCGTTGCTCGATTCTGCCGTATTCCCGGGTATCCAGGGCGGTCCATTGGAACACGTGATTGCTGCAAAAGCAGTAGCCTTCTACGAAGCATTACAACCATCATATGTTGAATACCAGACACAGGTGCAGAAAAATGCTGCTGTAATGGCTGACGCATTCATGTCCAAAGGCTACAAAATCATTTCTGACGGTACCGACAACCACTCCATGCTGATTGACCTGCGCACCAAATTCCCTGATTTAACAGGTAAAGTGGCAGAAAACAGTCTGGTAAAAGCTGATATTACAGTTAATAAAAATATGGTTCCGTTCGACAGCCGTTCTCCATTCCAGACTTCAGGTATCCGCGTTGGTACTCCTGCCATCACTACCCGTGGTGCAAAAGAAGGCCTGATGGGTGAAATCGTTGAAATGATCGACACCGTACTTCATAACACAGACAACGAAACTGTCATCAAATCCGTTCGCGACAAAGTGAACGGAGTGATGGCCGGATATGACTTGTTTGCATACTAAAAACAGCAAGCGAGATAATGAGAATGTGAGGCGGTGAGTAAAAACCGCCTCACATTCTCTCAAATTTTCAAACGTAACTTCTAAATAGATTTTTTTGGACTACGCAACAGACTTCAACGAAAAATACCGGCAACGAACCAAATTATTTGCTGTTTCAGTTATTCGTTTTTATTCTGCTTTTTGTAAACATGATGACGAAACACGAATTCTAGGCAAGCAACTGTTACGTTCAGGTACGTCTGTCGCAGCAAATTTTCGTGCTGTAACCAGAGGTCGTTCAAATGCTGAAAAATTCTCCAAATTATGCATTGTTGTTGAAGAAACAGATGAATCTCTATTTTGGTTGGAGCTATTAGAAGAGGCTCTTCTAATCGAAACAAAACATATTGAATCGATAAAAAGAGAAGCTGAAGAATTATTGAAAATATTTTCCATCACCCGTAAAAAATGGAGACAACAATAACTAACTTTTACATTTACTGGCTCGCTTTCTCACCATCTCATTATCTCACTATCTAATACATGATCGAACGAACCATTTTACTCAATGAAACTGTTGATCCGGTAGTTTTTTTCGGGGTCAATAACGCCAACATCGCCTTAATCAAAAACCTTTTTCCTAAGCTGAAAATAGTGGCTCGTGGAAATGTATTACGGGCATTGGGTGATGAAGAGATTATGGTTGCATTCGACGAATCTGTACAAAAACTACAGAATTATTGTGCCGAATATAATCTTCTCAATGAAGAGGTAATTATCGACATCATCAAAGGCAACTCTCCTACCGAGATAAAGCAGGACAACCTCATCATCCACGGTATCAACGGCAAAACCATTACCGCACGCACAGAAAACCAAAAAAAGCTCGTTAAGGAATTCGAAAAAAACGATCTCTTATTTGCTATTGGCCCTGCCGGTTCCGGAAAGACGTACACCGCTATCGCCCTTGCTGTGCGTTCTCTGAAAAACAAGGAAATTAAGAAGATCATTCTGAGTAGGCCTGCGGTCGAAGCTGGTGAAAAACTTGGCTTTCTTCCCGGAGATATGAAGGAAAAGATTGATCCGTATCTGCAACCACTCTATGATGCCTTGCAGGATATGATTCCCGGTGCCAAACTGAAGGAATTCATGGAAAACGGAACTATTCAGATTGCCCCTCTGGCTTTTATGCGCGGACGTACGCTCAATGATGCTGTAGTAATACTGGATGAGGCACAAAACACCTCCACGATGCAAATCAAGATGTTCCTTACCCGTATGGGCATCAACAGCAAGGTTATTATCACTGGAGATATAACCCAGATAGACCTTCCGCCCTCTCAAAAATCAGGTTTGATAGAATCGCTGGAAGTATTGCGGAACGTGAAGGGTATTTCGAAAGTAGAATTCTCTGTAAAAGACATCGTTCGACACAAACTGGTTCGTCAGATTGTAGAAGCTTACGATAAACATTCTAAGAAGAAAAAAGCTCTGGATAAAAAGAAGGTCAACGAAACAGTTACAAACCAATCATTGACCATTAACAATTAAGCGTTATCAATTATATCACGCTTCCACACGTTTCACAGAGCTCATTCCCTTTATCTTCAGGAGCTTCATGCACAGGTTATTGACCTGTTCCGTACCGTACACATACAGGTGCAAACGTCCATAGAATATCCCGTCTTTCGTTTCAATATTAATACTTTGAATATTGATCGAATATTCATCGGTGACAACGCGGGAAATCTCACGAAGCATCCCAATACGATCAATCCCATTCATTTCAACTGTTACCGCAAAAGATAGCTCTTTGTGCATTGCCCATTCTGCCGTAACGATCCGTTCTCCATGGCTGGCTTTAAGCTTCAGAGCTTCGGGACATTGGCGCTTATGAACAATCACCACCTCATCTTCATCCACGTAACCAAACACGTCATCGCCTGGTATTGGCTGACAACAGGGTGCAATGCGGAACGATTTGCCCGACTTTTCATCGGTCAAACGGAAGGTTTTTTTACGATCCACCTTGTGTGCGGACACTGTAGTTTCCTCTTCATCTTTACCCTTTTTATTTTCCGAGCTACCAAACTGAAGGGTAACAAACTTCTTCAAAAGGTTCGGTTGTCTGGGCTTAAATATCTTTTTTGAGATGTCTGTCAGATCAATATAATTCTTTCCTGCCTGGCGGTACAATTCCTTCTTGTCGGCCAATTTATAATACTCCACCAAACGTTGAATCGTGTCTGGCGTAGGAGCCAGGCTTACCTTTTTCAGCTCTTCTTCAATGTTTTTCTGCCCGGTTTGCGATACAGACGTAAGCTCTTTTTTCAGAGCAGTCTCCAGTTTTGTTTTAGCGCGAGCGGTAACCACAAAACGCAACCAGTCGGCCTGTGGCTTTTGCATTTTAGCTGTCAGGATCTCCACCTGGTCACCACTGGCAAGCACATGGCTCAAAGGTACTAATTTATGATTCACCTTTGCTCCGATACATTTGAACCCAAGATCGGAGTGAAGCAGAAAGGCGAAATCGAGTGCTGTAGCGCCCTGAGGAATCGTTTTAATTTCACCCTTCGGGGTAAACACAAATATTTCAGATGCAAAGAGATTCAGCTTCACGTTATCCATGAAATCCACTGCACTCGGTGTAGGATTCTTGAGCTCTTCCTTGAGCTCTTTCAGCCATTTATCGAGTTCTGTTTCATCATCGCGCTGTTCCCCTGTCTTATATTTCCAGTGGGCTGCAAGACCCTTTTCTGCTACCTCGTTCATATGCGTACTGCGAATCTGAACTTCAATCCAACGTCCGTGAGGCCCCATAACAGTGACGTGCAACGCCGAATACCCGTTTGCTTTAGGAGTACTCACCCAGTCGCGGATACGTTCGGGATGCGGGCGATATATCTGTGTGATAGCAGAATAAATAATCCAGCACTGCTCCTGCTCCGTCATTTCGGGTTTGGGTTCGAACACAATACGAAGAGCCAAGAGATCATACACTTCCTCAAACGGAATATTCTTGGTTTGCATTTTGTGCCAGACAGAATATACCGTCTTTACCCGCTCTTTCAATTCGGCAGTAAAGCCCAAAGCTTTCAGTTTCGCTTCAATCGGCGTTTTGAATTCGCTATAAACCTGTTCGTGTTCAGCGGATTCAGCTTCAATCAACGCCGTAATTTCGGCAAATGTTTCAGGGTGTTCGTACTTAAAACTGAGATTTTCGAGTTCGCTTTTTATGGAGAAAAGGCCAAGACGGTTGGCAAGAGGAGCGTAGATGTAGAGGGTTTCGCCGGCTATTTTATATTGCTTTGCCGGAGGCATGGAACCAAGGGTTCGCATATTATGAAGACGGTCGGCAATTTTGATCAGAATTACACGAATATCCTCGGACATGGTTAGCAGCAGTTTCCTGAAGTTTTCGGCCTGTTCTGAAACCCGTTCGGCAAATACTCCGCCCGAAATCTTCGTCAGCCCGTCCACGATGATGGCTATTCGTTTATTAAATTGATTCTCAATATCTTCTACCGTAAAATCTGTATCTTCAACCACATCATGTAAAAGAGCCGCACAAATGGAGGTCGATCCGAGCCCGATTTCCTGCGCCACGATTTTTGCTACTGCAATAGGGTGCATAATGTAGGGTTCACCCGACCGTCGCCGAATACCCCGGTGAGCCTCATTGGCAAACTCAAAGGCTTTCTGAATTATTTCGACCTTCTGTCGGTGTGGCGAATGGGTATAAACGTCCAGCACTTCGCTAAAAGCCTGCTGAATCATTACCTGTTCATCCTGCATCTGTTTTATCGGATCAATAATCATGGTAGTGACGAATGTTTGTCGTTAATCTTACGCCTGAGGCACAAATTGACCTTTTTTCCGTTTCAACTCGAAATCGCGCCCGAGGTACTTTTCACGCACAATAGGATTTCCTGCCAGTTCTTCAGCTGTGCCCTGAAACAGTGTTTTCCCTTCGAACAACAAATAGGCACGGTCAGTAATAGAAAGCGTTTCATCTACGTTATGGTCGGTAATCAGAATGCCGATATTCATATCTTTTAGATGCCATACAATATCCTGAATATCCTGAACGGCAATAGGGTCAACACCGGCAAACGGCTCATCGAGCATAATAAATTTAGGTTCGATGGCAAGACACCGGGCAATTTCTGTACGACGGCGCTCTCCCCCGGAAAGACGGTTACCTATATTTTTGCGGACATGACCAAGACTAAATTCCTTGATCAGCGTTTCAAGTTTTTCGGCCTGTTTTTCTTTTGAAAAATCGGTCATCTCAAGCACGGCACGAATATTGTCTTCGACCGACATCTGCCGGAAGACGGATGCTTCCTGAGCCAAATAGCCAATCCCGGCCTGTGCACGTTTATATACCGGAAACTTAGTTATTTCCTGTTCGTTTAAGAAGATTTTTCCTTCATTGGGAGTTATAAGTCCGGTGGTCATGTAGAAAGTTGTGGTCTTACCGGCACCATTCGGTCCAAGCAGACCTACAATTTCACCTTGCTTCAAATCAATAGATACGTGATCAACCACCGTTCTCTTGCCATATCGTTTGACAAGGTTTTCGGTACGCAATTCCATTGCACTGTTTTGCGACATAATATAAGAGATTTAACCACAAAAATAGCAAATCTTCCCAAAAATCGGGCATTTTATGCTAAAGGAATTTGTTAATAATAACAAGTAACTGATGATGAGGAGAGAAAGAAGAAATAGGTGGAGAGGTAGTGAGATAGAGAGACGGTGAGGTGGTGAACGCCAAGCCATAAACATTACTCACGTTTTGTGTCCTTTGTGAACCTCTTAGCGTTCTTTGTTTTTAAACACAGATTCTCACCTCGAAGTGCACAAAGGCTATCACTAAGTTCACGAAGAGAATTTTATATTTCTAAGAAGATAATAGACAGGCGACTAACTCTTAACCCAAACACACGTTTTGTGTCCTTTGTGAACCTCTTAGCGTCCTTTGTGGCAGAACACGGATTCTTTACCACGAAGTGCACAAAGAAATCACTAAGTTCACGAAGAGGATTTTATATTTCGAAGAAAATAGAAGGCTGATAACTAAACCTTAACCAACACACATTTTCTTTGTGTCCTTTGTGAAGATCTTAGTGATCTTTGTGGTTAAACACAAATTCTTACCACGAAGCACACAAAGGCTATCACTAAGTTCACGAAGATTGAACATTACACATCAAACTAAAACTCAGCAGATACCCTAAAATTCAGCAGCCTGCGGGTGAGATAGTTGGGAATAGCGTATTGACGATTGTAAATATCTGACAGCCAAATATATGAATTGACATTACTAATATCCAAAAGATTAAACACATCCAGATTGAGCCAAACGGATTTCATGTGCGAAAAGACTCCGGTTTGGGGCCGATGGGTTTTGTCTATCAACGCATAGGAAGCACCAATATCAACTCTGCGATAGTCAGGTGTACGAAATGCCATCACATACGGATTATGTGATGCGGCAACCGGCAATCCATCCGACCAGATCAGTTTCAGGTTCACTTTCAGGCGCTGATTGTTGGGCAAATAATCCTGAAAAAACATCGTAACGCTATAACGCTGTTCGTTAGGCCGCGAAATATAACCCGTATAAACAGAATTGCCGACGCCATCCGTTCCTTTCTGAATATTCTGTTTTGACTGCATCAGAGAGAGGCCGATCCAGGAATCGGAGCCGGGAACAAACTCACCAAACAATTTCATATCCAATCCTGCGGAATACGCCTTGGCGCAATTACCACCAAAATAGGTGATTTTCACATTGTCAACCACATAAGGAATCACATTTGTTGCAGGCTTGTAATAAGCTTCCGCGGTAAACTTAAAAGGACGATTCCATTTGATGAAGTGATAATCTGCCCCCAAAACAAAATGAAGTGACTTTTGCGCCTTGATTTGGCTATTAAGACTGGCAACCACATTGCCTCCTACCACGGCAGTATCACGCAACTCCTTGTAGAACGGGGTCTGATAATAGACGCCGGTAGCAAACCGAAATGAAAGGTTGCTCGATCGGGGGAAGAAAGCCACCGTAAGTCGGGGACTAAAAAGGAACTGTTTGTTGTACGACCAGTTATTCACCCGAAAACCTCCCGTAAATGACCATAAACCTTTATCTGAACGCAATTTATAGGTATCCTGGAAATATCCGCTTGACCGAAAAGATTCCAGTTGCAGATTAGCGGTAAGGTTATTGTACACTTTTAATGTCGAAGTGTATGGCAACGAGTAACCTGCTGAATCGCGATATTCCCACTCTTTCATCTTATTGGTAATACACTCTCTTTGCACTCCAATCCCCCACTCCAGCAAATGGTTGCCGGCACGAAACTCTCCCGCATGGCTTCCCCCAACAACAGAAGCATCCAGCGAGTTGCGCGCATGTTGACGATACGACCCGATACCAATCGTTGTCGAAGGCTCTCCTTTTCCATTTCCCGTCATGGCCAGTTCATAAAGCCAGTATTGCCCGGCAATGTCATACGTTTCTTCTTCGTTGGTATTGAAGGCCGAGGCTGAAAATCGGAGCTTCAGATTCTGCGTCGGCTTATAAGTCAACGTCAGAGCTCCGGTCTGTGTCTTGAAAACATCTTCTTCCTGTCCGTCAAAATAGACTTTCAATTGCAGCGGCATTTGGAGTGTACCGAATGATGTTTCCTGCTCTTGTGGAATAAAGCGGTAGTTGTTCTGCGAAATATTCCCCAGAAAGCTAAGTTCAAGGTGAGGATTGAAATTATACGTCAGATAGGTTTGGTAATCAAAAAAGGAGGGATCGTACTGGCCTTTGGTATCGAGAGACCCCAAAAGGAAAGAATTACTCTTGTAGCGCAAGCCGTGCATCTGACTGAACTTCGAAGAGGCCGTCCCCACATATGCCGAAGCGCCCTGCAATCCAGCAGAGAGAGCACCCTCAAATGTGGTGGGCTGTTTGTAGGTAATATCCAGCACTGATGACATTTTATCTCCCAATTTGGAAGAGAATCCGCCGGCTGAGAAGGCAACATTCTGCACCATATCCGGATTAATAAAGCTCAGACCTTCCTGCTGCCCCGCACGGATCAACAAGGGGCGATACACCTCAATACCATTTACATAAACGCTGTTTTCGTCATAACTTCCGCCTCTGACTGAATATTGAGAACTCAATTCGTTAGTGGAATGCACTCCCGGCAATGTACTAATCAACGACTCTATGCTGCCGCCACTTGCATCAGGCAACATCCGCCAGTGAGAAACGTCGATCAGTTCTGAAGTCGTGGTTTGCAAACGGGGTGCATTGACTTCTACCGCCGATAATTCGCGTGTATCCGTTTCCAGCGTAATATTGAGCTGAGCCAGTTTGAAATCGGGAAGTATCCTTTTCACAAATGGCTTGTATCCAACGCAGGAAACAAACAATTCGACCGAATCTTGAGCATTCAGGAGCAGCTCATAAAATCCGTTTTTATTGGTTGTAGTCCCAATCGCCATGCCTTTTATCGATACCGTTGCAAGTTCAATCGGCCGCTTTTCTTTATCATTCACATAACCAAAGAGCCTTGGTTTATGTTGTGCATAAAAGGCCGTTGACACACACAAAAGCAATATCAGCAAAAAGAATTTCTTCACAAACAGAAGTTTTATATGTTTGATCGGCACAATCAGAGTTCCAATCTGTCTGAACCGTTCATTTTTCCAAAACAAAGTTAATATATTAACGTGAAGTTCAAAAGTCTATTGTTTTCAATGCTTAAGGCATTTACTTTAATGATTATCCGCATAATGAACTAACGGCCTTTTTACTCCAGAGGCGTAAACCAGCAATAGAGGATGTCTCAATAGGGATATTGGTTTTGTAATAACTTACGAATCGAAAGTGTATCTTTGTTTGTTTTTTACCCCAACCCCTGAAGGGGCTATAAATCTGCTATTTTTATTGGCGTATAAGTCCCCTTTAGGGGATTTAGGGGTATAAAAATGAGCTTGTCTTTCTGTTTATACGGTTGTTAATAGCAACGTTGACTTTTTTAGACAACCACAAACCAATCCTAATCAATATCCTCTCCAAACCGCGTAGCGGTATCCCGCTTACAGGAAAACGCTTACAGCGTTATGTGCAAAATGCGATTTTCATTCCCGCCGGGATAAATCCCGACGTTATTATTGGAACAACACCTCCGGTGTTGAGCGGTCACATTGCGGATAATCATTTATTTTCTTGTCTCCACCCTGAAGGACGGAGTTATAAATATTTTTTTGGCACTAAAATAATTTGCATAATATTCTATATATATACACTTTACACAAATACAGCTCAATTACTCTCATTCATTAATAGTGATATTATAATAATTTAATTAGTGATACTATTGTAATTCGTTTGATTTGTATATATCTTTGCAACGTCAAAAAAAACAAAATCGTTCAACTATGTTAGAAACACTAAAGAAACTGTTCGGAATTACACCGAAAGCCGATTTCAAAGAGCTTGTCAGTCAGGGCGCCATTATCCTTGACGTTCGTTCAAAAGGAGAGTTTGCATCCGGTCATATTCAGGGATCAATCAACATTCCTGTCGACCAGTTATCCGGCAACCTCAATAAATTCAAAGACAAAAACCGTACAATCATCACCTGTTGCGCCTCCGGAATGCGAAGCGCCTCGGCAAAAGGAATACTTCTCTCCCGTGGATACACCAGTGTTCACAACGGCGGCAGCTGGTATAGTCTGAACAGAAAAATCAAATCATAATCACATATGGAACAAATTGTCATTATCGGCGGAGTGGCTGCCGGAGCTACCGCAGCCGCCAAAGTTCGTCGGATTTCGTCGGAAGCAAACATCACCATGATTGAGTCGGGACCGGACATTTCATTCGCCAATTGCGGACTTCCCTATTATATCGGCGGAGACATCAAAAGCCGCTCCAAACTGATTCTTCAAAGCCCGGAAAGCTTTAACGAACAATACGGCGTGGATGTACGCATCAACACCAGCGTCACAGCCATCAACCGCAAGGAGCATACCATCACCACAAAAAACTTCCAAACCGGAGAAACGTGCGTTGTTCCTTATACCAAACTGATACTGGCACAGGGCGGACGTCCCATCAAACCTGCTCTTCCGGGTGCTGACCTCAACCATGTGTTCACGCTCTGGACACTCGACAATATGGACAGCATTTATCGTCATTTGCAGGAACAGAAACCGAAAAACGCGGTAGTTGTAGGCGGTGGATTTATCGGTCTCGAAATGGTGGAAGCACTCACCAAGAAAGGACTGAACGTGAGCGTAGTTGAGATGATGCCACACGTCATGTCCATCATGGAAGCTGAAACCGCTGGATTTATCGAAAACGAAATGTTATCGCACGGAGTAACCATTCACACCGGCACTGCCGTTTCGGAAATCACTCCCGATGCTGTAAAACTTGCAAACGGCAAGATACTGGAAGCTGACATTGTTCTGCTCTCTATCGGCGTATCACCTACCCTTCAACTGGCAAAAGAAGCCTCGCTTTCTATCGGTGAAGCCGGCGGTTTGCTGGTGAATGAATACCTGCAAACAAACGATCCCGATATTTTTGCTGCCGGCGACATGGTCGAAATTGAACATCGTGTAAACGGGAAGAAAGTTCGCATTCCTCTTGCCGGACCGGCCAATCGCCAGGGACGTATTGCCGCCGAAAATGCTTTGGGAGGAAAACATCCATACAAAGGCGCACTGGGCACTTCCGTCGTGCGTGTTTTCGAAGCGGTTGCCGGAACTACAGGTTTATCGCTTAAGCAGGCTCGTGCACAGGGAATCGACGCCGACGCCGTGGTAGTACACAAAGAACACCATACCAGTTATATGCCGGGCGCCGAAACCGTGAGCGTGATGCTGGTATATGATAAGAAAACAGGCGTCGTCCTCGGGGGACAAACGGCCGGATACAAAGGAGCCGACAAACGGTTGGACGTGATTGCCACCGCTGCTGCCGCCAAACTGACGGTAAGCGACCTGTCGGACATTGACTTTGCCTATTCGCCACCAATCGGCACGGCCAACGACGCCATGAACATGGCGGCTTTCACGGCTGAAAACAAACTGTCGGGTTTCAGTCCGTCCGTTACCGCTTCGGAGCTGGATGCTTTTGTGGATGGCAAAAAGCCACTCTTCATTGATGTGCGTGACATTTTTGCTTTTGAGAAAAGCCATATCGAAGGCGCCAAGCATATCCCACTCGAATTATTGTTGCAACAATTACCGTCCGTTCCATCCGACCAATTGATTATTGTGTACGACGAAACCGGCAAAAAGGGACATCAGGCTCTCCGAACACTGAAAGGTGCCGGATTCAGCAACGTGGTCAACATTTCGGGAGGACACACTTCCTTGCAACGGCATGCCCGTGCGGTAGGATTCAAAAACATCGCTATCGACCTGTTGCCCATAGAAAAGAAGACTACCGAAAAACAGGAAGAAAAAACAGTTGAAACAAGCGCAGCAAAACCAGCAGAAACCAATTCGACGCTGATTGTGGATGTGCGGACGGTGGAAGAATTCCGTACCGGAGCTTACCCTGGTGCAGTCAACATTCCGTTGGACGAAGTGATGACCCGCAGCAGTGAATTTGGAGACAAATCTGACCGCGAAATAATTGTCTATTGCGTTTCGGGAGGCCGTTCGGCTTACGCGCAACAAATACTGATGCAGCTCGGTTATACCAACGTCACCAACGGTGGCGGACTGTCCACCATGATGGCACGCCGACCGGTTCAGCAAAAACCGTCTTCCAACCCTAAAAACCTGCCGCTGATTGTGGATGTGCGCACTCCGCAGGAATTTGCCGGTGGGGCTTACCCCGGAGCCGTTAACATTCAGCTGGACGAACTGCCAGCCAGAGTGAACGAACTGGGCGACAAAGCGAGAGACATTACGCTCTATTGTGCTTCGGGAGCCCGTTCGGCCTATGCGCAACGCATACTGATGCAGATGGGCTTCACCAACGTAAAAAACGGCGGCGGCATCATGCAGATGATGATGCAACGGTAAAGCCAATCGACTTTTTCAGGGCGCCAACGTTCGCCCACCGGATGAATTAAATTACTCCACTAACCAACTACACAGCCTCAACAGATGATTATACTTCATCCGTTGAGGCTTTTTGTTTTTGCAAAAATAATTATTTTACTAAATTTTATTTATTTGCTATATTTGTGGCGGAAGAGAAACCTTTTGTCACAAGAATGGCTATTAACAAAATAAGGAACAAGCACCACATTAAATTCATAAATAACAAAGCAAAATTTATGACTAAATTCCTAACTCTTAAACATTGGCAACTATTTGGATTACTTCTTGGACTTCCAGTTATTTTTCAGTTTTTTATGGAGTCAACAAATTCGAGTAATGATCCGACAGGAGAATTTAAAGTTTATCCTATATTGATAGTTTTGTATATGGGACTTTTTTTAGGGTGGTTTTATTCTCTCGGATCAAATCTACACAAAAAACTGCCTGAGACAGTAAATATGAATTTGAATAAGTTCAAATTATTTCTTTTGATACCTGCTGTTTATATGCTATTTTTTTCGGTTTATATATATAGCGTGTTTGCTACTAACACAGTGACAAACTCAGCTATTTTTGGAATAGTATTTCCACTTCATTTATTTTCTATGTTTTGTATTTTTTACTGTTTGTATTTCATTTCAAAAGAATTAAAAACAGTCGAATGGCAAAAGCCAGTGACATTTAGTGATTTTGCAGGTGAGTTTTTTCTAATTTGGTTTTTTCCGATAGGAATTTGGATTATTCAACCGAGAATAAACAAATTATTTGAAGATAAAACCAAAGACAAAACAGAATGCAAAAGTTCGACCATTTAATACACGAAAATACCGAGATAGAAGATCCCATCGGTTGGTGGGAAATTACAATCACTTTGCCGGCAAATGTCAGAACTATGATTTAACTGGATTAAGCTGATGACACAGATTTTAATCTGCTTAATCTTTTAATCTGCTATAATCATGGTTTAAACAATGAGTAGCAAATGTCAGAGCTCTGATTTTAGAGGATTAAGCAGTTAACACAGATTTTAATCTGACTAAGCCTAAGCCTTTAGGACAAACTTCAAACCATACTGATATACATTTATGGAAGAATACAAGTACAAAGAGATAACTGGTAGAATAATCGGAGCAGCCATGCAGGTGCATAAAGCACTTGGCAATGGCTTTCAGGAGGTAATTTACCAACGAGCTTTGGAAATTGAGTTGCCTTATTTCCAAATGTATTTCAAAAGAGAATTTGAAATGCCGATCTATTACAGGGAGGTAGAAATAGGGAGACGAAGAGTTGATTTTTTGATAGAAGACAATATTTCGGTTGAATTAAAAGCGGTCATCAGGTTGGAGGATGTTCATTTAGCACAAGCCATCAACTATCTCGAAGCATATAATATAGAAGTCGGTCTCTTAATAAATTTCGGAAGCAAAAGTTTGGAGGTAAAACGACTTATCAATTCGAAATTCAAACCCTCCTGATTCTGCTTCCATCATCTGATTAATCTTTAAATCTACTATAATCATAGTTTAGACAATTCCGACGGGACGAAAAAAGCAAGAGGTCATTACTCTCATAACGACCTCTTGTTTTTTTACTTTATATTATCTTTTTGAAGCTTCCAGCATCTCTCCCAGGCGAATCAGCAGATTGGGCTTCTTCTTGCGGATATATTCCGTTTCGGCGCTATTCATTGCTTCGGGCCAGGATTGCTTGTACTTTACCATGCGGTAAATCACGCCCCAGTCGGGCAAGCCACCTATATTTCTATCGTCGATAAAAATATCCACTTTCAGCTTTCTGGAAATCAGCTCGTCAGGATAAGGAGTTCCCGGGTGGTCGCTGTTTACCGCATAAAATTCAAGTCCCCGCTGGCGACAATACTCCAGAGCTTCTTCGAGCAATTCACCTTCCCTTACCGTCCATAAAATCAACTGATGAAACTCCTCTTTCTGCAAGCGTTTGAGCACATCAAAGGCAAAAGGTATTTCACGTCCGATTTTCGGATATTCGTGTTCTACAATTGTTCCGTCAAAGTCAACCGCTATAACCATGTTGTAAGATATCTATCGATTATTGATCATTAGTTTCGTCTTCTTCTACCTCTTCGTTGACAACCCCCAAACCCAGATCCGATTCGATATTTCGCTGGTTGGGTCGGCAAAACAACAGAATAATAGCCGCAATCGCCGTACACATGAAGAACGATTTATCGGAGAATAAGAAGAACAACAGAATGTTCAGTACTATATTGAAATCTACCACTGACAGGCGAATCGCAATCATCTGCTTATAAGCCCGCTCTTTCTCTGCATCCGGCTTTGCTTTTAAGCGTTCCACCAATCGGTGAAACCACCATAAAACACCCGGCAACGTACTCAACAACAGGATGAATACAAGCGACTGTAATGCTATGCCCGATTCTGAGCTTTTATCAAAATGAACAAAACGGGCTGCAAAGTACCCTGCAATCACGGCAACAACTGCCATTAAAAAACTCAGGTAATACCCGCGCTGCGAAAATCGAAGTACTCTTTCTGTCATTATTTGCATCCGAATGATTTGTTCTATGATTTCTCTTTTATCTACCCCAAACCCCTAAAGGGGCTTTTAAATCTGTCATTTTGAATATCTCTCTCTTTCCATTTCTCCCAAAGTCCCCTTCCGGGGAATCGAAGATCAGCGGAGCTAATTAGGGGCTAATTTGAAAAGACAAATTCGCTATCTCGCGGTCTCTTTTCTCGCCACCTCTCTATCTCACATGCTCGCTAACTATTTACAGTGCTCCTTTGGTACTTGGCAGGTCGCTGCTGAAAATATCGCGACGAATCGCCATTTTGATGGCACGGGCCAATGCTTTGAAAATGCCTTCGATCTTGTGATGTTCGTTTTCTCCTTCGGCCTTGATGTTGAGATTCATTTTGGCAGCATCGCTGAACGATTTGAAGAAGTGCAGGAACATTTCGGTCGGCATTTCACCCACTTTTTCGCGTTTGAATTCGGCATTCCAAACCAACCATGGACGTCCGCCAAAGTCAAGCGCCACCTGGCACAGACAATCGTCCATCGGCAGGCAAAAACCGTAGCGTTCGATGCCTCGCTTATCGCCCAAAGCTTTTGCAAAAGCCTCACCCAAAGCAAGAGCCGTATCTTCTATCGTGTGGTGTTCGTCAACTTCCAGATCGCCTTTTACCTTAACCGTAAGGTCGCAACCCGAGTGCTTGCCAATCTGCGCCAGCATGTGATCGAAGAACCCGAGTCCGGTAGCAATATCGCATTTGCCCGAGCCATCGAGATCCAGTTTTACGTAAATATCTGTTTCGCTGGTTTTACGAACCACTTCTGCAATACGTGGAGTACCCAGCAGGAAGTCGGCCACGCGATCCCAATCGGGCGAAACCAGTGCACAATACTCTTCCAGTTGCTTATCTTTCAATAAGACAGACACCTCGTCGTAATTGCGCATAAAAATCGCCTTGCAACCGAGATTCTTTGCCAATTGTACATCCGTCAGGCGATCGCCGATAACGTACGAATTTTCAATATCGGCGCTACCGTCCATATAACCTTTCAAAAGGCCTGTACGCGGCTTGCGGTTGGGTGAGTTATCTTCGGGAAACGACGTATCAATATGAATATCTTCAAAATTAATTCCCTCGTTTTCAAACGCTTTTAGCATTTTGCCCTGTACGGCATCGAAAGCTTCTTCGGGATAATCTTCCGTACCCAGACCGTCCTGATTGGTCACCATTACCAAACGAAAATCGCTTTTGGTGGCAATCTTATAGAGGTTACGGAATACTTTGGGATAAAACTCAAGCAATTCGAGAGAATCTATCTGAAACGTAACGGGGGGTTCGATAATCAGGGTACCGTCCCGGTCAATGAAGAGTACTGGTCTCATTTTATAGCAGCAATTTACAACCGACAACCAATCAACCGGTTGCAATATTGAGAATTAGGTTTTACAATACGAAGCCATTTGGTTGTTGTGCAAAGGTACAAAATTTGTCGTACATTTGCGGTTAAATTCATTATAGCTATGATCGAACTGCTACTCCGCTATTTCCCTCATCTCACCGAAACTCAACAACAACAATTCGCTCAATTACAGTCGCTTTATGCAGACTGGAACAGTAAAATAAATGTCATTTCTCGCAAAGACATCGACAACCTGTACGAACGCCACGTGTTACACTCGCTGGCAATCGCAAAAATCATCACGTTCCGACCGGGCACAACCGTGATGGACATTGGTACTGGTGGAGGTTTTCCGGGGGTGCCGCTGGCCATTCTTTTTCCCGAAGTGCAATTCCATCTGGTAGATTCTATCGGCAAAAAAATTAAGGTTGCCACCGAGGTTTCAACTGCCATCGGATTGAAAAACATCACGTTCCGCCATTGCCGCGGACAGGAAGAAAAAACGAAATTCGATTTTGTGGTGAGCCGTGCCGTGATGCCTTTGGGTGATCTGGTAAAAATCGTGCGCAAAAATATCTCTCCGAAGCAGGGAAACGCACTGCCAAACGGGCTTATCTGCCTGAAGGGAGGCGAACTGGAACATGAGATCCTTCCATTTAAGCAAGATGTTACCGTATACGACCTGAGCGAGTTTTTCTCAGAAGAATTTTTCGAAACTAAAAAAGGAGTATACCTGCCACTGCACAGTTAGAAAGTGAGATGGTGAGAAAGTGAGGTGGTGAGAAAGCCGAAATATTAAAATCGTAAACACATCAATATGTTTTCTTCTTTAAAAGACCGCGTTTCCGTACGCAAATATACAGAGCAGGCTATTCCGGCCGAATTACTAAACGAACTTCTGGAAACTGCCTGTCGAGCTGCAAACACCGGCAACATGCAAACTTACAGCATTGTAGTTACACAAGATCAATCCGTAAAAGAAGCATTGTCGCCCTGTCACTTCAACCAGCCGTCTATAAAACAGGCTCCGGTAGTGGTTACGTTCTGTGCCGACTTCAACCGTTTCAACAAATGGTGCGAACAACGCAACGCGGTACCCGGATACGATAATTTCTTATCATTCACCTCCGCAATGATTGACGCAACGATTGTGGCCGAACACTTTTGCGTGGCTGCCGAAAGCGAAGGATTAGGAACCTGCTATTTCGGAACAACCACTTATAACGCACACAAAATTATCGACGTGCTGAAACTTCCTAAATTCGTTGTACCCATCGTGACTCTGACCATCGGCTATCCAGCCGAAACTCCGAATCCGGTTGACCGTCTTCCTTTAGAGGGCATTGTGCACTTCGAAACCTATCAGGACTATTCAGCGGAAGATATCGACCAAATCTACGCCTACAAGGAAAGTTTGCCCGAAAACAAACAATTCATTGCAGAGAACAACAAAGAAACACTTGCTCAGGTATTTACCGATGTGCGTTACACCAAAAATGCCAACGAAACTTTCTCCGTACTCTTTTTGGATGTTCTGAAGAAACAAGGATATTTACCTGAATAATAAATCACCGTTTCATGGCATTTCGCCAGTGCATGTAACACATGAAGAAACAACAAATTACAATGTTTAAAAAGATCATTCTTTCATCCCTGATTATCTTTACCTTTGGCACTCTTGAAGCCCAAAAGCTCAACTACTTTGTAGAAGCCAGCCACTTTCTGGACAACAGGGAATACTCCGGCAACAGCGATAAATATGCCATTTCGCAAACTATGCTCGGCGCGCGGCTTAACGGAATGTTGGGTGCAAAAATAGATTCCACACAAGGATTTATGGCCGGCATCAATTACCTCTACGAATACGGAGACAAAATAGATGGCAACACACCCACCGTAAACTTGTTTTACCATTATCAAAAAGACGGACTGACAGGACTGCTGGGATCGTTTCCCCGTAGAGGTTTGCTCGACTATCCCCTGGCTCTGCTCAGCGATTCGCTCGACAACTACCGCCCGAACATCCAGGGCGCTTACCTTGAAGCAAGAGGCACATGGGGCTACGAGAATTTTTGGTGCGACTGGACCGGCCGTCAGCGTTCAAATGTAAGAGAATCGTTTTTAGCCGGTTTATATGGGCGAATCAATCTCTCACCGACGCTATTCTTCGACCACTATTTTTACATGTTCCACAAAGCTCTTTACGGAGGTCACCTCGAAGACGATCATATCCGCGACAATGGAGCTTTTGCCTTGCTTTTCGGAGCCGATTTTACCAAACAGACAAGCCTAAGGGAATTGTCTTTCAAAGCAGGAGTTTTGGGTTGCTATGACCGGGATCGGCCCGACCCCAAACTGCATTTCTGGGCCGGAGGCTTTGTGCAGGCTCATATTTACGCAAAAAAAATCGGAGTGGATGCCTCATACTATCGTGGCGGGAAGCTGAGAGTAGCCAATGGTGACGGTTTGTATCAGTCTGGCAACTACGGAAGGCTTGATTTTGCATATATTCCTGTCGAAAATAAATATGTAAGCTCGAGAGCCGCTATTTGTTTCCATATGGTGGATGGCGCATTATTAAACTCTCAACAATTAAGTTTAACCCTAAAATTAGGAGCATTTTGTAAGACACACCACAACAAAATGCCAAAATAAGATCAAAATGAAATCATTTTCGTTATAAATATGATATTTTGATAGCATAATACACATTAAAAGTCATTTTGATAGCTAAATCAATATTTTAACATTATATTGACACATATTAACCATTAAAATTTGCACTATGATTCAACTGCTCTTAACTTTGCAGTGTGATTTTTTCATAGTATTAGATTTTAAGGTTAACAAGGATTGGGTAGTCGTGAGACTGCCCATTTTTTAATGCTTTGTGAAAAGCCCGAATACCTTAAAATAAAAGACAAAAGACAGAATATAAGACAAAAAAAAACAGGAGCCGGACAACCGACTCCTGTTTCGTTATATATCTGGCAGAATCAATACGAATACGTCATATTATGAGGCTTTTTTTGACATTGACAACCAATAATATGATATGTAAATCCCAACATTAACGAGGTATAATTATCGCTGAAATGACGGGTTACTACATCATCCATCCTGTCGGAAACAAAGTTGGTGGCCAGATCGAGGCTGATAGCAAACCGGCGCGACACAAAAAAGCTTGCCTGAACACCGGCTCTTGCTATCGGCGAAATAACCATATCGGATGTATAGTCAACGTACTTAATTTTGGGACGATAAGCAGCACCCGATCCTAAAAACACCTGAAATTCAAAATTTCGATTCGGATCGTAATCTGCAATTAACCGGGTAACGTTTAACATCATATCAGCCGTTAGCGTTGCCGCCCAGGCATGATAATGATCAACACCATCGGGCGACCATTTGTATTTTACCCACCCGAGCTGCCCACGTGCCGACCACAGTTTGCTTATATCATAGCCCACACCTACTGTGAATATCGGGTTAACATTATTACTGATGGTGAAATTAGTCCCTTTTGCTCCCGGCATGTTATTTTCAGACATAAAAGCATTAAAACCGCCATAAAGGCTTACATACCAGTTAGGGAATGAAAGTTGCTTGCTAAACTGGGCATGTGCGCCAACACCAGCCATTACAAGCATAAGTACAACTATTAATTTTCTCTTCATGACTATCTAGTTTTGAACCTTTTCGGTGTGAAATACAATTGACATCTTTCAAGAAACGCTGCCCGTAAATGGTTTATTATATCCGCAATGTTATCTTTCCATAAATACGGAAACATACTCCATTACGGCCTCTTCGTCATCCGGATTAAACCAGCGTATCGATTTATCGCGATTAAACCATGACAACTGTTTTTTAGCATACCGGCGCGAATCCTGACGGATCATGTCTACCGCAAAGTCCTTGGTCCAAATCCCGTCAAAATAGTTGAACAATTCCTTATAACCTACAGTTTGCAAAGCATTCAAATCTTTCCATGTATAGAGGGAACGCGCTTCCTCCTCAAGACCTTCGTCCATCATTTCATCCACCCGGGCATTGATTCGCGCATATAACTCTTCTCGCGGGCGGTTTAGGCCTATCTTGACAATTTCAAACGGTCGCTGCTTGGCAGTGTTTGTCCGCATCGAAGAATAGGGTTTATTGCAGGTAACACACACCTCTAACGCATGAAGAATGCGCTGTGCGTTCATCAGATCCACCTGATTGTAATAATCGGGATCGAGCAATTTGAGCCGCATCCGAATGCCTTCCAGACCTTCTGCATCATACAATTTCCGGATTTCAGCTCTTACTTCGGGGGAGATTGTGGGCAAATCGTCTATTCCATTGCATACCGCATCAATATACAGCATAGAACCTCCCACCATCAGCGCATACGGGTGTTCTTCAAAGAGATTTTCAAGCAGTTTTATGACATCCAATTCAAATTTCCCTGCATTGTATTGCTCATGAATAGAGTGAGTGCCTACATAATAATGTTCAGCCGCTTTCAATTGCTCTTCGGTAGGAGCCGCTGTTCCTATCTTCATTTCACGATAAAACTGACGTGAATCGCATGAGATTACCGGACTCTGCAACAGCTTCGCAATCCTAAGACTCAAAGTGGTTTTACCCACTCCGGTAGGGCCCAATAAAACAAATAGAACAGGTGGTTTTTTCTCGAAATCTTGCATAAGCTGACTGTTTGGCTGAATATTCGAAACAAAATTAATCGTTTTTTTTTTACCCCACATACAAATCTCCAAAATATTAAAATAAGTTAATATCAAAATCAGCATTAAACGAAACCAAACACCTTTCGTCTGATTTATCGTAGACGAGTTAGTAAAAAAGTTTATCGGTAGTCTTCAGGAGAGTTGTTCTGCCGATAAACTTTGAATCAAACCTTATTTATCAAACGCGATGAAGTAAACATGTTGTTGACCACAAAAAAACTCTCTAAAGGGCAATTATCAACAACATGCGAGTTTCATCTGACATTAACAAAAAACTATTTACTGATGAAAACAAGAAAAATCGTTATGCTGACTATGCTTTTCACGGTATTAAGCATGGTAGTTGCGTTAGCTCAGGGCCAACGCGGTGGTAATGCCTCTCCCGAAGAGAGAGCTACGCGAATGACAGACAGGTTAAAAACCTCTCTAAAATTAACTGACGAACAAGTAACAAAAGTACATGCTGTCTATCTCCAAATGTCAAAAGACATGGCTGCAGCAAGAGAAAGTGGTGAAGATATGCGTACCAGCATGCAAACCATTATGGCAAAACAAGATGCTGAATTACAAAAAATATTGACTCCTGAACAGTACAAAACATATCAGGATGGCAGAAAGCAACAAATGCAAACCAGGTTCAATGGTTCGGAAGGTGGGAATCCTTCCAATTAAGTAGGTGTTATTTAAGGTGAAAGGTCGTTTCGTTGGTTCCGAAACGGCCTTTTTTTATTTTCCAGAGATAGGATTCTCATCCTTGTAATACACACTTTGCCGTAAAAACAGAAAACAATAACACCAAAACAGGATTTCTGATATAATATTTGCAAAAAATAATTTTTAGCTTTGTAGACAGAAACATTGTAACGAGTCACACTTCTTTCCTAATTTTTTCGTTATGCAACCAGTAGTATTAATCAGCGGAGCATCGTCGGGCATTGGTATGGAGACAGCCCATTTGCTGGCAGAAAATGGCTATATAGTGTACGGTGCAGCCCGAAGGGTGGAACGAATGGATGCCCTGAAGCCATACGGAGTAAAAACCATCAGCATGGATGTAGTGGACGACAAGTCGATGACGACGGCCATCAAACACATCATGGACAACGAAGGACGTCTTGACATTCTGATTAACAATGCCGGCTTCGGCTTTTACGGCGCCGTTGAAGACGTTTCTTTAGAGGATGCCCGCTACCAGATGGAGGTCAACGTATTTGGCGCCGCACGCCTCGCACAATTGGTTTTGCCGGGAATGCGTGACCGCCGATACGGAAAAATCATCAACATTTCGTCTATCGCGGGAAAAGTTGCGACACCTTTCGGCGGATGGTATCATGCCAGCAAATTTGCACTGGAAGGCCTGAGCGATAGTCTCCGCAACGAGGTTAAACCCTTTGGCATTGATGTCATATTGATTGAACCGGGTGGAATTAAAACCGAATGGGGTCCCATTGCTTTCGACAACCTTGAAAAAAGTTCTGACAAGTCGGCTTACAAAGCAGCCGTAATAAAATTTGCTACTGCCTTCAAAAAAACGACGGACAAGCATTCTGATCCTGATGTAATAGCCAAACTCATTTTAAAAGCTATAGAGGCAGAGCGCCCAAAAGCAAGATATAGCGCCGGTTATATGGCAAAAACCACGCTTCTAATGAGAATGTTACTTTGCGACAAAATGCTCGACTCTCTCTTTCTGAAAATGCTAAAATAAACAGACAGACGATGCCCGGTTTTCTCATTTATCAGGTTGACGCCTTTGCCGAAGAAATATTTCGTGGCAATATTTTTATTGATCTTTAAACCACATGAACCGACACATACGATCACAAATCTGGAGACAATTTCTGGTTCCGATATCCGCACTCATTTTAATCCTGATTGTCGGTATTCTGGGCTATATCTTCATTGAGGGATATACCCCGTTGAATGCGCTATACATGATGGTCATCACTTTTGCCACCATCGGATACGGGGAACCACAACCACTCGACGCCGAAGGGCGGGTTTTCACCATTCTTCTGATAATTGCAGGCTTTACTGCCGGGTTTTACGCCATTGGCAAACTGTCATCTTTCCTGCTGGAAGGCGAATTAGCAAAACTATTAAAAATCAAACGAATGAATACTGCACTTGAAAACATGAAGAACCACTACATCGTTTGTGGTTACGGCAAAACCGGCAAACGTGTTATGGAAGATTTGTTACGCACAGGCAAAAAAGTAGTTCTGATCGAAAGCAATCCCGAACGCAACGAAAAGCTCAAAGACTTTTACGACAAAAATCTGGTTCACATCATTGGCGACGCAACCAATGACGAGATTCTTATTCAGGCCGGGATCGAACGCGCCAAAATTTTGATTGCAGTATTAACCTCGGATGCCGAAAACCTCTTTGTAACACTCAGTGCAAAAGATCTTAACAAAGACATAAAGGTAATCACCCGTGTGGAAGATGCCAGTTCGGCTGCAAAATTCAGAAAAGCAGGTACCGACTTCATCATTTCTCAGATCGACCTGGCTTCCGACCGGATTGTCTCTTTAGCCACCTCCACCACCGACTTTTTCAGCTTTGTGGAACTAACCGACGGCAAGGAAGAGTTGCGCGACTATAAATTTCGTTTAGTAGAAATTCGCAGCGGGAGCGACCTTATCGGCAAAACCTATCGCGAAGCCAATATTCCTCAACGCACCAATCTTGTTGTTATTGGCTGTTATTCTGCCGATAGCGACCTTCAGGTTAATCCAAAGGCCGATGATGTAATCAGCCTGGGCGACCGGCTACTGGTCTTTGGCAAAGATGATGAAATAACACTGTTAAAGAAGATCGGCAAAGAACCAAAATAGCCTATGTGGGTAAAGAAAAGCGATAGAGAGCTGGAGGAAGAAGAACGGATTTTCAATCAAAAATCAAGGAAAAAGAGATGGAGAAACGGGCTCCAACTATTTCTTCTCTTTGTTCCAACCAGTCTCTTTTTATTCTCGTTAGCAGAACTTTTTATTCCATTTGATAAGACTCATCCATCAAAAAAAACGCTTACTCTCCACGAAGTTATAGGTCAATTGCCTGAAAACTTAACAATTGCGTGTGTTTTTGGCATTTTACTATCTATTCTTGAAACATGTTTTTGGTATAAATCAGAACATCCCAAATATAATTGTACCACAGAAAAATGCGATAAATGCTTTCAGGTTCGATCTATCCATCCGAGCAATCCATCATCCTGCAAATGCGGAGGCCACTTTTACCCGATTTATTATTACAAATGGATAGAGACAAAAAAGCACACTACTGAATCCAAGGCAGACTAAAACTGCCAATTCGGCTGTATCTTTACCGTGTCATCCGTTAGAATAACCCATGACTATTTTTCGATATTGATAACTTATATATCAATGAAAACGGTAGTCAAACACATTATCTCATTCATCCTGCCCATCACCGTACTTCTGATTGTACCACTTCTGATTGAGCAGCATTGGGTTATAAGAAACATGTTTTGCATGTTGACCGGCGGCATCATTCTATTTACCGGACTAACCCTGATGAGCGGAGCCATAATTGAATTTATCCGTTGGGGAAATGGAACTTTAGCTCCATGGTTTCCCACCCGCAAACTCATCACCACCGGACTATATGCTCACCTGCGCAACCCTATGATTACAGGAGTAGTCATTACCCTCATCGGGGAAGCTGTCTGCATACTCTCCTACTCCATTCTCATCTGGGCAATCGCGTTCTTCCTGATCAACGACATCTATTTTCTGATGTACGAAGAACCGAATCTGGAAAGGAAATTCGGCGAGGAATACCGGCAATACAAGCAAAAAGTACCACGCTGGATTCCCCGTTTCAAAAAGCATTTGACGTAAAACTATCGTCCGGAAACCCTAACATCTATTTACCATGGAGAATTTTGTCGTTTTCATTCTGTTGAGCCTCCCTATTTTGGCCATATCACGTAGAAGCCTGTTCAAAATACGAAGTCACGGATTTTATCGCTTTTTTGCATGGGAAAGCATGGCTTTTCTTCTGTCTATCAATTATCCATACTGGTTGTGCAATCCATTCGAAATATTGCAAATAATCTCATGGACACTGCTATTTGGAGCCATTTATCCTGCAGTAGCGGGAATTATCATGCTCAAAAAGAGAGGCAAACCACAGAAAAGCAGACAAGACGACTCGTACTACAAATTTGAAGAGACAACCGAACTGGTAGAAAGCGGCATTTATAAATACATCCGGCATCCTATGTATTGCTCTCTATTATTGCTAACATGGGGTATCTTTCTTAAGAATCCAGTTATCGACGCATTTTTAGCCTCACTTTCAGCTTCTGTATTTCTTTACCTGACTGCTATTTTTGACGAAAAAGAGTGTATTGCCTGCTTTGGAGAAAAATACCGGGACTACATGAAACGCACAAAACGTTTTATACCTTACTTATTTTAACCCATCTGTAAATGAAGTTCATCACCCGCACCGTATGGATTTTGTCGCTCATCAGTTTATTTACAGACACCGCCAGCGAGATGCTCTATCCCGTCATGCCAATTTACCTCAAAACGATTGGCTTTTCGGTGGTATTAATAGGCATTCTGGAAGGAGTGGCAGAGGCCACTGCCGGATTAAGCAAAGGCTATTTCGGTAAACTGTCGGACACAGCAGGGCGCCGGACTCCATTCGTGCAATTTGGATATGCTCTTAGTGCTATTTCCAAACCAATGCTGGCACTATTTATTTATCCGCTGTGGGTTTTCTTTGCACGCACGCTCGACCGTTTTGGTAAAGGAATACGAACCGGAGCCAGAGATGCGTTACTTTCCGAGCAAACAACAGTCGATTCTAAAGGCAAAATATTCGGTTTTCACCGATCAATGGACACTTTAGGTGCTGTTCTGGGTCCTTCGCTGGCACTTCTATATCTGTATTTTCATCCACAGGATTATAAAACCCTGTTCATCATTGCATTTATTCCCGGATTACTGGCTATTGCAGCATCCACACTGTTAAGAGAAAAACGACGAGACATACGACCTATCAACAATGCTCGCATTCACTTTTTCTCCTTTTTGAGCTACTGGAATGAAAGTCCGGCGCTCTATAGACGCGTAGTAATCGGCTTAATGTTGTTCACACTGTTCAACAGTTCTGATGTATTTCTGCTACTTAAAGCAAAACAATCAGGTCTGGACGACACGTGGGTAATTGGCATTTATATTTTCTACAACCTTATCTATGCTCTGTCTGCATTCCCCATGGGCATCTTAGCCGATCGCATCGGGCTGAAAACCATTTTCCTGAGCGGACTAGCACTGTTTGCCTGCGTCTACTTTGGTTTTGCCCTACAAGGTAATCTAATCTTATACAGCACCTTGTTTTTTCTCTACGGACTCTATGCCGCGGCAACAGAAGGTATTTCCAAAGCATGGATCACCAACATCACCGATTCTAAAGACACGGCTACTGCCATTGGCACCCTCACCGGACTGCAAAGTATCTGTTCTTTGTTGGCCAGTTCACTTACAGGACTTATTTGGTTTCATTTCGGAGCTGCGGTCGCATTTGCATCCAGTGCTACCGTCTCGATAATCGTAATCATTTACTTTTTATTGATTCCGCGACAAAATCAGCCCGCTTAATTTATATTTTTGTACATCCAAATTCACATTAAAAACATATGCAATACAACGGAAAAATAGTAATTGTTACCGGAGCAGCACAAGGTATTGGCACATGCCTTGCCGAAACCTATGCAAAAGAAGGCGCCACGGTGATAGCTGCCGATATCAACGCTCCACTCGGAAAGAAAACCGTTGACCGTATAAGCGCCAACGGCTACAACGCTATTTTTATTCGTACAGACGTAGCAAATCCTTCTGACATTGAACAACTAATAAAATCAACAGTTGAACAGTTCGGGCTAATTGATATTCTCATCAACAATACTGGCATTGGCTGCTGGAAGTCACCTTACGAACTGTCGGTTGAAGAATGGGATACTGTGATCAATACCAATCTCCGCAGCACTTTTCTATGTTCGCGTGAGGCTGCCAAAACGATGAAGCTACATAGAGGAGGGAGCATCGTGAATATTGCCTCCACACGGGCTTTTATGTCGGAGCCGAACAGCGAGGCTTACGCAGCCACCAAAGGCGGAATTGTTGCCCTGACACATGCACTTGCTGCTTCGTTTGCTCCGGATCATATTCAGGTCAATTGCATTAGTCCGGGCTGGATTGAAACCCGGGAATACGATCAATTACACGACATCGACCACACGCAACATTTTTCGCAGCGGGTTGGCAAACCCGAAGATATTGCCCGCGCCTGCCTGTTTCTGACCAACCCTGCCAATAATTTTATCAACGGCACCAACCTCACCATTGACGGAGGCATGACCAAAAAGATGATTTACGAACCCTAACTCTTAGGCGTCAATCAATCCAAATCGGGCAATATTTCTTACTTTTGCATCAAATTATTAGAAACAAAACACAAGCATGAGAACTAAATATTTTTTGACAGGATTTTTATTCCTGATTTTACTCTCTACAACATCAGTGTCAGCGCAAAACAATCAGAAATGGCAGCAATGGCAATGGCTTTTGGGCGAGTGGAAAGGTGAAGGCAACGGACAGCCGGGAGAAGGTGCAGGTGGCTTTTCTTTTGAATCCGAACTGAATGCCAACATTTTGATCCGGAAATCTTATGCTGCATTTCCGGCTACTGCCAACAAACCGGCTTTCAGGCACGACGACATCATGACCATCTACAACGAAGCAGAAGGACAACCACTGAAAGCCATTTACTTCGATAATGAAGGTCACACGATCCACTACACGGTAACTGTTGGTGAGAAAAAGATTGTCTTCACCAGTGAAAAAACGCCAAACATGCCGGTTTTCCGTCTGACCTATAGTCTGATTGACAATACAACAGTAAACGTTTGCTTTGAATTTTCGAAAGACGGAGAACACTTCACTCCTTACATTGAAGGTAAAAGCAAAAAAATAAAATAAATTACATCTTATCCACTCCATTATGATTCATTATTACTCCGAAAACATACCTCAACCCAAACTTCGCAAGCGTTTAATATCCGCCTGGATCAAAGAAGTTGCGCAGCTTCATGGCAAAACAACCGGAGAAATTTCTTACATTTTCTGCGACGACGAAAAGATTCTGGAGGTAAACCGTCAATACCTGCAACACGATTATTACACCGACATTATCACTTTCGACGACAACGAAGGAGACAAAATCAACGGGGATATTTTCATCAGCCTCGACACCGTTGCTGACAACGCAAAAGAATTTGATGTCACTTTCGAAAACGAACTACATCGGGTAATGATTCATGGAATTTTACACCTTTGCGGACAAGACGATCATTCGAAGGAAGAACGCGCTGAAATGATCCGCAAAGAAAACGAAGCGCTCAGTCTGTTTAGTTCAAAGTACGCTTTACTCAACGTATAAAGAGAAGTACTTACCCGACTGCAAAACACGCAAATACGAGCAACAAAGCATTAACAATTGCAAAAAAAGTATCAGTACCAGCTCTCTTTTTTGATTATCTTTGAATGATTAAACTGGAAGGGTCAGTCGTTTTTCCGACCCGAACACCAATTCATTACCAGAAAACGCATTGAGCAAGAAGGTTATCTCAATTACAACGAGTATGCCGTCTTTGTTCTGTTTCTCCAGATTAACCTAACAATCATCAATAATCAACCTTCCATGAAGAAAACAATTTACGTAGCGCTGGTACTTTTTGCGTTTATAACATCCTGCAAAGGGAATGACCCATCCCTGTCAAAACAGACCATTGCAGTTTCCACCTCATCTATTGCCCTAAACTACTCCTCGCAAACAAGTTCTGTAACGGTAAAAATGACCGGAACCAAATGGAATGCCACCTCCGATCAGTCGTGGTGCACGTTATCCGTAAATTCCAGTTCAAGTAAAGAAACCGACGTAACCATCAGCGTCTCGGGTAACAATTCGTTCACAGCCCGCAATGCAAAAATTATATTTACCTTAAACAACAACGACACTGTCTCGGTTAAGGTCTCCCAATCTGCACTTCCGTCCATTCCAGACTATAGTTCTCCGATAGCAGCAAGTTCTGTCGGCATGACTTCGGAGGCCAAAACACTGGCTCACAATATAACTATCGGCTGGAATCTTGGCAACACACTCGAAGTGCCCGGCAACGAAACCGGCTGGGGAAACCCATTAACCACGCAACAATTAATTGACGGCGTAAAAGCTGCCGGATTCAACGCTGTCCGAATTCCATGCGCATGGGACAGTTATGTGGAAGACACGATCTCTTATAAAATCAAAGCAACCTGGCTGGCTCGGGTCAAACAGGTTGTCGATTATTGTTATAAAAACAACATGTATGTCATTCTCAATATTCACTGGGACGGAGGCTGGCTCGAGAATCATCCGCTATATGCATATCAGGAAAAAGTGAATGCCAAACAAAAAGCTTACTGGCAGCAGATTGCGGCCTATTTCCGCGATTACGATGAGCACCTGCTATTTGCAGGAACCAATGAGGTTCACTTCGACTACAATGCACCTTCGGCAGAAAACATTGCCGTTCAGCTATCCTATAATCAAACTTTTGTAAATGCAGTTCGTTCCACCGGAGGAAAGAATGCTTACCGCACGTTGATTGTGCAGTCGTACAATACCAACATCAGCTATGCCATCAGTTATATGAAAATACCTGACGACAGTGCATCCAAAAGATTAATGGTGGAAGTGCATTGTTATGATCCGTGGGATTTTTGTGGAGATACGAGCAGTTCCGCGGTTAATCTTTGGGGTTCAAGCTATGCAGCATACGGGAAAATTTCCTCCTGGGGACAGGAAGATTACATAAAACAACAATTTTCCACGATAAAAACTAACTTTGTGGACAAAGGTTATCCTGTTATTCTCGGTGAATTTGGAGCAGTAAGACGTTCTTCACTTTCAGGCACAACACTGACAAATCATTTGGCATCAAGAGCCTATTATCTGGGATACGTGACGCAATATGCAAAAAATAACGGCATAGTACCTTTTTATTGGGATAACGGAGTAACAGGCAACAATGGGTTTGCCCTGATCAACCGGAGTAACGGTTCAGTTTTCGATAGTCAGGCACTGAATGCCATTGTAACCGGATCTTCGAACGGCGTTTATCCTTACTAAGAATTATCATGAAGTCATCTTGACTTTTTATTTTTGACCCCCATTAGCTTCGCTTATCTTCGATTCCCCAAAATAGGGGCTGTAACATTTGCAAAATGCACAACATTTACTCGTTTTAAGGACGAGTTCCTCCCCATTTAGGGGAGGTTAGGTCAGACGATAAATATCTGACTCCGACACGAAGTCGTCGTGAGAGGGGTCGATGAGTAAAAATAAACTATAAATTACAGAACCCAAAAAAGTCAAAACGACTTCTATACTAAGAAACGCAAATCACATAACACCCTAATCTTTAATCTTTATACCTACGAATCAATGAAAAACTTAAAGAACATCCTGATCCTAATGCTTCTTGTGGGTTTAACAGCCCCGTTGCAAGCGAAGGTTTTGTCGTACAAAAAAGACAGTGACGGCATTACCTGTACCCTCAACAAAGGTTTAATGAAAGTGAAGCTATGCTTCGATAACATGGTAGAGGTAAAATACACCACTTTACCGCTCTTTATCGAAAAACCATCGTTAGTAATCACCAACCCGTTCAAATCTGCTCCATCATTTGATGTGACCGAAAAAGCAGGTGAACTGGTTATTACCACTCCAAAATTGAAAATCTTGGTTGACAAGGCTTCTAACGCTGTCAAATATTTCGATTTATCAGGGAATGCAATTCTGGCAGAAGATGATTCTCAAAACAAAACCATGACACCCACGACCATAGCCGGTATCGACGTTTACAACTGTACATCTCAGTTTCAATCGCCGACCGACGAAGCGCTTTTCGGACTTGGATGTCATCCGGAAGATTCTCTCTCCATCAATTACAAAGGCCGTAATCAGGAACTTGCCATCCGCTATATGACAGGTGCCATTCCTGTTATGCTTTCCACCAAAGGATATGGTTTGTTCTGGGACAACTACTCTGCATCGAATTTCTACGGAGCAGAAGCCGGCAACACCAAATACAAATATGTTTCGGAAAGCGGCAATATGGTTGACTATTATTTCATTTACGGACCCGATTTTGATAATATCATTTCCACTTTCCGCAATGCTTCGGGCAATGCACCGATGTTCCCTAAATGGGCATTCGGACTGTTCCAGTCACAGGACCGGTATAAGAGTCAGGCCGAAATTCTTTCTGTAAAAGATGGTTACCGCAACAACAAGATTCCGGTCGACGTCATCGTACAGGACTGGTTCTACTGGGAACCCAACGTTATCGGATCGCACGTGATGTGGCCGGAGCGCTACCCAAATCCCAAGGCAATGGTTGACGAATTGCACAATTCCAATATCCACGCCATGATTTCAATCTGGCCGGTATTTTCGAAAGGTACCGAGCCATTCAACCAAATGAGTCATTCCGGAGGCATGACTGACATTCGATGGCTCAATGTAATGACCAACATTCTCGACTATTACTACGACGCTCACAGTCCACAGGCACGTGACCTCTACTGGAGACAAGCTTGTGACAGTTTGATAGGCCGCTTCGGCTGGGATGCCTGGTGGGTAGATCAGTGCGAACCCGACAACGGTAATATCGGAGTTGACAAATACATGGATTTAAGGCGCCAAAGCCACTTTGCAATCGGACGTGGCATCGACTATATGAATACCTTCTCACTGATGCACTCTACCGGATTATACGAACACTGGCGGAAAGAGATTGCCGACAAACGTGTTTTCTTATTGATTCGTCAGGCTTTTGCCGGACAACAACGCAACTCGGCAACGCTTTGGTCGTCAGACATTACCTGCACATGGAAAGCTTTCCGCAACCAGGTTCCTCAGGGAATCAACGCTTGTGCATCAGGTATTCCTTACTGGACGTCAGACATAGGCGGTTACCACCTCAACTGGCAATCGCCCGACTGGACGACACCTACCAACCAGGAACTTTTTACACGTTGGTTCCAGTTCGGCACTTTCAGTCCTATCTTCCGTATTCACGGCAAAGGCGAACGGGCCATCTTCTCAAAAAACTGGAGCGAAAACACACGTTCCGTACTGATGAAATATGATAATCTGCGCTACCGTCTGATGCCATACCTCTATTCTCTCTCGTGGAAAGTAACCAACGAAGGGTACACCATCATGCGTTCTCTCGGCTTCGACTTCCGCAACGATGATGCAGTAAAGAACATTCCTGACCAGTACATGTTCGGTCCGGCATTCCTTGTAAACCCCGTAACACAACAACTCTACAGTGCACCTGACAGTAAAAAGATCGCAAAAACGCGCAAGGTGTATCTGCCAAAATCGACCAACTGGTATGACTTCTGGACAGGCAAGCAAATTGAAGGGGGCAAAAGCATAGATGCAAAGGCAACTATCGAAACAATGCCGCTTTACATCAAAGCCGGATCAATTGTGCCGATGGGTCCGTACCTCCAGTATGCAAACGAAAAGCCTGCCGATCCGATCGAACTGCGGGTTTACGCGGGCGCAGATGCCGATTTCGTTATTTATGAAGACGAAAATGACAATTACAACTACGAAAAAGGCAAATTTGCAACTATTCCACTTCACTGGAACGAAGCTGCAAAAACGCTGACTATCGGTAACCGTCAGGGCGAATTTACCGGAATGGTAAAAGACCGTACGTTCCGTGTTGTGTTTGTCAATGCTAAAAACGGAATTGGTATTGAACCTGCAAAAACAGCAAAAACGGTTCAGTACAACGGAGCCGAAATATCCGTAAAGAACTTATAAGAAACACCAGTAACCGGTAGCCTGATTCAAAAACAGGCTACTGGTTATCTGATTTGATACTACCTTGTCTATCAACAAATCAATATTGTTCAAGGTCGAACGGATTAAAGCACATTCAAAATATTGATAGCCAACTCATTAACCAACAAACACCTTTTTTATTCCGTCAACACATCGATTTAATAAATTATCCTGTAAATTTGAGTCTGAGAAGAACGGATGTCCAGTTTTTCACCGAACCGGATAACATTCTCACAAACAAACATTTTACACAATTATAATTCTATAGTATGAACAGAATTGTTAGTTTTTTCTCGGCCGCATTGATACTGACGCTACTGTCGTGCAATGTTGTAAAAAATCCTCGCTTGACGGATAATTTCAATGACGGATGGAAATTTCATTTGGGTGACACTGTCAACCCTCAATCTACGGAATTTAATGATCAGTCATGGCGAATGCTCACACTTCCACACGACTGGAGCATTGAAGGTTCATTCGACAAAAACAGCAAAGCTGAATATGGCGGCGGCTACCTGAACGGAGGTATCGGGTGGTATCGCAAAACATTCATACTTGACAAAAACATCTATCAAGGCAAAGATATTTTTATCGATTTTGACGGGGTATATTGCAACAGCGAAGTTTGGATAAACGGCCATTACCTTGGCAAACGTCCCAACGGCTATATCTCATTTCAGTACGAACTTACCAAATACCTAAAACTGGGCAAACGCAACGTGATTGCCGTCAGGGTTGACAACTCGCATCAACCCAATTCGCGTTGGTACTCCGGCTCTGGCATTTACCGCAATGTTTGGCTGAATGCGGTTTCTCCCGCCCATTTCAAACAATGGGGTATCGGCATCACTACTCCGAAAGTAACTCCCCAAAAAGCCACTATTAAAACGGAATTTCAGGTCTCATTGCCCGAGGCCGACAGCAGCGCAGTTACCATTGAGGCAAAACTGTACGATACCGAAGGCAAACTGGTTGCACAAAACGGCAAGGTTGACTCAAAAGACAAAAAATACAACACGACACTCGAACTGATCGCGCCTCATCTTTGGAGCACAGAAGACCCCTATCTCTACAAACTTGTTTCTCAACTATATGTCAACAAAAAACTATCTGATCAGGTAACAAGCCTGGTGGGCGTTCGTTCATTCAATTTCGATGCAGACAATGGTTTTTCGCTCAACGGGAAACCTCTTAAAATTGTAGGCGTATGTAATCACCACGACTTAGGTTGTCTTGGTACGGCGGTCAACAAAAGAGCCATCGAACGTCAGTTGGAAATTCTCAAAGCAATGGGCTGCAACGGCATCCGCACATCGCACAATCCTCCGGCTCCCGAATTACTCGACCTTTGCGACAAAATGGGTTTTGTAGTGATGGACGAGGCTTTCGACATGTGGGAAAAGAGCAAAACCACTTTCGACTATTCGCACGAATTCAAGAAATGGCATAAGCGCGACCTGCAGGATCAGATACTCCGCGACCGAAATCATCCCAGCGTGGTAGTGTGGAGTGTGGGCAACGAGATTCCCGAACAAGCACCCGATTCACTCAATTCAGGAGCTCGTATCATGAAAGATTTGTGTTCTATTGTCCGTAGCCTTGATACGACCCGCCCAATCGTCACTGCAAACAACAACCCAAATCCGAAAAATGCCATCATCAATAGTGGTGCAACCGATCTGATCGGCATCAATTACCACATCGAGAACTGGTTGAAGTTCAAACAGGATTATCCGGGCAAAAAATTGATTGTTACTGAATCGACCTCATCATTACAAACCCGCGGTTGGTATCAAATGCCATCCGATAGCATCGCTCGCATACCTAAACGTTGGGACATTCCCTACTCGACGCCTCATCATTTCTGCTCGGCTTACGACAATTGCTCGGCTCCCTGGGGATCGACTCACGAAGAGACATGGAAAGTCGTGAAGGCTAATCCGTATGTTTCGGGCATGTTTGTCTGGACCGGCTTCGACTATATCGGGGAACCGACTCCTTACACATGGCCTTCGCGCAGTTCTTATTTTGGCATTGTCGATTTGGCGGGCTTCCCGAAAGACGTTTATTACATGTATCAAAGTGAATGTACCAAAACACAGGTACTGCATATTTTCCCTCACTGGAACTGGAAACCCGGACAAAACGTGGATATTTGGGCCTATTACAACAATGCTGACGAAGTGGAACTATTCCTCAACGGCCGTTCATTGGGACGCCAGCACAAAGTGGGCGATCAGTTACACGTTATGTGGAAAGTGCCGTTCGAAGCAGGAACGCTGCGTGCTGTTTCCTACAAAAACGGGAAACAGGTATTCGCAACTGAAGAAAAGACTGCCGGAGCTCCTAATCGAATCCGACTGACAGCCGACCGTCGCAAAATTGCCGCCGATGGCAGCGATCTTTCCTTTGTAACCATAGACATCGTGGATAAAGACGGAACCATTGTGCCCGATGCCGAAAATTTGGTGCAATTCAAAGTAGAAGGCCCGGGTAAAATCGCAGGAGTGGATAACGGCAGTCCAATCAGCATGGAGTCGTTCAAAGCCGATCATCGCAAGGCATTCAACGGCAAGGCTCTTTGCGTCATCCAATCGAAAAAGCGAAGCGGCATTATCCGTTTGACGGCAACATCGGCAGGATTGGCAACGGGAATCGTGGAAATAAGCAGCAAGTAAAGACATCATTTATCAACAACTCTCATACAATCAAACAAAAATGCAATTCGGACATTTCGACGACAACCGACGTGAATACGTCATTACCGACCCACGCACACCGTGGCCATGGATCAACTATTTAGGCAACGAGGATTTTTTTAGCCTGGTTTCAAATACAGGCGGTGGTTATTCGTTCTACAAGGATGCCAAGTTCCGCCGTATCACCCGTTATCGCTACAACAACGTGCCGATGGATAGCGGTGGCAAGTATTTCTACATCAACGACGGCGAATCTATCTGGAGTCCAGGTTGGAAGCCCTGCAAAACTCCTCTCGACAGCTACGAATGTCGCCACGGGATGAATTATACCACCATCAAAGGCGTAAAAAACGGTGTGGAAGCCGAAGTGCTCTACTTTGTACCCCTGAAAACCTGGGCCGAAGTTCAAAAACTGACGCTGCGCAATACCACTTCGGAAGCAAAGACATTGAAAGTATTCTCCTTCGTTGAATGGTGTCTGTGGAACGCGGCTACCGATATGGAAAATTTCCAGCGTAATTTTTCCACCGGCGAAGTAGAAATAGAAGACTCTGTGATTTATCACAAAACCGAATACAAAGAGCGTCGCAATCATTATGCTTATTACGCTGCTAATGTAGCTCTGGACGGCTTCGAAACCGATCGTGAAACCTTCTTCGGGCTGTACAACGGATTCGACGAACCGCAGACTGTGCTCGAAGGAGCTCCGCGCAACTCGGTGGCACATGGCTGGTCTCCCATTGCCTCGCACTACATTGAAGTAACTTTGCAACCCGGCGAGTCGAAAGATTTTGTATTTGTGCTGGGCTATGTCGAAAATGCCGACGATGAAAAATGGGAAAGCAAAAACATCATCAACAAAACCAAAGCCAAAGCAACTATTGCCCGTTTTGACACGGCAGAAAAAGTGGATGCAGCACTGGCCGAACTGCGTGCTTACTGGGATAACCTGCTGAATGTATTCAGTGTGAAAACCGGAGAAGAAAAGCTCGACCGCATGGTGAACATCTGGAATCAGTACCAATGTATGATTACTTTCTGTTTCTCGCGTTCGGCATCGTTCTTCGAAAGTGGTATCGGTCGCGGCATGGGTTTCCGCGATTCCAATCAGGATTTGATTGGTTTCGTACACCAAATTCCCGAACGCGCCCGCGAACGCATCATCGACATTGCTTCCACGCAATTCCCCGATGGCGGCTGCTACCATCAGTACCAGCCATTGACTAAAAAAGGGAACAACGAAATTGGTCAGGGTTTTAACGATGACCCGATGTGGCTCATCCTTGGAACTACTGCTTATATCAAAGAATCGGGTGATTTTTCCATTCTGGACGAACCCGTTCCGTTCGACAATGTGCCGGGCTCTGAGGTTTCGCTGTTTGAGCACCTCATCGTGTCGTTCGACCATGTAATCAACAACCTCGGACCTCATGGATTGCCATTGATCGGCCGTGCCGACTGGAACGACTGTCTGAACCTCAACTGTTTTTCCAACGATCCGAACGAAAGCTTCCAGACTACAGAAAATAAAACCGAAGGTTCCAAAGCTGAAAGTTTGATGATTGCCGGACTGTTTGTTATTTACGGCAACGATTATGTGGAGTTGTGCAAGAAATTAGGCAAAAACGAAGAAGCCGAGCGTGCACAGAAGCATGTGGATGCGATGATTGAAGCTGTGAAACAATACGGTTGGGACGGCGAATGGTTCCTGCGAGCTTACGACTATTTCGGCAACAAAATCGGCTCAAACGAAAATGAAGAGGGGAAAATCTTTATTGAATCCAACGGTTGGTGTACAATGGCCGGTATCGGTCTCGAAGAAGGCCTGGTAACCAAAGCTCTCGACTCGGTAAAAGAACGCCTTGACTGCGAACACGGCATTGTGCTCAACAATCCCGCATTTACAAAATACTACATCGAATACGGTGAAATATCCAGTTATCCTCCTGGCTATAAGGAAAACGCAGGTATCTTCTGCCACAACAATCCATGGATTATCATTGGCGAAACGGTGCAAGGGCGTGGCGACCGTGCGTGGGAATACTTCCGCAAAATCTGTCCGTCGTACACCGAGCATATCAGTGACCTGCACAAGGTAGAACCTTACGTGTATGCGCAGATGATTGCCGGTAAAGATGCCTTCAAGCCCGGCGAAGCCAAAAACTCATGGCTTACAGGTACGGCAGCATGGAACTTTTACGCCATTTCGCAATATATTCTCGGTATTCAGCCTACTTATGACGGCCTGCGCATCGATCCGTGTATCCCTGCCGATTGGAAAGAATACACCGTTACCCGCCAGTTCCGCGGTGCAACCTACGAAATTTCGGTAAAAAATCCGAATGGTAATATGAAAGGGGTGAAATCGGTTGTTGTCGACGGGAAAGCCGTTTCTGGAAATATTATTCCAGAGATGCCGGCAGGCAAAATCTGTCGGGTAGAAGTAACGCTATAATGCTATTTTCTGGTTTCTCTTAATGAGAAACCAGAAAAACCGTGAATTCAACAGAAGATCAGCAAAGCCGCTCAAATTTTAGATGAAACTCAGAATACCGTGCGGAAGGCCAATGTCCGCGTGGCATATTGTAAGCAAAGTTGTTTTTCTATTGATATGTTTGCTTTATGGATAACCAACATTGCTCAATGTAATGTGCATTTATCTTTCTGTAGAACAACATCTAGTCACAAATTCATTGAAAACCAACCACATTTATTTTCTTTCAACACCTCTTGTAGAGTATTAATAGAGGGGTTTCATTTCTGTTGATAGATATATTCTGATATTTTTGTACACGATTTTCAGCAAGAGTCTGCAAACAGAGCCAATGAAACTAATTCAGAAAACACAAAACAAATGAGACACAAAAATTTACTACTCAGTGCCGGCATTTTTATCTTCGGAGCAATATCATTGAGTTTTATTCCTGTCAAAGAGGCTTCGCCTTACGAAGCTCAAATTTCGAAAATAATGTCGAAGATGACATTGGAACAAAAAGTGGGGCAAATGGCTCAATTCAGTGTTGACGCCGTATTGAAAAGCAAAATACCGGGAGTTCCCGATTTTCCGGTCGAAGTGGATGTAGACAAAGCAACACACCTTCTGGGAGACCTGAAAGCCGGTTCGTTACTGAATACACCGGCCGGCATTGCCCAAAACACTGCCACATGGGATAAACTGAACAATCAATTGCAAGAAATTGCATTAAAATCCAATGGCATTCCTATGATTTTCGGCGTTGATGCCATTCACGGAGCCAACTATACGGAAGGCTCGGTACTGTTTCCGCAGGAAATCGCCATGGCTGCCACATTCAACCGTCAGTTGGTATACGAAGGAGCAAAAGTGAGCGCTTACGAAGTCCGTGCCAGCATCACTCCCTGGAACTTCTCGCCGGTACTCGATATGGGACGCAATCCCAACTGGTCGCGTATTTGGGAGACCTACGGGGAAGATCCTTTTCTCACTTCCGAACTTGGTGTTGCCTGCATAAAAGGCTATCAGGGCAACGACCCTAATCGTGTTGGAATGTACAATGTGGCTGCCTGTTTGAAGCATTTCATGGGCTACGGTGTACCGACAAGCGGTCAGGATCGTACTCCCGCCATGATTCCGGAAAACGAACTGCGCGAACGCCATCTTAAACCGTATGCTGCTACCGTTAAAGCCGGGGCATTATCGGTGATGGTAAATTCTGCCATCATCAACGGCGAACCGGTTCATGCCAGCCACCACATTCTCACCGATATTCTGAAAAATGAACTAAAATTCGATGGCGTGGTGGTAACCGACTGGCAGGACATCAACAACCTCTACAAACGCGACCGGATCGCCTCCAGCGACAAAGAAGCAATTATGATTTCCATCAATGCCGGCGTGGATATGGCAATGATTCCGTACGACGAAAATTATTGCAAAGATTTAGTAGCGCTGGTGAAAGAAAACAAAGTTTCGATGAGCCGCATCGATGATGCCGTTCGCCGCATTCTTCGCATGAAATACCGCTTAGGTCTGTTCAATAAACCCACCTGGAAAAGCACTGACTATACAAATTTCGGATCAGCTCAAAGTCAGCAACTGGCCAAATCGGCTGCTGACGAAGCTATTACTTTACTAAAGAACAAAAACTATTTGTTGCCACTGCAGAAGGCTTACCGCATTCTGGTGACGGGACCAAATGCAAACACAAAGCGCGGATTGAACGGTGGTTGGAGCCGCAACTGGCAGGGAGATAAAACGCCGGAACATGAGAAAGCCGGAGCTACCATTCTGGAGGCATTGCAACAAAAAGCCGGTAAAGATCACGTAGTATACGAACCGGGCGTAACCTACAATGAAAAAGGCAAATACTACGACGAAAATAGTCCTGAAATAGACAAGGCAGTTGCCGCTACCAAAGGTTGCGATGTTATCGTGGCATGTATCGGTGAAAACTCTTACTGCGAAACACCGGGTAATCTCACCTCTCTGGAGATGTCGAAAAATCAGCAAGCTCTTGTTAGCGAACTTGCCAAAACCGGTAAACCCATCGTTTTGGTACTCAACGAAGGTCGCCCGCGAGTATTTTCCGATATCGAACCACTTGCAAATGCAGTTGTTCACACCTATCTACCCGGCAGCTACGGTAGCCTTTCACTGGCCGATATTCTGTATGGCGATGTGAATCCTTCGGGAAAACTGCCCTACACTTATCCGAAATATACCAATCTATTGACTAATTACGACTATAAACCGTCGGAAAACCGTGAAGTAATGGAAGGAGCCTATAACTACGATGCCAACAATGCCGTACAATATCCGTTCGGCTTTGGGTTGAGTTATACCTCTTTTGAATATGCAAACCTGAAAGTCAACAAAACACACTTCAATGCAAACGATGAACTTGAATTCACTGTTAATGTGAAAAATACAGGTAAAATAGCCGGTAAAGAGGCAGTATTGTTATTTGTTTCTGACGATGTAGCATCGCTTACACCCGACAACAAACGTCTGCGCGCATTCGAAAAAGTCAGTCTGCTTGCGGGAGAAACAAAAACGATCACGCTGAAGGTACCTGCATCCGAACTTGCTTTTGTCGGCCTCGACAACAAATGGCGTTTAGAAGCCGGAAGTTTCACCGTTCGTTGCGGAAATCAGAAGTTATCCGTCATCGCCGATGAAACAAAGGTTTGGGACAGCTACTTAAAATAACAGACACACAACCGTTACAGTTTAACAACAAAAATATTCAACTTCAAATTCTCATATTAATTCATGAAACGTCCATGACAAAATCTATTGCTTTTTACACACAAAGGAATGATCATATTTTGTCATGAAGTTCTATCTGACCTTTAAAAACAAATTAGAACCAGATGAAATCTATTCTCGTCACAATTGCACTCGGAGCCTCTCTGATGGTTTCTGCGCAACAAAAAACACCTGCTTACCTTGATGTTACCAAACCAATCGAAGAACGGGTAGAAAACGCTCTTTCGCTGATGACTACCGAAGAAAAGGTAGCATTGTGTCATGCTCAATCCAAGTTCAGTTCTAAAGGAGTTCCCCGTCTGGGTATTCCCGAAGTATGGACCGATGACGGACCTCACGGCATTCGCGAAGAAGTTTTCTGGGATGAATGGGATGGAGCACACTGGACCAACGACTCCTGTACTGCGTTCCCGGCACTTACCTGTTTGGCCGCCACATTCAATCCTCATCTTTCTTTGCTTTATGGCAAATCAATTGGAGAAGAAGCTCGCTACCGGAATAAAACCGTTTTACTTGGCCCCGGCGTGAATATCTATCGCACCCCGTTAAACGGCAGAAATTTCGAATACATGGGAGAAGATCCTTATCTATCATCACGCATGGTTGTACCTTATATTCAGGGTGTACAGTCCATCGGAGTCGCTGCCTGTGTAAAACACTTTGCGCTGAACAATCAGGAAGAATGGCGCGGACATATCAATGTAAATGTAAGCGACCGTGCTTTGTACGAAATTTATCTTCCGGCATTTAAAGCTGCCGTACAGGAAGGTAAAGCATGGTCGATTATGGGCTCCTATAACCAGTTCAGGGGTGAACACTGCTGTCACAACGACCTGCTTTTGAACAAGATTCTGAAACAGGACTGGAAATTTGACGGTGTAGTAATCAGCGACTGGGGCGGAACACACAATACCGATCAGGCCGTCAAAAACGACCTTGACATTGAAATGGGAACTTATACCAATGGCTTAACTACACAAGGAAAGTTCTCCTATTCTTCTTATTACTTAGCAGATTCCTTCCTGAAAGGAATTAAAGATGGCAAATACGACATGGCTTTGCTCAACGATAAAGCCCGTCGGATCCTTCGATTAGTCTTCCGTACCACCATGAGCGAAAACCGTCCTTTCGGTCGTTTCGTTTCACCGGAACACAGCGAAGCCGGACGTAAAATTGCAGAAGAAGGTATTGTTCTATTAAAAAACGACAAACAATTTTTCCCTCTGACAGGCAAATACAATAAAATTGCCATTATTGGTGAAAATGCAACACGCAGCCTTGTGATTGGAGGCGGTTCTTCCTCCCTGAAAGTATCCTACGAAGTATCACCGTTAGCCGGTTTAACCGCTGCATATGGTAAAGATCACGTTGTTTACAGCATGGGATATGCTTCCGGTCCGTCAATGTATGGTCGGGAAATGAAATCGAAGCTGAATGCAGACTCTTTAGTTGCGGCTGCTGTCGAAGTTGCAAAAAATGCAGATGTTGTACTTTTCATCGGAGGACTCAACAAAAACCATTTTCAGGATTGTGAAGGAGGTGACCGCAAATCGTTAGATCTGCCTTTCGGTCAGGACAAACTTATCGACGCGTTAGTAAAAGCCAACAAAAACACGGCCGTGGTACTGCTGAGCGGAAATGCAGTGGCAATGCCATGGGTTGATAAAGTTCCTGCAATTATGCAAGGATGGTATCTGGGTTCCGAAGCCGGAAACGCTTTGGCAAATGTCATCTCCGGAAAGGTAAATCCATCGGGTAAATTGCCATTCTCTTTCCCGAAAAAACTGGAAGATAATGCAGCTCACTCTTTCGGCAAGCTCTCCTACCCCGGCGACAGCATCAACGAACTTTACAAGGAAGACATTCTGGTGGGCTACCGTTGGTTTGACACGAAAAACATTGCATCTTTATTTCCCTTCGGTTATGGCTTGAGTTATACCTCTTTTGCGTATTCAAAACCCACTGCTGATAAAGCAGAAGTAACACAGGACGGTACGATCAAAGTAAGCTTTACACTGACAAACAACGGTAAAGTTGACGGTGCAGAAACCGCTCAGTTATATGTAAGCAAGCCTAAATCGACAGTGACTCGTGCTTCTAAGGAGTTGAAAGCATTCCAGAAAGTATTCCTCAAAGCGGGCGAAAGCCAGACGGTGACGATGGAAGTTCTGGTTAGCAGTTTTGCTTTTTATGACGAAGCTCAACACGGATGGAATGTCGAAAAAGGAGCTTACCAATTATTGGTAGGCTGCTCGTCGCGCGACATAAAAGGGAAAATAGACGTGAAAGTACAGTAATTCATAGCTGCTTCTATAACGCTTTCTAAAATGCCGTCAATCCAATTGACGGCATTTTTAATTTTCAGTCACTTGTGTAATATTGATTACAGTTTTATGGTCATTTCCGGTAGTATCTTTGTCATATCAAATAACAATAAACTGTATCAATCATAAAATAATAACACAATGAATACCCCTTTTGAAAAAGCCGTTGTTTTTCCGTTGGAAAACTCTGTGGAATATACTGCAGGCGGCGTTGTAAGCAAACAGATCATTAAAAGTGCTGCAGGCAATGTCACTCTCTTTTCGTTCGACAAAGGACAGGGCCTCACCGAACATACCGCTCCTTTTGATGCAATTGTTCAAGTTCTTGATGGAGAAGTAGAAATCAGTATCGATGGTAATCCTCATCGGGTCAAAAAAGGCGAGTGCATCATCATGCCTGCCAATCACCCTCATGCATTGACAGCTGTGGAAGCGTTCAAAATGCTGCTAACAATGATCAAAGGATAATTTTCGAAGCAACTAATGCAAGCGCCGGGAGATAATTCTCTCCGGCGCTTTTTTGTTGATTAAAGTGAAGATACACCAATGTAAAACCCTCTGATATTTATATTTTTAGGCATATTTTTTTATTTCATCAAAATGTATGTTTTTTCACATAACTAATTTGAAAACCAAAATATTATTTTCATCTTTGTATAAGATAGAATAATTCAAAATATCCGCACAAGAAGCTAAATATCAACCTTCAACACCGACCTCCATGAAGCAAAAGATTTTTCTTTGTCTGGTTCTTTTCGGCACTTTGCTGAGCCAAAATTCTTTCGCCGCAGTATCCGGCAATTATCAAAAAGGATGGGAAGCCTTTGGAAATAACAATCGTAGCGAAGCCCGGCGCTTTTTTACGCTGGCATTGGAGAATCCTTCTTCGAAAGCAGATGCGCTTCTAAGTCTTGCCCTGCTCGACTGGCAGGAGATGAAAAACGATAATGCATTCGATGACTTCCGCAAATTTTACGAGATTAGTGCCGATCCATACGCTTACTTCTATGGTTTTTCGTCGATGCCATTTCTGTATGAATCGAGCAATCTGCTTCAACCGGCGCGGGTCGATTTTCTTGAAAAAATTGTAGCTGATCCTAAAATGAACGGAACACTCAAAGCGATGATATACCATCAGCTCGGACAGCACTATTTTGCCTGCAACAAGACAAAAAAAGCGCAGGAACTGTTCGATAAAATAGGAACAATAGATCATTGGCAGGTGTTAGGCACATTCGACAACACTTCAGGAAGCGGATTCAACAAAGACTGGGGTGCTGTTACCAAACCAAAAACAGAAGATGTCCTCAAAAACCGTGTGGATGCAGATATCCATTGGTACACACCTTCGTACAACAAGCCCGACAGATGGTTTTACTTCGACTATTACTTCCAGTTGAACAACACTATAATGTACGCACAATCGTTCGTTACCAGTCCTGTTGAACAAGAGGTGTATCTACGGACAGGCACATCCGGATCTCTGAAAATATGGGTGAATGACGTTCAGGTTGCGTCCGTTCCTGAAGAACGAAACTGCGATCTGGATATTTATGCCTACATGGTAAAACTGAATCAGGGCGTGAACCGTATTCTGGTGCAAATCGGACAAAGTGAAATTGAAGCCGCCAACTTTTTGCTACGCATCACTGATGCCAATGCTCATCCGATAGCAGGCTTAACCGATGTTGCTCAATATGCCGACTACACGAAAACGGCATCAGGAAGCATTTCCGATCCGTTGCCCTTCTTTGCTGAAGAGACGCTGAAAGCGAAAATCAAGGCAGATCCGGACAATGCGTTGAATTATATTACCCTTGCCGAAACCTATCTGCGCAACGACAAAGCATACGAAGCAACAGCAATATTGAAACAACTCGAAGAAAAATATCCCAAATCGTCGCTTATTGCCTATCGCCTTGCTGAAGCATATACCCGTGCCAAAAATCAGACAGATTATGGCAAACAGATGGAGAAGATCAAACAGGATGATCCAAACTCATTTACCGCATTGAGCGAGGCTGTAAACGATGCTTTCAAATCGGAAAAATATAACGATGCCCTTGCCATTTGTCAGAAAGCAAAAGATCTGTACGGAAGCAATACAACCACCGAAGCTTGGGAACTAAATATTGCTTCGCAGCAAAAACGGACACAAGACGTAATCGAGATGTCGAAAACGCTTTATAAGAAATATCCTGATAACGCCGACTACATGAATCTTCGTTACGTCATTGAAAACAACGTGTCGCAAAATTCAAAAGCCGCCACCTCCATTGTGGAAGATTATTGCAACAACTATTTCAGCGGCAAAGCAATGGAAACGCTTGCGAAAATCTATGCCGATCAGGGCAATCAGGAAAAGAGCCTCGCCGTTTTGCGCCAACGCATCGACCACATGCCCTATGCCATTGGTTATCTCGACAATCTTGCCGGAGTCTATTTCAAAATGCAACGTTACAAAGATGCACTGGAGGTGACAGATCGCATGCTTCAATTAGCTCCGTATCTGCCGGGTGTATTCAATTATCGCGGTTATATCTACAAAAACCTGAATCAGCCGGAACTGGCAAAAGAAAGCTTTCGCAAGTCGATCTATTACGGTCCGACATCTTACGACTCAAGGGCTCAGCTGCGCTTACTGGAAAACAAAAAAGAGGTTGGCGAACTGTTTCCGAAGAACGATCTGACCGAAATTATCGCCAAAGCCCCTTCTTCAAAAGAATATCCTGAAGATAACTCTGCTATCCTTCTAAATGACCAGCAACTGGTGGTGTATCCTGAAGGCGCCAAAGAATATCACTACGAGATTGCCATTAAAATTCTGAATCAGGCCGGAATAGAAACATGGAAAGAATATTCCATCGGTTATAATGGCAATACACAGAAGTTGTTGCTCGACAAAGCGGAAGTAATCAAAGCCGGTGGTAACAAAGTGAAAGCCGAAACAAATGACGATAACGACCGCATTGTATTTACCAATCTGGAAGTGAACGATGTACTTCATTTGGATTATCGCGTACAGGACTTCTCTACCGGTGAAATTGCCAAGCATTTCTACGACCAGTTCCTGATGCAGTATAGTATTCCTTCATTACTGAATCGTTATAGCATTCTTGTACCCCAAAACAAAGAGTTCAAATCACTCGTAACAAACGGCGACATCAAGCCGACCATCAGTGATGTGGAAGACATGAAACTGTATCAGTGGGAATCGCGCAACATGCCGGCAATCAAAAGCGAACCGTACATGAGCGAACTGGTGGACGTGGCTCCTACCCTCTCTATCAGCAGCATTCCCGACTGGAAATACATCAGCCATTGGTACAAAGACCTTACTACAAACAAACTCAAATCCGATTTTGTCCTCAAACAGACCATCAGTCAGTTACTGAAAGGAAAAGAGAATGCAAGTGCCATGGAAAAAGCCCGCATTTTCTACAACTATATTCTGGAAAACATCTCCTACTCCAATGTTGCTTTTCTGCACAGCAACTACGTGCCGCAGAAAGCTTCGCGTACCATTACAACCCGTTTGGGAGATTGCAAAGATGTGGCAACGTTGTTTGTTTCTCTTTGTCGTGAAAGCGGAATCAAGGCCAATCTGGTGCTGATCTCCACGCGCGACAACGGCTACAACCGCCTGGTGCTTCCGACTATCGACTTTAATCACTGCATTGCCCGCCTGGACATTGACAACAAAGTCTATTATCTGGAACTTACGGACAACAAACTTCCGTTCAAAGCCGCTTTGACGGTCGATCTGAATTCGAACATACTACCGATTCCTTATGATACGGAATCTTTCGGCGATAAATTAATGTCGATGAAAATGCAATCCCGCCCCAAAAACAGGATTAATCGGAACAACACAATCACGCTGGTAAATAAAGACATGCAGGTACAGCGCCATTCGGTACATTATGCGGCCGACGCTTCTTACCTCAGAGATGCCTATCGTGATCTCGGAGCAGAGGAACAACTGAAGAAAATCACTCAGTCGGTAGCTTCCGATTTTAGCGTGCCCATCAAGGTAACCAACCCGAAATTCAAGAACCTTGAAAACCTGAACGACAGCATCGTATATGACTGCAATATTGAAATCAAAAACAGCTTACAGGATGTTGCCGGAATGAAAATCATGCAATTACCATGGACAGACAAAATCAGTTCTCTGGAAGTAGTCGCCGAAGACACCCGTAAATATCCCATGGAACTCTGGCAATATCATATGGAAGATATCACCACCGAAACACTTACCATTAAATTGCCACAGGGAAAGAAATTCGTTGAAATCCCTTCGAACGTGAATATCGAATGCGCTAATGCCCGTTATAGCCTTACCTACGACACAAAGACCGCAGGCACAGTTATCGCACACCGCACTTTTATGAGAAAGACAGAAACGGTATCGATTGCTGAATATCCTAAATTCAAGGAATTCATGAATTTCGTAAGCGAAGCCGACAACAAACAATATGCAATAAAATAACCTGCTAACCACTATAACAAACGCTGAATGAAACCTTTCTCTTTTTTATTTACACTGCTGATCTCTGCTACCTGTGTAACAACACTTTCGGCAAAAGAATTTGTAGTAGAATCACCGGATAAGTCCATTTCTCTGAAAGTCAATGTAGACAAAACTATCTCCTGGGCTGTCGACTGTAATAAACAGTCGGTTATTACGCCATCTGTTATTTCACTCACGCTGCAGGGAGAAGCTCCTTTGGGTGTCAATCCTTCAGTAAAGACAAGTAAAATAACCACCGTCAACAACATTATCGCAGCTCCGGTTTATAAGAAAAAGAGCATAACCGACAACTACAACGAATTGTCAATAACTTTCAAAGACAATTACTCGCTGATTTTCAGAGCATATAACGATGGAGTGGCATATCGTTGGGTGCTTAACCGTCCGGGAGAAGTGGTTGTAAGTAACGAAGATGCCCGATTCAACTTTGACACCAACTATGTAGCTTACATTCCGTACGCTAATTCGGGAGCAAACAATGTGTATCAATGTTCGTTCGAAAACACATACAAACATTTCAACATCAACCAAATGGAAGACAAACCCACTTACACCCCCATTCTGATTGAGCTGAAAAACAAGATGAAATGTGCCATTACAGAAGCCGATCTTGAAGATTATCCGGGCATGTTCCTCCGCCTCAACAAATCAACCAAACAAGGATTTGTAAGCGATTTTGCACCCTTCCCTCTCGAAGAAAAACAGGGCGGGTACAACAACATTCAATCGTTGGTAACTAAAGGCGGCGATTTTATTGCCAAAACGAAGGGTAACCGGTCTTTTCCGTGGCGCGCGCTGATTATTTCCAAAGAAGACAAGGATTTACTGAACAACGACATGGTTTATAAACTGGCAACGCCTTCCCGTGTACAAGACACAGAATGGATCAAACCGGGACAATTAGCATGGGACTGGTGGAACAACTGGAATCTTGAAGGAGTCAATTTCAAAGCCGGCATCAACACAGAAACATATAAACACTATATCGATTTCGCAGCCAAATACAACCTTTCTTACGTATTACTCGACGAAGGATGGGCCGCCAAAGGTCAGTTGATTAATACCATTCCAGAGATTGATCTGCCTGCTATCATCGATTATGCCAAGTCTAAAAATGTTGGTGTTATTCTCTGGTGTGGATGGGTTCCTTTGAACCAGAACATGGAGCAGGTGTTCGAACACTATTCAAAAATGGGCGTCAAAGGATTCAAAATAGACTTTATGGATCGTGATGATCAAAAGGTGGTAAACTTCTATTACAAAGTGGCACAACTAGGAGCTCAACACCACATGCTGATTGATTTTCACGGAGCTTATAAACCTACCGGACTGCAACGAACCTATCCGAATGTAATCAACTTTGAAGGTGTTTATGGTATGGAACAACTCAAATGGAATAATCCGGACATGCCTCAAAACGACGTGTTGATTTCATATATCCGCATGTTGGCCGGTCCGCTCGATTACACCCCAGGAGCAATGCGCAACGCATCCAAAGACAGTTTCCGTCCAATCGTCGGACAACCCATGAGTCAGGGAACACGTTGCCATCAGCTTGGTTTGTACGTTGTATTTGAAGCTCCGCTCTGCATGCTGGCCGATAGCCCGAGCAATTATGAGAAAGAGCAGGAATGTACCAAATTCATTTCGCAGATACCGACTACCTTCGATCAAACCATCGCTCTCGACGGAGAAGTTGGAAACTACTCGGTCATCGCGCGCAAGAAAGGCAATAACTGGTATATAGGAGCCATCAACAATTGGGATAAACGCGACATCACCATCGATTTCTCATTCCTCGGCCCTGGCAAATGGAAAGCCGAAGTATTCAAAGACGGAGTCAATGCCAACAATAACGGCAACGACTATAAACGGGTATTTTTGAATATCTCCGACCAGTCGCATCTGGCAGTGCATCTTGCCGAAGGTGGAGGCTGGGCTGCCATTGTTAGGGCTGAATAGTCAACAAAACACCCTGAAACAAAAAGCTCCGTGACATTCATCTGTCACGGAGCTTTTTGCTATATAAAGAACAGTAAATTATCCCTTATGCTGCACTTTCCCGTGTCCAGTATGCGACAAATCCTCTAATTCGCCATCGCCGCAATAAGCGACATCGCCGTGTCCGAGATTCTGAATTTTAATGGAGTGAGACGCAAACACCGTTGTGTCGCCATGTCCGATACTTTTCACATTAACATCTCTGGACACAAGATCAGTTCCGGAAATGTCACCATGCCCTTCGTTGCAGATGGACAAAGAATCGCACGAACCGGTCAAAACCATATCGCCTCTCCCTTTGTGGTTTATTTCTACAGCAGCACCTTTCAGGTCAAGGTTCAGATCGCCTTTGCTGGCATTATTAATGACTAAATCGTTGGTTTCGCATTTCAATGTGAAATCGCCATGATTCGTCGACATCACTTTTACGGAAGGAGCCTTTAGTTCGACAAACACATCTCCGTGAGAAACCGTCTTGATTACCATTGCATATTTGGATTCGAGAGGTTTCACCGTTTTAATATCTGCATGTGAAGTCACATAAAGCGCTTCGAGCGCATGGCAATAAATAGTGATTTTACCGTATGTAAAAAGAGGAATTTTTTGGCGAAGATCCTGAGTTACGAAAAGCGTTTTGATGGAATTATCCACCCGTACGCCGTCAATCAGGTTGTCGTCCATTTCAATCACCACTTTTTCTTCGTCCGATTGCACAATCTCGACGTTACATTGAGTGCAAAGATGAAGTTGCAGAAACGGACTGACCGCTATTGTTTTACTGACAACGTTTCCGCTGCCTTTTTCATTAAATATTCTTCTGAGTTTTTTGAATGTCACCATCTCAATAGAATTTTGGTATTAAATCCTTCAGTTGTATGTGTTAATTCGACAAAGATAAACCACCATATACGATGTTCATTTATATATAAAGAAATTGTTTTTATATTTGCAGAATATTATTTTATATTATTTATTGCACTCAGCTTCAAAAAACACAATGACAATTACCATCAACAACCAGACATACTCTTTGTGTGACAGCAAACTGGATTCGGAAAGCATTGAGCAGCTTCTGACGTTTTGGGCAAAAAAGCAGGCAGCTTTATCCATTTTCGAATCGGAGGAACTTTGTGTTTTTTGCCTCCAAAAGCCGCCAATTTCAAAAACCCGATTTTGTCACAACGATTACGACAAAGGTCGGTTGTTGTTTGCCCGTCAGTACCTGCTGGATCACCTGACAATGCCCCCGACAATAGAGGAACTTGCCAAAATCGCAGGCATAAACAGTTTCAAGCTCAAAAATGGCTTCAAAGAATTGTTTGGCGATACCATTTACTGTTATCTGAACAGTTTTCGCCTTGAAAAAGCTGTAAATATGATTGCTTTAGGCGAAAAAAACATGACTCAGATTGCTTTTGAGCTCGGTTTTTCCTCTCTTCAACATTTTAGTACAGCATTTAAAAAAGCATACGGGTGTTCGCCAAAAAAAATTAAATCTACCCCGGGCTTCCTGTCCAAACTATAGGTGGGCAAGAAAAAACTATTATATTTGTTGCATCATTTTTCCAAAACAGGGAGCCCTCAGTCGTTTTTTAAACAAAACGATTACTCTTACGTCTATCAGACTAGACTGTATTTACCTCCGTAAACCAATGATACGGACGGTTCGTTTAACCAAAAACTAACTACTACCAAAAATGAAAACACTGCTATTATCTGCTGTCTTTGCGTGTTCGTGCTCTTTGTTGTCTGCCCAGAATATTCAACTTCCACAACCTGTTCGTACAGGTGGTAAACCGTTGATGGAGGCATTAAACCTGCGTCAGTCTGCCCGTCAGTTTGATTCTGAAAAAAATATTTCAAACCAAACGCTTTCCAACTTGTTGTGGGCGGCATGGGGTTTTAACCGGGAAAAGAAGAGAACTGCTCCTTCTTCGATGGATCGTCAGGAAATCGATTTATATGTCGTTACAAAAGAAGGAATTTACAGATACGATGCAGCAAAAAATAATCTTGTACTTATTGTTGCCGGAGATTATCGCAAAGACACAGGCATGCAACCATATGTAGGCGAAGCTCCTGTGAACATTGTATTTGTTTGCAATAAATCTAAGATCAATTCAAAAAGTGAAAGCGGACTGATTGAAGCAACTTATGCAAACAGCGGTTTCATTTCACAAAATATCTATTTGTTTTGCGCTTCAGAAGGACTTTCAACTGTTGTCCGCGCAAGCATTGCCAAAGAAAAACTGGCAAAAACAATGAACCTGACCGATGACCAGATGATTACGCTGGCTCAAACCATCGGTTACCCTAAAAAGTAAATTCAAACTCATACGCGGCTATTTGCAAGTCGCTAAAAACCATCTAACCCAATGCGCTATTTAGTCTTTTTATTACTCATCTCAATAAATGCTGTTTCACTTTCTGCTAAAGGGAAATCGTCCGCTTCCGTCACATTGCGCGATTCGTTGGTGCACTATGCGAAAACATTAATCAACACACCGTATCGTTCAGGATCAAAAGGTCCAAGCGGATTTGATTGTTCAGGCTACACAAGCTATGTATACGGCAAATTCGGCATGTCTCTCAATTCATCGTCCGGTTCGCAAGTAACAAACGGTCAGGAAGTAGATATAGACAATCTCAAAAAAGGAGATTTGGTATTTTTCAAAGGACACAACAGCAAGAAATCACGTATTGGCCACGTTGGTATCTTTTTGGACAAAAATCCTGATGGAAGCTTTAATTTCATCCATTCAGCCAACGGTGGCGGTGTTCGCATCGACAACAGCAACGCCGGCTACTATGCAAAACGGTATGTTACAGGATGTTCGGTAATAGCCGACAAGAAATTATACAAATTTGATCCCGTTCAGGTGAAATCGTTCTCTGGTTTTGACGACGACGTACAATATGCCTCAACAGGCAAAATCCACAAAGTACGGAAAGGTGAATCGTTATATACCATTGCTCAGAAATACAATGTTTCGGAAGAGCAGCTGAAAGAATGGAACAACATTAACGGTAACAAAATAAAACCGGGACAAAAGCTTTCCATTCAGTCGGAGCAAAAAAGTTCAGGCAAAGAGTTGGCCAGCAACACTGATAAAAAACACGCTAAGGAACAAATTGCATCTGAAGGCAAGACCCACACTGTAAAAAAAGGGGAATCATTTTATACTATCGCAAAGAAATATCATGTTTCTGAAGACGAACTGATCAAAGCCAATTCTCACAACGGAGAAAAAATTAAACCCGGAGATAAACTTCAAATTCCCGGCGGATCATTATCTGCCAGGAACGAGAACGAATCACAGGAAAGTGTAGCTACAAAAACGGTTACTTCACGACAAACCCACAAGGTAAAGAAAGGTGAAACTTTGTCTGAGATCGCCGAAAAATATCATACCACTACAGCAAAAATCAAACGTCTGAACGGATTATCGGGCAATAAGCTCAAACCGGGTGCAACACTGACTGTGCAAGAAGTTGAAAAGGAAGTTCCTGTAAAAGAGACTAAAGCCGAGACAACTTCAAAAGCTTCTAAAAAAGAGAGCGTAAACGAAGAAGAACAAGCCACAAAAACAGCTACTACACGCAAAACACATAAAGTGCGTAAAGGTGAGACCCTATCTGAAATTGCCGACAAGTTTGGTATTTCTGTTTCTCAGCTCAAAAAATGGAACGGACTGTCCAAAAACAAAGTAAAACCAGGAACTTATCTGACTGTTCAGATGACAGAAAAAGAAGTTTCTGCAAAAGAAGTTAAAGCTGAAGCTGCTCCTAAAGCCTCTAAAAAAGAGACAGTAAACGAAGAAGAACAAACTACAAAAACCGCCACATCACGCAAAACTTATAAAGTACGCAAGAAAGATACATTATCTGGTATTGCCGATAAATTCGGTATTTCCGTTACGCAACTCAAAAAATGGAACGGTCTGTCCAAAAACAAAGTAAAGCCAGGAACTTACCTGACTGTTCAGATGACAGAAAAAGAAGTACCCGCAAAAGAGGCCAAAGCTGAAGCTGCTACTAAAGTCTCTAAAAAAGAGATCGTAAACGAAGAAGAACAAGCTACAAAAACCGTCACATCACGCAAATCTCACAAAGTGCGTAAGGGTGAGACTTTATCCGGAATTGCAGACAAGTTTGGCGTTTCTGTATCGCAGCTCAAGAAATGGAACGGAATTTCAAAAAACAAAGTAAAACCGGGCACCTACCTGACAGTTCAGATGACAGAGAAAGAAGTTCCTGTAAAAGAAGCCAAAGCAAAATCTGAGACAGAGACTTCTACCGTTCAAAAAGAAAACCCATCGGAAAAGACTCATGTCGTAGAAAAAGGAGAAACACTCTATTCTATAGCCAAATCACACCACATATCAGCACTAAAAATCAAAGAGCTGAACAACCTCTCAGACAATCAGGTTCATGAAGGAGACGTACTCTCTCTTGATCCGAATGCTCCGGTGTCAAAACCGAAAGAAGTGGTACAAAACGAAACAAAAGCTCAACAACCGGAGGTTGCTCCAGCTCAAAAGGATGATGTAAAACCCGTCGTTCTCAATGCACAACCAACCGAAAAAATAGACACACTGACTACCAGTTATAAAGTCAATAAAACTCACATTGTACAAGACGGAGAAACACTGGAATCGATTGCTGAACTTTATCAGGTAACACCGGCTCAAATAAAAAGCTGGAACGGAATATCCAGAAAGAAAAGCAAGGTAACTCCGGGGCAAAAGCTAACCATTGAAACGGTGAGAAAAGAATATGTTGTTGTATCCGCAAAAAAGAAAAGACCGGCAACAAAAGGGAAAACAACCAAGGAAACAGCTGTAGTCGCAGAAGAGCCATACTCTGCCCCCGTAGTTTCTACCAAGCCGGCAAAAACAAGTCACACTGTTTCCAAAGGTGAAACACTCTTCACCATTGCAAAAGAAACAAACCTCACGGTAGACCAATTAAAAGAATACAATCATCTGAACAACACGGATGTAAAGGAAAATCAGATTTTAAGTCTTATTCCTGACTCAACCAACGTGGTCAAAAAGGCTGAAATTAAAACATCAAATGCTACAAAACACGTCAAATATATTGTGAAACCCGGCGATACTCTCTTCTCTATAGCTAAAGCACACAACGTATCCGTTGACGATCTGAAAGCCGCAAATGAGATCACCTCAGGTGAAGTCAATATAGGTCAGCAGTTGCAAATTCCAGCACGCTAATCGCCCGTGAAAAGAAGGTATTTTATTTGGCTATCATATAACGGCACACACTATCACGGCTGGCAAATACAGCCCAATGGGGTATCCGTACAGCAAAAACTACAGGATGCAATTTCGCTGCTAATGCGGGTACATACCGACGTGATTGGAGCTGGCCGTACAGATGCCGGCGTTCATGCACGCACAATGGTTGCCCATTTTGACGCAGAAGAGATTGAACAACCAGAATTATTCCTTAAGAAGCTAAATGGCGTTCTTCCTAACGATATTGCCGTGTGGGACCTGAAAAAGGTAAAGTCGGGAGCTCATGCCCGCTTTGACGCCATAAACCGCACGTATGAATACTGGGTAACCCCCGAGAAGAATCCGTTCCACCTCGAATCAGCAGCTCGTGTGCATAGTCCGCTCGATTTTGAAGCTATGAATCAAGCGGCGGCAATATTACCCGAATATATCGACTTTACGAGCTTCAGTAAGCTCCATACAGACGTTAAGACCAATAATTGCACCATTACACAGGCATACTGGGCAAAACGGGGAGATATATGGGTATTTACCATTACAGCCAACCGATTTCTCAGAAATATGGTCAGGGCAATTGTTGGAACGCTGCTAAAAGTAGGAAGAGGTCAATTGTCCGAGAATGATTTCAGAGCCATCATCGAAGCCAAAGACAGAGGCAAGGCCGGCTCTTCGGCCTATGCACACGGATTATATTTAACGGATGTGGCTTATCCCGACTCGATTTTTGAGTCCGACGAATGTGCGCAATAAATTTTTGAAAAAAAAATTAGGCAATTAACATATTGAAAAAGAATGACGTAAAAAAAGAAGGCATATTTTTCCGCAAAAAAAGAGACAAAACATTTGCAGGTTTCAAAAAAACCCCTTACCTTTGCATCACTTTTCTGAGAGACATCAACCACAGCAAAGGCCGATAAACAAAGGAAAGTAACCTTCTTCAGTAGCTCAGTCGGTTAGAGCACCTGACTGTTAATCAGGGGGTCGTAGGTTCAAGTCCTACCTGAAGAGCCCTAAAAATTAAGCCACTCCAAAAGAGTGGCTTTTTTTGTATATTTTTGCCTGGAACACTTCTGAAACAAGGCTCACCTACAAAAGTTGAGGGAGAATAACAGAATTTCTATCTTTGCAGCAAAAAAACAGAGATACTAAAAGATGGATATAGCCTGTTATTACGGGTCGCCAATACGAACAACTCAAAAGACTTTAGATTAAACTCCTCACCACAACACACCTGCATAAAAAAAGGGGCATCCCGTAAAGAATACCCCTTCCTATATCTAATCAGATAAGATTACCATCTGTTGTTGCTACGACGGTCGTTATAACCACCACGGCTACCACCGCCATTATTGCTATATTCGCGACGAGGACGTTCTTCGCGAGGTTTTGCAATATTAACGTTGATAGTCATACCGTTAACTTCTGATTGATTCAAAGCTTCGATAGCTTTGTTAGCTTCTGCTTCATCAGGCATTTCAACAAAGCCAAAACCTCTTGATTTACCAGTGAATTTGTCTGTGATAACTTTAGCTGAATCTACTTGTCCGTAAGCTTCAAAGACTTCCTTTAACCCGTTGTCGTCAACACCATAGCTGAGGTGCGAAATGTAAATGTTCATTTGTAAAAATAATTAAAAAATATGAATACATAATTATGCCATTGAAAACAACCTGGTAAAAAAAACAAAATCGCTATCAATCATAATCAACGCAAAGATAGTGTTTTTTTATTAACTCCAATATCCCAACTGCTTTTTTCGGTAAATTACACACAAATTGCATGTTAAATATTATTAATTATATCCAATCAATTGATATTTATATTCGAAATTAACAACCAAAAGCATGTCTATAACAAACAGAGACAATCTGTTACTCTATATTTCACAATAACATTTTAAAATGACTATTCGTAAAATAAATATAGAAAGTCTATCTTTTATCATCACCACAAACATATTAGACAACTCAAATGTGCACTGTAAAAAGAAAACCTTAAATCAGTCAAATTACCTACTTTCTTCAAACAGAGGATAACCTCATCCAATCCACTTGCAAAGCCCTTAATATAGGGATTTGTTTTGAAAATGCCGGCCTAATTTTTATGCTTAACAACAAGCAAAAAACATTGTTACTATTAGAAATAAATGATAACTTGCAACGATTTTCATTAGAAAATCATTTTTATTTCGAAAAAAAACAGACTTAATAGGTTTCAAAACTCAAAAAAGCCATCACCATGAGTTATCTGAAATTTGACAAAACCTTACTGACGAATCTACAAAAGTCGTTGCGGAAAGAAATTTTGCGCACAAACAAGTCAGGTGCCTACAGTGCAAACACAATAACAGACTGCAATACAAGAAAGTATCACGGACTACTGGTAGTACCAATCCCTGACTTGGATGATTACAATCACGTTCTACTTTCATCGCTTGACGAAACTATCATTCAACATGGTGCCGAATTTAATCTCGGTTTGCACAAATACGAAGAAAATCATTTCAGTCCGAATGGTCACAAGTATATCCGCGAATTTCACTTTGATGCTACTGCCAGAACCATTTACAGAGTTGGTGGCGTAATCCTGGAAAAAGAAAGAATCTTTATTTCTCATGAAAATCGCTATTTGATAAAATACACGCTACTGGACGCTCACTCGCGAACAACCCTGCGCCTGCGCCCATTTTTGGCATTCCGAAATGTGAATGACCTCTGTGTTGCTAACGGCAAGGCAAATACTTCGTACACTGAGACTGAAAACGGCATTGGAATGTGTCTGTACGATGGCTACCCTACCCTTTTCATGCAAACGTCCAAACAGAACGAATTTATTCACCATCCGGACTGGTATCGTGGCATAGAATACCCAAAAGAACAGGAGCGCGGATACAATTACAAAGAAGACTTACTTATCCCCGGTTATTTTGAGCTCTCAATAGAGAAAGGAGAAAGCATTATTTTTTCTGCAGGAACATCTCCGATTGAAACTCAAAATCTTGCTGTCCTTTTTGAATCTGAAATAGAAAAAAGAACTGTCAGAAACAGTTTCTTCAACAGTTTGAAAAACGCAGCACAGCAATTTTATTTTAAACGCAACGGAGACTATTACCTCTTAGCCGGATATCCATGGTTCAAAAGTCGTGCGCGCGATGAGTTCATTGCTCTACCGGGATGCACTCTTGCGATAGAAGACACATCCACCTTTGAAAAGATTATGGCGACAGCTCTCATTGCCGTCAACGATTTTATCTCTGAAAAACCGATTGAAAAAGTTATTTACGAGCTGGATGCACCGGATGTTTTATTATGGTTCATAAGAACCGTGCAACAATATGCAAAGGCGGTCTCTATAGAAAAGGCAAACCAGCTGTACGGAGAAACCGTCTTAAAGGTTATTTCATTTATCCGCAAACAAAATCACCCGAATTTATTTTTGCACGACAACGGCTTGTTGTATACCAATGGAACGCAAACAGCTATATCATGGATGAATGCCATGGAAAACGGATGCCCGATAACTCCACGTACCGGTTACATTGTTGAAATCAATGCTCTTTGGTATAATGCCTTAAAATTCGGAGCTGAGATTTCGACCGTCCAAAAGGATGAATATGCCGCCGACTTACTGGATTATCAGTCCGAATTAACGCGCCAGTCTTTCGTTCATATGTTTTGGAACGGAACCTACCTGCACGATTATGTGGATGGAGATTACAAAGACTGGGAAGTACGCCCCAACATGATATTTGCAGTGTCGCTACCCTATTCTCCATTGGAAAAAGCACAGCAAAAATCGATTGTGGATATCACCACACGAGAATTGCTCACACCTAAAGGCCTGCGCACACTAAGCCCCAAGAGTCCTTTTTACCGCCCGACATACGTAGGTAGTATGCTTGAGCGGAACCGAAACTATCACAATGGACCGGTATGGCCATGGCTGACAGGCTCGTTTGCTGAGGCTTATCTCAAAATTTACAAACGTAGCGGTGTTTCCTTCATTGAACGCATGTTAATCGGTTTCGAAAGTGAAATGAGCGAGCTTTGCCTTGGCACTCTTTCCGAATTACACGACGGAAATCCGCCTTTTGCAGGACACGGAGCAATGTCGTTTGCTACAAGCGTTGCTGAAATCCTGCGTACGCTCAAGCTATTGGAATCAATAGAGCAATCCGGAGAACAAACAAAATCTTAAGTCTAATTTTCTTCCAATCAGAATATAACATGAAAGCATTAATGTTTGGATGGGAGTTTCCTCCGCATATCCTGGGCGGCTTGGGAACTGCAAGCTACGGACTAACCCGTGGAATGGCACTCCAGTCAGATATGGAGATCACCTTTGTTATTCCACGTCCGCACGGAGATGAAGATCAGAGTTTTCTCAAAATAATAGGAGCCTGCAATGTACCTGTCGTTTGGCGGGATGTTGAATGGAATTTTGTAAATGAACGCATCGGTAACATAATGCATCCGGATGAATATTACCACCTGCGTAACCGCATCCGCTACGACTACAGCCGTATCGGAACCAACGAACTGGGCTGCATCGGCTTCTCAGGACGCTACCCCGACAATCTGTTGGAAGAGATATCCAATTACGAAGCGGCAGCAAGTGTTATTGCCCATGCCTATCCGTTCGACATTATCCACTCACACGACTGGCTCACTTATCCGGCTGGGATTTTCGCCAAACAAATCACAGGCAAACCACTGGTAATACATGTGCATGCCACTGACTTCGACCGCAGCCGCGGCAATGTGAATCCAACAGTTTATGGTATCGAAAAACGGGGAATGGATACCGCCGATCATATCATTACTGTGAGTAACCTAACCCGCCAGATCGTCATCGAGAAGTACCATATCGACCCTCGCAAAGTGACCACAGTGCATAACGCAGTAGAACCGCTTGCCAACGCTGATTCATTTATAAAACAACCGAGAAAAGATAAGGTCGTAACATTTCTCGGGCGCATCACCATGCAAAAAGGACCGGAATATTTTGTAGAAGCGGCCGCCCGCGTTTTGCAAAAGACACGCCACGTACGCTTTGTAATGGCCGGAAGTGGCGACATGATGAACCAAATGATTCATTTGGTTGCTCAGCGGGGTATTGCTGACCGATTCCATTTTACGGGATTCTTGAAAGGACCGGAAGTTCACAACATGTTGGCGCAAAGTGATGTTTACATTATGCCTTCGGTATCGGAACCGTTCGGTATTTCGCCACTCGAAGCCATGCAGGTCGGAACGCCATCCATTATCTCTAAACAGTCGGGATGTGCCGAGATTCTGACTCATGCCATCAAAACCGATTATTGGGATATCGACGCCATGGCCGATGCCATCTATTCTATTGTAAAATATCCGGCAATGTACAAAAGTCTGCGCGAAGAGGGTCGTGCCGAAGTAAACCGGATTACCTGGGAAGATGCCGGAAAAAAAGTTAGAGCCATCTACGATAGTGTGTTGCGATAAGCCACTCTGATTGCGGTTCGCAACAATAAAAAACGGGAAGTTCCTTTTTACAGGTAACTTCCCGTTTCTCATTACTTGCGATTTATTATTCATTAATATTGAGATCTTTCACCATCCAAAGCGTACAAGCCGTATGCCCGGAATTACCCAATGGTCGGGGAATCGTGTGAAAGCCGGCTTTCTCATACATACCGACCGCCTTGGCCAGTTCGGGAAAACTTTCAAGATAGAGTTGCGTATAACCCAACTTCACGGCCGACTCAAAGCATTTCTGCATCAACAATTTTCCCAATCCGGTACCACGCCGGCTTGCCGCAACATAGAATTTCACCAATTCGGCGCACCCTTCGGGCAAACCTTCGGTAGGAAAAATACCACAACCGCCAGACAACTTACCATCGACCGCCACCACCCAATAGACCGAGCCGGGAGTTTGAAACAGCTGATAAAGTGCATCGGTAGTTGGGTCGGTAAACACCGTGCCAGGACGGGCAACACCATGCTCGCTCAATACGCTACGAATTATTTCAGCCAGCTCATGATTGTCGTCCGGCTGAATTTCGCGGAGAGTGATAGTGTTATTCATTCAGATACGAATCCTTGAAACCCAAGAAATAAAGAATACCGTCCAAACCTATCGTGGAAAGCGACTGGCGAGCATTTTCCTTCACCTTGGGTTTGGCATGGAAAGCGATTCCCAATCCGGCGACACCCAACATCGGGAGGTCATTGGCTCCATCACCCACTGCAATGGTTTGGGCAATATCCACCTTTTCCACCTGAGCGATCAGGCGCAGGAGTTCGGCCTTACGTTTACCATCTACAATGTCGCCCACGTAATTACCTGTCAGCTTGCCATCCACAATTTCCAGTTCGTTGGCATACACATAGTCGAAGTTATATTTTTGTTTCAGAAAGTTTCCAAAATAGGTAAAACCACCCGAGAGCACTGCTATTTTGATACCCACGCGTTTCAGAACGCTCACCAAGCGATCCAATCCCTCAGTGATGGGCAGGTTTTCGGCAATTTCGTGCATCACCGACTCATCGAGACCCTTAAGCAACTTAACGCGACGGGCAAAACTTTCAGAGAAATCGATCTCACCACGCATGGCCGCTTCTGTAATAGCACGCACCTCGGCACCCACGCCGGCACGTTCGGCCAGTTCGTCGATTACCTCAGTTTCAATAAGCGTTGAATCCATATCAAAGCAAATGAGGCGGCGGCTACGACGGTACATATCGTCTTCCTGAAACGAGACATCGAGTTGCAAACGGGTACTCAGATCCATAAACATCCGCTGCATCTCCTCCTTATTACTGGGAGTTCCGCGCACAGAAAGCTCCACGCATGACTTAGAGCTACGCACATCTTCTTTCAGTGGAATACGACCAGTCAGGCGCTGAATCATATCGATATTCAGACCCTGATCGGCTACAACTTTGGTTACTTCGGCAATTTGTACTGCCGTCAGTTTGCGACCTAATAGAGTGATAATATAACGGTTTTTGCCCTGAAGGCTCACCCAACGTTCGTAACGTTCTTCTGTGATAGGAGTAAATTTGATCCCCACTCCCAGTTCGTACGATTTGAACAGCAACTCCTTCATAATTTCGCCGGAGTTACTACTTTGAGTTCTATAGAGGATACCTAATGCCAGGTGGTTATGAATATCGGCTTGTCCGATATCGAGGATAAATGCGCCATAATGCGCAAGAATTTCGGTAAGAGCCGAGGTCACACCCGAACGGTCCTCTCCCGAAATGTTGATCAGAACAATTTCGTCTGTAGTGGTCATAAATGTAAAACTAATACTATTTGCGGCTGCAAAAGTAAGGAAAAAGTTTTAACAGGGAAATGAATGAAATGGCACAAAGCCGCGAAAAATGATATTTACCTCAATAAGCCATATCAGCTCCGATACTTTTTAAAAGCTGCATGAATTTAGCCAACACTACCAATTCACCACCCCGAGCGTTTGTAGCAACAAAGCCAGATTGAGGGCAATAACTATCGCAGCAATACCAGAAATCAGGAAGATAGTTCGCTTTTTGTTGGCATATTTACCCATCACTTTTTGAGAAGAGGTGAGGTATACCTGCAAAAGCACCGTTATCGGTAATTGAATACTCAACAACATCTGCGAAATCAGTAATCCCTGAAACGGATCGGAGATAAAGAAGATGACCAGCACCGCCCCAACGATCGAAATCAGCACACCCCAACGGGAGTGATTATCGCGAATATCGTAGGGTTCGGCAAAAAGTCCGGCAAAGATGGTACCGCCCGCCATACCCGAAGTAACACTGGAAGCTACACCCGCCATCAGCAAGGCCACCGCAAAAATCACCGAAGCATTGCTACCCAACAGCGGTTGCAGTAATCCATGCGCCTGTTGCAATTCGCTTACCGGTTTACCCATTTTAAAGAAGGTAGCCGCAGCCATTATAAACATGGCGCTATTAATAGCCCAACCCACAAACATCGAGAGCAGGGTATCCGCAAATTCGTATTTCAACAGTTTACGAATAGAAGCATCATCGCGTTTATGTAACTGGCGGCTCTGAATTACTTCCGAATGAAGGAACAGGTTGTGAGGCATCACCACAGCACCCAACACGCTAAGAACAATAAGTAACGAACCATGTGGGATCTGAGGTGCCACCACACCCACGGCCACTTTGCTCCATTCTACATTGACAAGTGAAAGTTCGTAGATAAACGAGATGCCGATTAACGACACGAAACCGATGATCCAGCGTTCAATTTTCCGATAAGAATTGGTGAGCAACAAAGTAAGTACAACAATAGCTGAGAGAACAGCTCCCAGCTTTAGCGGAACGTTGAACAACATCTGCAAAGCAATGGCTGCTCCCAAAATTTCGGCAAGCGAAGTAGACACCGAAGCAATCATGGCCGTACCTAAAACCGAGCGGGAAACCACGGGACGCAAATGCAAAGTAGCCGCTTCCGAAAGACACAAACCGGTAGCAATACCAAGATGCGCCACATTGTGTTGCAGCACAATCAGCATCAGCGTACTGAGCGTTACCACCCAAAGCAGCGTATATCCATAACCAGCACCACCCGCAATATTCGTTGCCCAGTTACCTGGATCGATAAAGCCCATGGTAACCAGGAGCCCGGGACCAATGTATTTCAGCACTTCGAGCCCGCCCAGCACCGGATGGTGACCAACTTTACTGAATAAATTTTTCAACATGAATCAAGAACAAAGAATAAAGAATAAAGAGCAAAGAATAAAGACAAATGGAATTATCTTTTATAATTTTCTCGATTACGATTGTAGTTAGAAACAGCTCACTGCAGACTGAGTACTGTATACTGCGTACTCGACCTACTTCCCTTCGTATTCTTTAATCAACGCCAAAAGCTTATCCACGGCGTCTTCTTCGGAGATATTCTTTTCGACACACTCCTTACGACGATAGAGGCTCACCTTTCCTTTGCCGGCACCTACGTAACCATAATCAGCATCGGCCATTTCACCGGGTCCATTCACAATGCAACCCATAATCCCGATTTTGAGTCCGGTGAAATGTTTAGTCGCTTCTTTCACTTTAGCTATAGTGGTTTGCAGGTCGAATAAAGTACGACCGCAACCCGGACAGGAAATATATTCTGTTTTGGATGTTCTGACACGCGACGCCTGCAAAATACCAAAAGCAGTAGCAACCACCTCATCGTCGTTAAGCATCGGATTTTCAAGCCAGATACCGTCACCAAAGCCGTCTATAAAGAGCACGCCCAGATCGGCAGCCGCCGACACCTGAAAGTTCTCCTTGTCATCATCCATATATTTGCGATAAAGGATAACCGGAACTTTGCAATCGTTATTCATTAATGTATGAAAAAACGCCCGCATTTCACCTACCGGATTGACATGATCGGAAGAGAGGATAACAACAATATTTTCAGCAGCTTTCAGTTGCTCGATAACCGCTTCGTTCAAATCACGATAAGTAAGTTGTACAAACCGAACCGGTACGGGAGATACAACGGCAGCTTCTATTTGCTGTGCAGTAAAAAGCGCCAGATGACTTTTGAGATAATCGGGTTTCAGATCACCAAAATCGCTTCCGGTACCCACTACCACAGGAACGTGAGCATCTCCGATATTACCTACAGAAAGTGCTTCACGACGTTGATAAACGTATGGATTAAAAAGTTCAGACGGTTTTGCCTTGATGGGCAGATGACACGCGCAGCTCACAACGTGTTTCATCAGCTTCAATGCCACCGGAATTTCTTTTTCCGGATCTTCACTCAACGAAACACGGATGGTATCGCCAATGCCGTCGGCCAATAAAGCCCCGATTCCCACAGCCGATTTAATGCGCCCGTCTTCGGCATCACCTGCCTCGGTAACTCCCAAATGCAATGGATAAGACATTCCCTCTTCAAACATTGTAGATACGAGTAAACGAACGGTTTGCACCATCACCACCGTATTCGATGCCTTGATGGAAATCACTATATTATCGAAATTTTCTTCACAACAAATACGCAAAAATTCCATACACGATTCCACCATTCCGGCAGGCGTATCGCCGTAGCGACTCATAATGCGGTCGGAAAGCGAACCATGATTCACTCCCAAACGCAAGGCGGTATGATGGCGACGACAAATTTCGAGTAAAGGAATTAGTTTCGCACGAATTTTTTCGAGTTCCTGACGATAACTTTCGTCGTCATATTCCAGTTTTTTGAATGTACGGGCACTATCGACAAAGTTTCCGGGATTGATCCTCACTTTTTCAACGTATTGAGCCGCAACCTCGGCAGCTGCCGGGTTGAAGTGAATATCTGCCGAAATAGGCTGGCGATATCCCCGTTCGATCAATCCGAAACGTATATTTTGCAAATTCTCCGCCTCACGCACACCCTGAGCCGTAAGGCGAACCAGTTCACCTCCGGCATTAAAAATACGGATGGCCTGTTCCACACTTCCTTCGGTATCGAGAGTGGAGGTATTGGTCATCGACTGAAGGCGGACGGGATTTACCCCACCCATTTTGAGTGAGCCGATCGTCACTTCGTGTGACATACGACGACGATAATTGAATAAATCAGGACAATATTTCATGTTAATAATGAATTATAAATTAATAATTATGACACTAAAGATGCATCATAGAACCTATATTTTACCATTAAGGCATTAAGAATATTATATAAATTAGATAATTAAAGTATAACGGTTTGTATTCTATGACCTCTCCCCTTACCCCTCTCCCGAGAGAGAGGGGAAAAATCTGCAAGACACATTAAATCCTAACTATCTCACAGCCTTACTCCTCCTCCCCTCGGGGGAGGAGGTTGGGAGGAAAAGTCTGACAGTGAGATTTATACACTCTTAATCTATACAATGTCTATTAGGAAAATAACATCTTGTTCTTATCATTTTTCACGCATTAATGGTTTATTTGAGTTTATACTTTCGTATAAAACCTGCACCACTGACGGATGCCACACTCTTCGCATTTTGGTTTGCGGGCAATGCAGACATAGCGTCCGTGCAGGATGAGCCAATGATGCGCCTTCGGAATCAGTTCCGGCGGAAAAAGCGAGACCAGCGTCTTTTCCGTTTCGAGTGGCGATTTGGAATTGGTAGTTAATCCCAACCGTTCCGATATACGGAATACATGCGTATCGACGGCCATGGCCGGTTTGTTGAAAATAACCGAAGCCACTACGTTGGCCGTTTTGCGACCCACGCCCTGCAATTTCTGCAACTCTTCGGGCTCTGAAGGCACTTCACCCCCAAACTCCTCTACCAACTGACGTGCCATGGCCGCCAAATGTTTGGCTTTGTTGTTCGGATAAGAAACACTTTTGATATACTCAAAGATCACTTCGTGTGTGGTGGCAGCCATCGCTTCGGCAGTCGGAAAATCGGCCAGCAATTTCGGCGTCACCATATTGACCCGCTTATCGGTACACTGCGCCGACAAAATCACGGCCACCAGCAATTCAAAAGGATTTGTATAATGCAGCTCGCTTTCGGCTACAGGCATATTTTTCTGAAACCAATCAATCAGGTAATTACAACGTTCCTGTGGTGTCATTTACTTTTCTGTTTAGATGTTATCGCAATCGTAAACCGTGCGATATAACTCATTTTTGACTTGTTCGAAATTCTGTTTGAGCAGATCTCCTCCCCACTCCATCAATCGCAATTCCACCGAATTTTGACCCGAAGCATAAGGAGGCTGGATAAACGGTTGCTCACAAAGCACAAAATCTTCTCTTTCGTAAAAACGAATACGACGACTATTTATTTCGCACACCGGAGGTTCCACTTCGAGCACCACCGGAAGATTATTCATTCTGAGGTATTTGTTTAACGCCGTTTTTCCAATGATCTGGCCCCGAAATGCATGTGCAATGGCAAAATGCTCGATATAACGAAATCCCGGCAATTGCCAGCTTAGAAACAATCCCACCGGTTCATCGGCTTTCTGCAAAACATTGCACCAGAAATCAGATCGCTGCAACAATGCCTCAAGATGGGGTAACGGACGGCGTTCATCGGCAGGAAAAGCCTCCAAATAGCAACTCACCAGAAAATGCCAATGAGGATGTTCACAACTGACTACACGATCAAAAACAACCATAGAACAATGATAAACGATTAACGGTTAATGGGAAATATGCATTTTTGCCCAGTTAACCATGTACTTTTAAAATTGGTTCCTGTGAATTTTGTCGTTCGCCAGTTTTGCTTCGTCGTACGGACGGCGTTCTTCGTCTTTATATCCGATAGCAATCACGTTTACCACGTTCATTTCTTCCGGAATTTGTAAAAGTTCGCGGATATATTGTTCGGCGGTAGTATCATCATTATGAGGGCGACGGGCAACCTGTACCCAGCAACTTCCCAGCCCCAGATCCTGTGCCTGCAATTGCAAAAAAGCAGATGCAATAGAGGCATCCTCCAGCCAGCAATCGCTTTTTGAGGGATCTGCCAGCACAACAATAGCCAAAGGCGCATTGGCAATCAGGGTGCTTCCCATGGGGCGACTAAGCGACAATTTCTGCAATAATCCGGCATCATCCACCACAACGAACTCCCACGATCTCGAATTTTTGGAAGTTGGAGCCATCAATGCCGACTTTAGCAGCGTATCAATTTTTGCGGGTTCAACAACCTGAGGTAAAAACTTCCGGATACTACGACGATATTTTATAAGTTCAGAAATTTCAATCATAATAGATTATGCATTAATTATATACAACTAAAAATAGCAATAAAATATAAAGTAAAAAAACATCAATACAAATATAAGGCTAATCACCGGTTTTTCCTACCCACATATTTTAACAACAGACATCAGTTTCATAATGTTTGAAAAGATGTTGATAAATATATGCTGAACATACCGATGTATTTGAAATTATCCGTAATTTTGTAATCTGTAGCTAATTATTGCTTAAGCAGGCAGCACTTCAAAAATCATTGCTGTTATATTTGCTACCAAACACCAATTAACAGGTATTTTGCATGGAGGGATTACTTCAACATTTAGAGCAGCTCATCATTCAGCACGACTACGCCATTCTTCCGGAATTCGGCGGGTTTATCGTGAATTATGTCCCTGCCAAAATTGATGAATCCAGAAACCTCATCGCTGCACCCTGTAAAGAAATCGTTTTCAATCCTGCACTGAATTACAACGACGGGTTACTTGCAGGATCAATCCAGCGAGCTGAAAATGTGTCTTTCCGAAAAGCTAATCTAATCGTTCGCGACAACGTCGATGAATTAAAAAAACGATTAAAAAACGGAGAAACTGTAGCTCTTGGCAAGATCGGCAGCTTACACCTGAACGAAAACGGTCAAACAGAATTCATATCGGCTAGTTCATACGATTTCCTACCGGATAACATTGGGAATTATGACATTCGGCTTAGAAATGTAAACCACGAAGAAGAGGAAACAAGTCAAATTGTGCTGCAATTACCAACGACTAAGCGCCGCTTTTACAAATATGCAGCAGTGTTTGTCACATTGATTGCTTTAGCCGCTCTGACACCTCTGCTTCACATGCACTTTTCTCCCTATTTAGCAAAACTCAACCCGCTGGCGTTTTTCCAGAAAGATTCTGTATTAACCGACTCAACGCACAAGCACCTCATTGTTGCTCTGACAGATACCGATGAATTAACAAAAGACAGTCTGGCGGCGAAAGTGACGCATGCGTCTGACAGCGCCAAAAACAAATGCAAAGCGCCCTGGCATGTAATTGCAGGTTCGTACCCGACGAAAGTAGAAGCCGTTGGCAAAGCACGGGAATTACAAAAGCAACCGGCATATAAAAATACCTGCATCGCTTACAGTACAAAGCTACAAAAGAGCGCTATACCGGCAGTCAAAAATCCGACAACCGCTCAAACACAAACACAAGGTCAACAAAAAGCATGGCACGTTGTAGTTGCAAATTTCGAAACGCCCAACAAGGCTCTCAGATTTGCACAACAACAATCAGCATCCGAAAAAATGCAGATAGAAGCTTACGGCACAAACAATGTTTACCGGATAATTGCGGGGTCATATTCTTCAGAAAAAGAAGCTGACATAAAGGTTGCAGAAATAAGAAAACGCGCAGCTTTCAAAACAGCATGGGTGCTTCACAATCCGGTTTTATTGAATTATCCGCTATCGTCAAAGCCAGCTTTAGCTTCGAAAACTGCGACACAGCCTGCAATGACCAAAACAGCATCTTCGAGCAGCAATGTACCGCAAATAACTACCGGTTCGTGGTATGTGGTGGTTGGCAATTACATGACGTTGCAACAAGCACAGCAATATGCCAATGAAACCGGGAAAGCAGAAAAAGTTTCGTTAAGTGTAATAAAAGACAAGAAATTCTATCGGGTCATTGCCGGAGCATTCAACGACAAAGAAGCCGCTAACGCCAAAATCAAAGAACTTCATAAACATTCGGCTTTCGCAGAGGCCTGGGCTTTCCACAAACCGCAAAAATAAAGTAATTCTTTATTCCAAAATTCAGGATTTCAGGGTTTCAGCAGTCTGCTGATTAAACAATTCAACGATTACACAATTCAACAACTGTGTACTGAGTACTGTAGACTGCATACTAAACTACAAATCTACCACCGTAATTCCGGCTCCACCCAATTGTACATGTTCGTCGGCAAAATGGCGCACACCGGGAATGGTTCCCAGATACTGACGGATCAACTGACGCAGGATACCGGTACCCGTTCCGTGCAGAATGCGCACCCGCTCCACACCCATCATCAGGGCATCGTCAATAAAATACTGCACCGCTTGTAATGCCTCATCGCCCCGCATACCCCGCACATCGATATCCTGTTTGAAGTTGAGTTTCCGCTGACGCAACACCTCGTCGCTATCACTACCCAAAGCACCTTTCTGACGGACAATCTCTTTTTCTTTGTTGCGACTTACCCGTTCCAAACGATTGGCTTTGACGGTCGATTTAAGGTTACCGAACGCTACCGTTACGTTATTGCCATCCACTTCAATCACATCGCCAATGGAGTCGTGACCAGCCAGCTTCACCCGATCACCCGCTTTAATCGGTTCGGGTTTCGGTTTTTCCGGCTGCTTGGACTGCTTCTCCTGTTTGGGTTTATGTTTTTCTTTGGGTTGTTTTTCGCGCTTCGGCTTTTCGTCGAGGTTGGTACGAAATTCCTCAAACTCCTGACGTGCTCCGCGGGTAGCTTCCCGTTCGGCCTGCGCCTCTTTGATACGACGAATCGTATTTTCGATGGTGGCATTGGCTTCCGACAACAGCTGTTGCGCTTCGGCTTTCGCCTTATTGATCACCTCTTTGCGCTGCGCCTTCATCTCGCTCTGGTCGGTTTCGTAGCGGGCGGTCAGCTCTTCGAGCCGTTTCTCCTTCTGACGAATCTGTTGCCGTTTGTTTTCCCAATAATGTTTATCACGAAGAATATCCTGCACATATTTATCCAGATCAACATGCGCAGAACCCGCCTTTTCGGATGCTTCGGCAATTACCTCTTCCGAAAGTCCAATCTTGCGGGCAATTTCGATAGCAAACGAACTACCGGGAATACCTATCTGTAATTTATAAAGAGGTTGCAATTGATGGCGGTCGAACAACATGGCGCCGTTGACGATGCCTTCGGCCGTCTCCGCAAAGTGTTTCAGGTTGGTGTAGTGAGTCGTAATCACCCCGAAAGCGCCGTTGGTATTGAGACGGTGCAGTACCGCTTCGGCAATGGCACCCCCGATCTGCGGCTCGGTACCGGTACCGAATTCGTCGATCAGCAAAAGGGTTTTTCCGTTGCTGTTGCGGATAAAATGTTTCATGTGCAACAGGTGCGAACTGTAGGTAGAGAGGTCGTCCTCGATCGACTGCTCGTCGCCGATATCGATAAAAAGTTTGTCGAAGATTCCGAAACGACTGGCATCACTTACTGGTACCGGAATACCGCACTGTACCATATATTGCAGCAAACCCACCGTCTTCAGGCAAACCGATTTACCACCGGCATTCGGACCCGAAATCAGCAGGATGCGTTGTTTTTCGTTTAATGTAATATCGAGCGGAACGATGGATTTACCCACCTTTTTAAGCGTTCGTTGTAACAAAGGATGGACAGCACGCTCCCACTCCACGCGGCAATCGTTGTCAATGCGGGGAACAATGGCTCCGTTGTCGAGCGCAAACAGCGCCTTGGCACGAATAAAATCGAAAATTCCCAACACACGGTAGGCAGCCTTCAATTCTTCAAGATCGGGACGGATGTAATTGGCAAACTCAGTGAGGATGCGAATTTTCTCGCGCCTCTCGTCCGACTGCAACTCGCGCACCCGGTTGTTGGCCTCCACCACCTCGGCCGGTTCAATGTAAACCGTCTTTCCAGTGGCCGATTCATCGTGCACAATGCCCCGTAACTTCCGTTTGAACGAAGGTGAAACGGGAATCACCAGACGGCCGTCGCGCACGGAAGGAGCGGCATCCTTCTCCACAAAACCTTCGGACTGCGCCTTTCTGAGAATAGAATGCAAAGTACGCGAAATGCTACCCTGCACCTGAAACAGGTCGCGTCGGATCTGTGCCAATGCTGACGAAGCATTGTCCTTCAACAATCCGTGCGCATTGAGCAAGCCATCGAGCCGTTTGAGCACTTCGGGAAAAAGCGCGGTACCTTCGGCACAAGCGCGCAACGCCACGTAACGGGTCTCGTCTCGTCGGGCAAAAAACTGCACCAAATCACGAATGGTACTCAGCGAGCGTTGCAGATCAAACAGCTCCGATTCCTGCGGAAAAGTCCCCTCTACCCGCAGCCGCGAGAGCATTTCGCGCAGGTCGAAATAGTAGCTCACCGGCCAGGCATCTGCCTCCTCCATCAGGATATCCATCATTTCGCGCGTCTCGGCAAGGCGGCGCACCACCTCATCGTAAACAGGTGAAAAGACGGTGAGTTCCACCTCTTCGCGCCCGATGGAGCTGAGGCAGCGTTCCTGCAAGAGGTTACGAACGGTATCGAACCCCACTTTTTGCTCAAAATTGGAAGGATATATCATGCCAATGCGACAATATGCTAATTTACGAATGTGTCAATTGAATCGGAATCGGGGCACACGGATAACACGGAATTATCCACGGATCGACACTGATTTTTAGGAACAGTGATTGTCCGTGTTGCCGAAGGCATCTGTGGAATCCGTGTGCTCAGATTTTCGGGTTACAAAAATACGCAAACAATTTGATACGGGAATATTTTGAACGCGACAGGCTGTGCCGGACGTTGATTCACGAACCTTCACCAATACCAAAAACATTTAACTTAAATAGTTGTAATTTAGAAATAAATTATTGATCTTTGGGAGATAAAATGCGAAATGATTTGATTGCCATTAAGCAAAGTCGGGAAAAGCCTATGCTACAAATGATCTTGCTGCTATTTATTTCAAAGTAAAACTCTTTTTCGTGACAATATTTTTCAGCATGAAAACAACAAAAATTTTATTTGCATTCATTCTATTCTGCAACCTTATATATGCGCAACCCAGCTGCAACTGCAAGGAAAATTTAATCCTATTAAATAATGCTTTGAAAGAGAATTACGCCGGTTATCAATATAAAAAAGAAGGATTCAATGGCATTAGATTAAATGCTCTATTTCAGCAACTATTAATAAAAGCAGATACCAAGCAATATCAGAATTATAATTGCGCACGTCTATTAGACGCATATGTTACAGCTTTTGAAGACAAACATACCCATTTAAACTATCTTGGCATAGGTCATTTAGCAAGAAAATTATCAGAAGAAGCTAAGGATTCTCTATTTAATGCTATTACCGAGAAAATTTCAATCAACAAGGATAGTTTGATTCTAAATCAAAAGAACTCAACAAATTATTTAGAAGGAATTTATGCCAATAACAGAGACACGTGTGTCGTCTTCAAAAACACGAATTTTCTGCACGACTATATTGGTGTTGTTTTGAACACTAATAAGAAGTATTGGAAGAAAGGAGAAGTAATGTTCGAACTAAAACAAAATCAGAAAAATCAGTATGATTATTTTTTGTACGATGAATTACATTCTTTAGAATCAAGACGTGACATAAAAGTAAGTCAAATGAATATAGATAGCTGGAAAAGAATCTCGTCAATAACAAATAGCCCGCAAAAGCAAGAAAATCTTATTTCTCACAACCAAAAATACTGTGACAGTACTTTATATTTGGCATTACCTACATTCGACAGCTCTTATAAACCTACCATTACTGATTTTTTGCAAAGAAATAAACAAAAACTGCGACACACACCAAATTTGATCCTCGACCTGAGAGGAAACGGAGGTGGAAGTGACGATACATTCGCAGAACTAATACCCTATCTGTACACAAATCCAATAGTCAGACAAGGCGTAAAATACTATTGTTCGCAAAACACGATAGAAAATTTACAAGATGAACTAACGGAAGAAGAGAACCTTTTCGTAAGAAAATTGATAACACGAATGAAAGCAAATATTGGTCAATTTATACCTTTACATGAAACAAACGAACTGACTATAAAATTAGACACAGTATTTCTTTATCCAACACACATCTATATCATAGTCGACAGATACTGTGCCAGCAGTGCGGAAGAATTTATACTGATTGCTAAGCAAAGTGCAAAAGCAAAAATACTGGGTGAGAACACGGCCGGATGCTTGGATTTCTCTAATGTAAAGTCATATGCTCCAAAAGGAGATATTGGTGTTACTTGGTGGAATTTAGATTATGCTTCAACTATATCTCAACGTTTACCCGAATCCCCTGTAGATAAGAATGGCATATTCCCTGATTTATATTTAAAAAACGATATAGATTGGATAGATCAAATATACCAGCTTATTGCCGATAGCTACAAATAGAATATTACCGTGCATAGCGACACGGAACCAGCAACATCCGGCAAAGGAACAATCCCGTTAGGGATGACAGGTTTATAGAAGCACCCATGAATACAACAAACGGAGTCCCGTATGGACGACACAAAACACTTGACCATGAAAAAACTTCTCATCTATTCGTTTGTGCTGCTACTGGCAGCATGTAGCGGTAAGAAAAGCGATTTGCCTGCATCGGACAACATAATCACAAAGTACACTTTTTCGTTGCCGCATACTATTGATTTTTCTGTTTGTGGTGCAAGCTACGTCGTGATTTATAACAACTCGCACCCGCTTGACACAGCACTCTTGTACAGTGGAGTATTCAACATTGGCAAAGACACTCTCATTTATGCACAAGTGCGTTCTGAACCCGATGAGAACGGGAAACGTTTTGAGTCCAAAAATGAATCGATGCATGGTGTAGTCACAACACTTTCTCTTTACGATGGCAAGCAGTTTCATTATCTCAAACTCCCGTATTTCGATCCGTTTTTCTCGTCCTTCTGTGTGAACAACTATGCCATTTTTTATTGGGGATTTCATACTGATAAGATGTTTGCCTGCCTGTATAACATCAAGACAGGCACGACTCGAGCCGTTTATCTATCGCAGATAGAAGGCACCGACGATATTGGAGCCTACAACCCGCCCCACATTGAGAATTCAGGCATTGTATTCCGGGACAGCATGGACAACGAATGGGTATTCAACCAAGATCTTAAACGGGTCATAAGTCTCAAATTACATCCGGAAATAAAACAGGAACAAAATTCAAATTCAACAAATATTGCATCTCAGGACACGAAAATATAACGGGCAAGAAACGAAAAAGAGGAAGATCTGTCGGGGCTGACACTCTTCCTCTTTTCGTTTTATTACAGGACAATATATTTAGCTCCTATTACCGGGGTCTGCCTCCACCGCCCGGAAATCCACCGCCACCAGGGAAGCCTCCACCGGCAGGACGATCAAATCCCTCAGGCATCTGGGAAGGGTCAAAGCCGGAACGAGACCGGTTGCCACTCCGGCGATTACCCATATTATTGAAACGATAAGAGATGGTCAACATACAATAACTGGTTAGAGCCGTGTACTGCGTATCGGTAATGGAGTTGGTTGTAACGCTTCGGTTCAGATTGAGACGCTGGTGTAAAATATCGTTGAACTGAAGACGCAGCGAACCTGCATTATTACGCAAAAATGCCTTGTTTAGTTGTGCGTTCCACATCACCTCATCCTGATTGTATCCTGCACTAAGTCCCCGATTGGCAGTATAAGTAATATCGGATGAAAGAGAAAATGACCATGGAAAGGTTATCTGATTGTTATATGAGATATTGTAGGTGGTCGACTGTTTCGGAGAGATTCCTTCCATGGAGTAAGTAGAGGAACTATACCGGAGCAAGCCCCTAAACTGACAATAAAACCAGTTATTCTTGTAACTTATCGATAAATTGGGAGAGACGGACGCTGTATGTGACACATTACGCTCGCTTTGTTTTTGCAGTAACGTATAACCTACCAGATTACTATAACTGGCACCGGTTCGCAGGTTCAGGTTAAAGTGCATTTGTTTATCAAGAGGAGTAGCAAATAAAATGTCAGCCTGACTGCTCCATGTACCGTTTTCGTTAATTGGCTTGGTGTATTGCACTCCTGTACGTGGCTCATAAGTGGTGTAATTGACGATTGAATTCTGTTCAAAGGTATGAGTCAGAGATGTGCTGAACGACGACTGCGATGTTCTGTTGTTGCTGTTGTATTCAAGTGAGATATTGTGATTAAACGACGGCAACAGATCCGGGTTACCACTACGGATATTCAACGGATTGGTTACATCCTGTGACGGATCGAGCTGTGTGATTGACGGCTGATTGGTTCTCCCGTTGTAACGCATACGCAAAAACTTACGAATCATTTTGTCGCCAGAGAAACGGTAAGTAAATTCAAACTGAGGTGCGTAATTTACCGTTTTGCGGGGCTGCGGTTCATTATAGACCGAATCCATGCCAGCTCCAAACCAATCTTTGACATAACCCAAATTATGGGTATAACTTGGAGAAACAGACATACCGATATTGTAAGTGTATCGTGGATGTACCGACCTCAAATTCACTCTGATATTCTGGCTGATAGAATGCACGGATGAGCTACGGCTGTAGTTTGCATTCAGGTCGCTGTATGTCCCGTTAACCGGATCATAGTCATACGTCTCCCTTTCATTGATAGTATTATTGAACTGAATATTATACAAGAAATCAATAAAATAGTTCTTGGCAATCGGCTCGACGTAGGTAAATCGCATGTTATAGGAATTACGGTTTGCCGTGTTGGCATTTTCCTGATTAAACACCGTATTTTTCCCTGTAGCCAGGTAGAAGATATTAGTTGAATTGTTTGTTCCGTTACCATTACTCTCATTCAAATTTAATGAACCGCTGAAACTAATGCGTCTCCCTTTGGCCGACAATCTTCGCGAAAAATCCAATTGCAAGCCCAAATTGGTACCGTTAGAACTTAATGAACTGGCGGAATTACTCTCATTAACTGCCGTAGAATCTTTGTCGCCAGCCATTGATTTTTGATAAGATGAATTGTGAGCCAACGATGAATTATAAGAAAACGTCGGAGTAAAAATAAACGTGGTCACTGAGTCCATTTGGTACTCCATTTTACCGCCTATCGAAAAATTGTGCGTGAAAGAACGGGCAACAGAGGTGCTTCGTCGATAGGAGACGCTATCTGTAAAAATATTTTCTCGAAAACTGCGGCTATTGGTGTAGTTATCTCCATAGTTATACGAAATATTGCCGCCCACTTTCAATTTCTTGTTTACCTCCTTTGCCATATTAAAGCCGAAGGTAGAGGAGCTTGTAATGCCGGTTCCTCCTGTTCCGCCACCGCCAAAGTTGCCGCCACGACCCGACATTACATTGTTTCCGCGATCAGTAAAAGCTCTTTCGTTGATATTATTCGAGTTTCCTATAATTGAATATTGTTCCGTATCAGTAAACCGATTTAGCATGGAAGATGCCACATATCGGGGATCTTCATCATTTTTATTATTCAGGATCTGGCCTCCTCCGGCAGAAAGATTACCCATCCACCCCTTCATCATCCCTTTCTTTATGGTAAGATTGATAATGGTTTCGGGTTCATCATCATCCACTCCGGTCAATATGGCCAAATCCGATTTCTTTTCAATGACCTGTACTTTATCAACAACATCGGCAGTCAGATTCTTGGTTGCCATTTTAGGATCATCGCCAAAAAACTCCTTCCCGTTTACCCGCACCTTGGTTACTTGTTTACCCGCAGCAGTAGTAATCTTGCCATCTGCATCCACCTGCACGCCGGGCAAACGCTTGATCAGATCTTCCACCACAGCACCTTCGGGAGTCCTAAAAGCGGCAGCATTATATTCCACCGTATCTTCCTTCACAACCATTTCGGGCAATTTTCCGGTTACCGTTACAGCTCCCAGCATCACATTCGAAGCACCTAATTTCACATTACCCAAATCAATGACATTTCGCCGGAAATTTTGTTCCCGGAGGTTCAACCGCTTTGTATTATATCCGGTAAATGACATCAAAAGATAATAGCCCCCCGGTTTTACGTCCTTCAGTTCAACACGCCCGTTTTGACTTGTCACGGCACCCTGCGTCAGTTGATTTGTTTTCGAATTGAACAATCTCACCGAGGCAAATTCGATCGGCTGGTTATTCACCGAATCAACGACAGCAACCCTGACAGTAGCGGGCACTACAGTTGAAGCGGTCGCACCCGAAGCGGACCGATTATTGACAACCTGGGCAAAAAAAGTAGCAGCAAAGGCGGCTAAAATAAGGGTAAAGTAAAATTTTAACTTCATTGGCTATTTTGTGAAATGATTTGTAAATAAGACTATACCATATCAAAATAGTTTAAGCAATGTGAATCTTTTTTTATCTTTCAACTCACCAATGTTAATTTTTACAGTTTTACATTACCCTAAAATCAATCCCTACAGGTACAAAAATATCATTACCTTTAAGCCTGTTTTGATCCGGCATTATCAAAACGAATTTGTCGAAATGCATTCAAAACAGAAATTTGTTCCATTTATTCTTTCAACTACTATTTAAAACAAGTCTATTCATGCACAAGCTAGTATTAATCATTTGCTTATTTGCATCTATCACAAGCGTACGCGCCAAAGAGTATGTCATCACAGATTTCGGCGCCTGCACCGACAGCACCCAACTCAACACCAATTTTATTCAGCAAACCATCGACAAAGCAAGCGCCGACGGCGGAGGTATCGTCGTTATTCCGAAGGGTGTTTTCCTCAGCGGGGCACTTTTTTTCAAACCCAACACTTCGCTTCGGTTGGAAGCCGGTGCCGTGTTGAAGGGATCGGACAACATTGCCGACTATCCGTTGATTCCATCGCGCATGGAAGGGCAAAAACTCGATTACTATGCAGCTCTGATCAATGTGTATAACGTCAATAATTTCACCATTACCGGCCCGGGAACCATCGACGGCAACGGACTCAAATTCTGGAAAGAATTTTGGGCACACCGCGAAGAGATGAAAAAGATAGGCAAATCGAGCACCAATCTGGAAGTGCACCGTCCCCGCCTGCTCTTTATATGGGGATGCAACAACGTTATTATTAGTAATGCCACGCTCTGCAATTCCGGCTTCTGGACCACCCATCTCTACCAATGCAACAATGTCCTGATCGAGAATTGTACCATCAAAGCACCCTTCAAACCGGTGCCCGCCCCCAGCAGCGATGGCGTGGATATAGACGTTTGTAAGAAAGTGATCGTACGCGGTTGCTACATTTCGGTGAACGACGACGGCGTTTGCATCAAAGGCGGCAAGGGTCCCAACGCCCGAAACCTGCCCGAAAACGGTCCGGTAGAAGATGTGTTAGTGGAAAACTGTACCTTCGGCGACACACACGGCACCCTCACGCTGGGCAGCGAAAGCCTTTGGGCACGCAACATCATCGTCCGCAACTGCAAGATGGATAACAATTGCCCTATTCTACGCATCAAACTGCGCCCCGACACCTACCAGACCTACGAAAACGTTCACATCAGCAACATTACCGGCCGGTGCGGCAATATCATCGAAATGCGCCCCTGGAAACAGTTTTTCGATATGAAAGGAAGTTCCGAAAAGCCCTATGGCATTGTGCGCAACATTACAATGGAGAACATCAACGTTACCTGTAAAAGTTTTGGCATCATAGAGAGCAACCCGAACGATCAGATATCGGATTTTACCTTCAAAAACATCTCCGCAACAGCAGAAACTCCTGAATTAATTACCAAATTTCAGGGAATTAAAACTGTCAATGTTATAGTGAACGGTAAACCATTAACGACAAAATAGATTAAGCTTCAACCTTCTGTATCGGAACAACACAATTTCCAACCAAAAAATAAAGCAAAAAACATTTCGGTAATTTAAAAAACCATTATCTTTGAAGAACGTTTTGGCAGACCAATCCGCAACGGGAAAATTTCCCAATGATTCTGCCAAACGCAATTGACCATTAAAAAAGAAATAAGAATGAAAGAACTTGTACGTTGTAAACCTTGCGGCTATGTGATGGAAGCCGATAAGCTGGGCGATGTGTGCCCTGCTTGCGGAATGCCCCGCAAGGCTTTCGAACCATATCGCGAACGCGTTGCCGCCAATCGCCTTTTAGTGCTCAGCCTCGATATGCACCCCATTGCCATCCACCTGTCTCAAACCTTTGTGATTATGATTCCGGTACTGATGGCATTTCTCTGGCTTGTCCCCAACCTGCTGAACGAGGTATTCTCGAATGTACTGATCTTTACGATCTACGTATATCCGCTCACCATTTTGGCTTCGATAGCCACCGGCATTATCGACGGACTGTTTCGTTTCAAATCGCTGACCCCACCGCTACTGAAAGCCAAGATTTTCTACAGTTGCCTGATACTTATCAGCTCCGGACTCACCTTTGCGCTCTCCTATCATGGGGAATACAATGTGTGGGGATTTATTTGCAGCCTCTTCAGTCTGGGCTTTGCGGTGCGTCTCGGTCTTTTGGGCAAACACCTTATCGACGTAATCCTCCCGGGCTCATATCCGGTAAAGAAAGGAAAAGTACCGGCAAAAGAAGCATAAATATCAGAATAGAAAAAGTGAATGTAAGCAGAAAGGCATCCCGAGTGATTCAGGATGCCTTTTTCAATAAGAATCGAACCAGTCTGAAAAATCAGTTGAATTGCGAGTATTAATATATTCCACTCTGTAAAGCAAGAAAATAGTTTTATCTTTGAAAAGACTGAAGATCATCTTCTAAACACAGAAGAACACGAGATTCCAATAAAGAAAGGAAAAGTTCACATTATCTACCATGGATTTGAATCTATATAAATCATCATATAATCCAAACTGAACGAGACAAACCATATGGATGCAGATTTCAAACGAGTATATAACAAAATTATTTACAAGTATGTTAGTGCTGATATTGCATTGAAGATACTAAATGACAAAACACTGCTCTTTTCCAGTCCTGATTCATTTAATGATCCATTAGATTGTTACGAAGAATTAATAGATATCACTCTCAACAAACAGTCTTACCTTGACTTTCTCAATAAATCATTGAAATCAAAATTATCAATTGGAAGCCGGAGTGAAAAGAGGCAATTCATCAATGACCTCAAGAACCACCCAAATAAGTTCCATCAATTACACAAGAGACAAATTCTGGAAAAGAAAAAATCAATTGGAATTTGTTGTTTCTCTGAAAATCATGATAATATTCTTTTATGGTCACATTATGCACAGAAACATGAAGGGGTATGCATCGGCTTCCTAATACCTCCAGTCACAGAAAAAACGTATATTTTATATCCTGTAAGATACAAAAAACAAATATCACCCATTAGTTGCTTAGAAGATGTTGATATCGCCATTAAGCATTGGCTCCTTACCAAAGCTATAGATTGGGAATATGAACATGAAATAAGGGCTATTAGTCTACAATATCAAGGTTTAATTTCTATATCACCCTCTCATATAAAAGAAGTATATTTTGGATGCAAAATCAGAGAATCAGCCAAGCATGATTTACTTTACAAACTACAGAAGGAATTTAATCATGTCAAATCTTTTCAAATGAAAATTAATAAAAATACTTTTGGCTTGATTCCTAATCAAATATCTACATTTTAAATCTAACGTTTAATAATGCCGTTCATCACCCGGGCAATGACAGGGCCAGTCGTGGTCGAGGTCGATGCAGGTGATAACGGTGGTTTCGTTACCACAGGAGGCCACGATGATGCGTAACTTTTCACCATTTTCATAGCCTTCCAGCGCGTAACGCTTGTGGCAATCGTCGGCCTTCAAGTTACTCTTTTTGTAGTTGATATAGCCGTGATGCAGCAGGTCGGCCACCTCTTTTTCGTCGATATTGCGGCACTCCATCCGGCAACGGGCATGTTTTGAATAGCTTATTTTGGCAGGATAACGGTTCAGTTCGCCGCTGTCGGAGGCCGGTTGTCCGGCAGGCCGCGACTGGCAGGCAAAAAACAGCGAAAGAAGTAAAAACAGGGTTCCGATTCGTAATTGCTTCATTGGAATTATTCGGTTACAGTTTTATCTTTGCAAAGCTATAACTTCTTTTTGAAGCTGCCATTACCATCGTATCAATTCTTCCGTTATGAGTAACAACCGCATCCTGCAAATATCGCTCGATATCTATATCAAAGCTTACGAAATAGACGCCATGGGCATCGTGAGCAATATCGTATATGTAAAATGGTTTGAAGATATGCGCCACATCTTCCTCGACCAGTTTTATACTTACAAGGAGATGATGACCGAAAACCTCTCTCCCATTCTCACCAAAACGGAGGTGGAGTACAAAACGCCACTCACCATTTTCGATCATCCTACCGGCTACGCCTGGATGGAGGAGCTGGGCGCTTCGAAATGGGTAATGGCGTTTGAGATACGCAGCGGCGAAACCATGCACTGTGCAGGTCAGCAGTCGGGTTGCTTTTATGACGTCAATCGCAAACGCCCCATCCCGTGGCCGAAAGATGCCGTGGAAAGATATTTGGCGGCAGCAGAAAAAAACAACTAACAAGAGCATGTCAATCTATCTTTCACTATTGCGGGGAATCAATATTGGCGGGCACAAGAAAATCAAAATGTCCGACCTGAAGGCATTGTACGAATCGCTCGGGTTCGGACAGGTAACTACCTATATCCAGAGTGGAAACGTGCTGTTCTCAGCAGAAACAAACGAGGCCGACGACATTCTTTCGCTCCGCATCAGTAAGGCAATAGAAGATCGTTTCGGATTTGATGTTCCTGTTGTTGTCCGAACAAAGGAAGAGATGCTACAGATCGTCGCTCAAAATCCATTTACCGCAGAGGCAGAAGCTGCTCCCGACAAATTAGTCGTGATGTTTTTAGGTTCGGTTCCCGACGTCACGACCCTTGAAAAGATCAAAGCCAAGATTACAGACAACAGTCGCTTTGCCTTTATTGGGAACTCGCTCTACTTTTTCTACCCAGACGGCTACGGACAAACCAAATGGCACTCCAATTTCTTCGAAAAGCAGCTCCGCACCACCGTCACCGCGCGCAACTGGGCAACAACCTGCAAACTGGCTGCAATGGTGGCTGATCTATAATTCCATTTTTAAGTCGGGTTTCGTTACCATCTATCGTTTTCATATTGCGAGTTGGAACTCGCACCACCCATTTTACGGATGCAGCATCTCTGGGTGCAGCGACTTCCAAGTCGCTGAATTTCACAACGGATTTAGAGTAATCCGCCTGAGATTCTCTACTCCAACTATCCTAACAGGTGTCTTTAAAATAAAAGCACACGGAATAACCCGGAGTCCGGCTTACCCGTGTGCGGAAAATATAGTTGGGATGTTATTTCAGCTTCTTCGATATCCAGTTGTCGACGGAGAATTTACCGCTACCGCCAATGAGAATCGAAATGGCGAGACCCAGTACGAGAATGAAATATTCAATTCCTTCGCCTTTCTGTGCACCAAACCAATTCATAAAGAAACCATTGTGAACATGCCCGCCCAAAAACATTGCTCCGAAAAACGTCAGCGTGATTGAAAAAGCCATAAATCGGGTAGCTGTGCCTAAAATAAGACCTATACTTCCCAAAAACTCGGCTGACATCACCAAAAGCACAAGTATAACCGGCATCCCCATCTGGCCGTGCATAAATCCGAGTGTTGCACTGAATCCGTTACCGCCGAAAGCGCCTAAAACTTTTTGCATACCGTGAGGTAAAATCACCGCCCCAAGGGCTAATCTGCTTACGAGCAACGACCACGATTGTGTATTCGTTGATAAAAATTGTTTGATCATATTATTCTAAATTTTGACTGTAAATAAATTCTGTTTTCGTTACGACCTCATCCGCCCTACGGGCACCTTCTCCCAAGGAGAAGGCAAATCTGCTAAACGAACTGTTTTTCTCCCTCTCCTTGGGAGAGGGTTGGGGAGAGGTCATTAAAAATACATTGGAACTTCCATTACCAGAAGTTGTGTTTGTTTGTTTGCTTTGATTGAAATAGTTTCGGTTTCCCACACTCCGAAACCGTCGCGTCGGTTCAGTTTTTGACCTGCCACCTCCGCTTCTCCATCTATCACGAAGAAGTAAACTCCATCGCCGGGATTCTTCAATTTGTATTCGCCGGTCCATTCCTCCGACAAATCGCCCAGATGAAACCATGCATTCTGATGAATCCATACGCCCTGATCGTCGGGATTGGGTGAAAGAACCTGATAGAGTTCATCTTTTTTTGCCACGTCAGCCAGCGAAATCTGGTCGTAACGGGGTGTCACATTTTTCTTATTGGGAAAAACCCAGATCTGTAACAGCGAGGTATCGCCAAAACCGTCTTTGCTGTATTCGCTGTGGAAAATACCTGTTCCGGCACTCATCACCTGCACTTCGCCCGAGCGGATAATTTCGCTGTTGTACATGCTGTCCTTGTGCTCGACCGCGCCATGCAACGGAATGGTAACTATTTCCATATTATCGTGAGGATGTGTATCGAATCCCTCTCCCTCAGCAATCGTATCGTCGTTGAGCACCCGAAGCGCTCCGAAATGAACCCTTTCGGGATTGTAATAGTTGGCAAAACTAAAGGTATGGTAGGTATTGAGCCAGCCATGATAGGCATGTCCCCTGCTTGTTGCTGTATGAAGTATTGTTTTCATTATCCTGATGTTTTAGCTGTTGTAATACTAAGCGACTTGGAAGTCGCTTGTCCCGTGTTTTTTGATATGACAAAGGTACGGCAGCAAAAAAGCGGTCGAAGTACGTAAATCAGGGGAATGATTGCAAAAATCAGGACTAATGCACCGAAGCGCGAAATTCGGAAGGGGTTTGCCCCGAAATTTTCTTGAAGAAATTGTTGAAATGAGCCGCTTCCTCGAAACCGAGAGAGAAAGCCAACTCTTTGTTGGATACGGGAGTAAAGATGAGCGCACGTTTTGCCTCGGTCAGCAGTTTGCTCTGAATCATCTCTTTGGCCGACTTGCCGGTAAGCGCTTTTACTGTTTTGTTAAGGTAGTCGCCGGTCACGGCCATCTCTGCGGCATAATCGGACACCATGTGCCACGAAGCATAGTGCTCGTCGAGCATTTTTTTGAAGTTACGCAGCAAATGATTACTTGTCTCCACCATTTGCGGATTGTGCAGTTTGTGCATGGAGCAGTGGTTGTTGCTCTGAATAAGAAACAACTTCACCAGCGAACCGACCGCCTCCAGCTTGTAGTTTTCTATCGACTGCGCAAAATGAAACATCTGCTCCACCAAACCGACGTAGACCGGCATATCCTCATCGCGAATAGGCAGAGGAGGTGACTGTCCGTAATCGCTGAAGAGGTACAAATCGTTAATCATCTTGTCGGGGATGGCATTACGAATCAGGAACTGTTCGGTGAAGGTAATAGCCCATCCTTTCGGCTCGCTCTTCATAATCACCTGATGCATCTGTTGTGGTAGCAAAAAGTAGATGGTCTGGTTTTCTACCTTGTAAGTAGTAAAATCGACCACATGCTCTCCCTCTCCGTTTTCAATAAAAATGATGGAATAGTAGTCGTGACGATGCGGCACATCGGGAGCTCCGTTGTTTTTGCGATAAATATCTTCCATCCGTTTCAGGCCGAAACCAGAAGTCTCGAAGAGATGATCGTCGATCAAGTGAGTTACTATTTCGGGGGTCTGTTCCATTGCAATGCAAAAATAGCACGATTCTCCCGGATTCCGATGCCCGGCACAAAAATCTTCCGTTGTAATATTGGTTACACTTTTCAAACGCTGAAGCACTCTATCTTTGCACAAGAAAACAAACAAAACACCACATAACAATGAAACGGACAATTATCAAGATAGACGAAGAAAAGTGCAACGGTTGCGGACAATGCGTCACTGGTTGCCACGAAGGTGCGTTGCAACTGATAGACGGAAAAGCCCGCATGGTAAGCGAACTCTTTTGCGATGGACTTGGTGCCTGTATCGGCGAATGCCCGGTGGAAGCCATCGAACTGGAAGAGCGCGAAGCCGAGCCCTACAGCGAAACAGCTGTAATGGAACGCATTGCTACCAAAGGTGAGAAAACGATTCTGGCACACCTCCGTCATCTCAAAGAACACGGCGAAACGGGCTATCTGCAAGAGGGTGTTAAATATCTTCAGGAACACAACATTCCGGTTGACCTGAGTTCAATCCGCAACAAGCCGACTGCCGCTATGATGCAGGCACACGGTCATCATCAGGGCTGTCCGGGTTCGAAGAGCTTTGCATTTGCCGGAACAGAAACAAAAACAATACAGGGAGACACTGCATCGCAACTTCGTCAATGGCCGGTACAACTCCACTTGCTCAATCCGCATGCCGGTTATTTCCAGGGAGCAGATGTGCTGCTGGCTGCCGACTGTGCCGCTTTTGCTGCCGGTAATTTCCATTCGGCATACCTCAAAAATAAGGTTTTAGCTATTGCCTGTCCGAAACTGGACGATGGCAAAGATTCGTATATTGCCAAACTGACGGCCATGATCAACGAATCGAACATCAACACGCTGACGGTAGTACGCATGGAAGTGCCCTGTTGCGGGGGTCTCACGCAATTAGCCCAGATTGCCCTTCAACAAGCAGAAAGAAAAGTACCGTTAAAGGAAATTATACTCAACGTACAGGGCGAGCAACTAACAGAACGCTGGATCTGATCAGAGAGAAAACCAGTAGGAAAGTTTCACTAAAAAGACATTATTAACGGTGCCTTTTGAAAGTCCCCGAAAAATAGCAGTTACAGGCTCGTGACTCGGATTTTGATAGCTTGTGATTTCGTTAGACCATACAAAATAGAGCTGAGAACCGGCTCGATACTCCCAACGGAGTACAAAATTAGATCTGAATTGATAGTAATTGAAATCGGGGTTGGAGACTGAATAATCGGTTTTTCCATCCCCGTTTTCGTCTATTTGATAAGCATCGTCCTTATAATTGGAAGTATCCAGGAGCGTAAAACGCTTTTCGAATGATTTATTGCACGGATCTGTAATATGCTTGAATGCGGAGTATTTGCCCACAGACGAATAAGGACTGCCGTAATATTGCAGTGATAATTCCGGTGTCAGGTTACAATCGGCACGAAAAGTAGCCCCCAGCGTTTTCTGATTAATCGTAGCCATGATAGGTTTGTCGCACCCTCCGTCAGAAGCACAACCCACATACTGCAAAACATTATCATTCAAAGCATAACTCAGATTAAGCGAGAATTTCAACAGAGAAATCGGCTGAACAGTAAAAGTTGTGGAATATTGAGAGCCTTTCCCTTGCTTATTTGGGAAATTGCGAATGTAATTCAGGGAGCAATACGCGGCTTTAGAATCATCAGTTTTAATATAAAAATATTCCTGCCAGTTACCCGGAACATACATAGCCGGGCCTCCCCTAAGAATGCGTGTATCCAAAGCTTCAGTCGTATAAGTAAGAGAGTTATTTATGCTCCACTTGTTAAGAAACTCGGCATATCCTGCACCTGTAAATGAAGACGATAAATATTGCAACCCGTAATTCCAGTTATTATTCAGATAAGCGATACACGTATAGGTTCTGAAAATAGATACCGGTTTGTTGACAAAATATGCCAGATAATTATTCTGTCTGATAATATCTGCCGTTTGCATATATCCCATATCGTTCAGTTCAAGACCGGGAGAACGGAAGGAAAGTTCCGTATAATACCGCCAAAGACCTTTGCTTCCCTTACCGATTTTAACATCACCACCCCACCCTGACAGAGAGTTGCGTGTACTATCGTAATGGGCATAGGAAATATCAGGTCGCTGCAGGTAACGGGCAGAAGATTGTTGCATTTCCTGCATGGCTTGTTTACTACCGGTGATATAACTTCCAATCATCTTGGCATCAAGGTAGAATTCTTTATCGTTCCACTGATGCAACAGGTCAATACCACCGGTATAGGCATTTCTGTTCAGGAAATCGAGCTGCGCATTATGTATAAAGCGATTCGTGGAAGTAACAATACCTCCAAGGACTGTATTCCCTTGTTTGAAATCCTGCTGCACACGAGCCAGAAAATAATTTGTCAACGGTTCCACCGTAACAGATTTTTGCCCGGTGGCTGTGCTTAACTGTTCATCTTCTTTGGAGGTGGTACTTTGTAAAATACCGAGAGTTAATCCCTTTTCCGTTTTACCCGAAACTTTGACTGCGTCTATTATTGTTGCGTTATCCGTTTTTTTCAGGTATTCATTATCGGCCAAATCAGGAGTATACGATGGTGCATGACCGATACGACGCGAGTAAAACAGATTGACATCATCCACATCAAAAGCAAAAATATTTTTGCCTTCAAGAAAGAACGGACGTTTTTCAGTAAAAAAAGTCTCGAAGGCCGTCAGATTAATTTCCGAAGGATCCGCTTCCACCTGTCCAAAATCAGGATTAAGCGTCATATCTACGGTAAAATTACTCGTCAAACCGATTTTAGCGTCCAAACCTATATTACTTCCCAAAGTATATCCCTTATTGGCAAACGGATTCAGAGGATCTTTCTTGAAGGTTTTTATTTTTCCAAGACCAGACGCAATCATCTCAAAACGTTTTGACTTTGGCAGGTTATCCAACCCCTTCAACAATCCATAGGCATACAATATTCCAGGACCGGTAGATGTTTGCGGCTCCCAATCACTCTCTTCTTTAAAACGGCTAATCCATCGCCAGCAATGAAGCCCCCAAACCTGATTTTTAGAGCGGCTATAGCGAAGTTGTGAAAAAGGGATAGCCATTTCGGCAGTCCAGGCTGAATCTTCAAGAGCAGTTTTGGCATACCAGACCGCATTCCATGTTAAATCAGTATTCCATGGGTTAGTATTGATACCATCCAACTTTTGGCCTGCGGCGGTCACATCAAATTCAAATCCGGTTCGTCTGTCATGATAACTATCAAAACTCACACCAGTGACATCTCCCGACAAAATATCCCGACGTGCAGCCCTGCGCTGAATCTTGCGCGGCTCATTGTCGACGGCTCTGATCCCAACATAAATATTCTTATCGTCGTATAGAATTTTAAGATAAGTAGCTTGTGATGCTTTTGCGCCTTCTTTGGGAATCCATTGAACAAAATCACCTGCCCATTCGCCTACTTGCCAGCACGAATCATTGAGGTGCCCGTCTATTTTAGGTTTGTGAGTAATGTAGTGTGTGGTATATTCACGCAGTGGCTTTACAACCGGCTTTGAAACAGAGTCCTTTGCTTGCTCTGAATGGCTTGGTTTGTTGCGCGCGGCTACCTGAGGTAAAGAAACAACAAAAGCAAACAGCAATAGCCAAAGAGTCCGTTTTCTTTTTAGTGAATCACTCAAAACAGGACTATAATTGGCTCTGTCTGCGCCCAATTCTTTCTTCGCTTTACAAACAAACGTCATCGTATTATGTCAAAACGCCATTAAATATTGACTTTCTCTTTCCAATGAAAACCGTAGCACCAAAGTTAAACAAAAGATTGTAAATAAACGAATATTTCTAAAATTGTTAATTTACCAACTACAATCAACAGTTTTTCTTGCACATAACCTTTCCCATTTATCGAACGGCCATTAATCCAAGCTCTTCAAAACGCAATCACATCAAACTATCTTTATGCTATTTAGATAATTTCTAAATAAAGAAAGAGCTTAAAGCGACATTTAATGACAAGCTCTGAGATGAAATCGAATTTAAGGGCAAGCAGAACAAATCTTTGCTGTCGTATTGTGTAAAATCAGATCTCAGTTTACACAAAAGCTTTCCTGACTTTACTTTTATATATCATCAAAATTGGCTAAATTGCAGCTTAATATTTAACCCTTGAAACAACAGAGCACAACGCTAGTCTTCAAAGATTTACATCTACCAAGATTATACAAATAACGTTATTTTATTATATACAATGGATACACAACTTCTTTTGGGAGCCGAGGCAATAGCTCTTGCTGCCATTGACGCCGGCATTTCCGGTGTTTATGCATACCCCGGTACTCCGTCTACTGAAATTACAGAGTACATACAACAATCTCCCATCGCTCGTCAAAAAGGCGTGCACTCAACGTGGGCAACAAATGAAAAAACAGCTTACGAAGCTGCACTTGGCATGTCATATGCGGGTAAAAGAAGTCTGGTATGCATGAAACACGTCGGACTTAATGTTGCTGCCGATGCCTTTCTTAACTCTGCCATTACCGGTGTGAACGGCGGTATGGTTATTGTAGTAGCTGACGACCCCTCCATGCACTCATCTCAAAACGAACAGGATACCCGCGTTTATGGAAAATTCGCATTCCTGCCTGTTATCGAACCATCCAACCAGCAAGAAACTTACGACGCCATACGTTACGCTTTCGATTTATCGGAACAACAAAATCTTCCGGTGTTATTCAGAGTAACCACCCGCCTCTCTCACTCCCGTGCCGTTGTCAAACAACAACCGCCGCGTGAAGAAAACATATTAAATCCATCAAAGGAAAAACGGAAATGGATATTACTACCTGCCAACGCAAGAAACAACTACCAGCAGTTACTTGAAAAGCAAGCCACTCTGGCGTCGCTATCCGAACAATCGTCCCTGAACAAAACCACTGCAGGAAACGGGTCTAAGGCTATTATTGCTTTCGGGATTGCTTACAACTACGTAATGGAAGTAAAACAGGCAGAAAACCTGAATATTCCGGTGCTAAAAATATCTCAGTATCCATTACCAGACAAGCTTATTAAAGAATTTACCGACCAATACGATGACATTCTGATTGCAGAAGAAGGATATCCTGTTTATGAAGAATACCTAAAGGGTTATTTCGGCAATAAAAAATTCCGTGGTCGCCTCGACGGAGCACTTCCTCGCACAGGAGAGTTGTCTCCCGATGTTGTTGCAAAAGCCATGGGCGTTGACTCGGATGCAAACAGAACCATTCCTTCCATCGTAGCCGGACGTCCGCCTATGTTGTGCCAGGGATGCAGCCACCGCGATGTGTTTGATGCACTGAACACCATCTTTACAGAATATCCCGAACAACACGTCTTTTCCGATATAGGTTGCTATACTCTGGGAGCGCTTCCTCCATTCAATGCCATCAACACCTGTGTGGATATGGGCGCTTCGGTAACAATGGCAAAAGGCGCTGCCGACGCCGGACTCCACCCGGCAGTTGCCGTTATCGGCGACTCAACATTCACACACTCGGGAATTACCGGCTTGTTAGATGCTGTCAATGACAAATCAGCCATTACCCTCATCATTTCCGACAACTCCACCACGGCTATGACCGGAGGTCAGGATTCTGCCGGCACTGGCAAACTTGCAGAAATATGTAAAGGTATCGGGGTAGAAGAATCGCACATTCGCACTTTTGTTCCCTTGAAGAAAAACCACGATGAAAACGTAATGATCCTGAAAGAAGAACTTGAATACAAGGGAGTTTCGGTTATCATTGCACAACGCGAATGCGTACAAACTGCCAGCCGCAAAAAAAGACAGGAAAACAAAAAGTAAAAGATTAAGACCATGCAAACAAACATTATCATAGCCGGTGTGGGCGGACAAGGAATCCTCACCATTGCATCCATCATAGACTTGGCTGCCATGCAACAAGGACTGCAAGTAAAACAGGCTGAAGTACACGGAATGAGCCAACGTGGCGGAGCCGTAGAGTCGCATCTACGCATTTCGGACAGTGTTATTTATTCTGATCTCATTCCAAAAGGGAAAGCCAACCTTATTCTCGCGATAGAACCGATGGAATCGTTGCGTTATTTACCATTTCTTGCTCCGGATGGAATAATTGTAACCGCCACCGAACCATTCAAAAACATAAATAACTACCCCGACGAGCAGGCTATTAAAGATGAAATAGCCCAAACCGGCAAGCATATTTTCGTCGATGCAGAGAATCTGGCACGCGAAGCTGGCAATCTAAAAGCATTCAACACGGTGATGCTTGGCGCAGCAGCCAACTATATAGGCATCAGCAAAGAGGCTCTTGAAAAAGCTATCGAAAGTTATTTTTCTTCAAAAGGAGAAGCTGTTGTTCAACTCAACATTAAGGCATTCCGCTTAGGGACTGCTGCCATCTGATTAAATTACGATTTCATGGATAAATACCAACAATATTTCACCGCGGACAAGTTCGCTATGAGCAACGGGATAGAGCTCGTCGAGTGCTCTCCCGGCCATGCCAGAGCGACAATCAAAATAGAGAACCGACACCTCAATGGTGCCGGAGTAGTGCACGGCGGATTACTGTTTACCCTCGCCGACTTCTGTTTTGCTGCCGCTGTCAATTCGTATGGATTTATCACGCTATCAATCAATGCCTCCATATCATTCTTTGCAAAAAGCACAGAAGGCACATTGACCGCGGAAGCCAAAGAAATCGCGCGAAGCAATAAATTATGTACCTGCGACATCAACATTTTTAACGAGAATGGTACATTATTGGCCAACTTCAAAGGCACTGCCTACATCACACCAAAAACCATCGAATTCTAACTTTGGATGCCTGTCAAGCTGCTTACATATTCAAACCTCAATTGTTTTACTGAACAAATACTCCACTTTAGCTCTACCCGTCAGGGTGGAGTAAGCAGTGGCGAATATGCCTCGTTAAATTTGGGGAACTTTTCCGATGAAAGCAGAGAAAATATCCTCCAAAACCGACAGATTCTTTGTGATGCGCTTGGCATTCACGTGAATCGCTTAATTGGAGCGCATCAGGTACACGGCATCAACGTCAAAGTTGTAGACAACAGATTGCTCGAAATGGAGGAAAATGACAGAAAAGCCTCTTTAGAAGGATTTGATGCGCTTATATGCAACACGCCGGGCATTTGCATCACGACAACAACCGCCGATTGCGTACCTATCCTCCTATTTGACCCTGTAACGCGAAGTATTGGAGCTATCCATTCGGGCTGGCGCAGCACATTAAATAACATCACCGGATGCACGATAGAGGCTATGCAAGAAAAGTTCGGAGTAAAACCGGTTAATCTAATTGCAGCGATAGGACCCTGCATCAGCGGAGCCGTTTACGAAGTGGGATGCGAGCTGGAATCTCAATTTCATATCAACGGATTCGACACGCATCAGTTTTTCATTCAAAAGAACGAAGATAAATTTCTATTCAACATTCGACTGGCAGTGCAAAAACAACTGGAAGCGGCTGGAGTATCCAATATTGAAGTATCGCCTCACTGCACGTTCAACGAACCTGACCTTTTCTTTTCGGCACGCCGTCAGGGAATCCATTCAGGACGCATGTTAAGCGGCATCTGCTTAAAAAAATAATTCTATACTTTCCGTACCCCTCAAAAAAAAACAATCTCCAACTTTGACAGTTGAAGATTGTCTCATACTCCAATTAACTCATTATTTTTCTCTCTAGATTTGGAATATTAATGAACGTTTGCCTCACGGCAATTATATATCAAAAAGTAAAACCAAAATGTAATTGGATGTATGATGATTGCTTTTGGTGTTGCAAAATTAGAGGTTATTACCGATCCCGGACTTATCAATTCATACAAAATAGCGTACGATTTGACAAAACAACGGTCAAATGGTAAAATTCAGAACACAATTACCCGAACCTTCTTTATGCAAGAATACGCTTTTGCTGACACCATTCGGAAGGAGAAATACCGGTCTCAGTCTTAAATTGACGACTAAAATTTGAAGGTTCACTATAACCTACCATTTCAGATATCTGACTCAAGGAATATTCAGGATTTTCCTGTAACAAACGAATAGCCTCATCGATACGAAGCCGGCGAATCCATGAATTAAAATTAACACCTTCTTCTTTATTGATAAAACCGGACAGCGTCGTTCGACCCACCTTCAAATATTGAGCCATATCTTCAATATTTACCCCCATACGGGTATAATATTTTTCTTTCAATACTTTACTCTTAAGCTCTGTCCACGAAAAACGATTATTGACTTTCAGGTGAACTTCAGGTATCGGAATAACGGGTGAAATGACAGGCTCTATCTTTATAAAGGTTCTGGGATATTGAATATAGCAGGCACCAAATCCCACATAATATACAACACAACACAACGTAAAGACAATTTCCCACACAAAAGAGAATAGACACATCATAAACACACCAAATATCCCCAATGACAAGGCCGAATAATAACAGATAGATACCCACCGGATATGTATCTTATAACCATCAGAAAAATAATCATCTAACGCCTTATCATAATTCTTCACTTCACGAATGAATATTGTTGTCAAATACCCAAGCTGAATCACAAAAAACAGCCAAAAACACTCTCTGATAACGATTGGCGGTATCAGGCTAAGTTTCACTAAAGCATCTAAATTACTAATCTCCGGATTTCCCCAACGCAGAGCAACCAAAGTATAAACAAGATCAAAAGCGATTATCGGGCTCACATGTTTAAGCAGATATTTTCTGGTCACTTTGGCAGGATTAAGCAAAATGACCAATGCCATGGTAAATAAAATAGCTTGCAGCGATGAGATATTCAAATTTATCACTGATAACAAATCCACTTCCGGTTCGTCAATGGCTTCTGATATTAAAACCAAAAAGGCAAATAGAAAATAAGCGGCACCTAAAGTACGGAGGGAAACCTTATAACTCTTTAATCCTTTCAAATTAGGAGGTAAAGGAAAGGCAAAAAAAACGATAGCAAACACCAAACAACTTATAATCAGGGTCGTATTTACATATAAAGTAATAGAACTATCCATCTGACAGCTTTTTGTGTTATAACCTTTCTTTAAGTAAAGACCAAAGGATACTTGTGAGCATTTTGCGACCGCAAATATACAATTTTTAATCTAAACAAATATTTACAATAACATTTCAGAAATAAATAGCCTCAACACCAAAATTAGAGATAAAAACCAACATAACATTTAATTAACCACCATATTTTCATATCCCCATCAAAACAAAATGCAAGTACCATTCACTACATAAAAATTCAATTATAATTTCCAATAAGAAATTATTAAGAAAACATTATTTAACCATAAACAAGTCGGAATGAAATATCATATGTATCTAATATTTTACAAATTACATCCAAATACTACCTGAATTCAACATTATATATTTGAATTTAATTAACGTTAAATCACGTTAATTTCACCTCAATTAAAATCTATTTTTCATTTGTAATACTATATTTGTGAAAGTATAATTCTACATAATTATTTTCACATCACCGTAATATTACTTACGACTCATAGGGAAATTTTACTATTACTGAAAGCATTGCATATTCTTTTTGAAGCACTTGTTATTACAACTGATATTCTAACAAACTAAACCTCAAGACTGTATGAAAAAAGACACATTACATTACAGGAAGCCAAACGCGTTGAGCGCACAAGAGAGGTTGAATAATACTGGAAAAAACTCATCACAAAACAACCAACCTGCTACACCAATAAGCAGAAACGATGTCGGCTCTTTCATCATTGAGTCAACCATTTATTCTTCGGTCGTTTTAAAAAAGCCACACACTCCCTGGTTCGATTGGGGGTAATCTTCTAAAGAGAACTTTTCTGATTTTGTAGCTTCTCATTTTCTATTTTTACTGATGTATGCAGCAATAATGTTGCAGATCAGACTATTCCTATTATAGTTTATATGATGGGCAGGCGACGCGTCACCCTCAAACCACAAATACAACACAACGTAAACAATTGTATAATTGATACTTATACAAACAATATTTTCACCATCCATTACATTCAAATTGTTTCATCTGTCAAATTTTGTTGATTACGAACCCTAATACCTGAACAGTATGGAAGAAAATAGCATCCTTTCCTCGTACAACAGACGTTCTGTCGTCAGACTACCCCTCAGACCCACTCTTTTCAATTCGGATTTTGACCTACAAGCCGAAAACATATTAATTCCTTACAGAAAAGGGACTAAGTGGGGGTTCTCCAACCTTCAAAAGAGATTAATTATTCCATGTAAATATGACGCTGTTCGGAAATTCAAAAACGGAATTGCCTTCGTATCAAAGAATAACAAATGGGGCATAATTACTAATAATGGCAATGAACTGATAAACTGTCATTACGATGCTATTGATGTGAATACCGAAACGATTTTATCTGTAAAACAAGGAGGCAAATGGGGCTTAACAGATATATTTGGAATGGAAATTATTCCATGTAAATATGATTTTATCAGCAAATTTCACAATGGATATGCCGAAGTGGAAAACGACGACAAAAGAGGAATTCTTTCTATCTCTGGTAAAGAAGTTTTGCCTGTCAGATATCGTAATCTAAAGAATTTCGGGAATGGGTATTTTGCCGCTTGCACAAATAAACTCTGGGCATTGGTTGACAGTTCCGGTCATGAAATCACCCCTAGCAGATTTAATAGCATCGATATTTTTGGCAGTTCATTATTTCGGGTTAGTGACAATCGGAGATGGGGCATTATTGATTCCGATGGGACAGAAATCGTTCCCTGTCATTACACGGTCATGGAAAGCATAAACAACGGTTTATGCAAAGTCAAAATCAATGGGAAATGGGGATATATTGACAAAACCGGAGCGATCGCCGTACCGTGTATATACAAGCAAATAGGAGATTTCTCTGACGGACTGGCACGCTGTTTACATAACGGCCAATGGGGATTTGTCGACACAGCCGGTCTCGAAGTCATTACCTGCAAATATGATATGGTCAATGATTTTCATGAGCATTTAGCCGGAGTTTGCAAAAACAATCGTTGGGGCATCATTAACAATTTTGGCGAAATAAAAGCTCCGTTTCAATACTCTTTTATTGGCAATTTCTCTAACGGAAAAGCAGAAATTGCCGTTAATGACAGACTAGGCGTTATCAATAAAAACTTTAGAGTAATGCTATTTTCAGGATATGAATCCATTAAGTCAATCTGCAAAAACACTTACGGGGTACATCTAAATGGCTACTGGAACCTGATAAATCCAGCCGGTCTCTCCTTAACATCCACCGTTTATGATGCAATTGCACGATTCAATGACACGATGATTCTCGTAAAAATCAGAGGAAAATGGGGCATTATTGATTACACAGGAAGAGAGATTGTACCGTGCAGGTATGATAAGATTGAAGAACCTCACGATGAAGTGGCCCGCGTATACAACAAATCTCTTGCCGGATTAATCAATACCAGAGGAGAGGAAATCGTCAGATGCAAATATAAACATATCGGAAAATTCTCAAACGGGTTGGCTTGGGTAGAGGCAAATTCAAAATCAGGATTCATTAACAAAGGCGGTCAGGAAACAATACCCTGCAAGTATAAATGGGTCTGGGAGTTCGAAGATAACCTTGCCATCGCGGGTCTTGACAATAACACAATCGGATTCGTACATAGTAACGGCTCCACATATTGGGAGGACTAATTTTTCAACTCAATAAAAACCTATCGGTTCAAAAGAGTCTGTTATAACAATTCAAAGAAATCATTAGTCAATGATTCATTATTCAGAAAATACAACCCGATATTTATTCCATATAAGAGACTAAATATTAGAATAAACCGGCATAACAATTCTTATTTTAACTACTTAGCATTTACACCATTTAACCAAATCATGATCCGATTTAACCCACCATAAAAATCAATTCATTCTTTTCGGGATTATATTTGCAATGTGCAACTGATCCTCCACTGTGACTCTCTGTATTTTAAGCGCAATGCCGATTGCAGTTTTTCTGAAATACGTGATGTATCTGAAACTCTTTCTGCCAATGATTTTCTCCAACAAGAACCTTCAACAAACAAAACATGAGAACAAGAACTTTGCACCACACAAGGACTGTAACAGGAAGACTATCTACTACCCGCAAGCAAATTCTTCCGCCCCAACAAGACAGTAACAACGAGAGAATGATTGTGACCACCACTCTGCCTGACAATAGAGAGAAAGCGCCTATAACAATCACTGTTGTAAGCAGTAGTGTCGTTTGGTATGACTGGGGTTAAACCTAAAAAACCAATTCTATCGCACTATAAGACAGTTATCCGGCTTTTTTGTTTTCCGAAATAGATAACCCGCATCACATTCATTCCCTACCAGATCATCAGTCAGCGCTTAAGCCAACACGAAACAAACACTATTGCACAACATGACACACCCATCCCTGAACATCCTGATGAAACTCCTTTTAGCGTCGGGAGAAGGCATAGAGAAACGTCTTCTCCATATATAAATTCCCATTGGAGAGCATACACAATCCGTTATGCGGACCCCACAATACTGTAAAACATTTTAAGATCGGGCAATCGAAAGAAGGAGAACTCCAAGCTCCTTCAACTTTCAACTAAACTTCTATCATTTACAGAATTTTAGCTGTACACATATCTCTTACCATTATCTAAAGAGTCAATCAATCAAAATCTCATTATGGTTACCGGCAAACCAGAAATAAGACTTGGCAGACCTCAGGCAATAAGGCTGAATAAATGGACTATACGAAAATTTAAACCGACAGGAGTTGCGACCGACAATCTTTTAATTCCTTACAAAAAAGGAGACAAATGGGGCTATTGCAATACGATACAAAAAGTCATCATTCCATGTGTTTATGAGGAAGCCTGCCTATTCTGGTGCGGCAACGCAACAATTAAAGCAAATCAAAAATGGGGGCTCATAGACTATACAGGCAAAGAAATTTACCCATGCAGATATGATTCTATAGAACGGTTGAACGATGGCAAAATAATTCTCAAACAAAACAACAAATACGGATTAGCCACCAAAACAGGGAAAAGGCTTACAAGCTGCAAGTATGATTATATCGGTAACTTCACAGACGGATACGCCGAAGTGGAACTAAACGGCAAATGGGGCGCTATAAACAACTTTGGAGAAGAAATTTTAGTATGCGCACACGAGAACATTAAATATCTTGGCAACGGCTTATTTAGTATTAAGGCAAATAGAAAATGGGGTGTAGTTGATTACACCGGATGTGAATTAATTACCTGCAGGTACAACGATATTGAAAAATTCGAGAAAAATTTGCTAAAGGTCAAAATAGATAAAGATTGGAGCTTAATTGAGCTTGTTTGTAAAGACAAGCGTACCTGCAGGTATTTTGAAATTGAATCGCTTGCCAACAATATTGCCCGCGTTAAAAGAAACGGGAAATGGGGATACTTGGATGCGTCAGGAAAAGAAACCGTTACTTGCTCTTTTCAATTTATCGACCAGTTTATTAACCAAATGGCCAGATGCCAAAAAGACGGATACTGGGGATATACCGATATCGATGGAAATGAAATAATTCCGTACAAATACGATACAATCGGGCAGTTTTACGATGGATTAGCCATTGTTCAGACTGATTTTCACTGGGGAGCAGTAAATACGAAGGGAGACGTAGTGATTGCATGCAAGTTTGACTACATAGGCCACTTTTCAGACAACATCGCCGAAATCTCCATAAATGGGAAAGTTGGATGCATCAACCGAAAAGGGAAGATAATAGTTCCTTGCAGATACGAAGCCGTCAAATCAATTTGCGAGGGATTGATTGGCGTCTATTCCGAGGGATTTTGGGGCATTTTCGACACACATGAACAAGAAATTGTATCATGTATGTATGACGCAGTGAGAAAATTCACCAGTTTTATGGCCTGTTTCAAATTAAACGGGCAATGGGGCATAATCGACTTCAACGGCACTGAGATTGCCCCTTGCATATACGACGCAATCGAGCCTCTCATTAACGGGTTAGCACGAGTAAAACGCGATGGCAAATTTGGTTTAATCGACATCACAGGCCGAGAAATAACACCTTGCAATTATCAGTTTATCGGGCAGTTTTCGGAAGGAATGGCATGGGTCGAAGCGGACGGACTTGCAGGGTTTATCAACAAAAAAGGACGACTAACCATTTCCTGTAAATACAAATGGGTATCGGATTTCAAAAATGGTCTGGCACTCGTTAGAACACAAGACGACACAAAAGGATATATCAATACAAATGGTTTAGAATACTGGAGTCACTAAAAAACATCCCGGCTTTCGGATCAAGCGATCTTTAAGCCGGGATGCTTTGTTTTTATTTTCTGATTTCTTTTACCTTCATATAAATCCAGCCGATGTTGATGGCCGAGAGAGCGACGACAATATAAACGCCCCACAGAATATAATTCCAGGCCAGATTACCATCATCGATATGAATACTGGTATTGAAACTGGCGGTATATTGTCCCCTGAAGTAATTCACCAACACCAATGCTATCAGCAAAATCACCACATTGAGAATCACCACCAGATATTGATAAGGCTTCGCTATTTTCTCGGTCGAGAAGCCCATCAGCGAGAGATTTTCTATTTTGGTATGATTCTTCTGAATGAGCAAGTTGATACTCAGCAGCATTAACCCAAGAGCCAGCAGGGTAATAATAATCCCCACCCCCATCACAATAAGAATAAGGGTACGCAAAAAAGACGATGCCTGCCCTGCCGATGCCTTATCGTTGGCTATTTCATACTGATGAGATGCGAAATACTCGCCCAGTTTCGGATCGGTAACATTATGTGGCTCGATAATTACACGGGAAGGTTGTGCGCTGCCCGTTCCAAACTGAGCATTGGCCCAATCCATGAATTCCTGAGGTACCAAAATGGAATTGATCCGGTCTGTAAATCCAACTATCCGGCTTTGAAAAACAGCATCTTTGCCGTTACCCGACAGCTCTATATTCATATTTAACAAACCGATAGTTTTTTCAGATAACTGCGGCAATCCCTGACTGGGAGCAAATCCAAAATTGTAAAGCGTCAGATACGAACGGGGAATGATGATTGGGATAAAATTGGCATTCCGGCTCCATCTCCAGTCCGTAGAGTTGATGTCCAGAAAAGTATCGGGCACAGATTCAAAGAAGAGCATTGTACCGAAATTTGCCACCTTTCCCGAAATAGCTGTAGAAGCATACACGCGGAATGTTGCCGCGGTGAATCCGGCCATCCGTTTCACAAAAGGCTGCGACTGCACTTCCGCCATTTCATTTTTCGAAAACTCGGTAGAACTGATCTTCAGCGTTTTCAGAAGAGAAACTTTCTTACTAACGACCAAGTAGTCACGGGCAAAAACGCCCTCCTTGGCACTGAATACCGGTTGCAGATCGTTATAAAATTGCAGGGAGAGCAACACGATAGTAAGCCCCAGCAGCGTGGCGGCAACATAACCGGCCAATTGCCCTGCCACAATATTTTTGCGTAATAATTTCCAGAGTAACATAATCCTGATTTGGGGATTTGGGAATTTAGAAATTTGAGGATTACAAATGAAGCAACGAATTGATTCAATCTAAATTTTCACATCCTCAAATCTTCACATTCTCAAATCATATTGATTTTACATATTCAGTTTTTCGTCGTATTCAAAGAAATAGGGATCACCGAGAGAGCAGAGCATAAGACTTGCACCGCGTTCTTTCAGTTCGGCACTCACCATATTGCAGATAGTGCGTTGGTTTACTTCATCGAGGTGACTAAACGGCTCGTCAAGCAAAAGGAAATCGAAAGGCTGGCACATGGCACGAATAATGGCCACACGTTGTTGTTGTCCGTAAGAGATAAACCGGAGCGGAATATCCTTCTTTTCCGGAATTCCAAGGGTTTCGAGCATCTGCATCATCTTTTGATCGGAGAGATAGCCGGTTTGGTGATTCTTCAACTGAAGATTTTCCCAAACAGTAAGCTCCGGAAAAAGACGGAAACCCTGAAAAACCAGACTGATATTGTGCTGGCGAACCTTATTCCAGTCGCGCACTTTGAATGAATGAAGCGATGCTCCGTCGAAGGTAATAGAGCCCTGAAAATCGTGGCGACGTCCGTACAGGAAGTCGAAAAACGAAGATTTTCCGGTACCCGATTCGGCGGTGATCAGGTAGTGTTTGCCGCGTGTAAACGAATGATCCTTAAACCACACTTCCGACGATTTGGATGCAATGTCGGCAATAGGATCAGGAACAATGTCGTGTATTTCTATTGTTTGCACTTTGTATAATGAATAATTAAAAATGAAGCACTATTTTTTACCATTAAGGCATGAAGATTATTAAGCAGCTCTTTATATCACTCGATGTTCTCTTGATTTCACAAGAAAATCGGGTTAACCACAAAGAACACAAAAGAACTTCAACCCTAAGGCAACTCTATATTTCTTAACTTCTTAATGTTTACTGAAATTCGAATATATTATCTTGCCACCACCAGTTCGTCGGCTTTCTGCAGGATCACCGCCAGACTGTTTTTATTACTTTCTTTCAGTCTAAGCACCACTTTACCCTGCGCCGTATTCGGATCATACGTTCCCTGCAAATCTTTCAGGAAAAGCATCGTTTTGAATTTCGAACCGGCACCACCGCCAAACGTATCGAGCAAACTCATGATAGCCTGCGGGTAATTATCGGGATCGAGGTTGAGATAAAACACACCGGGACAGCCCTTGATATTGGCTACCGGAGAAGCATCCAGCAAGCTTACCGGCTGCGGTTTACCTTCTGCAAACGATTTAATGGCATCTTCGCTATTGGCTACCATCAGCAAATTGCCCTTCTGTGCCAAATAAAACACATACGGATCGAGCGTCAGCGTCAGGTAGGCACCGGTATTCTTCTTTTGAACCATTGCCGGCAATTGTTTGAGAATATAATCGTAGAGCGATTTGTCTTTCACCGTAGCAGCGACAGCCAACTGAGGAACAGGGAGCACGCCATTGGCAAAATTAAACACCGAGAACACCATATCACCGTTGAGGGAGTTAATCACCCTAAGGTTATCGGCATTGGCAAATGCTTTGCTATCCTTACTTGTCGAAAAATATTGTGCAATAGCCGGCATATTGAGTGCCACACGTCCCATCAGGAAAGCAGTTTTCGGAAAGTAACGCAGAATATTATCGTCGGGATGAGCGCTGATATACCTGGCATCCAGTTTCTTTGCCAGTTCAAGCGGAGTAGTTTCCGACGTACAAACCACTTCACCGTCTTTAAATTCGAGATTGACATGCGTAAAAGTACCTTTCATCAATTCGGTCTCGGCCGCCATCACCGGCAATTGCAACAATGCACCAAGACTGCTCGATGCGCTGTCGTTTTTTGTCCAGAGGAAAAGGTCTTTCTTTTGTTTGTAAGCATCGGCAAAATCTTTCACCGTCACAATGCTCGCCTCTTTAGGAGTAGTAAATATTTTTATCGCCTGATCCTTTGGAGTATTGGCTACCAGCAACGCCTTATGTTTGTCCCATACCAACAGAGTACTGTCATTCTGAGGCATCGTTACGTAGTTGCAATCCGACTCTTTCTTCACATCCAGCGCAAGACCCGCCTGTTCGGCAAGTTTTTTCAGCATCGATTCGAAATCAGAGGCATCGTCCAGTTCGAGGGTAACGCCCACATTTTTCGTACCGGTAAGGAACATGAAAACCTGTTTGAATTTTACTCCGCTTTTAGAAGGATCGTCCAGGATTGCTTTTAGAGCCGGTTGATCGGAAAATACCTCCTGACTGAGCGACTTGAACGTTGCCGACTTCTTCAACTCTTTCATATCGGCTTTTTCGGCCAACGCTTTCAGGTCGATGCAAGCCACCAAAGAGCTCTCTTTGGGGATAAACGTAAGATTGTCGGGATATTCCTTTTTGGAACAGGAAGAGATTACAAGGGCTGTAGTAAGCAGCAATAATGCAGTCATTTGACGCACACCGGCAGAAAAAAGAGGTCTCATCGTCATAAAGATTTTAGGAGAGATAACACAAATCCGTAACTTTTCCGATTTTGGCTGCAAATGTACTCTTTTTTGATTTGAAACGAGCATAAATTCACAAAAACACGACACCCTCAAAAACAATTATCTAACCTACAAATACGAGCACTGGCATAAAACAGAAAATCCCTACCTTTGCAAATCATATAGAATGAACCAACCGAAGAACGCTAATCCTCACAAATAAACGCAAATTAAATTTGTGGAAATTCGCGTCATTCGCGTTCTAACCGACTGACCATCTTTTACCATAACACGTCACCCATGACCCTACACGACGAAAAACACCGACGCAAAAACATACGTTTGCAAGGGTACGATTATGCCCGTGCGGGTTTGTATTTTTTGACCATTGTGGTTCAGAATCGATTGCATTTGTTCGGAAAGGTGGTCAATGGAGAAATGATATTGAACGATGCCGGGCGCATGATTGAAAAATGGTATCGCGAAATCGAAAACAAATTTCCCGATAAACGTTGCCGTGAAATGGTGGTAATGCCCAATCACATGCATTGTATTATTGAAATTTTGGAAATGGATAATGTTCCGTCAACCGATATCCACATGATGGAAATGGGGACGGATATAACGGAAATGGACACGGACACCCACGTTGCATATGGAGACGCCCACGTAGGGGCGCCCCTACGTGGGCGTCCCGAAATAATCCCGCATCACGAAAACCGGCATCACGAAACAATGCCATATCGCGAAACGGATGACCGATACGGCATACATAACAAAAAATACGGGGCGACAATCGGCGATGTAATGGATTGGTTCAAAACGATGACCACCAACGAATACATCCGTGGGGTAAAAAACAACGGATGGAGACGATTCGATGACAAATTATGGCAACGCAATTATTACGACCATATTATTCGCGATTGGCAGGATGATGTCCGGATATCAACCTATATCATCGACAATCCGGCAAAATGGGAAGGCGATAAATTTAACGACGAACAATAATAAACGACAACCGCACATTTGGATAGTTTTTTTACCATAGCGCGCCGTTCCGAAGGCATTTACAAAGAAAAGGGAAGTAAATTTCTCTCATTCGCCATCCCTGTAACCGATGCGGAGGAGGTAAAAAGCATTGTGGCATCTTTCCGCAAGGAGTATTACGATGCACGCCACGTGTGCTACGCCTACGTGCTGGGAGCCGACCGCACGGAGTTCCGCGCCAACGACGACGGCGAACCTTCAGGCACTGCCGGCCGCCCCATCCTCGGACAGATACACTCGACCAACCTTACCAACATTCTGATAATCGTGGTGCGTTACTTCGGTGGCATCCTGTTGGGTACCGGCGGACTGATTACCGCCTACAAGGCCGCGGCAGCCGATGCCATCGCCAATAATGAAATCACGGTACAGGAGGTGATGATCGCCCTCGAAATAGAGTTCGACTACCTCACCATGAACGATGTGATGTCGCTACTAAAAGAGACCGACACCACCGTCACCGAACAGCAGTTCGATATGACCTGCCGCATGAAACTATCGGTACGACAAGCCATCTATCCGATGTTTATGGGAAAACTGGAGAAAACAGAGTCGCTTCGGGTGGTGGAACGTGATTAAGTTAGCACACGGACGACACGGATAAAACAGAATATCATCGCTTTTGTTCCATTGCACACGGAAGACACGGACAAAACAGAACATCACGGAATCTTATCGCCCAAAAAAAGTCAGAGCCTCGCATAAAGTGAAGCCCTGACTTTTTTCGTGTAATTCCGTATTGACTGTGTCTTCCGTGTGCGACACACTCTATTTCTTGCTTCGACGGAAAAGTTCTTTTTTCTCCTTCGTCATCTTTTCGCAGGCATACTGGAAAATAAGGCGCGCAGCCGTCTCCTTCCATTTCAGCAAAAATGCTTCGGTAGGTTCGGGAGCCAGTTTCCACGCCTCACGCAGGTACCACCCGATTCCCTGATGCACCTCCCGGATAGGATCACTCATCAACGGTTCCAGAAAAGCAAAGAAAGGTTCGATTGCCTCGTGATGCTTTTTGATATGCTTAATAAAGGTAACCGGCACAGATCTCCGCTGGAAGGGATTCTCAGCCGAGAGCCACGGACGGAAGTCATCGGGTGTAACAATCCCTTTTTCGAGAAAAACGGGCAAAATCATCATTCCCAACACATCAGCATGTGCCCAGTTTCGAATACCAACGCCATAAAAGGCAGCTATCCGGTCGAACACCTCGCGGTTGTACTGTTTTTTATTAATATCGAGCATCCGGAACACAAATGATGCCTCTTCATATTTCGGGGCGGCAATCAGTTCGGGAGCAGCCTCCAGCATTAGTTCAAGCGACACACACTTATCTTCCTGCAATTGACGCACCTTATCTTCGAGCAACAGTTGGGTAAGCCCGTAAGCATTGTACTCACCTTTGAAGTAGCGGCTATACTTTTTTACCAACGCCTCATCGGCATGAGCCTCGCAATAAGCGCGAATATCGGCAATCAGTTCTTTACTTGTCATAACGGACTATTTATCAGCTGGTGTCGGCTTCGAATTCGTTATCATATTGATCAGATCGCCAGGATTGGTAGAATTCTTCATTGCATCGCGGAGCTTCTGTTTTTGCTCCGGAGTCAGTACATTCATCACCTGCATCAACGTACCGGTAACCGATTCAAGCACCTGCGAAACAATTTTCATAGCTTCGGCATTATATTGCTTGCTCAGGTCAATATCAGGCTTATCGGCCAGCAGATTGGTATTGACTTTTTGCAAAACTCCCAATAATTGAGGAATAATCGGAGCAAGACCCTTCGTGACAGAATCTTTAAGTTGCATCATCTTATCTATCTGATCCTGCGTAAGCATGCCCGAAAGCGGATTTTGTTGCGCCTCTTTTTTAGGCGCCGGCACATTCCATGCGGCCACCGAATCTTTAATCTTCAGTTTCTTCGTAGACGTAAATTTACGATTATCGATTTCTTTGTTTTCTGGGGTTTTCTCCACATGTTTCCAGCCACCGAGCGTGTATTTATACTCGTAATTTTTGTCGGCAAAACAAGGCACATCGAGTGAGTAATGACGGGCATCCACCCGTTTCATGCGATAATTTTCATCCTGCGGATTCCAGCCGTTGAAGCTACCGGCAAGATACACCGCCGAGTCCTGAGAGATTCCCTGTCCGGGAAGTTCCACCATAAAACGAACCACCGTCGTCTGCGCATTTACCATCTGGTTGTACAAAAAGCAGAAGGCAAAACAGCTTAAAAACAAAACAAACTTTTTCATGGAGTAAAAATTAATTGGTTCTCTGACAATCAAGCCATTTACAACACAAAGCTACATGATTTTCGTCTCGATTGATATTGCGCCGGCATATTTTTGCAACAACTCCACCGACCAGTCCACTGCCTCGCGAACACCAGCAATACCAGAATAGCCATTGATAATCATCAACAGATGGTTTGACTCCAGCGAGAGTTTGGTTCGCTCATGATCACTGGTAGGCGTCCCGATACCCCCGACCGCATCCTTGTACACCGGTAGTCCTTCGATATTGAGCACTCCCCGACCGATACCCTCGAACTCGTCATCAGCAGTACCGGCAGTGAGCAACAGGTTGCCCTGAATCTTGTCGGCATCAAAGCCTCCGATGGAATAACCAGTACGAATAGAAACCAGATTAATCAGATCGACCAGCGTATTAATTTGATATATGGGCAAGTCGCGCAAAATCCTCCGACACAACGCTTCCGCAGACGGCCGGTAACGATTCGGATCTTTACCCAAAGCTTTATACGCGTCGCGGGTTGCCCTGATGGCCGGAATTTTATTGATCTGTTCGATCTTATACTTTGCTTTGAATTCGCGATCAGCTTCTGCGATTTCGTTCCATAAACCCTCGCTATGTTCGGAATTGGTCACCTCGCAATAAATCAGGCCTAAGGTCAGACCCGGACAGGCTGTTTTTACTTTTTCATCAATGGTTATTGTAAGCATATCGGTCAAATTTCAAAATTTCATGGCTCCAAGATTTCAAAGGTATAATTAGCGTCCAAATGGAATTTTGGAATTTGAAACCTGGAATTCCTACGTCTGCAAATTTAAGAATTTCGACCTTGCAACTATCTATCTCTCAAAAACTTTTTATGTTTTGCAAAACAAGAAAAATATCGTACCTTTGCCGCGCTTTTAAGACAACATAAAGTCTAACCCTATTAACGTCAAAAATTAGTTATGTCAGAACAAAACGAAAACATCGTGGAAGATGTAAAAACTCCCGCAGCTGAAGAAGCTACAGCCACCGTGGCTCCCGCACCAAAAACCACTCCTACCGAAGATTTCGACTGGGATGCTTATGAAAAAGGCGACAATCTTATCGAAGATCGCACTGCCCTTACCCAACAGTATGACGCTACCCTCAACACTGTAAAAGAAAAAGAAGTTGTTGACGGTACTGTTATCTCAATGAACAAACGCGAAGTCGTAGTTAACATCGGCTTCAAATCAGACGGTATCATTCCGTTGAACGAATTCCGCTACAATCCTGACCTCAAAGTTGGTGACATTGTAGAAGTTTACATCGAAAACCAGGAAGACAAAAAAGGTCAGCTTTTGTTGTCTCACAAACAAGCTCGCACTTCTCGCTCTTGGGATCGCGTAAACGCAGCCCTCGAAAACGACGAAACAATCAAGGGTTTTGTAAAATGCCGCACAAAGGGTGGTATGATCGTAGACGTATTCGGCATCGAAGCTTTCTTGCCGGGTTCTCAGATCGACGTGAAACCTATCCGCGACTACGATGTATTCGTTGGCAAAACTATGGAATTCAAGGTTGTTAAAATCAACCACGAATTCAAAAACGTTGTTGTATCGCACAAAGCTCTTATCGAAGCTGAACTCGAACAACAGAAGAAAGAAATTATCTCCAAACTCGAAAAAGGACAAGTTCTTGAAGGAACCGTTAAGAACATCACCAACTACGGTGTATTCATCGACCTCGGTGGCGTTGACGGTCTTATCCACATCACAGACCTTTCTTGGGGCCGCGTAGCTCACCCGGAAGAAGTGGTTCAGCTGGATCAGAAACTGAACGTTGTAATCATCGATTTCGACAACGAAAAGAAACGTATCGCTCTCGGCTTGAAACAACTTACTCCGCACCCATGGGATGCTTTGGATACTAACCTCAAAGTTGGTGACAAAGTAAACGGCAAAGTGGTTGTTGTAGCTGACTACGGTGCATTCGTTGAAGTATTGCCGGGCGTAGAAGGTTTGATCCACGTTTCTGAAATGTCATGGAGCCAACACCTGCGTAGCGCTCAGGACTTCCTGAAAGTAGGCGACGAAGTAGAAGCTGTTATCCTGACTCTGGATCGCGACGAACGCAAAATGTCTTTGGGTATCAAACAACTCAAACAAGATCCTTGGGAAAACATCGAAACCAAATATGCAGTTGGTTCTAAACACACCGCTCGCGTTCGCAACTTCACCAACTTCGGTGTATTTGTTGAAATCGAAGAAGGCGTTGACGGCCTGATCCACATCAGCGACCTGTCTTGGACCCGCAAAATCAAACACCCGTCAGAATTTACTCAGATCGGTGCTAACCTCGAAGTAGTTGTTCTCGAAATCGATAAAGACAACCGTCGTTTGAGCCTCGGCCACAAACAACTCGAAGAAAACCCATGGGATGTATTCGAAACAATCTTTACCGTTGACAGCATCCACGAAGGTACAATCGTTGAAGTTCTTGACAAAGGCGCTGTAATTGCATTGCCTTACGGTGTTGAAGGTTTCGCTACTCCTAAACACCTGGTAAAAGAAGACGGCACACAGGCTAAACTGGACGAAAAACTTCAGTTCAAAGTGATCGAATTCAACAAAGATGCTAAGAGAATTATTCTTTCTCACAGCCGCATCCACGAAGACGAACAAAAAGCTGCATCGGGCATTTCTACCGAAAAGAAAGAAAACAGCCCTAAAAGAGCAAAGAAAGTTGAAGAAACTATCACAAACCAATCGTATGAAAAAACCACTTTAGGTGACATTCAATCATTGGCTGATTTGAAAGATCAACTTTCAGAAGCAGAAAAGACAGAAGCTCATCAAAAAGCTGCTGCCGCTGAAGCTAAAGCTAAACGTGCTGCTAAAAAAGATAAAGACGCAGAAGCTGCTGCTGAATAATTCTTTTTTAAGGTCAAATATCAAAAGCCGTCCGATTTTCGGGCGGCTTTTTTCATTAACTTTGCAAGCAAATAAAGACACGAATTGCACGAATGAACACAAATAATCTGTGATTAATTTGTGGAAGTTGTGGCTTTATATTTTGTACAGATTAGTGTCATGCACATCTAATCTATTATTCACGCCTGATACATTACCGATTACATTGATGACAATTTGTGCAATTCGTGTCTAATATTCAGAATATGACGGATATCATCTACAAAGACGAAGCTTACAATATCATCGGAGCCTGCATGGAGGTTCATAGTGCTTTGGGGAAAGGATTCAATGAGGTTGTATATAAGGATGCTTTAGAAATAGAATTCACCAATCGTCAAATCTATTTTGAAAGAGAAAAGAAATTTGAGATCCGATATAAAAATATCCTTCTACCCCACTATTACATTACTGATTTCATTTTAATGGACAGAATCATTCTGGAGGTAAAAGCGATCGAAGCATTATCATCTGCACATATCAAACAAACATTGAATTATCTGGCAGCAAGCAAACTGAAACTCGGACTTTTAGTAAACTTCGGAGAAGATAGTCTCAGCCACAAAAGAGTCGCATTATAAAAGTTTATTATTCACACCTGATACATTACAGATTGCATTGGTGACAATTCGTGCAATTCGTGTCAAAAGTAATTTCTATGGATCAACATCATATTGAAAACGACGACTGCTATTCAGGTTTGACCGTCAACAGCGGCATCGAACAGCCGCCCACCGTCAACCCTTATCTTCAGAAACGGAAAAAGAAACAAACCTATACGGCTGCCGAATATACAGAAGGAATTCTCAAAGGCAACCGTACAATTCTGAGTCAGGCAGTAACACTACTTGAAAGCCTGAAACCCGAACACCAGGTCATTGCTCAGGAAGTGATAGAAAAATGCCTTCCTCATACCGGCAAATCAATTCGTCTTGGCATCACCGGAGTTCCCGGAGCAGGCAAAAGCACCTTTATCGAAGCAATGGGGATGTACCTGGTCAATGACGACCATCGTTTGGCAGTCCTTGCCATCGACCCAAGTAGTGAACGCAGCAAAGGGAGTATTCTGGGCGATAAGACACGCATGGAACAGCTCTCCAGCCATCCTAATGCTTTTATCCGCCCTTCACCCTCCGCAGGTTCATTGGGTGGCGTAGCTCGCAAAACACGCGAAACAATCATGCTTTGCGAAGCGGCAGGATTCGATACCATTTTTGTGGAGACAGTCGGCGTAGGGCAATCGGAAACCGCAGTGCACTCCATGGTCGATTTCTTCCTATTCCTGCAGGTTGCCGGAACGGGTGATGAACTTCAGGGAATCAAACGAGGCATTATGGAAATGGCCGACGGTATCACCATCAACAAAGCCGATGGCACCAATGTGGACCGTGTCAACCTGACCAAAGCACAACTCACCAGCGCACTCCATCTCTTTCCGTTGCCCGAATCGGGATGGTCGCCCAAGGTATTGACTTGCTCCGCACTAAACGGCATCAATATCGACGGCGTATGGGAGATGATTACCGAGTATATAGCATTCGTGAAAGAATCAGGCTATTTTGACCACAAGCGTCTCCGCCAGTCGAAATATTGGATGTACGAGTCGATTAACGACCAGCTGAAATCGCACTTTTACAACAACGAAAAAATCGATGCTTTGCTAACAGAATACGAACAGAAAGTCGTGGACAATAAAATCAGTTCGTTTATTGCCGCAAAAGAATTACTGGATAGCTATTTCGGGAAATAAAACAGCATAGAAAGGCCGGCTTCCAAACGTAAAGACGCATTGCATGCATCTCTAACAATAACCCACCTACAGATAACTGTGATATACAAAGTAAAAGGGATTGCCTCGCTCTGAGACAATCCCTTTTTCATTAAGGTTATGATGAACAAGAATTACATCATGCCGCCCATTCCGCCACCCATCGGAGGCATTACAGGAGCTGGATTATCTTCTTTCTTTTCAGCAATAATACATTCTGTTGTCAGCATCATACCGGCAATAGAAGCTGCATTTTCAAGAGCTACACGGGTAACTTTTGCAGGGTCGATAACACCGGCAGCATACATTTCCTGATATTCGTCAGTACGTGCATTGTAACCGAAGTCAGCTTTGCCTTCTTTTACTTTCTGAACAACAACAGCACCTTCTTTACCAGCGTTAGCCACGATCTGACGAAGAGGTTCTTCAATAGCGCGTTTAACGATTTCGATACCGGTTGTTTCGTCTTCGTTGTCACCCTTCATGCCTTCGATAGCTTCGATAGCACGGATGTAAGCCACACCACCACCAGGAACAATACCTTCGGCAATAGCAGCACGGGTTGCGCTCAATGCATCGTCAACACGGTCTTTCTTCTCTTTCATTTCAACTTCAGAAGCAGCACCTACGTAAAGAACGGCAACACCACCGGCCAGTTTAGCCAAACGTTCCTGCAGTTTTTCACGATCGTAATCGCTGGTTGTTGTTTCGATCTGAGCTTTGATCTGAGCAACGCGGGTTTCGATAGCTTCTTTAGCACCGGCACCGTTTACGATAGTTGTATTGTCTTTGTTGATTGTTACTTTTTCGGCTGTACCCAACATTTCGATGGTAGCACCGTCAAGTTTCATACCTTTTTCTTCGGAAATAACCACACCACCGGTCAGGATAGCGATATCTTCCAGCATTTCTTTACGACGATCGCCGAAGCCCGGAGCCTTAACAGCTGCAATCTTCAACGAACCGCGCAGACGGTTAACCACCAAAGTACCGAGAGCTTCGCCGTCGATATCTTCAGCGATGATCAACAAAGGACGACCGCTTTGTACGGTAGCTTCAAGGATAGGAAGAATTTCTTTGAGGTTAGAGATTTTTTTGTCGTAGATCAGGATGAAAGGTTTTTCCTGTTCCACTTCCATTTTTTCGGTGTTGGTTACAAAATACGGAGAGATGTAACCACGGTCGAATTGCATACCTTCCACGACTTCGATAGTAGTTTCCATGCCTTTTGCTTCTTCGATGGTAATAACACCTTCTTTTTTTACTTTTTTCATTGCATCGGCAATCAGTTTACCGATGGTAGCGTCGTTGTTGGCAGAAACAGTAGCAACCTGTTCGATTTTGTTGAAATCGTCACCAACTTCTTTCGACTGTGCTTTGATATTTTCAACAACTGTAGTAACAGCTTTGTCGATACCACGTTTCAAATCCATTGGATTTGCACCTGCAGTTACGTTTTTCAAACCAACCGAGATGATAGATTGAGCCAAAACAGTTGCGGTAGTTGTACCATCACCTGCATCGTCACCGGTTTTAGAAGCAACTTCCTTTACCAGCTGAGCACCCATGTTTTCGTATGGATCGGAGAGTTCAACTTCTTTTGCTACAGAAACACCATCTTTTGTGATGTGAGGAGCACCGAATTTCTTTTCGATAATCACGTTACGGCCTTTAGGACCAAGAGTTACTTTAACGGCGTTTGCCAATTCGTCCACACCTTTTTTGAGTAAGTCGCGGGCTTCAATATCAAATTTAATTTCTTTTGCCATAGTATGGTTTATAATTTAGATGTTTACAAATAAAAGAGTTTCTTTTATGCAACCGGGCTGATTAGATAACAGCCAAAATATCGGACTGACGCATGATGAGGTATTTCACGCCATCCAGTTCCAGTTCAGTACCTGCATATTTGCCATAAAGAACCTGATCGCCTACTTTAACGATCATTTCTTCGTCTTTTGTACCCTGACCTACTGCTTTAACTTCACCTTTCAAAGGTTTTTCTTTTGCAGAATCGGGAATAATAATACCACTTGCCGTTTTTTCTTCGGCAGCAGCCGGTTGAATCAGCACTCTGTCTGCTAATGGTTTGATTGTCATAACATCAACTATTTTAAATGATTAAACAAATAATTTTGTAGGTTTTATTTATTGGCATTGCCGCAAACGCTGCAAAGCACGTTGTCTCTAATTACACATTGCGTGCCAAAGACGAACCTATCAGCTAAAATTCTCCACCAAAATTTTTGAATTTAGTTTTATTTTCAGAGGATTACAGAGTAGCAAAAGAAGAATCATGCATTTATTGAAGATTTATTGCGTTTTTCTATCAATGTCAAATTTTCCTTCCAGCGTACAATTTCATTGTTCAATCCTGACAGCTTGTCAGTCTATCAACAATTCATTCTTGCAGGAAAACAACGCAACAACGGCAGTTTAGTGCAGGCAAAACGGAGGTGGCAAAATCAAACCGAGGCTTTTATCTCCTTTTGAGGTACTTTTCATAACGATTCATCACATCCGAAACATAACGGACGGTTTGTGACGCATTAAAATAGCCGTATTGGCACACTTCGTCGTTATAATACTGTGATTGAGACTTGAGCTTCAGAAATTTCTCCACATTACCCTGCCAGGAATGGTTATTCTTGCCATATTTCTTTGCCAGTGCCATCGCATCCAAAACGTGACTGGGACCTGAATGATAGGAGGCCAGAATAAACTTTATACGTTCTTCCTTATTCTCAATATCATGAAACATCATGTTCAGCATTTTGATATACTGCACTGCTGCTTCCAGATTCTTTGCCGGATCAAAAATCTGCGCACGATCCACCCCGTAATGTCGTGCCGTATTTGGCATTAGCTGCATCAATCCCGAAGCTCCGGACCATGCAACACATTGAGGATCGAAATTCGACTCGAGATACGCTTGTGCCGCAAGCATCTGCCACTTCCACCCCAACTGTTTCGCAAACTTTTTAAACAAATGGTCGTACGGAGAAATGGCACCTTTGGGAATTTTTATATAGTTAGCTACAAAAAATTTATTTTCAAAGAAATATTTATCCGAAATAGCGCTTACAATGTTCATATCCTGAGCAGTAGCATACCATTGATTAATCTTATTGAACAAAGAATTGTCTCCGGGAGCGGTAATCCATGATGCTCTTTGTAAAAAACTCACATCAACATGAATATCAATGCCCGACATATTTTTCTTGCTCATCTCCGCAATGGTATTGGATGCAACGGTAAACCTTATCTTTCCATCGGATACCATCCCAATCAGCTGATCCATACTGATGGAATCACCTACTTCTTTAATGATAATTCCACCACCTAACTCAAGATTCAGATTATACAATCTTGCAGAATAACGGGAATCCTCCTTCACATACACCTCTTTTCCGATAAGCTCGGTAACATCATTTATCAACTCATCACCATTGTGCTGTACTAATACCTGCTTGCTTTGTTCGGTAACATCCGTAAATAAAAATTTCCGTGTCGATGGAGTTTTATAAACAGGGGAAGCCACTACATCAGCCTTACCGGATTGCAGAAGCCGAAATGCATCGTGCATATTCTTCGCAACAACAACGTGCAGATTAACACCCAATGAATCAGCCAGATTCGAGCAGAGATCGTAATCATAGCCCATCGGTTGTTCTTTGTAGATAAAATAGGAAGTGGAACCGTACAACATTACGGCATTAAGAGTGTCACGCTCAATGATACGGTCAAGGAGAGTCTTGGCCGGAGGAGGTTTTTTCCATGTTTTACAACCTGAAAGACAGAACAGTCCGGCTATAAGCAAGAGGAAAATCCGATATGTAGTTTTTGAATGTAGCAAGAGTCTAATTTTGTGCTTATTCCGATTTATACTATATAAAACAACTGTCACACATGTTCGATACAATCTTCATCTATCAGGGGAAAACCATTCAGGCGCAACCACAATTGGGCTGTAGCCACAACATCTTTCTGACAATAGACAGATATACGCTCCACATCTCTTTCTTCATAGTAAACCTGAGCCACCTGACTTCCGTTTATATCATCCTTCGGAGTCGGAATATTAAAAATAGCCGTTAGCAGGTTCAACGACGTGAAATTCTTATAATCTCCGAATTTCCACATTTCCAGCGTATCCAAAAACGGGACTTCCCAGGGTTTTTTAGATGCCACATCAAGCACATCCGGAATTGGCAGACCATTCACCAACAATCTACGGCAAATATAAGGCACATCAAACTCTTTAATATTATGCCCGCATAAATTTATCTCCTGAGGACGGCCAAAAAGCTCGAGCATAGCACAAAATTCAATGAGCAGTTTCGCTTCGTCGTCACCATAAAATGATTTGACCCTAAAAAAATCTTTCCCGTTTTTTCGATAAATAAAACCTGCGGAAATACACACGATTTTACCAAACTCGGCAAAGATGCCTGCTCCATTGGCAAACACATACTGCGCGTCTGCATCGTCAGGATATCTGTCAGGCATTCTTTTCTTTAAAGTTTCGGCCTTTTCTTCCCATAATTCGGGAAGCCTGCCGGGCAATTGCCTGTAATCAATCGTTTGAGGAACGGTTTCGATATCAAGAAAAACGATTCTGTCTTTGTTTATATTCTTCATTTTAAGGCGTATTGGCAAGACAAAGGTAGAATTTAAAGTCAATATCGGCAAATGTAGCCGATTCCGGCTTGCAGGATTTCAAGTTGCAGCCTCACCATTTTGGAACTTCGCATCCCTTTTTTAGTATGTGAGAATTATCATGTAATTTTGCATTTTAATAAATCATTTCAAGTGCAAACAGGAGAAATTTCCGCTATTGGAGTTGCTGTATGCTGGACATTCAGCGCTTTGTTTTTTGAAAAAGCAGGTAACCGTATCGGTTCGCTCGCCGTCAACATCATCCGTCTGGCAATGGCCATCGTACTGCTGGGGTTTGGAACCTTGATCACCAGAGGTATGTTCCTGCCTCTCGACGCCACTGCCGAACAATGGTTCTGGCTCTCGCTATCCGGATTCATCGGCTTCTTTTTGGGAGACCTCTGCCTCTTTTATTCCTATACACAAATCGGATCGCGGATGGCACAATTAGTAATGACGCTAGCTCCTCCGATTACTGCTCTGATCGGATTCGTTTTATTGGGTGAACATCTGCACTTACTTCAGGTTACAGGTATCAGCGTCACTGTACTGGGAATCGTCATTGCCATGCTGGGAAAAGAAAAAGGCGAAAAACTGAATTTTAAAGTCCCATTTAAAGGCTTTTTATTTGCTTTGGGCGGAGCAGTCGGACAGGCAGTCGGGCTTATTGCAAGCAAGAAAGGCATTGGCAATTACGATGCCATGGCAGCAACCCAGATCCGGGCATTCACGGGTGGCTTATGCTTTTTCCTTTTAGTGACGTTTCTAAAAAAATGGAATACCATACGCAGTGCATCCAAAGATAGTTCGGGAATACGTTCTGTGCTTATCGGTTCGTTTTTCGGGCCGGTTGTGGGAGTGGCGCTCTCCTTATTCGCCATTCAGCACACCGAGGCGGGAGTGGCTGCCACACTCATGGGACTGGTTCCGATTTTTATCATTATTCCGTCAGCCATCATGTTCAAAGAAAGAATATCCATTTATCAGATTATCGGTGCTTTCGTGAGTGTGGGAGGTTGCGTTCTGCTCTTTATGAAACCTTTATAAGAATAGCAAATCATGCGCGACTATATCACCATATATTCAGACAGCAATCATCTGCCTCAAAAAGCCATACAACTCGCAAAGATACTTTCCGAAGGATTTCAGAAAGAAATTTGTTTCTTAAGTTTTGCAGCAAACACAACCGAAGAACTACAAATCAAAGAGCGGCACCAATTATGGATGCAAGAAGGCGATTGTACCGCGCAAAGCTTTATCCGCACTGCCGGCATCTCAACTCTACACGAATCTCTGACGAAAATCGAAGCTGCTTTTTTAATTATCGAACTTTCCTCAAAAGCCTCTTCAAAGGATATCCAGCATCACCTTAACAACTGTAAGCCATTACGGATTCCGTATTTTTTTGTCAAGGCCGAGATTACATCGGTTACATTCTACAGAGTATTGGTTCCGGTTGGCTTTTTGACCGAAGAAAAAGAAAAAGGCATTTTTGCTTCCAAACTTGCGCGTTTCTGCAACAGTTCAATAACATTACTAAAAGCAAAAGACTACGGTTCGAAAGCGAAAAGGAGTGTCAATCAGATTCAAAGCCTCTTTGAGAAACTTGGCGTCCCATGTGAAATAAAACAGGCTCATAAAGACAGCTTCAAAGTACAACTTGAAGCATCTTTACGAGCCAGTAATGGGGATGCAGACGTGATTATCATCACATCATCAAGAGAATACGGATTAGACGACATGTTTTTCGGTCCGCCCGAACGTAAAATTATTAAAGCCTCCGCGGTTCCGGTAATGGTTCTCAATCCACGTCCGGATCTCTATGTCCTGTGTGATTAGAATCCGGTTATTTATTTCCGTAAATATAATTCAACACACTGGCAAGATGAGCGCCAGCCAATGCCAGACGATCCTCTACAAGCCCAATGTATTTGTAATTATACTTATACTGATTTTCGGCTTCCGGAGCAGAATCATAAACTTTTTGAGCAGTTTGATATGTTCCCCACGCCCAATTCAGAACAGAATCAGGTTGAAACGGGTTGACCTTCACCACATGAGTTCTGAACAGATGATCGGCATATTCCGTGTAGCTCAGTTTTTGAAACTCAATTAAAGCTTCGTCCCACAAAGCATGAATAGATATGTTGCGCCCCTGCCATGTCAAGCGAACAGAGTTTCCCCCTTTATCATCAGGGCGTCCCATATGCAAAGGCATATGCATATCACCGATCAAATGAATCAACATTTTCAGGTTTTCTTCATTATTCGGATCTTTTTTCAATTTTGCAATCAGTTCCTGAACCCGAAAGATAAGCTCACCATTATTTTTGGTTACAGCTTCTTTATTAAAATCTTCACGGTTCATATTTGCTGCAATATCCTTATAATGCCATACTTCCTGACCATTGTATTTTTCATCACTTCTGACAAAATCACCCCAATTGGCAACCATCGCCACACTTGCATGTTTCAATACCGCATCGACATTCTTTCGTGCTATCGGACTCATTTTTTTCTGGGCCAATTCACCTATAACACGATGGCCAATCAATCCCCATCCCCACGCTGCCTGAGGCACAAAAAACAACCCCACTAAAAAACAAATAGTTATATTTTTTTTCATCGCTAAAAATTTTTGTTCAAATATAGCTAATTTTACGGGCCAATAAACATTCCGCTTATTGATATGTTAAAATAACATAACCAACGTAACCTTTTATACGATTCAATCGTCTTCTATTTTGTACATGGATTTACAGCAATTCGAAATAAAAATCCTGCCGCTAAAGAACAAAATCTACCGATTAGCAAAAGCACTGCTCAACAATACAAACGAAGCAGAAGATGCGGTGCAGGATATTTATTTAAAGCTGTGGTCGTCGCGTAAAGAGCTCGAAAAAGCAGAAAACATTACGGCGCTCACGTTACAAATTGCAAGAAACCATTGTATTGACAGAATAAGATCCCGCAACAGGGTTCAGTTCAGTGATCTGATAGATAACGATGAAAGTTTCTCTTCCGAACCTTCTCCTTACGAACAGACCGAACAAAAAGATCTTGTAAAGAATATAAAACAACTTATCAGCGAACTTCCGGAGCAACAAAGAATTGTAATTCACCTTCGTGATGTGGAAGGACTGGAAATGGATGAAATAGCAGCAATTACAGGAATGACTGAAAATGCCATCAAAGTTTACCTGTCGAGAGCTCGCCAAAGCATCCGGAAGTCATTTTTAGGAAAGTAAAACAAACAGTCAATCATCGATTGTCATGGATAACATAAAAGAATTATTGCAGAAATATTTTGAAGGAGACACTTCTCTTGCCGAAGAAAGCGTACTCCAACAATATTTTGCACAAACAGAAATCGCAGAAGACCTAAAGCAATACAAACCTTTGTTTGAATGCTTTGCCGGATTGGAAGCCGAAACCTTGCCAGATTCTGCATTTGACGAAGATTTCAAACAAAAGGTCACACCACGCAGAAAACACCACGGACTGGTTTATCATATTTCTGTATGGAGTTCAGCGGCAGCAGCCTGTGTCATACTGGCCATGGGATCTATCTACTACATCGAACGCCAAAACAATTACATGATTGTCAATGGCAAAAGGGTAAATGATCCTGAGAAAGCACTAATGATTGCAGCCGAGAAATTGCATTTAGTTACAGGAAAATTCAACAACAGCGTATCGCATGTTCAACAAATCGGGAGGGTTGGCAAACAGCTGAGCGTAATGCAAATTTTCAGCAAACACGACTCAACAACCGATACTCTGAACACTAACAACGCAATTAAGCATAATGAAAACTAAACTGATTCTCTTGATGATTGTTCTTTCCGTTGCAGGACTGAAAGCACAAACCGTCGACAAACTAATTGAAAAATATTCAACAAACAAAAGTTTCGAGTACGTATCTATCAGCAAAGGACTATTCAACCTCACTCAATGGTTAGGTGGCAGCAACATCGACAAAGACACCAAAGAGGTTTTGGGCAGAATAAAAAGCATGAAGATACTGACTCTCAACACAACAAATAACAGTCAGGCAAAAGCAAGTTTCCAGAAAGATCTAAACAACCTTCTCAAAAGAGGCAGTTACGAGCAAATGATGGAGACAAGAAACAAATCAGATCAATCGACCGTTTATGGCTTCACCGACAGCAAAGGTGTTTCTCACCTGCTGATAATAGTGAAAAACGATTCCGAAATGAGTTTGATTGTAATGAAAGGAAACCTGACTCACGAAGATTTAGAAAAAATAGCAAAATAACAACAGAGCATACAACTTGACATTCACTTTTTCATCTTTTTACCTGAAAATTGATTACTTTTGCCGGTGTTTGTGAAAACCCCGGCAAATTCTTTTTAAACAGGGATAATTCACTTGACATCACTCCACTTTTTTGAAAGAAACCACACTTATGAACGTAGTCATTATCAAATACAACGCCGGAAATATCCGATCTGTAATATTTGCGCTGGAGCGTATCGGAATCAACGCAACCGTCAGTGACGATCCACAAGTAATAAAAGCTGCCGACAAGGTAATTTTTCCCGGCGTGGGAGAAGCATCTTCGGCCATGCTTTACCTAAAAGAAAAGGGGCTTGACAAAGTGATCTGCTCCCTGCAACAGCCAACTCTTGGCATTTGTCTTGGAATGCAACTACTATGCTCTCATTCAGAAGAAAATGATGTTGATTGTTTGGGATTAATTCCCCAAAAGGTAAAAAAATTCCCCGCAAGCGCAGGGAAAGTACCTCAAATAGGATGGAACGACATCTCGGGACTGAAATCTCCGATTTTTGCAAACATTCCGGAACACAGCTATGTTTACTTTGTTCATGGATATTATGCCGCTTATGGAGCGAATACGATTGCTACAACAACATATGGACTGGAATATAGTGCCGCTCTACAGAAAGATAATTTTTATGCGGTGCAGTTTCACCCCGAAAAATCAGGTGATATAGGCCAAAAGATTTTAGAAAATTTCCTAAACCTGTAAACAAAAACGGAACGTCAAATTCCGGCACTCCGTTTAAGATCTTCTATTTGTTTATTCCACAATAGGATGGCATCACGCTTTTCATCCGGTTCTGCAAAATCAGTAATAACAAGGGCCACGGCAGACGTTAATTCATCCACACTTATCTTTAGCTCAAAATAGGTCTTTTCGCTCTCGTCCTCAAGCCAGTGAAATCGAATAAACGAGCCTCCGTGTAGTAGCACAAGTTCTGCCTGTTGACCATGATCTCCCCACGTAAAGGTATAGAGCCGGCCATCAACGTCTACCTTATCAGCAAACCAGTCAGCAAGCCCCATCGGTGTACTGATACTATTCCACAGCACATTGAAGGAGATATTTTGAAAAACATATTCAATTTGAAATTTTTCTTTGGTCATAACCTGTAATTGTTTATTCGGCTGCAAAATAGGTTTTTTTAGCGAATATTCCAAATTTTAATTCAAAGTTTCGGAATAAATATACTACAATTTCAACCACATTGTATCTATACCGGGCATTCCACGCCGACTTATCCGCTCTTGTCAAACTAATTTGCTATTTTATTTTTTGCATCCCCCTACATTTCAATGGCATGTTATTAAAAAAACACAAATAAATCACACAACAGAATCAATATACAGAGGGGTATTTCTGTAAAAAACAATGTTTTACAAGCATGATGTAAAATTCACACTTATTTCTTCCTCAAATAGATAGTAAATAATAGTATAAATTATTACCTTTGCGCTCTAAAACTATAATTATTGATTTATGGGAAGCGCATCACTTATCGCTCTGCTAATCATTGCAATAGCCATGGCTGTTATAATGATTTATATCGGAAAAATATTCGGTATTTCTTCCACCAATCCTCAAAAGGGAGAACCTTATGAGTGTGGAATTGAAACCAAAGGCTTGACATGGGTTCAATTTAATATTGGCTATTATCTCTACGCATTGTTATTTTTAGTGTTCGACGTGGAAATTGTGTTCTTATTCCCCTGGGCTACAGTTGTAAGGGAATTGGGCATGGTTGCCTTCATCGAAATTCTCCTTTTCACGGGTTTCCTTTTCATTGGACTTTTGTACGCATATAAAAAGAAAGCACTCTCATGGATGTAAAAAAAGAATATATCCCTGAATTTGACGGGGACTTATACAAAGATGAATTTGGAAGAACAAATTTCATCGTTACTACCATCGATAAAATTGCCAACTGGGGACGTAGTAACTCACCATGGCCTTTATCGTTCGGTACAAGTTGTTGTGCTATTGAACTGATGAGCACCGTATCTGCTAAATACGACTGGTCGCGATTCGGTTTTGAAGTAATGCGTGCCAGCCCGCGTCAGTGTGATGTGATTGTGGTAGCAGGTACTATTACCTACAAAATGGCTCCGGTACTCAAACGTCTGTACGACCAGATGCCTGATCCGAAATATGTGATTGCAATGGGTGCCTGCGCTGTTTCCGGCGGCCCGTTCTATTACAACTCGTATGCTGTTTTGAGAGGTGTGGATCAAATCGTCCCTGTTGACGTATATATTCCAGGCTGTCCTCCCCGTCCCGAATCGTTGATTCACGGCATGATGACCTTGCAGGAAAAGATCCGCAAATCAAAAGCTTACGTTATTCAAAAACCCAAAAAGAAAAAGGAAGAAGACAAATGATAAAAGAGGAACTGAAACATTATCTCGAACAAACTTTCCCGAATTCGAAAGTTGATGAGACATTTGATTTTCCGGTATTGTTTATTACAAAAGAGGAACTGATCCCTGTAATGAAACAATTACGTGATGCTCCCGAAACAAAGTTTAACTTCCTGTTTTGCGAGACAGCAGTAGACCGCAATCCCGAATTAGAAATGGTATATCACTTATCTTCTACCTACTACCACCACGACATGATGGTAAAAGTAGTGCTGGAAGATCGTGAAAATCCGGTGATTGAATCGGTTTATTCACTATGGGAGGCTGCCGACCTGTATGAAGATGAAATCTATGACATGTTTGGCATCCGTTTCACCAATCACCCGAACCTTCGCCGTATCTTCTTGACTGAAGAATGGGTAGGTTATCCTCTCCGTAAAGATTATCAAGACGATAAAATTATTTCCTTGTAAAATAGAATGGAAAATCCAATAGTAACCCCATCAGAGCTGAAAACCGAAGAATTTGTGGTCAATATTGGCCCTCAGCACCCTGCCACCCACGGTGTGTTGCGTGTTGAAGCCACGTTAGACGGTGAAATCATCAAAGACGTTCTTCCCCACCTCGGATATATCCACAGAGGCATCGAAAAAATGACTGAATCGCTTGGATACAAGCAATCCATTTTTTTGACAAGCCGTATGGATTACCTTTCGGCTCACATCAATAACCATCTTTGTGCATTGGCTATTGAAAAAGCGGCTCAAATAGAAGTTCCTGCCCGTGCAAAAGCCATCCGTATTATAATGGATGAGTTGCAGCGTCTGACATCTCACGAATTATGGTGGGGTTCCTGCGCAATGGATATCGGTGCGGTAACCCCATTCTTTTTGGCCTTCCGTGACCGGGAACGTATCCTCGAATTATTCGAACAAAATACAGGCAACCGCCTTACGATGAGCTATATCATACCCGGAGGTGTAATGAACGATATTCGACCCGATTTTGTTCCTAAACTCAAGGAATTGATCAAAAGCATCAAAGACTACCGCAAAGAATACGACCAGCTGATTACCGGTAACTTTATTTTCCAACACCGTACACAAGGCATCGGTATTCTGTCTAAAGAACAAGCCATTTCTTTGGGATGTACAGGACCAACCGCACGTGCTTCTGGTCTTAGCTGCGATATTCGTAAACTCTATCCTTATGATGGATACGAAAAGCTTGATTTCAAAGAAGTAATCGATTACGGCTGCGACAACTGGGCTCGTTACGTTGTTCGTATGGAAGAGATGAATCAATCGATTCACATCATCGAACAGTTGCTTGACAACATGCCTACCGGCGAATACAGAACAAAATTGAAAGGTGTTCTGAAATTACCGGCTGGCGAATACTATCAACGTGTTGAATCCGCCCGTGGTGAATTAGGAGTTTACATTGTGAGCGATGGAGGAGCAAAACCTTATCGTATGAAATTCCGTACCCCGTGTTATTCAAACCTCGGAGCTGTAAAACCGATTTCCGTAGGTATGAAGATTGCCGACCTTATGGCAAACATGGCAACAATAGATTTGGTAATCCCTGACATGGACAGATAAAAACAGAGATATGATTTCAATGATACAATTTTCGGATGTTTTGGCCTGGATTCACCAGTTACTCTCGAGTTGCATGGCGCCCTGGCTGGTATTTATCATCGAGTTGGTAGTCGCCTCAGTTGCTGCCGTAGTGGCACTGTTAGTCTGCGTTATCATCATGGTGTACATGGAACGTAAAGTTGCAGGACACATGCAGTTACGCCACGGACCAAACCGGGTAGGTTGGCACGGGGTTTGCCAGTTGTTTGCCGACATCATCAAACTTTTGCTGAAAGAATGCTTTACTCCAACCAGAGCTGATAAATTATTATTTGTGGTTGCTCCTGTTCTTTCTCTGTGTGTTTCATTACTGGCTTTGGCTCCTATTTCATGGGGTCCCGGGTTGGTTTTATGGAATACCAATATCGGAGTTCTCTTTGTTACTGCCATTTCATCAATGGGGGTAATCGGTATATTAATGGCCGGATGGTCAAGTAATAATAAATACGCCCTGATGGGTGCTATGCGTAGTGGTGCTCAGATCGTAAGTTACGAGCTGTCTGCAGGTTTATCTATTGTAGCCATTGTAGCTTTGGCTGGTACACTGAATACTGGAGGCATCATCGAATCGCAGGCAAACGGATGGTGGATTTTGAAAGGACACCTTCCCGCTTTCTTTGCATTCATAATTTACATCATTGCAAGTACAGCTGAATGTAACCGTGCTCCGTTCGACTTAGCAGAAGCTGAATCTGAATTGACCGCAGGTTATCACACCGAGTATTCCGGTATGCAGTTCGGTATTTTCTACCTTAACGAATACATCAACATGGGCGTGGTATCAATGGTGGCATCTACCCTCTTCCTTGGAGGTTGGCAACCGTTCTACCTTCCGTTCGATTTTGCCTGGGCACATACCTTCAATGATATTATGGCACTGAAATTTATGGAAACATGGCCTGCATGGATTTCATGGGTTTCTCTGGCATGGCCTTTGGTTTGGTTCTTCGGTAAATTGTTCCTGATCATCTTCTTTATGATGTGGTTCCGCTGGACATTCCCCCGTTTGAGAATTGACCAGTTGTTGAAACTCGAATGGAAATACCTGTTACCATTGAGTATTGTGAATCTGGTAATCATTGCACTACTCGTTGTGCTGGGATTACATTTTTAATCGTGAGTCATTCGATAGTCATTAATTCGTAATTAATAAAAGAGTGAAAGCACTATATAACTATTTGAAAGAGGTCGCATTTGCGTTTGTATCGCTTGCAAACGGACTTTTGCTGACCCTAAAGTATTTCGTTACTCCCTGGAAATCTATCATCACCGAAAATTATCCGGACAACCGTAATAATCCAAGTGTGGCTGATGAATTTGCCGGAGAAGTGATTTTGATTCACGACGAAAATAACGAACACAAGTGTACTGCTTGTACGCTTTGTCAGCTGGCATGTCCCAACAATTCCATCCAGATCATTTCGAAACAGGTGGAAACGGAAGATGGCAAAAAGAAAAAAGTGCTCGACAAGTGGGTATACCACCTGGAAATGTGTACTTTCTGCAAACAGTGTATTGATGCTTGCCCGCAAGATGCCATCAAAATGACCAATTCATACGAATTAAGTTGTTTTGATCGTAGTACTCTGACAAAGATACTTAACCAGCCGGGATCAAAACTGAAAGAAAAACCAAAAGTAACTGCTAAAGTACAAGAATAATGAGTGCATCGACAATTATATTCTATATCCTGGCAACCTTAGTGGTTGTTTTCGGAGCGCTGACCGTGTTCAGCCGCAAGATTTTCAGAGCTGCTATCAGCCTGTTGTTATCGTTGACCTTTGTTGCCGGTCTCTATTTCCTTTGGGATGTTGATTTCATCGGTGCTCTACAGATCATTATTTATGTAGGCGGGATCATAGTTTTGATTATTTTCTCTATTTTCCTTACACACCATTCCGGTCAGAAACTGCCCAAAGCCAAAGTAAGCAAAAAACTACTTTCGGGAACTTTGGCTGTAGCCGGGTTAGGCTTTACCACCTGGGTTGTTTCTCAATTTGTATTCAAACCTGCTGTTGGCGTCACTCCTGTTGAGCCTAACGTTCACAACATCGGTTTACAAATGTTGAACTATAGCGAATATGGCTATGTTTTCCCGTTTGAAGTAATCAACATCCTGTTGCTTGCAGCTTTGGTCGGAGCCATTGTGATTGCCATTAAAAAGAGCCAGGAAACGGAAAAATAATTTCAAAGGCTGATTAATAAACCTATTATCGAGTAAATATATAAAGATATGGAACAAGTCCCCTTATCGCACATTTTAATATTAAGTTCCACGCTCTTCTTTTTGGGCGTCTACGGCTTTTTCTCCCGTCGTAACCTGATTACGATGCTTATGTCGGTGGAACTAATACTCAACAGCGTGAATATTAATTTCATCGCCTTTAACAAGTATCTTTTTCCGCATCAATTGGAAGGTGTCTTTTTCACCATGTTCATCATTGTGGTTGCTGCGGCAGAAGTATCTATTTCCATTGCTATTATCATTAATCTGTATCGTCGATTCAAGACCATTGATATTGAAGATACCACAACAATGAAATACTAAACTATGAATAGCTACGAATTATCTGCACTTTTAATTGTAATCTTACCGGCACTCAGCTTTATTGTTTTGGGTCTGTTCGGTAATCGACTCAGCAACCGGGTCTCTGGTCTGATTGGCTGTGCGTCATTGGTAACAACTGCTATTCTTGCTATATACGTTGCTGCCGGTTATTTCTTCGATTTCGGTTTGGTAGGTGGTGTGCATGAAAAACACATTGCCCTGCAATTCCAATGGTTGAAATTCACTGAAAATCTCTCGATTGATCTGGGTATTGTTCTCGATCCTATCTCTGTCATGATGCTGCTTGTGATCACCATCGTTTCTTCAATGGTTCACATCTACAGTCTCGGCTACATGAAAGGTGAGGAATACTTTGAAAGATATTATGCTTACCTGTCGTTGTTCTCTTTCTCAATGCTGGGTTTGGTTATTGCTGTAAATATTTTCCAGATGTATATCTTCTGGGAGTTGGTAGGTGTTTCGTCCTTCCTGCTGATTGGGTTCTTCTTTACAAAACCATCGGCTATTGCAGCTGCCAAGAAAGCGTTCATCGTTACACGTTTTGCTGACCTTGGTTTCCTCATCGGGATCCTGATGTTGAGCTACAATACAAAATCACTCGACTTCTTTACCATCATTGAACGTTTGACTCAGGCAGGTTCTCCTTATCTGGCAAACTTCACAGCTACCAGCTTTATGGGTATGTCGGCTCTGTCATGGGCTCTGTTACTCGTATTTATGGGTGGTGCCGGTAAATCGGCCATGTTCCCGTTGCACATCTGGTTACCCGATGCTATGGAAGGTCCTACTCCTGTTTCGGCCTTGATCCACGCTGCTACGATGGTTGTAGCCGGTGTATTCTTAGTTGCCCGCCTTTTCCCTGTATTTGCTATTTCAGCACCTGATGCTTTATTGATTATTGCATACATCGGAGCATTTACTGCTCTGTTTGCAGCTTTAATAGCATGTACACAAACCGATATTAAACGGGTACTCGCCTACTCTACCATTTCCCAAATTGCATACATGATGTTTGGTCTTGGAGTTGCCGGCTGGGGCGCTGAAAACAGCGAAGGTTTCACCGGTTCAATGTTCCACCTCTTTACTCATGCATTCTTCAAAGCTCTGTTATTCCTTGGTGCCGGTGCAGTAATCCATGCGGTTCACAGCAACGAAATGAAAGACATGGGTGGTCTGCGGAAATCACTTCCCATCACTCACATAACATTCCTTATTGCATGTTTGGCAATTGCAGGGGTTCCGGGTCTCTCCGGGTTCTTCAGTAAAGAAGCTATTTTGGCAGCCGCTTTCCATAGCCATCCGGCAATTTTCTATGTTGGTTTATTTACCAGCGGTTTGACTGCTTATTATATGTTCCGTTTGTACTTCCGCATATTCTGGTACAATCCGGTTCCCGAACACAGCCACAATCACGAAGGTCATACCTGGGCAATGAATATTCCTTTGATTATTCTGGCTGTAGGTGCTGCACTCGCAGGTTGGATTCCTTTCGGTTCGTTTGTAAGTGCAGACGGCAAAGCAATGGAGCTTCCATTCCATTTGACTTTCTCCATTGCTCCTGTAGCATTCGGGTTGATCGGTATTGGCATTGCTTACCTGTTGTATGCTAAAAAGAATGATGTACCGGATAAAATCGCATCTTCTATCAATGCATTGTACAAAGCTTCTTATAACAAGTTCTATATTGATGAAATATATCTGTTCATTACCAAAAAGGTATTGTTCAACTTAGTAGGACGTCCTGCTGCATGGTTCGACCGTACTGTAGTGAATGGCCTTTTCATCAATGGTTCTGCCGAAGCTACAGTTGCTACGTCAAGAGCTATCAAACCGATGCAATCCGGCCGCTTGCAATCTTACACCATGTTCTTCCTCGGAGGAGTGTTATTGCTTGCCGCTTTATTAATCCTCAAATTCATGTAATACCCAATGGATATTCTATCATTATTACTCGTTTTCCCCGTCATTACAGCCCTGGGCATTCTGGTTGCAAAGAAGGATAAGGTTGTCAGATGGACAGCGCTTTCGGGAAGTATTGTACAGTTATTTTTAGCAATTGGCATTACCGCTTATTATGTAAGCCTCCGCAATGCAGGTGAAACCGGGCAAATGTTGCTTGAAAGCAGTTACGAATGGTTTGCTCCGTTGCAAATCTATTTCAGCGCAGCCGTTGACGGAATTTCTCTGGTGATGATTCTGATGACTGCCATGGTGGTGGTTGCAGGGATTTTGGTTTCGTGGAAAATTGGCAAACAGGTGAAAGAGTTCTTCTTCCTGATCTTATTGCTCAGTTTAAGTGCCTATGGTTTCTTTATTTCTACCAACCTGTTTGTAATGTTCTTCTTCCTGGAACTTGCCGTAATACCAAAATATTTGTTGATCGGCGTATGGGGAAGCGGACGTAAAGATTACAGCGCAATGAAACTGGCTTTGATGCTGATGTTCGGTTCTGCTCTTGTTTTCATCGGTATCTTAGGCTTGTTCTACTTCACCGGTGCACAGACATGGGATTTTCAGGAAATCGCTAAAATGCACATTCCAATCGAGACACAACGTATCCTTTATGTGTTGCTCTTTACCGGTTTCGGAGTATTTACAGCCATGTTCCCGTTCCACACCTGGGCACCTGACGGTCACTCTTCGGCTCCTACAGCAGCCTCGATGTTCCTCGCCGGTATTTCAATGAAACTCGGTGGTTATGGTTGCTTGCGTGTTGCGACTTACCTTTTGCCTGATGCAGCTCAGGAACTTTCCTGGATCTTCATCATCACAGCATCCATTGCAATTATTTACGGTGCTTTTGCTACCATGATGCAAAAAGACCTCAAGTATATGAACGCATACTCATCCGTTAGTCACTGCGGGTTTGTTATTCTTGGTATTGCCATGTTGACAAAAGCGGCGGTTACCGGAGCGGTAATGCAAATGGTATCACACGGTATCATGACAGCCCTCTTCTTCGCCAGCATCGGTATGATTTATGACAGAGCTCACACTCGTCAGGCAGACGAACTGGGTGGTATGCTGAAACAAATGCCATTTATTGGCTCTGCATTCATTATTTCAGGGTTATGTTCACTCGGTCTTCCGGGCTTCAGTGGATTCGTTTCTGAAATGACAGTGTTTGTAGGTTCATGGGAACGTACCGGAGTATTCTACCGGGTTGCAACAATTTTAGCTTGTGCTTCTATCGTTGTAACTGCCGTTTATATTCTTCGTGCAGTTGGCTTTGCAATTTGGGGAACTGTTACCAATAAAGAATACCTCAAATTCAAAGACGCTACCTGGAGCGAACGTTCGGCAGCAGTCCTGTTGACACTTGGTATTTTAATCATCGGTTTGGCGCCATTCCTTTTCATTCACCTGATCGATGCAGATACAACTTCAATCGTAAGTCGTTTTATCGCCGTGGTAGGCAAATAAGATCTGCCATAATATAACTGAAATTGTAATACAGTAAATTAAAGATACATGGATATAGTTTTGATGTTTCGGTTCGAGATTATCCTTGCAGCACTCATTCTGGCAATTTTTATAATGTCGCTGCGTGGTTTTGACACGAACGTAAAGTGTTTCCTAAACACAATGAACGTGCTTCTGTTGCTTAACTTTATCGCCGGTTGGTTACCATTGAGTGAAGGCAGCTATTTTTCAGATTTCTTCCGCACTAACGGTTTGATTGTTTTACAAAAAAACATCATCAATCTTGGTTTGCTGTTGATCTCTCTTACCTCATATGCATGGCTTGAGCAGTCAAAATACCGTTTAGAATTCTACCTATTGATGCTCAGTAGTATTTTCGGTGTATATGTAATGCTTTCAAGCGGACATATCCTGATGCTTTATCTGGGACTCGAAATGTCGACAATTCCTATTGCTGCCATGTCGAACTTCAACCTTAAAGAACAACGCTCTTCTGAAGCCGGTATCAAGTTGATCTTGTCTTCCGCATTCTCAACAGGTATTATGTTGTTCGGTATTTCGTTGCTTTACGGAGCTGTAGGAAATCTTTCTTTCGCATCTGTAATTGCCAACCTGCATCCGAATGTGCTGACATTGTTTGCCTTTGCATTTATCCTTGCCGGATTTGCATTCAAAATGTCTATCGTACCTTTCCACTTATGGACTGCCGATGTTTACGAAGGCTCTCCTATCGCTGTAACCAACTTCCTGTCGGTTATCAGTAAAGGATCTGTTATTTTCGTTTTCCTTACAGTTCTCTATTCACTCTTCGGAGGTTTGAAAGAAGCCTGGTTGTTGGGTATCAGCATTGTTTCCATTCTCAGTATGACGGTTGGTAATCTCTTTGCGCTACGTCAGCAAAACGCAAAACGATTCCTTGCCTTTTCATCCATTGCTCAGGTCGGGTTTGTTTTGGTGGGTATTACCGCCGCCTCAACAATCGGTTCTGCCTCGGTAGTGTATTTCGTTCTGATCTACTTATTAAGCAATATCGCTGCATTCGGTGTTATCAGCGCAGTAGCAGACTCTACCGGTTCTGAATCGCTTCAATCATTCAAGGGACTTTACAAATCGAATCCTTTCTATGCCTTGATAATGGCTGTTGCACTCTTCTCGTTGGCAGGTGTTCCTCCTATTGCCGGGTTCTTTGGTAAATTATTCCTGTTGACTGCCGGAATGAAAAGCGGCTTGTACGTTTTGTTAGGATTTGCCGGGGTGAATCTGGTATTGTCACTTTACAACTATTTGCGCGTTGTGAAATACATGTTTATCGATGACAATGAAGCCCACCTGGCTCCTCTCAACAGAAACCGTCAGTTAACAACAGCCCTTTACATTTGCCTTATCGGTCTGATTGCAATTGGCTTTGTTACCCCAATTTATCAATATATCGACTCTCTTTGCAGATTCTGATCGCATAAATAATTCATACAGGAGACCCGGACGCAACTCGTTTCGGGTCTTTTTGTTTTATAATCATCTCTTTACAAACGCCTGACGAATTGCATTCATGGAAATAAATATTTTTTATGATTCGTGGGAAATCAAAATTTGTCTTTTTTCATAACTTTGCGTTACTCTTTGATGCTTATTATCAAACGAGTGCGCTTTAAGAAAAATCAATTTGAGAAGAATCTATTACACTATAAAAATTAAACCATCATCGACATGAAAAGATTATCTTTCTTTGCTTTATTGCTTTGCTTTACAGCCTTTTGTTTTGCACAAGACGGTCCAAAACCTGTTTTATCATTTGCAGAAAAAAGCTATGACTTTGGTACTGTAAAAGAAGAAGCCGGCAAAATCACTCACGAATTTACGTTCTCAAATACAGGAAAAGCGCCATTAGTAATTCAACAGGTAACAGCTTCCTGTGGTTGTACCACTCCTTCATGGACGAAAGAACCGATTGCTCCGGGTGCAAAAGGGACCATCACTGTCACCTATTCGGCAGCTGGTCGTCCTGGTTCATTCCAGAAAAGCATAACAGTAACCAACAATTCGGCTGAAAATCCTGTAATCTTAACTATTAAAGGACAGGTTACCCCGAAAGCTACAGCTCAGGTTACAGCAACGAAATAATACTAATTCAATGTTCAGGAGTTTACTCTTCAGTTTATTCTTGTGCATCGCAATGACAGGCTTTTCTCAATACAGAGAGAAGCCTGTCATTTCATTTGTATCAAGAGGATTTGATTTTGGCAACATAAAGGAAGAAACCGGAAAGGTGACACACGACTTTGTTTTCACTAATACCGGCAAAGCGCCACTGGTGATCCAACAAGTCACTGCTTCGTGCGGTTGCACTACACCCAGTTGGACAAAACAGCCCATAGCTCCCAGAGCCAAAGGAAAAATCACCGTCACCTATTCGGCCACAGGCCGGCCAGAAACATTCACCAAGACAATCACCGTTAACAACAATTCAACGGAAAGCATTGTGCAGCTTTCCATTCACGGAACAGTTATTGCCCAACCCCTGTCGCAGGCACAAGCTTTTCCGATAGCTTTCGGAAAGGTAAAATTAAAATCGACCATCATACCTCTCGGAGAGATGCACAAAGGAGAAAAGAAGGTGATGTCAATACCGGTACTGAACACATCTGATTCTTCGATAACGCTTTCTATCGGTAACTTACCCAAACATATTACAGCTTCCGTACAGCCGAAAACGCTTTCTCCCGGTCAAAAAGGCAGCATTCAATTTTCTTGCAATACTTCTCTGATAAACGAATGGGGATTTAGAAGTGATAAGGTAGTATTGGTCGGGAATAATGATGTAGCGAGCTCCAAAAATAACGTATTGACCATCACAGGTTTTATTTCGGAAGATTTTTCTAAACTGACTCCTGCTCAAAAAGTAGCTACTCCAGTTGCCGCTCTGCTGACAAAGCAAGTAAGTCTTGGCAAAATAAAATGTGGGGAAACTGTAAAAGGAAAGTTCGAAATACGCAATACGGGTAAGTCGCCGTTGATTATCCGCAAGATTTTTTCTGACTGCAACTGCATCACAGCCCAATTACCACAGCAAGGCATTGCGGTGGGACAAACCGCGACTATTAGCTTCTCCGTCAGAACCGGCACTTCTATCGGACAAAAAATAGAAAACGTCAACCTGATGACCAATTCTCCGGCAACAACGGATCTTCAACTGCCCGTCAGCTGGGAAACGATACGATAGAAATCGAGAATAAAGGGCGACCACAGGGTCGCCCTATCAGTAGTTATACCGCAAAATAGCTTTCGAGCTCTTTGAGGGTATCTTCGCCAGTGGCAATATCTTTCACCACATCGCCTTTTTCTAGCACTACAATTCGCTTACAGACTTCGGTAACATGGTTCAAATCGTGACTGGAGATGAGCATGGTTATTCCCAAACGGGTTTGCAGATCGTTCAGTAGGCGTTTCAGGCGTATTTGCGAGGATGGATCGAGCGCAGTGAAGGGTTCGTCCAGAATCAAAATTTGAGGATCACCAAGAAGCGCTGCTGCAATGCCAATCTTTTTCTGATTCCCTTTCGAAAATTCACGAATCATTTTTTTACTGCCATTGATCTCGCCATTGAAGAACTCTTCCATCGACTCGAGAAACAAAGCTATATCACCCTCCGATTTATTGTAGAGTTTGCCGACAAACTTGAAATATTCGCCGGGCGTGAGGAAATCAATCAAAAAGCCCTCATCGAGAAATGAACCGGTAAACGGTTTCCAGCTTTCGTTGCGGGCAACTTTCTGTCCGTCGATTTGGACTTCTCCATCGTTGGCTTCTATCAAATCAAGAATAAGACGGAAAAAAGTGGTCTTCCCTGCCCCATTATTGCCTACCAGTCCGAAACTTTCGCCTTTGGGGATGTTCAATGCCGGAATATTCAAAACGGTTACTCCGTTGTATGCTTTCTTAAGATTGGAAACTTGTATCATATGAGTTGTAAGTTAAAAGTTTAAGGTTGAAAGAATGTAAATGCCTCTATTCTACCTCGCGAAATCCCTGCGCAATAATGTATTTACGGCTATTAAACTGCTTTACACAAAGGTTGAGCAATGGCTTTCTAAAAATGAGGCCGACCAAACCCATGGCTGCCAGTGACCACATTGCAACCGACAGAGATGTCAGCCACGACAATACATTGACCCACAATATGGGGAAAAACATGATGGGTAAAACAATAAGAAAACTTTTATAGGTAGTCCCCTGATAATTCATGGCCGACGAACGAGACAAGTCAACCCGCTTGTTGTTGAACGTAGCAAAGAACAAGAGGAAAATGATGTTACATCCTGTATTGAACAGAAATGCCGTCAGGTGCATATAAATAATCTTGGTGCCGAACAAGAAATAGGGCGTAGTCAGAATAAAACAAATAACATTGAACGCCAGCATCAGGTAATAGTTGGAAAGGATATATGTCCGTGCCGGAATATTCTTTGTCAGAATGCTATCAAAATGGGCACTGTCCCAACTAATCGACCATTGCCCGTAAATAAACATCAGGATGCCGGTCATAAACATGGAACAGAAAAAAATCATGCCATCGCCGTAATGTTCATTCGTATAAAACATTAGGCCGTATAAAAGGAAAAACGCTGACAAGAATAACAAGGTACGTGTCCTTTTGTGCCGCAACATCAATTTTATCTGGACGGATATTAACTCTCCGATAACCCCGAAGCGATCGAGAAACGACAGATCGGCGGTTGCCGTGCGCGAATTTTGCAACTTGCTATTGAATTTTTCAGGATAGAAATTTTGTGCAAAAAACCATTTATTGAGCAAAAAAGCAACGACAACAGCTCCTAACGGAATCAGCAATCCGATAGGATTCATCACTATAAAACCGAAAAGAGCCCTGGAAATTGCAAACAAGGAGAAAACATGCAGATATTCAAGTAAAAAGATCGCACCGAAAGCCACCAGCACCAATATGAATGACAATAATCCCGAACCGAACCGTCGTTTCAGAAATGATGCCAACAGAGAATTGCACCAAACCATCAGTTCGAATGCCACCACAAACCGCAGTGCTACTCCTCCTGTATAATAAGCTGCCATCGAACGAATCGCAAAAGGAATTACCACTAACAGCAGCACATAATTTGCAAGACTAACCAGTGGTTTTAGCAACAGAAAATTGATCAGCAGGGAGCGGTTAACCGGCAACACCTGATACGAATTGAGGTTGACCGTACCCAATTGTTGCATCATGAAGCGCAGCAACAAGCCTGTGAGTAGCAGGTAAAGCATAGCTCCATTGAACAGTTCCATCGGAGTTCCTCCCGGCACTTCCTCTAATATTTTATTTAGAGAAAAGCCCATAAAGAATAACAATCCTCCCATATAGAGTGAAAACACCCCCAGGAAAATACTCACAGCAACATTTTTATAGAATCCTGACGAACGAATTCCTTTCTGCCACTCATGCTTTACTAACTCTAACAAAATCATATTCATTTATTTTTTAACACAACAAAGGTATATAAATTTATCAAACGTCAAATTTGAGTTTCAAATGCTTTATCATATTAGACGCAATAATCAAAAAAACTTACACCAATCTCCTGTTTTTTTTCAAAAATTATGCATTATACCGATTAATTCATTTCTTATTTTTCGCATTTGACCTCTCCCCTGCCCCTTTCCCGAAGAGAGGGGAAATCTGCTAAATGAATTGAATTCTAAACATTTCACTGCCTTGCTCCTCCTCCCCTTGGGGGAGGAGGTTGGGAGGAGAGGTCTGCAATGGAGACTTATATACACTTAATCGATATAATATCTATTAATTATCGACTTTTGAAACCACACATTCTAAAACGACAAAGGGCAGCGTGTATGCCTGCCCTTTGTCGTTACTGAACTGATTCAGAATCGTTCACTGTCCGTGTTAGTTGGTCGTATCAACAGAAAATCCGCGGAAAGAGTGCGGCTGTACAACAACGCTGTACTTTGTCACTTCATAATTCTTCCGTCCTAGCACCCGATCGCCCTGCGAATTGGCTCCTTTAATCACCTCTCCGCTATCGAGATCTTTTATGCTTTTTGACTTGCGGGTTACTACGTTAATAGTCACTGGTTCGTCGCGGAACGACTCTACCACAAAAGTACCATTGTCGTATGGGAATAGTGCTACCTGAGACGGGCCTTCGATGTGTAGCCCGATTTCGTTGTCCATAAAATTACGCAGACTATTCAGCACTGCATCGGGCAAAGCATATAAATGACTGAAATTTTCAGGAATCACCCACACGAAAAAATTGGCGGCTCCATAGTAATTTCGCTGTAGCAATGGCCACCCGTTACCATAACTCAGGGTCGAAATCTCTTCCCATGAGTCGTTGGTCATATAAGTCATTTGCGGTATTTTAATGGTTACCGCAGTCTTATACGGCTTTCTCCACCAACCGCCCGGTACGATGATAGTATCAATATCAGCTTTGCGATCTGTGTAAACCATCTCACAAATATTTTCAATGCCCTTGCCCTGCATGGCATGATAAAAGCCCGAAGTGACCACCACTTCCCCTCCGTTGAGCAAATGCTTGTTGATTTTAGCTACAATATCGGGATCTTTAGAAGCAGTTTCGGTCAGCAACACAAGCTCATTATTTTCGGGAAATGCGGGCACAATCTCCACCGGAACGCCTATCATACCCATGTAATTCTGAAGAAAATCCTCGCCTACTGAATGGAACGGTTTGTAAGACTTAATGCCTTTCGGCGTTCCCAGTTTTCCCAAAATTTTATCTGCTTTTTCAAAGGCGTAATCGGCAACGCGACCATACGTAAGCCGGGTAACTCCACGTGCAGCAGATTCCGCTTTCATATCTTCGTAGTCGAATGACGTTTTATACTTGCTCCACGGACGCGGAGTGTCCCGAATAGTTCCCTTCATTGCGCCATAGTTCCACATGGTGATTTCAGGCGTTTTAGCAAACAGGGTCATCCACAATTGTTCCGCAAACATATCGAGGTAACTGGCTCCATTATCGACCCATCCGCCAAAGTTGTAGCCGGGACGCAGGTTGTTGAAGTACCGATAAATTGAAAAACTTTCGTAAGGCTGTAAATGCTGCTCGCCTTTCGGGTCACGGGTTTCGTCGCCGGTATAGACACCATCGAAAATATGAGGCATCTTTTCAAGATCGAAACCGAGTCCCTGAAAATGCTCGTACCAGTTGGGGAACTTCACGATCACCTTGCACTTGGGATTTATGGCATGAACCGGATCTACAATCAGTTCTTTAGCCGATTGATCGAGCAACGCTGTTCTGAATTTAGCCCAACTCTGCTCGCCCTTTGCCGCAACACAAAGCTTACACTTGCAGTTGGTGAAATAAAAGTCGTCCAACAAGATTTCGTCAAAGTATTTGGCAGCAATCTCTGAAATCTTCCTGATAAGCACTCTCGTTTCCGGATTGCTGTAGCAGAATGTCTCCCAACGTCCGGTCACCGAACCCCGCGAGTTGAAAGTAATTCCACCTTCTACTTCAACACCTTTACTTTTGAAAAATTTGATCGCAGTCTGAAGTGCCTTTTCGTCCACAAAATTCATGTCACGGAAAGTCTCGAGATAGATTTTATAGGGCTTTACGCTCTTTGTGAACTCATTCCATTCCGCTTCCAGCTTCTTTTCATCGCCCATTTTATTCACATCCTGAACAATGACGTAAGTCGTCACGCGAAAATTCTTGTAGTTACCTGCCTTGACACCCATCAAAAACAAAAATGGCAAAACAGAAAACAGAACTGTTCTTTTCATAGTGATTATAAGATTAAAGGTTAAAGCTATCTATCTGATATTGGGCATTATTTCCCTTTTAGTTTTTCTGCAGCCAATACCAAAAACATAAAATTGGTAGTCTCAGCACCAATCACATACTCGGTCTGTTGCCACATAAACGGCCATACTTTCAGCTCCGGGAAATCAGGACGAATAATGCCCGTACCCGATACTACTCCGCCCGGAACAGACGACCAGTCACCCCTATTTGGGCCATATGCCGTAGTCACCGAACGGGCACCAACACCCGATACGAACGACGAAGTATTTTCGCCGAAATGGTTGCCCAACACAAAATCAAGTGAATTAAAAATCAGATCAGAAGAAAAAATATTCGGAAAGTTCTTATGCAGAAAATATTGTTGAACACCAGCCTGTTCAATCGACCACCCATCTCCCCAAATGGCAATGTGATAAGGAACGCCAAACGGATTCTGTTTATTCTGACTTTGTACCTGATCGTTCAAACGTTGATAAGCCGGTAACAAAGCACTCTTAAATTCCTCATTCTTCAAGCTGTTCCACACTCTGGAAATATAAGTTGCGGAAGAGAACAGGTTTTTCGAGAGCGTTTCTTTAGCAGCATAAATATCATTCAAATATTTGGAATCGTTAGTCGTAAGATACAATTCGCAGGCAGCATTTACCTTGTTGAACGCGATGCCCCAACCACGACTATCAGAGGCGGTATTATTTTTAGCATACAGTTCAAGAGCGGCTTTTAGACATTTGCCTGACAATGTATCGTTATAACCCCTTAAAACACGAGCAGCAGCAGCCAGTCCCGGAATAGTGGACAATTCCCTGCCCGGATTTTCTTCGGTAAATACCCAACGATCGTCGCTCGAGCCCGATTCTGTCCCTGTTTTCTCGGTTTTAGAAAGTTTCGGGTTGTATTTCAAACCGTCTGTCATCGTTGAACCGTCACCCAACAAAACATATTGCCTCAATTCGTGATCAATTATGCCGCGATAAAGCCGTCCGAGGTTTTCATAACCTCCCAGAATCGTTAAAACGCCATGTTCGATTTGTTGCAGAACGTCCGGTTTCCCATCGGGACGGTGAATCTCGACCACTTTGTTTGTCTCGTCAATGGTAGTCTGATCCCATTTCAGTCCAAATTCTTCGTACAACAAAGCGAGGCTATGTACGGCACCAGCCTGTGATTCCACACGTAGATCATAGTCTCCGGCATCGTGCCATCCGCCGATGTTCAAACCCGGCACCTGTTCGTAAGGTTTGAAACGGGTCAGCGTAGAGTGACCCTGCATGTAACCGTCGTAGTGATTGGTATCGGTAGGAGCCATCAAGGCATCGTCCATATGGCAAAGCCCATGCCATACCCGGTAACCTTCGTTCACCCGCATGTGACACATCTGTACCGGATAGAAATACTCCAGAGTAGGTTGCCACACGCCGCGTTGATACACATCATTATCAATTTTAAAAGGCTCGGTAGTATAATTATCGTACTGTAATTGATACATTCCCGGTTTCTTAACATCCGAGAAGTCGAACTGATAATAGTTGAACCGGAGATATTTACCCCATTTTACCGGCAAAGCCGACTTTGCAACTTCTGGCTTTCCATCTTCGGCAAGACGAATCAAAGAAACTTTCTTGATCTGGGTTTCCGAAGCATCAAGTTCGACATTGGAGACCTTCCGTTGGTCTGGCAAATAACCGATTTGGCTGATATGAACCACCGGTTTTTGTTTGAAATTGGGAACAACATTCGGCTCGACCACCCATTCTACTGCATTTTTAACGGCACCTTCAGGCACTTCCGACCGCACCACGTACCATCCGTTATTGTGGTAAAACCTACCATCGAGTAGTTGAATATCCGATTTGAGACTTGTGATTACCATCGTTTGATCAGGAGCATCCGGAGCTATAGTCAGTTTTTTGCCGGAGGCCATAGGCGATGCCTGCCAAGCTCCGTCATTATCCTGGCGCATAGGGCTGACCGGTTGTCTGGCAAAAATACCCGATTTGCCATCCACATACCAAGCCTTACCAAACAGATTACCCGGAAACAGTTCTAGGTTAAAGCCTACTTTACCAATCCACTCCTTTGGCAGAGGTTTCTCCAAATCGACAATGATACGAAATTTCTTACCTTCGCCAATAACTCTTACATTGTAACTAAAATTCAAATCGGGATATATCACAGGATTAAAGCCTTTGCGATTACGGCTTTCGTCCGGGTAGGTACATTTGATGCTAATTTCGTTTTTGTCAGGAAATACTTCTCTCTTGCCACTTGCGGGAATCGGTTGCCACTGCCCCGGAGTGGGCTCAAGCCGCAGGTCTCCGTTGGTGGCTACGCGGGTTCCATTCTGGATAATTCCGATAGCTCCCTGATGCCCTTCTGGATAAATATCGTAAAACACCATTACATTAAGTCCCGGCATCTCAAAATATTGATCGCTATTAATCTTGAGGCTTTGGGAGTAGCCTGCCGAGCTGATAAAAACGCTCAAAAAAAACAATAAGATGGCTTTTTTCATGGTTGTGTTGTATTAGATCTTGTAAAAAAACGGCATAAATGGTTCTTTTTTAGAAAAGAAACCGGACGAAGGTAGTATTTAATTAGCTTATTTCCAACGAAAAAACCTTGTCTCCATTGGATTTATGTCAAAAAACAGATTTACGTTCCGCCACAATCGTCCAACAGCGTTGATCCTGCAAATGATTCTTCGCAAACCAATTAGACGAACTCAGAATTAAGCTTAGACAATCGCAACTCTTTTAATAGAAACACTTTTGATGCCTCAACTTATACTTAATAAATGCAAGTCAGACCCTTTCTGCTATTAAATTGTGCTAAAACATTACAAAACAAAGACTAATATAACAAACCAACCGTTATTTTTACATTCGTAAATGTAAAATCACCATCAAACTTACATGGATATGAAAAAGATCGCATTATTTTCATTCTTTATTGCCGTCACAGTCGCGCTCAGTAGCTGTGCAAGTACCTACAAACTGGAACACAGCGCAGTACTAAACAAAACCGAGATTGCAACGTATCGTACATTCTACATTGCACCGTTTTCAGAAGCAATGCGAATGCCGCAGAAGGGGAAAGCCGTACTTTCGGAAGAGGAGTATAATAATCTGGCGAATGGCATCCGAAGTGAGATGACAGCTCGTGGTTATGCCGAAGATCCAGCCTCGGATCTAAAAATCAGCTTCAGTCTGTTTGTCGAACGTAATGCCGACATTACTACCAACCTCTACCCCGATTATTATTATGGACGCTTTGGGATGTATCATCCATACGTATTCCGTCGTCCTTATACAGGATACACTTCGACACGCATTTACAAAGAAGGCATTTGGGTGATTAACATCGTTGCGGTTCAAAACAAGATGTTACTTTACTCGGCAGCCGTCAGTGCTGAAATGAGCCCGAAAACATTGACGCTAAAAAGTCCTGAAGAGATCACAAAGGCAAGTGCGGTATTGTTTAAGAAGTTTCCGGTAAAACCGGCGAAGAAATAATCTTTCACTAAAAAGAAAGCACACGGAAAACACGGATTGTACGGATTACCGACAATCGGTATTTTCCGTTTTTTCTGTGTCTTCCGTGTGCTAAAAAACGTCTAAAATAAGCCGAGATTAAAGCCTATTCGAAACCATTCTTTCTGTTAATCGAAATAATTGCCTATCTCAGCAAACAAAACTGCAAAATATAAACACACGGAAAACACAGAGTGAACGGATTACCAATCATTCGGTGGTTTCCGTTTCTTCTGTGTCTTCCGTGTGCTCAGATTATCATCAAATTGAAGCGGCTTCCCAGGCTTCAATCTTATCCTTTTTGCTCAACAGATAGTCGATATCGTCCAGACCGTTCAGCAAACATTCTTTTTTGTAAGAATTAATATCAAATGATTCTACTGCACCATTCGCATTGTTGGTGATAGTTTGTGCAGCGAGATCAACAGTAACCGTTGTTTTAGCATCCGCATTAATGGAGGCAAAAAGATCGGTAAGGAATTTCTCCGATACTACTACCGGAAGAACACCGTTATTGAGTGCATTCCCTTTGAAAATATCGGCAAAAAAGCTCGATACAACCACTTTGAAACCGTACCCGGCAATAGCCCACGCAGCATGTTCTCGACTGGAACCGCTGCCGAAGTTTTTACCGCCAACCAACACCTGACCGGCATAAGTCGGGTTGTTCAACACAAAAGAACTGATAGGCTGACCGGCTTTATCGTAACGCCAGTCGGCAAAAAGATTATCGCCAAAACCTTCACGGGTAGTCGCTTTCAGGAAGCGTGCCGGGATGATCTGGTCGGTATCCACATTCTCAATAGGAAGTGGAACACAAGAAGATGTGATGGTTTGAAATTTTTCCATTTTTTATTTTTTTCGCACACGGAAAACACAGAATATACGGATCCGCATTTCCAGAATGCTCGTTTTAACTTACTATTTTTCTATCGTTGGTATAAATCAGTCGTTTCATCTCTGCTTTCTTACCAAAATTCAAAAGCAAACCCACTTCCAATTCACACGCTTTTAAATAATTTATCAACTGATATTCATGCTCCTTACACATACTTTCGACGGCCTTCAGCTCTAAAATAACTTTACCGTCAACCACAATATCTGCATAAAAGACACCTACAACCTTGCCATTGTAATAAACATTGATTGGTTTCTCAGTTTCGCATTTCAAGCCGGCTTCTGTCAATTCGAGATAAAGTGCGTTTTTATAAACTTTCTCCAGAAATCCAAAACCAAGCTTACGATGCACTTGATAAAACCAGTATATTATTTCTTCTGTCAGTGATTCATGCAGCATATCGGTATCTGTGTAATTCTATACAATCCGTGTAATCTGTGTGCTCACTTAATTATCAGTTGCTCACCTTCAAATTCGATGATACGCTTGCGCCAATCGTCAGGAATAACACAACTGGTTTGTGCCTTGATGTCGAAGCAGACCACAACTGCAGTGCACGTTGAAAGAAGATCGCCGTTATCGCTATTAATCAGTAAGTGCTCCATTGTAAAGCTCTTATTTCCTAAAACAGAGATACGGGTTTCGACATAGATATTATATCGCATAAAGATCGGTTTCAGATAATCAATCTTTATCGATGCTCCGACTACAGCCAAACCGCTAAAATCGATTTCGGGTATCACCAGATCGAAATAATCCATTTTACCGGCATCGTAGTAGTTAAGATACACGGTATTGGAGACATGTCCGATGATATCCACATCATTGAAACGCACCTGAATAGGCACTTTCGATTTGAATGCTGCACTCATAAAAAATTATAGAACGCGTATGACACAGATTTAATTTCTCGGATCGGTAATTTTTCCGGTTACAGCGGCGGCGGCAGCTACCAGCGGACCGGCCAGAATAGTGCGTGCACCCGGACCCTGACGTCCTTCAAAGTTACGGTTGGAGGTCGATACAGCATATTTTCCGGCAGGAACTTTATCTTCGTTCATGGCAAGGCAAGCCGAACATCCCGGTTGACGCAGTTCAAAACCTGCTTCAGTAAGGATTTTATCCAAACCTTCGGCGCGGATCTGCTTTTCAACCATCCAAGAACCCGGCACCAGCCATGCAATCACATTGTCGGCTTTCTTTTTGCCTTTTACGTAAGCGGCAAAAGCACGAAAATCTTCGATACGACCATTGGTACAGCTACCAAGGAATACATAGTCGATTTGTTTGCCTTCCAGTTTTTCACCTGGCTTGAAGCCCATATAGTTCAACGATTTTTCGAACGAAATACGGCCGGCCTCATCAATCTGATCGATAGTAGGAATTGCACCTCCGATAGCCATACCCATACCAGGGTTAGTACCATAAGTAATCCACGGTTCGATGGATGCTGCGTCGAACGAAATTTCACGATCGAACTTGGCATCATCATCCGATTTCAGGGCTTTCCAGTAAGCTAGCGCTTTGTCCCAGGCTTCGCCTTTCGGTGCAAATTCGCGACCTTGTACGTAAGCAAAAGTGGTTTCATCGGGGGCAATCATACCGCCACGGGCTCCCATTTCGATACTCAGGTTACAAACTGTCATACGCTCTTCCATTGACAGGTTACGGATAGCTTCGCCGGCATATTCCACAAAATAGCCTGTTGCGCCACCGGTTGTCAGTTGTGAGATAGTATAAAGGGCAATATCTTTAGCGGTCACACCCGGTTTCAGCTTACCGTTATAGTTGATCCGCATTGTTTTGGGGCGCGGTTGCAGAATACATTGCGAAGCAAGCACCATTTCCACTTCACTGGTACCGATACCAAAAGCAATAGCGCCAAAAGCACCATGAGTAGAGGTGTGGCTATCGCCGCAAACAATGGTCATACCCGGCTGTGTCAAACCGTTTTCCGGTCCGATGACGTGGATAATACCATTCTTTTCGTGTCCCAGTCCGTAGAGTGTAAGACCGAAATCGGCAGCATTCTTTGAGAGTGTATCTACCTGATTTTTAGAAATCGGATCCTGAATCGGTTTGTCCTGATTCAACGTCGGGATATTGTGGTCGGGAGACAAAGTTGTTTTCTCCGGACGAAATACTTTCAGACCGCGTTTACGAAGGCCGTCGAATGCCTGAGGGCTGGTTACTTCGTGGCAAAAATGCCGGTCGATATAAATCTGCGTAGGACCATCGGTAACTGCCGTCACCACATGCGCGTCCCAAATCTTGTCAAATAAAGTCTTAGACATGAAACTAAATATGAATTGTTAATTGTTAATGATTAGTTTAATCTGGATTTAGTTGTCTTGATGCTGCTTGTTAACAGTTTTATAAGCTCAATGGAGTCTTTATTGATACTTTCAAACTGTTGCTCGGTCAAATAAGCCGTTGCTTTTAATAGCTCCAACCAATAAATCGTTTCATTAATCTCTTTTTGTGCAATCGCCAATTTATGCACAAAATCCGTTTTACTCTCGGCATGTTCGGCTTCCCGTACCATTGCCCCAACCGATGTTCCGCTACGGAGCAGCTGTTTACTCATCAAAAACTCCTTCTTCTCTTCATTCAGATATTTGAACAAGTTCACAATCCGAACCGCAAACTCAAAACTCTTCTGCTTTAAAACTCCCTCTTTCATAGTTCATTAACCGCTAATCATTAGCCATTAATCACTATTTACAGGTCTTTTATCAGCACATTGGCCTTGGAGAACTGGGTGTCGTACTCGTCGAGAATCTCTTCGAGCTGATTGGTTATTTCCACGTCACGTAAAGAGCCGTGCTCATCTATTTTTTTCTCTATGGTTTCCATCAACATTCCGAGGGTCATCTGCAGAATGGCAAACGCCGGCTGATAGCCCGTTTTATCGGTATCCGGTATTATCACCTCGCGAATGATTCCTGATTCTGTCAGTTTCGTCAACATCGTTTGCACCACATGCTCTGGCAACTTAATCGCTTTTGCAAGCGTCAGCACCACCGGAGGATCTTCCCGTCGTTCAAAGCATTTTACAATATAGTGAACCAGAAAAAGATAAGCAATCTTCTGTTTCCGTATCGACAAAGAAACTACGCTTCGTTCAATTTCAATACGTTTGATATTTTCGATGGTATAAGCGATATTGGCTCCCAGAAGAAAGATATTCCAGGTGTAATACAGAAAAATCAACAACAGAGGCAAAGCAGCAAAACTGCCGTAAATAGCGTTGTAGCGAGCCACACCTACCTGAAAGTTGATGTAAACAAACTGCCAGAGTTGAAAAGCTGTTCCGGCAATGATACTGGCAATAATAACCGGCTTTACCTTAACCCTGACATTCGGCATAATGGTGTACATGCAAGCAAACAAAAACCAGCTCATCAGGTAAGGAACAAACGAAAAGAACGCTTTGAACAACCAGTTGATTTCGGCCTGATCGGTCACGGATTTCAATGTATGCGACAAATAGATCATCGCACTCGACGAAGCAATCAGAAATACCGGAGTCAGGATCATCATGGCCAGATAATCGGTAAATTTCCGAACCCAGGTTCGCTGTTTCTCCACATGCCGGATATCGTTCAATGCTTTTTCTATATATCCAAACATTTGAATTACAGAATAAAACAAAAACAACAATCCAACTCCTGCCACCACTTCGCCTTTCGTGTGAGACAACAATGATTTGGTAAAATCAAGGATCGTCGGAAGGGCATCGCCCGCCCAGTCGAGATGCTCCTGCATCCATTGCGTCAACAGGGCATCCATTCCGAAGCCTTTAGCCACGCCAAACAACAACGCGAAAACCGGCACTATAGAAAGCAATGTAAAATAAGTCAATGCCGAAGCCCGATACACCAACCGGCCCTTCACCCACTCGTCGTAGGTCACCGACCCTATTTTCATCACTGTGTAGCCAAAAGCCTTGTATTTGGGCAACAATTTTGTATCCGCGTGCCAGAGGTCGTGGAAAATAAACTGATTGAATCGCCCCACCAAGGTTTGTTTTGGCTTTGTTGTCATACTACCTGTTTTAATGGAACAGAGCCCGAAAACCGGAGTATTTCATCCGGCTTATCTGTTTTATTGAATGAATTTATTGATTGCGTCAATGTATGCTTCAACCGAAGCGGCAACGATATCGGTATTGCCCGAAAATCCATAGTACATATTGCCTTCATATTCAACCTGCATGTGTACTTTTCCAACATCGTCGCTCCCTTTTGTTATTGCCTGAATAAGAAAATCATGCAAGGTCATCTTGCGGTTAATAATTTTCTTCAACGCATTGATACCGGCATCCACAGGTCCGTTACCCGTTGCAGCCGCTTCAAAATGTTCACCGGCAATATTAAGTCCGATACTGGCCACCGAACGGATGCCAACCCCCGAAGTTACCTGTAAATATTCCAGTTTGATACGTTGTTTTTCCAAACGCTCTTTACCGGCAAGCATCAGAATGTCATTATCGTTGATATCTTTCTTACGGTCTGCTAATTTAAGAAACTCCTGATAGATTTCATCCAGACGTTGATTATCTTTAACATCCACGCCCAGTACGCTCAAACGGTGTTTCAATGCGGCGCGTCCGCTTCTGGCTGTCAATACGATAGAATTTTCATCCAGTCCAACATCTTTCGGATCGATAATTTCGTAGCTTTCGCGGTTCTTCAACACGCCATCCTGGTGAATACCCGACGAGTGAGCAAATGCATTCCGTCCCACGATGGCTTTATTAGGCTGAACCGGCATATTCATCAGACTCGAGATCATGCGGCTCATCGGCGTAATTTTCTGCGTATTGATATTGGTATCTATCAGCAACTCTTTGTGACTCTTCAGAATCATGGCAATTTCTTCCAGCGAAGTATTACCGGCACGTTCGCCGATACCGTTGATGGTAACTTCCACCTGACGGGCACCATTCATCACACCAGCCAACGTATTGGCCGTTGCCATGCCCAGGTCATTATGACAGTGAGTAGATATAATCGCGTTTTGAATACCGTTTACATGTTCGAACAGATATTTGATTTTAGCCGCATAATCTACCGGCAAGCAATAACCTGTTGTATCGGGAATGTTGACCACGGTAGCACCGGCTTTGATCACCGCTTCCACCACGCGCGCCAGGTATTCGTTGTCAGTACGACCGGCATCTTCGGCATAAAACTCCACATCTTCCACATAACGTTTTGCATATTTCACGGCAGCTACGGCACGTTGCAGAATCTCTTCCTGATTGGAGTTGAATTTATAGCGGATATGGTAATCAGAAGTTCCGATACCTGTATGAATACGTTTGTTTTTAGCATATTTCAACGCCTCTGCGGCCACTTCAATATCTTTCTCCACGCCACGGGTCAGCGCGCAAATGGTCGGCCAGGTAACAGCTTTCGAAATCTCGACCACGGAGTTGAAATCGCCCGGACTGGAGATGGGAAATCCGGCTTCGATCACATCGACTCCCAAACCCTCAAGCGCCTTTGCCACCTGAATCTTTTCCACGGTGTTCAACTGGCAGCCCGGTACCTGTTCGCCGTCGCGAAGCGTTGTATCAAAAATAAATAATTTGTCCATAAAATGAAGTGTTAGTTGATTGTCATATTATTAAAAAAGCCTCCTCACACCAAAGTGAGAAAGGCTTTTTCGTTTTCTGAGATAATGTTTTTATAATCACATGCCGACTCACTTCTGCTTTTTGTAGCACAAGAGTAGTAGGCTTAGTAGTATCGAATTGACAGTTGTCATTTGTTTGATTTTACGGGTGCAAAGATAAGCCCTTTATTTGGAATATGCAAATGATTTGTAACTTTTTCTGCACAAAAAAATAAAATCCGAAATTTTATACCAACAAAAAATATCAAATCACACACCACCTTTTACAATTGTCTAGTTTATTCTGAACGAATTAATGGCTGATACCGAAGTATTACCCATTTTATCTGTGGCGATTACTTTCCAATAATACGTTTTCGCACTTGTCAGCGTTTGTGTGGCTGTGGTTGCCGTTTGAGACGCAATTACCTGAGTTGATGCATTTGTATTATCCAAATAAAGAGCATAACCGGCAATATCATTGTCAGGATCACTACCTGTCCACGAAAACGTGACAGAGACCGATGCCGCTCCGTTTGAATTAATAACGGCTCCCGATACCGGAGATGTAAGATCGGCTGCAAATGGAGCATAACTGCTTGATGCGGCACCCGACAAGTAAAATTTCCAACTATCACTGGTTGTTTTACCCGTTGAATTTATTGCAGACACACTCCATGCATACGGGGTATTGAGCGCCAAACTAATAGTATCACCCGTTTTTGTAGTTGTATATGCAGCCGAAATTTGCGTTTTCAAATTCTTAATCACCAATTGATAACTCTCTGCATTACTCGCCGTTCCCCACGAAAAAATTACAGAAGCGGTGGTGGTAGTTGCCGAAGTACCCTGTAAGCAGGCGGTATTATTAGCCGGCAAAGATAGCGTCGTAAGACCCGGAGCCGGCACCGGCACCGGAGTGGGCTCATCGCTTCCTCCACCACAACTCAACAAAATAAAGCCAAGTATTAAACTGCCAATGCTGGATATTCTTATATTATGTATCATGCGTTTTGTGTTATCATTAATAATTTCGTACTCATCATGAATCTATTGTTTAACCACCCTCAGGCTTCTGTGAATAACAGAGCCGTTAACTTTAACGATATATGTTCCATTTGCGAAGTCCGAAATATCCATATCGACCAATTTGCTTTGAGGAATCTGGTAATGGTATTGACGCAATAGTTGTCCATTCAACGAAAACAAATCTACCGTCACATTCTTATCTTCTCCCGGAATTCCTATGGTAATTTTACCCTTTGTAGGATTGGGGAATAGCGAAAGCTGTCCGTTCACATCATTATATATCGTTTCGTCATACACTCCCTGGCACAACTTATCCGTATAAATTTTTATCCTGTTTTCGCCCGGCTGCAAAGAGATATTTACATTGCCATCGTTATTCTCAGTGGTTTGATCATTTACCACAACGAAATAATTACTTCCTCCGCTTACAGAATATTGCGCACTATTCGGGGCTGCGCTTACTTTCAATACACTCAAATCTTCGGGTTGAGAGACAACAACCTTGAATGTTTGCTCATAATTATCCAGATAATCAATTTTGAAAGTCAGGGTGTAAGTATCCGCAGGGAGATTGGACAAACTAAATGTTTTATCTGTAAATATGATTGATTTATCATACGATGTATTAGCGGCTCCAACAACATGAACCTGATATTCATACAATTTATCCAGCGTAACCTGTATTTTGCCATCTTTTGTATCGCGACAGCTACAGTTGGTCGCCTGTACCTTATAATTTTGAACCGTAACCACCCCGGACGCATTGACAAAGGCAAACACTGGAGGCGATACCACGCTATCCGCAAGACTCTTCAACATGATAGTATGAGTACCTATGGCCAAATTATTAAACACATTAGCTGATTGATAGCCCTTACCATCAATACTATACAAAAATCCGGCAGCAGGAGTTACTGTGGCTGTGCCATACAAAAAGGAGGGATAACTGGTTACCGAACGACCATCAGGCTGGGTTACTACTACTTTAACAGCTTCAAAATTAGCCACCAGTGTACGCGCAGAAGTAACGATAAACGTATATTTGGACTTTGTGGATACCACGCTCCCACTCTCCGACCAGCCCGTAAAGACATACCCCTGCCTTGGGGTGGCGGTAAGAGCACAGGTAGAACCGTAGGTATATGTTGCACCTCCTGACACTGTTCCATTAGATGTTGAACTTGATGTCGCAGAAATAGTATTATTCAGAGGAACAAAATTAGCAACCAAGGTTCTATCCCCGTCTACTTTAAATGTATAATTGGCATCTTTTGAAACCTCAGAGCCACCCTCCGTCCAGTTAGTAAAAACGTATGAAGAACTTGCTGTAGCGGTAAGTGAACACAATTGCCCAGCAACATAAGACCTTACACCGTTTACGACTCCACCGAAACTCGGATTTACAGATGAAGAAATGGTACAGATTTTACCAAAGGAGGGAACAAAAGTATGCGTTCCGCTTACAGTAAAACTATAATTTGGATTTGTAGATATTATCGTATCATTTTCCATCCAAGCCAGAAATCCGTAACCTACAGATGGAGTAGCTTTAAGACTACAAAATGAGCCTAATGCATAGGTTCCCCCGCCCGTTGCGACTCCACCGGCACTACCTGTTGCGACATACACTGCAAATAAGTTAGCATCTTCTACTATTTGAAACTTATTCCATGGATAAACATCCAGATAAAAAGATTTAGATCCCGTTGGGACATACAAAATACAATCGGAACCGGATACTCCATAAAAAACACTGACACCTAGTTCTATATCAGAAGGCAATGCATTTTTAACATGAATATCCTTCAATCCGGTACAATTAGTAAAGACTCCATTTTTTATGTTCTTTATTGAAAGAGGAAATGTAATTGATGTAATGTTGCTACAATCCATAAAAGCTTTATCCTCTATAGTAGTCACTGAAGAAGGTAACGTTACCGATGTTAATCTATCACATTGTATAAAGGCGCTATCCGCTATGATAGTAACTCCCGAAGGAATTGTGTAACTTTCAGATTTACCTTCCGGACATGAAATTAATATTGTTGCCTGCTTATTGAACAAAACACCATTATTACTATAATAATTTGGATTTGAAGCATCAACAACAATAGATGTCAAACCGTTAGTATCAATAAAAGCACCGTTTTCTATTGTAGTAATCGACGATGGAATGGTAACCGAAAGTAAATCGTTACTTCCACAAAAAGCCAAATTGCCAATAGATGCAACGCTAAATGTTGTACCACAATAAGATACCGAAGATGGTATCACAACATTCCCGGTATAAGAAACCTCACCATCATTTGCTACCTTGGCCGTATAAGGATATGAAGGTGATGTAACATAATAGCAAATTCCACCGGATGTGAAAAAGTTGCTTACCTCCATTGTTATAGTATTACTGGTTGCCGTTGGTATTGTGGCACATGGTAAACTGCTGGCCAAAGCACAGTAAATCTCATCATTATCCTTAATAGTTGTACTTGTATAGGTGCTATTTGTTGCTCCAGAAATAGCATCTCCATTGAGATACCACTGATAAGAAGGTGTTGTACCTCCATTTGTTGGAGTCGCAGTAAAAGTAACTGATCCTCCGGGGTAAATTTTGGATACCGAAGAGGCAATGCTCACCATAGGCGCAACATTGGGAGTGACCGTCATTGTTATGGCATTACTCGTTGCCGAATTAGATACTAAAAAAGACAATGTGCTAGAAACATCGCACGAGATAATATCTTTATTAGCTAGCGTCGTAGTAGTGTAGATACGGTTTGTTGCTCCCGGAATATTTTTTGTATTTAATTTCCATTGATAAGCCGGGCTATCACCTCCATCCGTTGATGATGCTGTAAAAGTAGCTGGGCTACCTGAACATATATTTGATTGGGATACACTGATGTCAATCCGCGGAGTTAACCGACCCTCAACAAGATTGACAAAGTCTTTCCATTGATCGGCAGCAGCATAGAGCATTTTCGAACCGGTTGGAACGTAAAGCGTGCAGCTGGTAGTGGAAACTCTCCAAAATACAGAACTACCTAATGTAATATTCGACGGAGAAATATTGCTGACATATAAAGAGGTTAAACCGGTACAGAAACCAAAAGCACAATCCTTGATTGAGGTAACAGATGAAAGTATGGTAATAGAGGTTAAGGCGTAGCAGGAATAAAAAGCAAAATTCCCAATCGAAGTCACCGATGGGGGAATAACGATTGATGTCAGTTTAGTACAGTTAACAAACAGATCATTCGAAATAGACTTAAGACCGGACGGCAGTGTAACCGAGGTCAAACCGGAACAATTGGCAAGGGCGAAACTTCCCATTGTAGTGATGGCATCGGGAAGTGTCAATCTGGATAAACCGATACATTTGTAGAACGCATATCTTCCAATGGAGGTTACCGAATCCGTTAGAGAAACAGACGTTAACCCGCTACAATTAATAAAAGCGCTGTCACCAATGGCTGTTACATTGTAGGTAGTTCCATGATAGCTGGTAGTAGCCGGCACTGCAATATCTCCACTGTAGTCATTTCCATTAAAATACGTCACAGAGGCAGTCGTGGCCGATGTAATTTTATAATACAATCCATTGGCATCCGAAAAATCATATGATGCTTTGGCAAAAGTAGCAGTCAGAATTGTATCCTGAAATAGGGTAAAGGTAAAATTCTTATCCGTAGAAAGTACCATTCCTTTGTTATTTTTCCAACCCCGAAATCCATATCCATCATTGGGAGTTGCTGTAACAGTCCGACTCGATCCATAGTCAAACGTACCCGCTCCGCTTACCGCTCCCTGAGTAGATGGAGAGGCGACTAAAGTAACGGAATATTTTTTCAGCGTAAAATTCGCAATAACGGCAGTATCGCGTGTCAAGGTAAACACAAAACTTGTCGCAGTAGACAAAACTGTACCGTTTTTGTCTGTCCAGTTGATAAAAGCATATCCCTTATTAGCCGTTGCGGAAACAGTGCATTGCGTACCCAAGGCATATGAATCACCACCCACAACGACTCCTCCAGAGGATGGGTTTGGCGTGGCAAATAGAGCCACCAGATCAACCCGTTGCGAAATAGCAAAATCTTTCCATTGATCGGCTGCTGCATAGAGCACTTTCGATCCGATTGGAACATACAGCGTGCAGCTGGTAGTGGAAACTCCCGAGAATACCCAAATACCTAACGTAATATTAGACGGAGAAACATTATTTACATACAAAGAATTTAAGGTGGTACAACCCAAAAAAGCATTACTTTCAATCGAGGTCACAGAAGATGGAATGGTAATAGAGCTTAAAGCATTGCAATTAGCAAAGGCACCATGCAGAATTGAAGTAACAGATCGGGGGATGCTAATGGAGGTCAATGCTGTGCCACTAAAAGCATCATTCCCTATCGAAGCAACAGATGAAGGAATATCATAGGCTACGCCCGGTTTTTTCAATGGATATTGAATCAACATTGTCTGTGCTTTATTGAACAACACTCCATCATTACTACTATAATTCAAATTATTACTATCGACTGAAATGGACGCTAAAGCTTTGTTATAATAAAAAGCCTGACGACCTATAAACGTCACCGATGATGGTATATTAATATTTGTTATTTTATCACAAAAGGCAAAAGCATCATCTCCAATTGAGGTTACAGAAGAGGGGATATTAATAGAAGTTAATCTAGAACAATACATAAAAGCACCATCTTCAATCGAAGTAACAGACGAAGGTATAACATAGCCTATTCCATCCTTGTATAATGGGTACTGAATCAACATTGTCTGGGTTTTATTAAACAGCACTCCATCATTGCTACTATAATTCGGATTATTACTATCGACTAAAATGGAGGTTAAGGCTGTGCAGGAAAAAAAAGCATTAGCCACAACTGAAGTAACAGACGAAGGAATGTTAATGGAGACTAAACCGTAGCAACCATAAAAAGCAGAAGAGTTTATTCGGTTCACCTCATACGTATCTCCACCATAGACAACAGAAGATGGAATCGTGAATGCTCCGGATGTGGATTTACTGATAGCCGCATTTGATCCATCGCCTATCGCTACTTTTTTGTTTGTTGGATCGGTAATGGTGTAGGTAACTCCATCTACGGTAAAAGTGGTAGCAGCCCATGCTTGCAGGCTACATAGAATTAAAACAAAGAAGAGTACTATTTTTCTCATTAGTGGTGTTTTTACATGTATAACTCAGAAATCATATAAAAAAACATTTTCTGCCACCGGCAACATTCAACATAAAATGTTTTTTATTTCTCTAATTTAATCTGTAAAAATAAAACATTTAACTGAATTTGACAAATACAATGTAATTTATTTTATATTAAATTCATCACAAAATAAAAACAACTAATCAACTAACATTTTACTCCATAAAAAAAGCTGCGATTTTGCAACCACAGCTTTTATCGTCTTATTTATTATTGAAGTTTTTCAATTTCACATTGGTAATCACCTTTTTGGTATGAAGGGTAAAATCACCCTGCAAAATCCATCCGTAATATCCGGGATCGCGCTTCAAAACATCGGCCACCTTCTGACCCTTGTATTTCCCGAAATTAAATATTTCTTCATCATTATCGTCCAGTACGATACGCCCTGCAAAATCGGCATTACGGTTAAACGACGAGAATTTAGAGAGATAGTTCACATCGTTTTCCAAGTCTTCGTAACGATCGAGCTGGGCTTTCAGCACTTCGTAAGTAGCGCGTGTGTCGGCCTCAGCGCTGTGGGCATTTTCCAAATCGCCGTCACAGTAAAATTTGAAAGCGGCTGAGAGTGTTCGGGGTTCCTTTTTGTAGAAGATAGTTTGCACATCGATGAACTTACGTTTCATCAAATCGATATCCACATCGGCACGGATAAACTCTTCTGCCAACAGTGGAATATCGAATCGGTTGGAGTTGTAACCCGCCAAATCGCATCCTTCGATGTCTTTTGCCAGATTCTTAGCTACTTCGGTAAACGTTGGACAATCGGCTACATCGGCATCCGAAATTCCATGAATCTCCGTTGACTGAGGTGGAATTGGCATCTCTGGGTTTAGTCTTAAAGTTTTACACTCTTCTTTCCCATTAGGAGAAACTTTCAGGTACGAGATTTCAACGATCCGATCGGAAGCTATATTCATCCCTGTTGTTTCAAGGTCGAAAATGACCAACGGATTCTTTAATTTTAACTGCATTATAATTAGGTTTTTATTATTGTCTTGCTTTTTTCATAACGGCTTTCAGCGATTTCCTCAAATCTCCCACAACCGATTTACTATCAGGATATTTTTTAACATACTCATCCATATCCGAAAATAGCTTTTCAGAAGGTTCTGTATACATCTTCAAAGAAAACATATCCGAAATCGCGTCTTTATCCTTGGGATGAGACGAGAGATATTGCTCTACACATTCCACCGCTTTCTTCATGCTTGCATCCCGATTCTCGACATCACGTTGCTTGTTGTACTTCAACGCGTCAAGAAAATGCCGGTACATCTCTTTCAAATAAGGCCGTGGAAATTGACGAGCATCAACACTTTCCACATATTGACGTCCCGGATCCAGTTGTGCCCTCAAAAGATATACCGTAACCCTGGGAACCACAATAAAATTCAGCAAATTTTTCTGATGAGATGCACTGTCAAGATAATGCCCGGCAGCAATCAATTGTGAAGAATCGTGTGTGGCATTAAAGTTATTCAGGCTACCAATTCCCCGTTGAAGATACATCTCGTAAACCGTATGTTTGGAATGCACCCGCTTCACCTGATCCTTTTTTGAACAGCCAGTGCACAATGCCAACACAATAGCTAAAGAAATAAATACACGATACATGGTTATTCTTTAATTTATCAACTATTTATATTTCAACAATTCACTATTCTATCTCAATTTCCGTCCTCCGGTTCAATGCTCTACCTTGCTCGGTATCATTCGTAGCAAGCGGACGTGTCGCACCATATCCTTTGAAATTGACACGATCGACAGCTATGCCTCCCGCAACCAAAAAATCGACAACCGCTTTGGCTCTTTTTTCGGAAAGATCCATGTTGTAACTCTCCGCACCAACATTATCAGTATGCCCTTCTATTAAAATTTTCACCGAAGGATATTCGAGCAAAAAGCGCCCCAAACGTTTAAGCTCGGGCATTGATTCGGGTTGCAATTGCGAGGAATTAAAGGCAAAGTATACATTTCTCAACGTCGTTTTTCTGCCTTTGGCAATTTTTTGCAGCGCCACTTTCACACTCTTTGCTGAGTCGCCGAGTTCAAACGATTCAAACAGATAAGGTTTGGCCGACACCGTGAGTCCGTATTTTTTACCAACCGGATAACATACCGAGAACTTTCCGGTAACGTCATCCGCATAAAGCGTCTGCACCTTTTGTCCGGAACTTAAATCGGTTATCTCAATCAATGCTCTTAAAGGCTCTTTGGTTGCCGCATCAGTTGTGGTTCCTTCAAAGCAAATCACAGATCGGGGACGGACTTCAACCGGAAGCTCCACCTTGTAAATCTCACGACCATTCCCATTCTTTTCCAATCCATTGGACGAAAAATAGCCATACTTCCCGCCTGTTTCCACAACAAATCCGGTATCATCGCCCGAAGTATTGATTTCTCTACCCATATTAACCGGCCGTTGCCACTGCCCATTGCTATTTTTACGGGCAACAAAAATATCGTTGCCCCCATATCCATCGTGTCCGTTGGATGAAAAATAAAGCGTTTCGTTATCCGGATGAATAAATGGCGACATCTCATTTTTTGCCGTATTGATGCTATCGCCAAGGTTTTCTACATTAAAAAACCGGAGCAGGCCATCTGGTTGCATGGCTACCGCACATTTCCAAATGTCCATTCCCCCTTTTCCTCCCGTCCGGTTGGAGGCAAAAAAGAGCGTTCGCCCGTCGGCTGAGAGCGAGGGATTGCTTTCCCAGAAACGGGTATTCAACGGAGCATCGGCATGAATCGGTTGCGACCAACGACTGCCGTGCCGAATAACATAATAAATATCACAACTGCCCAGTCCGTCTTTACGGTCGGAAGCAACAAAAAAGAGGTAACGCCCGTCAGCCGAAAATGCAGGCGATCCCTCGTTATAAGGTGTGTTCAACGGTTTGGTCAACACACTATCGACTTTCCAGTTTCCGACAGAATCTTTTTCAAATATTGTCAAATCCTCTTGTGTTGCCTGATATGCAGATTCACCTCTATGACTCACCGTTGTTGCAAAATAATGGTTATCTGCTGAAATTGCCGGCCAATAATCATCATCCGGAGAATTGACCGATGAAACATTTACCGGCTTTGATGTGATGGCGGGAACCTGTCCGTAAACAGAAAGCAAAGCCACCGCAGAAAGCATCAAGCAAAAAACAATTCGATATTTAAATACCTTTTTCAACTTCGGTTCTGACCCTTTCAATTAGTAATTGTTGATCCTGGTCAAAAACAGGCTCATAAGGTATCGGTTTATGAATGACCAGAGTCAGTTTGGCAGGATGAATCAGATAACTCCATATAGGTAATGCCTTGAATGTTCCCTTAATCGTCAAAGGTACGATGGGCAGTTTTATTTCGGAAGCAAGGAAGAAAGCCCCCCGCTTAAACTTACCCAATTTACCGTCTTTAGAACGGGTTCCTTCAGGGAAAATGACCACCGACGAACCGTTCACCAGTTTGCGACTGGCATCGTCTATACTTTTCTTGGCCGACATCGGACTGGTACGATCTATAAAAATGTGGCCGGCGGCTTCGCAGGCTGCACCCACGAGCGGAATCTTGCGCAGCTCTTTTTTCATGATCCATTTGAAACGGGAATCGAGCCATCCGTAGATAAGAAAAATATCGTATCCGCTCTGATGATTAGCCGCAAAGATATACGATTCCTCTTTTGAAATATTTTCTGCACCCTCCACATGTACGGTAATAAACATGCCATAACAGGCAAAACGCGACCAGGCACGAGCTGGCAGATAAGTTATCTCCTTATCGCGAAACAATGCCGCAAACAGTATCGTAAACAATGCTGTTAAAACAGTGGCAACTGCAAACAATGGGATGAATATCAGCCATTGGTATAGAAAAAGAATCGGATTGAATCTGCGTTTCATCTGCCCTTATAATTAAGTATCTATTTACTTTTTCGGCTCATATTGCTTCAAATAGTCGAACAACTGACTGTAGACCTGATCGCGTACCGGTTTGCGGGAGAGTACTAAATCGTGCATTCCGCCTGTGATTCCGATAATTTTTACATTGGTCGAGATGTTGCGTGCATATTTGTGAATATCTTCAACATTAAGCACTGCATCGGCATTAAACAAATCATCATTCCATTTTTTAGTATTGATGGAACGATCGGAATGCATTACCAACACCGGTTTGGCAATGTGCAATCCTGCTTGTACCCGTTTGATGCCATCATTCACGGCATGAATCCAGCCATAAGTGATATCCGGGGCAATCAACGGCTTCAAAGTGAGGCTATAATCCCATTCTCCCTTAAAGTTTTTATGAAGACTTTCGCCATACCAACTAACATCAGAAGCCTTACGTGTTTTTTCGGGACGGGTAGCACCTTCACTGGCTGCAATCGGTAAAATAGTTGCCCTGAGGATCGGGCTCAAATTCCATGCAAAAAACGGACTATTCAGAAAAACAGCATCGAATTTTTCTTTTCCAATGCGGTCTTCCGCATATAGCGCGGCTATTAGCCCTCCCATAGAGTGCCCGTTGAGCACTACAAAAGAGTTTTTTTCGCGATGGATGATATTCAGCGCTTCATCTATCTCATTGTAATATTCAACAAGATTTCGGACATCGCCCCTTACCTGACCCGGCAAAATGGAACGACCGTTTTTTCTCAAATCGACAGCATAGAAATTGTACCCATGCTTAATATATTCTTCGGCCATTTCGGTCTGAAAGAAATAATCGTTGTAGCCATGAATATAAAGCACTGCTTTACGGGCAGTTGTATCAGGAGCCAGTTTTCTGACAAGGGTTGCCACTACCCTGCCGTTGTAATCATTGCCCATGTCGAGTGTGGTTTTCTGAAAACCCTGACATAAACTATCTGGCACATACTCACGCTTGAGTTGCGCATTGACACTCAGAAAAGAGGTCAATATCAATATTATAACACCTAATTTCTTAATCATTTTATCGGAGGTTATGTATTAAAGCTGTTTCCGCAATTGTGCCGTAGGCAATCCCAACTGGTCGCGATACTTGGCAACCGTTCTCCGGGCAATATCAAATCCTTCTTTGGTAAGCAGTTCGGCCAGTTTTTCATCCGAATAAGGATGCTTTTTATCTTCGTTCTCAATAATATCCTGCAGCGCATTTTTCACTTCATGAATTGAGAACTCTTCGCCCGATTCGGTTTGCACCAATTGAGAGAAGAAATATTTCAACGGAAAAGTTCCAAATTCCGTCTGCACATATTTACTGTTGCTCACACGAGAAATCGTAGAAAGATCGAAGCCGGTTATTTCTGCAACATCTTTCAAGATCATGGGCTTAAGCAAGGCCTCATTTCCATCCAGGAAAAACGGACGCTGAAGTTCTATGATAGCCCGCATGGTAGTGAGCAGCGTTGTGTTTCTCCTGTTTAAGGTATCGATAAAAATCTCTGCCGATTCTATTTGCTGCTTCACGTATTGCACGGCCTCTTTTATATTTCTGTTCGCTGTTTTATCAGAGGTCAGTTGCTGCTGCATCTGTTGATAGTCCGGATTCACGCGCAACGAATGTTGATTCCGGTCATTCAGAGTAACTATCAGAACGCCGTTATCATTTTCGACAATAAAATCAGGAACAACAATCTCCTTGTTTTTTTCGAGCAAGGTACTCCACGCATTTCCGGGCTTTGGATTGAGACGTAACACTTCATGAACGATCTGTTTCATCGCCTCATCTTTGATCCCCAATTCCGACATTATTTTTTGATAGTTCTTGCGGGCGAACTCTTCAAAGTATTTCTCTATGACGACCTGTGCCAATCTACAGGCTTCAGACTCGGATTCTTCCCTACGCAACTGAAGCAGCAGACATTCCTGCAGAGAACGTGCACAAACTCCCGGCGGATCAAATTCCTGCACACAGGCAATCGCATTATTCAGATCTTTTTCGCTTATATCCTGTCCGAGCTGAAACAACAGATCATTGCTCATGTCGTCGGTAGAACGGCGTAAATAGCCGTCATTATCGATATTTCCTATGATGTATTCCACCAAGGTACGCTCGTATTCCGTTAACGAACGAAGCCCGACCTGATCCTGCAAAAACTCATGAAAAGTAAGATCGGCCGAAAACGGGATATCTTCTTTTTTTTCATCCCTCGATCGATTATTGGCAATCAGCTTATAATCAGGAATATCATCTTCATTCCGATAATCTCCCAAATCCATATCGCCATTATCCTGATCCGATCCGAAATCATCCTGATTGTCAGCATCGTTATTTGATTCCTCTCCGGCCGATTCTTCGAGCGCCGGATTACTTTCCAGTTCCTGAATGACACGCTCATCCAACTCAACCGTCGTTGCTTCGAGTAGCTTCACCAGCATAAGCTGTTGAGGCAACAGTTTAAGTTGTTGTTTTTGTGCCAGTTGTTGTTTAAGCATATTTCAAAATCCTGTCATTTCCTTTTAATACCTGAAACTACTTCCTCCCAAAAACTCTCGCAGAAGTGATGTCGGCGGAATTTCACGGTCACGGATAGGCGTAAAATAACGCATAAATTTAATGAGGCGGTGCGCTTCCGTATATTCATCGCAATTTTGGGGCACTTCGGCAAGGATAGGCTCCACATGTTTCTTCAATACTGCAAGCTCGAATATAAGAGCAGAATTAAACATCACATCAGCATTTTCCTGATACGGAAAAATCCATTTATCTTCTCCCTTTCGCACACTTGGCCAACGCGAAATCGTTTCACGGGCACTGTAATTTCGGAACCGGTAATCGCGTACAATCCTACGAATTAAACGGTTATCAGTTGTCGAAATCCAGTTATGATCGTCGAGCGCTATGGTAGTCAGCGCCGAAACGTATATTTTAAATTTGTTCTCATCCGGGATGGCGGTTGTCAGTTCAGGGTTCAGAGCATGAATACCCTCCATTAACAACACATTCTCCGGCTTCAGTTTTATTTTATCGCCTTTATAATATCGCTTACCATCATCAAAATTGTAAGTCGGAATTTCCACCTCCTCACCTTTCAACAAACGACGAAGATGATCGTTGAACAAATCCAGATCAAGGGCAGCCAACGCTTCGTAATCATAATCGCCATTTTCGTCCTTGGGCGTTTGATCGCGACTCACAAAATAGTTGTCGAGCGAAATACTGATTGGGTGGATACCTGCCACTGCCAATTGAACCCCCAAACGTTTACAAAATGTCGTTTTCCCCGATGACGATGGTCCGGCAATAAACACAAAACGGGCAGTATCTTTCCGTTGTGCAATCATGTCGGCAATTTGCGCCACTTTCTTTTCGTGCAACGCCTCCGCCACGTTGATCAATGTATAAGTCAGGTTTTTTTTACCTGCATGATTGAGGTCACCGATATTACGCATACCCATCAACGAATTCCATGCAATAAATTCCTTGAAAACGTTGAACATTACCGGTTGATCCACAAAATCTTCCAGTTTTACGGGATTGTCACGATTGGGCACCCGAAGCAAAAACCCATCCTGATACGATTCTATATCGAATATTGACACTTGTCCGGTTGAAGGCAAAAGAGCGCTGCTGTAATAGTCAATAAAATGCCCCATACGAAAATAACGGGCATAAGGAACGCCAAGAGTTTCAAGCAAGCGTACTTTATCAAACTGTCCGCGCTGACGAAACATTTCGATCACCTCGGGAGTTTGTCGTTCTTCGCGCATAATGGGCAGATCCTCCTCGATAATCTCCCGCATTCTCTCTTTGATAGCCTCCAGATCTACAGCTACCACTTTCCCATCCTGCGTCACATTGCCGTAATATCCTTTTGAAACCGGATGTTCAATATGAAGAATCGCATTGGGATACAGGTTATTTACGGCTTTGGCCATCACCATGGATAATGTGCGTACATATACACGCATGCCTGATGAGGTACTCAAATCGATAAATGAAATATCTTTTGGCTTAAACACCAAAAAATTCAGGCTTTCCACTTTGTTATTCACCAAAGCCGCCACTACCTGAAACGGGAGTTTTACCTGCAACTTACGATAAATTTCAAGGAGGGAACTGCCTGCCTGAAAATCATGGTACGATTTAGTATTTTTACAATAGATGGTAACTATTCTATCCATAATGTCTTATATAAAACTTGAGAATAAACGTTGGAGAAATTCTCTATTCAGGCTATAAAATTAGCGAAAAAACGGTCAGGTTACACTGAACAAAACCGATTTTACTACAATAATTATGCCAGTTTATGCATTATTAAATCTGTCGCTCCCAGATTTCCATCCACAAAAGTGGCCGAGTTCTTACCGCATGAAGATAAATAGTCAGTATTCTGCAGTAATTTATCCATCAGACTTACATATTGTTGCGATTCGGAAATAGAGAAACCACCTCCGGCGTCAATCAGTCCGCAAGCCTCTCTGAATTTATGATAATTTGGACCAAAAACAACAGGCACACCATACACGGCAGCTTCGAGTACATTGTGAATTCCCACGCCAAAACCACCGCCAATATAGGCGATCTGTCCATAACGGTAAATGGACGAAAGCAATCCTATGCAGTCGATGATAAGGCAATCGGCCTGAGCAGCATGCTGTTCGTCTGTTTTGGTATAACGGGCAAAAGGACGTTTCAGCTTGCGACATATATCCTCAATATGAGATTCGCTTGTAACATGTGGAGCTACAATCAAGAATAAATCTTCATGCGAATTAAAGTAATCGAACAAAATATCTTCGTCCAGAGGCCATGAACTACCGGCCACTAAAACCCGCCTTCCTTTAGCGAACGCTTCAACCAAAGGTAATTCTTTTGCCTGTGCTGCTATTTCGGCAACGCGGTCGAAACGGGTATCTCCCGCAACAGTTACATTTGTTACCCCAATAGACTTCAGCAACTCTTCCGACGGCTTATCCTGAACATAAAGATGGGTAAATGCCGATAAAAGGCCACGATACCAACCTCCATACCATTTAAAGAATGCCTGCTGAGGCCGAAAAATGGCTGAAACAAGATATGTGGGGATTCCTCTCCTTTTCAATTCGGTCAGATAATTTGCCCAAAATTCGTATTTAATGAAAACTGCTTTTTCGGGCTTTACAATATCCAGAAAACGACACACATTCCGCGGAGTATCCATTGGAAGATAGAGAACAACATCGGCTCCCGTATAGTTTTTCCGCACCTCATAACCCGATGGCGAGAAAAATGTCAGAATCACTTTTTGTTCGGGAAAACGGCGTTTGAGTTCTTCAATCAGAGGACGTCCCTGCTCAAATTCGCCCAACGACGACGCGTGAAACCACACATATTTCTGCCCGGGAATTATCTTTTCCCGGAGTATTGAAAAACTACCGTTTTGCCCCTTTGCCAGTAACCCGGCTTTTTCATTCCATTTTGCTGCTAATTTAATACCAGCCTGATACAGGGCAATGCCCGAATTATACAATAAAAACATAATGAAAGTTTGTAAATCAAGGCTGCAAAGATAACCTTTTTGCTCCTAAATTGGCCATTAATCTTCCAAGGCCAAAGCATTGATCAAAACACAAATAAAATCATTCATCTATTTAATTATCAAATACCTATCAGTATAAATTATTAAATTCATGTTTTTTAACTATATTTTATTCACAAACAAAATATCACCCGGAAGTTTCGTTGTATATTTGCACAGTTGTTTATGCAACTATAAAAGAACTAACTATATGGTACAAGTACATGAAGACGAGGTTTTTAGCATACTAACCGGAAAAGTATCCAATGCTATTAACCGAACATTTCTACGTTCATTTTCCCAACAAGGCATCGACATCACAACAGAACAATGGTCTGTAATGGCCTGCTTATGGAAAAAAGACAAAGTAAGTCAGCAAACCTTATGCAGTCTCACGTCTAAAGACAAGCCAAGTATGACCCGGCTAATTGACAATTTGGAGAAACGAAGTCTGGTAATGCGGATGGCCGACAAGAATGACCGGCGTAACAATCTCATCCACCTTACGGATGACGGCTTCAAACTCCAGCAAAAGGCAACGGAAATAGTCCAGAGCATTGCAACAAAAACGCTGAATAATATTACTGAAGACGAACTGAATGTCTGCCGTGTTGTTCTCAAAAAAATAATGACCAACCTCCAATAATTTTTTTATACTAATAGTTGCACAAACAACTTCTATTAAATTTCAACTTACGATTATGGCAAGAAAAATCTGTGTTTTAGTTATATCGACCTTATTCGCAACATCGCTGTACAGCCAAAAGACACTGCAACTTGAAGAGTGCAGACAAATGGCAATCGCACATAATAAAAGCATCCAGATAGCACAAGAAAATGTAAAAGTCGCCCAACAATATAAACAAGCGGCCTTTACGCAATTCTTCCCAAATTTCTCGGCAAACGCAGCATACACATGGAACCAGAAAAGTTTGTCGCTTCTGGCAGAAGATGCATACCTGCCTGTTTACTCACTCAATGCCAACGGTACGCCCAATTATGGAGCATCATGGAATAATTCATGGACAGTCGTCAACGGCACTCCTGTTCCTTTGGATGCCAACGGAAAACCATTCAATCCTTCTACCAGTCCGGATAAAATTGAATGGAAAAACAAAGCATTACTTCCCAAAGAAGCCATGGAATTCGATATGAAAAACGTATTTGTCGGAACCATCGGTTTCACGCAACCTATATTTATGGGAGGAAAAATCAAAGCTTTATACGACATTGCGAAATACGGAGAACACCTTGCGAGTGCGCAACAGGAAAACAAAATGACCGAACTCTTACTGGAAGTAGACGAAGACTACTGGCGCGTAGTATCGCTTGAAAGCAAAGTTGCTTTAGCCAAAGAATACAAGGGATTGATCGCCAAAATGGACTCCGACATCCGAACAATGGTAGACGAAGGTGTTGCCACAAAAGCAGATGCTCTCAAAGTGAGAGTTAAGCTCAACGAAGCCGACGTTTCTCTTACCAAGGCAGAAGATGGTCTAAACCTGTCACGCATGGCGCTTAATCAGGTATGTGGAATGCCTTTGGATGAAAAATACCGGCTGGCAGACCAGAGCCTTGACACAAAAACCGTGGAACCTCAACTGATTCCTATAGATCAGGCATTGGCAAACCGCCCTGAAATAAAAGCCCTTACACAGATGCAAAGCATTGCCAAAGCCAATCAAAAAGCGATGTTCTCAAGGTTTCTGCCCAACATTGCATTAACTGGAAATTATCTTGTTTCCAACCCCAACTCATTCAATGGTTTTGAGACCAAATTCGGAGGAATGTTCACCGTCGGAGTGGTTGCCAATATTCCATTGTTTCATTTCGGAGACAAACTGCACACGCTAAACGCTGCAAAATCGCAATACCGAATTGCCACACTGGAATTGGAGGAAGCAAAAGAAAAGATGGAGCTTCAAATCAAACAAAGCTCGTACAAAACAGCTGAAAGCCTCAAAAAGCAAACCACCACTCAACACAACATTGATCAGGCAGAAGAAAACCTGCGTTATGCGACCGAAGGATTTGAGGCCGGAGTGATCACTTCGACCGATTTGTTAGCCGCTCAAACAGCATGGTTATCTGCAAAATCGGAAAACATCGACGCCATCATTGACGTAAAACTTTGCAACTTATACCTCGAAAAGTCATTAGGAACACTTAAAGCTCCCGCAGCAAACAATACAATAAAAAAATAACCAAACTCATAAATATCTAAATTTGCACTGACATGAAAAAAGAAAACATCAACAATAAAGATTTGAGAATAGGACTTATCAGCCTTTTGGGGGCTCTTGTTATTCTGTTCATAATCGGATTATTCGTTTTCAGGCCAGAACCTATTACTATTCAGGGAGAAGCCGATGCTACCGAAGTTAGAGTTTCAGGAAAAGTTCCGGGAAGAATCAAACTATTCCTGACCGAAGAAGGAGCAAAAATTAAGGCTGGCGACACAGTTGTTGTCATTGACAGTCCGGAACTAAATGCAAAACTGGAACAAGCCACAGCAGCCGAAGATGCAGCTCTGGCGCAGGACAGAAAAGCCAAAAAAGGCGCCCGTAAAGAACAAATAGCCGGTGCGTATGAAATGTGGCAAAAAGCAATCGTGGGTGTTGATATTGCAAAAAAGTCCTACGACCGTGTTCAGCGCCTGTTCGACAAAGGTGTGGTAACAGCTCAAAAACACGATGAAGCAGAAGCACAGTACAAAGCCGCAGTTGCTCAGTCGAATGCTGCAAAAACACAGTACGACATGGCTATAAACGGAACCGAAAGCGAAGACAAAGCCGCTGCGCTTGCAATGGTCAACAGAGCTAAAGGTGCAGTACAGGAAGTAAGGGCATATCTTCACGAAACCTGCCTTGTATCTCCGATTGACGGTGAAATTACCGAAATATATCCCAAACGCGGAGAGCTGGTAGGTACCGGAGCTCCTATCATGAGCATTGTTGACCTGAACGACATCTGGTTCACATTCAACATTCGTGAAGATTTGCTTTCCACTATAAAAATGGGGTCAACATTCAACGTAAAAGTTCCCGCATTGGGAGATAAAACCGTTCAGGTGAAAGTGACATACATCAAGGCGCTGGCTTCTTACGCCACCTGGAAAGCAACCAAAACAACGGGACAATTTGACATAAAGACATTCGAAGTGCGTGCCCGGCCGACCAGCAAAGTGGAAGGACTTCGTCCGGGAATGAGTGCCCTTTTGGAAGAAACTCTGAAATAACATCCGTTTCAGGTTCAAACACCTCCATTATCTTTATCCGATTTTCTCAACACTAAATTTAGAACTTACATGCCCGATAAAAAAGCATCAATCATCGGCGCCACACTTAGACGAGAGTTGGCAAGAATGAAAAGCCGTCCCATGTACTTTATCCTCACGCTTGGGATCATGAGTTTTTGCTATATCTTTTTCATTTCCTTCTTCAGTGAAGGACAATTAATGAAAATGCCTGTTGGCATCATCGATCACGATAATTCAAAAATTTCACGACAGTTCTGCCGTAATCTTGATGCAACACAGCAAGCCAGAATTGTAATGAAACTAAGCAACTTTAAGGATGCTCGGGTCGAAATGCAAAAAGGGAATATCTACGCTTTCGTGGAGATTGAAAAGGGATTCTCCGAAAAATTGCAGTCAAACAAAAGACCTCCCATCACATTTTACATCAACGATGCTTTTCTCACTGCCGGATCTTTATTATTGAAAGATATTTCGGCGATGAGCCTCCTGACATCCGGCGGAGTTCAGCAGAAAGTACTAAGAGCCAAAGGTGTGGACGAAAGTCTTATTCCCGGCATCGTTCAGCCAATCTCCATCGATTCGCATATGATTGGTAATCCATGGTCGAACTACAGCGATTATTTCCTGAACGTTTTCTTTCCGGGAGTACTGGAGTTTGTAATCCTAATGACAACGGTATTCGTAATAGGCATCGAATTCAAAGAGCGTACTTCACGCAACTGGCTACGAACAGCCAACAACTCTTTTTCGAGAGCACTGATCGGGAAACTGCTGCCCTACACGGCCATTTTCATCTGTCTGGGATTTCTGTCCAACATTATCCTGTTCGGATACTTGCATTTTCCGCTCAACTCCAGCCTGTTTTGGATGCTGCTGGCAACAGTATTTTATGTAATCGCGTGCCAGGCAGTTGGTCTGTTAATCATCGGAACTCTCCCTGTACTACGGGATTCCGTATCAATCGTTATGATTTACGGTATGTTTGGTTTTACATTCACGGGATTCACATTCCCCATTGAGCAAATGGCATATCCTGTACGCATTTTTAGCTATATCTACCCGATCAGGCACTATTTCAACATTTACGTCAATCAGGCTTTGCATGGAGTAGATATTAGGTATTCGTTCGGATCGTATGTTATTTTACTTGCATTTATACTGTTACCGGCAATCATTTTCTTCCGACTGAAGAAGGCTGCCATTTATCAGAATTACCCTATCAAATAAAAGGACTCAATCAAATGAAGATAACTCGATTTCCCAGAATCAAACGATTAAAATCCAACATCAAAGACACGTTCGACATTTTCGTCAATGAGATGAAAATGATTTCGCACGACAGAGGTGTTGTGGTCATTTTCATTCTGGCCGTATTAGCATATCCCCTGCTTTATTCTCTTGTCTACAAGAACGAGACTCTGGCAAATCTTCCCGTGGCTGTTGTCGATAATTCCCGCAGCCATGAATCAACCGAATTAATAAGACACCTTAATGCCACTCCCGAAGTAGATGTATTCAGCACATATTCTTCTCTTTACGACGCCCAGAAAGCATTTAACCAACGACTTGTAAACGGAGTTATCTACATTCCCGAAGATTTCGGCAAGAACATTAACACGGGACAAAAAGCCAACATTTCCGTGTATTGTGATATGAGCAGCTTTCTCTACTACCGGACTGTATTGCAAGCCACTAACCATGTCGTTCTTGATATGGGAAAAGACATTCAGGTAAAACGTCTGGGAGAACAAGGCATCACCGGAGAATCGGCTAAAATCATTACAGAACCGGTGCCCTACAATGATGTTGTATTGTACAATGAAACAGCCGGATATGCAAGCTTTTTAGTCCCTGCTGTACTCATACTAATTCTGTACCAGACACTTTTCTTCGGCATCACCATTTTGGCCGGTACTGCCCGCGAAGAAAACCGGTTTCACGCCCTCGTAAGCTCCTCAGTTCACAAAGGGAAAACGCTCAGGGTAGTTCTGGGCAAAAGTGCAGCGTATTTTATCATCTATCTTGCCTGGAGCATTTACGTACTAAAAGTGATCCCTCAACTTTTCTCCCTGCCGCATCTCGGCGATTCTATAGATATAATCGGATTGGTAGTTCCTTTTTTACTTGCCTCAATATTCTTTGCCATGACCATCTCCGTATTCCTACCCAACCGGGAAACAGGAATGCTGGTCTTCGGAATATTTTCGCTTATTCTGCTGTTTTTGGGTGGAGTTTCGTGGCCGTACTATAACATGAATGGTTTCTGGAAAGCTTTCGGATGGATATTCCCAAGCACTCACGGCATTCAGGGTTATATAAAAATAAACACACTGGGAGCTGACATACAAACCATTTCAAAAGAATATCACACACTTTGGTTACAAGCATTAATCTATCTTCTGTTGTGTGTTTGGGCATATCACTGGCAAATAAAGAAAAGTCTGGCAAACGCCAGAGTACGTCAAATGGTTTCTCACAAAAGAGAAATAGCCAGAAATGAGTCAGACGAACAAACAAACACTACCAAAAACTCCAATGCTCAATCATAAGTTTGTTCTCAAAACAAGATATTTCTTTCAAATAGAATATTATAACTTGTTTTGAAACGAAAAAACCACTATATTTGCACGCTCAAAAAAAGATAATCAATTCACTATTAAAACTAAAGGAGGACCCAAACCATAGCAGCGCCAAGGATAACAAGAGTCGAAAAGAAAGAACTGCACCGGATTAACGAACGCATCCGTGAAAGAGAAGTTCGGTTAGTAGGCGAAAATGTCGAACAGGGTGTTTATTCTATTGAAGTAGCTTTACGTAAAGCCGATGATTTGGGGTTAGATTTGGTCGAAATATCCCCGAATGCAGTTCCTCCTGTATGCAGGATTACAGATTATCAAAAGTTTCTTTATCAGCAAAAGAAACGCGAAAAAGAGATGAAACTGAAAGCCTCGAAAGTGGTTTTGAAGGAAATTCGTTTCGGACCGCAAACAGACGATCACGATTACAATTTCAAACTAAAACACGCTCAGGAATTTCTGAAAGAAGGATGCAAAGTTAAAGCTTACGTATTCTTCAAAGGTCGTTCCATCCTCTTCAAAGAGCAAGGAGAAGTGCTTCTGCTTCGTTTCGCCAACGACCTCGAAGAGTTGGCAAAAGTAGATTCACTACCTACACTTGAGGGCAAACGAATGATTATTATGTTTTCGCCGAAAAAGACTGCGAAATAAAGACAAATATCTTCGAGCACCTCTAAAAACGTCCCAATTATTCAATTAAAATAAAACAGAACATGCCAAAAATGAAAACTAATTCCGGTGCTAAAAAAAGGTTTACCCTTACCGGAACAGGAAAAATCAAGAGAAAACATGCTTACAAAAGTCACATTCTGACTAAAAAGACCAACAAACAAAAACGTAACCTTACCCATGCAGGTTTGGTTGATTCAACAGACTTGAATAACGTTAAATTCATGTTGTGTCTTAAATAAGCACACTCTCTTTAATTCCATTTTAGTAACCGAATGTTTAGCCTCAAGTTCGCTTCATGAAAGCGGCGCTACCATTCACAAAACATTTTATTATGCCAAGATCAGTAAATCATGTCGCCTCAAGGGCAAGACGTAAAAAAGTATTGAAACTTACCCGTGGTTACTTCGGTGCTCGCCGCAACGTTTGGACCGTAGCAAAAAATACATGGGAAAAAGGGTTACAGTATGCTTACCGTGACCGTAAAAACAAAAAACGCAACTTCCGCGCATTATGGATTCAGCGTATCAACGCAGCTGCCCGCATCGAAGGACTTTCTTATTCTAAGTTGATGGGAGCTCTCCACAAAGCCGGCATCGAAATGAACCGTAAAGTATTAGCTGATTTAGCTATGAACCACCCGGAAGCTTTCAAAGCTATCGTTACCAAAGCTAAAAACGCTTAATTAAGAACTTATATAATTGGGAAAAGCCGCCTATACGGGCGGCTTTTATTTTTGAATACCAACACACAAATACACATCTTCCCCACTCTACCTGGAAGAATCTTCGGTTGGCATATTTTCAAAACGTACATTCGCATGCAATATCTGACACATACACTTCCTAACGGACTCAGAATAGTTCACAAGCCCGACCCTTCACCTGTATCTTACTGCGGACTGGCCATCAATGTCGGCACCCGCGACGAACTCCCGCATGAACATGGGATGGCACACTTTGTAGAACATCTCATTTTCAAAGGCACTGCACACCGCAAATCATGGCATATCATCACCTCGATGGAAGAAGTTGGCGGTGAACTGAATGCGTACACTACCAAGGAAGAAACATTTCTCTACTCCGTATTTCTGGAACGTCACTTTGAAAAAGCAATCGGACTGGTTTCCGACATGGCTGCCAATTCCATTTTCCCGGAAAAAGAAACAATTAAAGAAACGGATATTGTTTTAGATGAGATAGAATCATACAATGACTCTCCATCTGATCTGATATTCGACGAAATAGAAGAAATACTCTTCGCTGATTATGCCATCGGACGAAACATATTAGGTAGTGTCGATTCTCTGAAGAATTTCACCCACAAAGACATTGTAGAATTCCACCGTCGCAACTACACCGCCGACAGAATGGTTTTCTTTTCGTTGGGCAATACCGATTTCAAGAAGATCGTTCGCTTAGCAGAAAAGCACCTCAGTGGAATTCCTGCCGGAACAACGCCACTCGTTCGTCAATTACCGGAGCTTTACAAGCCTCAATCAAATAAAGCAAACCGTGACACCCACCAGGTTCATTACATACTCGGCAACCGGGCATATACGCTTCATCACCCCGACAGAATAGCCTTGTATCTTTTAAATAATATTCTGGGAGGTCCCGGCATGAACAGCATGTTGAATCTTTCATTGCGCGAAAGAAGCGGGCTGGTTTATAACGTAGAATCCAACTACACGCCCTATACCGATACAGGAGCCCTGACCATCTATTTCGGCTCAGATCCGAAGAATATGAACCACTGTGCCCGTCTTATCGAAAAAGAACTAACGAAGCTCCGTGAAACACCCCTGACTTCAAATTTCGTTGAGAAAGCAAAGAAACAGCTCCTCGGCCAAATGACCATTGCAGCAGAAAGCAAGGAAAGTCTGGCACTAAGCTTAGGCCGCAGCATTCTTCACTTCAACCGGTTCGACTCCCTTGAAGAGTCTGCCGAAAAGATTCAATCAGTCACTCCGGGAAAGCTACAACAAATAGCTCAGGAAGTATTAGCTCCCGAACTTCTAAGCAAGCTGGTTTATACCGAGTAAGCTCTTCTGCTATCCAACAACAAAAAAGGCGTCCAATGGACGCCTTTTTTGTTGTTAATCGAAAAATTGTTCTTAGAAGATCAATTTTACTCCGACCTGAGCATGCCAACGAGAATAAATATCGTTCAAAGCAACAGTATTGTTGGTATTGCTGGTATTATAATAGAATGATGCAGCACTTCCACTGGCAGCGGTCTTGACTGCTAATGGAGTCACATTATATGCCGAAGAATAATTCACACCCCATTTCTTGTTTAGCATATTAGAAAAGTTGATAATATCAAATGTAAATTGCAGTTTTGTCCCTTTTTCCTTCAACAAGAACACATTTTCAGCAAAATGCAAGTCAAAATGATTTTCCCATGGAGCTTGGCAAGAGTTGCGTTCTGCATATTGTCCTCTGTGATTCTTGGCATATGAATTTCCTTGAATCCAGTTTTCAAAATTTGCACGGCTATCAGCAGCACTCATAATGACAACTCCTGTTTTTGAATTAACATTATCGATAAAGTTCATTTGTTGTACCTCTGCGACTGTTGGAATATAAAGCAATGTATTCCCTTTATATCCATCGCCATTGTAATCTGCACTCTCATTCATTGTCAAGCTATAGCGCATTCCATTTGATCCCGTATATGTCACTGATAAATCAGTACTCAATAATCCATTGATATATTTAGGAGTAGTATAACCTACTGATGCTACGATACGATTCGGGATATCGAAAGATGAGTACGACAAAGCAGGATTATTTGAATCGTAAGCATAATTATATTTCCAGTTTGAAAAAGCCACAGAAGAAGTTCCATCATAAACCGATTTTGAATGTCCAAAGGTATAAGAAGCCATTGCATTCAACCCAAAGTCAAATTTTTTCTCCAACATGGCCGACAATGAATAGGTATAACCCTTATTGGTGTTTTCCAAATCGATAATAGATGCGTAGCTTTTATTCACAGTATAATAGGGAGCTGCAGAAGCTTCAACACCAGTAACAGCGTAAATTTTTCCATTCTGAGTTAATGCCAAATTTTTGAAATAAGCATCATTTAATGTTTTAGAGAACAAACCCTCCAAAGTCATTTTGATATCATAAGGCAATTTTTGCTCTAAAGCGAGGTTCGTACGGAATACCTGCGGGAATTTGAATTTTTTGCTTACCGTGCAAATATCAGGGGATACCTGAGCTCCGCTCGCAGCAGCTCCACTTGGGTTGTTATAATATTGAGAAAATGATGGAGCCCATGTTGTTACACCATTTTTAGTAACAGAATTTATAGTCGTCCCTTTTTGTTCAACGCCATCATTTGTAAATACATTCGACAGCCATACAAACGGCACTCTACCTGTAAACAGACCAGTACCGCCGCGTAATAAAGTGCTATGATCATTGTTAAGATACCAACGGAAACCCAAACGGGGCGACAACATTGCTTTAGCTGATGGAACAGTACCTACTGAGGCATCAAGATTGTTGGCTTGAGCAAAAGCATTGAAAGTTGAGTTTGTCGATGGATTATCAAAAACTTTAGGAATATCAACACGAAGTCCGTATTCTAAAGTCAAATTTCTCGTTGCAGTCCATTTATCCTGAGCATAAAATCCGAACTGACCACCATTAAACTTAGGCACAAATCCTAACGGATCCGTGTACTTATAATAAAATGTGGAAGCATGATCAGCCAAATAATTCGTCATAGACGAGTAATACCACTCTCCATTATTGTACTGCACAAATAAATTCTCAAAATGGAATATTTCGTTATGCGTACCAAATGTGAATGTATGAGCTCCTTTTGACCATGACAGATTGTCTTCAACAGTATACACATTTGTGTTCAGACTGTTTGCTCCAGATGAATACTCAGTCCCTAAATTTATAGATACATTATCATTGCTTGCATCGCTACCCATGTAAATGGTTGGTCCCTGATAAGGAACTTCCCGCTTATCACGTACTGAAGTCAATGATCCACGGAATTCATTTGAAAGAGAATTACTGAGACGTGAGTTCAATTCTGCCACAAATGAGTTTGTGTTGTCTTTCATTACGTAACTACTATTAGCAAATGTGTAAGAACTACTGCTATTGCTGTAGCTGTCCTTTGACGAATTACTGTGTTGATAGCGGAAAGCAAACTTATTATTCTTATCAATGTTCCAGTCTATACGCGCCAAGAGGCCCAGAGATTTCTGTGCAACATCACGAGATCCATAGCTATCATTTAAGCCGGTAACCGAGGTATAACGATCCAAGATAGTTTTCGCTGTTGCGGCTGAAATACCTGGTGTAGCATAACCAGGATAATAAGTAGAAGGATATGATTGATCGTAATTTTCAATATTGGCAAAAAAGAACAATTTGTCTTTAATAATCGGGCCACCCAATGATGCTCCCAATGTTGTAGCATGTTGCTTAATAAGCTTTTGATCCGCATAATTATTGGGAGCACTATAGCGTCCGTATAGATTTTGATTGAAGTAGTAACTATAAGCCGAACCATGGAATTCATTAGTTCCCTGTTTGGTAATAGCATTGATTCCACCGCCTGTAAATCCGCTTTGACGTACATCATATGGAGCTACCACAACCTGAATTTCTTGTATTGCATCAAGAGATATCGGATTGCTGCCAGTTTGGCCACCATTCGTTCCTGACGAAGACAATCCAAATACGTCATTACTTACAGTACCATCAATTTGGAAACTATTGTAACGATTATTGGTTCCTGCAAAAGATATACCGCCAATTTTATTTGTTTGAACCATCGGCATATTTTTCACAATATCATATATACTTCTATCTACAGTTGGAACATTTTGGATCTTCTCTGCCGAAAAATTTTGTCCAGCCCCAGTTCTCAATCGATTTGCCCCTGATGCTGTAACAACAACCTCGTTAAGAGTTTGCGAAGATTCTTTTAATTGGGCGTTCACGACAAAAGCATCTCCCAATTCAAGGTAAATATCATTATAGATCACCTTGTTATATCCCACATAAGAAATGATAATTTTGTATGGACCACCCACACGCATACCCTGAATGGAATATCTCCCTTTTTCATTTGTAATTGCACCATACGACGTACCAGAAGGTTGGTGAATAGCCTGAACCGTAGCTCCGATTATAGCCTCTTTATCATCACCAACACGACCGTTAATACTCGCTGTTGTAACCTGCGCCATAGCCGATAAAGCCATGATGCACCCCAACGCCATTAGCACTAATCGTTTACCTGTTTTTTTCATAAAAATAAAATTAAATTGGACGTTTAAATAATTTCCAGTATAAAGGCTGATTTTGTCTAGTATTATTTTTTAAGGAAAGGATTTGTAATAAACACAATTTGCCGAAAATGCAAAAATGTTCATTAGCAAGAAGATAACAAATTGAACGCTACAAAAATATTTATAATTATTCAATTTACACACATTTTTCTATAGAAGTTTTCAACAACAGCTAACAACTAAATGTTAATTCTTTACATATAGTAGCTTTATTCGGACTGCAAAAGTACGTCAGTAAATCTAAAAAATCATTACAATTTGATGAAGAATAACCCTACTTTCAGCCGGATTAATGCCTGTTTTAAAATTGCCAAACCAGCTATTGCTCACGACAGATATTATTTTTACTTTTGCTTCTAAATCCACTTCACACTCGAAGAAAGACAAACCCTTTTGAATGAAGCATATACGAAATTTTTGCATTATTGCCCACATCGATCATGGCAAAAGTACTCTGGCTGATCGTCTGCTGGAAGTTACCAATACCATTTCTCAAAAAGATTTGCAGGCTCAGGTGCTCGACAACATGGACCTGGAGCGTGAACGAGGTATAACCATTAAAAGCCATGCCATTCAGATGGAATATCTGCATAATGGCGAAAACTATATTCTCAATCTGATTGACACTCCGGGTCACGTAGACTTCTCTTACGAAGTTTCCCGTTCCATAGCTGCCTGCGAAGGCGCTCTGTTGATTGTAGATGCCACACAGGGCATTCAGGCACAAACCATTTCTAACCTTTACATGGCTATTGAACATGACCTGGAAATTATTCCGGTGATGAACAAAATGGATATGGACAGCGCCATGCCCGAAGAAGTGGAAGACCAGATTGTTGAATTGCTGGGATGCAAACGGGAAGAAGTTATTCGCGCTAGCGGCAAAACAGGACTTGGTGTTGATGAAATTCTGGAAGCCATCATTACAAGGATAAAACCGCCGGTCGGAGATCCTGAAGCTCCTCTTCAATGCCTTATTTTTGACTCGGTTTTCAATTCGTTCCGCGGAATTATTGCTTACTATAAAATCATCAACGGAACTATAAACAAAGGCGATCTCGTTAAATTTGTTGCTACCCAGAAAGAATACGAAGCGGATGAAATTGGCGTACTCAAACTGGACATGTCGCCACGCACTTCATTGAGTGCCGGTGATGTTGGATATATCATTTCGGGCATCAAGACCTCTAAAGAAGTAAAAGTAGGTGATACTATTACCCATGTGAAACGTCCCTGCGAAAAAGCCATTGCCGGTTTTGAAGAAGTAAAACCAATGGTATTTGCCGGAGTTTATCCGATTGAAACCGAAGATTTTGAAGATCTTCGTTCGTCCATTGAAAAACTTCAGCTTAACGACGCTTCGCTAACCTTCGAACCGGAATCTTCCATCGCGCTCGGATTCGGATTTCGCTGCGGCTTCCTGGGACTGCTCCACATGGAGATTATACAGGAACGACTTGACCGCGAGTTCGATATGAACGTTATTACGACGGTTCCGAACGTAAGTTACCGCGTGTTCACCAAGAAAGGCGATATGATTGAGGTACACAATCCTTCCGGGTTACCCGACATTACTCTTATCGATCATATCGAAGAACCTTATATCAGAGCTTCTGTTATTACTCAGACCAATTTTCTTGGTGCAATCATGACCCTTTGCCTTGGCAAACGGGGAATTCTGATCAAACAGGATTACATTTCATCCAACAGAGTAGAACTGATTTACGATATTCCACTGGGAGAAATTGTGTTTGACTTTTACGACAAACTGAAAAGTATCTCTAAAGGTTATGCATCATTCGACTACCATATGCACGATTTTCGCGAGTCAAAACTGGCGAAACTGGATATATTGCTGAATGGAGAGCCTGTGGATGCCTTATCTTCTCTTACGCATGTTGATAATGCGTATACCTTGGGGCGCCGGATGTGCGAAAAACTGAAAGAGCTTATCCCGCGTCAGCAATTTGACATTGCCATTCAGGCTGCCATCGGAGCTAAAATCATTGCCCGCGAAACCATTAAAGCCGTTCGTAAGGATGTAACGGCCAAGTGTTATGGTGGTGATATTTCCCGTAAGCGTAAATTGCTCGAAAAGCAGAAGAAGGGGAAGAAAAAGATGAAACAAATCGGTTCGGTAGAAGTACCACAGAAAGCATTCTTAGCGGTGCTCAAACTGGATTAAAAATAGATAGAATTTGAAGGTTGAAAGGTTATTAAACCGAAAGCTTTGAACTTGAAAAATAATAGATAATATGACCAAGAAAGAAATAACGCCACAAGCCCGAAAAATGCTGAAATGGTTTTGGCTAAGTTTTACAGGTTTTTTATTGGCTGTTGTACTGCTGTTTATTGCCATATCTTTCGGATGGATTGGCTATTTGCCTCCAATCAGCGAATTGCAAAACCCCCGCAACCGTTACGCTTCTGAGATTTATTCGTCCGACATGAAGCTGTTGGGAAGTTTCTCCTTGAGCTCGGGCAACAGAATGAGCGAAATCTACCAGAATCTTTCGCCAAACCTGATTAATGCATTGGTAGCTACCGAAGATTCAAGGTTTTACGATCACTCCGGCATCGACGGTTGGGCTTTGGCTCGGTCTCTGGTTCTTCGCGGTATTTTTCAAATCAAGAGTGCCGGTGGTGCCAGTACACTGACACAACAATTAGCCAAACAGCTGTATTCTCCTCATGCACCCAATTTCATAACCCGTTTATTGCAAAAGCCCAACGAATGGGTGATTGCTGTCAAGCTGGAGCGACTGTACACAAAAGAGGAGATCATCAACATGTACCTGAACCAGTTCGACTTCCTCAACAATGCCGTTGGAATACGTACTGCAGCTCAGGTTTACTTTAGCACGACACCGGATAAACTGACTATTGAACAGGCTGCAACTCTTATTGGAATGTGTAAAAACCCGGCTTATTATAATCCTCTACGTTTCAATGAAAGAACGCGCGGACGACGCAACACTGTATTCCAACAAATGGAAAAAGCCAACATGCTGTCTCACGCTCAGGTAGATTCGTTAAGCAAATTACCGCTTACACTTAAATACCAGCGCGTGGACCATAAGATTGGTGCTGCCCCCTATTTCCGCGAATACCTGAGAAGAATTCTGACTGCCGACAAACCCGAAAAAGCAGATTACGCATCATGGCAGAAACAGCAATATGTGGATGACTCTATTGCCTGGGCTACCAATCCTCTATACGGATTCTGCAATAAAAATCACAAGTCGGATGGTTCTCCATACAATCTTTATACTGACGGGCTGAAGATTTACACGACCATAGATTCAAGGATGCAAAAATATGCTGAAGAAGCTGTACATGAACAAATAACATCACTTCAGGACAAATTCTTCAAAGAAAAGAAAGGCAGAAGTTACGCTCCATTCTCCCGCACTTTACGCGAACAGGATATTGACGATATAATGAACCGGTCAATGAAATTATCCGACCGGTATCGCAATATGAAGCGTGCAGGTGCAAGCCCGGCCGATATCAAAAAAGCTTTCAATACGAAAGTTTCTATGCAGGTATTCTCGTACAGAGGTCAGATAGACACGGTAATGTCTCCAATGGACTCTATCCGTTATCTGAAATATTTCTTGCGATGTGGTTTTATGTGTATGGATCCGAACAATGGCCACGTAAAAGCATATGTAGGAGGTCCTGATTTCAACATGTTCCAGTATGATATGGCCACCATGGGACGCCGTCAGGTAGGTTCTACCATCAAACCATTCCTCTATTCGTTAGCTATGGAAGAAGGTTTCTGGCCGTGCAGCCAAATACTGTGTGCTCCGATCACCTTAAATCTGGGCAACGGCGAAAGCTGGACGCCAAGAAACGGCAGCCAGAGCCGAGTTGGCGAAATGGTTTCCTTGAAATGGGGACTTTCACAGTCTAACAACTACATCACTGCCCGTCTGATGAGCAATTTCACACCAATGGCAATGGTAAAAATGATGCGCTCGTTTGGTATACGGGGATATATTCCGCCGGTATGGTCGCTCTGCGTCGGTCCTGCTGAAGTTTCTTTACAGGAAATGGTGGATGCTTACACGGCATTCCCTAACAAAGGAGTTCGCGTTGACCCGATGTATGTGACCCGCATAGAAGACAACAACGGGGCTGTTGTTGCTTCTTTTGAACCAAGAATGAATGAAATCCTGAGCGAGCAAACCTCATATAAAATGTTGACATTGCTTCGTGGTGTTGTTGATAATGGAACTGCGGGACGATTAAGATACAATTATCGTTTCAGCGGACAGCTGGGAGGTAAAACCGGGACAACCCAAAACAACTCGGATGGTTGGTTTATAGGATTCTCGCCCAGCCTTGTAGCCGGTGCCTGGGTAGGTGGAGAAGACCGGGCCGTCCACTTCGATTATACAAGCGACGGACAGGGTGCCAGCATGGCATTACCGATTTGGGCAATATTTATGCGGAAAGTTTATGGAGACCCGACGCTGGGATATTCAGAAACGGAAACCTTCAAAGTTCCACCAACATATAATCCGGATGAAGGATGCGGAGGACAAGCACCTCCTGAAGAACCTTCTTCTACAGCTGTGGAACAATTCTAGCAGAAAATGCACAGCAGATATAAGTCAATCATGCTGAAGTGAGAATTCTCACTTTGGCGTGATTGCACTCTTTTTATAGGTATAAAGTCAATTCCAAAACCACACCTTGGAGAATTAAAGAACATTTAGAAAACCTGTATGAAAAAAAAGATTGTTTCACTCCTCTTTATCCTGTTTTCAGTAGGAACCTCCTGGTCTCAACTCAATACTGACAGGGTCATGGCTATCGCTCAAAATGCCCTCTACTTTGAAGACTATGTGTTAGCCATCCAATATTTCAACCAAATCATCAGCGTAAAACCTTATTTGCCGGATCCGTATTTGTACAGAGGTATTGCCAAGATTCAATTAGGAGATTTTGCGGGAGCTGAAGCCGACTGCTCTTCGGCACTGGCTCTGAACCCTTTTATTCCGGGAGCATATTATGCCAGAGGATTTTCGCGCATTAAGCTAAAAGAACTCGAAGGCGCAGAATCGGACCTCAACAAGTACTTGGATTATAATCCGGTGAACGACGATTTGTTGCGATTGCGTATTTGGGTCTACGATTTGCAAAAGAAATATGATCTTGCGCTCAAGGACATAGACCAACTGATGAAAAAGAATAAAGACAGCGACCTACTAATGGACAAAGGCCAGATTCTGATGGAGAAAAACGACACCATCGGAGCAATGACGTACTTCACAGATGCAATCAAAGCCGACAGTACCAAATGTAACGGATGGAGTGCTTTGGCTACTTTGAAGATGATGCAACACGACAATGCCGGAGCCTTGCATGATTTTGATAAAGCCATCGCCCTGAAATCGAAATATGCAGGAGACTATATCAACCGAGGATTGCTGAACTACTGGAACAAAAATTATCGCGGGGCATTTGCCGACTATGATAAAGCTATCGAACTCGATGACAAAAGCATTATTGCCCATCTCAACCGGGGGATGTTGCGTTCGGAAGTTGGTGACCTGAACAACGCCGTTTCGGACTTTAACAAGGTAATTGCGGCTGAACCTGAAAATTACGAAGCGCTTTACCAACGCGCTCTTCTGAATACCGAAATTGGAGATTATCGTCAGGCAACACAGGATTTCAACAAAATCATTGCCCGCTATCCGGGATTTTCTCCCGCCTTTTGGGGACGAGCCAAGGTAAAACAACTCCAGCATGATGCAAAAGGTGCTTATCTGGATCAAATGACGGCACAGGAAATTGAGAAGAAAAAGCCCAGAAATCAGGTTAAAAAAGAAGAAGAACCTAATACTCAGGCTCAGATGGCAAAAAGCACCAAGAGCAATGAAACAAAGGCTTCCATCTTCAACGATGTACTTGCACGGGGAGGAAATCCTTCGGACGAAGCTCCTAAAAAAGGTGGCTTAAGGGGTGCAATTCAGAACGTAAACATAGAAATTTCGAACGAACCCAACTTTGTTTTAAGCTATTACAGCAAAGAAAACGAACTGAAACGTCTGGGGTATTATTTCTCTGTTATAGATGATTACAACAAGCAGCACAAGGTGAATGCCAAGTTGAAAATCACGAATGACGAAATTTCGCTCACTCAGGAGATGATTCAAATGCATTTTCAGGCAATTGACAACCTGACTGCCGAAATCAATAGAAAACCAAATGCTGACGCTTATTTTGTTCGTGGTATAAACTATGCCCTGGTCAAGGATTACACGAATGCAGTGCAGGATTTCTCCAGGGTCATTGAGTTACGTCCTGACTTTACAATGGCCTATTTCTGTCGTGCCAACATATTGTACAAATTATTAGACTTTAAGCTAAACAATCCCGAAAACAAAGATGCCAAGTCAGAGTTTAAAGATGAAAAACTCTATAAACATGACTTTGAAACCGTTGCGAAGGATTACAAAAAAGTGATAGAACTGGCTCCGGAATTTGCCTTTGCCCGCTTCAACCTTGGTAATTTGTACTGTCAGGAAAAAGACTTTGAATCGGCCATTGATGTTTATACGGAAGCACTAAAATCTCAACCTGATTTTGCGGAAGCATTTTTCAACAGAGGTCTTGCTTATCTGTTTCTCAACGATGCAAAAAAAGCGAACATCGACCTGAGTAAAGCCGGCGAATTAGGTATATATCAGGCTTATAACATCATCAAGAGACTTAACGACAATTAATTCCTTATTTATACCGTGTTTCGGTCTCTTTTTTGTAATTTTGCGACTTAATTTTTTCACGGAATGAAAAAATTATTTCAATTGTGACATATTACAAAAGTAACTCTGTATGAAGACTATAAAAATAAAAGATAAAGTATTTTCGGTATCAATCCCGGAAGAAAAAATTCAGGAAGCTGTTAAGAATGTTGCTGAACGTATCAACTGGGATTTGGCTGGCAAAGACCCGTTATTTCTTGTTGTACTTAACGGTGCATTTATGTTTGCTGCCGATTTGATGAAAAATGTCAACATTCCGAGCGAAATCACGTTTATCAAATTGTCGTCATATCAGGGAACTTCGACGACCGGTGTTGTGAAAGAAATTTTCGGCCTGAACGAAAGCGTTGAAGGCCGCACAGTAGTGATTGTTGAAGATATTGTCGACACAGGCTTTACGATGCAAAAAATCATCAACTCGTTGAAAGAAAAAAAGGCAGCCGATATCAAAGTTGCTACTTTCTTCCTGAAACCGAATTCGTTACAATGCGATATTGAACTAAATTATGTAGCAATGGAAATACCCAACGATTTTATTGTGGGGTATGGCCTCGATTATGACGGCTATGGCCGTAACCTTAAAGAAATCTATACATTAATACCTGAAAAAGCACATTAAAAGCTAACCAATTTTAATGAACTGTCTCCACGAGGGTGAAGGCGCAAAAGGATTTACATCATGCTTAACATTATCATTTTTGGAGCTCCGGGCTCAGGTAAAGGAACCCAAAGCGAACGTATCACAGAAAAGTATAACCTGCTTCACATTTCGACCGGCGATATGCTTCGTGCCGAAATAGCAGCAAAAACCGAGCTTGGAGAACTGGCTCACAGCTACATTTCCAAAGGTCAGTTGTTGCCAGATCAGGTAATTATTGATATGCTTGCCAAGAAACTTACCGACACTGCTGCCGGACACAAAGGTGTTATTTTTGATGGATTTCCCCGCACGGTTGCTCAGGCCGAAGCGCTCGACGTTCTGCTAAAAAAGAACAATCAGGATGTTTCTGTCATGCTCGAACTCGACGTTGAAAAAGACGAACTTATTACCCGCCTTTTGAAACGCGGACAGGAAACCGGTCGCTCGGACGACAACCTCGAAGTAATTCAAAACCGTCTCGAAGTTTATCACAGCCAAACTACCCCTGTAATGGACTATTACAAGGAAGCCGGCAAATACACTCACATTAAAGGTACCGGCACAATTGATGAAATTTTCGGACGCATTGCAACTACCCTCGACAAGGTAGCTAACTAAGAAACCGTTTACAAATTCAATACAATGAAGACTTCCAAAGAAATTCGCCAATCGTTTCTCGATTTCTTTCAATCCAAGCAACACCACATCGTGCCTTCGGCGCCGATGGTTATCAAGGATGACCCCACGCTGATGTTCACCAATGCCGGGATGAACCAATTCAAGAATATCATTCTGGGGAATGACCCGATTAAGTACCCTCGCATTGCCGACTCGCAAAAATGTTTGCGCGTGAGCGGAAAACACAACGACCTGGAAGAGGTAGGACACGATACTTACCACCACACCATGTTCGAAATGTTGGGCAACTGGTCGTTTGGCGACTATTTCAAGAAGGAAGCTATCGAATGGGCGTGGGAATACCTCACAGAAGTGCTCTGTCTGGACAAAAACCGCCTCTACGTTACCGTGTTTGAAGGATCGCCCGACGAAGGTCTGGAGCGTGATAACGAAGCTGCCGGATACTGGGAACAGCACATCGCTGCCGACCGCATTATTAACGGCAACCGCCACGACAACTTCTGGGAAATGGGCGATACTGGTCCTTGCGGTCCCTGCTCCGAAATTCATATTGACATCCGTCCCGACAGCGAACGTGCCAAGGTGAATGGACTGACGTTAGTCAACCAAAGCCATCCGCAGGTAATCGAAATCTGGAACCTGGTATTCATGCAATACAACCGCAAAGCCGACGGTTCTCTGGAGTCGTTGCCTGCAAAAGTTATCGACACCGGTATGGGTTTCGAACGTCTTTGTATGGCTATGCAGGGTAAACTTTCGAACTACGACACCGATGTATTCCAACCAATTATCACCGAAATCGGTAAATTGTGCGGCATCAATTATGGTGCTAACGACAAAACAGATATCGCCATGCGCGTTATCGCCGACCATATCCGTACCATTTCATTTTCAATTACCGACGGGCAATTGCCGTCGAATGCAAAAGCCGGTTACGTTATCCGACGCATTCTGCGCCGCGCCGTTCGTTACGGATATACTTTCCTTGACCAGAAACAGGCATTCCTTTATAAACTGTTGCCCGCATTGATCGACAGCATGGGCATTGCTTACCCTGAATTGCAGGCACAACAATCGCTGATTTCGAAAGTGATCAAAGAAGAAGAAGAGTCGTTCCTGCGTACACTCGAAACCGGTATCCGTTTGCTCGACAAGGTCATTGACGATACGAAAGCTGAAGGTAAAACCGAAATCAGCGGGGTAAATGCGTTTACGCTTTACGATACGTTCGGGTTCCCTCTCGATTTGACGGAACTTATTCTGCGGGAAAACGGTATGACGGTCAACATCGACGAGTTCAATACCGAAATGCAGAAACAAAAGGAACGTGCCCGCAACGCAGCTGCTGTTGAAACCGGTGACTGGGTAAGCGTTCGCGACGGAGAAACTGCTTTCGTAGGTTACGACCTGCTTGAAACAGAAGCTCACATTCTTCGTTACCGTCTTGTAAAACAAAAGAATAAATCTTTCTATCAAATTGTTCTCGACCAAACTCCTTTCTATGCCGAAATGGGTGGTCAGGTTGGTGACAGCGGCATCATGGCCGATGGCAACGAAACGATAGAAATTTTCGATACCAAACGCGAAAACAACCTGCCCGTTCACCTGACAGCAAAATTGCCTTCCGATGTTACAGCTACGTTCAGCGTAAAAGTAAACGGCGAAAAACGTCAGGCAACGGAAAACAACCACTCGGCAACTCACTTGCTGCACGAAGCTTTGCGCGAAGTGCTGGGAACACACGTAGAACAGAAAGGTTCATTCGTTTCTCCCGACACACTGCGTTTCGACTTCTCTCACTTCCAGAAAGTGACCGACGAAGAAATCCGCAAGGTAGAAGAGCTGGTCAATGCCAAGATTCGCGAAAACCGTCCGCTCGACGAACACCGTAATATGCCGATTGCCGAAGCCCGTGCTTTGGGAGCCATGGCGCTGTTCGGCGAAAAATACGGTGATCATGTCCGCGTAGTAAAATTTGGTTCATCTGTTGAACTTTGTGGTGGAACACACGTACAGGCCACCGGCGAAATCGGATTTTTCAAAGTTGCTGCCGAAAGTTCAGTAGCTGCCGGAATCCGCCGTATCGAAGCTGTTACCGGAGCCGGAGCAGAAACATTTGTTCAGAATCAACAAGACCTATTGAAAGGCATCCACCTGTTGTTCAACAATGCGCCAAACATGATACAGTCGGTTCAGAAAGCGCTGGACGAAAATTCCGCTCTGAAAAAGCAGATAGAAAGCTTCATGCAGGAAAAAATGTTGCAGTTACGCGACATTCTTATCCAACGTGCTGAAGAAATCAATGGCGTGAAGGTAATCCGTCATCAGGGCGATGAAAACCCGGAACTGGTACGTGGGCTTGCTTCACAATTCAAAGGTAAATTCAGCGATGTAAAATTCCTGTTTGTTGCCGGAACAGTATTCGAAGGCAAACCTTCACTCACAATTTTCCTCAGCCAACCAATGGTTGATGCCGGATACAATGCCTCTAACATGGTACGCGAAGCTGCCAAATTCATCAACGGTGGTGGTGGTGGACAACCTTTCCTGGCAACTGCCGGAGGTAAGAAAACAGAAGGACTCGATCAGGCTGTAGCTAAAGTTATTGAGCTGATTTAATCGCCCATCAAACCATAAAAAGCCCCTTGAACAGATTATCCGTTCAAGGGGCTTTTCGTTTGTAAAGAAACAAATTACAACTTCACTGTCAAACCAATTTTTCCATCGGAGAAAGCATTGCCTCCGCCGAATTCGAGATTAAGAGCAACCGTTCGGGAAATAAAATAACGTCCCCCGATCTGCGCTCCAAGTCCAAGACCCGAGGTATGCGAACCGTGGTACATATCGGGGGAGTTCCAGACATAAAACCCGAGGTTAAGTCCGGCATAAAAATCCCAGTTACGGGGAATTCTCAAAAGATTATTGAAATGGTAATTCGCATTACCCGAAATTCCTACTATTGAGTGATCGTAATAATAGTTATCCCAATCCTCACGGTAAGAGCGATAAGAAAGTTCTCCTCCCAGAGTCACATCCCGACTGACAGCATGGTCGAAGCCGAAATAAACCGGAACTCCCCAATCGGAAAAACCTACGCCAAAATTCAACTGCGTGCGCCCCATAGCCAACGAATTCTGGCTGAATGCGATTACCGAAACAAATGCAAAGACAGTAAGTAAAAGATATTTTTTCATCTCTATAGTATTATTTGTTGATTAAAATTCCGAATATCAATCTCTGTCATGACCATGACCATGCCCTCTGTGTCCGGGTTCATTGTCGTGATCGTAGCCGCGATCGGCATCTCTGTCATATTCGCGGGACTTACCATTCTTCTCCCAACCCCGATGCAATCCATTATCACCCCTGAAATCGCGTCGGTTATCCTGACGCATGTTTCTGTAGTCGCGGTAATGCTCTACGTAATACCCATGACGCAGGTATGGTCTGGGCTCATTTACCACAACTTTATACGTTGAGTAAAGATCAAAGTGGCTGTAGCGCCCCGGCAATCTTTTAGCGAACTTCCATCCATTGCCATGAGGGTAAATAAACACGTGTTCGGGAACCGAATAATAGATTCCTAATTCTGGCAGGAAATAGTACTCTGCATAATCGTAAGAAGCCGGTCCCCAGGATGGTTGCACACCAATATTGACGTTCAGCCTGACCTGAGCCTGTGCCGTAACAAAGGACATGAGGCCGACAGCACAAAAAACAAACAACACTCTATTCCATTTTAATGCTAAACATGTTCGTTTCATAGTTCAAATAATTAGTGGTTATTTTTTCGATAGCAAAATTGTAAATTGATGATTTGTATAGGTTACATGATTATAACAATCAACAATTGTGCCAACATAGCCAAACAACTATTAATCAACATCAAAAACCTTCATTCAGGTGTGGAACAATGTAGAAAAGCGAGGAAAAAGAGAGTGGATATTATGATCTAACCAAAAGTTGAATGGAACCAGAGTCCGGTAAGATTTTAGCAAAAAAAATCCTTTCATCCACCCTTTCATAAAGAAAGAGCAGACAAAAGGAATGATGATAGTCCAAAACAGATCCTGAACCATCAGAAGTTCAGAAAAAAAATAACGGATTATTTTTGTGATTGAGAGTCCTTATCAGTTGGCTGTACATCAGACGGTGCCTGATGCTTATTCATGCCGTGTCGCATTGCAGGACGGCCCATTTTATGAGCATCACGCATTCCCATTTTATATCCTTCCATGCGGCCTTTCATACGTTGCATCTTAGCCTGATATTTCTGAAATTGTTCAGGAGTTAAAATTTTCTGCATGTCAGCTTGATGACCTTTCATTTTAGACATAAAATCTTTGCGGAGATCCTGAACACTTTTCTGCATTTGCTGGCGTTCTTTAAGCATTGACAATTCCAGATCTTTCATTTTGGAAACCTGTGCATCAGTCAGGTTCAGTTCCTGTTTCATCCGCTCTACATGTTTCGCAATTCTGTCCTGTGGATTAACAGGCTTCTGTTCTTGTTGAGCAGATACAACTCCCACACTAATAGCTGAGAACAATAGGGCTAAGCCCAAAATTTTGTTTGTCTTCATAAGTCAAAAAATTAAACGTTAATACTAACTCTATTTTGAGAGTGTTTGTGAGTTTGACTTACCAACTATCGACAAGTTTAATACAGTAAGGAATAATTAACTCACAGTCAAAAGAGAAGAAAACAAAACAAACGATAAGTTAATCCGACAATATGTACAAAAAAAGGAAGACAATAATTTGTCTTCCTTAGTGCGATGATTGCCACTCGCTCAAAGTTTAGCATGAGTACCGTCGCAAAACGGTTTGTTTTGGGAATGCTTACACCCGCATAAAAAATATTTTCCGTCCTTTTCGGGAATAAAAGCTACCGGTGTAAATTCGGTACCGTGGTGCGATCCATCACAAAAAGGTTGATTTTTACTCTTACCACAGGCACACCAGTGATACTCTTTTCCTGCTTCAAGTTCTACGGCAAAAGGGCCTTTCTTTGCTACTTCTGGTTCCATATTTTTTGAATTTTAGTAATGAATATAAAGAAGAATATGTAATAAATATTTCATCAACAAATGTAGTCTATTGAAGATAAATCCGATTGCATAATTAAGAAAAAATGTAGCACAAATCTGACAGGATTGTATTTTTAACTATGATTTTACATTAAAATAATAGTTAGGAGTTAAATTCGGTTTCGATTTTTCACCTTTACTTACAAAAACAGACAATTTTGAGCTGTTTATTTTCATACGTACAGAGAATAACGTACATTTGCAGCCATTTTCCACACATCCTATTATATGAGTGACGTTAAACACAAAGTGCCTTTTGGCGTTATCGGGCTGATAGTTGCTATCGGCATCGTTTACGGTGACATCGGGACTTCTCCTTTGTATGTAATGCAAGCCATTGTAGGCGATACCCATAATGCCTCAGCGGATTACATTATTGGTGCAATATCTTGTATTATATGGACGCTGACACTTCAGACAACTGTAAAATATGTACTCATCACCCTGCGTGCCAACAACAAAGGTGAAGGAGGTATTTTATCATTGTTTGCTTTGATACGAAAAAAATACCGTTGGGCTTATGTCATTGCCGCCATTGGAGCTGCCACACTGCTAGCCGATGGCGTTATAACACCGTCCATTACAGTTATTACAGCAGTAGAAGGTATGCATGGCATTCTACCGTCCATGCCAATAATTCCTACCACCATCGGCATCCTGCTGGTTCTGTTTTTCATACAACCCTTTGGAACTGCCTGGCTGGGAAAATCGTTCGGTAGTATCATGCTTATTTGGTTTACCATGCTGGGAGTAATGGGAATAACCCACATCTTTGCATTTCCAGCTATCATACAAGCCTTTAATCCATGGCATGCGATACATTTTCTCATGACAGTGCCCAGCGCATTTGTAATTTTGGGAGCCGTATTTCTTTGTACAACAGGAGCCGAAGCACTCTATTCCGATTTAGGGCATTGCGGATACAACAACATCCGGGTATCATGGATATTTGTAAAAACCACCCTGATTCTCAACTACCTCGGCCAAGGAGCCTGGATCATTACTACTCCGGCTAAAATCGTTCCTGGTGTTAATCCATTTTTTGCCATGATGCCGGACTGGTTTTCACTCTTCGGGGTTATTATGGCTACGTTGGCAGCAATCATTGCCAGTCAGGCATTGATCAGCGGCTCGTTCACCATCATCAGCGAAGCCATTTCGATGGACATTTGGCCAAACATTTACATCAAATACCCCTCGGAAGTCAAAGGACAAATGTATATTCCGGCCGTTAACCACATGCTGATGGTTCTTTGCATTTTGATGGTCATCACCTTTCAGTCGTCTACCAACATGGAAGCAGCTTACGGACTATCGATTACCATTACCATGTTGATGACCACTCTACTGCTGTTTATCTACTTCAAAGCCACCAACAAACCACTTTGGATGAGTGTTCCTCTCTCGCTGTTCTTCCTGACCGTAGAAACCTCGTTCCTCATCGCCAATCTGCACAAATTTGCACACGGCGGCTTTGCCACTCTCATCATTGCAGGTATTCTGTTTGCTCTGATGTACATTTGGTACAACGGACGAAGGATTAAAAACCGTTGCGTGAGTTACGAGCCAATACGAAGCTATATTCCTGTAATAGAAGATATCAGCAAAGACGAAGGGATACCCAAATTTGCAACCCATTTGGTATATGTTACACGAGCCAAATATCCGAACGAAATGGAGAGCAAGATCCTCTACTCTATCATCAACAAACAACCCAAACGTGCCGATACCTATTGGTTTGTTTATTTATTTCGCAGTGACGATCCGTATGAATTCAACTACACAGTGAAGACATTTTCTTCACAAAAAATCTTCCGTATCGACATCACTTCAGGATTTAAGCTGGGCGTGCACATGGATGCATATATTCATAAAATTGCCAAAGAGATGGAAGAAAAAGGGCTGGTAGATTTGGGCAGTCGCTACAGTTCGCTCTCGCACCACAATATAGAAGGCGACTTCCGGTTCGTGGTGGTAGAACGCATCTTGCGTATGCATGCACAAATGCCGCCTTTCAAACGTTCTATTCTGGTGCTGTATCATCTGATGAAACGCATGTCGACCTCCGACACACAGATATTGGATCTCGACCCAACGAACGTTACTGTAGAAAATGTTCCAATGGCACAGATACAATAACGAAAATTGAAAATTATCCAAGAGGTTGCATTCTGACAAAATGCAACCTCTTTTTCGTTTTTATGAGCAACCACGACTTAAAAAACAACATACAAATGAATCAGTTACACTATAAAGCATCTTGCTGCCAGAGATCACGTTATCCTTTCAAAATTTTTGCATAAACTAACAACCGGCAACCCACGAAAAACCCATGGCAGATAAAACATAAAAAGTACCTTTCAGTCTCATCGGGGTAATTATTGCGAAGGCGATTCTCACTCTTTATTGTCTGATCAAGAAACTTTCTACCTCCGACATGTAAATTTTAGACCTCAACCCGTCGAATGTAACCGTAGAAATGGTACCTTTGTTCGACATTTCTCCAGCCTATGCAAAAGCAAAAAGTTAGGTGGAGCAAAAGAACCCTTTCCAAAAATTGTTTCAACACCTTGCCGCTATGCAAAACGACAAAAAACGGATACTTCTCGGCGACAATCAGGATTTAACCAAGCTAGGCATTCTCCATGCGCTGGTAGGGATGAAGTGGGTAGATGAAATCATTGAAATTTCTTCTAAAAAAGAGCTAACGACAAATCTTTTGCAAGAAAACAATGCTATTGTTTTCTTAGACTATACTCTCTTCGATTTTTCCGACGCTTCGGAACTGATAAACCTTTCCGATCGTTTCAGGAATGCACATTGGATAATGGTTTCAGACGATCTGAGTGTCGATTTTCTGAAGCGGGTGATCTACAGCAGCGAAAATTTCAGTGTCATTTTCAAAGATTGCTCCTATCACGAACTGATTGCAACGTTGGAACAAGCCTCCCGCGGAGAACGTTTCATATGCAGCAAAGCATTCAACATACTCACCAGCAAAACAATACAAGAGCCATCGAGTGAAGAGCATAAATTAACTGCTACCGAACGGGAAGTACTCCAGATGATCGCTTCGGGCAAAACCACCAAAGAAATTGCAGCCGAACGCAATCTGAGTTTCCACACCATCAATGCTCACCGCAAAAATATTTTCCGGAAACTCGAGGTAAACAACATACACGAAGCCACCAAATATGCGATTCGAGCCGGAATTATTGATGTTTCCGACTATTACATCTAAAAATTACTTCTTATGAAAATCAGACTTTTTCTTTCCATACTATCACTAATTTCTTTGTTTATCAATACTCATTTTATATACGCCGAGGATGCCAAGACCGACACTACTACAGCACATTCTTTTCAGGCATCGGTCACAACCGGAAACAATCAGATAAATATGGGGAAGAAACAGGAAGCAAATATTCTTTATATCAAGCCTGCTCTGCACTACAGTTATAAGGAAGGCCTCTTCGCCGACTTCTCCTGTGCATATTTCCCGACATTCAACAAATCATCTATCGATAATTTTGCCGTTGGCATCGGCTATAATTTCAATTTGGGAAGCAACCTTTCTTCCAGTCTGGGATACACATTTACCAAGTATTATTCCAACAAGGAAGTAAGCGCAAGTTCTCCTAACGAGCTATCCACATCATTCGGCTGGGACAATCCCGTGATCGCTCCTTCGCTAAATCTGTCGTATAGCTTCGGTTCTATTCGTGATATTTATACCGGGTTGGAGCTATCCCATTCACTTGATTTCGATCATATATTTTGTTCCTCCGACAAACTCTCAATTCCGCTAAGTGTAACCACAAGTTTCGGCACTACCAATTTCTACAAAGAGTATGTGAAGCAAAATAAGATTACCAAAAAAGTCACGAAAGTCAACGCCAAGGCAAACGGAAAGGCAAAAAACAACACCGGCTCGACAACTACTACCACCGAAGTGGTTGATTATACGACTATCAACACGAAATATACGCTAACCGGACTTGCTTTCGGCACATCCGTATCGTACACAATCGCGAACCTTTCATTGACCCCTTCGGTATCGTATCAGATTCCATTCAACCAACCCAGTGATTTGAAAAGCAGCCGGTCTATCATTGTTTCATTTCAAATAGCCTATTCATTCTGATGGTTCAAAAATCATTTACCATATTGGCCGACGGATGTTTTCCCTCTCATGAGATCCCTTTGTCGCATCTGCGAAATGCGCAGTGCGTGGTATGCTGCGACGGAGCGGCAGTAAAACTGACTGAATTCGGCCGTGAACCCGATTATATTGTAGGAGATCTCGATAGTCTGTCCGGGACATTCAAGGAAAAATATGCCGACAGGCTCTACCCTTCGGCCGATCAGGAGACCAATGACCAGACCAAAGCTGTGCAATTTTGCAAAGAGCAAGGGGCTACGGCTATTACCATTATCGGAGCTACCGGATTACGGGAAGACCATACTCTCGGCAACATATCTCTGCTGGCCGACTATGCCGAAACATTTCCCGATATTGATATGATGACCGATTACGGCGTTTTCACCGTCATGACCCGAAGTGGCTCCCTGCCCAGTTACAAGGGGCAACAAATATCTATCTTTGCACTCGACAGTCAGGCACCGCTCTCGGTGGGCAACCTGAAATATCCGATTCCAAACAAGCCGCTATCGTCGTGGTGGCAAGGCACACTGAACGAAGCACTGGGAGATTCTTTTTTTCTAACCTTCGACGAAGGGCGCTGGATTGTGTTTCGATGCTACTGAACCTACCACACATGTGGTATAAAATTACCATTCTTGGGGGATTTTCCGGCATGGACAAACCCTTTACCTTTGCAGTATAAATTTATACTAAAACAAAAAGAAATGGCTACACAAGACTTACGATTCGAAACGCTGCAGGTACACGCAGGACAAGAGGCTGACCCAACCACAAAATCGAGGGCAGTGCCTATTTATCAAACCAGTTCGTATGTTTTTGACGACGCGAAAGAAGGCGCCGATCTGTTCGGACTACGTAAATTCGGAAACATTTACACCCGTTTGATGAATCCTACCACCGACGTGTTTGAAAAACGTGTTGCGGCTCTCGAAGGCGGAGTAAGTGCATTGGCCACTTCATCCGGGCAATCGGCTCAGTTCATTGCCCTCAACAATATTGTTGAAGCAGGAGATAACTTTGTTTCAACACCACACCTCTACGGAGGAACTTATAACCAATTCAAGAATCAGTTCAAACGTCTGGGTGTTGACGTCCGCTTTACTGTTTACGATCAACCCGAAGAATTTGAAGCTTTGATCGACGAAAAGACAAAAGCCATCTATCTGGAAACAATCGGCAATCCCGACCTCAATGTACCCGATTTTGAAGCCATTGCCGCCGTTGCCGACAAACATGGCATCCCACTGATTGTGGACAACACGTTTGGCGCCGGTGGTGCTATCTTCAAACCGCTCGAACACGGAGCTACCATTGTAGTAGAATCGGCAACCAAATGGATTGGCGGTCACGGGACATCGCTCGGCGGAGTAATTGTAGATAGCGGCAAATTCAACTGGGGCAATGGAAAATTCCCTGCATTTACCGAACCATCACCAAGTTATCACGGATTGGTATTCTGGGATGTATTTGGTTTCAACGGACCTTTCGGAAATATTGCTTTCAACATCCGCGCCCGGGTTGAAGGCCTTCGCGACTGGGGAAATGCCATCAGTCCATTCAATTCATTCCTGTTAATCCAGGGATTGGAAACACTTTCTTTGCGGGTAGAACGTCATGTAAGCAACGCTTTGGCATTGGCCGAATGGCTCGAACAGCATCCGAAAGTGGAATACGTAAACTATCCCGGGCTGAAAAGCAGCAAATACCACCAACTTGCTACCAAATATTTCAAAAACGGCTTTGGCGGCGTTCTCACTTTCAAGGTAAAAGGAGATCCTGCTAATGCAGACAAACTGATTGACAACGTACAACTACTGAGTCACCTTGCCAACGTAGGCGATGCCAAATCGTTGATTATACACCCGGCAGCTACCACTCACGAACAACTTTCGCCCGAAGAACAAAAGGCATCGGGTGTGGAACCTGGCCTGTTGCGCATTTCGGTGGGTATCGAACATATCGAAGATATCAAGGGCGATCTGGCTCAGGCATTGGATAAAATTTAATTCAAACATGGTAGAGACGCATTGCAATGCGTCTCTACAACACAAAAATATCATTATCATGGCAAAAATTGTAACCCAACTGACAGACTTAGTCGGTAATACGCCACTATTGGCGCCAGCTAATTTCGCGAAGAACCATGGCCTCAAAGCCAAAGTCGTTTTCAAGCTCGAATATTTCAACCCGCTTGGGTGCGTAAAAGAACGTATTGCAAAATCGATGATTGAAGATGCGGAAGCAAAGGGAACTCTAAAGCCGGGAGCCACCATTATTGAACCGACAAGCGGAAATACCGGCATCGGTCTGGCTTTTGTATCGGCTGTGAAAGGATACAAACTGATTCTGACCATGCCCGAAACGATGAGCATCGAACGCCGCAACCTGTTGAAAGCCCTGGGAGCAGAGATAGTACTGACCCCGGGTACAGAAGGGATGAAAGGGGCTATCCGTATAGCCGAAGAGGTAAAAGAGAAAACACCCGGCTCAATTATTTTGCAACAGTTTGAGAACCCTGCCAACCCTGCCATTCACAAGAGCACAACCGGGCCGGAAATTTGGCGCGACACTGATGGTGAAGTCGACATTTTTGTTGCAGGAGTGGGCACCGGAGGTACCGTAAGCGGTGTTGGCGAAGCGCTGAAAGCATTCAAACCTTCGGTAAAGATTGTCGCTGTGGAACCGAAATCGTCGCCTGTTCTGTCGGGAGGCGCTCCCGGTCCCCACAAAATACAGGGTATTGGAGCCGGTTTTCAACCCAAGACCTATAATCCTGCGGTAGTAGACGAAATTATCCCAGTTGGCGACAACGATGCAATCAAGACAAGCCGCGAACTGGCACAGACAGAAGGCTTATTGGTTGGTATTTCTTCCGGAGCTGCCGCTTATGCCGCTTTGGAACTTGCAAAGCGTCCTGAAAACGAAGGTAAAACCATTGTAGCACTGCTCCCCGATACCGGCGAACGCTACTTATCGACCGTACTTTATGCTTTCGACGAGTATCCTATACCGTGATACTCAACCGTAATTTGTTTTGCCAATTCTGAAATATATTGATTCAGCTAACTGAATCAAACAAAACCGGAATCTATTGAGAAATAGCTACCGGTAACAAAGTGAGTGATTGTGAAAAAAGTCGTCCTTGCCATTAACAGCAACGGACGACTCTTTTTTTATACGAACCGAGATTTTTATCTTCTGTGATGCGGAGGAGGCGGTGGTCCGGGTTCGGTTGCAGCTTCCAGATAAACTGCTCCTGCCACAACAGCGACCGTACCGACGCCGCCCATTATATGACCGAAAGTTGTTGTTCTGTTGACATAAAACATCTTGTCTGAAGCCAATACAGAAGATGGCCCCATAGATGTCTGCATAATTTCGGACACCCAAAATGGCTGATCGATGTAAATCGAATTATTGAAGCTATCGTTGGTTGACAAAGTCAGGAAACACCTGAAAGTAAAAGGTGTATTCTCCGGAGTAAAATTATATTTATCTACTTTTGAGCCATCCTCATCGCCAAATGGCACTCTTTTTTTCAATTCCTGTGGTAAGGGCTTTATAAAGTTGCTCATAATGGCCAACGGTCGTACAGAGACATATGAATCGGGAGGTATAAAGCTAATTTGTTCTCTTTTATCAATCATGCCGACCGTTTGAGCACTATTTATGGCAATGTTACCCATACGCATTGTTCCGCCAACGGTGGTAGAACTAACACTCATCTGATCATTCCAGAGGCTAAGACGCGATCCATCCCCATAAACTACAGCCGATTTCTTCCAGTCGACATATAAAGGCTGAGCCATTTTATTATACACCTGAATAGTCAACGGACAGTTATATCCGGAAAAGACATAACGAATTCTTACCGTATCGTTCTCCCAGACAAAAGACTGTTGATCTGGTCGATACACATTACTATCGAGAGTAATGTACTGATATTGAGTGCACGCACCCAATAATACAACACAAAATAACAAGAAATAGTTCCGCATAGTAAATCTCTTTATTGATTGAATTATTACATATGATAAAAATACTCTGACAAAAGGGAAAAACAAAAGGAATCCTGTGTATTTTAATCTAATATTTGTCAAATAGCTTTAATATACAGATGAAATAAAAGGAATAAATGCTGCAAAAAGAGAGCAATTATTTTAGAAAAATCAGCACGTGCACTTATTCTGGATATCTCAGCTTATAAACAAAAGAGCACAACCCATAAAGGATTGTGCTCTGTAAAAATGCTTTAGTGCTTAAATTTGTTATTGAACAGGAATATAAATTTCCGTTTTTGATTTTTCAGGAGCTTCCGGATCAGGATGGTTGAGATATTTTTCATAACAGGCTACATCACGTAACTGCATTCCGCTCTCGGGCAACCAATACCCGAAAATCGTATCATATACAGAACCAAGATTTGCATATGCCCCCTGGTAGTGAAAGACGGCAAATTTACCACCCTGTAGGATTTTTACCCCGATTTCACCTTCCGCTTTAGCCTGTTTATGGATAACCAGACAAATATCCGTTCTCAATTTGTCTGGTTCGGTAACTTTAGGGTCGTCATGGTATATGCACACATGCTGAATGCCTGCAGTAAAGAGTTTCTGCGATTTGACATAACCCCAGAGTTTGGTCCAGGCTCCGGCAAAATCGAGCGAAGAGTAATCGCCAGTATGCCGTATATAAATAAGACTCTGATCCTCGAGATCAAGAATTTTCGGAGCTTTCAGGTTTAGCGCCGGATTGATAAGTGCTGGTTTCATAATAATAAAATTTTTGTCGTTCCTAAATTCGATCGGCGATATGCCGTAATATTGATTGAAGATTTTAGACAGTGACGAAGGCATCTCATACCCCACTTTGAAAGCAACATCCTGCACCGGGATATCGGTATATCGCAAGAGTCTTGCCGCTGTTTCTACCCGCATCCGGGTAATGTAAGCTCCAATCGGTTCACCCAAAAATGCCTTGGTGATGCGGTGAAAATGAAACTGAGACAGGTTCGACAAATCAGCAAGTTTACTCAAGTCAAGTTTTTCATCCAGATGATTGTTGATATATTCCGTCACGATATTGATGCGTCGGAGATACTCCTCTCGTGTGGTAAGTTTGTTTTGCATAATCGTTTGTTGTTGGACATTGCAAAGATACGCCTTCTATAAACGACCCGTCTTGTCCGATCTTGCTTATTTGAAAATTACTTTTTCTACTGACAAATTCTTCTTACATTCGTCGCATATTATCACAAAAAACTATTACACTCATGAAATACGGATTTTTCATCATCATGTTTGCCTTCTTTTTGGCCATGTTCGGCTATGTGATCGGGCGTGGATGGCAAGCATTACCTACTCAGGGCTACTGGCGGCAGCTTTATGCCGGATTGAGCATTCTACTCTTTGCCTCCTTTTTTGTGGCTCTTTTTCTGGGACAAACGATGCCGTTGGGTATGGCTTCAGCCATCTCGTTTGCGGGCGACACCTATTTTCTGGTAATGATTTACCTGTTACTCTCCTTTCTGGCTGCCGATCTGGTGCGTGCCGTTAATTCGTTTGTTCATTTTGCTCCACCGGGTATGATGACTTTCCGGTTTTGGTGGCTGATGGCCAGTTTCGGAGTGATCGCCATTGCTCTGATTGCAGGCAACTACAAATTCAACCATCCGGAAGTGGTAACACTCAATCTTGAGACCAATAAACCGAAACAAGGGAAAGAACTGCGCATCGTGGCTGTTAGCGATCTGCACGTAGGTTTTTCTATTCGCAAAAAACAACTGCAACGTTACGTACAGATGATTAACGATCAGCATCCGGACATCGTGTTGATTGCGGGTGATTTCTTCGACCGGGCGGTGGAACCAGTTGTAAAGCAAAAGATGCAGGAAGAATTACGAAACATTCACGCACCGAAAGGCATTTATGCCATCAACGGGAACCATGAGTTCTATTCGGGCAATTTGAAAGCAGTCGATGATTTTTACCAAAGCGCGGGCGTTCGCTTGCTGACGGACAATGTGGCATTAATCGACAGCGCGTTCTACCTCATCGGACGCGACGACCGTACCAATACGCACCGCAAAGCATTAAAATACCTGACGGAAGGTCTTAACCCTGCTCTTCCTACCATTCTGCTCGATCACCAACCCCACCATCTGGAAGAGGCGGAGCAAAACGACATCGATCTCCAAATCTCGGGGCATACGCACGAAGGACAATTTTTCCCTGGCAACCTGATCGTAAAACGGGAATTTGAGCAGGCTCACGGTTATTTGCGAAAAGGTAAAACGCAATATTACGTCTCGTCAGGACTGGGCATCTGGGGACCGCAATACCGCATTGGCACCCAATCTGAACTGGTAGTGATAAATTTGAAGTATTAGCTATTGCTTTCAATTATAGAATAATCTTGTAATGCTTTAATCCGACCCCTCCCGACCTCCCCAAACTAGGGAGGAGTTCGGCCGGTAAAACTTATAACGCACTACCTTATTATTGCAGATGTACACCCTCCCAATTGGGAGGGATGGGGAGGGTCGACACAAACACAATACCACAAAATCAAACTCATGCCAGATAAACAAAAGAATGATAGCCCAGCATCAGAACGTCCTGCGTGGAAAACCGCAGATCCATTTGTTTACAGTCAGATAAAAGATGTACGACAAAAAATGAGAAATGTTATGACAGAAGCAGAAAAAGCTGTCTGGGCTCACATCAAATCGAAAAAATTAGGAGTCAAATTCCGCCGTCAACATGTCATTGGTCCTTATATTGTTGATTTTGTCGCCCTCGAATACAATTTAGTAATAGAAATTGATGGTGGTATTCATAAGAAACAGACACTACAAGACAAAGAACGCTCCTTTAATCTGAATCAAAAAGGATACAAAGTAATCCGATTTACAAATGAGGAAGTACTAAATGATATTATGTCTGTTATAGGACAAATTCAAGACCAGACCCGTCCAGATCAAAGGATGATCATTTCGTAAAGAAAACAATAGAAAGCTTTTTTCTTGCAAAACCCACTCTTCAGGAACTATCTTTGCGAAGTAAACAATGTAATGAATGACCGAAAACACACCTTCTTCCACTCACGAATACGTTCACGCCACGGAGTTTGCCGATTTGGCGCTCGACATTGCCACGACGATGCTGGCTTCAGGAGCCCACTGCGGACGCATCACCCGTAATCTGGATCGCCTGGCAAAACGATGGGAACTGAACGTACAAATGCAGCTTACCTTTATCGGTGTAGCCATGACCGTCACCAGCGAACACGACCCATACCACACCGTTACCCGTTACCGCTCTACTCCGCCCCACTCCGTACACCTTGAACTGCTCACCGAGTTCAGCCGCCTGACGTGGAAAGCGGCCGACGGTGACCTCAACTTCGAACAGGTAAAAAAAGAGACCGAACGCATCAAAAAGATCAAACATTATAGCTACTGGTCGGTAGCGCTGGCAGTAGGGTTCTCCTGTGCCTGCCTGTGTGTGCTGGCCGGAGGAGGCCTCATCGACGCTATTGTTGCCTGTATGGGCGCTTTTATCGGATCAATCGTCAGGGTATTTATCATGCACCACAAGTTTAACCCGATGATTTCGTTTGTCATTGCCTCTTTCGTCACCACCATGGTGTCAGGCGCCAACATGGTGTTTCACTGGGGTTCGGCTCCGGAGGCAGCACTTGCCACTGCCGTACTCTATCTGGTACCGGGCGTACCTCTCATCAATTCGCTTATCGACCTGATAGAAGGACACCTCTCGTCGGCATGGAACCGGGCACTCTTCGGGGCATCCATTTTGCTTTGCATTGCCGTCGGAATGACGCTGAGCATCTCTTTGTTGGGTCTTAATAACTTTTAGCCATGACCTCAGAACTTCTACTTCGCATATTACTCGATTTCGTACTGGCTTTTGTGGTCGGTTTCTGCTGGGGTATCCTCTTTGGTTCTCCCAAACGCATTCTCTGGATGGCAGGTTTGCTCGGTGCACTCGGACATAGCCTCCGCTTTGTTTTGTTGGAAAGTGGCGTGGTGCTCATCACCGCCACCATGATCAGCGCCGTCACCATTGGCATTCTGGGTATCTACTGCGCCCACAAGGTACACCATCCGCCGGTGGTTTTCACCATGCCGGCTTTCATCACCATGATTCCGGGACTGTATGCCTACCGCACCATGCTGGGCTGCATCAAGCTCACCGACCCGGCTATCGTGCAGAAAACACCCGACATTATGGTACAGATCGGGCACAACCTGATGCTTACGCTGTCACTGCTGGCAATTTTAGCGATTGGCATTTCCATTGCCGCATTGCTATTCAGAACAAAAAGCGTGAAAGAAATTAACTTCGGCAAAAAGCAGAAGGTAAAGAAAGCCGAGTAACAAACAATAAGGCACAAAAAAACACAAGGCGTAAGTACAAACTTAAACCTTGTGTTTTTTTTACCGAACGAACAATCAGCGAATGATAACTTTTCCGACACCCAGAACTTTCGTTCCGCTTTGTAATCGACAGATATAAATACCTTGTGGCTTGCCACTTAAATCGACATCAGCTTTACTGTTATTCAACAATTGCTGATGAACAGGCACTCCTGCTGCATTGATAATTAGCAAGCTCACACTCTGATCGGTACCTGTCTCTATCGTAAATCTTCCATCGGAAGGATTCGGGAATATTTTAAGTTGTGCTGTAGCATCCACAATCTCGTCTCCCGTTGCAACTGAAGTTCCTAAGGCACCAACGACATAAGTCGAGCTTTGTACTCTGGCAGTCCCATCGTAATAACTTGTCACGGTGGGCGATAAATTCACTCCCGCATTGATCGCCGGCGAAGTCGATTTGAGGTAAAAATTAGAAATAGACGCATCGACAAAAAGAGGATCAGTTGTTGTCAGGTTATTGGTGAGGGTTGTACTACTACCCATATTTTCTATAGCTCCGGCATTGTTTTGCCAACAAATATTGTTCTCAATTTTTGCTCCGGTGCTCCCTGACTGAATTTTCACTCCGGCATATCCTCCTGAGCCTGCATTGTTTGAATAAATCGTGTTATTGTACACACAGGTATTTACCGCCACATCGATCTGAACACCCCCGTTATTATTCCAAATCAGGTTGTTATAGGCCATATTGCCTTTTCCACAGGAAAGAATAATACCACAACCACGACCTCCGGCATATGCGTTATCATGAATGCTGTTGTTCCGAACAATGTTACTATCCACGGCTATTCCCGTATCGCTATATACATGCACACCCCAACCTGCATTATGGTGAATATCACACCCGTCGACCAGATTGTTGGCGCCGGTTATGTACAATCCATGATGAAAGTCTGTTGTTCCGTTGTTGTGAACCTGTAAATTGATAAATTGATTGCCCACGCTGTTGTGGTCGACAAAAACGCCCTGATTAGGAGCGTTAAAAATTTCACTATTCTTAAACATGATATGATTTGCCGTGTACGATGGATCGGATCCTGTATATGTGATTTTTACCACATTATCAGCAATATTAATTCCATCGAGATGCAGATTATCAAAAATCAGATACTTCGCTCCACCTGCAGTCCCCATTAAGCGGATCACTTCATCGACTCCCGTATTAGGCCGAATAGTCACCGTTTCACCCGGATATCCGGCAACCGTAACCGGTTTGCTCCAGGAAATGCCGCTGGGAATGGCAATCATGTTTTGATTCAATGTTTCAGCATACACACCGCTACGTATGTAAAGAGTATCACCTGCCGAAAGACAGGTTAGTCCCGATGCAATTGTCAGTTTTGGGGTGGTTATATTTTGCGCCTGAGTGGCTGTTCGTGAGTCACTCCCGTTTTTTGCAACATAATAGACTTTCGCAAAGCTTGTATTTTCAATGGCACATATCAATAAAAAGCTAATTGTCAATAAAATAGTTCTTCTCATACTTGATACACAAAATTCATTTTCTACTTAATATGGAGACGTTACATTTGTAAATGGTTTCTAATCTCGCTCTTTTCTTTTTTTACTGAGGGTAATACATCTCTGTACCATCAATTCTATTGACAGCACACGGTGTAAAATGCTCTGTATACAGGATATGCAAGCCCCTTTCCTGCAATCAACAATCGACATTTTCACGCGAGGGGAAACGTGATGGGATACTTATACTTCCGGCTTGTAAGATTTACTGAATAACAAACAAAACAACTTTATAGAATGTAACTAATAGCATTTATAGGAAAGACGAAGCAATCATTGATGCTTAAAACAACATGATTACAGGATATTCCAAATGCTGGTAAAGAAAGATGAAAACCATCTCTCCATGACAATAAAACTTTACGGAGACTTACTAACTATGCTTATAAACAATTGACGGAGAGTCGAAGCTGTGAACAAACAGGATTCTACCAAAGACCTGCTAAACACATACCAAATGCTTCCTCAAGGCAGAAAAATATACTAAGTCTGTTCCTAAATACTTATAAACGGAATGTCATTGCCCGATTCTCATTGATCCCAATGGCAATACTCTTCCAGTTATTGATTTTGATGCAAAGTTAGAAAATTTGCGCAATACAAACTACTTATATAGCTGATTTAAAGTCATTTATAAATATATAACACAAAAATGTTACTAATTCAGAAGAGGTGTTTTTATCAGACAGCCATCCCTAACAAAAGGATATTCGAAGCTCTGTAGAGAATAGATATAAAAGGCGCATCAGCATTAGGTTTCTGCAACACACAGCTATTTTACGGGAATAAAATTTCTACGGCTTGACTGGTTCACACTTGCTAAATATAAGTCTTTTTGAGTTTTAAACGAACAAACATCATCAGTTTGCAACATTTAAAACATATATTTGCAAGGAAAATAAATGTCACGTTATTAGAACAAAACGCAATTTCGCAAATGTTGAATAGAATTGCCGAAGTTTAATTATGTTCCCAACTGCGACACTAATATTCTAGATCGATAAATACTGATTAGGCTTTGAAAGGTGATAAGGAGTATTGTGAACACGTGATGCAAAAGAAATTGACACATTACACATTATTAATTATTTTATAACTATGAATTTTTTAATGAAATATGCACAATGGATAAGCATTATAGGTGGATTAATTGCTCTACTAGGAGGTTTCCTTTCTTATAAAAAAGCAGAACTTGAAGGTAAAACAACCAATTCTAAAATAGATTCGACAAAAGAAACGTCTGAAAATAATCTTGCATTATCTCTAAAAATAAAAGAATTAACAGAGATCAACAAACAGTTAATCAACTCCAATCTTGAAATAACAAATAATAACAGTGTATTAGCTTCTCACAATTATGATTTGACTAAACAAATAACTCAAATAACTAATAAGACGGTAAATTATATTACAGGAGCAAATAGTTACTGTTTTATCAGTCTTACATTTCAAGATAAAAACGATGATGAAACTGCAGTGCTTTCACTTTACAATACTGGACCTAATCCTCTATCTGACATAAACGTTCATATTATACGAGACAATAATTTCGACCAGTTCAGCGACCTACATATGGATATGTTACAGCCCAATAAATTAACTACGACAGATTTAAAGATTAAATTAGATATTCACAGAAAGCATCATATCCTTTATTTCATATCAACTAATGGATGTAACTTAAGACAAGAATCATATTATGAATTCAAAAATAATTATTGGGATACGCAAACTTCTGTATATGATAAAAAAACAGATGAATTAATTATCCAACGATAAGTTTTCTTTAGAATCTCATATAATTTCATTATCAACTTTTAATCACACACCAATACAACAGCCTCCGAAACTGTAATACGGACAAATTCCATGATCCGTTAAAAACGGAATAAACACCCGCATTAATTACACCGTCAACAATAATGTTTCACCCTCTAAAATGTTTTGAACATGAAGAAAAAAATTTTGTTTCTCACCGGCGATTTTGCCGAAGATTATGAAACGATGGTACCGTTTCAGATGTTGGAAATGGTAGGTTACGAAGTGCATGTGGTATGTCCAGGCAAGAAAAAGGGCGACACGGTAAAAACCGCCATTCACGATTTTGAAGGCGATCAGACTTATTCCGAAAAACCGGGCCACAATTTCACACTAACCTATACGTTCGACGAAGTAACGGTGAGCGATTATCTTGGTTTGGTGATTGCCGGTGGCCGCGCGCCCGAGTATCTCCGCCTCAACGACAAGGTTATCGACATCGTGCGCTATTTCTTCAATCACAACAAGCCGGTAGCTGCCGTCTGCCACGGCATTCAGATCCTCACCGCAGCCGATGTGGTAAAGGGACGCAAACTGACCGCCTACCCTGCCGTGGGTCCCGAAGTGACGCTGGCCGGAGGCGAATTCCACCCCATTGCAGCCGACAAAGCCTTTGTGGACGGCAATCTGGTCACCTCACCTGCATGGCCCGGCCACGCCGCCTTTATACGCGAATTTCTGATATTGCTGGGTGCCACCATCGAAATATAATTATAAACAGAAAGACCCGAATCTCCACTAATAGTAGTAGGAAATTCGGGCCTTTTGTTGTGTAAATCAGACTCTATTTATTCAATGCGCTGTTCTTTCTTCCGTAAAGCAGATAGACCAATAATCCGAGACCCATCCAACCGAAAAAGACGATCCAACTATTGATGGGAATTTCAATCATCAGGTAAAGGCAGCACAACACCCCCAGAATGGGAATTAATGAGAAGTGTTTTACAAATGAAAGTACGGCCACTACAACGGCTATCGCAGAAAACAGCAAGAAGAGAATTTCCTCCAGATTTTCTGCCTCTACATGAAGCAGGGCAGTGGCAAGGCGCTGCCGAAAAAGCAGTAAAAACAGCCCCACCAAAGCAGGGATAATCCATCGTCCGTTGATATAGGGCAACTGGAAGCCCGATTCTTTCTCAATTCTTGGCAACAGCAATACACCACCGCATACCAGGACAAAGGCAAAGAGCGTACCGATACTGGTCAGATCTGTCATCAGCAAATCGTCAATAAATAATGATGGGATACCCACCAACAAGCCGGTTACAATGGTGGCAAATCCGGGAGTAAGCCGTTTTTTATTGATCTTCCCGAAACGTTTGGGCAACAAACCATCACGACTCATACTCATCCAGATACGCGGTTGTCCGATCTGAAACACCAGCAATACACTGGTGGATGCTATCACTGCACTGACAGAAATAATAAAGCCGACTTTGTGCATATTGATCGCGTTGAACACATAGGCCAAAGGATCCGCTACACCTTTGAAATCGGAATATGGAACCAGTCCTGTAATGACCAACGTCGTTACCACATAGATTACCGTGCAAATCAACAACGAATAGATCATACCGCGGGGCAAATCGCGCTTGGGATTGGCGCACTCCTCAGCTGTGGTAGAGATGGCATCGAAGCCGATATAGGCAAAGAAAACCGAGGAGACACCTTTGAGCACGCCAGTCACACCGTTAGGCAAAAAAGGCGACCAATTGGTCATCTTATCGTCGGAGAAAATCACCCAGAAACCCACCACAGCAATAAAAGCCAGCACCACTAACTTGAGGCCGACCATAAAGTTGGCACTTTTCTTACTTTCGCTGATACCGATGTAAGCCAGCAGCGTAACAAAGCCCACAATCAGAAAGGCCGGTAAATTCATCACAATATGAAATCCGGCAATAACCGGTGCCTGCGCATAAGCAGTCTGACTGACATCCTTGCCGGCAGCTAACAGTTCGGAGTAATTGGCTTTTGCTGTTTGCCAACCAATAGTGAGCCAGTACGGAAGATGAATATGCACCGCCTCCAGCAAATTATTGAAATAGGCGCTCCAACTGATGGCTACCACAATGTTACCGATAGAGTATTCCAGAATCAGCGCCCAACCGATAATCCAGGCTATCAACTCTCCAAAAGTTACGTAAGAATAGGTATAAGCGCTTCCGGCCACCGGTACCCGACTGGCAAACTCGGCATAACACAGTGCCGTAAATCCACAGGTAACAGCTGTGATTAGAAAAAGGAAAATCACGCCCGGACCGCCGTTGTAAGCTGCCGTTCCGATGGTAGAAAAAACACCGGCTCCGATCACCGCCGCCACGCCCATAAAAGTCAGGTCGCGCACCCGTAGTACCTTTTTCAGGACACCATGGGTACGCACCTCTTCCACTTCGGCCTGCAACGAAGCCATATCTTTTTTCCGAAATAAACTGTTATTCATTATTAAAACGAAATTTTATCTATTGAACTCGTCTTGACTTTTTGGAGACAATGTTTTGTTCTCAATTTTCATCTTCCGACCCCTCCTAGCCTCCCCTAAATGGGGAGGAATTCGTCCTTAAAACGAGAAAATCTTGCGCATTGCACAAAGTTACAGCCCCCATTTGGGGGTTGGGGGTCAAAAAATAAAAAGTCAAGATGACTTCTATTAGTACTTAAAACAGATCCAGTTGCAACTGAATCGACTTACGGCCTGCCGTTTCTCCCGCATTACTGATTCCCAGTCCCAGCAGGCGCACTTTCTGCCCACCCAGATCGGTATTTCGAAGGATGGTTTTGGCTGCCGACCACAATTGCTGAAAGTCTTTCACCACTTCGGGCAACGTGCGGCTTCGGGTAATAATCTTAAAGTCAGCAAATTTTATTTTCACGGTCACTGTTCGCCCGAAGAACTGCTCTTTCTCCATTCGTTTTATCACCTCCAACGCCACCTGGTACAGCTCCAGTTGCAAGTGTAATACAGAATCCTTATCCTGATCGAACGTACTTTCTGCACTTACCGATTTAGTGATACGGTCAGGTTCCACCTCCCGGTAATCGAGTCCACGGGCATTGAGATAATACTGATGACCGGCCTTCCCAAAAAGATCGACTAACACTGCCTCAGAACATTTTTTCAGGTCGGCACCGGTGCGAATGCCGTGCTTGTGCATTTTTTCAGCCGTCACTTTTCCTACTCCGAAAAACTGTTCCACCCGTAAGGTTTCCACAAATTTTTCGGCAGCCTGGGGCCGTACCACAAAAAGACCGTCGGGCTTACGGTAATCAGAAGCAATTTTGGCCAGAAATTTATTGAACGAAACTCCGGCTGAAGTTGTCAAGCCGGTCTCTTCTTTGATTCGTTGCTTGATCTCACGGGCTATAATCGTTGCCGACGGATTTCCTTTCTTATTTTCCGTCACATCCAGAAAAGCCTCATCAAGCGATAAAGGCTCCACCAGATCGGTATAATCAAGAAAAATCTGCCGTATCTGGTCGGAGACTGCATGATAAACATCAAAATGCGGAGGGACAAAAATCAGGTGCGGACATCTTTTTAGCGCCGTGGTAGATGCCATTGCCGAACGCACGCCATACCGGCGGGCTTCATAACTGGCAGCAGCCACCACGCCACGCGCTTCGGGATAGCCAACGGCAACCGGTTTGCCCCGGTAATCAGGATTATCCCTCTGTTCGATAGAAGCATAAAAGGCATCCATGTCGATATGTATGATTTTCCGTACCATGCAAATCAATGAAGAACAAAGATAACCATTCCATCATAAATAATAACAAATCCCGCAGTCGCCAATAAACGATTGCGGGATTACTATTTGGACTCCAACTACTTGCACTCAGAATACACGGAAGAATCAGAGGATCGCAGAGATGAAACCAATCGATTTCCGTATAATCTGTGTTTTCCGTGTGCTAAATTGTTTTATTCCTGAAAATAGACACGTTTAACACGACGCGAGACATTGGTCAGCAATTCATACGAAATAGTGCCTATCGAATCGGCCAGTTCGCTGATGTTGCGTCCCTTGCCGAAAATTTCAGCCGTATCGCCTTCGTGCACATCCATACCGGTGACATCGATCATGGCTACATCCATACATATATTACCCACAACCGGAGCCAGTTTGCCGTTAATCAAAACCTTTCCCACTCCGTTTCCGAACCTGCGATCGAATCCGTCGGCATACCCCAGCGGCAGCACCGCAATCTCACTGTCGTGCTCCACCACTCCACGGCGACTGTAACCTACCGTTTCGCCGGCTTTCACCTTACGCACCTGAAGCACCGTTGTTTTTAGCGTACAAACGGTCTCCATCTCGGGCGAATTTACCGCACTAATGCTGTAAAGGCCGATTCCCAGACGTACCATATCAAACTGATATTCGGGGAAACGTTCGATGCCCGGCGAATTGAGAATATGGCGCAAGAATGAATAGCCGATTCCATTTTGCAAGGTGTCGGCACAATATTTGAAAAGATCGATTTGCTGATGGGTAAAATCATCGAAAGCAGGACTGTCAGCACCGGCAAGATGCGAGAAAATCGACTGTACCTGCACCGTTTCCTGGTCTTTCAAAATGCCCACAAGCTCGTCCATATCCGGTTTTTCAAAACCAAGACGATGCATTCCGCTATCTATTTTGACATGAATAGGATAGTGACTCTCGCCATAACGAACCGCTGCTTTGATAAAGGCATTGAGCAGGCTGAAACTGTAAATTTCGGGTTCCAGTTGGTATTCAAACAGCAGATTGAAGCTGTTGGGCTCTGGATTCATCACCATGATAGGCAAGGTGATGCCTTCGCGACGCAGTTCCGCGCCTTCGTCGGCTACGGCTACCGCCAGATAATCGCACCGATGATGTTGCAGGGTTTTGGCTACCTCCACCGAACCGCTGCCGTAAGCAAAAGCTTTCACCATGCAGACGATCTTTGTTTCGTGACGGAGTTTGGAACGGAAATAGTTGAAATTATGCACCAAAGCACTCAGGTTCACCTCCAGTGTGGTTTGGTGGGTAATATTTTCAAGTTGTTCGGATATTTGTTCGAAATGGAAGTTACGCGAACCTTTCAGCAAAACCACCTCGTTTTTCAGGGCTTTCCAGCGTCCTGACCCCAAAAACGATTCAGTACTATTAAAGCTCTCCTTTTGAGGAATATTGAATTTATCGAGTTGTTTCGAGATTTCGGTTCCAATACCGATCAGACGGTTAATACCGCTCTCCTGTACAAGGTTAGCAATATTGGAATAGAGTTTTTCGGCAACTTCACCGCTCTGCAAAATATCCGACAGCACCAGAGTCATGTTCATCTGCTTGTCAGCTGCCTGACGGCGGGCAAAATCGAGCGCAATGTTCAGCGAGTTGATATCGGCATTGTAACTATCGTTGATTACCAGACAATCGTTGCGACCTTCTTTCACTTCCAGGCGCATAGCTACCGGTTCGAGCAACTTCATGCGGGATGCAATAAGCTGCATATTCAACGATTTGTTTTCGATTACCGTTTCGAGCAAAATCCATGTCGACAGGCAGTGCAGGCTGTTTTCCACCGAAGCGTCGTCAGTAAACGGAATGCTGTAAACGATGGTTTCGTTGCCAAACTTACAGGTTATGGTACTCACTTTGCCGATTTTATCGATACCCAACACCTGCAAATCGCAAAGTTGATCGTATCCCCAAATAAACCGGCGGCATCGCAGGCCTGATTCTAAAATACACTTTTCAACAACAGCATGATCCTTGCACGAAATCAGCCATTGAGCATCGGTAAACAACAGCAATTTTTCGCGGCATTTTTCAATCAGCGAGGAGAAGTTTTCCTGGTGCGCCTGACCGATATTTGTCATCACACCTACCGTTGGACGAATAATATGTTCAAGCCGTTCAATCTCTCCTTTTTTGGAAATACCGGCCTCGAAAATGCCAAGGTTATTTTGTTCGTTGATTTGCCAAACCGACAGCGGAACGCCGATCTGAGAGTTGTAGCTTCGCGGTGAGCGAACCGTATTGTAATCGTTGTGAAGTAATTGCGAAAGCCACTCTTTGACAATGGTTTTACCGTTACTTCCGGTGATGCCGATTACAGGCAGCGAAAAGTGGTTGCGATGAAAGGCTGCCAACTGTTGCAGAGCCTGCAACGTATCGTTGACAATCAGGAAACTGGCATCCTGCATCGAATCGAAATCGGACTGAAAGTCACTTACCACAAAATGGCGCACACCGTGGTTATAGAGGTCGCGCACATAACGATGACCGTCGTTACTGGCGGAACGTAAAGCAAAAAAGAGTGTGTCGTCCGGAAAAATGAGCGAACGACTGTCCGTCAACAGGCGGCTGATATTGCCCTCGGTACGCAACAGCGACTTTCCCCCGAGCAATTGGGCAATATGAAAGATTGAATAAGTCATTGGAATTTACAATTTAATCATTGACAATTTACGATTGAACGGGAGAGCCAGTTTTCAGACCAAAGTTAACTGGTTCATTGGCAATTGTCACATTGTTCAATATTGTCTTGCTCCGAAAATAGAGCTACCGACGCGAACCATGGTGCTTCCCTCCTCAATGGCAATGCGATAATCATCGGACATTCCCATCGATAAGGTATCGAACCATGGCTTATCGGCAAAATAAGAAGTTTTAAGTTGATCGAAAAGAGTTTTGAGTGAGCGGAACTCAGCACGAACCTGAGTTTCATTGTCGGTAAAAGTTGCCATCCCCATAAGTCCGCAAATACGTACCGAATTCAGGGTATCGAGAATACCTGAATTCAGAGCATCTGGCACTTCTTCCGGAGAAAAGCCGAATTTGGTCTCTTCGCAGGCAATGTGCACCTGCAAAAGGCAATCGACAGTGCGGCCGGCCTTTGCAGCCTGTTTATTGATTTCTTCGAGCAAACGGAGAGAGTCTACACCGTGTATCAGCGCAACAAAAGGAACAAGAAACTTAACTTTATTAGTTTGAAGATGACCAATGAAGTGCCAAACAATATCTTTTGGAAGGGTGTCATATTTCTGACATACTTCCTGAACCTTGCTCTCTCCAAAAACTTTTTCACCGGCTGCATAGGCTTCTAAAACGGAGTCGTTTGGATGAAATTTTGAGACGCATACCAACTTCACATGAGAAGGCAGTGTTGCTCTGATGGCGTTCAAATTATCGGCAATCGACATGATATAAACAATTCAAAATTCAAAGTTTAGCTATCGCTGATTTTCAATTCAAGTTCAATGTCACAACCTGAAGGATACAGGTTTTAGCAATTTAATCGGAAGTTTCTCCGTTTTCTTCGCGTGGTCCGCCGGCATAAGGATAAACGTCCATAATGGCAGTTTCTGCAATTGTAGCTATTTCCCAATCGGATAATGTATTGCCTAATTTTTCAATAAGAAGCATTAATCCGTCTTTCAGATTAGCTGCCTGCACCATCATGGTTACGGCTGTTTTCTTTTCAACCCCTTTTTCCTCGTCAAGAGAGATAAAGTTAACTTTTGCACGGTACCATTTATCGCCACTCGGGTTATCGAACAGTTCGGCAATACGGGCTCTTTTGATATTGCTCACTGTAAATTCTCCGCTCACGAAAGGTTTTATTTCTTCTATGATACGGGCTTCGGCTTCTGTAAACGAAAGCGCATCCACCAGATAAGGTTCATTTACCTTTTTGGGGAGTCCGTCTTCCCCTGTTTTTTCATAACGAACTTTGCATTCAAACCAGGTATGCATTGTATTATTTATTTATTATGAGCATGTTAATTTTCGAACTAAACTAAATCGTTTTGTCCTGTATATCCAATTTTGTTTTAGGAGTAAAAGTTGTCGGAAGCGGCATATCGTATACTTTGTTACGGAGAAAATCTCCCAAAGCTTTGGCTTCCTTAAATTGTTTTATTTCTTCAGCCGTTATAAGTTCGCCTATTCCGATGCGCGGTCGTTGTCCTTTTTTATTGAATAGCTCATATGGCATTCTCAAACTACGGATTCTCCAGTCTACCAGACCCAGAAAATAGAAGAAAATTGAGTTCTTATCATAAAACCGAATGGGAAGAACCGGTACTTTTGCAACCTGAATCAATTTCAGAATACCATCCTGCCATTGACGATCGCGCACCCGAAGCGTTTTGCAACTAAACATTGAAACAGCCCCTGCAGGAAAACACCCTACCGGATGCCCGTCTCTCAGGTGATGCAATGTTTCTCTCATGCCATTGATTGCAGCAGCAGAGGGCGTTGTGTTGTGTCCGATACGAGGCTGAACCGAGATAAAGTTTTCATCCATTGCTTCGATCAATGTCAGTATCTGATTCACCATCACTTTGTAATCCGATCGGATACCTGCCATCAAATGAATGAGCATAATACCGTCCAATCCGCCATAGGGGTGATTAGAGACCGTAATAAAAGGACCTTCAGGCAGGTGCCGGAGGCGTTCTGCATTACCCACCCGGTAATCGACACCAAAATCTTTCAAGAGACCTTCTGCAAAAGCGGCTCCTGTATGATCACAGGATCGCCCGTAAGCCCAATTGATCCGGTCTATTGCAAGAAGATGCAGTACAACTTTCCCCAGCCAACGTCCTAACTGGCCTCTGAAAAACAGAGATTTCTTCGCTAAAAATTCAACATCGATCACTGTCCGCTTCATACGCAAGCTATGGCACCATCTTTTGTGGAGTTTCTACATATTCTGATGGTTCGGTTTTAACCGCCAGATAATTGGTTCTCATCTTTACCTTCATTAATAATATTCCCACGCCCATCCAGAACAATTCTCTTACACGGGTTACCAGACTCACGTAAATACCAAGGCCGGCTGGCAATGAAAGAGCTCTGAGCGCCAATGCAAAACCACCTTCACGGGTTCCAATTTGCATCGGAGAAAAGAACAATATATTAGTAAAGAGGCTCATAAACGAGTAAACCACCACCGACTCCACGAGACTTACATCCACATTGACCGGCTTCAAAATTACATATACCTCAAGGCAATTCATTATGCGGGCAATTACCTCCAGACTAAGTGCCGTAAAAAATGCTTTCCGGCGGGCTCCATAAAGATAAGATATCTGTGTGTCGATTTTTGAAAGCTGATTCTGGTATTTATCCTTAAATGGGGATACCCATTTTTTCAACAAGGGTAAACGGGCAAAAAAATTGAATGCTTTTACAGCCATTCCTCTCCGGTAACCTCGCCAAAGGAGCGTCAGCACAATAACGAATGCCACGAATGTAGCTATCAACACAATACTAAGCGACAACTTCATGGGTAAAAAGAGTGCTGCCACGACAATCGACAATGCCCAGAAAATACAATGAGCCGAAATGTGGGTCATTGTGTACAGCAACACCGACGAGGTTGCTTTTTCCACGCCCAGCATTGGCTTGAATTCCATGATTTTATAGGGATCTCCGCCGACAAATCCTAGCGGAGTAGCAGCTTTGAGGGCAAATCCACTTAAAGTAATTTTAAAAACATGAAGAAAAGGTACAATGCGATGCTCGGGCACATCATCACGAATGATGGTATTAAATGCCGTTGTATTAACCAGATAGATCGGCAGCCACATACCAATAATGGCAATAAACCACCACCCGGTCTTTTGCACGTGTGCCACGATGGTATCCCACCCGATGCACCACGCTATCACGACCAAAGCGACAAGGCCCAAAGCGAAGAACAGATTACGTCCGAGGTTTGTACTTATCTTTCCCATTCAAAATGTTAGAGTTGATTTAAGCTACGGCACATTTTCTCATGGCGATTGATTGCGAAGCCCAACAAAGGATTGAGGATAACAATTTCGCATACAAAATAAAACCATTCAACATCAAGCAGTAAAGTTACAAGCATAACAATACTTCTTGCATTGAAAGTAAAACAATCCAGCAAAGGCATCATTTTCAGACTTTCGGAACGAAATTCCGCAATTTTCTCTTCGGGAAATCCGTTGGGATATGTTTCGTGTAAACGTTTAATGTAGCGATGTAATTCAGGTGTTCTGCGCTCCTGATTCAACGTGTAGATATGATACAATTTGAGAAAGAACTTTTCAACAGGTTCCTTCTTCCAATTGAGCGACTGAAAATGTTGTTTCACAGAATCGGCATCCTCAAACTCACTATTTTTTCCACCTTTCAGAAAATGGAGATGCAATGTTTTGTAGTAATCTATCATTGCTGCCTGATTGAAGTGAGAATAAGCCGATACAAGAGCAATCAGAAAAACCCACCATCCCCATACAAAACCGTAATGAGATAAGATCTTGTCATGTCCGTGTATGAGTCGCAGGCAAATGGTGGTATAGAATGTAAGGAACCAGATATCTCCGCAGAAACCATCTAAGATTCGTCCTATTTTAGATTTAATGCCGGTAATACGCGCTAATTGTCCGTCGACACAGTCCAGAATATTTGCAAATACCAACAGGCCAAAGCCAAGGAGATTAATTGCAAGGCTATCATCCGGGTAAAAAAGAATGCAGCCCATCATTCCAACAAAAATGGAGATAATGGTAATAATATTCGGAGTAACGGGGGTGGATTTGAGAAGTAAAGCTATCTGAAAACCGATAGGACGATAAAAAACTCTGTCGAGCCAATTTTCCGTATCCCACGATTTTAGTGAATCTTTGAAGGTAACCGATGATTTTGTGTCCATTGCGTACTTTATTTGTAACGATACTTTCCTGCAATCTAACAAGTAAATATCAGCTGCAAATTTAGAAAAAAAAAGCATATGCAGGTTTAATATGCCCGCATAAGTTTTAAGACATATTAAGCCAGTCGATTAGCACACAAAGCCGGCTACTTATAACTGTATCCGCCATCGCAAACAACGACCTCTCCGTTCATGTATTGGTTATTGATAAGCAGCCAATACACATCAGTTAATTCCTCCGGGGTACAGAATCGCCCCATCGCCAGTTTGCGGTTAATATTGTCACGAATTTCGGCCGGTTTTGTTTTTTGCCATTCGGTATCAACAAATCCGGGAGCCACAGCATTAACCCGTATACGTTTACCTGCAAAAAATTTCACCAAATTCTTCACCAGTGCATGAACCGAAGCCTTGGTCACGCCGTAAGCCAAAGAAACAGAGTGTGGATGAATGGCCATCAACGAACCGGTAAACACAACGCAACCACCTTCCTCAAAAGAAGAGTAAAGTTTTTGCATCAAAAAAACAGGGAAATGGACGTTTGCATTAAAAACCTTCAACCAGTTTTCGGGTTCAATTTGCAGAAAATCGCTTCTATCGGTCATTCCTGCGTTAAATACGACACAACTAAGCGAGATTTGTTGTTCCGCTAAGAAATGGCTTATTATATCAATCGAACTGAGATCCGAAATATCGGCTTTCAACAACATTACTTTTGATGGAAAACGTTGTTCGAACTCATTCCAAACCAGAGAAGCTGTTGTTTCATCGGATGAATAGGTCATCACAACCGACATACCTTCTTTCAGCAGTCGTTCGCAAACTGCCTTTCCTATTCCCCTGGTTGCCCCGGTTATCAGTGCTGTCTTACTCTTCATCCTGCTTTACAAAAGTTGGCTTGGCTTTACGTTCAGCATGCAACTGCTGATCGTATGATTCATAAATAGTTTTCTTCAGCGATGAAGACGAAACTCCGTCGCCATAAGGAAAGTAGAACACATCTACTCCCAGCTCCTTCAGGTAATCATATTTACCGAACCAGTCATCACCCACAACGAAAGCGTCAATGTTCAGTTTCTTCACAATCTCGGTATGATCGAGCGTATGCTGCGGAATTACAAGATCCGGAGCCTTGAGTGCTTCAATAATCAACATCCGTTCGTTGAAAGGAATGATCGGAGCAGCCTTATACGACTTCACTAATTCGTCGGTACTTACGCCAACAATCAAAATATCTCCCAACCCTCTGGCATAATTAATCATTTTCAGGTGATTGGAGTGGAACATATCAAAAGTTCCGGATGTATAAACGATGGTTTTTTTATTGAACATGATAAAATCTTAGTAAAAACAGAATATAATTGTGATAAAAAAAAGCTAACTTGCAACGTTTTTAGGGTTGGATCGCTCTTTTTCCTGAATATGCAAAGGTATTTATTTATTTGAGTCTACCGGACTTTTTTACACATTTTTTCTTTGCTTTCACAGGGAAAAAATCCTTTCTCTTTCCAACCTGACAGTAAATTTACATCAAATTAGTCTTCTAAAACTTTTAAACGTTCACGTCCATGAATACATTTCTCGACTCAGATCTGGAATTACTCAAAACCAAAGGAATTGCTGTAGAAACCTGTACTGAACAATTGAACCGTTTCGCTGCCGGATTTCCTTTCCTGCAAATAGAAAAAGCAGCCGCCATCAACGACGGAATTTTAAAGATTGAGACTTCTCATATCGATCACTATATCCAGTTCTGGACTGATTTTCTTGCCGAAAAGAAGAAAATTGTAAAGTTCGTACCGGCTTCGGGAGCTGCAAGTCGCATGTTCAAAAACCTGTTTGAATTTATCGACGGTGAATCTGACACTCCAGTATCTGATTTTGAAAAGAAATTTTTCTCCGACATTGAATATTTCGCTTTTTATGAAGCACTGAACACAATATGTTTTCATAACGAAGGCCGTACCATACCTCAACTTATCGAAGCCGGAGAATACAAATCCATCGTGCGCAACCTGCTTGAAGAAAAAGGGCTGAATTATCAAAACCTACCGAAAGGATTATTGCTTTTCCATCGCTATCCCGACGAAGTCCGCACTCCGGTACAGGAACATCTGGCCGAAGGCGCTGCCTATGCGGCCAACAACGAAGGTGAGGTCAACATTCATTTCACAGTTTCCACCGAGCACCGCAAACTGTTCGAACAGCATGTAAAAGAAAAGCTGGCTATTTTGGCTACAAAAAACAACCTTCGTTATCATGTATCATTTTCGGAACAAAAACCTTCGACTGATACACTGGCTGCCGACGCTGATAACCAACCTTTCCGCGAAGACGGCAAACTGCTTTTCCGTCCGGGTGGACACGGCGCACTGATCGAAAACCTGAACGATATCAATGCTGACGTGGTTTTCATTAAGAATATTGACAATGTCACTACGGACAAACTTAAAAAACCGACCATTACCTACAAACGCCTATTGGCCGGCATACTTGTGCAAACCCAGAAACAGATTTTCGGTTTCCTCCACGAACTGGACAACAAAGATATTTCGGATGCCAAGCTGGAAGTGATCAAACAATTCTGCACTTCACGCCTTTCCATCCATAATCCGGCCATTGCAGGTTACAGTCGCGAAGAGCTGATTCAATATTTGCACAACAAGTTGAACCGTCCGTTGCGGGTGTGCGGCATGGTAAAAAACGAAGGCGAACCCGGCGGCGGCCCCTACATTGCAGTTAACGCAGATGGAACGGCTTCCCCTCAAATCCTCGAAAGCTCTCAAATCGACACCTCCGATCCCGAAAAGGTAGAGCTAATGAAAAAAGCGACACACTTCAATCCGGTAGATCTGGTTTGTGCCATTAAAGATTACAAAGAAAAGAAATTCGATCTGCCGAAATATGTGGATAAAAACACCGGCTTTATCTCTTCCAAATCCAAGAGCGGAAAAGAGTTGAAAGCTCTTGAACTGCCTGGTCTGTGGAACGGAGCCATGAGCGACTGGAACACCATTTTCGTAGATACCCCGGTAGAGACATTTAGCCCGGTAAAAACCGTAAATGATTTATTGAGACCGGAACACCAGTAAAAATCACCCCCGATATTAAACCCCGAAGGCTTTGAAGTGACCCCAAAAAGTTAGACAGATTAATACTTATATTCCTTGTAAAAGAGC
>NZ_WASO01000009.1:279407-368348 GCF_009712605.1 Paludibacter sp. | reverse complement strand
GTAATATTGTTTACACCATTAGCGGGGGTTGCAACGGAACACCTACAGCACAACAAGCCTTGAAGGTTAATAAACTTACCGAAATCAAAAAGAGTCCAGAGTCAACTTCAATCGTTTACGGTTGTGATGCTCCCATCTTGAGAGTTGAAGCAGATGGTGAAGGTACACTTAAATATCAATGGTACAAGAATAGTTCTGCTTCCAATATTGGCGGAACTAAAATATGGGGAGCAACATCCGATACTTTACAGACACCATTCAACTACAGTGTCGGAAATTATTACTATTATGTGATTGTAACTGCCGGGTGCGGATCAGTAACCAGCAATGTGGCGACGGTAAATATTGTTCCGCAAACGGCCTCAGCGGTCGGCGATTTGTATTATACAGGGCCATCAATGGCGTATACGGCAAATTCAACCAGTAATACGGCAACTGTAACACTTTCAGCAACCATTAAGAATTTACAACCTTGCGGTGATGTGAGAACCGCACTGATTACCTTTGCATTCAAAAATAGCGATGGCAGCTTTACGCCGATACCGAGTGCTCAAAATTTGCCAGTTGGATTCATTGATCCGAATAACCCTGCAAAGGGAGGAACGGCCTCGGCTATTGTTCAGTTGAATATCGCAACTAATGCAGCAAGTGATGTTTTTGATATTTGGGTAATTGTTTCGGGTAACTATACTGGGGATCCTGTTTATTCCGGTGGTGAAGTCACCGTTATGCGACCTGCTGCCGGTGGTGTTATAGCTGGTGGTGCTTGGTTGACAAATACAGCCTCTACCGGTTATATCAAAGGATTCCTTTCTTCGTTGAATTTCAATGTGGAATTTGCCATGAAAGCAAAAGCGGCTGTTAATCCTAAAGGAAAGGTACGGGCATATATTTGGAGCATGAATAAGCCGGATGGAACTAAGGATTTGTTCCCGCATGCTTACTATGTACAAAGTAATGCAATAGCCAGTTTGAATGTTGTAGGAGCTACAACTACGGTTCCTGCTACGGCAACTTTTACTTCAAAGTGTACGGTTTCCGAAATAAAATGGGATGGTTCTATGGCTGCAATAGAAGGCAATTGCCAAATGGTACTCGATCTGAGTGATATCGTGACAGGTCTGACTTTTAATAAACAAGACCTGGTGGGCTTGACAATTCAAAGAAATTCAGGAGGTATTTGGTATTCTAATAATTGGATAAATACAAATACAGTGAAAGTACCTATTTCCTGGGGTAATGTGAATATCAACCCAGGCTCGTCAACACTGGCAAAGGCCGAAGAAATCAATATTGCGGAAAGCAGTGTAACTTCAAATGTTTTGAATATTTTCCCGAATCCGTTCACTAATCGCCTGTATTTTAACTTGCAGGTGCCGGAAGATACGCATGCTTTACTGGAAATGTTCGATCTGACGGGACGCAGGCTTGCTACTGTATTCGATCAACAGGTAACTGCCAATCAGCGGTATGATTTCAACTTTACTCCTACCGGCAATGTGGCTCCAGGCATGTTGATCTATCGGTTAACGGTTGGACAGAAAGTGTATATGGGGAAGGTTATTTACCAACCCCGGTAGAGAATAAATAATCACACTAAGAAGGTTTGGCCTATTCATAGGTCGAAACCTGAAATTGGGGAGTCTGCACATTGTTATGCGGGCTCTCTGTTTTTTATTATTTCTGCTAATCTTTTTTTCTGAGTGGAGTTGTGCGGTGTCTTTCGTTCTTCTAAGATGGTTCTGTTATCGCTTGTAATCTGACTTTTCATATATACGAGAATGGTCGAAGATAATAAAGATTGTAAGTGTGATTTGGTTGATCGGGGAAGAAGCTGAGAATTCAGAGAACTGATTTCTGACCTGTCCTTTTTGTTATTTTTGAGCGGAAACCCATGTTTTGAATCTTCTCCTTGATGCAATAAAATGCGTAGGACTGTGGTTGTGTTGTATGCTAGGATAGTAATGCCAGAATAAGAAGTGCTTTAAAAAAGAAAGTCCGGCAAACCATTAGTTGCCGGACTTTCCTGATGATTGGATTTTGGTTACTTATCCCAGTTTTTGAGTTCTTCTGCGGCATTCGATTGGTCTATAACTTTCACATCAAAGGCCATTTCTTTTTCGTATGGAAGTTTCATAATGGCATTGTACATGTTTTCAACAGCATAGTAGCCCATGCCATGGAAATCCTGCTTCATGGTAGCACAGTTTGGATGATCTTTGATGTATTTCAGTAAAGGTTTCGATGTGTCAAAGAAAACGGCAATTCCTCCTTTTTTCATGAAGTTCGACAGAGCGGGAATGCTATCAACGCCTCTCAGTGCCGGAAGTCCCCAAATCATCTGGACGGCGTCTATGTTTTTATTTTTCTTTAGGTTCATGGTCAGAAGTTCTTCTCCGTAGCCTTCCATTTCGAAGGTATAAATAACGTTGCTGATTTTGTCATTTCCCATTTCCATCTGGAATCCACTAAAGCGTTCTTTCATGTTGCTGGCGTTGACTCCTCCGCTCAATACCAGAATGTGTTGTGGTTTTTTCTTTGCTTTGTCAAAAAGCTCGAACATGGTTTTGCCGCAAACTTTGCCTGCCTTGATGTTGTTAGAGCCGACATAGAATAAGCGATCACTTTTTGCACAGTCAGAATCGAAGGTTCCAACCTTAATACCTGCTTTGATAGCTTTGTTGATGGGTTCTCTTAGCATTTCTTCGTCATTGCAACTGATAATAATACCATCTACTTTGTATTTTATCAGGTTTTCAATCAACTCTTTTTGCTTTGCCCCATCGTTCGAAGTAGGAGCTTCCCACGTGACGGTAATGCCAAGCTTTTTCCCCGCCTGCATGGCGCTCTCTTTTACCTGATTGAAAATTTCATTATCAACTTTGGGAATCACCGCGATAATGATATTTTCTTTCTTTTTCAAGCCGTGCGAGCAAGAGTATAATACACTTGCCAGCAAGCAAACTACCGGGATTAATAGCCAATACTTTTTCATAATATTCAAATTTAAAAAGTTTGAGAATAGAAAAATATTTCGACAGAATACGTGATCAGCTAATTGATGGTTGTTTCGGGGTTCGTATAATTGAATTATTTATGAATGATTTATAAAGGAGGCGCAGGCTTGCTAAACGCAAAGAAGTCTTTCGTTTAATGGTCAAACAGAGAGGTTAAGGATAACTCCGAGATAATAAATTACAGCGTCTTTTTTACAAAGATAAAGCATAAAATAGCGATGTAAATAAGCTGTGTAAAAAAAACATAAAATATTTTTGATTATCCGTATAGCGTTATGTTTTGTAATTACTACTGGATGATTCTATCGTTTTTATGCGTTTGATTTACAAAGTATAAGCGAATTTGAATGATTTGATTGTCAGAAGTGACGCCTAAAAAACAAAGAGTGCTTGGAAATAGGATGACGGGTTGAGACTGAAATAATATTTTTCGGAAGGATTAAAACAACAAACCCCATCGATTGATGGGGTTTGTCGTTTCTGAAATTATTTGTTTTCAATCCATTTGCGGGCATTTACAAATGCTTCGATCCATGGGGTGATTTCATCCGTTGCTTTGCGGTCGAGTGGGTAGTGAGGCCATTGCCATGGGAAGATTGCTCTTTCCAGATGAGGCATCATTGCCAGGTGGCGACCGTTGTCGGAGCAAATACCAGCTGCAGCAAAATCGGAACCGTTAGGGTTACCGGGATATTCGCCGTAGTTGTATTTAGCCACGATGTTGTACTTGTTTTCGGCATACGGGAACTTGAACTTGCCTTCTCCGTGAGCTACCCAGATACCAAGGCTGCTTCCGGCCATTGAACTGAAAAGAACTGAATCGTTCTTTGGAATATTCACACCTACAAAGCAAGATTCGAATTTGTGCGAATCGTTGTGCAACATGTGCGGACGTTCGGCGTGATCCGGGTGTAGCAGGTTCAATTCCACCATCAACTGGCAGCCATTGCAGATACCGAGACTCAACGTGTCGGGACGGGCATAGAAATTGTCGATAGCAGCTTTTGCTTTTTCGTTGAATAGCAAGCCGCCGGCCCATCCTTTGGCAGAACCCAATACGTCGGAGTTGGAGAAACCGCCACAGAAAACAACGAAGTTGACATCTTCCAGCGTCTCACGTCCGGTAGCAAGGTCGGTAGCATGAACGTCTTTCACATCAAACCCGGCAAGGTAGAGTGCATACGCCATTTCACGTTCGCCATTGGTTCCTTTTTCGCGGATAATGGCAGCTTTGACGCCTGATGGTTTGCGATCGGGAGAAATGCCATATTGACTCATTTGGCCGCTGAAGTCTTTGTTGAAACTGAACTGAAGCGGTTGGTTTTTATAATTGTCAAAACGGGCTTTTGCACAAGCTTCTCCGCTTTGTCTGCGGTCGAGCAGATACGACGGTTTGTACCAAAGATAGCGAAGACGATCGATGTCGAATTTGAATTTGAAATCGTTATATCCTACAGAAACATATCGTTCTTCCACCGGTTTTGCAATTGCAGCGTAATAAATACTGCTTTCGTTCAATACTGCTTCTACCGCTTTGGTATCTTTTACCTGAACCAATACGGCAGGATTTTCTGCAAAGAGCAGTTCCAGTTCGCCGATGATTTTTTCGGAAACGTTGTTCAGGTTGACCTGTAAACCGCCTTTAGTGTTAGCAAAGCACATTTCGAGCAGAGCAGTGAGAAGACCGCCGGCAGAAATATCGTGTCCGGCCAGAACCAAGCCCTTGTTGATCAATGTTTGAACGGCGTTGAATGCCCGACTGAAATAAGCAGCGCTGCTTACGTTTGGTGTTGCATCGCCAAGTAAATTCAATGTTTGTGCCAATGCCGAACCTCCCAATTGTAAATCGGTATTCGAAAAATCAATCAGGTAAAGAGTCGAGTCAGGGTCATTAACCAGTACCGGAGAAATCGTTTTGCGGATATCGCTCACTTCACCTGCGGCAGAGATAATAACGGTACCAGGGGATAACACTTTTTCGTCTCCGTATTTCTGCGTCATCGAGAGACTGTCTTTTCCGGTAGGAATGTTGATGCCTAATTCGCAGGCAAAACGGCTGCAAGCCTCAACAGCACGATACAAACGTGAATCTTCACCCGGGTTTTTGCAAGGCCACATCCAGTTGGCACTGAGAGAAACGCTCTTCAAACCATCGGCAAGGGGAGCCCATACTAAATTGGTGAGCGATTCGGCAATTGCAAGAACAGAACCGGCTTCCGGGTCAACCAGTGCAGCCATTGAAGCATGGCCGATGGAGGTTGCGATACCTGCTTTGCCACGGTAGTCGAGAGCAACTACAGCAACGTCATTCAATGGTAACTGAATTTCACCGGCTGTCTGTTGTTTGGCAATTTTACCGGTTACCGAACGGTCAACTTTGTTGGTCAGCCAGTCTTTGCAGGCAACACTTTCAAGTTGCAGTACGTTTTCGATGTATTTGTAAACCTGAGTAGCGTCAGCGGCTACCGGTGCATATTTTTCGTCGTTGGTAGTATCGGTAATGATAGTGCGAGGCGGTTTGCCGATCATGTAATCCAAACGCAGGTCGATAGGACGTTCGCCGTCTTTTTGTTCAAAAACAAATTGCATATCGCCGGTTGTTTCGCCAACCACGTACATCGGAGCGCGTTCGCGTTCTGCAATTTTGCGGATATGTTCAATTTCTTTTTCTTCCACCAGCAAGCCCATGCGTTCCTGACTTTCGTTACCAATAATTTCTTTGGCCGAAAGGGTAGGGTCGCCTACAGGAAGTTGGCTCATGTCGATTTTGCCACCGGTAGCTTCTACCAATTCGGAGAGGCAGTTCAGGTGTCCACCTGCGCCGTGGTCGTGGATAGAAACAATAGGTGTTTCGTCCGCTTCAGCCAGTGCACGAATCACGTTGGCAACGCGTTTTTGCATTTCAGGGTTGGCACGTTGAACAGCATTTAATTCGATAGAATTGTCGTATTGTCCTGTGTCTACCGATGATACAGCGCCACCGCCCATACCGATGCGGTAGTTGTCGCCACCCATCACAATTACTTTCTGACCGGGTTGAGGTTCGCCTTTGAGGCAATCTTTCTTTTTTGCATAACCTACACCACCGGCCTGCATAATTACTTTGTCGTAACCATATTCTTTGCCGTTTTCTGTATGTTCAAAAGTCAGTAAAGATCCACAGATAAGCGGTTGTCCGAATTTATTTCCAAAATCGCTTGCTCCGTTTGAAGCTTTGATAAGGATTTGTTCCGGAGTTTGGTATAGCCATTTGCGGGCAGGAATGTTTTGTTCCCAGGTACGTGAAGCATCATTGCGGGCGTAAGAGGTCATGTAAACCGCAGTGCCGGCAATGGGTAAGCTTGCTTTTCCACCACCGAGACGGTCGCGGATTTCTCCTCCGGTACCGGTTGCGGCTCCGTTGAAAGGTTCTACTGTGGTTGGGAAGTTATGTGTTTCGGCTTTCAGAGAAATAACCGATTCAAAAGGTTTTGTTTCAAAAAATCCCGGTTTTTCGCTTTCGTTCGGTGCAAATTGTTCAACAATAGGGCCTTCGCTGAAAGCAACGTTGTCTTTGTAGGCTGAAACAAGTTTGTTGGGATTGGTGGTCGATGTTTTTTTGATCAGTTGGAAAAGAGTAGAAGGTTTTTCTTCTCCGTCGATAATATATTGACCGTTGAATATTTTATGACGACAGTGTTCCGAATTTACCTGAGAGAATCCGAATACTTCGCTGTCAGTCAGTTTGCGCCCGATTTTTTCACTTACGCCGTTAAGGTATTCAATTTCATCGTCATTCAAAGCAAGTCCTTCGCTTTTGTTATAAGAAGCGATATCGTCGATGTAGCGGATAGGATCCGGAGTTTTGCTGATGGTGAAAATGTCCTGCGTTAAGCGAGCATAAACACGTTGCAACATCGGGTCATGGTCATCCTGCGCATCGGCGGGGAAGAACTCTTCTATACGCAAAATGCCGTCAATTCCCATGTTCTGAGTAATTTCGACGGCATTTGTACTCCACGGCGTTATCATTTCGCGGCGTGGGCCTATGAAAGTGCCAATGATTTCATCTTCTTGCACAACGGTGGCATTCTCGAATAACCAGGTTAATTTCTCAAGGTCAGACGAGGTGAAAGCCTCTTTGGATTGGACAGCAATTATGTGACTGTCAGGGGATTTGAAAAATGTTATCATGTGAGGGGTTGAAATGATTTTCAATCCTGCAAATTTAGCAAAAAAACAAATACTGTCCAATTCAAACTGTATGGAATATAGGGCAAAATACAGAATATGATCGCATGGATATTTTGGGGTTGAACGGCCTTATTAAAGTATTGATAAATTCCAGCAAAGATTGCAGGAACTTCTTCAAAAGAAGTACATTTGTATTCCTTTTATTTAAGAATAAAATTTATGAAGAAAATACTGTTATTTGCTTTTTTGATGTTTGATGCGTGCCTCGTAAGTGCTCTGAATCAGGGGGTGAAACATTTTGTGGAAGCTCCTAATTTTAAGGGAGGTAATCTGGCTGTTTTGGTGAAGGATGTCAAGAGTGGGAAAGTGGTGCTGGATTATCGCAGCGAAAAGAGTCTGATGCCGGCATCCAATATGAAACTGATAACGACGGCTACAGCTCTTGAGTTATTGGGGGCTGATTTTCGATTCGAAACGCCACTCGAATATGACGGAACCATTGATGCGCAAGGTGTTCTTCATGGAAATATTTATATTGTCGGCACTGGCGATCCAACTATCGGTTCGGAAGTTTTTAATGATCATGACTTTATCCAGCGTTGGGTGGACGCAGTGCAGAAAGCCGGCATTAAAACTGTATTGGGGCATGTCGTTGCGAACGTTTCTGCATTCGACAAGGAGGTGACACCTCCCGACTGGACTTGGGAAAATATGGGAAATTACTTTGCAGCAGGAGTTTTTGGTCTTTCGGTTTATGATAACATGTATGCTATTCATTTCAAAACCGGAGCTCCGGGTACCACTCCGCAGATTTTGGGAACAACACCTCCTATGTACGAAATGGTCTTCCATAATATGTTGAAGGCCGGGAAAACAGGAGAAGATGACGACGATGGCTATTTGCATGGAGCTCCATTTAGTAACGAGCGCTATATAACAGGTACAATTCCTTCTAACCGGGAACAGTTTAGTATTCATGGAGATATGCCTAATCCTCCGCTTAAGTTGGCAACTTTGTTGACAGAAAAGCTCAACGGAGCTGGTGTTGCTGTGTCCGGTGCACCTTTGGATGAGTTTCAAAACAGCGACCATCATACGCGTTTCTTTGTCCATCAGTCGCCCACGCTTGCTGAAATTGTAAAGGAAACCAACATGCAGAGTAATAACCTGTACGCGGAACATATCTTCAAAAGACTGGCGCTGATTAATAATGCTGTGGCAACAAGAGATGAGGCAACCCGGGTTGTACGCGATTTCTGGAAACAGCATGGAGCGGATGTTTCAACACTGTTTCAGCACGATGGTTGCGGAATGTCTCCAATGAATGGTGTTTCACCCCGCTTTTTTGTCGAATTGCTTTCCTATATGAGAACTCAGAGTAAATATAAAGACGCGTTTTTTAAGTCTCTTCCTGTTGCCGGACAAAGTGGTACGCTCAAAAAATTACTTGACGGTACTCCTCTTGCCGGGAAGGTGATGGCGAAAAGCGGTTCTATCAGAAGAGTGCTTTGCTACTCCGGTTATATGGAGCTGAGTAATAAGGAGTACGCATTCTCTGTTATGGTAAATAACTACACAGGAAGTTCTACCGAAGCCCGAAAGATGATAGAACAGTTGCTTTTGAGTGTGCGATGAGTAATGATGATAAATGATTGAATATGATGAATATAACTCGATGTTGCTTTGTGTTGGCGTGCGCCGGGATTTCGCTGACTCTTTTTGCGCAGAAAACAAACGTGTTATTTCCTTCCAAAGTGAAATTGCCCAATGGATGGACAATCACACCTGTCGGGAAAAATATTACGTTGGGCGATTTACCGCTGAATATGGCAGTGAGTCATAATAAGCGTTGGATAGCGGTTACCAATAATGGGCAAAGTACCCAGACTATTGACCTGATTGATGTTGCTAAAGAAGAAAAGATTGCATCAATGCCGATTGCAAAGGCTTGGTATGGATTGGCTTTTAGTCCGGATAATCGTAGCTTGTTTGTTTCCGGAGGAAATGATAATGCCATTTACCGTTATCAGGTTTCGGGAAGTGGATTGCATGCCGGAGATACAATTCGGTTAGGCAAACCATGGCCACAAAAAATTTCACCGGCCGGAATGGCGCTTGATAGCAAACGGAACCGTCTTTACGTTGTTACTCGTGAAAATAATTCACTTTATGTGGTTAATCCGGATTCCAAAACCGTGTTGCATGTGCTATCTTTAGGCAATGAAGCTTATACTTGTTTGTTGTCGGCGGACAATAAAAAACTCTATATTAGTGTGTGGGGTGGACGAAAAGTGAAAGTTTACGATTGTGACCAGAATACTATTACGGCAGAAATTCCGGTAGGCAGTAATCCCAACGAGATGTGCCTGGCCAAAAACGGACATTTCCTGTTTGTGGCTAATGCCAATGATAATACGGTTTCTGTAATTGATACAAGAAAAAATGAAGTGGTGGAAACGTTGAATGCAGCTTTGTATCCGAATGCTCCGAGTGGTTCTACAACAAATGGACTAGCCCTTAGTGAAAACGGGAAAATGCTTTATATTGCCAATGCCGATAACAATTGTCTGGCAGTGTTTGATGTCTCCAAAACTCCGGAGAGCAAGGCGAAAGGTTTTATTCCGGTAGGGTGGTATCCCTCAAATGTGAAGGTGGTAGGCAAAAATATCTTTGTGACGAATGCCAAAGGATTGACCTCTTTGCCAAATCCTTTAGGGCCGAACCCGACAATGAAAAAAGAAACAGTGACCTATCAGCAGGGAGATAGTTCAAAGCCAGTTAAAGTTCAGTATATTGCGGGTCTGTTAACCGGCTCGATGAGTATTTTGAAAGAACCATCGGCAAATTTGTTAAGTCTGTATTCTCAACAGGTATATCAAAATACGCCTTATTCAAAAGAAAAGGAGCTGAATGCTCCGGGCGAGGTTGGTAATCCGATACCCATGAAGGTGGGAGATGTGTCGCCTATTAAACATGTGTTTTACGTGATAAAGGAAAATCGAACCTACGATCAGGTACTTGGCGACGTGAAAGCCGGAAATGGCGATACGACGCTGGTGCTGTTTGGTGAGAAAATCACACCTAATCAACACGATTTGGTTGATCGGTTTGTGCTGCTGGATAATTTTTACGTAGATGCGGAAGTGAGCGCCGATGGGCATAACTGGAGTACAGGAGCTTATGCAACAGATTATCTTGAAAAAACATGGCCTACTTATTACGGCGGAAGAGGCGGACGCTATGATGCGGAAGGTAATCGGGCTATTGCTAATAATCGCGATGGATTTATCTGGGATTTATGTAAAAGGCATAACGTGACTTATCGTACTTATGGCGAGTTTGCCGATAATTACAAACCGAACATTCCGGTGCTAAAAGGACATGTTGCTCATTTTACGGGCTTTGATCTGGCGGTGCGCGATACGACACGTTTTAATCAGTGGAAAGCGGATTTCGATTCGTTGGTTGCAAAAAATGCATTGCCTCGCTTTTCGACGGTTCGTTTTGTTTGCGATCATACGGAAGGTATGCGTGCGGGGAAACCGACTCCCTATGCTTTTGCTGCGGACAATGACCTGGCAGTAGGATTATTTGTTGAGCATATCTCGAAGAGTCCGGTATGGAAAGAATCTGCTATTTTTATAGTAGAAGATGATGCACAGAATGGTCCTGATCATGTGGATGCGCACAGAAGTCCGGCTTATATTGTCAGTCCTTACGTTAGGCGACACTTTGTGGATCATACCATGTATTCCACCAGTGGCATTTTGCGTACAATGGAGCTGATTTTAGGATTGCCACCCATGACGCAATACGATGCAGCAGCAACGCCTTTGTGGCGCTGTTTCACATCAACGCCTGATTTGGCTTCGTATGAGCATTTGCCTTCGAATATCAATCTTGATGATAAGAATCCATTTGATAAAAAACTATCGGCCCTTTCAGATAAGTTCAACTGGACAAAAGAAGATCAGGTGCCCGATCTTGTCTTTAATGAAATATTGTGGCAGGGTCTCAAAAATGCCAAAGCTCCTGCACCGATGAGATCGGCATTTTTGAATGTTCAGCAAAAAGATAAGGATGACGATTAGTGTATCGTAATATATCAACCCTTTAATAATGAAGCCTTATGACACAAGAATCAGATTTAGATCCTGTTGAGGTTTTTGCGGGAACTTCCTGGGAAGCCGGTATGTTAGTCAGTTTGTTGGCCGATAATGACATTGAAGCATATTTCAATGATGAAATTCTGGGTAGGGTGGCTCCATGGGTGGCTGAACCCGGAGGCGTTGGAGCTATAAAAGTGGTCGTCGCAGCGAAGGATTATGAACAAGCAATGAAAGTGGTTAAGGAATTTAGCAAAACATTGCAATAAAAGGAGGTAAATAAAAAAGCGTATGTTCGAGGATATAAAAAGAATTTCATTTAGGCATAAAAACAATAAACCCTGGTATTATTTGAGAAATAATTTACGGAGATTTTATCCGTCCTATATTTTTCAAAATCAACTAGATGGAAAATTGAACGACCTTAATGGTTTTGATAAAGAGTATATAAAACAACGTGTGAACTATTACAACCGGCTGGTAGAAAAAGTTGATTTGTTAGTTGATGCGCCTTCCTTATCACAATTTAAATTAGGGGAAAAGCAGAAAACCTATTTTTTTGATTCTTTCGAATATACGCGTTATTACTCTTCGAAACTGAAAGCCCGATTTCTGTTTGGAGATATTACAGAGGTGCCCTCAGAGCCATCTATCGTCAAGAGCAGACCGATTGAAGGTGATGTTGCAAATTCCGTTGTCCTGAATCTGGATAAAATTCGTCATTTCCTTTTTGTGAAAGATCAGAAGAGCTTTGCAGAGAAGAAAGATATGCTGGTGGGGCGCTCCAAAGCCCGTCAGCAACATCGTTTGCGTTTTTTGGATATGTATTTCAATCATCCCATGTGTAATATTGGTCAGGTAAACCGGGATGTGAATCTGCAGTTTCTGGCAAACCGGATGACTATCGGAGAACATTTGGATTATAAGTTTATTCTGTGTCTTGAAGGAAATGATGTGGCCAGTAACCTCAAATGGGTGATGTCGTCCAATTCGCTGGCAATTATGCCAAAACCAAAATACGAGACTTGGTTTATGGAAGGAACGCTGATTCCTGATTATCATTATGTTTTAATCAAAGACGATTATTCCGATTTGGAAGAACGGATGAAGTACTATATTGAGCATCAGGATGAGGCGCTTCGGATTATTGAAAATGCACACCAATATATCCGGCAGTTTCAAAACAAGCGGCAAGAGGATGTCATCTCATTATTGGTGCTGAAGAAATATTTTGAAATGACAAACCAAAAGATATAAATGAGAAAGCCTCTGTTTATCGGCATTTATGATAAACAGAGGCTTTCGATATTAATGCACTGGTGTGTTACTTCTTTTTCTGCGGGTACTTTCTGAAAAAGCTTTTTAGCTTCAGTGATAGTACACCGAAAAATGCTTCCCCAAAAATGCCGCCGTTCATCTTTGATACGCCCAAAACTCTGTTTGAGAATACAATGGGTACTTCAACGATATTGAAACCACATTTAAATGCTGTGAATTTCATTTCAATCTGGAAGGCATATCCTTTGAAACGGATTTTATCCAGCTCAATAGTTTCAAGCACTTCGCGGCGATAACATTTGAATCCGGCTGTCGTGTCGAATATTTTCAGTCCGGTAACAATTCGTACATAAGTAGATGCGAAATAGGACATAACAACCCGTCCGATGGGCCAGTTGATAACATTTACGACATGACCGACATAGCGGGAACCGATTGCGACATCGCCACCGCCGGTTGTGCAGGCCTCATACAAACGGAGCAGGTCTTTCGGGTCGTGCGAAAAATCCGCATCCATTTCAAAGATAAAATCGTATTTATGTTCGATTGACCAGCGAAAACCTGCAATGTAAGCAGTTCCTAATCCCAATTTTCCTTTGCGTTCAACCATGTGCAGCGATTCCTGAAATTCACCCTGCAATCGTTTTACTATGTCGGCAGTGCCATCGGGCGAACCATCGTCAATGATAAGAATATGAAAGGGTTTGGGTAACGAAAAAACAGCGCGGATGATGGCTTCTATGTTCTCTTTTTCGTTGTAAGTCGGAATAATAACAATACTATCAGACACGGGAAAGATGTTTTTGGTTAGTGGTGTGATAATTACGGTGCGAAGATAGGAACAAATGCTGAAAACTGTTCCGTTGAGTTCGGATAAAAATTAAAAATAAAAATGGCGATGATGTTAAAAGATATATAAGAATTGAGCTTTATTCTTCCAGTAAATCTCTCAGTGATTCTACAATAGCATCTTCCCATCCTTCAACAATGTTCTCATAAGCTTCATCCGGAATGTTTGTCTGGTTTATTTCCAGGTCGGTGCCTTTTTTGTCTGTGTGAGTTTTGATAGTCACGAGTGATGTTTCAGTCTCCCCGAAATACCATTCCTGTACGATCTTTTTATCTTGTTCGAATTCAATATTTTTGCCACAAATGTCTCCGCCCCACCATTCAAATTCTGAGTCAGGAGTAGTGCTCATTATCGCATCTTCGCCTGTCCATAAAGCAATGATTTCCGGGTTGGTCAAAGCTGCATATACATCTTGAGGTGTGGCTTTGATGATAAAATGTTTTTTGAAAGTTTGCATGAGGTTGAAATTTAGTCAGGTGAGATATATAAACGAAATAATAAAAAAGATTGCAGTAGCAACTACGGTTCCACGGCAAGCATGCCAATAATCGGCTTTGTAAAACAGAAAGAACAGCCCAAGGTTTGGAAAGGTGCTTAAAAGTACCAGTTTCCCAAATAAAGGTAATCCGGATTTTGCTGTGGCGATGAGGGCATCCCACATTTCCAGGTCTCCTTTGTATGCAGTATGAAAGTATGTTAACCCAAAAATAACAGGTAAAATGATCGAGACCAGGAGTCCGATCCAGAATTTATCAACGATCTTCATGTTATTAAAGGTTCCAACTGGTTAATTCGTCTATTACCTCGTAAGCCGTCATGTCAATTTTTGTCGGAACAACTGCAATATAATCGTTTGTCAGTGCCCATTCGTCAGTGTCGGAGGCTTCGGGTTCACTGTTGGTGAAATTGCCGGTCAGCCAAAAGTATGGATGTCCGTTCGGATCTTCGTGGCGAACAAATTCTTCCGTCCATAATCCATTGGCTTGCCGACAGATTTTGATCCCTTTAGGAGGGTTTTCCGGCATGTTGACATTTAGACAAACTCCATAAGGCAGTCCTTTTTCAAGAACCTTTTCCGCAATTTTCTTTACAAAAGGAATAACGTGCGAAAATTCAGCATCGGCATGATGATTACATAAGGAATAACCAATGGAAGGAACTTTATTAATGCATCCTTCAATAGTTGCTCCCATTGTGCCTGAATAAACTACGCTTATTGAAGAATTAGTGCCGTGGTTGATTCCGGTTACCAATAAATCGGGTTTTTTGTCTTTGAATAAAATATTGAGTGCAAGTTTTACGCAATCAACGGGAGTACCGGAACAGCGGTATATCTTCAGACCTTCTTCCTCATGAACTTTGTGTAAACGTGTCGGAATTGAAACTGTGATGGCGCTGGACATTCCCGAGCGGGGTCCGTCGGGTCCAACAACAATAACATCTCCCAACGGTAACATTGCATCCTTGAGTTCTTTTATTCCTTTTGCCGTTAAGCCGTCATCGTTGGTTATTAATATGCAGGGTCTCATATTGGACGTTGTTTTTAAGCCTTTTGTCTGTTGTATTATATAATATGGTACAAAATTACTCATTTTAATACACTTTCTGGCGACATTGCCTCGCAATTTTAGTGTACGTGTGTTTCCCGATCGGGATTAGGGTGTGTGATATTCAGATATTGTATTTTTTTAGAAAATAATCTCTATATTTGACGCAGTAAACCTATGCTAAAATAGTATCATGATTAATCCGGAAATTTTACACGAAATTACTCCTTTATCTGAAAAGGATTGTTTTTATATTGTGGAAAGAAATAAATCGGAATTTACTTTCCCGTTGCACCGACATTTGGAGTATGAACTGAATTATATAGAACATGCAGAAGGTGCGCGCAGAACTGTAGGAGATTCTGTAGAGGTAATATCTAATTTTGATTTGGTGCTTATAACCGGAAGTGAACTGGAGCATACCTGGGAAAATCATAAGTGTAATGCAAAGGAAATAAGAGAAATAACGATTCAGTTTTCTCCGGAATTGTTTTTTAAAAACTTCATAGATAAGCATCAGTTTAAAAGTATTAAAGTCATGCTTGAGCAGGCTCAGAAAGGATTATATTTTCCTCTTGATACAATTCTTCATGTTCGACCGTTGCTTAATTCATTATCACATGAAAAGCAAGGGTTTTATGCTGTGATGAACTTTTTAAGTCTGCTCTATGAATTGTCCTTGAGTAACGGAGCTCGTACTCTTTCAAGCAGTGCATTTGCACGGGTTAAATTGCCAGCCGACAGCAGACGGGTTCAGAAAGTGCATGATTATCTGATGCAAAATTATACACAGGAGATTAGATTGGGAAAGCTGGCTGATATGGTTGGAATGAGTGAAGTGGCTTTCAGTCGGTTCTTTAGGTTAAGGACAGGCAAGAGTGTGACAGATTATCTTCTTGATATCAGAATAGGAAATGCTATCCGAATGCTTGTCGATTCAACGCAGTCTGTTTCTGAGATTTGCTATAGTTGTGGGTTTAATAATTTGTCAAATTTTAATAGAATATTTCGCAAAAGAAAAGGATGCACACCGAAGGAATTTCGCGAGAACTATAATAAGAAAAAGACAATTGTGTGATAAGAAAGTATGATTGGATATGAAAAACTAGTACAATTAATTTGGGTAAAGAAAGTATTATATTTTGATAAAATTGTATTTGAGATAGGCGAGGCAACTCGCCTATTTTTGTATCCGTGATACTGGTTCAAAGAATCAGCACGAAAAGTGTAATATGATTTGCCTCAAAGGAAATGTTATTTCAACGGCATACTACACTCTGATTTTTGAAGTACAACCTAAAACTAAATACGCATGACTTAACACGTCCCTCTTATTACTCCGAGTATTTCCAATCATTCGTGAAACAGCCTCTTTTAGTCATAAATCAGAGGCCAATTTTACAATTTGACTGATCAGAATTTCCTTTTCTGATGTGCGCCGTCGGTTTCCGACATGAACATGTAAGCAAAACCATTCGAACTAATGCTGCTTTTTACGTTTCAGTACGGACTTTCGGTTTTGAGTACACACTTCAAATCCAATAATCTGATTTTATTAGATGACTATTCATTAAAACCATGAACAAACTTATGAAAAAAACCATGAAAGCGGGAAGATGTACACATATACCTCTTCCAAGACAATGCAAGCGGACTCTGATGCTGGCACTCGTGTTAACATTGGGGTTTTGTTCCTCAAACCTTTTAGCAGCCGGCTTGTCGTCAGCTTCGGCAGCCAGTATGGCTCCAACTGACGGAGAAAAGACCGTGATCGGTAAAATTACAGATGCCTCCGGTAATCCTATACCGGGAGCAACTATTGTGATCAAAGGTCAGAAGACCGGTACTGTTACCGATATGGACGGTAAATTTTCACTTAAGGCTCCATCCAATGCTGTTTTGAAAGTGTCATTCATTGGCATGAAGGCCCAGGAAGTTGCACTTCAGGGACGTTCTTCAGTAAGTATATCACTTGAAGACGAATCTGTAAGTCTGAATGAAGTTGTAGCCATTGGTTATGGTGTTCAGAAAAAGAAACTGGTTACCGGTGCTACGGTTCAGGTAAGCGGTGACAACCTCCAAAAACTTAGTACAACCAATGCATTCACAGCCTTGCAGAGTCAGACTCCGGGTGTAAATATCGTACAAAACTCTGGTCAGCCGGGTGATGGATTTAAAGTGAATATTCGTGGTATCGGTACGATTGGCAATTCCGCACCATTATATGTAATTGATGGAGTAGCCGGTGGTGATATTAATAGCCTGAACCCTTCGGATATTGAATCAATTGACGTATTGAAAGATGCGGCATCTTCAGCAATTTATGGTACACGTGCTGCGAATGGTGTTGTGTTGGTAACCACAAAGCAAGGGAAAAGCGGTAAAGTACAGGTAACATATGACGGATATTATGGCGTTCAGAATGTATATAAAATGCCGTCGTTGCTTAATGCTCAACAATACATGGCAATTGAGAATGAGGTAGATTTTAACGAAGGAATTTCTGCACGTAACTGGAAAGGTATTTTAGGCTCAAAGTACAGTTCTGTAATGGATGGAACATGGAAAGGTACAAACTGGCTGGAAGCTATCCGTAATAAAAATGCGCCTACTCAGAATCACGCATTTAATCTTGTGGGCGGTAATGATATTTCTAAATTCTCATTAGGTGTCGCTTATACAAAGCAGGACGGTATATTTGGTGATCCTGTAGCTTCAGGCTATGAACGTACCTCTATCCGCCTGAATTCAGATCATGTGATCTTAAAAGCAGCAAATAGAGATGTGATTAAACTGGGTGAAAATGTGAATTATAACTATTCTGTGAAAAATGGTATTGGGTTAGGTAATCAATATTGGAACGATATTTCCAATATGTTGAGAGCAATGCCGATTATGCCAATTTTTAACGATAAAGGAGGTTATTTTGATAATGCTGATAAAACAGCGATGGGACTTAATTCATACGATGCTCAGGCAGCAAACCCCATTGCTTCAATGGTATATCAAAGAGGATATAATAAATCGAAAAGCCATAACCTGAATGCAAGTGCTTATTTACAAATTTCTCCGATCAAGAATTTAGTGCTTAAATCTCAATTCGGATATAAAATGAGTGCAAGCAGTTATCGTTCATATACTCCGGTCTACAACTTGTCAACCACCGCTGTTAATACTGTATCTTCTGTAAATCAAAGCGCAAATTTGGGTTGGAGCTATACTTTGGATAATACTGCTGATTATAAGTTTGCAATCAACAACCACCATGTTGATGTCTTAGCCGGACAATCTCTTGAAAAATGGGGTATGGGCGAAGGCTTATCAGTAACAAATGGAAATTTGTTGTTTGATGGGTTTGAATATGCATATCTTGCAAATACGCAGGGAATTGCTGCTGGTACAACTAAAATTGATTCAAATACGGGCCCATGGGGACAAGGTGGATTAGCTTCTGTTTTTGGACGTATCAACTATGATTGGAATGAAACATATATGTTGACATTGATTCTGCGTAGTGATGCTTCTTCAAACTTTGCCAGTGGCAAGCGTTGGGGCTATTTCCCATCTGTTTCTGCTGGATGGGTAGTGTCAAATGAGAAATTTATGTCGCCAACTAAAAGTTGGATGGATTTCCTGAAACTGCGCGCAAGCTGGGGTCAGAACGGTAACTGTAATATTTCTAACTTCAACTACATAGCGCTGATATCTTTTGATCAATCAGCTAAATATTCGTTTGGTAATGCTAAGGAAAGCCAGTCAACCGGCGCTGTTCCCTATAACCTTGCGAATCCTGATGTTACCTGGGAAAAATCGGAACAGTTGGACTTCGGTTTTGATGCCCGCTTCCTGAATTCCAGATTAGGTGTGAATTTTGACTACTATGATAAGACCACAAAAGGTTGGCTTGTTCAAGCACCCATTCATCCCTACTTTGGCGTTAATGTAGCACCATATGTAAATGGTGGTGATATTACCAATAAAGGGGTAGAAGCAGTTATTTCATGGAACGATCATGTAGGTAAAGATTTTACTTATGGCATAAATGTGAATGGAGCTTATAATAAAAATAAAGTTACCCGGATTGCTAATTCAGAAGGTATCATTAATGGATCTACTAATGTTTTAGCTCAGGGAACAACATATATTTACCGTGCTCAGGTGGGTTATCCTATAGGGTATTTTTATGGATATAAGACCGCTGGCGTATTCCAGAATCAGGCAGATATAGATGCTTGGAAAGCTGCCGGAAACGGAATTCTACAATCGAATGTACAGCCGGGCGATTTGAAATTTGTTGATCTGAATCATGACGGCCAGATTACTGATGCCGACAGAACAAAAATCGGAGATCCAAATCCTCATTTCAATATGGGTTTAAGCTTTAATCTGGGGTATAAAGGATTTGATTTTACAGTTGCCGCTCATGGTGCTTTTGGTATGCAGATTGCCAAAAATTATCGTCAAACATCAAGATCTGATAATTACACAACCGAGGTATATCAACGCTGGCATGGTGAAGGTACCTCGAATAAATGGCCTCGTTTAACCTCAAATACGAATGCTAATTACATGTACCTTTCAGATATTTACATGGAAAATGCAGATTATTTGAAATGTCAAAATATTACATTGGGATATGACTTCAAAAAGTTATTCCCCAAGATGCCATTGCAACAGGCTCGCTTGTATTTCACAGCACAAAACTTGTTTACAATAACAGGTTATTCCGGAATGGATCCAGAAGTCGGATCATCTGGCGGAGCTGATAGTTGGGCATCAGGTATTGATATCGGTTATTATCCAAGCCCACGGACTTATTTGGTTGGTGTAAATCTTAAATTTTAATTGTATTCGATTATGAAAAAATTGATATATAATGTAATAGCAATTGCTTCTGCGGCTTTGCTTATGTCTAGTTGCGAGAGCTTTCTGGATACTAAAAACCTGACTCAGGCTACTACAGATAACTATCCGCAAACCGCGGATCAGGCAAAGCAGGTGGTAACTGGTATCTATAACCCGTTATCGTTATGGAATGCAAATCCCCAAATGTCTTTCCTGTATATCTCACAATTAGCATCAGACGATTGTCTCGGTGGTGGTGGTGAGAACGATAAACTGATGCAGTCGGAAGATTTGCTGATGAACAATGGTACCAATATGTTGCTCACTTTTTGGACGGATACTTACAAAGGTGTTCAACGTGCAAATACGGCTATCGAAACTTTAGGAAAATGTACAGGCTATGCCAGTGACGATCAAAAGAATCAATTACTTGGTGAAGCTTATTTTTTGCGTGCGTTTTACTACTATCAACTGGCTTCTTTGTTCGAAAATATACCATTGACTACGAGTTCGGCGGCAACAGAATTGCCACAGTCTGCTCCCGATGCTACATGGGGTCAGATTATTTCCGACCTGAAGCAAGCGATTACTTTGATGCCCGCCAAAAAATTCGGAAGTGGATGGGTGGAATCAGGTCATGCCGATAAATGGAATGCAGAAGCAATGATGGGTAGAGCTTTCTTGTTTTATACCGGCTTTTATAACAAGACAGACGTTACATTGCCTGATAATTCAAAAGTCACAAAAGCTGATGTTGTTACCTGGATCGACGACTGTGTAAATAATTCAGGTTATTCATTGGTTCCGGATTATCGTAACCTTTGGGCTTATACTAACCGCTTAACGGTTAATGATTATGCCTGGACAAAAGGAAAAAAAGGAGTGGATGGTAAAGCTTTGAAGTTTGTTGAGGATGATAATGCAGTTAATCCGGAAGCGATGTTTGCTATCAAATTTTCAAAATTTGCTGACTGGGGTACCACTATCGGATATTCAAATGGATATGCTCTTCACTTTGGTGTTCGTGGTGCTCAGGATTATGCAAAAACATTTCCGTTCGGTCAGGGTTGGGGTGCAGGTCCTGTAGCTCCGAATTTATGGAGTGATTGGGCAACTGCCGAACCCAACGACACTATTCGTCGTCCGGGTACCATATGCAATATTCCCAATGAATTGACTAACTATACATACGGAGGATGGACTGATTACGTTCAGGAAACAGATTATTATGCAAAAAAATGGGCACCTATTACGGCTAAAACGGGAAATTCAGCTAATCCTTATTCATCTTTCGATGCTATTATGTACAGCTACACGGCACAAGCTACAAACATGCAGTTGTGGAATATTCATGATTTGGTTTTGATGCGTTTTGCCGATGTTTTATTGATGCAATCGGAACTCAAGGGTGACGTTGCCGGTATTAATAAAGTGCGTGCCCGTGCTAAATTACCTGCTATTGCAACTTATAGCCTTGCCGCTTTGCAAAATGAACGTCGCTGGGAGCTGGCTTGCGAAGGTGTTCGTTGGAATGATATTCGTCGTTGGCATATCGCAGAAACTGCTCTGGCTGCACAAACAGGCCAACCTGTTTATTACAAAGGCAAAGCAGAAACCAATGTGACATCTCACAATGGTGGTGGATATGCAGCAAGATATAAAGCAACCAACGGATTTTTCCCGATTCCGGATACAGAAATATCGTTGTCAGGCGGTAAATTCAAACAGAATGCAGGATGGGGCACGACAGCCTCTGAATATGCAGGATGGAAATAATGAGGATTGTTAAATGACTTAATTATCAAATGACTATGAATAAAATATTAAATATAGCCTTTGCATTGGCGTTTGCAGTCCTGTTTGTGGCCTGCAACCCGATAGAGAAAGATTTTGGCACAGGCGAAGTTGTTACTTCTGCTGATCAGCTTAATGTGACTATTACGCCGGTAATGTTTAAGACGTATAAGACGAATAAATACAAAGTGCAATGTAAGAGTCCTGTTGTATGTAAATGGAGTACAACGGCATCTTATATCAGCAATGATACGACCGTATTGATTTTGGGTAAAGGTTCCCAAAATATTAAATTGACAGCATTAGCTGCTGATGGCTCTTTGGTCACAAAAACGTATAGCGTAACTGTGGATTCGATGTACTATCCGGTTCCTCCTCAATGGGGCTATTTGTGTGGCTCCAGCTCTAAAACATGGGTGTGGGCTACTGATGTAACAGGAACGGCATTTCCGGGAGCTGCAGCTGGCAAATGTTATGGTAATGGCGGCTATTTGGCTAATAACTCACCGGGTTGGTGGACTTGTGGTCTTTCGGATTTGACAGGCTGGGGCGTTGCCAATGATAAAATGACATTTAGCCTGGATGGAGCATCTATGACCTTAGTTACAGGTAATAGTCAAACAGCAGGTAAAGGCCTGGCAGCCGGCACTTACGGAGGAACATTCAGCTTTGATATGTCTAAAACAAAAGCAAGTTCAAGCCCTCCTTCAGCTACAAACAGTAGTACCTATGCAATCGGACAGCTAACTTTAAGTGGTGTAACTGTAAGCTTGGGCTTTCAGCCTAATGTGTCGGGGTATCCATCTATTTATACCTATGATATTTTGTATCTTGACAATAATATCATGGTGCTGGAAGCTCCCGAACCTTCTACTACAGGAGCCTGGGGTACAGCTTGGTTCTGGGTATTCAAACGTCAGGGATATTCTTTCTGATGAATTACTTCAAAAGTAAATAAGTCAAACGAATTATCTTGAATATTTGAATTGTTCAAAGACAATATAGAAAAACAGGTGTTCTTTATGTGATTATTAAAAGAAGACGGGACGTATGTGCCCGCCTTCTTTTTGTCTTATTGGGGTTACAATGAATTATTGGTTACAAAAATATAGTGATGTTGGTGTTGTTGCAGAGATAACGGGTTTGATGCCTCAGGGGAAAGTTCATGAATTTCAGGTGATGCTACATGTTTCTCCAATTGAAAGTAATTTTTCCCGGCAACTGCAGAATTTGAGCAAAGGTCTTTCCGAACTTACCAAAGAAACTCTTTTTGGTGGAGCTCAACCCGTCTTTGCCCGCTGCTTTCTGAGTGATGCGTCCAATCAGTATGATCTGGCAAAGCCGGCTATGGATAATCTGCTGGATTGTCCGGTGAGCTACGTGCAACAACCTCCATTGGATGGAAGTAAAATTGCAATTTGGTTGCAGTTGGAGACCGATGTTTTGTGCCCTGATGAACTGACAGATGGATATGAACGTAATGGTTACGTGCATTATTATTCTGTTTTCAATTCAAGTTTTTTAGGCAAAACGGAATCGTCGTACACTCAAACGCATTTGTTACTGAACGCGTATGAACGAAAACTGGATTTGGCTGGTTGCTCAATTGCTGATAATTGTCTGAGAACCTGGTTTTTTGCCCGCGATATTGATTGTGACTACAAGGGAGTAGTGGAAGCTCGTAAAGAAAATTTTCAAATTAACGGCCTGACTAAAGATACCCACTACATAGCAAGTACGGGCATTCAGGGCGGTGCGGCCGATTATCGCACAAAAGTGTTGATGGATACTTATGCGATAAAGGGTATTGAAAAAGAACAGATTCGTTATCTGTATGCTTTGGACAATATGAGCCCCACGTATGAATACGGAGTTACTTTTGAACGTGGAGTGAGCGTCGATTTTGGAGATCGGAGAAGAGTGCTGATTAGCGGAACCGCCAGTATTGATAAAAGTGGAAAAATATTACACGAAGGTGATATTGAAAAGCAGGTTTCGCGTATGTTGGACAATGTACAGGCTTTATTGCATGAAGCTGATTGTGATTTCGGCGATTTAATGCAAATCATTGTTTATCTTCGTGACGTGGCTGATTACCAAAACGTAAAAAAACGATTTGACGAGCAATTTCCTCAAGTGCCAACAGCTATTGTGTATGCTCCCATTTGCCGCCCGGGATGGTTGGTGGAAATGGAATGTATTGCAGTGAAGGAAATTCAAAATCCTCAATTCAGAGACCTATAACTGATGCTACCAAGCTTCTTGAAGTCAGCCTTAATCAAATTGTGAATAAAAAATTACTTTGCATATTATCTGCTTTGATTGTGCTTGTGCTTGCGGGTGCAACAATTTTTGAGCGATTTTATGGAACAACCACTGTTATGGACTTATGCTACCATAATTGGTGGTTTGTTGCATTATGGGCATTGCTTGTCGTAGTTGTAACTATTTCGTTTATCCGCAATGGGAAAATGTCTTTCTCGGTTTGGATATTACATTCTGCAATCATTTTTATTGTAGCCGGAGCGCTGACTACTTTTATTTTCGGAGAGAAAGGCACAATTCATCTCAGGCAAGGCTTGCCTGCCAGATTCTTTTTAGATAATACCTCTTCAGATTGTTATTCTCTCCCTTTTGCAATGATTCTGAATCGGTTTGAAATAAAATATTACGACGGGACAACACGTCCAGGAGATTACGTGAGCAGATTAACGATTGTGGATCGGAATGGCGAAAAACAGGAAGCCGTCTCGATGAATAATGTGCTGTCGTATAGAGGTTATCGCTTTTTGCAGGGCTCATATGACGATGATAAACAGGGTGTCGTTTTGCTCGTCAATCATGATCCATGGGGAATGTGGCTTGTCTATTTTGGGTATTTGTTATTCTCGGGAGGCATTATGTTGAACCTCTTTCTTCGCGGAGGAAAGATCAAACAATGGCTTACCAATTTGCAATCAAACCGGCAGTCGATCCCGTTTCTTCTGGGAGCTTTTGTAATTGCCGGAGTTATCGTGCCTTCGTACGTATTATTACGTATGAGTTATAGTGAAAAATACTTACAGCCGGTTTTGCAATCATTCTGGCTGAAACCGCATGTGTGGTGTATCGCAACAAGTTATACCCTTTTTGTTTTGGTAACGCTTAATTCGTTTGTGGCTTGCGTGTGCCGAATGAGAAAATCATGGCTGGAATTAGAGAATCTCAGAATGATTTCCAAATTGATGCTTTATCCGGCTATCGCTTTTCTTGGAATCGGGATTTGCTTGGGCTCGGTATGGGCGAACGAGAGCTGGGGTGCTTATTGGTCGTGGGATCCCAAAGAAGTCTGGGCATTAATTACGTTCATTGTTTATGCTTTAGCCATTCATGACGAAAAAATAAAATGGCTGCAAAATCCCTTGAGCTTCCATCTTTGCCTGTTCTTTGCGCTGATTTCTGTGATCATGACATACTTTGGTGTCAACGGTTTTCTGGGTGGGATGCACAGTTATGCAAGTTGAAAACCAGGAGAAATGAAGATAAAGTTGTCGATTGAGAACTTTGTTTTGTGAATGATAATTTGTTCCTTTGAATTTGTAAATCTTAGCGGTGATTTTGACCAAACGTTGAAATGACAGCCAAAAAAAATATACCATGAATAAAGTCCTGAAGTATTCCGGGTGGGTACTTCCATTCAGTTTTGGAATAGCCGTTTGGTTGTTTTTTGCGCTCGCATACAGCCACCATCTTCATTACCAGGAACAGTTTCAGATGTTCCTTTTTACGTCCGACTATTGGAGCGATTTGATGAGCCGCCCCGGTGGTTTGGCTGATTATCTCGGGACTTTCTTCACTCAGTTTTATTATCATTCGTGGCTCGGTGCTTTCATTATAGCACTGTTGTTGGTTTTGCTTCAGCAACAGGTCAGCTTTATCTCTTCCAAACTAAAGAATAATTCGCTTCTTTATCCATTGACATTTATTCCGTCAATCTTCTTTTGGGTATTATTTTGCGATGAAAACTATTTGCTTGCATCACTGATTGCCGTGATGCTGACCCTGTTGGTAGTTCAACTCTATTTTTACCTCAGGCATCCCTGGATCAGAATAGTTGTTGCCGCGACGATGTTGCTTGCTTTGTACTGGCTGGTCGGAGGCGTTTTCTGGATTTTTGCATTGCTCTGTATTTGTGTGGAATTGTTCTTCTTTAAGCAGTTGACAAAACTTCAGTGGATTGTGCTCATTGCATTATTTGTGGCTTGTATTGCGGTTCCACCGTTTCTTACCAAGCAATTTCTGCAATATCCTCTCTCAAGATTATGGTGGGGAATCAGCTATAACCGTTATTCTACAGTTTCAACGCTTCCTTTGTTGCTGGCATGGATCAGTATTCCTCTTGTTTCACTTATGTTCTTGTTTCCAATTAAATCTATGGGAGCTAAGCAGGAGCTTTTCTGGTTATGTATCGAAATAGTTATACTTGTAATTATCGGTAGTGGGTTTGTGCGCCATTCTGCAGATTGGGCAAAAGAGGAGATTATGGCTTACGACTATAATGTAAGGATGCAAAATTGGGATAAGGTGATTGCAATGGCCGACCGAAAAGCGCCTGATTCTCCACTCTCGGTTGCGTGCCTTAATCTGGCTTTAAGCAAGGAAGGAAAGATGAATGACAACATGTTTCATTACTTTCAAAATGGCCCGGAAGGTTTGCTGCCGTCTTTTAAACGTGATTTCACGGTCCCAATGATGGTGTCGGAAATTTATTATCACCTTGGGTTTCTCAATACGTCCATGCAATATGATTTTGAAGCCATGGAAGCGATTCCTGACTACAAAAAAAGCAGTCGCGCGATTAAAAGAATGGCCGAAGTCAACCTGCTGAATGGCGAGTATAAAGTAGCTGAAAAGTATCTGCACATGTTGCAACATACTCTTTTTTATCGTAGTTGGGCTGATGAGGCCATGCAATGTATTGGCAACGAAACGAGGATGGACGCAAATCCCGAATGGGCGCAATTGCGTAAGTATCGCATGAAAGAAGATGTCTTGTTTAGTGAAGAACAAAAAGATCAGATGCTCGGACTGTTATTCGTGAATTGTAAAACCAACCGGATGGCATATGAATACCTTATTGCATATACATTGCTCAACAAAGATCTTAATCACTTTGTTCAATATTTTCCTTTAGGAAAAACTCTGAATTATAAGGAAATTCCGGTTCATTATCAGGAGGCCTTACTTGCTTTCTGGGCCGGTTCGGGTCGCAAAATGTCGGACTTTCCATGGCCGGTGAGTCAGACTGTTGGAGAACGTTTTAATAACTATGTTCGGTTAAGTTCTTCCGGCGGATACGCAGAGGAACAAATTAAAAATCTTTACTCACAAACCTACTGGTATTACCTTCAATGCAGAAAATAAATACGGTGATTATGAAACGAACATGTTTAGCATTATACGCAAAAACGGATGAACAAAGTCATGTGAGTTCCATCCTCCCTTTAAAAATCAATTTTGTACGGATGAAACGCAATTTAGTATATCTATTTCTTCTTTTAGTTCTTCTTTCTGCCTGTAACGAATCGGTAAAATCTCCTGTGATGGTTAATACCAAACCATTGCTTTATCCCGACTATACAGATGTAACGGTTCCCGCTACCGTTGCACCGCTTAATTTTACCATCACCGCAGAGAAGTACGATCGGATTGATGTTGTCGTTTCCGGGGTTAACCACGGCGAACTGCACGTTCAGAGTAAAGATATTATTCAATTCCCCCAGAACGAATGGAAACAATTGTTATCCGATAATAAGGGAAAAGATTTGAAAGTGGCGATTAGCTTAAAACAGGATGGGAAATGGAAGCAATATCAGCCGTTTGCCATTCATGTTAGTAGTTATCCAATCGATTACGGACTGGTTTACCGAATGATTGCTCCGGGCTATGAAGTGTATAGTAAGATGGGGATTTATCAACGCGACCTTTCTTGTTTTGATCAGAAAGCGATTGTCGAAAATACTTTGGTTACAGGTTCCTGTGTGAATTGTCATGCCTTTAATAAGAATAATCCGGCCGAGATGAATCTACACGTCAGAGGAGCCAATGGCGCTACCATGTTGCTTGTAAATGGCAAAATGGAATTATACACGACAAAAACCGACAGTACCATTTCGTCGTGTGTTTATCCTTATTGGCATCCATCCGGAAAATATATTGCCTATTCTGTCAATCAAACCCGACAGGCATTTCATGTGGTGCGAAACGAACGGATAGAAGTCTTTGATCAGGCATCGGATGTGGTGGTTTATAATTTAAAAACCAATCAACTGACGACTTCACCATTGCTTAAAACATCCGATTTCGAAACTTTCCCTGTGTTTTCTCCCGATGGAAAAACGTTGTATTTTTGTTTGTCGAAAAAGCAGGATATTCAATCCAATTACAAAAAAATCAAATATAGTTTGTGTAAAATAGCTTTTGATCCTGCTACTGGAAAATTCGGAAATAAGATTGATACTGTGATTTCTGCTACCAAGACAGGCAAAAGCATCTCTTTTCCACGGCCATCTTTTGATGGTAAATATCTGATGTACACCCAATCGGATTATGGCAATTTTTCAATTTGGCATCGTGAAGCCGACTTGTATTTGCTTGACTTAAAAACAGGCGCAAGTCGTCCATTGACTGAAGTGAACAGCAATAATACCGAAAGTTTTCACGACTGGAGCAGCAACTCTCACTGGTTTGTTTTTAGCAGCCGCAGAGGCGACGGATTGTATACCCGGCTCTATATCGCATCGATCGATGATAAGGGCAAAGTGTCGAAGCCTTTCTTGTTGCCACAAAAAGATCCTCGTTTTTATGATGCCTCTTTGTATTCATACAACGTTCCGGAATTCGTAACAGCGCCAGTCAGGGTGAATGCTAATGAGCTGGAAAAAGGATTGTTGAAGAAAGACAGGAAGAAAATGATTTACGCAAAAGAATAAACATATGAAGAATACAATAAAGTGGGGAATTCTGGGAACCGGATGGATTGCGCGCAAATTTGCGGATGCCCTTCAGGTTGCTGACAATTGCGAACTATATGCCGTGGGTTCGCGAACTAACGAGAGTGCTTTTCAATTTGCGGCAGATTATCACCTGAATGTGGCATACGGATCGTACGAAGAGCTGGTGAAAGATCCGCAGGTGGATGTGGTTTACATAGCAACGCCGCACAATCTTCATCTTGAGAATACATTACTTGCCTTGGATAACGGCAAACATGTATTGTGTGAGAAGCCGATGGGAGTAAATGAACAGGAAGTAACCCGTATGATTGCAAAAGCAAAGGAAAAGAATCTGTTTTTGATGGAGGCTCTCTGGAGTCGGTTTTTGCCGCATATTATCAAGACAAGAGAACTGGTTGAAACTGGAGCCATCGGTAATGTTAACCTGCTTACAGCGACTTTTTGCATCCGATCGGAGAATGGTCCTGAACATCGTCATTATAATCTGGATTTGTGTGGCGGAACCGTTCTCGATATCGGAATCTATAACATTTTCCTGTCGCTTTTCCTGTTTGGTAAGCCCGACAATGTTTCTGCTACTGCAACGCTGAGTGATCAGGGTGTTGATACAAATTGCAGTTATTCTTTTACTTATCCAGATAATAAACTCTCAGTGATGTATTCCTCTTTTCTTGCAAACCCTGAGGTGGTTGCGGAGATTCACGGAACGGAAGGAAAAATTTCACTTGAGCATCTCTGGTTTTGTCCGGGCAAGATAACACTGACAAGGAAGAATGGTTCGGAAGAAGTAATTTCTTTTGATATAAAGAAAAATGGCTATGAATTCGAGGCCGAAGAAGTTGCCAGATGCATTCTTAACGGACAAACTGAAAGCAATTTGTGGAGTCATAATGACAGCTTGCTGTTAGTGTCAACGATGGATGACATCCGCAAGAAGTGTGGTATTGTGTATCCTCACCACGACCTGTGATTCAAAATCACGCCCGTAAAATCGGAGTCGGGTTAAAATTATATTATTGGTAGACCATTTTCGTCTCCAATCAACAGAACTGGCTGATACGATCTGAATATTTCGTATCAGCCTTTTTTGATTCTCGCTATTTTTCCATAGAATTAAAAAGAATATTCGGGTTATATTGTTGTCTTAGAACGATATGCGCTTAGTATTTAGGTGTTCGTTTTGTGTGAGGTTAAGAAGTGCAAATCGAATGGAAGAACACGGATTTTACCATTTGATTTGTTACGCTAAGAAAGTATTAGGTTTTGATAAAATTGTACTTGAAACAATAGCTTGAAATAAGCTACTTTTGTGTGAATAATTAGTGGTTCGAAAAGCAACCAATAAGGATACTAAGAACCATTAGCTACGAATAAGAAACATTGTATTAGCCTTGAATATTCCTGTTTTAGCGATAGAATATCAGTAACCATGAAACGAACATGTTTTCAAGAGCATTCACTAGTATGATAATGCCACAACATGGAGTTCCATATGTCCTTAGACAAGAAACTTATTATCATATGAAACGAACAATATTACTTCTTTTTTTGCCTCTATTTGCCTTATATGTAAGTGCTCAACCGGCTTTGCGACTTCCGTCCATTATTGGCAATCACGCCGTTTTGCAGCAATCTTCTTCCGTTAAACTATGGGGCTGGGCTCCCGGTACCTGGCCGGTAAAAATATCTTGCAGCTGGAATCCGACAGACACAATTTTTGCAAATCCCGGCAAAGATTGTGCATGGAATGCATCTGTAAACACTCCAAAGGCCGGAGGTCCATACAGCATAACTTTTATCAGCGATCAACAAAAGATTGTAATAGACGACATCCTCACCGGTGAAGTGTGGTTGTGTTCCGGACAATCGAACATGGAATACAACTTTTCATGGCCGCAAGGAGTCCTTGATGCCGGGGATGCGGTAGCCAAATCTGCCAATAAATCGATCCGTTTTTTTCAGGTAGCCCGTGGATACAACAATTTTCCGCAAACTAATTGCGAAGGAGAATGGAAGGTCTGCTCTCCTGAAACAGTAAAAGGGATGAGCGTGGTCGGCTATTTTTTCGGGAAGAAACTGAATGAGGTTACCGGTAATCCGGTTGGAATGATAGCTTCCTACTGGGGAGGAACCTGTGTACAGGCATGGATGCCCGGTTTTGTGCTTGATAAAGATCCGGAACTAGCTAAGACAGCGGCTAAAACCCAACCGGTTAGTTGGGCTCCCGTAGAATCGTCGGTCATTTATAATGCGATGATATATCCGATAGTACCCTACAAAATTGCAGGGACAATTTGGTATCAGGGAGAAGCCAATACCGATAATCCCGAAGATTACGGAAAGCTCTTTTCGTCGATGATAAAAGGATGGCGTCAGGTTTACCAGAATGATTTTCCGTTTTATTTCGTGCAAATTGCACCATGGAGCGGCTACGGTGGTATTAATGCCGCTTTGCTTCGTGAACAGCAGGAGGCTACTCTGGCTTTGCCCAATACGGGTATGATAACGGTAGGTGATTTGGTCGATAACATCAAGGATATTCATCCACGGATTAAAAAAGAAGTGGGTAATCGTTTGGGAAATCTTGTGCTGAAAGAACAATACGGAGTAAAAGACCTTCAGCCATATTTCCCTTGTTTTGTAGGTGTAACGATTTCGAAAAACAAGGCTTTTGTCAGTGTGAAATCATTGTCCAGACTTAGCTGTAAGGGAAAGGAGATAAAAAGTTTTCAGATAGCAGGTGCCGATAAGAAATTTTATCCGGCAACGGCAGTGGTAGATAAAAAAGGGGACATAGTTGTGAGTGCAAAAGAAGTTGCGGAACTGGTAGCCGTACGTTATTGTTTTACCAATGACGGGGTTCCTAATTTGTTTGATTCGAACGGTTTGCCTTTGATGCCGTTCAGAACCGATAAATGGTAAAATTGCTATGGGTAAAAAGATATATAGTTGTTTATTCGTGTTTTTAATGCTTTCTATGCCAATGAATGCAGTGAATAATTTTGTCAGGGTAACTGACGGGCAATTGACCCGAAATGGAAAACCATACCGTTTTATTGGAATGAATTATTGGTATGGTTCGTTGTTGGGAATGAAAACCGGAGACCGTGCCCGTTTGGGGCGTGAACTCGATTTTCTGCAAAAACAGGGAATCACTAATTTGCGGGCAATGGTCGGCGTCGAAGGTATCTCAAAAAACGATTCGCATCTCAAATTCCCGTTACAGCCAAAGCAGGGTGAATATGATGATGCTGTCCTGGATGGGCTCGATTACTTCCTTGCCGAAGCAGCAAAACGGCATATTACGGTCGTTCTTTTCTTATCGAACAACTGGGAATGGTCGGGCGGTTTTGCCCAATACCTTGAATGGAACGGGAAAGGCGCTTATCCTTATCCGAGTGAAGCGGGGTGGGGCACATTTATAAATTTTGTTGGCAAGTTCTATAGCTGCGATGAATGTAAGGAAGCTTTCAATCGTCATTGCAAATATATCATCAGCCGCACCAACCGTTACACAAACAAGCCTTATACCGAAGATCCTACCATCATGGCATGGGAGATTGCCAACGAACCTCGTCCCGATGGAGCACAAAATAAAACAATTTATAAACAATGGATCGGAGAGGTGTCGCATTATATCAAATCGCTTGATAAAAATCACTTGCTTACGGCAGGGACAGAGGGCGAAAAAGGTACGGAAGAAGACATTGAACTGTGGAAAGACATTCATAGTTTCCCAGATGTGGATTATACAACCATTCATATCTGGGCAAAAAATTGGAGCTGGATGGATTTTTCCGATTTCGACAGAACGTTCGCTATTACCCGCGAAAAGATGAAGAAATACGTGCTTGATCATGCGCTTATAGCCGATCAACTCAACAAACCGATGGTGATTGAGGAAATTGGCTTTCCCCGCGACGGCCATTTGTTCGATCCTGCAACATCAACGACTCATCGCGATCAATATTTTGCCGACCTGTTTGGTTTGTTCAATAATAAATTGAAGAGCCTGCAGGGAATCAATATCTGGGCATTTGGTGGAGAAGGGCGAGCTTCGGATACCAATTATAAATGGAAAAAAGGAGATCAGTTTGTGGGTGATCCACCACAGGAAGAACAAGGCTTGAATAATGTTTTTGATACGGATAAAACTACTCTGGAACTGATCTTTAAGTGCAATCATAAATTGGCGAAACCTGTTCGGTAGAAAAGTAATCCGTCAAGGCGTTGTAAAGTATAGAATGTATCTTTGTCATTCAATTTTAAAACGAATGATCAAATGAAAAAACGAATGAAAAACAGTTTACTGATTCCATTTTTATGTGGAGTGTTGTTGTTGAATGTAACGGGTGCTTTTGCTCAAAATAAAACGACTGCCCGTTATAAAGTGTTTCTCGGAAATGATCCGAATGTGGAATATATCGGACGCACGGCTCAGAATAACGGATCTGTCTCGTTTGATTGGACGGGAGTGCATCTGAGAACTCAGGTGACAGGCGGTTATCTGGCTGTGAAGATAGGCGACACCAGAGGCGATTATTACGATCTTTTTGTAGATAGCAAACTTGCGAAAACGTTCAAAGTGACCCGGGATACGGTTGTTGTGCTTGTCTCGAAAGCAACTCCGGCGGCACATCAGGTGATGTTGTACAAACGTACGGAAGGTGAGCAGGGAACAGCCACTGTTTATCAGTTCATGACAAATAAAAACGGAGGGTTGAAGAAATGCGCCGGAACTCCTACCCGTAAAATAGAGTTTATCGGCAATTCAATTACCTGTGGTTTTGGTACCGAAGTGACAGACGGGAAGGCTCCTTTTTTGCCGTCAACAGAGAACAGCAACCATAGTTACGCATCGATTGTTTCAAGATACTTTAATGCTGATTATCATTTAACAGCACATTCCGGCCGTGGCGTCGTGCGGAATTATGGAGACAAAAATCCTATGTCTAATCCTGCTACGACCATGCAGCGATTGTTTTTTCAGACTTTCGATATTAATCCGGCGGCAGAATGGGATTTCTCAAAGTGGAAGCCTGACGTAGTGGTCATTAAGCTCGGAACCAATGATTTGAGCAATCCGGCAATAGCACCGACAGAAGACCAGTTCGTGAAAGGATATCTTGCTTTAATTGCGTCCGTTAGAAAAGTTTACGGTGATATTCCGGTGATTTGTATGACATCGTGCATGTCGGGAGAAACACTTTACCAGTATGTGCAACACGTTGTAAAAGAAAGCAATGATAAGAATGTCCATTTTGTTGGGTTAATGCCTTCGTTGCTTAATGTAGCTACAGATTTCGGAGCATGTATGCACCCGAACTATGAAGGACAAAAGAAAATGGCCTCTATACTTATTCCTCACCTGTCCACCATTTTGGGTTGGCCAATGACCAATAAGGTGGTTGAGTAAATCTAATATCAATTGTTGAAAATAAATTGAAATGAAAATCCGACTGATTCCTGCAATCCTGAGTATGATGTGCGTAACGATGCCCGCAATGGCTAAATCGGCTACTGTAGACGCGAATGCGACTAAAGAAACAAAAGCCCTGTTTGCTAACCTTAAAAAGATAGCATCCAAAGGGTTCATGTTCGGACATCAGGACGATGCTTTGTACGGAGTCGGTTGGAAATATGATGCGGGACGCTCGGATGTAAAGAGTGTTTCCGGAGATTATCCTTCCGTATTTGGTTGGGAATTGGGAAATATTGAACTTGAACATTCGCATTCTCTTGATTCGGTATGTTTTGATACAATGCGCCTTCGGATTAAGGAGGTTTATAAACGTGGCGGAGTCAATACAATTAGTTGGCACGTCAATAACCCGCTGGGAGGAAACGCCTGGAATTGCAATACGACAGAAGCCGTGAAGAGCGCTTTGCCCGGAGGCTCGAAAAACGCTTTGTTTCAACAATGGCTAAATCGTTTGGCAGCTTTTCTGAAAAGCCTTAAAGATGATAAAGGCACTCCTATTCCTGTTTTGCTCCGGCCTTATCATGAGCATACAGGAGCATGGTTCTGGTGGGGCAGCAAACAGTGTACCGTACAGGAATATACAGCTCTATGGAAGTATACGGTTAATTATCTGATTAAAACAAAGAAGCTTCATAACTTACTTTTTATCTACTCTCCGGCTTCTGCACCGGATGCAGCACAATATTTTGAGCGTTATCCGGGCGATAATATGGTGGACGTGTTGGGAGTTGATATTTACCATTATGGTGGAGAACAGGCAACAAGTAAGTTTATTAATGAAGTACACAATACATTGAATTTTATGACAGCTGCTGCTGCCGCAAAGAACAAAGTGGCAGTTTTAAGTGAAACCGGCATCGAGTCACTGCCTCTTAAAGACTGGTGGACAAATGTGATTTACAAAGCGATATCCGGAAATCCGATTGCATATTTTCTGGTTTGGAGAAATGCATGTGATAAACCCGGACACTTTTATGCACCTTATCCGGGTCAGGCAAGTGCAGATGATTTTATTCTTTTCAAAAATAAAGCTAACGTGATTTTTGAAAGCAAGCTGCCTCCGATGTATAAGTAAGTACCCAAATAAGACCCATCTAATCAAATAATATAATAAAAAGAACCATTGAACATGAGCGAATTTCAAGCTTCTCTGAACCACCTGATGCAACAACACGAGTCTTTGTTGTCGAGCAAAAACGAACCAATTGGTCATTATGGATTATTACAACGTTATAAAAATCCGGTTTTAACAGCAGATCATACTCCCATCACATGGCGTTATGACCTGAATCCGGCCACCAATCCGTTTTTAATGGAGCGGATTATGATGAATGGCGTGTTTAATGCCGGAGCCATTAAATGGAATGGTAAGTATATTGTGGTTGCCCGAGTTGAAGGTGCTGACCGTAAATCCTTTTTTGCAGTGGCCGAAAGTCCTAATGGCGTGGATAATTTTCGCTTTTGGGAACGACCTGTTACGATGCCGGAAACTGAAGAACCGGATACGAATATTTATGATATGCGTTTGACTGCTCATGAGGATGGCTGGATTTATGGCGTGTTCTGTAGCGAACGAAAAGATCCGAACGCTCCTGCCGGCGATCTTTCTTCTGCCGTAGCTGCTGCTGCAATTGCCCGCACCAAAGATTTCGAGACCTGGGAACGTCTGCCCGATCTTAAATCGAAAAGCCAACAACGTAATGTGGTGTTGCATCCTGAATTTGTGAATGGTAAATATGCATTTTATACCCGTCCGCAGGATGGTTTCATTGATGCCGGCAGCGGAGGTGGAATTGGTTGGGGACTGGTAGACGATATTGAACATGCCGAAGTGAAGGATGAAACTATTATAGATCATCGCTACTACCATACCATCAAAGAGCTTAAAAATGGAGAAGGTCCACATCCTATTAAGACATCAAAAGGCTGGCTCCATTTGGCTCATGGTGTAAGAGGTTGTGCTGCCGGTTTGCGCTATGTGTTGTACATGTACATGACCGATTTGGAAGACCCGACCAAACTGATCGCATCTCCGGGTGGTTATTTTATGGCTCCCGAAGGAGAAGAACGTGTGGGCGATGTTTCCAATGTTTTGTTTTCAAATGGTTGGATTGCCGATGAAGACGGAACAGTATTTATCTATTATGCTTCCTCAGATACCAGATTGCATGTGGCTGTTTCTACTGTTGAAAGGCTGGTAGACTATTGCCTGAATACGCCGGTTGACGGGCTTCGGTCTGCGACTTCCGTAGAAACTATAAATAAATTGATTGATAACAATAAGATTATAGATTGATTGGTGAACGGACATTCTCTGTGCATGGGCTAACAACCCATGTATGGAGCGTGTAGCTTTCAATGAAGAATGCTATTTGTTATTTAAAATCAAAATTATTTACAAATGAAAATACAAACTAAACTCCTATTGCCGGTGCTGTTTTTACTGGCACTTTATCCCTTGCAAGCACAAAAATTTCAGGGATTGGCTAAAACTCCTCCGATGGGCTGGAATAGCTGGAATAAATTTGCTTGTGATGTGAGCGAGAAAATGATTCGGGAAGAGGCAGATGCTATGGCGGCTTCAGGGTTGAAAGAGGCCGGTTATCAATATATTGTGATTGACGATTGCTGGCAGGTGAGCAGGGATAGTCTTGGGTTTATCGTTCCTGATCCGCAACGTTTTCCATCCGGAATTAAAGCCTTGGCTGACTATGTTCATTCTAAAGGCTTAAAATTCGGCATCTATTCTTGTGCCGGAGATAAGACCTGTGCCGGTCGTCCTGCCGGTCGGGGACATGAGTATCAGGATGCTTTGATGTATGCAAAATGGGGCGTCGATTATCTGAAATACGATTGGTGCAACACCGGTAAAATGAATGCGGAAGAGGCTTATTCCACTATGCGCGATGCTCTTTTTGCTGCGGGAAGACCAATTGTTTTCAGCTTGTGCGAATGGGGCAATAATAAGCCCTGGCTATGGGGTGCAGCGGTTGGACATTTGTGGCGGACTACCGGAGATATTTATAATTGCTTCGATTGCAAAAAAAATAATGGTAACTGGTTTGCAAATGGAGTGCTTCAAATACTTGATATGCAAAATGGATTACGTAAATTTGCGGGGCCTGATCACTGGAACGATCCCGATATGCTCGAAGTTGGCAATGGAATGCCGGCAAATGAAGACAAGGCTCATTTTACCATGTGGTGTATGTTGGCAGCTCCTTTGATTGCAGGGAATGACTTGCGCAATATGTCTCCTGAAACCAAAGCAATACTCACCAACAAAGAAGCAATTGCCATCAATCAGGATACACTTGGTATTCAGGGATTCAAATTTGCTGCGAAAGATAGCGTGGAAACCTGGATGAAGCCACTTTGCGGAGGCAAATGGGCCGTTTGTTTGCTGAACCGTTCTAAAGTATCCCGTTCGGTTGATCTTGACTGGAAATCCATGTCCGTGACGGACTCTCTTAGCCAGCGAGAATTCAATACATCTAAAGAGATATTCAAAATAAAAGATATTTGGCAAAACAAAGAAGGTGGTGATACCCGCAAGCCGTTAAAAGCGGTGATCCCGACTCACGATGTTTTGTGCCTGAAATTGTACAGAAAAGAATAACCTTAGAGAGATTCCCTGTAGGAACCTCTTTTTCATAAACCTTTACCATGATAAAACTGAAAGAAAAAATCGGCTATGGCTTTGGCGACGCAGCCTCCTCTATGTTCTGGAAAATATTCGGAATGTACTCTTTGTTTTTTTATACCGATGTGTTTGGCATAACAGCAAAGGCAGCGGGAACCATGTTTTTGGTTGCTCGTTTGTGGGACTCATTTTTTGATGTCTTTGTAGGCATAAAAGCCGACCGAACGAAATCACGTTGGGGTAAATATCGTCCTTTCTTATTGTGGTTTGCCATTCCTTTCGCAGTGATGGGAATGATTACATTCTTTGCTCCAGATTTCGGGCAAACTGCCAAGCTCATTTATGCTTATGTAACCTATTCATTGATGATGATTGTTTATTCACTCATCAATGTGCCATATGCTTCATTGCTGGGCGCCATATCAGCTGATCCTACCGAAAGAAATTCTCTCTCGTCCTACCGTATGTCGTTCGCCTTTATCGGAAGTTTTGTGACATTTATGCTGTTGCAGCCGATGATCGATTTCTTTGCAAAAACATTTAACCCTCAAAGCCTCGAAAATGCAAAACATGCTGCGGATGCTACCGTTAGCACTTCGCCTGTCGGTTGGGTAATGGGTGTTGGCGCAATTGGAGCCATCTGTGTCGTTTTATTTCTGCTGTGTTTCAGCTGGACGAAAGAACGTGTAGTACAAATCGAGAGCGAAAAGCATGTTTCTATCAAGCAGGATTTGAAAAATTTGTTCCATAATTCTCCATGGTGGATTTTGGTTGGAACCGGACTAGCGGCTTTGTTATTCAATGCAATACGCGATAGTGTTGCTATTTACTTCTTTAGAGATTATGTAAAAATGAACTACCGGGTTGAGGCTACCGGATGGGATATGACTACCATCTATTTCTTGGTTGGCCAGGCAGCTAATCTCTTAGGGGTAATGGTAGCGCCATCTCTCTCGGCAAAATATGGAAAAAAGAGAACATACATGATCTCTATTTTGCTGGCAGGTATCTTCAGTATCGGATTCTACTTTATACCTAATAGTATAGGACTTATCCTGACTTTCCAATTTATTATTTCCATGTTTGCCGGCTATGTATTGCCACTGCTGTGGTCTATGTTTGCCGATATCGTCGATCATCAGGAATTGCTCACCGGACGTCGTGCAACGGGTTTGATTTTCTCTTCATCGTCGATGTCTCAAAAACTGGGCTGGGCTTTAGGATCAGCTCTTGGCGGATGGATACTGGCTCTGTTTAATTACGTTCCGAATGCAGCACAACAAAGCAGTCAGACAATTTTTGGAGAGCATATTATGATTAGTCTTATCCCGTCTATTTGTTGTGTACTGGCGTTTGTAGGTATGTTGTTTTATCCTCTTTCCGACAAAAAAGTCAAAGAAAATGCTGAAATGCTGAATCAGAAAAGAGGTCTTTCTACTGTAAACTAAAATTGATGGAAGAAATTGCCAAACAAGAATTTGTTGATGAATTGTGCCTGAATATCCTGCCGTTTTGGATAAACAACGTTGTCGATACTGATAACGGAGGTTTTATCGGCAGGGTTTCAGGAAATGGGGATAAACATGCAGATGCCCCTAAAGGAGCCATTCTGAATGCCCGTATTTTATGGACTTTTTCTGCGGCATACCGTTTGTTCAACAAACCGGAATATCTCGAAACGGCTACGCGTGCAAAAGAATACCTGTTGACTTATTTTTGGGATAATGAACAGGGTGGAATCTTTTGGCAATTGGCTGCCGATGGTATTCCGTTGGATAAAAAGAAACAAATATATGCCCAGGGCTTTGCTATTTACGGACTAAGCGAATATGCCCGTGCTACCGGAGATAGCGATGCGTTGGAAAAGGCTGTCGAATTATATCAGCTTATCGAAAAGTATAGTTTTGATCAGACCCTGAACGGCTATCAGGAAGCATTTACGGGCGAATGGGGTGAAATTGCAGATATGCGTTTGAGCGATAGAGATGCAAATGAGAAGAAAACAATGAATACTCATTTGCATATCTTGGAGCCATATACCAATCTTTACCGGATTTGGCCTACAGCAGAACTGAAAAGCAGTTTACGGAACCTGATTGAATTGTTTTTGGACAAAATACTGTCACCTTCCGGGCACTTGCAGCTCTTTTTTGATGAACAATGGCATAACAAACAAAACATTTTCTCTTACGGTCACGATATCGAAGCATCCTGGTTGCTTTATGAAGCTGCTGTGGTTCTTGGAGAAACGGATCTTACAGACAGAGTCATTGCTGTTATTCCTTCTATTGTGAAAGCAGCATCGGAAGGACTCCAACCCGATGGAAGCCTTATATATGAAAAGAATCTTGCGACGGGACATGTCGATGCTGATCGCCACTGGTGGGTGCAGGCCGAAGCTGTCGTGGGTTTCTGGTACGCCTATCGCTTATACGGCAGAGAAGAGTATCTCGAAAAAGCGAAGAATTGCTGGAATTATATCAAAAGCAATTTGATTGATAGAGACAATGGAGAATGGTATTGGAGCGTAAAAGCCGATGGAAGTGTTAATACTTCTGATGATAAAGCCGGTTTCTGGAAGTGTCCGTATCACAATGGAAGGATGTGTATGGAGCTGATTGAGCACTTCTGAGTTCTTTTTGAAATTGGTGTAACTATATTGCCGGCCTGTTTTGTGAATAGTGTCCGGCATTTTTTATCCAATTCGCAAAAAACTTTCAACTTTTTGTTGAAAATAGTATTGTTCGCAATAAGTTTTTTGTAATTTTGTCACACATCCTTCTGTTTTAGGAACAGATGTTCACTATTAACCTTTAGTTAAGTAATATACGCCACATTTGAGCGTTAATATTACTCATTCTCTTCGAAACGGAATAAAAATGAGCCAGAAAGGAATCTTAGTTCACAACGCTAAAATTTTTACCGAAAAAAACACCTTCAGAGGATCCCTTCGGATTGAAGGTGAGTTTATTGCAGAAATATTTAAGGGAGAAGTGCCAGAAAGCATCTTGCAAAACAATACCGTAATAGATGCGTCGGATTTATGGCTACTCCCGGGAGTGATTGATACTCATGTACATTTCAGGGAGCCGGGTCTGACTCAGAAAGCCGATTTGTACACAGAATCCAAAGCGGCTGTAGCCGGTGGTGTTACGTCGTTTTTCGATATGCCCAATACGGTGCCTCAAACTACGACTTTGGCATTGTGGGACGAAAAGAGCCGATTGGCTTCAGAAAAATCGTTTGCTAACTATACTTTTTACCTTGGAGCAACTAACGAAAACAAAGACGAGATAAAAAATGCAGATCCTAAGCGGATTCCTGGTGTGAAAGTATTTCTCGGCGCTTCAACCGGCAATATGCAGGTGGATGATAAAGAATTTTTGCAGTGGTTGTTTGCCGAATCACCATTGATGCTGATGGCTCATTGCGAAGATATGGGTACTATTCAGCGCAATATTGATACATACAAAGCTCAATTTGGCGAAAATATCCCAATTCCGAACCATCATCTTATTCGTTCCGGCGAAGCATGCTACAAGTCGACTGCCGCTGCAGTGGAAATGGCTTTGAAATACAAGACCCGTCTGCATATAGCACATGTAAGCACAGCGCATGAACTGGCATTGTTTGAGGCCGGAAAGCCTTTAGCCGAAAAACAGATTACAGCCGAAGGTTGCGTGCATTATTTGTGGTTTGATAATCGTGATTACGAAACACGGGGAGCCCGGGTTAAATGTAATCCTGCGATAAAAACAGAAGCTGATAAAAAAGCACTTATTCAGGCGCTTACGACTAATAAGCTGGATACTGTTGCAACAGACCATGCGCCACATTTACTTTCTGATAAAGAAGGAGGTTGCTTGCAGGCCGCATCGGGTATCCCATTGATTCAGCATTCATTGCCTGCTATGCTCGAAATGGCTCGAAATGGTCATTTTACGGTGGAAAAAGCACTTGAAAAGATGTGCTATGCGCCGGCAACTTTGTTCAAAATACAAAAAAGAGGATTTGTCCGTAAAGGTTATTATGCTGACCTGGTATTGGTAAATCCCAATTATCCTTGGACAGTAGATTCCGGAAATGTTCTTTCAAAATGCGGATGGTCTCCTTTCGAAGGTCAGGAGTTTCATGCCCGTATCACACACACGTTTGTAAATGGAAAGCTAGTATACAACAACGGGGTTTTTGACGAATCCCATAAAGGAAAAGAATTGCTATTCAATGGTTGAAACAAGCTGCATTCGATTAATCAATACGCCTGTAGGAACCTTGCGCATTAAGGGTAATGCCGAGGCTGTAACGGCTGTGGAGTTCGACGATAAGCATGAATATTATGTGGAAGGCGAACTAACCAAACCGGTGGAAATGTGCATAAACCAATTGCACGAGTATTTTCGGGGAACTCTGACTGCATTTTCAGTGCCTGTTCAGATGGATGGTACAAAGTTCCAGCAGAAAGTTTGGGATTCGCTGAGGGATATTCCTTTTGCAGAACAGGTCAGTTACGGTAAAATTGCTGAAGAGATTGGTACTCCAAATGGTCAGAGAGCTGTTGGAAACGCCAATAATCACAATCCGATAGCAATAGTTGTTCCCTGTCATCGCGTGATAGGAGCAGACGGAAAGTTGGTCGGTTATGCCGGTGGCTTATGGCGTAAAGCCTGGCTGTTGGAGCACGAAGCTAAAATTGCAGGAAAAGAATCTCTTTCTCTGTTGTAATTAAAATATAAACGGGAGTCATAAAATCGAACATTTTATGACTCCCGTTTTTCTGTGTCTTTATGCCTTTATTCTTTCTCAACCCTGACGGAGGCATAATAATTTTCATTGTTATAATTCTCAGATCCGGGATACGGAAGAAGTTCGAGCAAGGTTACTTTATACCCTTGTGAAGATATAACTTTGGGGCCTAATGTTGTATTCAATGTCAATATACTTGGATTTCCATTAACAAACAACGTAAAAGTGACGGCTCCGTTTCCTGCCCATACACATATGGCGTTGATGGGGCAACGAGAATCCGACACCGCGTCCATCCGTAACCTCACGTAGCCGGTCTTGTCCTGCAAAGTCTCTTTTAAGCGAATAGTCACAGTATTACCGGATACAATTGTTTTGCTAAAGGTTGTGTCGGCATCATGGTTGCAAGCCGTAAAAACTGCAATACTTATCAATATTGCAATAGATATTTTCAAATTTCTCCACATTGTATAAGCGTGTTTTCTGTTGTCAGATCTTTCTTTCTACGTATTTTGTATGTAGCAAACGATGCGATTTTTCTCCTAACGGTTCGAGCAGAAACTCTTTATAGAGACGCTGAATTTCGGGGTTTTCGTGCGATTTTCGTATTCCCTTATGAGCATCTTCATAATAAATTGATTCTGCACGCTTTTTGCGGATTTCGGTGTTTGTAGGGATGGGTTGCCCGCCACCGCCCAAACATCCACCCGGACACGTCATCACTTCGATAAACGTATACGTAGAGGTACCGTTCTCAATCTCGTCAAGTAGTTGTCGTGCGTTTTTCAATGTGTGAGCTACCGCTACTTTAATTTTTGTTCCGTCAAGATCTACTTCGGCTTCTTTTATGCCATTCAGTCCACGAACGGCATTAAAATCTATGTTGGTAAGCGTTTTTCCGGTGTAAACCTCGTAAGCTGTTCGAAGAGCAGCTTCCATTACGCCTCCTGTTGTGCCGAATATGACGGCGGCTCCTGTTGATTCACCCAAAGGACTGTCAAAATTCTCTTCGGGCAGATGAGCGAACTCGATGCCGGTTTCATTGAACATTCTGGCTAATTCGCGGGTTGTAAGTACATGATCCACGTCGTAGAAATGATCGGCATGCGATAAGTCCATTCGGGATTGCCAGTAATGAAACGCGCTATCCATCTCGGGACGACGAGCCTCAAATTTTTTGGCTGTGCAGGGCATCACCGAAACAACGACAATATTCCGGGGATCGAGACCTGTTTTTTCGGCATAGTATGTTTTGGCTACCGCTCCGAACATTTGTTGTGGTGATTTGCAGGTGGAAAGGTGAGCCAGTGATTTTGGGTAAAAGTGTTCGATGAATTTGATCCATCCCGGCGAACAGGATGTTATCATTGGCAGTACACCTCCTGTCTTAATTCGTTTAATCAACTCATTTCCTTCTTCAATAATGGTCAGGTCGGCAGTAAAGTTGGTGTCGAATACTTTTGAAAACCCGAGTTTACGAAGCCCGGCAACCATTTGTCCTGTTACGAGACTGCCATAAGGCATTCCCATGGCTTCGCCAATGCCAACCCGGATGGCGGGCGCAGTTTGTACCAAAACTATTTTCTCAGGATTGTGCAAATCTTTCCATACGTCATCAATTGAACTTTTTTCGGTGATGGCTCCTGTGGGGCAAACCAGCGCACATTGCCCACAGTTGGTGCAAGCCACTACACCCAGTCCCAAGTCCATAAAAGTTGCCACCTTGCTTTTCGATCCACGTCCTGAAAAGTCAATGGCTTGTACGGATTGAACTTCCCGGCATACGGCGATACAACGTCCGCAGAGAATGCACTTCTCGGGGTCACGCACTAACGACGCGGAAGTTTCGTCTTTCGGTAAAATTTCTTTACGCGTACGAACAAAACGCATACCGTGCATTCCCAGATCAAACGTCAGTTGTTGCAATTCGCAATTCTCATTACGGTCGCAAATCAGGCAATCCTGAGGATGGTTGGCTAACAGCAGTTCCAGATTCATACGCCTTGCATCCATTACCCGTTGGCTGTTTGTGACGATTTCCATTCCTTCGGTTATCTGTGTAATGCAGGATCTCAGCAGGGTGCGTGCACCTTTTACTTCAACAACGCAAATGCCACAGGATGCATTGGCGGAGACATCCTTCAGGTAACAAAGCGAAGGAATATCAATTCCTGCAATTGCGCAGGCATCCATGATGGTTAGTCCATCCTGTACGTCAATTGTCTGACCGTTTATCGTGATTTGCATAATCGTGAGATTTCAGGATTTCAAAATTCCGGTTTACAGCTATTTTTTAGCATCCTCGCACTTAATATCGCAACGCAGGCAACGGTTCGCTTCGTTGTGCGCTTGTTCGCCGGTGAGGCCGGAGGCAACTTCGTGGAAATTACCGCTTCGTTCTTTTACCGAAAGCCTTACCGGTTTGTTTTTTACCGAAGGTTTCGGATTCATCGGTATAATATTGCGATAGTCAAACCGGCGGAATAATTTGTAAAATCGTCGTTCGTTCATTAAGTCAAAGTCGATGGTTTCGGCGGCTTTTTTCGCCATTCCCATTGCTTCAGCAGCAGTGGAAGGTCCTGTCACGGCATCACCTCCGGCATACACTTTCGTATGCGAGGTGTGGAATGAGAACTGATCGGCAATAATTCTTCCGTCGTTGGTTGTAGATAGGTGCTCTGAATGTAATGAGGCTGTGTCCACGCGTTCTCCTACGGCAAGAATGATCGAATCGCAAGGAATCTCTTCATATTTGCCTGTCGGTATCGGCTTCCGTCTGCCGGAAGTATCAATGTGTCCGATACTCATCAGTTCAACTTTCAACGCTTTAGCCCGATCGTTTTTGTCGGTAATAATTTCGTGCGGAGCTGCCAGAAAACGGTAAGTGATATGTTCTGCTTCCGACTCCATGATTTCGTCTTTGTTGGCCGGCATATCCTCTTTTTCGCGCCGGTATACCACAGTCACCTCTTTGCCAAGTCGCCAGATACTTCGAGCCGCATCGATGGCAACATTGCCTGCACCAATGATGACGACGTGTTGCCCGAGCTTTGGCGTTTTGCCCATAGCCAACTCTTTGAGAACTTCAGTTCCGGCAAAGACACCTTTCGCGTGTTCTCCGGGAATTCTCAGGTCAATGTCTTTCCAGGCTCCTATTGCCAGATAAACGGCATCGTTTGCATTTTCAATGTCTGATAACTGTATGTTGTCTCCAAGCCGGGTGTTAAAGATAAATTGGACTCCCAGTTTTTTGATAAACTGAACCTCTTTCTGAAGAACCGATTTTGGTAAACGATATTGGGGTATGCCAAACCGAACTACGCCACCGGCTTCAGAAAGAGCATCGTAAATAGTTACGGAATGTCCCAACCGTACAAGATAGTAGGCCGCGGTCAATCCTGCGGGTCCGGCTCCGATAATTGCGATTTTCTTTCCTGTGGGCGGCAGTTTTTCTTTGATCAGTTTTTTGTATATCTCATTTTCTTTTCCAAGTTTGTACATTGTGTCGGCCAGATAACGGTGAATTTCTCCCTGTGAAACCGGCTCGTCGATCATCTCGCGGCGGCAGCGCATCTGACAATGAAAATGGCAAATCCGTCCGATGGTTCCCGGAATGGGATTGTCGCGCAAGGTGAGCTCGAAAGCATCTTCTATCCGGTCTTCCTTCATCAGTTCAATATAGCCGGGAATATTCATGTGGAGCGGACAACTGTTTTCGCACAAAGCCATATAAAGCGCTTCACAGGCTCCCGCATGACACCGTTTTTCACGGATGTGCTCTTCATATTCGTTGCGGAAGTATTTCAGTGTTGTTAAAATGGGATTCGGCGCGGTTTGTCCCAGCGCGCAGATGGATGTGTCCCTGATGGTTTGGCTTAACTGCTCCAGTAGCGTGAGATCTTCATGCGTGCCTTCTCCTTTTGTGATCTTTGTGAGAATAGCCAAAGCCTGTGCTAAACCTTCACGACAGGGCGTGCATTTGCCGCACGATTCGGCTGAATTGAATTCCAGAAAATAGCGTGCCACATCCACCATGCAGTTGTCCTGATCCATCACAACCATTCCTCCCGAGCCCATTATCGCACCCAGACTGGCTAACGACTCATAATCCACAGGTGTTGAAAAATATTCCAATGGAATACAACCTCCCGACGGACCTCCTGTTTGTACGGCTTTTACCCGTTTGGAGGTACCGGTGCCTTCTCCTATGTTGAAAACGAATTGTTCGATGGTTGATCCAAGTGGCAGTTCTACCAGTCCCGTATTTTTTACTTTGCCGACAAGTGAAAATACTTTTGTGCCCGAACTTTTCTCTGTGCCTGTCTGTTTGAACCATTCACTCCCTTTCTCAATAATGACCGGTATGTTACACCAGGTCTCCACGTTGTTGATATTGGTGGGTTTGCCGTAAAGTCCTTTTTGCGCAGGGTAGGGCGGACGAGGCATTGGTCTGCCTGCTTTTCCTTCTATCGAAGCAATCAGGGCAGTCTCTTCTCCACAAACAAAAGCGCCGGCTCCTTCTACAACTTCCAGGTTGAAAGAAAAGTCAGTTCCTAATATGTTGTTGCCTAAAAGTTTCATGGCAGTGGCTTGCTCGATAGCTGCTTTCAGACGTTTAACGGCAAGAGGATATTCCGCTCTCACATAAGCGATGCCTTCGGATGCCTTCATTGCATAAGCTCCTATCAGCATCCCTTCTATCAGCATGTGCGGGTCGCTCTCAATTTCGTTTCGATTCATATAAGCCCCAGGGTCGCCTTCGTCGGCATTACATATAATGTATTTTTGATCGGCTTGTGCTTTTTGCATAATCGACCATTTTGTGCCTGTTGGAAATCCTGCACCTCCACGCCCCCGAAGCTTAGATGCAAGTACTTCATCAACGACATCCGTAGGCTGCATCGTCGTTAAAACTTTGGCAAAGGCACGATAGCCTCCGATAGCTATATAATCGAGTATTTTTTCGGGGTCAATAAGCCCTGTATGTCGAAGGACAATTTTTTTCTGACCTTTGAAAAACGGAATTTCATTCCAATGCGGAATGTCGGTATAACCGGTACCGAATTTCACTTCCGATGTTAGAAAATCCCATTCGTCAATGCGGCAGAGAATCCTTTTGAGATAGACTCTGTCTTTTATTAAACTGTCAATAATACGTGGTGCATCCTTCTCATCTACCTTGCTGTAAACCAAAAGTGGCTTGTCGGGTTGATAAAGCATGACTAATGGTTCTCCGGCACAAAAACCAAAACAGCCGCTTTGCTTCAACAGACAATTAACACCTGTGTCCGCGATTGCTTTTTGCAAGCGGTTGAAAACCAAATCTGCTCCATTGCCGATGCCGCAGGTTCCCATTCCGACCATTATCATCGGTTGTTCGGGCAGAATGCGATGCCGGTTGTTTTGTCTTATGTTATCAAGATCAGAAGGTGTCATGGCTTATAGGTTTAATATGAAAGACATGCAAATAGGAAGAAAACTTCAGCAAACGATTATTTATCGCCTGACGCTTTGGCTGAAGATTTAATCTTGTTCAGTATTTTCGCCAGCTTTTGAGAATTTACGTTGCTGTGAATGATGCCATCAATAGCAATAACGGGGGAGAGAGCACATTGTCCGAAACAGGCTACCGTTTTAATAGTAAACTCATTATCGGATGTTGTGAAATTTGATTCGGAAGCATTTGCCTCACGATGTATTCCCAATAGCGGGCAAATCTCGTCCAGTAGTGCTTTTGATCCTTTGGTGTGGCAGGCGGTACCCCGACAAACGACGATCGAATGCCGCCCCTGAGGCATAAGATTGAAAAACGAATAGAAGGTTACAACGCTGTATACCTGTGAATAGGCGATATTTAGTTTTTGAGCAATTGATAGGAGTGTTTCACCCGGAAGATATTTCTGTGGATGCATCTCTTGCGCTTCTTCCAGAACAGACAGAAGCATTCCCGGTTTTCCCAGATGCTTCCCGATAACAGCGTCGAGTTCGGGTTCTGCAATGATGAATGGAGCGGCTTTTTCCATGGTGTTTATCTTATTTGAGAGTTTGTGAGGCGACGGCAAAGTACAAAGAAAATCAGCAAGGTAGATATTGTTCAATTGTTTTTTTATACAACAAATATACTATAATCGGATGCGTTTTTTACATTCATCAACATTTTTTTTAGCTCTACAAAAATGATTTATATAGTGCTCATAATAAAAAATGGAAGCCCATCGGAGCTCCCATTTTGTGGTTGATTAGTAGAGTAAAAATGGACGTTAATAAGCAGCTCCCGTTTTCAAATCTAGCGTCACGGTATTGTCCGGAGTATTGATGTCAGTCCAGAATGCACCGAGGATGCCGCTTAATTGCCCGGAAGGATCTAATGCATTTAATGTTGCCGTTTGAGTGGCTAAATCGCTTGTAGGCGATTCATCACCCATGCAATGAGCCATAAATCCGGCTCTGTACCAGGGAGCAAATTGGGTTGCATACGATGACGGAACACCTTTCGCCATTGTAAGTAAGTAAGCAAAATAACCATCAAGATGGGCAGACAGAAAAGCTTTGGCATAAGTATCAAAGTTCATTCCCATTACAGAAGGCATTAAATCTGTTGTTGTTTGAGGGGAAAACGAATATTTATGTCCCTTGATTGTAAGCATCCTGTACGTACATGGATAGTTAAGGGTGGAACCTGTTTCTACATCATAAATAAATTTACCGTTGTGTTCCCGTTTCGTAATGTCATTGGCGTGATAATGACCTGTAAAGATGATTTTTAACCCGGCTTCCATCAATTCATTAGCGACAGTTTCTGAATTATTGACCACGTATCCGGTATCGATAACCGATTGTCCGTAATAATGTTCGATAAGGTTATGGTGCATCATCCCGATAACGGTTTTTCCTTTTTGTTTTGCATCGGCCATGCGTTCTTTTATCCAGGCCATTGTTTCGTTTTTGATAATTCCACCAATTGTACTTTTCAATTTGTTGTTGTAATACTCGTTGGCATCAATGGCTATAACCCATAGATCTTTAATGGGTTCATTCACATAGCTCAACGAGTTCGGGTCTTTGGATAAAGAATTGGCAAACCCGAAGTTGGGATAAATGGAACGGATTTTATCTGCCGGAACATTTTCAGCCGGATATACTTTGTCTCCGTCAAATTTTGCTGCCTCAGGGTTGTTTACGTCATGATTGCCAACGGTTACCAATACTTTTATGCCATGAGAAACAAGTCTTTGCAACTGTTTGGAAACAAATTCGTGACTTATCAGTTCTCCGTCTTTCGTGAGATCACCGGCAACTAATACGAGGTCAGGTTTTTGTGTGATGAGTTTGCTAATTGTCGCTTCCAGAATTTGGGCACTATATTCCAGAAGCTTGGGATCTTGAGCAAGATAATTTTGGAATGCAGTTCCGTCATTGACCAAAAGCGATGGGTGCATAACATGAATGTCCGAAAGGATGGCGATTCTTGCTCCATCGCTTATTTTTATACTGCTGAGTGACGAGATTGATCCGTTATTGTAAGTCAGGGTCATATTGTCCTGACAAGCAGTAAGTAATCCGATCAACAAGATAGATATGACATGGAATAATGATTTCATAACGAAGAATTTGAAAGGTTAATGTGTTGAACCTTCCCCTCTTATGCGGAAAAGCATTCAGATTGAAAGGTTCGCTTTCTAAAATATAACCTTTGCGCTTTGGCGTTGTGGTGCAGTTATTCCCTTCAATATGGAATCAAAGAAGATGTTCGGAGTGGTGAGATAAAAGTGGTGGTTCCATAGGGTTCATTTATTCAGCTTTTACACCGTCTGCTAGATGTTGTTTTTTGTACATTTTTTGTACAAATATAGTGCGTAAAAAGACTAATTATCAGTGTGTTGAAAATGAGATGAGGTTAATTCTGTGAGCCTTACTTCGGTGAAAATATAAAAAAGGCGACATTCGTAAAATACGAAATGTCGCCTTAATTGAAAATCAGATATGTTGTTTGAGAGTGTCTACTCTTCTTTTTGTTTGTTGGTATTCCATCCAAATGGAAGATATAGTGGGCAAAATCCAAGAAAAGTAGTGATAACCAACAATACAGCAACTATCAGCAAAATGTCCCCCAATGTGCCGGTGACCACATTGTTAATGTCGAGTATTACAATGACAAAAGCGATTGCCAACCGGATTCCTTTGTCTAACGTGCCCATATTCTTTTTCATAATAAAGTGTTTAAAATGAATATCTTTCGGACATCTGAATACAAAGTAAATACACAAATCAGCTTTTTGTAATTGTTACTGGTATTTTCTTGGGTTTTGGATAAATAAAAAGGTTGTTTAATGTTTGTGTGTTTTGCTTACTCCATTGTCATCCAGTTTCTTAATGACACAAGCTCCATAAACATCCAAACGTCCGACACCCGAGTTGTCGATGTAAATTTCTTTGCTGGCATTTACGTCAGTGCTCCCAACGGCACTATTTACGATATGCAGTATCTGAGTGGAAAAGTTTTGCGCGTCAAAGCTGCCAACGCCCGAATTATCGATGTGGGCATCTCCGCAATTTCCGGTAAGCAGTGTTTTCCCTACAGCACTGTTGGTGAATGCCAACATGTTGCAGTCAAGGAATAAGTTGGTTTTACCAACAGAACTATTATTGATGATGATTTTTTTTGCCTTAATTTTCAGGTCGTTGTTTCCAACCGAACTGTTGCTGAAATTAAAGGTGTCTGCGGTCAACGTGCCATCATTGGTCAATTTTCCTACAGAGCTGTTGTTGATAGATGTGATTCCTTTGGTGTAGATATAAACTGTTCCGGCAGAATGTGACCCTATGTTGACATTTTCTTTCATCCGAACATTCAATGTACTGTCCGAATTAGAAACAAGAACATATTGCTGAAGATTATCGTCTGTTTCTACTACTACTTTTTCGTCGGTAGCCGGAATAATTACGGCATCGAAAACAAGGGAGATTTCTACTTTGTTGAAGCCTTTGGCCGGATGTTCAACCCGGATTACTTTTCCGGAACCGTTTTGGCGGTTGATGTAGGTGCACGAACTGATTACTAATCCTGTTACAATCAGGATAGAGAAGCTTACTTTGCTAATCATCGAATGCGTTTTCATTGTTATCTCTTTTTAGTGTTAATCGCTACAGAGAACAAAAGCAACCTGTAACTTGATTTGTTTTTCTTATTAGACGTATGCAGTATGCAATTTGGATGATAAAGGTACAAATAAAAGATGCTTTTTTTCAAAAAAAGAAAGGCCTTATCAGATAATCAGTTTTCTGATAAGGCCTTTGGTCGTTTCGGTAGTTGTTTACTGCTTAGGTTTCATTACTACCTGCAGAATATTTTTCTTGTCTGTAAGTTGTTTTGCAAGCTGTTTTATAGTCGTTGCCGAGATGTTGTTCATTGCTTTGTCGAAATTGTTAACCAAGTCAATGTCTGAAAAATAGTAATGATTCATGGCACTTAACCACCATCCGTTTTCTTCCACATTTTCTTTGTGTTGCTTGTTCATGTTTTCTTTCACTTTCTGAACATCTTCTTCTTTTGGACCGTCTTTTGCAATATCATCGAGTTCTTTATAGATGAGTCCGATCATTTTATCTTCTTTGGCAGGATCGGTATCGAATTGCATGAAAAGAGAAACAGTCGGAACAGGTATTTTTCCAATACTACCTTTCACACCAACTCCATACGAGCCACCTTCATCTTCTCGGATAGAGGCCACGTAACGAATATCCAGTATGCTTCCTAAAGCCTGAGCCAATAGAGAGTTGTTGAGGTTATAATCTATTTTGTCATTATAAAGCACAAAATTTGATGCTTTGGGAGTCTTCATCGCATGATCAAAGGAAAGACTAATAGTGCCTTGCGGATAACGAATGTCGCGGTCTTTCCATGTTTCCAGTTGCTTAGATGTTTTTAGTCCGCCTAAATAGGTGAGAATAACAGGCTTGATTTTTTCTAAGTCTAAGCTCCCGGCCAGGAAAAAAGTGAAATTTGCGGGGTTTGCAAAGCGTTCTTTGTAAAGTTGCATCACATCATCATGGTTTACTTTGTCAAGAGCCTTTAAGTTGAACAGAAATTTACGAGGCGAATTGCAATAAAGCGCAGTGGTGACCGTGTCGCTGAATGCCTGATCCGGATCGTTTGCGGCATTGATAAGGCTTGTGCGCACGTTGTTGACAAAGGAGCTGTAGCCGTCAGTGTCTTTGCGCGGAGCCGTAAAATAGAGATAGAGCAGTTGCATCATTGCTTGAAAATCTTTTACGGAAGATGATCCGCTAAAGCTTTCCTGATAGTCGGAAATGTTGGGTGAAACTCCGGCGACTTTACCCGACAACAACTTATTTAATTCTGTTTTCGAGAAATTGCCTAATCCACTGTTGGCAATAACGTTGTCTGCAATTGAAGCTGATGGCAGTTTTTCTGTATTATCAATCAGAGACAATCCGCCGTATGCGATTCCCAGTAACCTGATTTCGTCTTGTTTTAGCTTTGTGGGTTTCAGTACCACTTTGATACCGTTGTTTAATGTCCATTCTTCGGCATCAAGAGCCTTATTGTGTGCAATTTTGCGAATAGTTCCTGGTTTTGGAGGGTTAGCCACCAGTGGTTTATTAATAGTCTCCTCTTTATTCGCAGCAATGTCAGATTGTTTGACACTATTCCACATGCTGATAATGTCTTTCTCCGCCAGAAGGTTAGCCTTCTCGTTTTCCGGGCCTTGTTCGGTAATAAGAAGGTTCTTATCGGAAATGTATCTTTTCACTTGTTGGTTAACCATTTCCAGCGTGAGTTTTGGCATCAGAAGCTGTAGCGTCTTGTATTCCCATTCAATGCCGGGAATCGGTTCAAGGTTCAGGAAATTATTAACGTATTCACGCACGTACGACGAAGAGTTTTGCTTGTCTCTGTTGTTGTATGCCTGTTCAATCTGTTTCAGGATGTCCGCTTTGGCTCTTTCATATTCATCCGAATTGAAACCGTATCGTTTTGTCTTTTCTATTTCATTAAATAACAACGAGATGCCGTCTTTTAGCTTGCCATCACGGGGAACCATGTAGTAAAGAAATGCGTCTTTGGTTTTCACCAGATCGCCATATTGCGATACTGCATAAGCGATAGGAGCGTCAGCTTTCTGCGCTATCTCCTGAAAACGAGTGTTCTGCATCCTGCTTATCAACGAATTGACAATATCGGTTACGTATCCGATGGATGTCTTCTTGGCGTCATCGGATAAGGGTGTTTGTTTGAATTGAACCATGAAGCCGATATTTGAAGCTTCCGGATCTGTTATCCGTGCAACAATAGGTAAATCGTTGTCGGGAACCGTATACAGAATACGCTCTGCAGGATTAACCGGCTTTGGAATGGTATTGAATAGTTCTTTGATTTGCGCCTCGGTCTTGTCTACGTTAATATCGCCAACAACAATGATGGCCTGAAGATCGGGACGGTACCATTTTTTATAGTAGTCGCGTAGTGTGTTGTATAAAAAATGATTGATTACAGCCGTGTCGCCAATGACATCCCGCTTGGCATATTGCGATCCTGCAAAGAGAATTGAATTCCCGGCTTTCCACATGCGACGGTCGGCGTTGGCTCCAGTTCTCCATTCTTCACGAATAACACCACGTTCCTTGTCTATTTCCTTGCCGTCAAGTGAAATAAAATTCGACCAGTCGTGAAGGACCAAAAGAGAACTGTCAATCACACCCTGACGGGTTGTCGGAACATTGGATAAGTTATAGACAGTTTCATCGAGAGAGGTATAGGCATTGATGTTCTCTCCGAATTTCACCCCGTTTTTCTCGAGAAAGTTGATTAATTGCTTGTCAGGAAAATTCTTTGTGCCATTAAAAGCCATGTGCTCAAGGAAGTGTGCCAACCCGTTTTGAGAGTCTTCTTCCAAGATCGCTCCGACTTTCTGCACGATATAAAAATCAGCCCTGTCTTTAGGCTTTTCATTGTGTCGAATATAATAGGTTAGTCCGTTATCAAGATGCCCGATTCTGACCTGAGAATCAATGGGGAGCTGACTGCTTTGCTGGGCAAAGCCATTGCTCCATACCAAACTAAGCAGGAACAGGCAAAACAATGGAACGTATTTTTTCATATTAAGATTTTTTCGTTTGAGAATGTGACGTGTTTAGATTATTCGAAAAGTTACAAGGATTTGTGTTATGTAGACGAATCTGTATTTGGGCTGGATGTTACTCCTGAGGTTTTGCAGAAGCTACAAGCTGTTTGCGGATATTTAGCAATTCGCGACGGATCTTTTTCAGGCGTTCAACGACTTCCTGTGTTTTTGCAACATTGTCTTTGTCGTTTTTCAACCGGTGACGAGCCCCTTCAAGGGTGAGGTTCTGCTCCCGAACCAAATGATAGATTTGTTTGATGAGCAGTATGTCATCTTGTGTGTAAAAGCGAGTGCCTTTGCCATTTTTGCGGGGCTTTATCTGAGGAAATTCTTTTTCCCAAAAGCGTAGCAATGAGGCGTTGACATTTAATTGTTCGGCAACCTCGGTGATAGAGTAATAAAGTCGTTCCATAGTCGTGTAGTGTTAAAAACAACAATATTGCAGAATGTCAATCCGTTATGGAAAGATAAACGTTGGCTAATGCTTTTTCCGTTTCGATTTTTTACCGGAACGACTCTTTGATGAACTGCTTTTCTTTTTTGATTTTGAACCTTTGACGGAGTGTTTGGAGGCTTTGGAGTTTTTGGCAAAATAAACGCCTTCCGCCGGTTCTACCAATAGTCGGTTAGTGAAGAGTTCGTCCGCTTTGTAAGCAACTATTTTATCCTTATTTTGCAGGAAAGAACTCGCTTCATTCAGAGGTAACCGAATGGCACAAGGCTGAAAATTACCGGGCACAATGTCCTGACGGTATTGAGGATTGAGCGTTCTGAGTTCTGCAATAGGAAGATTCATCAGGTCTGCAATCTGCACCAGATGAACTTTTTCTTTCACCATGATTGTATCTGTCATGGGTAGGCAAACCGGAGCAACGTTGAGATTGTGCTGCTTGTAATAGTTCATTACATAGTTGGCTGCAATGAAGATAGGTACGTAGTTCCTCGTTTCATTGGGCAAATAAGGATAAATCTGCCAGTAATCACGTTTTCCTCCCGAACGGCGGATTGCTTTGTTTACATTGCCGGGTCCACAGTTGTAAGCAGCAATCACAAGATTCCAGTCTCCGTAAACACGGAACAGATCTTTAAGATATTTGGCAGCCGCGATGGAAGACTTGTACGGATCCATTCTTTCATCAATCAGGCTGTTGATTTGTAGACCGTAAATTCGTCCGGTTGACACCATCAATTGCCACAAACCTCCAGCTCCGGCGCGGGAATAAGCTGTGGGGTTGAGAGCCGACTCTATGATGGGCAGGTATTTGAGTTCGTCGGGGAGTTTGTTGGCAAGTAGCTGATCTTCAAATATCGGCATGTAATATTGTCCCATTGCCAACATGTAAGATACCTGCTTACGTTTTTGAATGGTATAGAAATCAATGCACTTCCGTATATGCTCGTTAAAGGGAAGTTCCATGATAGCCGGCAACTTCGATAACCGATCAATAATTATGGAATCAGAGACATAAGGGTCAACTTTATCATCGATGAATGTGGTGTTAATGTTTTTTCGTTCATACCATTGGTTGAGGAGTCCGTTAAAACTCATGTCGTAACCTTCGGGCATAACAAGCGGTTCAAGCTGCTTTTTTATCTCTTTTGATACAGAGTCGTTTACATTCTTTTCTGCTTCAGCAGCGTAAGAACTTAACGGCAGTGTGGTCAAGAGTGTAATAACTAAACAGTTGAACAAAAAACGCATTCCGTTGATTTTAAAAATTAAACTTTAGTTTCATGCCCAGAGAAGCATTCAGACCGTTCTGATAACTATTATTCATTATTGTGGGAGCTATTTTCATCGATAAATCCGGAGAGACATCGAAATCGGATAATTGTGCATCCACATAGGCATCTACCATTGAAAGCGCGTATAATCCGATAGCACATATTACACTTAAATCGCGGTAACGGCGAAAAGAACTTACTCTGGTTTTTAGTGCACTTGTCAACCAGGTTGTATCGTAAGACTTTTGCTGATCCGGCGTTAGAAAGTGCAGATAACTGGTCGTGTTCGGGTTGTTATCGGTAATATCCAGATAGGCATTCTTGTAATCATTATACATCCTGCCATTCCAGGAAATTGCATAAATAAGGCCGGCAAAACCTCCGTATATCAACGGGAGCTTCCAGTATTTTTTGTTATAGATCTGGCCTAATCCCGGCACAATGGCACCCAACCAAACGGCTCTGGATGGATTCGGTTTGAAAATGGCCTTGTGCGTTAATGAATCGGCAGGTGTTTTCAGAGCTGTCTTTTTCTCATGCAGGGAAAAAGCGATTGTGTCTCTTGCCACCTTTGTTGAGTCATTAACGGAAAGAGCTTTTGCATTTGTCGTTACTATGCACGCTAACAGTATGAGCAGTAGATGTCTCAATTTATCGCTGTTTTATTCTTTCAATTCAGTTTGTCAAAAAGCTCCATCAATCGTTCAAGTTCCATATCGGAGGCAAATGAAATAGTAATTTTGCCTTTCCCTTTGTCATTGCATGTAAACTGCACTTTCGATTTCAGGCATTCTGTCAAACGATTCTGAATCAATGTGTGCTCAACCGGTGTAATTACTCTTTCTTTCGGAGCAACGGTTGTGTCTGTTGTAGGAGTTGCACTTGCACTTTCTTCATTTCCTCTTACAAGCTCTTCCACTTTTCTTACAGATAAGTGGTTCGCAAGAATTTGTTCGTAAATAGAAATCTGCTTGGCAGGATCGTCAACTGTTATAAGGGCTTTAGCATGACCCATGTCAATTTGCTTGTTCTTTATGCCCATCTGAATTTCGGCAGGCAAACGAAGCAAGCGAAGGTAGTTCGAAATTGTGGCACGTTTCTTTCCTACCCGTTCACTCAGGCGTTCCTGAGTCATTTTGTATTCTTCGAGTAAACGCTGGAAAGTAAGAGCAACCTCAATGGCATTCAAATCTTCACGCTGAAGATTTTCGATAAGAGCCATTTCCATCACCAAATCATCTTCCGCTTTCTTTACATATGCCGGAATGGTTGTGAGACCAGCCATTTTCGAGGCTCTGTAACGACGTTCGCCCGCAATGATCTGATAATTATTTTCGTCGATTTCCCGAAGTGTGATAGGTTGAATTATTCCGATTTCCTTGATCGAAGCGGAAAGTTCGGCTAATGCCTCTTCGTCAAAAAAGGTACGTGGCTGATGTGGATTCGGATGTATTTTTGAAATTGCTATTTCATTAATGGAAGAAGACCCGCCGGTGCTGACAGGTTCTATATCAATCAGGGCGCCCAAACCGCGTCCGAGTGCGTGTTTTTGTACCATATTGTTTTTCAAAAAAGCTTTCGGTTTACAGATAGAAAAATGTTACTTCGGAAATTTTAGTCTTCGGCTTCATCTCTGGCAATCAGTTCTTTGGCCAGATCGAGGTAATTTTGTGTTCCTTTCGATTCTTTATCGTACAATAAAACAGGCTTACCGTGACTAGGCGCTTCGCTAAGCTTCACATTGCGCTGAATAACAGCTTTGAATACAAGATCACCGAAATGTTTTTGCACTTCATTATAAACCTGATTGGCTAAACGCAGACGATTGTCGTACATGGTCAGAAGGAATCCTTCGATCGCCAGATCCGGATTGAGCTTTGTCTTGATAATTTTAATGGTGTTGAGCAGTTTGCTGATACCTTCAAGAGCAAAATATTCACACTGAACAGGAATAATAACCACATCGGATGCTGTCAATGCGTTTACTGTTATCAGACCGAGTGATGGCAGACAGTCAATCAGGATATAATCATATTCATCTTTGAGAGGCTGTAACATGCGACGCATGATTTTTTCGCGATGTTCAATTTCGAGCATTTCAATTTCAGCTCCTACCAGGTCAATGTGAGAAGGTATGATTGAAAGTGAGCTCAGTTCTGTAGGGACAATTGCTTCTTTTGGTTCTATTTCTTCAACCAAACATTCATAAATACTCTTTTTTACGTCACGCACATCTACACCCAAGCCGGAGGATGCATTGGCCTGAGGATCTGCATCCACAAGCAGCACTTTTTTACCCAGCGAGGCTAACGAAGCAGCTAAATTGATAGCTGTGGTTGTTTTTCCAACCCCTCCTTTTTGATTTGCTAAAGCAATTATTTTACCCATATATCTTATTTTTCTAACTATACTGCAATTAATATTTTGCCATCTTTTCCACAATGATTTTCGGATCAATGGCATTCAAGCATTCATACGTTCCAAATTTGCAGGGAACATTGCCGAAAATGGAACAAGGGCGACAAGCCAATGGCAGCTGAACGGCATTCGATTCCGGCTGATTCATTCCATAAAATCCGGCGAAAGGGTGGGTGGCACCCCAAATGGAGACGACCGGAGTGCCGACTAAAGATGCAAGGTGCATATTGCCGGAGTCCATAGTCATCATTACGTCCAGTTCTTTCATCAGTAGCAGTTCTACGTCAAACGGCAGCTTGCCAACTACGGATCTGGCTTTTGGATATTTAGTTATCCAGTCTTCAATTAATTGTTTTTCCTGATTCCCGGCACCGAATAAAAAAACCGTCGTTTCAGGTTCCTGGCAAAAATAATCAATTACAGTTTCAATCTTATTGAGCGGTAATTGTTTGCCTATATGCTGGGAAAACGGGGCAATGCCAATCCATTTGCCTTGCTTTTCTCCGAAAGTTTCAACGAGTTTCTCTCCGGATGTCAATGCTACAAAAGGAAGGCTGTCATTTACAGTGCCAATGGTCAGACCCATGGAAGCAAAAACAGCCCGGTAACGGTCTACCGATGATGTCAATTGCGTTGATTGTTGAAAACTTTTATCTACAAGATCTTTTTTTTCTGCTCTTCCTTTGTCGATAATGGAAACCTTCGTTCCAACAACACGAAAGAGCGAACGTAGGATTTTCGTTCTCAATACATCGTGCAAATCTACCATGCAATCATATTTCCGTAGTTTGTTCAACTGACGGAAGAGCTTAAGAATTCCTTTAACACCTTTGTGCGATGTCCTTTTTTCAAAAGCGACAAAATCTACATTAGGAAGTCCTTTAAATAAAGGTGCAACCAATGGCATAGAAACCACCGTGAAGTTATGTTCCGGATATCGTTGAGCGATAGAGCTGACCACAGGGATCATCATGGCTACATCACCCAATGCAGATAAGCGTGTAATTAATATATTCACGTATCTCTTGCTTTTTGATTCTGGTTAGACAGGAACTGCTCCTGATATAATTGTCGTAATCTGCAACTTATTATTGCTTAGCGTACAACACCGGATTTAATGCCGGGTCGTTATACATTTTCATTTGCTTGTACACCTTCATCCATTTGCGACCTGCTTCAATATCGCTCAATAACTGGTCAATGGCAGAAGAAAGATCTACTTGTTGTTCGAGCAGAATTTCCAGCTTCTTATTACATTCGGCTCGATGGCTGTCGGAAGCTTCTTTTCTGTCAACTTCCTGTTGCATATGATAAATCTTCAACGCCAGAATAGATAACCGGTCAATAGCCCAAGCCGGACTTTCGGTGTTGATAGTTGCGCCGTCCAATTGGGGCACATTTTTGTATTTGTCCAGAAAATAGCTGTCGATCAACTCTACAAGGTCAGTACGATCCTGATTTGACTTGTCGATGCGGCGTTTAAGTAACAGAGCCTCGGCCGGATCAATTTCCGGGTTACGGATAATATCTTCGAGATGCCACTGTACCGTATCGATCCAGTTTTTCAAAAAAAGATAGTATTCAATCGTCTTCAGTTCATACGGATTTTTAATAGGTGTATCTACATTATCCGTAAGATGGTATTGGTCAATAGCAGCTTTGAATATGGGGTTGCAAAGTTGACTGAACATAGGTTGCGAATTAATAATTAATAATTTAGAATGAACGCCGACACTTTGTGGTAGCTCAAAATCCATTCTTCATTATTAATTGTTCATTATTACTTGATTAATATCTGTAGTGCTCCGGTTTGAATGGTCCGTCTTGCGAAACTCCGATGTAGCTTGCTTGTTCGGGCGTCAGGCGAGTCAGTTTAACGCCGATTTTTTCGAGATGCAGGCGGGCAACTTCTTCGTCGAGTTTTTTAGGCAAACGGTATACATTCACTTCATATTTGTTGGTGAATAGTTCTATTTGTGCCAATGTCTGGTTGGTAAACGAATTACTCATTACAAAGGAAGGGTGTCCGGTGGCACAACCCAGATTTACTAAACGGCCATCGGCCAATAATAGTATAAAGTGACCGTCAGGAAAGATATATTTATCCACCTGAGGTTTGATATTCTCGTGTTTGATGCCGGGGAATGTTTTTAATTTATCCACCTGAATTTCGTTGTCGAAGTGACCGATGTTGCAGATGATAGCAGCGTTCTTCATCTTTTCGATGTGCTCGATGCGGATAATATCGCGGTTGCCGGTAGTGGTCACGTAAATGTCACCTTCGACCAAAGCATCTTCAACGGTAGTTACTTCAAAACCTTCCATGGCAGCTTGTAAAGCACAAATCGGATCGATTTCGGTTACCAACACACGGGCTCCGTAAGTGCGCATAGAGTGTGCACATCCTTTGCCCACGTCGCCATAACCGCAAACCACAACCACTTTGCCGGCCAGCATGATGTCGGTGGCACGTTTGATACCGTCGGCCAACGATTCGCGGCAACCGTAAAGGTTATCGAATTTCGATTTTGTTACAGAGTCGTTTACGTTGAATGCAGGGAACAGAAGTTTGCCTTCTTCCAGCATTTGATACAAACGATGAACGCCTGTAGTCGTTTCTTCCGATACACCACGGATTTCAGGAATCATGCGTGTCCAGAGAGAAGCGTCTTTTTTCAGCACCTCTTTTAATATTGCGTAGAGTTCGCGTTCGTCTTCGCCACCGGCAGCTTTGTCGAGAACCGAAGCATCTTTTTCTGCGTCATTCCCAACGTGAATCATCATGGTAGCATCACCACCATCGTCCACAATTACATTGGGGCCTTTGTTGCCTTCAAACACGAGAGCTTGCAGCGTGCACCACCAGTATTCGGCCAAAGTTTCGCCTTTCCAGGCAAAAACCGGAATTCCGGCAGCAGCAATAGCGGCGGCGGCATGATCCTGTGTGGAATAAATGTTGCAGCTTGCCCAGCGTACTTCAGCACCCAGTTCCGCCAGTGTTTCAATCAAAACAGCTGTTTGGATGGTCATGTGGAGTGAACCCATGATGCGTGCACCTTTCAGCGGTTTTTCCTTTCCGTATTTCTCACGTAATGCCATCAAACCGGGCATTTCTTTTTCTGCAAGAATTATTTCTTTGCGGCCGAAATCAGCCAGCGATATGTCGGCAACTTTGTATGGAAGTCCCGAAAATAATTGTTCCTGTATCATTCAATATTAATTGGTTTATTTTTGAAACAGAGAGCCGTTTTTTGAGTTGCGGTTTGTTGCCGTATTTCTTTCACAGCCTCTTATAAGATGTATGCAGTGTCATTGCTTATTAACACAATAAAGCATCTTCATAGTATGTTGATTCTATGAAGAATGCGATTAATCTGCATGTTTTCTCTTAATTGCTGACAAAGATATGTTTTATTTTTGAAAGTAGGGAGGGCGTTTTGGGTATTTTTGCAAGTTGAAGCCGAATGACGGGTTCTTTTTTGCAAAATTTGAATTTGGCTATTTAACGCGAAAGTCCTACTTTTGCACGGATAAAATAGGATGAGTAATTATGTATAAGGAAATTATCAAAAAGATCATTTTATTACTGGCAAAACCGGAAGTCGCATGGCCTCAGTTTATGAGGGAAGGTTTTACTAATAAGCAGATTTTGAAGCAGTTTTGCTATCCTTTGATGGGAGTGGCATCTGTTTTGAAAATAATTCAGGAGGCGATTTTTCATCGTCACCCGGCCTACCCCATTCATGTCTTGATTGTACATGGCTTGGTTTATTTTGGTTCTTTGTTGGCGTCATTTTATCTTTTGCAGTATATTTTGAAGATTCTGATGCAGAAAAGATATAACATTACACCGACAAAAGAACAATCTTCTATAGTGATTGGATACGGTCTGGTGATCGTATTTCTGCTATTCATAGCAACGGCTGTTATGCCCAGTTTTTTCTTCCTCTGGATTTTCTATTTATACACGGCATTTTTACTTTGGGTAGCGGCAGAATCTGTTTTCAGCCTTAAAGTTGAAGAAAGAGGTGTTTTTGTAATCGGAATGACATTCTTCATGATGATTGTGCCCGTGGTGGTTTATGGTTTGCTTAGAGGTATGACTCCCAATCTCCAGTAATAGTTCGCTACATTTATGCATAAAGCTTCCAATATTTCGGTAAAAAACAGGCGCGCATTTTTCGACTACGAGCTGACTGATTTTTTCGTGGCAGGCATTCAATTGTTTGGCACTGAAATTAAGGCAATTCGTGAAGGAAAGGCTGGTTTGTCCGATTCTTATTGCATTTTCATCAACAATGAATTGTGGGTGAAGAATATGCATATTGCAGAATATTCTTTTGGAACTTTTGCCAACCATGAAGCTCGCAGAGAACGAAAATTGCTCCTGACAAAAAGAGAGCTGGCGAAATTGGTGCGAGCGACCAAAGAAACCGGATTTACCATTATTCCAACCAAGCTGTTTGTCAATGAAAAAGGACTGGCAAAGCTCGAAATTGCTGTGGCCAGAGGGAAAAAGAGTTATGATAAGCGGCAGACTCTGAAAGAGAAAGAAGATAAACGTCAGATGGACAGGGCGTCTAAAAAATCGATTTAATATACCATTCTTAGATATAAAGGATAAGATCCCGGAATCTTGTAACTTGGAATTTGAAACTTTGAACTACATCACTTATGCCAAAAATTTCAGGACGGGGCTTCGCAATGCCTCAATCGCCAATACGTAAACTGGTGCCTTTGGCAGATAAAGCTAAAGCTCGCGGTATCAAGGTGTATCATCTCAATATCGGCCAGCCCGATTTGCCTACACCCCAAGTCGCGCTTGATGCGTTGAAGGACATCGACTTGAAAATTTTTGAATATTCTCCCAGCGACGGGCTCAGAAGTCTTCGTGAAAAGCTGGTGAAATATTACGCGAAATATAAAATTAATGTTTCGGTAGAAGATATTATTATCACGACCGGTGGATCGGAAGCTGTGAATATTGCATTCCTTTCTTGTCTCGACCCTGATGATGAAATTATTGTGCCGGAACCTGCCTATGCCAACTATACCGCTTTTGCAATCGGTAGCGGAGCAATCGTTCGTCCCGTTGTTTCTTCAATTGACGAAGGCTTTTGTCTTCCTCCGGTAGAGCAATTTGAGGAACTGATAACTCCCCGTACCAAAGGGATTATGATCTGCAATCCGAATAATCCGACCGGTTACCTCTACACTCAGAAAGAACTCAATCATATTCGCGATATTGTCAAGAAGCACGACCTCTTCCTCTTTTCCGACGAGGTGTACCGTGAGTTTTGTTATACCGGAGCTCCGTATATTTCTGCGTTCCATTTGAAGGGAATTGAAAATAATGTTGTTCTTATTGATTCTGTATCAAAGAGATATAGTGAATGTGGAATTCGCGTGGGCGCATTGGTGACCAAAAACGAAGAGGTGAAAAAGAGCGCCATGAAATTCTGTCAGGCACGTTTGAGTCCTCCTCTTATCGGGCAGATTATTGCAGAAGCTTCGATGGATGCTTCGGATGAATATATGCTCGACGTTTACAATGAATATGTGGAGCGTCGTAAGTATATGATTGACGAACTCAACCGTATCCCGGGCGTCTACTCTCCGATTCCGATGGGGGCATTTTATACTGTTGCTCGTTTGCCAATCGACGATTCGGATAAATTTTGCGAATGGTTGCTGTCAACTTTCGAATACGAGGGACAAACCGTGATGATGGCTCCTGCTTCGGGATTTTATACCAACAAAGGAGTAGGTCGTAACGAGGTTCGTTTGGCGTATGTCCTGCAAAAAGATGAACTGGCAAAAGCGCTGTTTGTCCTCAGAAAAGCACTCGAAGCTTATCCGGGAAGAACAATGTAATTGATAATTAGGAATTAACAATTAATAATTGTAATAAGGTCGTTACTCTCAGTGGCGGCCTTATTCAAAAAATAGTGATTGTGAACTTACCTTTTTTTATAGCAAAACGCATACATTTCGGAAGTGATAATAAGCTGCGGGTATCAAAACCGGCGGTGCGCATTGCCATGTGGGGTATTGCCATCGGTCTTGCAGTTATGATCATCACGGTAGCTATTGTTTTGGGTTTTAAACAAGAGGTTAGGAATAAAGTGGTCGGTTTCGGTTCGCATATTCAGATCACACGATTTGATAATAATTCGACCTATGAGATGCGCCCCTTGCTGATTTCCGACTCGATGGAAAATGCGCTGAAGGGTATTCGGGGTGTAAAGCATATACAAAAGTTCGTAACGAAAGCGGGCATCATAAAAACAGAGGACGATTTTCAGGGCGTGGTATTCAAGGGCGTCGACCGGCAATTTGACTGGAAGTTCTTTACGCAGAATATGGTGGAGGGAAAACCTCTTGCTACTACCGACACTGCGCCATCCAATCAGGTGGTAATCTCGAAGAAGATTGCCGATATGATGCATCTGAAAACACACGATAGTTTCATTGCCTATTTTATCCAGGATCGAATCAAGGCAAAGAAATTTGTGGTTTCGGGTATATATTCGACCAATTTCGGGCAATACGACAAACTCTTTATTCTGGCCGACATTAAAGCTGTGCAACGCCTTAATGAATGGCAGCCCCGCGAGGTGAGCGGCATGGAAATTACGATCGATGATTTCAATCAGCTTGACAGTGTTGGCGATCGGGTGTATACGAAAGTAGCCAATCGTTTTGATGAAAATGGAGCACCTTACTATTCGCAGACAATCAAGGATATAAATCCGCAATTGTTTGCCTGGTTAGGCCTGTTTGACATGAACGTATGGGTGATTTTAGGTCTGATGATGGCAGTCTCCGGTTTTGTGATGATATCCGGGTTGTTGATTCTGATTCTGGAACGTACAAACATGATCGGAATTCTTAAAGCTTTGGGCTCAACAAACTGGATGATTCGTAAAATCTTTCTTTATCATTCCTGTTTCCTTATCGGCAAAGGAATGTTGTTGGGTAATTTAATTGGGCTAAGCTTCTGCCTGATTCAGAAATACACCGGCCTTATTCCTCTCGATGCGACCAACTATTATGTATCTTCGGTGCCTATTTTGCTTAACATCCCGTCGATAATTGCACTCAATGTTGGCGTTTTTCTCTTGTCGACATTTATTCTGGTCGCACCGTCTTATCTTATCACAAAAATTAATCCGGCAGCAGCTATCCGTTATGAATAACAATCCTGCGGCGGACGCCTTGCATTAATCAATATTTGTCTTTAAATTTGTCTGTTCTTGATAATAACATTAACAGGCAGATCATAATGGAGATATTGATATACACTTCGCAGATAACTTCCCGAATCCGTTATATCACGGATTATATCTTTCACGATTATCTTTTGCTGGATTGTGTCCTGACGGATTCAGCGGATCACTTCCGATCCAGTCTTGCCTTGAAAATGTCTTACGGAACTTCTGCGTTGGGTGATGAGCTGTTTGTGGCTCAGCATCCGTTATTGTTGGAGGATGGCTTGCATGAACAGAATACTGCTGTTTTTCAATACAATGGAATGCCTGTCTTTTTTGGAACGAAATCAGAGCTTTCTTCTTTCCCTTTCGACCTTTTTGCCGCTTCGTTTTATCTGATAACACGTTATGAGGAGTATCTTCCGCATTCGACTGATAAATTCGGTCGTTATTCACCTAAAAATGCGCTTGCAGTAAAGGAGAATTTTCTCGAACAACCTTTGGTTAACCTTTGGGCAAAGGAATTGTTGTCCGAATTGCAAAAACGCTATCCGACTGTTGAATTTCCGAAACGTGAATTTGATTTCTTGCCAACGTACGATATAGACCAACCTTATGCCTACCTTCACCGGAATTTTGCGGTTAATTTTGGAGGCTTGCTGAAAAGCCTGATTAAAAGTCACTTCAGGGAGGCTAAAAATCGGTTTCTGATAATGATACGCTATCGTAAAGATCAATACGATACTTACGGATTTCAGTTTGCTCTCCAGCAACAATTCGGATTTAAGGCTTGTTATTTTGTGCTATGTGCCTTGAAAAAAGGGAAATATGAGAGGGCACTTGCATGTGATAGTCGTCATGTCAAACGACTAATGCAAAAGCTTGAGCATCATGGTGAAGTTGGAATTCATCCCTCGTTTTCATCTGATTCCGATGATGTGAAAATCAGGAAAGAAATAGATAGATTTTCGGAGCTTGTTAGTAAACCGATAGTGATAAGCCGACAGCATTACCTGCTGCTCAAGATGCCTCAGACCTATCGCTCTTTAATTGCTAACGGTATTAAAGCTGATTATTCAATGGGATATGCAAGTCGTCCGGGTTTTCGGGCTTCGGTTTGCACTCCATTTAAGTGGTTTGATCTTTCGGCAAATGAAGTGACTCCTCTTGTTATCTACCCATTTGCCTATATGGACGGCACTCTCAATTATCATATGCAGTCGTCGCGCATGGATGCCGAATTATTAATTCAGCGTCTGATAAATAATGTCAAGGCAGTTGATGGATTGTTCGTCAGTGTGTGGCACAATAGCTCCCTTAGTAATTCCGGTAAATGGCATGGCTGGAGATCTGTGTATAAACATTCGATTGAGTACGCAGCTGCTTTGTGCAACATAAAAGAAGAGTAGCCTGCGATTGAAAAAAAAATGAACGCCCTGCCGGATTCCGACAGGGCGTTCGTTTTAATGCGTATTCTTAGGTGAATTATGCTTCGGCAGCTTTTTCTTCCTCTGCTGCTGCAAAGTCAGTCAGTTCGTTTTCGATCAAAAGGTTGTACCAGCTGATGATTTTTTTAATATCCGAAGTGTGTACACGATCTTTATCAAAATCGGGAACTATTTCGCCAAAATAGCTGCGTAGAGCGTTTCCGTCAGCTTTTGGATCGATAGAAGCTTTGTTGCCGGCCTCTTTTTCCTTGATGTTGGCAAATACGGCTCTCAACGGCAGTTCATCGCTGTCGGTATAAATGGAGATGTCACCAAGAGAAACCACGCGATCATGAGCCAGAGCAGGACCTCTTTTCTTGTCGACCAACGACTCGATAATCATCATATTTTTTCCTTGCGAAATCAGTTTGAACAAACCAGGTTTTCCAGATACAGATAAAATCTTCTTAAGCATAATCAATAATTTAATAATAAATTGAATGTCAATATGACGACAGCATTGATACAGAGATAAATTTCTGTCGTATAATTAACATTTACAGCCCGACAAAAATAGTATTTTCATCTTGTATCAACAAGCGATACGGCTGTTTCATCGAGTCGGAACAAGATTTTTTAGCGTTTCGAAAGCTATCTTGGCAACCATTTAGTCGACTCTTCTACCGAGATGCCCCTTTGTGCTGCGTAGTTTTTGCGTTGTTCATCAGCTATCTTGCCGATCATAAAATAGCTCGACTGCGGATGAGCAAACAGCAGTCCGCAAACCGATGCATTGGGACTCATGGCTCCGTTTTCGGTGAGTGAAATGCCTATTTCGGAGAGGTTCAATAGATCGTTAAGATCGAAGATCAGCGATAGATCGGGCAGGGAAGGGTAGCCCACTGCCGGACGGATGCCCTGATAATGTTCTTTCAAAATCTCTTCTTTGCTCAACGCTTCATTTTCGGCATATCCCCAGAAATGACAACGAACCTGTAAGTGCAGCCATTCGGCAGCTGCCTCGGCAATACGGTCGGAGATGGACTGAATCAGTAAAGCCGAGTAATCGTCTCCCTGCGCGGCATACTCTTTTGCAATCAGCTCGGCACCTGCTACCGATGTGGCAAAAGCGCCGATGTAGTCGGTGCGGTTTTCCCCTTCGGGCAGCACAAAGTCGGCTAATGAGAGATTATTCCCTTCCGGTTTTACCGCTTGCTGACGAAGCACCGGCAAAATAGTTTTCGTTCCTTCGTTGTTGTGAATAATCAACGCATCGCGATTGTCAGTCGCGTTGGCTTCGTAAAACGATACCACTGCTTTGGCTTTCACTCCTTTTGTGTTGAGAATGTTGAGCAGACGGGTTGCGTCGCGGAACAGTTTCAGAGCCTCACGTGCTTTTTCCTGCTCTTCGGACGGAAAGCTATTAATCCACGATTGCTCACACGAAGGACATTCATGAATGTTTTCAATGCCGGGGTAACTGCCGGTGATGCGCCATGCCTTGAAGAAGAAGCGCCAGTCGATGTACGGGAACAGTGTATCGATGGAGATATCGAGCGTTTGGCGGTCAAATTGAGCCGGTCGCAACGGTGTGAAATTACTCCAGTCGATATTCAAGGCGTTCTTTTTTGCATCAGCCAAAGGTAGAACAGGAGTTTTTACCTCTTTGCTAACCATTTTCTCCTGCTCATCGCGGATAAAGGCGGCAAATTCGGCATAGGTTTGTTTATTCACCAGCTTGCCGAGATAAGAAACTCCCTGCGAAGCATCGCGCGAGTAGACCACCACGTTGTTGGTGTAGTTGGGGGCTATCTTTACGGCCGTATGTATTTTGGATGTGGTGGCTCCACCAATCATTAATGGAATGTTGAGTCCGGCTTTTTGCATGGCAGCGGCTACATGACACATCTCTTCCAGTGAGGGAGTAATCAATCCGCTGAGTCCGATCACATCCGCTTTTTCGTCAATGGCAGCCTGAATGATGCGATCGGTAGGAACCATTACGCCCAGATCGACCACCTCGAAGTTGTTGCAGGCCATAATTACGCCCACAATGTTTTTGCCGATATCGTGCACGTCGCCTTTTACCGTTGCCAATACAATTTTACCGGCTTTTTGTATTGCTTGTCCGCTTTGGTGAGCCTCGATGTGCGGTTGCAAAATAGCAACAGCCTGTTTCATGGTACGGGCAGTTTTTACCACCTGTGGCAGAAACATTTTTCCTTGTCCGAAAAGATCGCCCACGGTGTTCATGCCATCCATCAGTGGCTCTTCGATGATGGTTAACGGATTTTCATAAACAGTCAAAGCTTCCGCTAAATCCTCTTCCAGATAGTTGCCGATGCCTTTAATCAGACAGTAGGATAAGCGTTCCTGCAACGACCGGGTACGCCATTCATCCTCCTTCTTTTCTATGGTTTCGTTGCTGCTTTCGGCTTTGATTTTTTCGGCCAGTTCAATCAGTCGTTCCGTGGCATCAGAGCGTCGGTCGAAGATTACATCTTCCACCCGTTCGAGCAACTCTTTGTCGATCGATTCGTACACCTGCAACATGCCTGCATTGACGATACCCATGTCCATTCCGGCCTGAATAGCATAGTAGAGGAATACCGAGTGCATCGCTTCACGCACCGTGTTGTTACCGCGGAACGAGAAAGATAAATTACTCACCCCTCCGCTTACTTTTGCATACGGCAGGTTCTGCTTGATCCATTCCGTAGTGCGGATAAAGTCAATGGCATAGCGATTGTGTTCTTCTATACCGGTGGCAATGGCCAATACATTCGGGTCGAAGATGATATCCTGTGGCGGAAAGCCCGCCTTTTCCGTCAATATTTTATAGGCGCGTCCGCAAATCTCGATGCGGCGTTCGAAGGTATCGGCTTGTCCTTTTTCGTCGAAAGCCATCACCACGGTGGCAGCTCCGTATTGACGAATGGTGCGGGCGTGATGAAGAAAAACTTCCTCGCCTTCTTTCAGGCTGATGGAATTGACTACAGCTTTCCCTTGCAGGCATTGCAGGCCGGCTTCGATCACTTCCCATTTCGAAGAGTCGATCATGATGGGGAGTTTGGCGGCATCCGGTTCAGACATCAGGTAATTGAGGAACGTTACCATCTCTTCTTTTGTTTCGAGCATGGCATCGTCCATATTCACGTCTATGATCTGTGCTCCGTCTTCCACCTGCTGACGCGCGATGCTAACGGCTTCTTCGTATTTCTTCTCGGCAATTAACCGCAGAAACTTACGCGATCCGGCTACGTTGCAGCGTTCTCCGATGTTGACAAAGTTATTTTCAGGCGTAATCTCCAATAGTTCCAAACCCGAAAGTTGTGTATTGGTTGATTCGATAGCCGGTTTTCTTATCTTTTTGCCTTCAACCAGCGCATAGTATTTTGCAATGTGATCGGGTGTTGTACCGCAGCATCCACCTATAATATTGACCAAGCCTTCGTCGAGATATTCTTTGATTTGTTCGGCCATCATGTCCGGTGTCTCGTCGTAAGCACCGAAACGGTTGGGGAGACCGGCGTTGGGATGCGCACTCACATACCAGGGCGCGAACGCAGACAACTCTTCGAGATACGGTTTCAGGTCGCGGGCACCGAACGAACAGTTGAGTCCCACCGAAAGCAGATCGGCATGGGAAATGGAAGCCATGAAAGCACGGATGGTTTGTCCCGAAAGTGTACGCCCGCTCTTATCTGCTACCGTAGCCGAAAGCATGAGCGCCGCTTTGATTCCGGTCTTTTTCATGGCGAGGTTGGCAGCACAAATTGCTGCTTTGGCATTGAGCGTGTCGAAAATGGTTTCGATGAAAATTGCATCTACGCCGCCTTCGAGCAGTGCCTCAATTTGTTCCTGATAGGCAGCGGTCAGTTCGTCGAAGGTTACGCTACGGAAAGCCGGGTTGTTTACATCGGGTGAAAGAGAGGCCGTTTTATTCGTCGGTCCAACAGATCCGGCTACAAAACGGGGTTTGTCCGGATTCTTGACTGTAAATTCATCAGCCAGTTGACGTGCCATTCTGGCTCCTTCGAGATTGATGGCGCGTACTTGCGCTTCCATGCCGTAATCGGCCATCGAAATAGCCTGTGCGTTGAACGTATTGGTCTCGATGATGTCGGCACCGGCTTCCAGATATTGGCGATGTATTGCCGAAATGATCTCGGGTTGCGTGAGACAGAGCAGGTCATTATTTCCCTTCTGAGGAATGGAAACGCCGGCAAAAAGCTCTCCCCGGTATTGTTCTTCGGTGAGTTTATAGCGTTGAATCATCGTTCCCATCGCTCCGTCGAGAATGAGAATGCGATTCTGTAATGTGTCTTTCAGTATCATATGTTTAGTGTTCGGAGTTTAGTGTTTAATGAGCTTGACGTTTTTCAGTCAGAGTTACAATGGATAGTTCAAGAGTAAATTTGGAAGAATCTTGTAAGGCTGATTAATCCTCGCCTCCTCACATTCTCACATCCTCGCCTCTGATCCGGTATAGTTTTATCCAGTTTGCCAATCCGTAGATGGCCATCAGCGTGAAAATCAGATATTCGAGTGAGAAAAACTGAATGCCTTTCAGCCAGTACATCACGGTACAAATGATGTCGATAACGATCCAAACGATCCAGTTTTCTATTTTGCGTTGCGCCAGCATCCAGTTGGCCAGAATGCTGAGTACGGCAACAAACGAGTCTGGATAAGGATAGGCCGCCGGGGTGGGGAATACAGAGGGCATTATCTGATGGATGTGGCTCATAAAATAGCCCATACCGATAGTGCCGATCACCATCAGTATAATATGCACGATTCGTCCCCTGTTGGTTAAAAGCGTTATCGGCGTTTGTTCTTCCGTTTTCATGCCGTACCAGTATATCCATCCGTATATTCCGGTGATGACATAGTAGATCTGGAGAAACATATCGCTGTAGAGGCTTACCTGATAGTAAAGGATAAAAGCCAAAACAAAATTGACGAGTCCTACCGGCCATGACCAAATGTTCGACTGGGTGGCGAGAATAACGGCCAGGATACCGGTCACTGTGCCGAGGAGTTCCACCAGACTCATTTTATATCCTAAAAATTCGGCAATAGTATAATTAATACTTAAAAATTCAGTCATTTAAATGTTGTTGCAAAGCGGGTTTGGCGGTCATCAAATTCCAGTACAAAAATACAACACAGCCGCCGTAATTGCAAGTTGAGCAGCACAGCCGGGCAGCACAGTGCCGGGGGCGCTCTGAAATCGCTGTATAAGCAACTTTTTGCACCTCCAAAATAACTTTAAAACGAATCTGTTATATCCAAACATTTTTGTACATTTGCAGGCATTAAAAATTCAACCGATGAGCGAAAGAAAACCTATTAAAACAGCCTTTGTATCAGTCTATCACAAAGACAAATTAGATGTTATCATCCGTGAATTACATGCACAGGGTGTCGCATTTATCTCCACTGGAGGTACTCAAACCTTTATTGAATCACTGGGAATTCCATGCCAGGCAGTAGAAAATCTGACCGGTTACCCCTCTATTTTCGGTGGTCGTGTTAAAACTTTGCACCCAAAAGTTTTTGGTGGTATCCTCTATCGTCGTGACGAAGCCGGAGACCTCGATCAGGTTGCTCAATATGAGATTCCTACCATTGATTTGGTAATTGTGGATCTTTATCCTTTCTCTCAAACGGTCGCTTCAGGTGCTTCTGAACAAGATATTATTGAAAAAATAGATATTGGTGGTATTTCTCTTATTCGTGCTGCTGCCAAAAACTTCAACGATGTGATTATTGTTGCATCGCAGGCACAATATCAGCCGCTGTTGGACGTTATTACCGAAAACGGTGCTTCTACCACACTGAAAGAACGTAAATTCTTCGCTAAAGAGGCTTTCGCAGTTTCTTCGGGTTACGATAGCGCAATTTTCAACTATTTCGATGGTAACGACGGAAGTTATTTCCGTGCTGCCGACGACAATGCCAAAGTGTTGCGCTATGGTGAAAATCCTCACCAACAGGGCGTATTCTACGGTGACTTCGATGCAATGTTCGAACAGTTGCAGGGTAAGGAAATTTCTTACAACAACCTGTTGGATATTGATGCAGCCGTTAATCTGATTAATGATTTCGACGAAGTAACTTTTGCCATCCTCAAACACAACAACGCTTGCGGTATTGCTTCGCGTCCTGCTGTGATTGATGCCTGGAAAGCGGCTCTCGAAAGCGATCCTGTTTCTGCGTTCGGAGGTGTTTTGGTTACCAATGCCGTGATCGATAAAGCTACTGCTGAAGAAATCACCAAGATTTTCTTCGAAGTGATTATTGCTCCGGATTACGATGTGGATGCACTCGAAATTCTTACCCAAAAGAAAAACCGTATCATTCTCGTTCAAAAAGATGCCAAATTGCCGACCAAACAGTCGCGTACGGTATTGAACGGTATTTTGGTACAGGATAAAGATACTAAGATCGAAACCGAAGCAGACCTGAAGGTGGTAACGAAAAAAGCCCCGACAGCAGCCGAAGTGGAAGACCTTCTTTTCGCAAATAAAGTGGTAAAACACTCCAAGTCTAATTCTATCGTTCTTGCCAAAAACAAACAGTTGTGTGCAAGCGGCGTGGGTCAGACTTCACGTGTGGATGCACTGAATCAGGCGGTGGAAAAAGCACAAAACTTCAAAATGGAGTTGCAGGGTGCTGTAATGGCATCGGATGCCTTCTTCCCTTTCCCTGATTGCGTACAGATTGCCAACGAAGCAGGTATCACAGCAGTAATTCATCCGGGTGGTTCTATCCGCGATAACGACTCTGTGGAAGCTTGTGATGCAAACGGTCAGTCGATGGTGATGACCGGTTTCCGTCACTTCAAACATTGATAAAAAGAGCAAAGAACAAAGAACAAAGAACGCAGACATGGTTTAGCTCTTTGTTCTAGTGCTAAATAAAAATATAAATTCATTCATAACCAACTGAATAATGGGATTATTTTCATTGACACAAGAAATCGCTATTGACCTTGGAACGGCCAATACGATTATCATTCATAACGATAAGATCGTTGTGGACCAGCCTTCGGTGGTTGCCCTCGATCGTCGTACCGACAAGCTGATTGCTGTCGGCGAACGTGCCCGTCAGATGCAGGGAAAGGTTCATGAAGACATTCGTACCGTGCGTCCTTTGCGTGACGGTGTGATTGCTGACTTCTACGCTGCCGAGCTGATGATCCGCGGTATGATTAAAATGCTGCAAACACAGAAGACTTTCTTTACGCCATCATTGAAAATGGTGGTTTGTATTCCTTCTGGTAGTACCGAAGTTGAGATTCGTGCTGTGCGCGACTCTTCAGAACATGCCGGTGGACGTGAAGTATACATGATTTACGAACCTATGGCTGCTGCTATCGGTATCGGACTCGATGTGGAAGCTCCGGAAGGAAACATGGTAGTTGATATCGGTGGTGGTACTACCGAAATTGCAGTGATCTCTCTGGGTGGTATCGTTACCAACAAATCTATCCGTATTGCCGGTGACGATTTGACAGACGATATTGTTGAATACATGGGTCGTCAGCACAACATGAAGGTGGGCGAACGTACTGCCGAAATGATTAAAATGAACGTAGGTGCAGCATTGACTTCGTTGGAAGATGCTCCTGAAGACTTTGTGGTACGCGGCCCTAACCGTATGACCGCGCTTCCGATGGAAGTACCTATTTCTTATCAGGAAATTGCTCATGCTCTCGATAAAACCATTTCGAAAATCGAAACGGCTGTTTTGAGTGCGCTTGAACAAACTCCTCCCGAATTGTATGCCGATATCGTTCGTAACGGTATCTACCTCGCGGGTGGTGGCGCCTTGCTGAAAGGCCTTGATAAACGTTTGGCTAATAAAATGAATATTCCATTCCACATTGCCGACGATCCTCTCCATGCTGTTGCGCGTGGTACAGGTGTTGCTTTGAAGAATGTAAACCGTTTCTCGTTCTTGTTGCGATAACAGGCAACCATAAAAATCAGGCATGGAACAACTGTTGCGATTTTTGATGCGCTATGGGGTATATTTCCTCTTTGTATTTCTGGAGGCAATCTCTTTTGTCTTCATTGTCAATCAAAATAGCTTTCAACGTGCCTCTTTTTTATCGTCGAGCAATTATATTTCGGCTTCGGTCTATTCGGCAGCCAACTCTTTTGTGGAGTACTTCGGATTGTCAGAAGCCAATAAACAGCTTTCCGACGAGAACAATCAGCTTAAAAATAAAGTTGTCCGACTCGAAGCTGAGTTGGCACAACTTACCGATACCACCGACAGACGTCCTTTGGTGCTGGCGGATAAAGAATACCAGTTTATTGCAGCTAAAGTGATCAGCAATAGCGTCAATAAGCTGAAAAATTCTATTACGCTCAACAAAGGACGTTTGGATGGTATTGAACCGGAAATGGGTGTGATCAACAATCAGGGTGTGGTTGGCGTGGTTAGTGCTGTGACCGACCATTACGCATCTGTAATACCGGTTCTTAACTCCAAATCGCGCATTAGCTGTAAATCAAAACGGTCTAATGATTTTGGAGTCCTGCTCTGGAATGGCATCGATCCCGATTATGTACAAGTGGACGAGGTTCCCCGCCATGCTGTTATTCATGTGCGCGATACCTTGGTAACCAGCGGATTTTCATCTATTTTTCCCGAGGGTATTCCGGTTGGATATGTCACACGGTGTGCTACCCCTGAAAACAAAAGCTACTATTCAATCGAAGCTAAAACGGCAGCTATCTTCCGCACTCTTTCGTACGTGAAGGTGGTGAAATTCAAATATAAAGAAGAACTGCGTGAAGTGCAGAAGGAGGAAGAGCAATGAGTACGAATCTGGTGCTGAAACATACTTTACGCTTTATCGTGCTTGTGCTTTTGCAGGTGCTGATTTTTAATAATATCCGCTTTCTGGGATATGTTAATCCGCTTATTTATATCTGGTTTATCATCTCGTTTCCCACGGGCGTTAACCGTTCTCTGACGCTTTTGGTAGCTTTTCTGATGGGTGCGGTGATCGATATTTTCTCCAATACTCCCGGAATGTACGCTTTTGCAACTGTTTTTGTGGCGTTTGCGCGTAAGGATCTGCTGCAACTGTTTGTGCCCAAAGATATGTATGCCAACTATGAGCCTTCGGTAAAAGTGCTGGGATTGCCTATCTTTCTGAAATATGTGACTTGTATGGTCATTGTGCTTCATTTGTTGTTATTTACGCTTGAAGCTTTTTCATTTCAACACTACTGGCTGGTACTTCTTAAAACAGCCATCAACTCAGTAGTCACCATCTTGCTGGTGCTGAGTACCCAAAAATTTAAGTAAGCATGATCAACGATGAGCTGCAAAACCGAAAATACGTTATCGGTGGCCTGATAGCGTTGATTATTCTGATCTTCATTGCACGTCTGCTGTTTCTTCAGGTTTTTACCGAAAGGTATAAAGAGTCTGCCGAAGGGAATGCTTTTCTGAAGCGGACTATCTTTCCTCCACGGGGGCTGATTTATGACCGTTTTGGCAAACTTCTCGTTTACAACCGTCCATCTTATGACGTGATGGTGACAATGAAAGAGGTGACTTCGCTCGATACGATGGATTTTTGTAATACTCTGGGTATTACGAAAGAAGATTTCATCGACCGGATGAGCGAAATCAAAGACAAGAAAATCAATCACAACTATTCTCCTTTTACTCCTCAGGTATTTGTCAATCAGTTGCTGGCTGACGATTATGCCCGCCTGATGGAAAAGCTCTACCGTTTCCCCGGATTTTCCATTCAGCAGCGTACTATCCGCGATTATGCGTATAAAGCAGCCGCCCATGCTTTGGGATCTATCGGCGAAGTTTCTCGTACCACTATCGAGAAGGACGATTACTACAAAATGGGCGACTATATCGGTATTACCGGTCTGGAAAAGAGCTATGAAAACGAGCTTCGTGGTGAAAAAGGGGTGCAGATAATGTTGAGAGATTCACGGGGGCGTATTAAGGGCCGTTATGCCAATGGTGCTTACGACGAAGAACCGATTGCTGGTAAAACTCTCCGACTGGGGCTCGATATTGAACTGCAAATGCTGGGCGAACGCCTGATGAATGGCAAACGTGGTAGTATTGTTGCTATAGATCCTTCTACCGGAGAGATACTTGCGGCCGTTTCATCTCCCACTTACGATCCTACATTAATGGTCGGTCGTCAGCGTTCGGCTATGTTCAAAGAATTGAATGCCAATCCAAATAAGCCTTTGCTTGACCGTACGGTGATGGCGCGTTATCCGCCGGGATCAACTTTCAAGGTGGCAAATGCGTTGGTACTACAACAAAACAATATTATTAACGGAGGAACACGGTATCCGTGTCACCGTGGTTATACGGTGGGTCACTTCCATCTGGCCTGCCATGCTCATGCTTCGCCGCTCGATCTTTACGGAGCTATTGCCAACTCATGTAATGCCTATTTTTGCGCCGGTTTGAGAGCCATGCTCGATAACGATAAATACAAAAATATTACCGAAGCGTTCAATATATGGCGTTCGGATATTATGACTTTCGGTTTCGGTAAGAAGCTCGGAGTGGATTTGCCACACGAAAATGGAGGAAATGTTCCTACTACCAAGGCGTACGACCGTGTTCACGGGAAAGGACGCTGGCGCTCGCTCAATGTGGTTTCTATTTCTATCGGACAGGGCGAGGTGGTGGCTACTGCCGTTCAAATTGCTAATCTTTGTGCTACGGTTGCCAATCGTGGATACTGGATAACTCCGCACATGGTAAAATATATTGAAAATCAACCGATACCTGAAAAATACAAAGAAAAGCATACTACCGCCATCGAGAAAAGATACTACGATGTCTGTGTGCGTGGTATGGAGATGGCTATTTTGGGTGGTACTGCCAAAGGTGGTCAGATACCGGGCATAGAGGTTTGCGGGAAAACAGGTACGGCGCAGGATCCACCCCGTAAGGACCACTCTGTATTTATGGGATTTGCACCGAAAGTGCATCCGAAAATTGCTATTATGTGTATCGTTGAAAATAGTGGTTTCGGTGCTACGTATGCAGTGCCCATCAGTAGTTTGATGATTGAGTTTTACCTGCGCAGGAAAATCTCTCCGCAGCGTCAGGAATTGCTGGATAGAATGGCAAGTACCATTTTGATACATAATTATGGAACGCAGAATAAGATTAGCACAGACAATTGATTGGTGGATTGTTGCTCTTTACCTGATTATGATCATTTTCGGGTGGTTCAACGTGTACGGTGCAAGTTACGACTATACCCAGACTACTTTTTGGGGGTTTGAATATCGCTCCGGAAAACAGTTGATATGGATTGCCTGTGCGCTGGTCATTGCCGGTTCTATTTTGCTGATCGACGGCAAGATATACGAGCAAATGGCTAATCTTTTTTATTGGGCAATGCTCTTGGTACTACTCGTCACCATATTTATTGCGCCGAATATCAAGGGGTCTCACTCATGGCTGGTATTTGGCCCCATTAGTTTTCAGCCGGCCGAGCTGGCTAAGCTGGCAACAGCGCTGGCGTTGGGGAAATTTATAAGCAAGACAGGCTTTTCGATGGGAAACCGGCGCGATGCATTGGGGGCGATAGGGCTCATTATGTTGCCCTGTATGCTTATTATCCTTCAGTCGGAAACAGGATCGGCGCTGGTATTCTTTGCCTTCTTTCTGATGCTTTACCGCGAAGGTTTGCCTGGTGTTTTCCTGATGGTGGCGGCTTGTATGGTGGTTTTGTTTCTTATCATCGTCCCATTGAGCGATTTACCCGTGTATCACAACGTGGGATCACTCGGGTTTATGCTGGCCTTTATCTTTATACTGCTTGTGGTGATGGGTTGCGTGATTGCGTACGAATCCGACGGAACTACCATGCTGCATATTCTCGGTGGTACGGTGGCACTGTTTGCTATTGCAGGTTTGCTTAATATCTGGTTCGATGTTCAATATCAGATTTTTGCCCTGATTGCGGTGATTGGAACTGCCATTTACCTATTGTTCCTCTTTCTCTACCGGAGTAAACGTTCGTATATCTGGGTGGCGCTGTTCGCTATCGGATCGGTAGGCGTTAGTTTTTCTGTCGATTATTTCTTCGATCATATTCTTGAACCTCACCAACAGACCCGTATCAAAGTGGTGCTGGGTATGGAAAAAGATCCCAAAGGCGTCGGTTATAACGTGAATCAGTCTAAGATTGCTATCGGTTCGGGCGGCTGGGTTGGAAAAGGCTTTTTGAACGGTACTCAGACTAAACTGAAATACGTGCCCGAACAGGATACCGACTTCATCTATTGTACCATCGGTGAAGAACACGGCTTTGTGGGTGCCGCTGGAGTGTTATGCTTGTTTGGCCTGCTCTTTTATCGGATCATGCGGATAGCGGAGAACCAGCGGGACACTTTTACCCGTGTCTACGCCTATTCCATAGTTAGTATAATGCTCTTCCACGTTTTGATAAATGTGGGAATGGTGCTGGGGATAACGCCTGTAATCGGTATTCCGCTACCTTTCTTTAGTTACGGAGGTTCTTCACTATGGTCGTTTACGGTCATGTTGTTTATTCTGCTTCGCCTCGACATGACACAGAAAGCCCGCTTCCGGTAAAATTCTAAAGATTACATCACAAACAATGCATTAGACTGGTTCTGAATTCCCAATGTCGCTAAGTCAGATTAGGAACGGCCTTGTCCGGTGAGCCAAAATTGCGATTAAGCGAGTGCAGAGCCAAACTTGTTTGAGCTATGCCGAGCGTGAGCAATTTATGTAAAAAACAAGTGAGCGGAGCGTAAAATCGCCCACTGTTTGAAACTCCTGACGTAAGGAAGGAGTGAGCATGGGCGATTTAGCTTGGCGAACGCCGGTTTTTTGAGCGAAGCGGGCATAGCCTTGATCTTTTTGTGAGGCTGTCTCAAAAGTCAATGTTGTTATTTATAAACTTATAAGCTGAAAGTCTATTCCAATTTTCTACCCCTAATTAGCTTCGCTGATCTGCGATTCCCCTTAAGGGGACTTTTGCATCAATAAAAATAGCAGATTTACAGCCCCTTCAGGGGTTTGGGGTAAAAAAATAAAAATCCACTTTCGATTCGTAAGGTATTATAAAATCAATATTGACTTTTGAGACAGCCTCATCGGGGTTACGGGGGCGAATCGAAGATCAACGAAGCTAAAGCCCCTTATTGAAATCTTCCATGCGTAATTCCTGCCGATTACATGCCGTTGTTTGTTTGACGGAAAAATAGCATATATTTGCAGGGCATAAAGACCTTGCTATGTCTTACAAATTCCGACAATTTTTAGAACCAGCAATTTGGCTTACCGCTCTTGTTTTGCTATTCTTTATGGATACCTCAAAGGATAGCGCTTCATTCTGCGTTTTCAAAATGGTGGGTTTTCATTCCTGTCCCGGATGCGGTATCGGACATGCCATGCACGAAGCTTTGCATTTCCGTTTTGCGCAGTCATTGCACGAGCATTTGCTGGGCATTCCTGCCGTACTAATCATTCTGTATACAACAATCAAATCATTATATACACTTAAATCACACAACCGCCATGGATCAACAAAAATTATTTATGATGCTTCCCGGCATGCAGCCGGATGAACTGATTTTTATTCAGACGCTTACGGAAGATATGACTGAAAATCAGCTACAACAGTTTATCTCTTTATACGCCGGCCGCCGTAAAGAACAACAGACAATGCTGATTATGACCCTGATCGGGTTTCTCGGTGTAGCGGGGTTGCAGCGCTTTATGCTGGGTGAAATCGGGATGGGCATCCTTTACTTTCTTACCGGCGGATTGTGCTGTATCGGTACCATTATCGACCTGATCAATATCCGCGAAATGACTTTCCGTTACAATAAAAATCAGGCAGCCGAAGTCGCTACAATGATAATGTCGATGAAGCGATAAAAATAACCCAGGTATAAATAAGAAGAAAAGAGAGTTCTCCCGATAGGAGAACTTTTTTTATTTCCACGGTTCAGAACCCACATTCCGACGCGATGGCTACCAGTTCGGCTGTGTTGCGGGCATTGGTTTTACGGAGGATATTGCTGCGGTGCTTTTTTGAAGTATCCTTGCTGATGCAAAGCAGATTGGCAATCTGTTCGTCGGTTTTGCCCCGCATTATCATGCCCAGAATCTCTGTTTCGCGGTTGGTAAGCGTATCGATAAGAGGTTGATGCCTGAGCTGATGAATGGTTTTCAGTACACGACTCAGTTGCGTTTGCGAGAGCATGAGAGACGAGAGAACCTGAGCCACTACTACTGTTTGAAGGGGCTTGCCATCGGGTGTTGTTTTCAGCACACGTCCGTGTTCATACGTGTAGAAGTAATCGGTACTCTCTTTCGGTCGAAAACGCCTCAGGGTAACGACGCTTTCAATTTTTGCGGCTTCCTGTTTTACCTCCACCTTGTTGCTGATTTGTTCCACATCTTCGGGATGACACAGTTGAAAATAGAAATCGCCCTCCATCGTGCGGATCTCTTCGAGCGAATAACCCAGCAGGTCGATCCCATACTGATTCATCCACAACATCCGGCATTCGGGATTCTCTTCATTCCCAGTTGTTTCTTTTATATAGATCAATGCTGGTAATCCATTCACTACCTCTCTCAAAAAAATCAGTTCTTCTTTCTCTTTACGACGTTTTGTCATTGTTCCTGATTCGAGTTTAATTGAAATGTGTATTAAATAAAAATACTACAAAAGTAGTATTTTTGTAGTAAAATAAAAAGCTGTATTATTGACAAAATAAAAATAAAGTTTATTTATTGAAAACAATAGGGAAACAAAGTGTAGACGGAAAGACTGTCAGTAGCGACTTTCAGTAGATAGATACATAGTTTGTGAGTTTTGTCAAAAAAGGAATGTTTTGATAAAAACACAGGGTTTTATGCCCTTGTTTTGACAAAAATGATATTGTGAGAGAAGTAATCCGATGGATTCAGGAAGTAATAGTGAAGAAAACATCTTGCATAGCAGGAAAACAAGAAGTAATCCGACGGAAAACTTTCAACGTAATCAGAAAACAAGAAGTTTTTGTGAGTATTGAAGAAGTAATCCGGTGAAATACATCTTGCATAGTTAGAAATCAAGAAGTAATCATGAGGATTCAGGAAGTAATCCGCAGGAAAACTTTGGACATTGTCCGGAAACAGAAAGTTATTGTGAGGAAACAAGAAGTAATCCGATGGATGTAAAGGAGGAAAACAATAAAACATCCCTGCACCATTTGGATAGTAGAAAGAATAATGATGAAGTCGTCTTGACTTTTCTTAGATATGTAATTGATAGTTTATTTTTACTCATCGACCCCTCCTAACCTCCCCTAAATGGGGAGGAATTAGTCATTAAAATGAGAAAAACTCGTGCGTTTTGCAAAGTTATAGCCCCCATTTTGGGGAATCGAAGATCAGCGAAGCTAATGGGGGTCAAAAAATAATAAGTCAAGATGACTTCATGATAAACATTTGAATCACTGCAATAAATAATCCTTTTTATTAATCTAAAAATGTAACACGTATGAGTAAAGATCATGTAGTTCTCGATTTTTTGAGATTATCCGTCATTGAAAAAGTCGGTTTTGGAAATTCTGTCGTATCAAGTATGACAGGCAGCCCCGTTTTTACAAATCCCGATGTGCCACTGGCAACCGTTATTACAAAAAATGACCTGCTGGAGTCGCGTTTTGAAGCGAGCCAAAAGGGGGGTAGGGAAGAGACTAAACTAATGTATCAGGCGGAAGATGAGTGGGACGAAGTGATGCGCAAAACAGCTCTCTATGTTGACCGCATTGCCGATGGCGACGGCGCCCTTATTCTCAATGCCGGCTTTAACCTTGCCAAACAACGTGCGCCGGGACAAAGAGCTGAGTTTGTAACCGAAAATGACGACAAACCGGGGACGGTGCTGCTTCGCCGTATTGCGGTGAATGGGGCAACTGCTTATATATGGCAATATGCCAAAGAACCGCTGCCTGCCGATGACAGCGGATGGACAACAGGAGCCACTACCGCAAAAGCGTCGGCTGTTATTGCAGGGCTTACCCCGCTCACCCGTTACTGGTTTCGTGTGGCGGCTGTGACCCGGCAAGGCACTTCGGCTTATACCGGACCGGTGATGCATGCTGTAGTCTAAAAACAGTACATCCTATCTTTATTGACCACAGCAGGGAGCTTTCCGCATGGAGAGCTCCCTGTGCTTTTTATAAACACGACCGGATATTCAAAAGCATTTGTAGCAGTTTTTAATACGTAGTTGAAAAATTATTTCGAAATATTACCTCATTATTTGTGTAAACGGTTAGAGTGTTAAAGAAAAATAGTAAGTTTGCGGGAGGAAAGTTAAATGATTGAGGATGTCTGTATTGTGGTTGAACCTAAGATCAGCATAACTGAAGTCAGCTTGGTTCTGGGCGCAAAATAAAGTTTCACTTATGCTTGCGGCAAAAGAGAAGCCAGAGGCTATCCCCAACAGATATCTTGAAACTTGCAAAATAGAAATTAATTATCGCAGTAATAAAGAGAATTTACACATATTTTAATCTTGAAATCATGGAAGTCATCTTTAATAAATTATTTAAAATTGATATTGCTACAGATGAAGCAATAGAACGACCAGAGTATCAAAATCTTGACAATTTCAAGATATATATTCAAGAAATGCTTGAACAAATTAGTATAAAAACTCCTGATAGATATTATCAATTTGAAAGTGAACATACTGAAGTAAGAAACTTGGTAGATGTAATTGTGAAGCAAAATGAATACTCAGATAGTTGTAAAGCAATAGCATCTCGTTTGCTTAGTAAAGAAAAGCAAGCACAACAGGATTTAAATAAGAAAAAGCTGGGCAAAGAAATACTTAAAGGGATGCTTATTATTTCTTTGGTTCGGATGACACAGGATGCTAGAAAGTTAATCATTTTAAAAGTTGATTATGACGAATTTATATCTGAAATGACAGGAGATATAGTTACAGGATTATCTATTCGAAGAAAAGTTTACAAAGCCTTTATTTGTGAATTAAATAATAACGATGACATACTTAATACATCTGTTTATGATACTAACACTCCTGTTAGTGCTTATTGGTGGAATAAATTTCTTGAATTAAGCGTTGTAATAACAGATGAAGAAAATACGAAGACTGCTTTTGATGTTATTGAAAAAGACATTTTAAATCCAATAAAAAGAAAGCACAAACAAGATTATCTTTATTTATGGAATGCAACGATTGCATATTTTCGGAGAGAAGGAGAATTTTTGTTGTCATTTTATAAAGATGAAGTCATTGGAAACTATAGACCATTTGACGAGGATCTTAAAATAGTCGATTTACAAACCAAAATTGAAAAAGCTCATCAAAAACATAAATTTGATCAACGATTTAATAAAAAACCATCTGAAATTCATAAGCGATTTAAAAATACATTGTCTTTAACCAGTGAAATTGATTTGGTAATTAAATATGATGTTGCAAATCCAGCAAAAACCTTCAAAGCTCATGTTGATGCCGATGGTAAATATCTAATGATTAGAAGTGATATCGGATATGAATATGCTGAAAAAATAATAGATAATCATATCAATGAATAATATCTTACAAAACATAGTATCATTATTTTCTCAAGTTCAAATTAACATCTTTGATATACAAGAAAATTATTCTGAAGTAATAATAAAGGTGTCATGCCCAAATGGGAAAATCCCCTCAGAAGATGATTTTAAAAAACTGTTACTGGAAATAAATTCCCGAGATAGTATACATATTTCTATATTAGAAGGACAAGAGATAGTAGATGTTTTTAATAGTGCTCACGAAGGCGATTTTGATTCGTTCATTAATGAATGTAAAGAGTGTCTGCAAAATAGTCCTTTTGACTTAAGAATTACAATTGTAAAAAACAATATAAAACAAATAATATCAGTTTATTATCCTGATAATTTTATAAAATATCTATCAGACTTATCTGTAATATATTTTTTAGAAGTAATTACTAATTCTCTTAATGGGAATGATTATATTATATATGAAGTACAAGATGAGTCTTTTATCTCATTCTCAACTAATAGAATCAAATTTGTTGCCCAAGGAATACAACCAACAATAAATAAGATTGATAGGGATAATTTGGATAAAATAAAGAATCTATGTCATTCCGATATAATATCACAATTCAAATTTATACCAGATGATTTTTATCCATTAGGTAATAATATCATTCTGAATGAATTATTTCAAAGAGTAACTCTGTTTTATTGCGCTATATTTTTGTTTGATATATTAAATGTCAACAATAACAAACTCAATTACAGACTAAATGGCTATAGAACAATAAGTCAAGATATCTCGATTTCAGATATCAATCTGTCTTCATATGAGATTTATTATCAAATTTATACTTGGGTATATGAAGGTGGAAATATTGTAGATAAAATTGGGTTGACGCGAAATATTCTATCTCTCAATTTTAAGCAAGAAACTCTAGAAATAGCAGGCTCAACATTTGACGCGATAAAATCTAATTATAAAATCTATCAAAAGGAGAATATTAAGCAATATATTGAAATTCGCAATAAAATATCAGAGCAGCTAGTAAATCTACAAGAGAAAGCTGAAAAAATCGTAGAAAGCTATGTGGCGGACTATAAAAGAAGCTTTTTAGCAGTTGTATCATTTTACATCTCAGTGATTATTATTAGAGTTATTTCAAAAGGAGATTTCACTGGAGGCTTTACATTGGAGGTTTCTCTTTTATCAATAGGCTTCTTATTAATATTTTTATTAGTAATGTGTTATTCCCGCTGGGAGATAAAACAACAACTGGAGAGATATGAAGCAATATACCAAAATATGAAAACTCGGTATTCTGATTTATTAGAAGAAAGTGATATTAAACGTATTTTGAATAATGATGAGGACTATGATTCAAATTTAGAATATATCAAAAAAAAGGAAAGGAAATATACTGAACTTTGGATTATTTCATTAGTAGTACTTTTACTTATTACAATTGTATTGTTTATAGTTAACAATCCCAAATCAATATTCTCTCCCATAAATAATATTACTATCAAACTAATAGTACTAATAAAGCCTATCTTACATGCTATATAAAGAATATATTAAATTTTCTAATTTGATTATACATCAAGTCGGGAACAAATTTAATCAGGGTAATTATAACCTTTCAAAAAAAACAATTGAATTAGATACAGATCTAAAACAGCTTTTGATTACTTATTTTATTTCACCATTTAAGGCTGATGAATATTTCTTATTAAATCATGAGATAGATTTAAGTATGAATGAAGTATTTGTTTGTGTAAGCAAGATTTTTGATGATCAAGATGAGTTTTATGAGCAATCAGTAAATCTGGTCAAGCATTTGTATGAACAGAGTACCCACCCTAAGATTAAAGGTGGAGAGTTTTATGTCGTTTATTTCAAAGATTGTATAGTAGATGGCGATACAGTGGATGCCGTAGGCTTATTTAAGTCTGAAAATAAAGATACATTCTTGAAAGTATATCCGTCGGGAGATGGTTTTGAAATTGAAAGTCAACAAGGGGTTAATATCAATAAACTTGATAAAGGCTGTTTGATATTTAATAAAGAAAAGGAAAATGGTTTTGTAGTAGCTGTTGTAGATAATACCAATAAAGGGGCAGAAGCTAAATATTGGATTGAAGACTTTCTGCATGTGAAACCGCGTAATGATGAATATGCCAATACAAAGAATGTGTTGTCGTTAACCAAGAATTTTGTAATGCAGGAACTGCCACAGCGTTTTGACGTTTCAAAAGCCGATCAGGCTGATATTCTGAATAAATCAGTTGAGTTCTTCAAGAAGAAGGAGAGCTTTGATATGTCCGATTTCGCAAAAGAAGTTATCGGGCAGGAAAAACTGATAGAAAGCTTTAATCAATATAAAACTGAATATGAACAAGCCATTGAAATGGCTATTCAGGATCAATTTGCTATTTCAGAATCAGCAGTAAAAAAGCAAGCGCGTTCTTTCAAAAGAATAATCAAACTCGACAAGAACTTCGATATTTTGATTCATGGCACACGAGACCTTATAGAACAAGGCGTAGAAGCTGATGGAAGAAAGTATTACAAGATATATTATAGGGAGGAAAAATAATCAATAAAATCATATATAAATCTAATTAAATTGTTATCATGAAAATAATAATGCTAAGTGGTCCATCAGATTCCGGTAAAACCAGTACTCTAAATCTTGTCTATAATGCCTTGTTGAGTAATGGGGGTGTCTCATTAAGTAAGCACAAATTGGGCGGAGATCCAAATGATTTTTATGATATAGTAACTTATCAGGGTCAAAGAATCGCATTTTATACAATGGGAGATTATGCTAGATGCTTGATTGATGCAATGAAAAATTATTCTACTAGTGCAGATGTCCTTATTTGTGCATGTAACAATCATTTTGTATTGCCATACAAGTCAATACGACACTATCCTCATCAAATTGTACAAAAAACAGTAGCCAACAGTAAATCACTCCATAATTCAGTCAATCAATCTGACGCTAATTTAATTATTAGTCTTATATAAGAAGATGGCCCTGCTCTCGCGCGCTTGCATCGCGTGAGCAAGCCAAACGGTAGCAGTGAATAAACAAATCCAAAGGAATACTATGAAGAAAATTATATTGTCTCTCTGTTTTCTACTGATTGTATCATTCAGTTTTGCAGGTAAAAGTCATCCGTATTACGGAGGAGGGCATCATACATCAAGTCATGGTGGGCATTATGCCGGAAGTACAAACTCGCACCATAAAGGCGGACATTATCGGAATGCTGCTACTAATAATACATATGGAAGGCATAAATAAGATTCAATCTTGTTTTATTGAATCTATCGCACCTCTCTCCGATGGCGCCCCCGCTAGTGCGGTTCTCCTGAACCGTGCTAATCAAAAGGAAGAATATTGCATGGATAATTTACCCCTACATCCCCTTAAGGGGACTTGGAGTCAGTGCAAACAGGAGAGTTTGAGAGATGAGATTGGTCTTGACAAGCAGATTGAAGCCCCTGTAGGGGTTTGGGGTGGAACTGAATTTTACCCCCGCTCTCGCGCGAATTGAAAATCAACGGAGTTATGCATCGCATGCGTAAACCCTGCGATAGTAGTGAGTAATTAAAACATAACGAATTTTGTTGTTGCTATTAATCAGAAGAAACTGTCTGGTATTATGTACCCCTACATCCCCTTAAGGGGACTTGTAGTCAGTGCAAACAGGGCGTTTGAGAGATGAGATTGGTTTTGATAAGCAGATTGAAGCCCCTGTAGGGGTTTGGGATAGAACTGAATCTTACCCCCGCTCTCGCGCGAATTGAAAATCAACGGAGTTAATGCATCGCGTGGGCAAACCCTGCGATAGTAGTGAGTAATTAAAACATAACGAATTTTGTCGTTGCTGTTAATCAGAAGAAACTGTCTGGTATTATGTACCCCTACATCCCCTTAAGGGGACT
>NZ_WASO01000009.1:63869-279307 GCF_009712605.1 Paludibacter sp. | reverse complement strand
TTAATCAGAAGAAACTGTCTGGTATTATGTACCCCTACATCCCCTTAAGGGGACTTGGAGCCAGTGCAAACAGGAGAGTTTGAGAGATGAGATTGGTCTTGACAAGCAGATGGAAGCCCCTGTAGGGGTTTGGGGTAGAACAGAATATTACATCTATGCTTCAAAAGAACACTGTAGAACATACCATGTATTATAACGCTTTGCCTTCGGTTTTTGCAAAGGCAAAAGAGTTACGGGAAAATATGACTCAGGCGGAAAAGATGCTTTGGGAGAAACTCAGGCGGAATCAACTGGGAGTTCGGTTTAAGCCTCAGCATCCGATTGATATTTTTATTGCCGACTTTTATTGTCATTTTGCAAAACTGGTTATAGAGGTGGACGGGGAAATTCATACATCTCAACAAGATTATGATGACGGCCGTACTGCCGAACTTGAGCGTTTGGGTATTACAGTCATTCGTTTTCGAAATGAAGAAGTGTTTGATGATATTGACAAAGTAATAAGGGAAATTAAGCAGAAACTATGAGAGCTGGATCGTAAATAAACAGGCTTCGCTGATCTTCGATTTCCTTCAGGGGACTTGGAGCCAGTGCAAACAGGAGAGTTTGAGAGATGAGATTGGTCTTGACAAGCAGATTGAAGCCCCTGTAGGGGTTTGGGGTAGAACTACAAAGCCATCAGGGCTAAAGCCCGAACAGGTTAAGGTCTCGGAGACTCCGCTCTGGACGGAGTTATGATCTTCAGGTTCTTTGTGATGTATATAACAGATTGGAGTTTTGCGTATGGCTCCGCCTGTGTCGAAGAGGGTGAAAACCGGCTTCTTGTTGCAAATGAGACTTATTTCTGACTATTGAAAAAAGCCTGTAAGCCGGCGTTGGCATCTTCCAGCTTATCTTCCCAATGCTTAACGGAGTTTTCGCCGATTTTGTCGGTGATGTATTTTACCGAAACGAACGGGATGTTTCGCCGTTTGCACAATGCAGCTACAGCAAAATTCTCCATGTCGAAAGCATCGGCTTCATCAATGATCTGAGTTACGAACGAGTCTCCCGTATTGCAGATATTGCTCTTATTCCAATGATTGATAACCGGAATGGAGCTTAGCTCTTCTTTGAAATCAATGTGGTACGTTGCGCCAAAATCCTTGCACTTCTTCATGTCTCTATCTACAAACGTATCGCAAATTACGATAGAATCAACCTCGCGGTCGACAGACCCGGCTGTGCCAATATTGAGAATCAAGTCCGGTTTTTTATTTGCGATTGCATCCATTACGGACAGCAGGGCGTTTACTTTGCCAATGCCGGTTTCGCAGTAGGTGATCGTGCAATCGGGGAAAGAAACAGTAACGCGTTCCTGTGGTATGGCGTAAGTGACTAAGATATGCATGTCTTTTTGATTTCTTGTTGAGTTAATAAAGCGTTCTCTTCGTCGAAACAGACGAAAATAACCTTTTCGATTGACGTCTCTTTTTGAAGGAAGTCCAGTACGGTGCGGACTGCAATATGAGCAGCTTTTTCTTTCGGGAAGTGATAAACTCCGGTGCTGATGTTCGGAAACGCAATGGTTTTACATTTGTTTTGGACGGCAAGTGTCAATGAATTTTGATAGCATTCGGCAAGTTTTTCTGCTTCGTGATAGCTGCCGCCGTGCCAAACCGGTCCGACGGTATGAATGACATGTTTCGCGGGCAGATTTCCTCCTGTTGTGATTACTGCTTCACCGGTGGGGCAGCCTCCTTGCCGGGCAACAATTAGCTTACACTCTTCGAGAATGGCCGCTCCTCCGGCACGATGTATTGCTCCATCCACTCCTCCGCCTCCCATAAGCGACGAATTGGCTGCATTTACAATGGCATCAACGTGAACCTTTGTGATGTCGCCCTGTAGCACTTCTATGCGGCTATTGGAAGATTGCATAGACAACGGTTTTTATTTTGACAATGCTTTTTGGATTGCTTTTTCAACCAAAGGTTCCATCACCATGTAGCCGGCAAGGTTAGGGTGAACGCCATCGTAGGTCAGTTCGGCTTTTAATCCTTTGCGTTCATCCACCATTGCGCTGAAATAATCCACATAAATGATCTTTTTCTTTGCACAATATTCTTTGATCCATGCATTGAGAGCGATGATTTTCTGGGCAGGTTCCAGGCCTTTTCTCCATGGATAGTCGTATACGGGAAGTACAGACGAAAGAACCACTTTAACGCCATTGGCCTGAGCGATTTCAGTCATCGAGGCAATGTTGTCTTCTATCATTTCAAGCGTAGACGGGCCTGTGTTGCCTGCAATGTCATTCGTGCCTGCAAGTATCACCACAACTTTGGGTTGCAGGTGGACTACATCGGCACGAAAACGAACCAGCATTTGCGGGGTGGTCTGCCCGCTGATTCCTCTGTCGAGATAAGGTTTGCCGGCGAAAAATTCGGGATGTTTCTTAATCCATCCTTCAGTGATGGAGTTCCCCATAAAGACAACTCTTGCTTCATTTTTTGCAGGCGATTTCAGCTCTGCATTTTCGTTGGAGTATCGGCTTAAATTAGGCCAATCCTGCGCGTGAGTAAAATGGCAACTAAGCAATAAGGCAACGATAATGCCGGATTTGACAATAAAACTTTTCATGGCGGAAGTATTTGATTACCATTCAACAAATGGGTTGTTCAATGATAAATGGTAAATTTTTTAATTGTCAATTGTTCAGTGGTTTGTTTTTGCCAGTAAACAATAGTCGAGCAGTGTCATTGCTGTCATCGCTTCCACGATAGGTACTGCGCGGGGCAATACACATGCGTCATGGCGACCGCGAGCCTTTAGTGTCGTTTCATTGCCATGAATGTCTACGGTGTCTTGCTCCATCAGGATCGTGGCAACCGGTTTGAATACCACCCGGAAATAGATGTCCTGACCATTGGAAATGCCACCCTGAATACCACCCGAACGGTTGGTGGTCGTTGTTATTTTGCCATCCTGATTGACAAAAACGTCGTTGGATTCCGAACCTTTGTAGGGGATGCCATCAAAGCCACTTCCATAATCAAACCCTTTTACAGCATTGATCGAGAGCATGGCGCCTCCCAGTGCAGCATGAAGTTTGCCGAACACAGGTTCTCCCCAACCTACAGGAACGTTTTTGGCCACACAGGTAATAATGCCACCAATGGTATCTCCGTTTTTGCGTATTTCGCGAATCAACTCTTCCATTTTATCGGAAGTGGCAGGATCAGGACAGCGAACAATGCTCTCTTCCGTTTTTCTCAGATCGTAATCGGTATAGCGGCCCGGAAGTGCAATTGAACCTACCTGCGAGGTGAATGCGTTGATCTGAACTCCGGTTGAACGGAGTGCAAGTTTGGCAATAGCACCGGCAACCACTCGTGCGATGGTTTCGCGGGCAGAGCTGCGGCCTCCTCCTCGGTGATCGCGTACTCCATATTTGGTCTGATACGTAAAATCAGCATGAGAAGGACGGTATGTCTCGCGGAGATTGTCGTAATCGGATGAATGCTGGTTGGTGTTACGAATGATGAATCCGATAGGTACCCCCGTTGTTTTGCCTTCAAAAATACCGGAAAGAAATTCCACTTCGTCGGGTTCTTTACGGGGAGTCACAATGTTTGATTGCCCCGGACGACGCCGGTTCAGTTCGTTCTGAATAAACTCCATGTCGATTTCGATACCGGCAGGGCATCCGTCAATTACTCCGCCTACAGCAGCACCATGTGATTCGCCATAAGAGGTTAATTTGTATATATTTCCGAAAGTGTTGGACATAATGTAGTAATTAGAAGTGAATAATGAGTAACGGGGATTCTGTTATCAGATTGTTGCAAAAGCGCACTTTGTGGAACTTAACCCTAAAAAACAAGGTGAGAAGTGAAACGGCATCCTGCAACAGGATTGTTCACCTCTCACCTCGTGTAAGATTATTCTGTGGAATGCTTATTTGCAGTCGCAATCGCCGCCACAGCCACAGCTTGAACCTTCAGCATCATGGTCGTCGCCGCAGCCACCGCCGCAGCCTGAACAGCCACCGCTGCAACCGCCTCCCATGAATGAAGCCAGTTCTTGTTCTGTAGCATCACGAACTTCCAGTACAGAGCCTTTGAAGTGCAAAGTTTCGCCTGCAAGAGGATGGTTGAAGTCAACTTTGATAGTTTTGTCGCTGATTTCAACAACCTGAGCGTTAATGCGGGTGCCGTCAGAGTCCATCAAAGGAACAACATTACCCACGAAAACCATATTTTCATCCAGTTTGCCGTCTACTTCGAAGATCTCACGGGGCAGATCAACCAGATTTTCGTCATCATATTCTCCGTAAGCGTCTTTGCTGTCAATCTTGAAATCGAATGTATCTGAAACTTTAAGCCCATGTAAATTCTTTTCAAATTCAGCAAGCATCATGCCGATACCAAAGCAAAAGGTAAGCGGATTTTGCGCTGTTGCCTGCTCCATTAATTCGGGTTCCTCGTTTTCACCACCGACATATAAATCGTAGGTAACTGAAACCATTTTGTTGTTTTGAATACTCATATCAATCAATTATTTGTCTGTTTTGCTCAATCTCATAAAAACGGTGCAAAGATAGCGCATAAATGATGAAATTCAATGTCCGACAATAAATTTTACGAAGTGACAGAAGAGTTGTTAATTCATATTGTTTCGGAAATTTTCCGTTTTGTATTTGAGTGTTGATTTGAAACAAGTCGTTGATATGCAGCTTTTGAATCTATGTCTTGAAAAAATGAATCATTTAATATAAAATTATTGATAAATGAAACTTTTAAGGAGGAGTTGATTGAAAAATTCAAGATATTTTCTTTAACTTGCGAACAGTACAAATTAACTGATAAATCTAATATAAATTACACCAATGGACTCATTATCACAGAATTCTAGTGCAGTGAAGTTTTATAGCGGAGAAAATATTCCTCTTGAACTGCACAAAGTGCGCATCGTACAAAAACTTCATTTAGTACCTATCGAAAGACGTTTGGAAGCTTTATACGAAGGTGGCTTTAATACATTCCAACTAAATACAACCGATGTATTCCTTGATATGTTGACGGATAGCGGTACAAATGCTATGAGTGACAATCAGTTATCTGCAATGATGGTCGCTGATGATGCTTATGCCGGTTCGCAGAGTTTTATCCGTCTGCAAAAAGCTGTTGACGATGTTTTAGGGAAAAAATACCTGCTTCCTGTTCACCAGGGTCGTGCTGCCGAGCACATTCTGGGTGTGGCGTATGTGAAGAAGGGTAGCATGGTTCCGATGAACTATCACTTCACAACAGCACTGGCTCACATTACCGAATGTGGCGGTCAGATTGCCGAATTGCTTTATCCTGAAGCTTATAAAATTGACTCGGATCACCCTTTTAAGGGCAATATGAATATCGAGGCGCTCGAAGAGTGCATCCAAAAATACGGGAAAGAAAATATTCCTTATATCCGTATGGAAGCCTCGACCAACCTGATTGGCGGACAGCCATTCTCGGTGCAGAATATGCGTGATGTACGTGCAATTGCCGATAAATATGGTATTCGCTTGGTGCTCGATGCTAGTTTGCTGGGCGAAAATGCTTACCTGGTAACGCAACGTGAAGACGAATTCAAAGGTAAATCGATGGCAGAAGTCATTCTTACCTTTACCGGTATGGCTGATATTATTTATTTCTCAGCTCGGAAATTAAGCTCGTCCCGAGGTGGAGGTATTTGTACCAACGACATCAAAGTATACAAGGAGCTTGAGGCTTTGGTTCCTCTGTTTGAAGGCTTCCTGACTTATGGCGGCATTTCAATTCGCGAAGTGGAAGCGATGGCCGTAGGTTTGTACGAAACACTGGATGAAACGATGATTTCGCAAAGTCCTTCGTTTATTAAATATCTGGTGGAAGAGGCTAAAAAACTGGGCATCCCGATGATAACACCTCCGGGTGTGTTGGGAGCTCACGTGGATGCAATGTCATTCTGTAGCCATATTCCTCAAACAGAATATCCTGCCGGAGCTTTAGCCGCTGCGTTCTTCCTTATTTCAGGAGTTCGTGGTATGGAACGTGGTTCTGTTTCCAATCAGCGTGATGAAAACGGCAACGAGACATATGCCGATATGGAATTGCTTCGTTTGGCTGTGCCGCGCCGCGTGTTCACCCTTTCGCAGGTGAAATATGTTATCGACCGTTTGAAGTGGTTGTATGACAACAGAGAAATGATCGGTGGATTGAAATTCTATTACGAACCTCCGGTGCTGCGCTTCTTTATGGGTAAACTGGAACCGACATCCGACTGGCCGCAAAAACTGGTGGCTAAATTCCGTGCCGATTTCGGTGATAGCCTGTAATTCAATTTGTAATTATCTAATATCTTTGAAATATCTCGCTCCCGCAGGGTTAATTGCTCTGCGGGATTTTTTTTGTTGCTGTCGTTAAATTTTGCTACAATTGCATCCCTAAATTTTATCCTTATGCGTTTCTATGTTTGTTTGATAGTGATTGTACTGCTTGGTATGTTTGGTAATGCTTTTGCACAACATTACCGGATGCATCCAACTATTCCAACGGATAGTTCTTATAATGCTCAGAATGAGTTAATCAAAAACCGCAAAAAATATCCTGAGATATCTTTGGTCGGGTTGGGTGATCAGAGTAAGCTGACCATCAACAATGATTTGGTGTATGCAATGTATGGACAACGGAAAATGCATTTGGACCTGGTACGACCCAAAGGCGTGAAAAAGGTTCCTGTAGTGGTGATTATTCATGCCGGCGGCTGGCGTTCGGGTGAAAAGAATATGGATCGTCATATCGCGTACGAACTTTCCAGAAATGGATTTGCAACGGTATGTGTGGAATATCGCTTGTCGATGGAGGCTAAATATCCGGCCGGTGTTCAGGATGTCAAAACAGCGATTCGATGGGTGCGTGCCAATGCTGGTAAATATCATTTGAATAGTAATAAAGTCGCCATCTTCGGAACTTCTGCCGGAGGTCAGCTGGCAGCTTTGATCGGAAGTGAGAATGGCACTGTATCGTTGTACAAAACAGGCGGCTATAAACAGTATTCGGATAAAGTGCAGGCGGCTGTTGATATGGACGGCGTACTTGCCTTTTTGCATCCTGAATCCTCCGAAGGACAGGATCAACCGGGAAAGTTATCGGCAGCGACTTTGTGGTTTGGCGTTTCTCCGAAAGAGAATCCGGCTCTCTTTAATGAGGCATCTGCTCTTATACATGTAGGAAAGCAAACTGCTCCATTTTTGTTTGTGAATAGTGCTTTGCCCCGATTTCATGCCGGTCGCGACGATATGATTAAAAAGCTGAACACACTCGGTATTTACAACGAAGTGCATACAATTGAAAATACGCCCCATACATTTTGGTTGTTTCACCCCTGGTTTGAAGAGGCAATGCCGTATGTGATTAATTTTCTGAATAAGACATTGAAGTGAGAAAATTTCTTTGTTGTAAGTCGTTGAATTGTAATTTTGTATGCAGATGAAAAGATTTACTGCTTTCCAAATTGTCTTTTTAATCATTTTCATAACCGGAAGTTGCTTTGCTCAGCAAACGAATTTTGCAACTCTGGTGAAAGAAGGCGATATTGTGTTTCAGCATCTGAATGGTGGTGAACTCGGGCGCGCCATTGATAAAGTGACGCAAGGATATAGAGGTCGGGATTATAATCATTGCGGATTGGTCGTCAGGGTGGGGGATTCGTTGAAAGTGGTTGAGGCGATCGGTAAAAATGTTCATCTTACAGCCATTAAAGAATTTGAGGGCAGATGTGCGGTCAGTAATTTGCTTATAGGGAGATTGAAGCCGAAATACAGCTCGTTGATAACGAAAGCGGAAAAAGCAGCTTTAGCATATCAGGGAGTGTCTTATGATGACTATTTTGAAATGGATAACGGACGGCTTTATTGCAGCGAGTTAATCTATGAAGCATTCAAAATTGCTAATGATGGAAAGCCTTTTTTTGTACTGAAACCGATGACTTTTAAGGATCCGGATACAGGAAAGCTTTTCCCATCGTGGGTAGATTATTATAAAAATCTGAATTTCTCCATTCCTCAGGGGAAACCGGGCATCAATCCGGGTTTACTTTCCTGTTCATCCAGACTCATTATCATCCCCGTTTCTGAGTAAAATTTATTTTTTATTCAAAAATAACGCGATTAACCGATCAATTTTGAATAAAAAAACAGGGATAGCCCGATAAATTTATTTACCATGCTGCATCTGGTAAGGAGAAAAAGTGTGGTTTTGCAAACCCGGGTTTGCAATCCGGAATATACTGAAAATGGATGATATGTTGATTATCTTGTGTTTATGATTTATGTTGAAAATACAGCAAAAAAAGTCGTCAATCTATTTTGAAATTAACGAAATTGTTGTACTTTTGCACTGCGAAACGGCGATTTAGCTCAGCCGGTTAGAGCGCATGATTCATAATCATGAGGTCCGGGGTTCAAGTCCCCGAGTCGCTACTAAAGGCGCCTGTTGAATCCCTTCAATAGGCGCCTTTCTGCTTTTTTGTTAACCCTCCTTCTTTTTGTTTTCTCCTATCCGTGTAAATCACGTTGAGATTGTGTATATTTTAGATTTGTGTGAGTTTTAACTTTTAACTATTTCCTTATTATGACTACCATTTGTAACATTCCCCCAGCGAAAGACAAAAAACGTGTTGTTATTATTGGCGGTGGCTTTGGTGGCCTGAAAGTGGCTACAACATTGGACCCAAAGTATTTTCAGATTGTTTTGTTAGACAAGCGGAATTATCATCAGTTTCAACCTTTGTTTTATCAGGTTGCAACTTCGGGTCTTGAACCAAGTACAATATCGTTCCCTTTTCGCAAAGTGCTACAAAAAAGACCGGATTTACATTTCCGCTTGTGCTCGGCTTTGTCTGTCGATACAGAACTGAGCTGTGTTGAAACGACTATTGGTCGTGTACGTTACGATTATTTGGTGGTTGCCACCGGTTGTGATACAAACTTTTTTGGCAATAATGCATTGAAAAAGTCGAGTATGGTGCTTAAGTCAACAACGGAAGCTATCAAGATGAGAAATAAAATTATTTTTTCTCTTGAATGTGCTGCCAGTACCGCCGATTTTGACGAACGCGAAAAATTGCTGAATTTCGTAATTGTAGGAGGTGGTGCAACAGGCGTTGAACTGGCAGGAGCTCTTGCAGAAATGCGTAAGTTCGTATTGCCCAAAGATTACCCCGACTTCAAGGTTCAGCGTATGCGTATCTACCTTGTGGACGGATTGCCCCGTTTGCTGAATGCTTTTTCAGAAAAAGCTTCGAAAGAAGCGTATGATCACCTAACCGACCTTCATGTTGATATTGTGCTGGGTGCAACAGTCGATTCGTATGCAAATGATGAAGTGAAACTGAGCAACGGCGACGTTATCAAATCAAAAAATCTGATTTGGGTTGCAGGTGTTAAAGGTAATAGTATTGAAGGTTTCGAAAAAGAGTTGTATGGTAGAGGTAACCGTATAATAGTCAATGAATATAATCAGGTCAATGGATTTAAGAATGTGTTTGCTATCGGTGACACAGCTCTTGTGAGCACTCCGGATACTCCCAATGGACATCCTCAGGTGGCACAACCGGCGATACAGCAAGGAGTGAACGTTGCAAATAATTTGAATAATTTCGAAGCTAAGGGTTCTCCATTTAAGCCATTTAAATATGTAGATAAAGGGTCGTTGGCCACAATTGGACGTAACTCGGCAGTTGCTGAATTGCCATATGCGCAGTTCCGCGGCTTTTTTGCCTGGGTGTTATGGTTGTTTGTTCACATTATGACCATCGTAGGAGTTAAAAACCGTCTGATGGTGTTTATCAACTGGATGTGGAGTTATATCACTTACGACCAGTCGTTGCGCTTGTTGCTGAAAGATCAGGTGCCTGAAAGTGAAGGTAAAGAAACATGTCAAGAAACAGCATAGAACATACAAAGCTAGCTCCTTTTTTGTTAGCAGATTGTAACGAAGCAGGATGTGACGAGGCCGGGCGTGGATGCCTGGCCGGTCCTGTTTTTGCGGCTGCTGTAATTTTACCTCCCGATTATGATAATGATGTTTTGAATGACTCAAAACAGTTGTCCGAGAAAGTGCGTTATCAACTACGTCCCGAAATTGAACAGAGCGCTGTTGCATGGGCAGTCGGTATTGTTTCTGCAGAGGAAATTGATCAGATCAATATTCTGAATGCTTCGATACTGGCTATGCATAGAGCTGTGGCTGGGCTGAAACTGACGCCCGATCATCTGATTATTGATGGTAACCGTTTCAAAAAATATAAAGACATTCCTCATCAGTGTATTGTGAAAGGTGATGGCAAATATCTTTCCATTGCGGCTGCGTCAGTTCTGGCAAAAACCTACCGGGATGATTATATGAATGCCATTCATCAGGATTTTCCTGCATATAACTGGTTGTCAAATAAAGGTTATCCTACCGTAAAACATCGAGATGCCATTCGTGAATTCGGCGTTACTCCTCATCACCGGAAAAGTTTTCGTCTGCTCGAAAACCAGACTTTCCTTGAATTTTAATCGCGTTATATTGATAATTAAAGCTGTTTTTGCGGGAATATTGAAGATAAATATTCCTTACCTTTGCGTGGCCTAAACAAAATTATAATTGCATATGCTTCGTATTACTTCTCTGTTAGTGTTACTTCTTTCGTGCTGTTTCTCTTCTTTTGCACAAAAAACTTCTGATGACAGCTTCCTTCGTCAAATTGTTTCCGGACATTTTAGACCGAAACAAATTCAGGAACTTCGCTCGATGCGTAATGGTGAATTTTATACTCAGATGTCGGATTCCGGTAAACTGGTGTTGAAATATAGTTTCAAGACAGGGCGGGTAGTCGATACCTTGTTTAATATCAAACGCGTTATCAATTGTCCAATCAAACATATTGAAGGATATGAACTGGACTCTGCAGAAGTAAAGATGTTGGTGTATCTCAATTCAAAGAAAACCTATCGTCGCGCTTTTGCAGCCGATTATTACGTGTACGACATCAAACGTCGTAACATGAAACCGGTTTCGGAAGGTGGTCCCCAGCAAGCTGCAACATTCTCTCCAAACGGACGAATGGTGGTGTTTGCCAGAAATAATAATCTTTACCTTAATAAACTGGATTATGGAACTGAAATTGCCATGACCAAAGATGGTGAAGAAAACAAGATAATCAACGGGATGCCTGATTGGTTGTACGAGGAAGAATTTGATTGTACCAAATTGTTCGTTTGGTCACCTGATAGCAAGCTGGTGGCTTTTGTGCGACTGGATTTGAGCAATGTTCAGAGCTATAGTTACATTCGCTATAAGGGATCTAATCCTGAGTACGCGAATGCGGAAGAATATCCGGAGGTGGTAACATTTAAATATCCCAAAGCCGGAACACCTATCCCGCAGGCCAGTGTGCAGGTTTACGATACTTATTACAAGACGATCAAAAAGATGAATCTTGGCAGTGATTTGGATGCATATTATCCGAAGCTCGTGTGGGGAAACAAAGTGGAAGAACTGGCTATTCCGAAGTTTGACAGAGATCAGACCACCTTGGAGCTCTTTTTTGCCAATCCACGTTCTACGGTTTCGAAATTGATTCTGACCGATAAAAGCAATTCGTATGTTGATTATGAAAATCTGAATTATTTCCGTTTTTTGCCTGACGGTCATTATTTTACATTTGTGAGCGAAAAAGATGGTTATCGTCATGCCTATCTGTATAATACCAACGGCATTTTGGTGCAACAACTTACAAAGGGAAAATTCGATGTGACCAACTTTTATGGTTATGATGAAGTGAAAAAAGCAAGCTATTTTCAGGCAGCGGAAAGCTCATCAACCGGAAGAGATGTTTATGCGGTTGATGACAAGGGAATTATGAAGCGACTTTCCAATGGAAAAGGCTCGCATTCTGCAACATTCAGTAATGATTTCTCGTATTTTATTGACCAGTATTCGTCATGGAATTCGCCAGATGAGTTTGTATTGTACAATCATTTGGGACAGACGGTTAGAACTCTGGAATCCAATTCTGCGCTTAAAAAAGAGTTTGCGGCACTTGGCCTTCCTCAAAAAGAGTCTTTTACCTGCAATGCTGCCGACGGAACACCGTTGTATGGCTGGGTTGTAAAACCGGCTAATGCGGGCAGCGGAGCTAAATTGCCTGTGCTTTTGGTGCAGTATAGCGGACCCGATTCGCAGGAAGCAACCGATAAATGGAAAGTTGACTGGGAATATTATCTTGCGGCTAATGGCTATGCCGTTGTTTGTGTCGATGGACGCGGCACGGCAGCTCGTGGTGAACGTTTCAGAAAATGTACGTATGAACAGCTTGGAAATATCGAGTCGCAGGATCAGATAGCAGTGGCAAAATATGTGGGTACCTTGCCTTTTGCCGATAAATCGAGAATTGGCATCTGGGGTTGGAGTTACGGTGGTTTTATGACCCTGATGTGCATGACGCAAAGTGATGTGTTCAAAGCCGGCGTTTCTGTTGCTCCTGTAACAGACTGGCACTTCTATGATGCGGCATACACAGAGCGTTTTATGAAGACACCGCAGGAAAATGAAGACGGCTACACTAAAAATTCTCCTTTGAATAATGCAGCGAATTTGCAGGGAAATTTGTTGATCGTTTGTGGCTTGGCTGACGATAACGTGCATCCCCAAAATACTTTCGAATTTGTAGAAAAGCTGGTACAGGCTAATAAACAATTTGAAATGCAGACCTATACCAACCGTAATCACAGTATCTACGGGGGCAATACCCGTTTCCATCTTTATAAAAGGATGTCCGACTTTCTGAAGAAAAATTTGTAAGAAATACTCAAATCGATTCGTGGTTCAAATGCCCGAATTGCGATTTTTAAGTAGTTTTGTTGTAAAGGTATAATTAGGCAAATGTGTAGTGATGGTGTTATATTTGTAATGCTGTGACGAAATCAAATCTGGTGTTTTGATTGATATTGTGAATGATATGAGAATCCGGTTAATATAAACATTTGTTGAGCAACCTGTAATGGCTGATAAAAGTGACGATTACATACTATGGGAAGCGTTTCGTAATGGGGATGAAAAATCATTTTCTTCCATCTTCAACAGCTATGTGCAGGAACTGTATAAATATGGCTCCCGTTTTTCTGAAGACTCGGAGCTGGTGAAGGATGCCATTCAGGAGCTTTTCATCAAACTATATAACAATCGTTCAAATCTGGGCTCTACTGATAATATCCGCTTTTATTTATTCAAGGCTCTCAAACGTCGGCTGATAGACGAATTGAGCCAAAGTACAAACACGATCTCTCTTTCGACCTTATCACTTCCTTTCGATTTAGAACATTCTCCCGACGAAGAAGAGGAGGAGTGGGAAACCGTTGTGAAGAAGAAAAAGCTGAAAAGCGCTCTCTCACAATTATCTCCACGTCAAAGAGAAGCTATCTATCTGCGCTACGAGGCTGAAATGTCTCTCGAAGAAATTGCAGAACTTCTGGACATGAACTATCAGTCTGCCAGAAATCTTATTCACCGGGGTATTGACAAGCTTCGGAAAACCCTTCTTTTAGTCTCCTTGATTATTTTCTTTCTCATTTTCTGATTTTTTTCAGAAAAAGTGAGTACAGAATCTCTTAATTGCCGTTATTAATTATATAAAGCGGAAGTTAAGTCGTTCTTCTTTTCGTTTTTTAGAAAAAAATCACAACCTATTTTATTGACAATAACAGAAATCTCAACCTTAAAACGTTTTGAGAATGAAGAATTTTGAGATTTATCAACATTACACAGTGGAAAATTGGCTTGATGATCCGGATTTTATACAATGGATTAAGAATCCGGAAGAGAACAGCAATGAATACTTTGCTCAAATTCTGAAAGGAGAAGATGAGGCAGCGGAAACTTTACAACAGGCAAAAGCTGTTCTTGAAGCAATAACTGGCAGTGGCAAAAGACTTTCGGATATAGAAGTTGCGCACATGTGGCGTGAAATCTCGCAAAGTACAATACATAAACCACGCATCTGGAAAGCATTATATACAAAGACGGTTGCAGTAGCGTCAGTAATCCTGCTTTGTTTGGCAGTTTCAATTGTATGGATTTTCCGAAACAATAACGAATTGCAACATTTTGCCCAGTATCTGTCTGTCGATAGCCTTCAAGAAATTCAATTGGTAATGCCGGACAAAAAGCAGATGACTTTGGCAAACCAGACAGAAGTCAAGTTGAATGCAAAAGGCGATATGGAAGTCGATATGCCTAAAGGTGATCGCATAGTGATGGAGACGGAAGGTAATTCGAAAGACATTTGTCAGCTTATAGTCCCGGGAGGAAAGAGGGCGTACCTGGTTCTAACTGATGGAACACGAATAAGCGTCCACCCGGGAAGTAAAGTGGTGTTTCCCATCCAGTTTGCTCTGAAGCAAAGAAAAGTTTATCTGGAAGGTGAGGCTTTTCTGGAGGTTACTAAAAATCCGAGCCGGCCATTTTTCGTGCAAACCAAACAAATGGAAGTTAGTGTGTTGGGTACCAGTTTTAATGTGATGGCTTATCCGAAACAAAACACGCAATCGGTAGTGCTGGTTACAGGACATGTAAAGGTGAAATCGGAAAATGGAGAAGAGCGTAGAATCGAACCAAACCAATGCTATACTTTTGATAAAAATGCGTTGGTTGACAAAATTGAGACAGTGAGCACTGATGAATATACTGGTTGGAAAGACGGAGTGCTCAATTTTAGTAGTGAACCGCTATCTCAGATTCTGGAAAAGGTTAGTAATTATTATAATGTATCGCTACGGTACAGTATCTCAACAATGAATACAATAAGGCTTTCAGGAAAACTAGACCTGAATAATACAATTGAAGGCGCATTAAAAGTCTTAACCACAGTGGCTCCCATTGAAATTAAGAACCAAAATTCACAATACGTCGTTAATGTTAAACCCTAAAACAAATGAGTATGACAGGATAACTACTAAGACAAAAAAACCGGGAAATATTGGCCTATTCCCCGGTAAATGACTTTGACAAAAAATAGAGTCAACAGAGAATTAAATCTATTATCTTTTTATCAAGATCGTTGCAAAATTATGAAAAAAAACGGAAAATTCGACTCATGTGGGAAGGGATTGTTTGCTCAGTTACGAATATTTAATGTTCTGATTTTCTTCCTGATTGCCGGACTGACTTCGGCGAATGCAAGTGTTGCATATAGTCAGCAAACCCGTTTTTCGATTTCAATGAAAAACACTACCATTAAGGCTGTACTTCACGAGATTGAAAAGCAAAGTGAATTTATTTTTGTGTACAATGATGCTATTATCAATCCAAAACAAAAGATTGATATAGAATCAAAAGGCGAGACCATTGATCAGGTGATGCTGAAAGTTCTTAAGGGGACTAATGCAACTTACAAGATTAATGACCGACAAATTATTCTCTTTTCAAAACAGAAAGATGGAAAAAAGGAGGTGGCCGACCTGGACAAAACAGAAAGTATGACAGTGTCGGGGACTGTAATCGATGAGGGTAAGCAAGTTTTGCCTGGCGTAAGTGTTACTATTGAAGGTGGTGCCAAAGGAACCATTACCGACGCGCAGGGGCATTTCACCATGTTGGTGCCACACAATACCACGCTTGTTTTTTCTTATATCGGTTTTAAGACACAACACATTGTAGCAACAAGGAATCCGTTGATGATTATAATGTCCGATGATTCTAAAGCTATTGATGAAATTGTAGTCATTGGTTATGGATCAGTAAAAAAACGTGACCTAACAGGTTCTGTGTCATCACTGAAAGAGGCTGATTTTAATAAAGGGCTGATTGCGTCTCCAACGGATATGATTCAGGGACGTGTCTCAGGTGTAATGGTGATTAATAACGGGGGTGAACCTGGAGCCGGAGTTACCGTGCGTGTACGTGGAGCCAATTCAATCCGTTCGGGACAGGATCCATTATATGTGGTCGACGGAATTCCCCTCGACATTACCGATGTTCAGCCTGCCGGTGCATCTACAGCAGGAGTGGGTTCTACCTCCAATAAAAATCCTCTGAATTTTATCAATTCGGATGATATAGAATCTATTGATATTTTGAAAGATGCTTCAGCGACTGCTATCTACGGTTCTCGCGGTGCAAACGGTGTGGTCATTGTAACCACAAAAAAAGGGAAAGAAGGCCGTAATACAATTTCTTACTCATCCTATGCCGGCTTTTCACAATTACCGAAAAAATACGATGTGTTGAGCGCATCAGAATACAATGCTGCCCGTGCTAAACTAGGCCTTGCATCTGCCGATAAAGGCTATAATACTGACTGGCAGGATCAGATCTTTCGTACCTCATTTGCGCATAATCACAGCCTTTCGATGAGTGGTGGAAATCAAAATTCATACTATCGTGCATCATTCGGCTACATGAATCAACAAGGGATCATCAATAAAACAGGGATGGAAAAATATTCAGGTCGTTTGAACTTTTCAACGAAAGCTCTGAATAACAAACTGACTCTGGAAGCTGGTCTGACAGCTGCTCGTACAAATGACCAACGTGCACCGTTAGGTGAAAGCGGTGGTGTGGAAGGCGACCTCCTCTTGTCTGCTCTCAAGTTGAATCCTACTTATCCGGTTTATAATTCAGATGGAACTTTCTATCAGGTGAGTGATCAGGTTCGCAACCCGGTTGCAATGATTAAACTGACTAATGATAATACTCAGACTGACAGAGTGTTGTCTAATTTAACTGCAACCCTGAATCTTTACAAGAATTTGAATTATAAAGCAAATTTCTCTGTAGATCAAACCAAAGCAACCAGGAAGGTTACGCAGGATGCACAGTTGTACTATATGTCTGATAAAGGTACTGCAACCATCAGCAACGTTGAAATGGGTAGTAGTATGATCGAAAACTATCTGACATATGATTTCAATATCAACAAAAATCATAAATTCAATTTATTGGCAGGACACTCTTACCAACGTTTCCGTATTTATACATACTCAACAGCTGAAACCGGTTTCGCGAGCAGTGCTGTAGATAACCTTTATGATCTGACTTTAGGCAAATATACTCAGGCAATCAATGCTTCCGATATTACGGTTAACGAACTACAATCTTTCTTCGGCCGTGTAAATTATAACTTGTGGGAAAAATATCTTCTTACAGTGAATTTCCGTGCTGACGGTTCTACAAAGTTTGGAGCCAATAATAAATATGGCTATTTTCCTTCAGCGGCTTTAGCCTGGAGAATGACAGAAGAAGAATTTATTAAGAAATTGAATGTGTTTAGTAATTTGAAAATGAGACTGGGATGGGGTATAACCGGGAACCAGGAAATTACTTCTAAAATTTCACAAGCAACTCTCGGATCTGTCACAGGTGCTGTGCTCAATGGCGGTTCAACCTTGATCCCGGGTTATACGCTGACGCGGACTCCGAATCCTGATCTGAAATGGGAGAAAACCACACAGTACGATTGGGGTGTTGATTTCGGATTTTTTGGCGGTCGCTTGAGTGGTACATTAGATCTTTATTACAAAACGACAACGGATGTTCAGATGAGTGTTTCTACAAAGATGCCGGCTCCTACAGCTACATTCTGGACAAATAAGAACTTGGATATTGTAAATAAAGGGTTGGAGTTGTCTCTGAATGGCGTCATTATCAGTAATAAAAAATGGAACTGGAGTGTTAATGGAAATTTCTCAACCATTAATAACTGCGTGCGGCATATGGATGTCTCCAAGATTGCAACAGGTTATCCTAGTGGCCCCGGTATTACCGGTACTCCTTCGCAATACATTATCAATAATGAACCTCTGGGTTCTTTCTGGGGAAAAACATTCCTCGGCTTCGATTCGAGTGGGAAAAGTATCTTTGCAAAGGATGCAAACGGTAATGATATTGAAGGCGTGATTGGTCATGCATTGCCTGATTTTACTTATAACTTCGGTACGACAATAGGCTGGAACCGCTTTGATCTGAGCCTAAACTTTAATGGCGTTTATGGAAATGATGTTTACAATAACCTTGCTAACATTATGGATCAAATGACATTGTTCTCTAGCGGCTGGAATACAACTCCAAAAGCAATTACTTCAGGTGAAGCAACAAATAATGTGTTGAATTTCTCTAGTCGTTTTATCGAAAATGGTTCTTACCTGCGCTTGTCAAATGCAACTTTAGGGTATAACTTCAAATTGACAAGTCAGAAATATATCAGCAAGTTGAGAGTTTATTTGAACGCAAATAACTTGTTCTGTATTACCAAATACAGTGGTTACGATCCTGAAGTGAATACAACCCGTGTGTCTAACGGTGTGCCAGCACTAGGTATCGGCTGGACGACCTATCCTAAAGCACGGACTATTACTATGGGTGTAAATGTTGAATTTTAATTAAGCGTTAAAAGAGAATATTTTATGAAAAAACTATATATACTTCTTGCTATTCTGGTGGTTGGTATAACCTCATGTACCGACTTAAAGGAGGAGATTCTGGATGAACAAAATGGTACGGCTATAGTTTCCGATTCTACTAATGTGGAGATGCTTGTGACTCCTACTTATGCATTCCTGCGCGATTTACAGAGTCGGGGTGCCGGATGGCTTGCGCAGGAAACTTGTACAGACGAGGTCGCATTCCCAACCCGTGGTGCTAACTGGAACAGTGCAGATTACCGCACATTGTTTACGCATGATTATGCAGCATCCAATAGTTATATCAAAAATACATGGAATAGTTATCTGATTGGATTTGCACGCTGTAATGTGGCGTTGTTTTATATGGCAAAATTGCCTCAGTCGGATGATATTAAACAGTATATTGCAGAGGTTAAGTTTATTCGTGCACTTTCGATGTATTTGATGAACGACTGTTTCGGACAAATGCCTTTTCGCGAATATACAGAATACGATTATGCCGCAGATCCGCATTATTACAACCGGAAGCAGATTGTCGATCGAGTGATTCAGGAATTGAATGAAATTATTCCTGTTCTGAAAACCAAAGGAAGTGTTCCTTACGGACGTGTAACTAAAGCTGCAGCTCAAATGTTGTTGGCAAAAACCTACCTCAACTATCAGGTTTATACCGGTACAGCACCGGCGTTTTCTGATGGTACCGCTAAATGGACTGAAACGATAAGTCTTTGTAACGACATTATAAACTCTGGCAAATACACGTTGGCAGATGATTGGTGGAAACTTTACCTGTCGGATAATGCGGCTTATTCGGATGCCACAGAAACTATTCTGCCGATCATTTACAACTCGTCTGTTGGAATTGGAGGCATTCCATGGATTAATATGACATTAGATTATAATCAGGCCTTTGGAAACTACCTTACATCCAATCTTTGGAATGGATGTTGTACTACTCCTACCTTTTATAACACTTGGGATCCTTCAGACCCACGCTTTAAAGATAATCGTCTGAAAAGTGTCACCGGATTCAACCTTGGTTTTCTTGTCGGTCAGCAATACAATGCCGCAGGCACTGCTCTTGTGACAAAAGATGGTGGTCGTTCCTTGATTTTTACACCTGAATTCAGCGTAGCTAATTCTGCGGAAGAACAGGGCGTGAGAGTTGTGAAATATGCTCCTAATCCCACAACAACTTATCCGGGTTCAAGTGAGAATGATTTTCAGTATTATCGTCTCACGGATGCATACCTGATGCGGGCAGAAGCTAAGTTCCGGAATGGAGATGCGTCGGGTGCTTTGAATGATATTAATGCCATTCGAACAAAACGTGGTGTGGCAGCTTATGTGCTCTCCGATCTGACGCTTGAAAAGATCTACAACGAACGTGGATATGAATTCTATTGGGAAAATTCCAGACGTAACGATATGATTCGCTTTAACAAATATTGCGAAGCTCGTTATGAAAAGCCCAGTGTAACACCTTCTTATAAAATTCTATTCCCGGTTCCTCTTACTGCTTATGATGCAGATAAGAATATTGTTCAGAATCCGGGTTATCCTGCATTTCAATAATAACAGATTAAATTTATTGTAAAAAATCTATCAGGAGGAAAAGAAAAACTCTTTTCCTCCTGGTTAAATATTGTCTTTTCTATAAGACATTTCATCTGAATATCTTATGTATAAATCTATTATAGCTACATTAATTTTGTTTTGTTTCTCTTTTGGACTGATGGCTCAAAAATATCCGCCACTTCCGGAATGGATGAAAACGGCTGTGTTTTATCAGATCTATCCGCAAAGTTTCAAAGATACCGATGGTGATGGTATTGGCGACATAAAAGGAATAACAGAGAAACTTGATTATATCCAATGGCTGGGATGTAATGCCTTATGGCTTAATCCCTGTTTTGAATCTTCTTTTCAGGATGCAGGTTATGATGTGACAGATTATTATAAAGTTGCAAAGAGATACGGAACCAATGCCGACTTGAAACATCTGTTTCAGCAGGCTCATAAACGCGGAATGAAAGTGTGCCTTGACTTGGTTGCCGGTCATACATCCATAGACCATGCATGGTTTAAAGAGTCGCAAAAGAAGGTGAAAAATGAATATTCGGATCGGTATATCTGGTCGAATGATTCAACAGTAAAGCCCTACAAATATGTGTCGGGGAAATTTGAGCGCAATGGAGCGTACCGCAAAAACTTTTTCGATTGTCAGCCTGCTCTTAATTATGGATTCGGACAACCGGACCCTGCTCATCCCTGGGAACAACCGGTGACAGCAAAAGGACCACAAGAAACCAGAAAAGAACTGATGAAAATAATGGATTTCTGGCTTGATATGGGTTGTGACGGATTTCGGGTTGATATGGCTCCGTCATTAATCAAGAACGATCCGGATAAGGTCGAGACAAACAAATTGTGGACTGAGATTCGTAATCATGTGCAAAAACGCCATCCTCAAAGCATTTTAATTGCAGAGTGGGGGAATCCGGAAGCTGCTGTAAAAGCCGGTTTTATGATGGACTTTATTATTCATTTCGGAAAAGCTTACAGTTCTCTGTTCTTTAATAATGAGGGAACGTATCCGCAAGACACCTGTTATTTTAGCCTCAAAGGGAATGGTACGCCCACCATTTTTGTTGACTATTACATGCGCCAACTCAAAAGTGTCGGTAATGCTGGATACATATGTGTGCCAACCGCAAATCACGATTTCCAGAGGCCTGCTTGTGGCGAACGCATGGGTGACGAGCAACTCAAGCCAGTGATGGCTTTTCTGATGACTCTGCCCGGTGTTCCACTAATTTATTATGGTGATGAAATAGGTCAACGGTTTATGTCGGGTCTGCCAGATAAAGAAGGAAGTTTACTCGGGACACACAATCGTGCCGGAACACGCACTCCTATGCAATGGGATGATACTAAAGGAGCTGGTTTTTCATCGGCTCCCCTGTCTCGGTTTTATCTGCCTGTTGATACGGCAACTAACCGTTCGAGTGTTGAAACTCAAAAAAAGAATCCGGAATCCTTGCTGAATTTTACACGGGAACTGCTTGCTTACAGGCAACATCATTCGGCTCTCGGTTCTTGTGGTGAAATAAAGTTCTTGTATGCAAAGCCATTTGCCTATCCGTTGGTATATGAAAGAAAATTAGGTAACGAACGTTTTCTGGTTGTGATTAATCCTTCGGGTCAAGAACGAACGGTTGAAATAGAAAATCCTTTTGGTGAAAGTAAATTGACACCTGTTTTCGTGAATGGAGTGAATGTGAATAAGATAGGTTCTGCAATGAGCCTGAAAACAGAAAAGTCAGGTTTTGCATTGTTTTGTGTCAATTAGCAGATTGTTGTAGTTTTAACCGCTAGCCAAAATGTGATTGTAACCTTGGGTGGAAAAGAGAATTTTATAAGACTCTTGCCGCTCAAGGTTTTTTTGAAGGGGGCTGATGTCTGTAGAATTGTATATTTAGTCTAAAAAATGACAATCGATAGATGGATTCGTCAAGATTTTGAGCGTCAACCTGCTATAAGACAGCAGAAACGGAAACAATGTAAATTCGGTGGCAATTTTCTCAAAATATTATTGTACCTTTGAGCAACCGTTCGGAAAAGTGATCGGTTTTGTGTAGTTTGCTTATTTTCAATGACTTCTTTGTTTTTAAGAGGTTTGAAATATTACTCCTAGCATCCATAATTCATTAAATATTGTTTCTCGTATGAAACAGAATTCCGGTTTGTCGGGATGCGCTACATACGGCATTTTAAAAACAAATTATTTTCGTATGAAAAAACACAATTTTAACGCGGGGCCTTCTGTTTTGCCTCAGTTTACGATTGAAAACACAGCGAAAGCTGTTCTCGATTTTAATGGTATCGGACTTTCAATCATGGAAATCAGCCACCGTTCGAAAGATTTTCAACCGGTAGTTGATGAAGCTGTAGCTTTAGTTAAAGAACTGTTGTCGATTCCGGAAGGTTATTCGGTGCTTTTCTTAGGAGGTGGCGCGAGTCTTCAATTCTGTATGGTGCCTTTCAACCTGTTAGAAAAGAAAGCTGCTTATCTTAACACAGGTACATGGGCAAGCAAAGCAGAAAAAGAAGCAAAATTGTTTGGCGAAGTTGTTGAAGTTGCATCTTCTAAAGGAGCTAACTTTAATTATATTCCTAAAGATTTTACTATTCCTGCAGACGCAGATTATTTCCACATTACAACGAACAATACCATCTTCGGTACAGAGCTTCGTAAAGATCTCGATTCTCCCGTTCCTTTGGTAGCTGACATGTCATCTGACATTTTGTCTCGTCCTTTGGATGTTTCAAAATATGGTTTGATTTACGCCGGTGCACAAAAGAATCTCGGACCTGCCGGTGTTACCATTGTAATCGTAAAAGACGAATTGCTGGGCAAAGTAAGTCGTCCTATTCCTACAATGTTGGATTACCGCACTCATATCAAAGAAGGTTCGATGTTTAATACTCCTCCTGTAGTTCCTATCTATGCTTCTTTGCAAACATTGAAATGGCTTAAGGAATTAGGCGGCGTGAGCGCGATGGAAAAAATGAACATCGACAAAGCGTCTATGTTGTATGATGAAATCGACCGCAATAAATTGTTCGTCGGAACAGCTGCAACAGAAGACCGTTCATTGATGAACATCTGCTTTGTAATGAAAGATGAATACAAAGAACTTGAAGACGAATTCGGTAAATTTGCTGCTGCCAAAGGTATGGTAGGTATCAAAGGTCACCGTTCGGTAGGCGGATTCAGAGCTTCTACTTACAATGCTCTTCCGAAAGAAAGCGTTGTTGCCCTGATCGACGCAATGAAAGAATTCGAAAAGTTACATTAATACAATATTCGAGTGAATACGAAACCCTCCTAAATCATAAATATGATATAGCGGAGGGTTTTGTCATTCTTACAACTAAATTTTTATACTACTATGAAGATTCTTGTAGCAACCGACAAACCGTTTGCCAAAGCAGCAACAGACGGAATCAGAAAAATTACTGAAGAAGCAGGTTATGAACTTGCTTTGCTGGAAAAGTATACCGACGTGAATGATCTTTATGCAGCAGTGGCTGATGCTGACGCTATGATCGTTCGTTCCGACAAAGTTACTCAGGCAGTTGTTGATGCCGCAAAACAACTTAAAATTGTTGTTCGTGCGGGTGCCGGGTATGATAACCTTGACCTTGCGGCTTGTACTGCTCGTGGCATTGTAGCAATGAACACTCCGGGTCAAAATTCAAATGCCGTTGCTGAACTTGCTTTGGGCATGATGGTTTACATGGCTCGTAATAATTTCCAACCAGGTACCGGTAGCGAACTGAAAGGTAAAAAGCTGGGTATTCACGCTTACGGTAACGTAGGTAAACTGGTTGCTCATATTGCCAAAGGTTTTGGTATGGAAATCTATGCCTTCGATCCTTTTGTTCCTGCTGATGTAATGGCAAATGAAGGCGTGAAAGCCGTTGCTTCGGTGGAAGAATTGTACAGTACCTGTAATTATATCTCATTGCATATCCCTGCAACACCAGAAACTAAAAAATCGATCAATTACGACTTGCTGTCAAAAATGCCGAAAGGCGGTTGTTTGGTAAATACAGCCCGTAAAGAAGTAATTGACGAAGAAGGTTTGGCTAAGTTGTTGGAAGAACGTACTGATTTGAAATATGTGACCGATATCATGCCGGATTCACATGCAGCACTTGCAGAAAAATTTGGTGCACGTTATTTCTCTACACCTAAGAAAATGGGTGCAGAAACAGCTGAAGCCAATATCAATGCAGGTTTGGCAGCCGCTAACCAGATCGTTTCTTTCCTGAAGACTGGCGATAAGAAATTTCAGGTTAATAAGTAATCAATCATGAAGCGAATTATTTCAACCCCCAATGCTCCTGCGGCTATCGGCCCATACAGTCAGGCGGTAGAAGCAAATGGAACTTTGTATGTTTCGGGTCAGATTCCTATCGATCCAGCCACAGGAAAACTGGTGGAAGGCGATGTCTCTGCCCAGGCTAAGCAGGTTTTTAGCAATATCAGGGCTATTTTGGATGAAGCAGGCTATTCTTTTGCTGATGTGGTCAAATCGACCGTATACCTGTCCGATATGAGCTATTTTGCGGATGTAAATGCTGTTTACAAAGAGTATTATCAGGCGGAATGCCCTGCGAGGGCTGCTTTTGCAGTCAAAGGGTTGCCCCTTGGATCGCTTGTTGAAATTGAAACAATCGCAGTGAAATAAGGATTTTAGCTTATATGGAAAGCCACAAAGGATACTATATCTTCCTTTGTGGCTTTTTTATTGTATTAGTAAACAGTTGGTTATGATGGCTGGTTAAATATAATGCAGAAAATACGCCGATATCGTTTGTTAATTTGAAAAATATGACTACCTTTGCAACCGCAAAAGCCCAGATGGCGGAATTGGTAGACGCGCTGGTCTCAAACACCAGTGGATTCATTTCCATGCCGGTTCGATCCCGGCTCTGGGTACTTTTTTAGAAGTACAAAACGCTTACAATCGAATGGTTGTAAGCGTTTTTCTTTTTGTGGGTAACAAAATAGTAACAAAGTTATGGATCACCTACAAAAAATGAATATAATATTGATTTGATACTTTGAAATTTTAACTGCGGATTATTCGCAGAAACGATAGCCGATACCCGATTCTGTATTGATATAGACTGGTTGAGAGGGATTATCCTCGATCTTTTTGCGAAGCTGGGCCACAAATACCCGCAGATATTGTGTTTGTTCCAAATAGCTATAGCCCCAGATCTCTTTCAGGATAAAAGTGTGAGTGAGAACCTTTCCTGCATTTTTCGCCATCAATGCCAACAGTGAAAATTCGGTGGTGGTAAGTTTTACCAACTCTCCATTCTTTTTTACGATATGGTTCACCAAATCAACTTCAAGTTGATTGAATACAAGAACAGTCTGAGGTTTTCCCGACTGCATAGAGAACCGAAGCGATGAACGTACGCGGGCAGACAGCTCACCCGTGCGGAAAGGTTTGGTAAGATAATCGTTGGCGCCGCTGTCAAGTGCTTGTACAATATCTTCTTCAGAACTGCGTACCGAAAGGATAATAATTGGTCCAGTGTACCATTCACGTAACTTTTTAAGTACTATTTGTCCGTCCTCGTCAGGCAGACCCAAATCGAGAATAATGAGTTGTGGATTATGACTGGCCGCCAAAGCGAGGCCATCTTTGCCTGATGGAGCTTCAAGAATGGAGTAACCACCTGGCTTCAGGGAAATCTCGAGCAATCGCCGGATGGCGCTTTCATCATCGATAATCAGTATTGTTTCGGACATATTCTTTTTGAACAAAGATAGCGAACTATTCTCACACACAGAATGCACGGAAGAAACAGATAAACGCCTAAATAATATAGGAATAGTTAGTGTATTCCGTGTGCTTCGTTGTCTTCCTTATTTTCTATCGTATATTTTCCTGTTGGAATTTTAACCGTTACCAAAGCTCCACCGTGTGAACGATTCTCAAATTTTATAGTACCGTGATGAGCTTCCACAAAACCTTTCACTATCGAAAGTCCTAGGCCGATACCACCTGCCACACGGTTGTTGGCACGATAAAACTTATTGCAAAGATAGGGAATAGATTCAGGAGGGAAACCACTACCCCGATCCATTACCTGTAACACCATGTGATGATGGTCGTAATAAATCTTCATACGAATGGTCGTCTTAGGTTCTGCATGCTGCGTGGCATTGTACACCAGATTATGCAGCACTTGTTCCATCAGTCCGAAATCGAATTTTACCAAAGGCATGTCTGAAGGAATGACCAACTCCACGTTGAATGGCTTCAGCTCATCGTGCAGGTTGGTGAGTACCTTATTAGCTAAATCGTGTACATCGTTCCAATCTATGGAAGGAGTGATGCGATCCGATTCCAACCTTGACATGTTGAGCAAGTTTTCAATTAGTCTGTTGAGGCGGTCGGAGGCTATGAAGATTTCCTGTGCCAGTTGTTGCTGTTGCTCCTGATCGCTATTTTTCTGCAGCAGCGTTTCGGATGCCCCCATGAGCGTAGAAACCGGAATGCGCAGTTCATGTGAAATTGAATTAAAAAGTGTCTTGTAGAGCTTTTCAGACTCATTGAGTACCGAAGCCCGTCGGGCAATTTCGTTCAATAATTCCCGTTCCAGAGCATTGGTGAGTTGCACCCGAAACGTATCCCAAAACATCTCCATTTCCCCCCGGAAAGGCTTTTGTGGCTTTACCAACAAGACTCCCGTATTGATTCGTTTCCCTTTTAACGGATAAAATGTGAGATCGGTTGCCGGCAGGGTATCGGTATATTTTCCGGCCTTCTTTACATGTTTATAGACCCACGCGGCGATGCTGTGTTCTGTGCTCTGTAGCTCTATCTTAGAATCGGCGGGCAATAAAGTAGTTTGCAAACCGGTTTCGTCTTCACTCAACAGAATAGCGCTTTCGATGTCGAAATATTTGCGAATGTGTGTCACTGCCTGTTCAATCACTTCCTGTGTCCCGGAAGCCGAAGCCAGCACTTTCGAAAGTTCGTAAAGGGCGCTTGTACGCTGTTCACGGTCGCGGGCCAGTCGTTGCTGACTGCGCAATCGGGCTGTTAATACCCCGTTGATGATGGCTACCGAGAAAAAAGTTCCGAACATCATCAGATCTTCGGGTTTCGCAATATAAAACGTGAGCGGTGGATTGATGAAAAAGAAATCCCACAGCATAGCTCCGAGTGCGGCAGCAAGCAAAATAGGACCGGTACTGAAAAAGAGAGCTACCAACGAAACGGCAAACAGCAGGATGTAAGATACGACCTGATAACCGACAAAACCTTTGCACAAATAACAGAGTAACACTGCCAGCAGCATCACGGCAGCACTTGCCAGATAGGCTTTCGGTGACGACCGGAATTCGGACGAAGCAAAGGTAAAATGCTTTTGTCTTTTCTTCATCTCCTTGGCTCCTACCACGTAAATATCTATATCGCCACTATCGTGAATCAGTTTAGAGACCAGATCACCCCGCAGCAGTTCGCGCAAACCTTTCCGTTGTGATTTTCCCACCAGAATATGGGTTACATTTTCTCGCTGGGCAATATTGAGGATTCCTCTTGAAAGATCGGTGTCTGTAGTGGAAAGATAGTGTGCTCCCAACTGTTTTGCCAGGGCAATGTTTTTGTTAAGTTGTTCCTGATCTTCGGGGGAAAGAGTTTCTTCTTTTTGTACATAAACGGCAATCAGCGAAGCATCCATGGTGTAAGAGAGGCTTTTGGCCCAGCGAATCAGCCATGCGGAATAAGGGCTGGGGCTGATGGCTACCATCAGGCGCAATCCCGATTTCCAGGGACCGGGGATGCGGCGGGTTTGCATATATTCCCGCAGCTGCTTATCGACCCGGTCGGCCACCAACCGCAGCGACATTTCGCGCAATGCCGTAATATTCCCTTTCCGAAAGAAATTACGGATTGCTTCCTGCGAGCGTTCTGGTGTGTAAACTTTACCTTCGGCAAGCCGTTGTAACAGTTCATCGGCGGTCAGATCCACCAGTTCTATTTCATCTGCCGCTTCCAATACATCGTCAGGCACTGTTTCACGAATAGATACTCCGGTGATTTGCGTCACCGTGTCGGTACGACTTTCGATGTGTTGCACATTCAGTGTCGTATACACATCGATACCATTATTGATGAGCTCCTGCACATCCTGATAACGTTTGGTATGACGACTTCCGGGTGCATTGGTATGTGCCAGTTCGTCGATAAGCACCACCTGCGGCTTGCGGGCAATAATAGCATCAATGTCCACCTCGCGAAACAGTGTGTCACGATAACTGATCTGGTATGGAGGAATAATTTCCAGTCCTTCTACCAGTTTATCCGTTTCGGGCCGGCCGTGCGTTTCCACGTATCCGATCACCACATCCACCTTTTTCCCCTTCTCCAGATGGGCAGCCTGCAACATGGTGTAAGTTTTACCCACACCGGCACACATTCCGAAAAAGATTTTCAGCTTGCCCAGTTTGTTCTTATCCTCCTGCTCTTTCAGTGAAGCCAGCAATTCGTCGGGATCGGGGCGGTTTTCGTCGTAAATATTCATATCAATATCTATTCACCATTAAGATATTAAGAGAGTGAAGATACAGCTTAATAATCTTAATTTCTTAATGGTAAAATTTTAATCCTCGTTTTGTTCCTATTCTTATGCAAATATAGATCGATTTATCGCAACAAATCCAAATCCCGGTTCAATTGCAATACATTAATCCGTTTCTCGCCCAAACACCCAAACTGAGGTTGTTCGATATGACATGCTACCAATCTACGCAATTGTTGGGACTGAGCTGTTGTGAAATGACGCGCAGTAGTGATTCTTCCAATCTGTAGTTCGGCACTCTCGGGCGAAATATGAGGGTCGAGTCCGCTGCCGGAAGCCGTCAACATTTCGACGGGCACGACAGTGTTCAAGGGCAAGCGATTGGAACGGATAAAATCGGCCTTTCGCATTTCAATTGCCTTACGCAAAGTGTCGCTGGTTGGTCCCCAATTGGAAGCTCCCGATGGCAGCGTAGCATAATTGCAAGACGATGGTCGCGACCAAAAGTAACGGTCGCTTTTGAACTCTTGCCCCAGCAACTCCGAGCCACAAGCTTTTTGTCCGATGGAAACCAGACTGCCATTTGACTGACGGGGAAATACCGCTTGTGCAATTCCCGTGATTATTAAAGGATAAACCATTCCGGTCAACAGGGTGAATGCCAGTAATATTTTTAAACCGGATAATATAGACTTTTTCATACGTTAATAATTTGTTGTTTTATAATGTAATGCCAGCTATAAAAAAGGCCTTTTCGGACTGAGGATTCGCACCGACAATTCCATAAACCGGCAGGCTGAAAGAATCGGAGAATTTTATCTCTTTCGACACTTTAAGACCAAGGTTGATAACAGAAAAACCATTGTTATAATAATTAGGGCTATCGAACAAAGATGCTCCGAGAAAAGCTTTGACGTTCGAAGTAATTGGCAAGCCTATTTCCACATAAGTAGAGAACGCCTGATTGCCGTTCGTCTTTTTATCTGCACCGTATAACATAGTGTTCCAAGTGATTGACAAAGGAAAAGATTTTGTTCCACCGTAAGCTAGCGTACCTTCGAAAACGTGACCTGTTTTCCCATTCTTATAGTTGAAATATCCGACACTACCATCGTTTCCGTTATTCCAGTTGTAATCTGTAACGGTAACAGAGAGTGCATCGGGTAACGACAGGGTTGCATACAGGTCAACTTCTTTGACATTGCCTGAAAATGCGTACGAGCCCCATGCTCCAAGATTAAACGCCCCGTTGGTGTATGAAACGGTCGGTTGAATATTGGGAGAACCGCCCCGCGAACCTTCTTGTGCTACACCACGCCAGACGTAGGAACTAACAACATCAGCAGCAATGGAGAAGTGATTGGTGTTGTTTTGAGCGTTTGATGAAAAGCACACAACAGTAAATGCAACAACTGCACAAAATTTCAGCATCGAAAATCTATGAATCTTATACATTATTTCAAAGTTTATTTATTAAAACGAATAGCCCCGAATTGCGGTGTTTGATATTTAACGCATATCCAGCGGCATAAGTTTAGCTAGCACCTTATCTCCTTTTCTCAACAACAGATGGCCGTGATCGACAGTATAATTATCAGTAGAATCAAGCATAGCGTAAAAAGCCGTTGTTAGAGTTGAGTCGGCACAGGTTAGTTGCGTACAAATTAAATTGCCGAATTTCAGGCTATATCCGTCAATGGCAACCTGCCCTTCAAAGCTATTGCAACCGGTTGTTCCTTTAACAGTTCCATCCTGCAACACATGTAGCGTTGCGGTATTTCCCTGGCGTGCAATTAGTAATGAATCTATAGATTTGGCTTTGACAGATACCAGTCCCCATTCCGACTCAAAGATATTACCTTTCCCATGCTGCCCATTGGACAAAGAACAAGATGAGATTATTAGCGAAAAACTCATCATTAGGGTGATTGACAATAAGTTAGTTTTCATCTGTTTATCTGTTATAATCTTAAACACAATGTAATATTTGCAACAATATATCTATCAGTTTAATCCCTATAAACGGCACCACCAGCCCCCCCAAGCCATATACCAGCAGGTTCTTGGCCAAAATACGGTTCGACGAAAGCGGACGGTATTTTACACCTTTCAATGCCAGCGGAATGAGCAAGACAATGATCAGGGCATTGAAAATAACCGCGCTGAGTATGGCGCTTTGGGGGGTGGCAAGATGCATAATGTTGAGGGCCGACAATACTCCCTGGCCGTTGGTCCCGGCATAGAGTCCGGCTGCAATAGCAGGAATAATGGCAAAATATTTCGAAACATCGTTGGCGATGCTGAATGTTGTGAGCGAACCCCGGGTCATCAGCAATTGTTTGCCGGTTTCCACCACTTCAATCAATTTGGTCGGATTGCTGTCCAGATCGACCATATTCCCGGCTTCGCGTGCTGCTTGTGTTCCACTGTTCATGGCAATGCCAATATCGGCCTGTGCCAGAGCAGGAGCATCGTTGGTTCCGTCGCCGATCATTCCCACAAGGTGGCCGTTGGCCTGTTCCTGACGAATGCGGGAGAGCTTGTCTTCCGGTTTTGCTTCGGCAATGAAATCGTCCACTCCGGCTTCGGCCGCAATGGCTGCTGCAGTCAGCGGATTATCGCCCGTTACCATCACGGTTTTAATGCCCATGGCACGCAACTGAGCAAAGCGATGTTTGATGCCGCCTTTTACAATGTCCTTGAGATGAATTACACCCAGCACCCGATCGCCGTCGGCTACCACCAAAGGAGTGGCTCCCTGTCCCGAAAGTTCGACTACCTTATCCGTTACATTTTGAGGAAAGAATCCGTTGTTGTTTTGCACGAATTTACGAATAGCGTCAGTTGCTCCTTTCCGAATGGAACGCACTTTCCCGTTCGGAAGTCGAATGTCAACTCCACTCATCCGTGACTGAGCTGTAAAAGGAACGAACGTGATGTCGTTTTCGTGAATATGGCGTTCGCGCAAATGAAACTTCTCTTTTGCCAATACCACAATGGAGCGGCCTTCCGGTGTTTCGTCTGCCAAAGAGGAAAGCTGCGCTGCATCCGCCAGTTCTTCTTTCGATATGCCGTCAGCAGGTACGAAATCGGTTGCCATGCGGTTGCCGAGCGTGATAGTTCCTGTCTTGTCGAGCATCAATACGTCCACATCGCCCGCAGCTTCAACCGCTTTTCCGCTGGTGGCAATCACATTCTTTTGCAACAAACGATCCATGCCGCTGATACCGATTGCGCTCAACAGGCCGCCAATGGTGGTTGGAATCAGGCAGACCAGTAATGCTACCAAAATAGTCAGGCTTAAAGTCGATTGCTGCCCTGTAAGGTTGTAGTTGAACAACGGAGGCAGGGTAATAACCGCAATCAGGAAAATGGCCGTCAGTCCGAGTAACAGGTTGTTCAGGGCAATTTCGTTTGGAGTTTTCTTCCGTTTGGCACCTTCCACCAGTGCAATCATACGGTCGAGGAAAGTATCTCCGGGTTCGGAAGTTACCTTGATAATGATTTTGTCACTTAATACCTTGGTGCCGCCGGTCACAGCACAACGATCTCCACCACTTTCGCGGATTACTGGTGCCGATTCACCGGTAATGGCCGATTCGTCCACGCTGGCAATACCTTCGATCACATCGCCATCGGCCGGAATCAGGTCGCCGGTTTCACACACAACCAGATCGCCACGTGTCAGTTCGGTTGCCCAAACTACCTCTTCCTTATCTCCTTTCATGCGACGGGCTTTGGTTTGTGTACGGCTCTTTTTCAGGGTCTCCGCCTGTGCTTTGCCTCTTCCTTCGGCAATGGCTTCGGAGAAGTTGGCAAACAAAACGGTAAACCACAACCAGACGGTAATCTGGAAGTCGAAGGAAGAAAAGTGACTCGCAAACAGATTTGCGACAACAATTCCGGTTGTCAGTACGGCACCCAGTCCAACGATAAAGATGATTGGATTTTGGATCAGTTTGCCCGGATGCAGCTTTAAGACAGAGTCTTTCAGTGCCGGAATCAATAGTCTCCGGTTAAACAGTTGCGATGATTTTTTATCTTTTGTGCTCATTGATTATTCAAAGTTTAATGTTCAATTTTTCAGACATTACAGATTTTATTTCCACATTTTCAAATTCTCAAATCAAAACGTCATTCCCGCCTGCATCAGAAGATGTTCCAGAATGGGTCCCAATGAGAGAGCCGGAAAAAATGTCAATCCGCCCACGATGATAATTACCCCGATCAGCAGGATAAGAAACATCCCGTTGTCAGTATGAAACGTACCAGAAGATACCGGTGTTACTTTCTTTCCGGCCATACTGCCGGCAATGGCCATCATTGGGATAATAACTCCGAAACGTCCCACCAGCATGCATATCGATAAAAGCACATTGTAAAACGGAGTATTGGTCGTGAGTCCGGCAAAAGCGCTGCCGTTGTTGCCACAGGCTGATGTAAAGGCATACAAAATTTCCGACAAGCCGTGCGGCCCTTTATTGTTTAACCCGGCAAGCCCGGCATGTGTACTGACGGCTATCGCCGTGAAAGCAAGAATACAGACAGCCGGAGCCAATACGGCAATCAGCGCCATCCGCACCTCGAACGATTCGATCTTCTTACCTAAGTATTCAGGTGTCCGTCCTACCATCAGTCCGGCAATAAAGACGGTCAGGATCACAAAAGCTATCATGCCGTACAAGCCGGAACCAACACCACCAAAAACCACTTCACCCAGCATCATATTGAACATGGCAACCAAACCGGCCAGCGGAGAGAGGCTGTCATGCATGGCATTCACCGAACCATTGGAAGCAACCGTGGTGGATGTCGACCAGATAATACTGTTCACGATGCCAAACCGGGTCTCTTTTCCTTCCATCGAACCGGTAATGTGGAGTGCTGGATTGGCCGCGTATTCGGCATAGAGCGACACGCCCAGACCTATGCACAAAACAATCAGCATGGCACCGAAAAGTGTCCATCCCTGTTTTTTAGAACCGATAAAGAGTCCGTAAGTGTATGTCAATGCTGCCGGAATAAGTAAGATGGCAAGCATTTCCAAAAAGTTGGAGAAAGGTGTCGGGTTTTCGAACGGATGAGCGCTGTTTACTCCGAAGAAGCCTCCGCCATTGGTTCCCAACTGCTTGATGGCAATCTGAGATGCTGCCGGACCGAGCGGAATCACCTGCTTAACGCCTTCCAGCGTTGTAGTATCGGTATAGGACGAGAATGTTTGCACAACGCCCTGATTTACTAAGACCACAGCAAAGAGGATAGATACCGGTAGCAGAATGTAAATGACCGAACGGGTCAGATCGACCCAGAAGTTTCCGAGCTGTTGCTTCGTGTTTTTTATCAGACCTTTCATTAGTGCGATTAATACCGCCAAACCGGTTGCCGCACTTAAAAAGTTTTGTACGCCAAGCGCTGCCATTTGCGTGAGATAGCTCATCGTGGTTTCGCCGCTGTACGATTGCCAGTTGGTATTGGTAACAAAGCTGATTGCCGTGTTTAACGCAAGGTGCCAGGAAGTATTCGGTACTTTTGCAGGATTAAGTGGCAGCCAGGCTTGAGTCATTTGCAGGGCAAATACAACTACAAAGCCAAAGAAATTAAACCAAAGCAAAGCAAACAGATATTGCTTCCAGTTCATCTCTTGTTGCGGATCGACACCGCAAAAGCGATAGATTAACCGTTCGAGCCATCCGAAAACCGGTGTCAGGAGGTGCTTCTCTCCGCCAATTACCTTCTTTATATATTTTCCCAAAACGGGAGTCAGAAGGATAAGTGCCCCGAAGAAGAGGGCCAGTTGAATAAAAGTGTTCATTGTTTGTTTATTTTACAGCAAATAATCTTAGTAGGATTTCACTGCAAAAGTAAAGCGGAAGTCATAAGGGGATTGTAAAGAAGCAAAAGCAGAGTATAAAGATTTTATAAAGATTTCTATTTGCAAATCGATGTAGATGAATATTATTGTGGTTGCTGATGAAAAATCCGCTATCTTTGAACTGTTTTATAATGGAAATGGATAATACGTTTGTCATCATATATATTATTTTAAGTGCAGGGGCATTGTTGCTTCTGAGCCTTACGGCTGTGTATTTCTACAAAGCAGCACGTCGTGCTAAAACCGAGAAACAGCGCTTGGAGCAATTGTGCGGAGAACTGACGAAAAAGATAGAAAAAACCGAATTGCCGTCTATTGAAGCTAAGCTGAATCCCCATCTTTTTAAGAATATTCTCAACTCTATTCAGTCGCATGCCTACCAGACGTATTATGCCATGGATAAGCTGGCAAACGTGCTTGACTATATTTTGTATGAAAGTAACGGGTCTTTTGTTACGCCACAGGAGGAAATTGAGTTTGCTCTCAATCTGATTGAAATTAACAAGATAAAGGTGAGCCCTCTGTTTGCCCTGAATGTGAAAAATAAAACGGACGAATCCGATCCGCTTTACCGGGCGAAGGTAATGGCTCCGCTTATTTCGGTCGATCTGATTGAAAATGCATTTAAACATGCCGATTTGCAAAGTGGCGATGCTTTTATTGCAGTTTCGTTTGAATTCAGACAGGGAGTATTTTCGCTTACAGTCGCCAATAAAATTTCTTCGCGTACGGCTCTGCACAAAGAGAAGAGTGGTATCGGCTCGGCAACGCTGGAGCAACGCCTGCAAATACTTTACAACGGACACTATCGTTTGGATCGCGAGGTGGAGAACAATACATACACAGCTCATTTAACGATTGATCTTAATGGAAAAGCCACTGAAGTGTCTGCTGCTCGATGATGAACTGCCGGGGTTGGCTTATCTGAAAATGCTTTGCGAGCAGATATCAGGTTTGGTTGTGCTGAAAGCCTTTGCTGATCCTGCAGCCTTTCTAAAAGAGGCTGCCGTAACCGATTTTGATCTTGCAATTCTCGATATTGAAATGGCCGGAATGGATGGATTGTCGGTTGCCAGATGCCTGAATGGTAAGCCGGTGATTTTTACCACCGCGTATAAACAATATGCTACGGATGCATTCGATATCGATGCGGTGGATTACCTTGTGAAGCCGATCCAAAAAGAGCGCCTGCAAATTGCCGTGGAAAAGGCGGCTAAGCGTCTCGAACAATTACAGAATCAGCCCGCTTTTGTGCGTTTGAATACGGATAAAGGCAGGGCTTTGTTGTTTTTCGATAAGGTGCTCTATATTGCCACTTCTGCCATTGATAGCCGCGATAAAGCTGCAACGCTCGATGATGGTTCTGTATTGATTTTGAAGAATATTTCTTTCGAAAAACTCCTGGCTCTGTTACCTCCCGATAAGTTCTGCCAGATTAATAAACAGGAAATTATTGCGCTACGGGCAATCCGGTATTTTTCTCACGACGAAATCGTAACGAATCTTCCTGCGGACGAAGGCTTGCTGACGCTTCATCTGAGCGAGGCTTACCGTAGCGTTTTTGTGCAGAAAACCACGCACTGATTTCCTTACAAAATTTTCCTGTCTTGTTGCAAAATTCCCTTTGGCAGGACTCTCCAGCCTTGATTTTATCATCTTTTTTGCATAATCTTTGCACAAAAAAGGAGGTCGTTATGCATCGCTTAAAAAATACAGGGTTTTACGTTGTGGTTATGGCAGTTTTTTCTGCATTGATGGTGTGGTTTTTTCATGCCGGAAAAGGGCTGGAGAGCGGAAAGGCGGTTGTGACGCATGTCAACGATAGTAGCATGTGGACGGCTTTTTTGCAATCGCTGGGTGTGAACTTCGGTCATCCGTTGGCTATTCTTTTGTTGCAGATTGTTACCATTATCCTTGTAGCGAAACTGTTCGGTTGGATTTGTACCAAAATTGGACAGCCTACCGTAATTGGCGAAATCATTGCTGGCGTAGTGTTGGGTCCTTCTGTTGTCGGTCATTACTTTCCCCATTTCTTTTCAACGTTATTTCCCGTCGCGTCGTTGGGCAATCTTCAGTTTATTAGTCAGATAGGGTTGATTTTGTTCATGTTTATGGTGGGGATGGAGCTCGATCTGAAGGTGGTGAAAAAAAATGCAGGCGATGCGTTTGTTATCAGTCAGGTCAGCATCATCGTCCCGTTTGCACTGGGTCTCGGACTTGCGTATGCCATCTACCGGAGCTTTGCACCGGCCGGTGTGCCTTTTACTTCTTTCGGACTTTTTATCGGAATTGCTATGAGCATAACGGCCTTCCCTGTGCTGGCTAGGGTAGTGCAGGAGCGGGGACTGCATAAAACGCATCTTGGTTCGGTAGTGATTACCTGCGCGGCGGTCGATGATATTACGGCATGGTGCCTGTTGGCTGCGGTTATTGCCATTGTGAAAGCCGGGTCCTTTGCCAGTTCGCTGTATGTAATTGCGTTGGCTATTGTTTACGTGATTATCATGATCAAAGGCGTGCGTCCTTTTTTGAAACGGGTCGGTGACTTGCATACTTCGCGCGAAAACCTGAGTAAACCAATTGTTGCCATATTCTTCCTGATTTTACTGCTTTCGTCGTATGCCACAGAATTGATTGGCATTCATGCTTTATTCGGCGCGTTTATGGCAGGCACCATGATGCCTGATAACGAGAAGTTCCGTAATATTTTTATTGAAAAAATTGAAGATATAGCACTGGTACTTTTGCTTCCTCTCTATTTTGTGTTTACCGGCTTGCGTACGCAGATCGGACTGCTCAACGATGTTTACCTTTGGCAGGTAACAGGGTGTGTTATTCTTGTTGCGGTGGTCGGAAAGTTTGTGGGGAGTGCTGTCGCTGCCCGTTTTGTAGGACAGAACTGGCGCAACAGTTTGTCGATTGGCGCATTAATGAATACCCGTGGGCTGATGGAGCTGGTGGTGTTGAATATCGGTTACGATCTGGGAGTCTTGTCACCTTCGGTTTTTGCCATGATGGTGATAATGGCGTTGGTAACTACATTTATTACAGGCCCGGCACTCAATCTTATAAATAAACTCTTTAAACCGGGCAAAGAAGAGCCTTCGACGACCATTAGTCGTATTAGTAAGTATAAAATACTGGTGTCGTTTGCGAATCCGGAGCGAAGTGTGGCATTGCTCCGTCTGGCCTATAGCCTTACCAGCAAACAGAGTGGCAATTCTATGATTACAGCCATGCACCTTTCTCCGAATAACGACCTGAATCAGTTTAATGCTGCCGAGTACGAAGAAGAAAGCTTTACCCCGATAATAGCAGAATCGAACCGGCTGAATGTGGATGTTACCACTTTGTTCAAAGCGTCCAATGATATTGAGACGGAAATAACCCAGATGGCGAATAAAGGCAATTATGACTTGTTGCTGATCGGTATCGGACAATCAATTTTTGAGGGGAGTATATTGGGGAAAATCCTCGGTTTTACGGCACGCATCATTAATCCCGATCTTTTGCTCAATAAAGTGACCCGACGTGAGAAGCTGTTCGAAAACTCTCCTTTTGATGAAAAAACACGATTGATTGTGGCCAAAAGCGAAGTGCCCGTAGGGATTTTGATCGATAAAAATTTTGTAAAACCCGACCGGGTGATGGTCGCTTTGTTGTCGCCGGAAGATTCGTTTTTAATCGGTTATGCTCAGAAGCTGATCTCGAATGCAGATTCGCAGGTGACAGTGATAGACAGCCGTCAGGCGTTGAAACATTCATCGGATATTCGGGAAACGATTCGCAATATAGAACAAATAGCTCCGAATCATATTCAGACGGTTCATGAATCGAAGGTGACCCGCGAAATGATGCGTCATCATGACCTGTTGCTGATAAGTATTAATAGCTGGAAAGCGGAACTCGACCGAGAAAGCCGGTGGTTAAAAGATATCCCAAGTACGTTGATTCTTAAGTCGTGATTGATTCTTGTTTTCTCTAAGTCTTTTATATGTTGAAATATATGCATAAAATACATTTAGACATACGTTTATTGCGTCTTTTGTACGGGTTGATTTAAAAATACTGGTTTTAACTTCGTTGTAAGTCTGAAGATGATTTGTTTTAGGGCTAACTATTGAGGACATTGTTCGAATTGTTAAAATTTAACACTTACTTATTGTAAAAGTGTTGTTATCTTTGCAGCGTGAATATGAGAGCATCTGTCAAAAATATTGTAAGCACCTTTATCATCCTGCTGATTGCCCTGCAAGTTGTCAATCTCAGTGTCGATTCGGTCGATTTCTATACTCAGGTCGACAACCATTCTGCTATGGATGACCAGGATTATACTGACTCCATGCTCGAATTTGTGGTGGAGAATATGCTCGGTTTCTCCAAACATACCCTTCACGACAAAGCCAACAACGACAGCACCTCCAAAATGCAGCAGAACAGTATGCACTGGGATGTGAAACTCTTTTATACCACTACGCCCAAATCGGCTGTAAAAGAATTGGCCGACAATCGCTTATCTTATTTTATCACCAACGATAAAGCTGTAACACTTTACTACAGAGAGGTTAGTCCCAAGCCTCCGCAATTCATCTTTGCCTGATCTTCCGATCGGGATCCATCTCTTTATACATCTTTTGTGCCGTCGCTCTTTCCCTGATCGAAAAGTGAACCGACGCTTACATATACATTCAAAACGTGTATTAAATTTGCTACATAAAAAGGTTATGTAGCGATATGAAATTATACCCATTAATCATTCATTTTAGATTGACTATGAGAAAAATTGTAATAGTTTTAACGACTTGCCTGAGCTTGCTGTATTCTTACAATAGCCGTGCACAAGACATCACCGGCCTTCGGACCGATACGATAAAGATGCGACTGGACAGCGCAGAAAATATTTTTGTCCGCAAAAATTTCACCTTGCTGGCGCAGCGTTACAACATCGATGCTCAGAAGGCGCTGGTGTTACAGGCAAAGCTTTTCCCCAATCCGACATTCAGTTTCGGCACACCGCTTTATCAGACAGCTACCCACAAATATTTCCCGATGGGAAAAGAGGGCGAGATATCCATGGGTTTGTCTCAGGTCATTATGCTGGCCAACAAACACAACAAACAACTGAAAATTGCACAATCGAATGCGGAATTGTCGGAATACCAGTTTTATGACCTGCTTCGGACGCTTAAACATACCTTGCGAAGCGACTTTTTCAATATTCATTACCTGATGCAATCAGCCAAAGTGTATCAAACCGAAATCGACGGCTTGCAGCGGATGTCGGATGCCTTTGACCAACAGAAAGGAAAGGGATACGTTTCCGAAAAAGAGGTGGTGCGTATCAAGGCTCAGCTATACAGTCTGCAAAGTGAATTCAACGACCTGCAGCAGCAGATCGAAGGGTTGGAAAGCGAGATGCGGCTGTTGTTGCAAACTCCTTCCATAGTTGTTGTCCCAGAAGTGAATGAGCAAAATATTGACGTTCTGAATGCGCAGCAGTACCCAATAGCCAAACTGATTGACACTGCTTACACTGAACGCCCCGACCTGAAGATTGCCGGTTTGAATACGAAGATCAGCACCCTTAACCTGCAATTGCAGAAAGCAATGGCGGTGCCCGATGTAACGCTTCAAATGAATTACGACCAGCAGGGCAGTTATATTCACAATTTGGCAACAGTAGGATTCAGCATCGACCTCCCGTTTTTGAACCGTAATCAGGGGAATATCAAATCGGCGCGAGCGACCGTGAAACAAAACGAGGCAGGTTATCTGGCAGCGAAAGCCGGTGTGGACGAGCAGATTTTCAATGCACTGCAACGGGCAATGGAGAACAGCGAACTGCTGCAAAAACGCGATCCGTCGTTCGATCGGGATTTTGACCGTCTGTCGGACGAGGTGTTGAAAAACTACCGCTCGCGCAATATGAGTATGCTCGACTTCCTCGATTTCTACGATTCGTACAAGGAAAACAAAGTCCAGACCGAAACCCTTAAGTACAATCGTCTGAGTGCCTTCGAAGATCTTAATTTTTATACCGGAACGGATCTGTTTCCGTTGAAATAAAACAATATAATTACTACCGAAATGAAACAAATAAATAGATTCTTTTTCAAGTCAATACCGTCAGCGCTGCTGATGTCAGCCCTCTTGATTTCGTGCCAGAGCAACAGCAACAACGCAACTCAACAGTCGAAATATGTACTGCCTGATTCTTTAGTAAAAACGTTACAACTCGACGTTGTGAATACGGCTCCTCTAACCAACACTGTTACCTTGACCGGCAAGGTTGGGTTTAACGAAGACAAGGTAGCCAAGATCTACCCGATGGTGAGCGGAACTATTCAGCACGTCAAAGTGATGTTGGGCGATTATGTCCGTGTCGGTCAGGTGCTGGGCGTGATAAAGAGCTCTGAAATGGCAGGCTTCAGCAACGAGCTTGTCAATGCACAAACCAACCTGAATGTTGCCAAAAAGAATCTGGATGCCACGCGTGATATGTATAACAGCGGGTTAGCGTCGCAGAAGGATCTTTTGGCAGCTCAGGCCGGTCACGAACAGGCGCTGTCGGAACTGAACCGGGTGAAGCGCGTGTTGCACATCAACGGCGGCAATACCAACGGTGACTATATTGTGCGCTCACCGGTGAGCGGCTTTGTGGTTGAGAAGTTTGTCACCGACAATATGTCCATCCGTGCCGATAACGCCACTAACCTTTTTACGATTGCCGACCTGAACAATGTTTGGGTAATTGCCAATGTTTACGAATCGAACATCGGTTTGGTGCACCTAAACGACAATGTGAATGTGACGACTCTGGCTTATCCCGGCAAGTCGTTTAAGGGCAAAGTCGATAAGATTATGAATGTGCTCGACCCTGTCAATAAAGTGATGAAAGTGCGTATTGTGCTATCCAATCCGGGCTACCTGCTAAAACCGGAAATGTTTGCCAAAGTGGCACTAAAAGATAACGACCATCACGCGGCGATGTGCGTTTCGTCGGGAGCCGTGGTTTTCGATCAGAGCCAGGACTATGTGCTGGTCTACAAAAGTCCGTCCGATATTCGTATCGTAAAGGTAAATGTTCTCAATACCATCGGCAACAAAACTTTCATTTCGGGCAACATACAGCCAGGCGAAAAGGTCATAGCTTCACAAGCCATTCTGATTTACGAAGCGCTGAACAGCTAATAATCAGAATAAATAATAGTCGATAGCTATTAGAAAGTATTCTGAGAAGTGAGGAACGTTATGAAATTCTGGAATTCAACATCCCCACATCCTCAAATCTTCACATTTTCACATTTGAATTATGAATAAACTGATAAAAAACATTATAACCTTCTCGCTCAAAAATCAATATTTCATTTTCGGAGCGACATTGTTATTGCTTATTTCGGGAATTATCGTTTTCAAAAACATGCCCATTGAGGCATTTCCAGACGTTACCAATACCGAAATAACGATCATCACCCAATGGTCGGGACGTAGCGCAGAAGAGGTGGAAAAGTTCGTTACCATTCCCATCGAAATTGCCATGAATCCGGTTCAAAAAAAGGTGAGTCTGCGTTCGAGCAGTATTTTTGGGCTTTCCTACATCAAACTGGTTTTCGACGACGGTGTACCCGACAAGGATGCCCGTATGCAGGTAAACAATTTACTGGCTAATGCTAACCTGCCCGAAGGCGTACAGCCATCAGTGCAGCCACCCACCGGACCTACCGGAGAGGTATTTCGTTACACATTGCAAAGCACTTTCCGCGATCCTCGGGAGCTGAAAACACTGCAGGACTGGGTAGTCGATCGACAGCTTCGTGCGGTGCCCGGCGTGGCCGATGTGGTAAGCTTCGGCGGCATGGTGAAAACCTACGAGATCAAGGTCGATCCCGGCAAACTGAGTACGCTCGGTATCACGCCTCTTGATCTCTATTCGGCACTCAGCAAGAGTAATATCAATATTGGTGGTGATGTCATCACCAAAAATAATCAGGCTTATGTAGTACGGGGTATTGGCTTGTTGAACGACATCAACGAAATTAAAAATGTTGTTGTGCAAAATATTAACGGCATTCCCGTGCTGGTGAAAGACGTTGCCGACGTGGAAATATCTCATCTTCCGCGACTGGGATTGGTAAGTCGTGCCGATTCACACACCGATGCGTCGGGCAAACGAACGGTAAGTAAAGAGGATGACGTGGTGGAAGCCATTGTGGTGATGCGCAAGGGAGAAAACCCGACACAGGTCATCAACGCCGTGAAGGACAAGGTGGAAGAGATAAATAAACACGTGTTGCCTCACGACACTAAAATCATTCCTTTCTACAACCGCGAAACGCTTATTAACTTTGCGACCAACACTGTATTGCACAATTTGATTGAAGGTATCCTGCTGGTTACGTTGCTGGTATCGCTTTTCATGTTCAACTGGCGCACCACGCTCATTGTTTCCATCATTATTCCGCTTGCATTGTTGTTTGCTTTTATCTGTCTCAATCTGATGGGCATGAGTGCCAACCTGCTGTCGTTGGGTGCCGTCGACTTCGGTATCATCATCGATGGAGCGGTGGTAATGGTCGAGGGGCTTTTTGTGGTACTCGACCGGCAGGCAAAAGAGATAGGGATGGAGCGTTTCAATAAGCTGATTAAGACCGGCCTTATTAAAAACAACAGTATCCGTCTGGCAAAAGCCATTTTCTTTTCCAAGCTGATTATCATTACCGGCTTGCTTCCCATTTTTGCCTTTCAGAAGGTGGAAGGTAAGATGTTTTCGCCCTTGGCTTACACGCTCGGATTCGCTTTGCTGGGAGCATTAATCACCACTTTGACACTGGTGCCCGTAATGATCAGATTGCTGCTGAAAAAGAACGTTAAGGAGAAGCACAATCCAATCGTCGATTACATCAGCCGGAAACTGATGTCGGGTTTCGACTATACCTATCGTCACAAAAAAATATCGCTGATTACTGCTGCCATTATCATTGTCGTCGGACTGGGATCGTTCAAATTTCTGGGTTCGGAATTCATTCCCGAAATGAATGAGGGCGCTATCTGGCTGCGGGCACAGCTTCCCTATTCTGTTTCACTCGACAAATCCATCGAAGTATCGAAGCAGATACGCAGCATTGTAATGACGTTTCCGCAGGTGCAAAGTATTGTGGCACAAACAGGGCGACCTGATGACGGTACTGATGTGGCCGGATTTTATAATAATGAATTTGACATTCAGCTTTATCCCGAAAAAGAGTGGAAGCCACGCATGAGCAAAGATGAACTGATTGATGAGATGAACCGCAAGCTTTCTGGGATCCCGGGTGTGGATTTCAACTTTTCGCAGCCGATTACTGACAACGTAGAGGAGGCAGTTTCGGGGGTAAAAGGCTCTATTTGTGTCAAAATTTTCGGCGATTCGCTCAACTACATGGAAGATAAGTCGAAAGAGGTGTGCAACATTCTAAAAACTGTGCGAGGCATCTCCGATCTGGGCGTTATTCGCAACATCGGGCAACCGGAGCTCGACATCGAACTCGATCAACAAAAAATGGCATTCTACGGGGTTTCTACAGCCGATGCCAATGCCGTTATTGAGATGGCAATCGGTGGTAAGGTGGCTTCAACCCTGTATGAAGGCATTCGGAAGTTTGATATTCGTATCCGTTTCCCCGAGCAATACCGCACCTCTGTGGATGATATCGGTAACCTGATGGTTCCTACGTCAAGCGGGTCGAAGGTGCCTGTCAAAGAGATTGCTTCTATTACCATGAAAACCGGTCCATGTCTTATCTTTCGTGATGATAACCGCCGTTATTCTGCTGTCAAATTCTCGGTTCGCGACCGCGATATGGGCAGCGCTGTACAGGAAGCCCGTGCTAAGGTAGGTCGGGCCGTGCATCTTAAAAAAGGATATGACATGGTTTGGCAGGGAGATTTTGAGAATCAGCAACGTGCCGTCAAACGTCTTGCTCAGGTGGTTCCGGTCAGCCTGATTCTCATTTTCCTGCTCCTTTTCATCATGTTCGGCAATATGAAGGATGCCGGACTGGTGTTCCTCAATGTGCCTTTTGCCATTGTGGGCGGTATTGCGGTGCTGTTTGCCACGCATACCAGCTTCAGCATTTCGGCCGGCATCGGATTTATCGCGCTTTTCGGTATCTGCATCCTAAGCGGGGTGTTGCTGATAAGCGCTTTCAAAGAGAATATCCATGAACGGAAGAAGGAGAAAAAGATTCTTCAGCCCGCTGTTCGCGAAGGAGTCCGGCAAATGATCCGCCCTGTGGTGATGACGGCGCTGATGGCTGCTATTGGGTTACTACCGGCGGCGCTGTCGCATGGTATCGGATCCGAAAGTGCTCAACCGCTGGCTCGTGTGGTGATCGGAGGTATTCTGTGCGCTATGTTCTTTTCGTTGCTTGTTTTTCCGCTTATCTTTTCGTTGGCATACCGGAATATCGATAAGTTCCATCATAAAAAACTGTGGGACGATGTGAAGGACGAAGCTGAATAACAACTAAAGTATATCAATACGGAGGCCGACCCAGTCTGTTTATGGGTCGGCTTTTGTGTGTATCAGCTTGAATCTTCATGACGGTTCTGTTCTGAATTGAAGATTTTATTAAAGGGGATCAGACTGTTTTATCCCAATTCAAAAAAGTCATACCTTTGCAAACTATTTTTTGCGGCATACCAATTCACCATAAAAGGTTACTGAAACAAGCCATTATCCTCTTTTGTAGGGATAGTTTCATGGTCAAAATCCGGATAATTTTGCAGCAAATTAATAATCACGATAAACGCGACTATCTTTATATGCAGAATAGAGTGCCTTTGTCAATAAATAACGCTTATGATCAGAAATATTCTTACTTTGGGATTTTTGTTTTTTAGTATAATGGTCAGTGCACAAACGACCGATTCGCTGAAAGCGGAACGCTTCTCGGTTCATTTTCAGTCGACAGTGATTCGACAAATGAAACCGGCTTTTCATGCGGCATATTCCGGCAGTAACAGCCTTTCGACCCGTGAAGATGCTCAGACTTCGCTTACATCCACGCTCTTTTTAGGACTACATTTATGGGATGGTGCTTCTTTCTATTTCAATCCCGAATTGAGTGGCGGATCGGGGTTAAGCGGAGCCGTGGGAGTTGCTGACGCATTGAATGGTGAAACTTACCGCATTGGGAATCCCGCACCTCAACTATCGCTGGCCCGCCTTTACGTCAGACAACTCATTGCCCTCTCTGACAAAAGAAGTTATCAAAACAGTGATATAAATCAACTTGGAGGATGGATTCCTGAACGTTATGTTTCCATTACTATCGGAAAATCTGCTATTGCTGACTTTTTTGATGGAAATAAGTTCAGTCACGATCCACGTTCGCAGTTTATGGCATGGTCGCTGATGGACAACGGGGCATGGGACTATCCTGCCAATACGCATGGCTATACCGAAAGTGTTATACTGGAATATGTTTCTCCCACGCACGAATTGCGTTATGCCGCTTCGTTGCTTCCGAAAGCTCCCAACGGTGAAGAACTGAACTGGAATATAGGCAAAGCTCTTTCGCACAGCCTAGAATACACGCATAAGCATACGATAGCCGGTCAGGAGGGAGCAATTCGTCTATTGGGTTATTTCTCCACCGCCAATATGGGGAGTTACAGGCAGAGTCTTGTCAACCCGTCCGACATCGCCTCAACCCGTGTTTACGGACATACCAAATATGGTTTCGGCATCAACGCCGAACAAAACATCACCGGCGATTTGGGCTGTTTTCTGCGTGCCGGATGGAACGACGGACATAATGAAACCTGGGCATTTACCGAAATTGACCGCACATTGAGCGGCGGATTTGTACTGACAGGGCAACGGTGGAAGCGCAGTAATGATAATATCGGACTGGCGTATGTCATTTCGGGGCTCTCAAAAGATCACCGCGACTTTCTTCAAGCAGGCGGTTATGGGTTCGAATTGGGCGACGGCAACCTGAATTACGCGCCTGAACAATTGGCCGAACTCTATTATTCGGCCGAAATGAAAAAAGACCTGATTTATCTTACTGCAGCTTATCAGTTGCTTTTCAATCCCGGATATAACAAAGACCGCAGCGGACCGGTCAATGTATTTTCCGTACGATTACATATTCGGATGTAATACGTCTGTTTTCCTGTTATTTGTATATGCTGATTGATTTTAGGTTGGACGATATCCACAATAAATAGAATCGTATCTTACAATCTCCATTTCCTTGCAAGAATGTTTTTTTGTAATTTTCAGTCTTAAGCTCTGATTTTTAATGATCTAATACGGATCAAAGTGAAAAAATGAAGTCTCTCAGGATATAGAACTTTTATTCTGTTCTACGGTTCGTCTGATGTTCAGCTTTACTACAATGGAATACCCATACCAGTCCATCGGCAGAAATTGCAAAGTGCATTACCGAATAAGTACCTTCTCCGAATGGAAGCGTTTTAATGTTTTCTCCACTAAAGGCAATACCTCCCATATTATTAGAACCCCTACATGTAATTTTATCTCACAACTTACTGTCTGAAATCAAGCTTCTATAACCGGTTTGTGTGCCGGATATTAAAAAGAGCGATGATTTTCAGAAATGAAAATTATCGCTCTTTTGTTTAGTTAGTTATCCAGGCCTAAAGCATGTTTCTCATAATTGCTTTTGTTGGCATGGTGCATAATGTCATTTGCCCCCTTGATCACTTTTTGGATGATGTAACCCAATGCAATAACTATCGGGGCATAAGCTATAGCCTTCCATAAAGGGGTGAGGTCGGAGTAAGGATGTGCTTGGTGCAGAAAGAGTACAAACATCACAATCCAGGCAATGATAGAGAATAAAATACAAATAATATTTCTTCCCCAATACGTTAGCTTAAAAGTATTCCATTTTGAGTGAATCCTACGCCGATGAGCCCTGAATAAAACTCTTTTTTTATGGCTTCTTACTAAATTTTCTAAGGCAAGCATGTTACTTTTTTGTAATTTACTGTTGTGACTACTAATCGCCCAGATAATGAAGATGAAAAAGTCTCGAAAGAGGAATAATAGTACAAAGCTGAAAAAAACTATTACAACGACTTTGCGGTAAGAGTTGATTTCATTTCGTGCTTTTTCCTGCGGATCAACAGGCGGATCTTGAGCTTGCGAGAAAACATCCGTCTTTTCTATAGTAACCAATCCCGGTATTATAGCCTGACAAAAGGAAGAGATTCTCTTGTCGGAGGCAACTGGCTTGTTTGGCGTTTCATTCAACTGACATGCTATAAGCAAAATATTTACCATGACAGTCATTACAATAACCTTGCTTAGGCTGTAAATACCCTTGGCAAGAGACCAGTGGTAAAGTTGCGCTTTCATAGGATTCATTTTTACAGGGTGAGCCACAATAGAACCCAAATTAATCTCATTAAGCGACCCGAAATCAGGTGGGACCCGTATTTTTTTAACTGCTCTTCTGCAGTCTCTTTTCCCTATTCAAATGTACAGGTGATTTGTAAAAAATGTTCTTTAGAGTTTGATTTTAACTCTTTAAATATGCCTTTGTAAAACATATGGATACGAATAAGGTTAAAGTGGAAGTGACATACATTTCAGAATGTATTTTTGTATGTCGAACTTGCTTTTGCAACCCGAATAACTCATGTAGCGTATTTTGCCGAAGACCGGACGCGAGAACCAGGCACGGTCGTGCACCCCGCCTATGCTCCATGCAATGCCGGCATATCCGTTGGGGTCGCGGCCGTCGAGTGAATATTTGTCGTTGAGCCAGGTGGCATACTCCATGGCTGTTTCAACCGACGGTGTCCACTCCAGAATCTTCTTTGCCCAGTACATCCGCATGTAACCGTGCATTTTGCCGGTACGAACCATCTCCGTTTGTGCGGCATTCCAGAGCGGATCGTGCGTTGTTGCAGCTTCCAATTCATTCTGGGTGTATAAATATTCCCGTTCGTCTTTCCTGTGAAGGTCAATGTCTTTTCGTGCCCATTCGGGAAAACCTTCGGGCGAATCGTAATGTGGATTGTAGAAGCAAAAGTTATCGGCCAGTTCGCGGCGCACGATCAACTCTTCGAGCAGGGCTTCCTTATCGGGCGAATCGGGTAGAAGAGAGACTTCCCATGCTACCCGTTGAGCTGACAGTTGCCCGAAATGCAGATAAGGCGACAGATCTGATTGTCCATCGATGCAGGGATTGTTGCGGTTTACGGCATAACCCTCCAGTTTGCGTGAAATAAAATCACGCAGAGCATTCAGCGCAGCTTCCTCCCCCGGAACAATATTTTTAATAACTGGTACCGACGAATCGAAGGTAGCTAACGTATACGCTTCCCGAACTGATGGATAATTCCCGGTTATTACAGGGATATTCTGTTGAGGCTTCAGTTCCGGAAATCCGGTCAGAAATTCGGGTAAAAGCCGTTTGATCTTTGGCCGTAGCGTATAAGCTCCGAATTCGGCTTTGGGTGAGGCTTTCCAGTAAGGGACTATATTGTGGGCATCTACCTCGTAGTGCGCCACTCCTTTGATATTGTTGATGTCTGCGATCCACTTCTGTTTGTGTCGCAATGGATCGAAGTCTGAGACAACCGCCGTAACGTTATTTTGTCTTATAAAAGATTTCAGTGCAACAGAAACATCGTTGTTGAGAAGCACGCAAAACGGGATGTTGAGTGCGTGCAGCTTTTGTTCTACGGTTTCGAGTCCGCGCAACATAAAGTCGAAATGGCGCAGGTTGGCTCCGGGGTAGGAGGGTATGAGTGTAAATACTACGGCTAAACTCCTTCCTGTCGACTCCGCCAGCTGGCGTGCAAACAGCATTGCCCAGTTATCGCCTACCCGTTGATCGCGGCTCATACGGTAGATAACCATACCACCCGTTTGTGTTTCCGGCTTGTGTATTTTGATGCGCAAATCATTCATCGCTTTAAGGATAAATATAAATTCGTCTTGTCTTTAAAATTTTATACAAATGAGTCGTTGGGATTAAAACTTTTAGTAATTTAAGGGCTCTGTTTTTATAGTGTCAAAGATAGAAAATTAAGGCTGTTTTTGGTTCAGGAAATGTAAAGTCACATAAAAGATACGATGATGGATGAAGAAACTGTTTTTGTGGATTCGATTTTTGAAATATCTGCTGCAAAATATCCGGAAAATATAGCAATAGAGTATTCGCAACAATCATTTACCTACAAAGAGGTTGATGAGATGTCAAATCAACTGGCAGGTTGGCTGCAACAACAAGGGGTACAACCGGAAGAGAAAGTGGCGATTTGGCTGCCCCGTTGCCCGGAAGTATACATTGCAATGTTGGCCGTATTAAAAGCCGGTGGGGCTTACATCCCTCTTGATCCTGAACTTCCGGTTGCCCGGGTTAATTTTATACTGAAAGATTCTGAAGCCAAAGTGCTGATTTCTTCTGAACAATTTCTTCGTCAAATTGAGTCTCAACCTGAATCAACAACGATTTTCCGGTTTGATGGCGACGCTGATAAGCTGACGTCATTCTCAATACAAAAACCGATCGTGGAGAATAGAAACGGTAAAGACTTGTGTTATATCATTTACACTTCAGGCAGTAGTGGAGAACCCAAAGGCGTTTTGTTGGAACACAGGAACGTTGCTAATTACATCAAAGCAGCCAAACAAATCTATGATGTTGACGATAATCAACGGATTCTACAGGGTTTTTCCGTTGCTTTCGATGCATCAGTGGAAGAAATTTGGATGGCATTCGCTTCGGGGGCAACATTGGTGGTGGGAACTTTTGATATTATGCGTTCGGGCGATCGGTTCGCCTCTGTTGTGAATAACCTTGGAATTACCTTCCTATCGTGTGCACCTACTTTGTTGTCGATGGTAAAAGAAGATATTCCATCTCTGAAAACCTTGATCTTCGGAGGTGAGGTGTGTTCTCCGGATATTGCTCACCGCTGGTGCAGAAAAGGTCGTACAGTTTACAATACTTACGGTCCTACAGAGGCAGCTGTCATAGCGACTTATTCTGTTCTTCAACCGGATGTGCCGGTTACTATCGGGAAACAACTGCCGCGTTATTCGGTACATATCGTGGATGAAAACCTGCAACCGGTTGGCCCCGGAGCCGAAGGAGAAATTATCATCGGAGGGGAGAGTGTTGCCCGTGGCTATCTTCATCGTGATGACCTGACAAAAATGAAATTTATTGAAACGGATCGTTTTGATGATGAAAATAAACGATATTACAGGACGGGAGATCTTGCCAAATATGCAGATGATGGCAATATCATCTTTCTGGGCAGAGCTGATGCACAGGTGAAAGTGCGAGGATTCAGGGTAGAACTTACAGAAATCGAAGGTTTGCTGGTCAAATTCAACGGAGTGCAGGCTGCTGCCGTGGCGCTCAATAGCGATACACAGCAATTGGCAGCTTACACAGTGATGCAAAATAATGAAGAACCCGACCGGGAAACGATTGCCAAATTGCTGCGTGTCAAATTGCCTTATTACATGATACCGGCTACACTTGATGTTGTGCCGGAACTACCGATGACATCCAGCCAGAAAATAGATCGGAAACGTTTGCCATTACCCCAAACACCGCTAACCTTTTCATCCGAAAGAGAGATAAAAGAACCTGTTTCAGAACTTGAGAAGGCCATGGTGGAAGTAATGGCCAAAAACTTCGGTCGGGACGATATTTCGATGGATGACCATTTTTTCAATGACCTGGGCGGACATTCTTTGCTGGCGGCTTTAATCGTGTCGGAGATGAGGTTGAATCCGGTTTTTGAAACTATGTCGGTGGTAGATATATACAAACATCCGGTGTTGGCAGATCTTGCCTCGGAGCTCGAAACAAAAAGACCCAAAGAGGACAAGCATAAAAAAGAGCGTGAAATTTATACGCCTCCCCAATGGAAGTACTACACATGTGTCTTTTTTCAGGGCGTAGCTATGTTTTTTCTGCTGCTTTTGTTTGGAATTGAATGGTTAGGCCCATTCTTTGTGTATTCTTATTATTATCAGGCAGATAATGGAGTTTTTGATTCGCTGGTTACGATGCTATGGATGTATTTTGCTCTATTGCCGATCTTGTCTTGTTTTGCCATTGCATTCAAATGGGCAGTGATTGGAAAAATAAAGCCGGGAAAATACAAAATGTGGAGTAGCTACTACTTTCGTTTCTGGATAGTCGATAAGGTTATCAATATTTGTCCGGTTACCTATTTTACCGGAACGTCTATCATGAATGCTTTTCTACGAATGTTGGGTGCGAGAATCGGCAAGAATGTATATATCAATACTTCGGCCATTTCGGTTTTCGACCTGCTCGCAGTGGGCGATAATGTGAGCATTTGTACCGATACTCACTTGCGGGGATACACTATTGTTGACGGTTATCTAATTATCGGCAAAATAACGGTTGAGAAAGATTGCTTTGTGGGAACGCGTTGTTGTCTCGCTCCCGACACCAGAATGGAAGCCAACTCTTCCATCGAGGACCTGACTTTAGTTCCGGAAGAGGCCGTTATTCCGGCCAATGAACATTGGGGAGGCTCGCCTGCCGGGAAAATATCCGAAAATAAAGCACAGACTTCCCGAAAATTGTGGTCTGTTCGCAATTCATTCCTCTTTTTTGTCAGCATTTTTATCATTCCGTTGATTACCATGCTGGCATATTTTCCCGGTTTGATGCTGATTACTCATCTGGACTATATTTCAGAACATTACCATTTTCTTTGGACCACTATTGGCGTGGGTTTCTCATTCGTTGTGTTGCTGACGTTAATCATAGTCTTTCTGAAATGGTCAATGCTGGGAAATATCAAAGAAGGAAAATATCCCGTCAACAGCTTTTTCTATTATAAGAAATGGTTTTTCGATCAGCTGATGAAGCTGAGTCTGCAAGTTATCGGAACGTTGTACACTACGCTTTATTTGCAAATCTGGTTCAAAATGCTGGGTGTAAAGATGGGAAAACGGGTAGAAATATCGACTGTCGAATTCATTTCTCCCGACCTGCTCGAAACCGGAAACGAATGTTTTCTGGCTGATTCGGTTTCGGTGGGAGCTTCGCATGTGCGGAACGGCTATATCACCATTGCTAAGGCACGTATTGGCAATAGAACATTTGTTGGTAACAGCGCGGTAGTGAGCCCGGGTACACGACTCGGAGACGACGTATTGGTAGGTGTCCTCTCGAAAATGGATGCCGAAAATCTTCCTGCAAAAGATGGCACATCTTGGTTTGGTTCACCGGCTGTCTTTCTGCCTAAACGCGATATCAATCATGAATTTTCTGCTGAACGTACCTATAAACCGACACGAAAGCTTTTTGTACAACGCTATATTATCGAGTTTTTTCGTGTCGTTTTACCTTCAACTCTGTTTATTACCTGCGCGGCTCTGATTACCAACGTTGTCTCTTATCTTCAGGTAGAGAAGTCTTTGTGGGAGCTGTTCCTGGTTTTCCCGTTTCTCTATCTTGGTGCCGCTATTCTTGGAACGCTGGTTACAGCTCTTTTGAAGTGGATTGTTATCGGAAAGTACAAACCGGCCCGAAAACCGCTATGGAGTAACTATGTGTGGAGAAGCGAGCTGATAACGGGCGTTTATGAGAACTTTCTTGTGCTTTTCTTTCTCAATTTGCTTACGGGAACACCGTTTATCAAATATCCATTGCGTTTGTTGGGTTGTAAGATCGGCAAACGGGCTTGCATGTTTACGACCCAGATTACAGAATTTGATCTTGTTCGTATGGGCGACGATGTGACGGTAAACGATAACTGTACATTACAAACGCACCTGTTTGAAGACCGCGTGATGAAAATGTCGTATGTGGATATTGCGGATAAATGTAGTGTGGGAGGTATGTCGGTAGTACTTTACGATTCTAAGATGGAAACACATTCCGTGCTGCATCCTTTGTCTGTTTTGATGAAGAGCGAAACTTTGCCAGCCGATACTGAATTTGTGGGAGCACCGGCGAAGGCAATATAGAAGTGTAACCAAAATGCTCTGTGGGTTTTATATTCACAGAGCATTTTATTTTCAAAATTGCATCATGATGCCGATGGAAGGCACCATCGATCCATTTTCGATATTGATGGTTCTCATCAGGTAACGGGTGTTGTCCGAAGGATCTGTTATTCCGGTACTATTCAATACCGGAGCCTGTCTGTTTTTACTGTTTGTTGCATTCTGTATATCCAAATAGAAGCCAAGCATCCAGCCTCTGAAATAATATGTTTTGTCGATTCGAATGTCCAGTTGGCAAAAAGTTGCGTTGCGTTCGGTGTTGAATCTGGAATAGTCGTAGTAGGGACGGTTCTGCGCATCCCAGGCAGCCTTCAGCGATGATTTCGACGCGTCATAAGGTGTGTACGGCGCGCCACCTACCACGCGTAGTTTGGTGCCGATATCCCAGTTGCGGGGTAGTTTATATCCTCCGGTAAAGGTAAATAGGTGCCGGTTGTCCCATGACGTGGGAATATACTTGTCTGTGGATGGTTGCAAAAACTCGCTGCGCACAAACGTATACGAAGCAATAAAGTTGAGATTTTTATGACCGAACCAACGGGCAAGTAGCTCCATGCCGTAGGCTCTCCCTTTTGCCGTGGATGTTACCTCCTCGCTACCAAACAGCGTGTAGTCATTTCCTTTGGATGAGAGTGGAATGCCGTCAGAAACGGAGATGAGTCCATTGCTGTATCGTTTGTAGAATCCTTCCATCGTGAGCCGTATGTAATTGGTCGGACGTTGTTCAAGGCCAATAACAGCCTGATCGGAACGTTGGTAACGAATGTTGTTGTTTTTGTTAACCAATACTCCGTAGTTGTTTTTGTTGACCCATACTGCGTAGGTGTCTTTATATCCAAGCGTCGTATAAGGAGGGAGTTCATAGTAACGCCCGATATTTCCGTTGATGTACCAGCTATCGGTGAGACGATAGGCAAACGATAAGCGCGGCGAGAGTTGGCGCAGCGGATTGGACATGGATGTCGCATACGTATTGGCATCGGTGCGTACTCCTGCCGATGCAAGCAGCCGTCCGTCTCCACTATCATAGCTTAGCGAAGAGAATGCTCCCCATTTGAAGAACGATATGTCGGTGTTGTAAGTCTGGTTGACGGAGATGCCATTTACAAAAATGGTTTGGCGTGTATCATTGAAATAGCGAGCCAGTTCAGTATTTGCACCGGTAATGAGCCGGAAATGGTTCAGTTGGCTGCTATTCTCGAAGCGTAACTTGATTTCGCGTTCAAACGAGGAGTAATCGAGTATTTTATTGGCTTCCGAACTATCGTCGTTGTTGCGGTATTTGTGTTGTTTGTTGTCGAGATTGTTGATGCTCAGTACATAACTCTGTACTGAATTGCCTGCAAAATGTTTCCATACGCCTCCCAGCGTGTAGGTCGTTTGGCGTATCACCGGAATGGTGGTCAGAATATATTTATTGCCTTCCGTTTGTCCGGCGGTATCGGTGTTCAATGACATGTTGTCGATAGCACCCAGGCCGAGGAGAGTCAGTTCGTTCTTTTTATCGAATTTGATCTTGACTTTGAACTGACTGTCGGTATAAGCCGGTAAAAACGGGAGCTTCAATGCTTTGAAAAGAAATTGCAGGTACGATTGACGGGCAGAAAAGAGATAGGTCGTCTTTTTTCCTATATAGCCGTCAGTAGTGAAAGCAGCTTCGGACGAACCGAGAGCAATATTGTAATTTCGGGTGGTATTGTTGCCATCCTTCAGCCGAAAATCGAGAATAGAGCTGAGCGCATTACCTTTGCTGGCGGGGAAAGCACCTGAATAAAAGTCCGTTTCGCGTATCAGTTCAGCATTGATGATGCCGATGGGACCACCCGAAGCTCCTTGTGTCGAGAAATGGTTGATGTTGGGAATCTCCACTCCATCGATGTAATATTTGTTTTCCGACGGACCACCGCCGCGTACGATCAAATCGTTGCGGTAGGATGCCGGAGAGGACGATACCCCCGGAAACGATTGAATCACGCGTGAAATATCCCGATTGGCTCCCGCACTTTTTTCAATTTCGGCGAAACCGATCACCCGGAGTGAAACCGGACTTTCGGCGGGTTTACGGTACGGGCCAGCAACCACTTTGACCTCCTTTAGCGTTTCAGTATTCTCTTCCAGTTCTATGTTGAACTCCACATCTTTATTGATCACAGAAAATTCGGGCGATATAAAAGTTTTGTAACCTACGGCAGAAGCTTGAAGACGGTAAGTGCCACTCTTTACACCTCCAATGGCGTAATTGCCTGCGCTGTCTGTAGTGGCGCCTTTGGTAGTTTCCCAAATCACTACGTTGATAAAAGGCAGCGTTTCGCGAGTGGTTTTGTCCAATACATTGCCCCGGATGGCATGTGTTTGTTGCTGAGCTCGTAAAGGAGAGATAACCAGTAACGATAAGAAAATTAGTATGGAGTATATTCTCATTGATATAAGGTTTATGTTTTTTGTAGTATGTTGTTTTTTGGTTGCAAATATACGTGCCTAGTCATCTCTTTGCAATAAAAATGTTATTTAATGTTTCAATAGAGCTATTGATGCAATTTATAAAAATAGAGTTGTTGTTAGTTGAAAAATTAAGATTTACATTTGAGATTTGTTTTTGGAAGATTTTATATTTAGCGAATAATTCATAATCTGTAATTTGTTATCGCAGTAGTAGAGCCACATTGTATGTGGCTAAAAAACAGAATACCCAAACATTACAGTAGAGCCGCATTGTATGCGGCTAAAAAAACAAACACAACCAGCAAACTATATAAGCCGCATGCAATGCGGCTCTACGGAAAATGAATAAACAAAACAATTATTTATGGCTGAAAAATATCAGGGAAGATATCGGATTCCGACGGCTCGTGCCGGTTGGTGGAATTATAAGCATGAGGCTGCGTATTTCATAACCATTTGTACCCAAAATAGGAATCAGTTTTTGGGAGATATAGCAAACCGAAAAATGACATTATCGGCAATAGGCCAGATTGTGGATGAAGAATGGAAGCGAAGCTTTAATGTACGCGCCGATATGAACCTGATAATGGACGAATATGTTATCATGCCCAACCACTTTCACGCCATTGTCATTATTGGAGAAAATAAATACAATGTTCGTTCTAAAGATGCTATGGATAGCATTGCTGCTCCAGTTTCCGGCATATCCAGGCGTTCCAATGGTTTTGGCTCGCAATCGAAAAGTCTTTCTGCTATTATTCGTGGGTTTAAGGGAGTAGTTACAAGTCGAGCACGTGAGATTGAACCGTTGTTTGGCTGGCAAACCCGTTTCCACGATCATATTATTCGTGACGATTTTGAACATGCACGTATTGCCTATTACATTGCCACCAATGTCGAAAATTGGGAATTTGATACATTTTATCAAAATATAGAATAACCCCAATGGCTGGAGAACAAAATGGCATTTGATTGGTATTCAAAATGTTTAATTACTCCTGTAGAGCCGCATTGCATGCGGCTCAAAAAACAGACCAAACCAGCGAATAATGTGAGCCACATGCAATGTGGCTCTACAGGATGACCCTACGAATTATTAGCCGCATGCAATGCGGCTCTACAAAAAACAAACGAAAACCGCCCGAATTTCTCCGGGCGGTTCTATTAACCGTTAACCATTTATTATTCATTATTCTCAAAGGATTCCCTGTGCCATCATAGCTCTTGCTACTTTCATGAAACCGGCAATATTGGCTCCTTTCTGGTAATTCACATAACCATCGGATTCGGTGCCATATTTTACACAGGCATCATGAATACTGGCCATAATGTGTTGTAAGCGTTGGTCTACTTCTTCTTTCGGCCAGCTGAGCTTCATGGAATTCTGACTCATTTCCAGTCCCGAAACGGAAACACCACCGGCATTGGCTGCTTTGCCCGGGGCGAACATAATTTTGTTTTTCAGGAAAACCTCGATAGCTTCGGGAGTACTTGGCATATTGGCACCTTCGGATACGGCAATACAGCCATTGTTTACCAATGCAATTGCGTCTTCTTCGGTGATTTCATTCTGTGTGGCAGAGGGTAGGGCGATGGTGCATTTTTCTTTCCATGGCGTATCATCGGCAACATATTTGCAACCGTATGTGTCGGCATATTCGTGGATGCGTCCCCGTCGGATATTCTTCAAATCGAATATGTAATCTAACTTTTGCTTGTTGATACCGTCCGGATCATATATATAACCGTTGCTGTCCGACATTGTCACGACTTTTCCTCCCAACTCTAAAGCTTTTTGTGCAGTATAGGTTGCCACATTACCAGATCCCGAAATGGCGATGGTTTGACCGCTTAGATCGGTAATCCCTTTGCGTTTCAACATGTTCATCAAAAAATAGATGTTGCCGTAACCGGTTGCTTCAGGTCGAATCAGCGATCCCCCGAATTCGAGTCCTTTGCCGGTAAAGGTTCCGGTATTTTCGCGGGCCAGCTTTTTGTACATGCCATACATGTAGGCCACTTCACGTGCACCGACTCCGATGTCACCGGCCGGTACATCAGTTTCGGGGCCGATGTGACGCCACAATTCGGTCATGAATGCCTGACAGAAACGCATGATTTCTCCATCCGATTTGCCCTCAGTGCTGAAATCCGATCCACCTTTGGCACCGCCCATAGGTAGCGTGGTGAGTGCATTTTTGAAGGTTTGTTCAAAAGCAAGGAACTTAAGAATAGAGAGAGTAACGGAGGCGTGAAAACGCATTCCTCCTTTGTAGGGTCCGATGGCATTGTTGTGTTGAACACGATAAGCCATGTTGGTACGTACCTTGCCTTTGTCGTCGACCCAGCTTACACGGAAAGTAAAGATGCGATCCGGTATGCATATGCGTTCGATGATGTTTTGAGCTTCAAATTCGGGATGGGCATTATACACATCTTCGATTGAAAGTAGTACCTCTTCTACAGCTTGATGATACTCGGGTTCGTTTGGAAACCGTTGCTTCAGATCGTTGAGGACTTGTTCTACTTGCATGGTGATTAATCATTTATGGTTGATGTTCCGATGCAACGAAGATACAATCTGAATGTAAAAAATGTTCAAATTATGGAAAGAAAATTTATTGTGCCTGTTGGTAAATTCTTACATAATCCACTTCGTATTTAATGGGGAAGATGCTGTTTGCCGGGTCTCTGCCATTGCTTCCAAGAGCCAGATTGAGCAACAGATATTGTGGTTGAAGGAACGGATTACTGCCGTCCGGGTTGATGGTTTCGCTTAACAATGTGGTGTTGAGGAGAATGTCGTCAATATAGAGCTTTATGTACTCTTTGGTCCAGTCCATACGCCATACGTGAAACTTGCAGGGCCAGTTTTTGTCTTTAGTAATGAACGGGGCAATGGCTTTTCTGACCGAATTCCATTTTGCTTTGTAGCGGACGTCAGTGCCCCAGGCAACGTTGGCTAAAATGGTCGGAATTCCTTGCGGTCGATAAAATTCCATCAGGTCGATTTCTCCGCACGAAGGCCATTCACGACCGGAGCCAAGAGTCCAGATGGCCGGCCACGATCCGGTTGCGGTATCGATTCGGGCACGTATCTCGAAGCGTCCGAAAAGCCAGCTTTTCTTTCCGGCAGTTTGAATGCTTGCTGAGGTGTATTGAATTTCTTTGCGGCTGGTTCTCCAGTCGGAGCTGCCTTCTTTATAGATCGGATTAGGGCGGCTTTCTTTGCGACCTTCGATGATCAGACATCCATTTCTGCAGTAAGCATTATCGCTCTGATACCATTGTAGTTCCTGGTTGCGTTTGAATCCGTTTTCATATGACCATATACAGGAGTCGGGTTTGCCGTTTTTATTAAACTCTTCGTTGAAAACCAGTTTCATGCCAGCAAGTGGTTTCGGCTTTGAAAAATCGGGAGCGTAGGGAGAGATTCCAAATGCTTGAATTGTAGAAGTTGATAGACAAATTAAAAAGCAGAGTAGTGTTTTCATGTTTAATCCGGTTTGTTGGTTTGCAAATTTAGGAAGATTTGAATGGATTCATGTTCAAAATACATGCAAGTTGTGATGAATTTTATTTCAAGCGTTTTTTGTCGTAATGCTTATTAATTGTAAGAATAATCGATTAAATAATTGACAAATTATACCTGAATGGCGAAATTCTATTATCTTTGTAACAATTTCGCGATAGGGCTTGACTTTATGAATAATATTTCGTTTGTTATTCGCCGGGAGCTGATAATGCGGAGTAAAATTAGAAATATTCAATAGAATACTCGATGAAGTTATCAAAATTACCGTCTGAATGTGCCAGTAAAGAAGATATCCGTTCTCAAATTGATGCGATTGACAGAGAGATTATAACTCTCTTCTCGCAACGGTTTCAGTACGTCAAGGAAATTGTGAAATTTAAAACGGATGCAGTCAGTGTAGTTGCCGAAGATCGCAAAAACGAAGTGATCCGCGTTCGTGGTGAATGGGCTCAGGAGTTGGGACTTGATAAAGAGGCTTTTGAGCAGATATATGCCATACTTATTGAATATTTCATCAAAGAAGAGATGAAATTGCTGAAATAAGATATTAAAGACAAACTAAAATAACAGATATTAAAAACGATGTACTTGAAGAACGTTAAAGTAATGGACTGTACTGTGCGAGACGGAGGTCTGATGAACAAGTGGCAGTTTAGCGATGACTTTGTACGCGGAGTCTACAATGCCTGCGTGGAAGCCGGAATTGATTATATGGAAATCGGTTACCTGAGTAGTGAAAAGGCTTTTGATCGCAATGTAATGGGTCCCTGGAAATTCTGTCATCAGAAAGACCTGGAGCGCATTGTCGGCAAAAACGAGACCAACCTGAAACTTTCGGCCATGGCCGATATCGGTCGTATTGAGTTGTCGGACATTCCACCGGCATCGGAAAGCGTTCTCGATATGATTCGTGTTGCCTGTTATGTTCATCAGGTGGATAAAGCGGTTGAACTGGCACATCATTGTATGGATAAGGGTTACGAAACCTGTATCAACCTGATGGCTGTGTCGAAGGTGAATGAAATCGATCTCGACGAGGCGTTGAAAGATATTGCCAAATCACGCGTTCCCGTATTTTACGCCGTCGATAGTTTTGGCAGTATGTTCGTGGATTCGGTAGAGCATCTGGTACGCAAATATATTAATGCTTTGCCCGGGAAAGAGATTGGTATTCATGCACACAACAATATGCAGTTGGCTATGTCGAATACCATTACAGCTTTGAAAGAGGGCTGTACCATGCTGGATGCGACACTGATGGGGTTAGGTCGTGGAGCAGGTAACTGTCCGATCGAAATTCTAATTGCTTTTCTCAAGAATCCGAAATACCGTTTGTTGCCTCTGTTGCAGGCTATTCAGGATCATATTCACCCCATGCAAAAGAGTATCGATTGGGGCTATCACATTCCTTACCTGATTACCGGTGCATTGAACGAACACCCTCGCAGTGGGCTTGAATGGATGGATTCTGATCAGAGAAACGATTTCGTGACTTTTATGCGTAAAATGCACGATAACGAAGTGCTGGAATAGTCTTCGTATCGCAATATATAAAGCTGTTGTACTATCCTGTGCAACAGCTTTTTTGTGCATTTATTTTTAACCAATTTTCGTATTGAAGAAGCGAAAATGTATCTATCTTTGTCGCGCCAAAATCAGGGCCCAAACTATCAGATGAGAACCTTCTTCCTTCGGTGTAAATTTCTTTTACAGAACTTGTTGCCATATCGCTACAATCTTCTGTTTTTTCTCTTGTTCACAACTGCTTTTTATTACAATTTCTGGTTGTTTCTGGATATTGTAGAACAACCGATTAGTACGGATATTCCTTCGTCGGTCTTCCTTCATATTACATCGGCGTTAATCCTAGCCTTGCCTTATTTTTTAATGCGCAGGCATAAGGAGATTCTATTGGTTGTGCTTTTTCTGCTCAACTTTTACTGCATTAGTAACTTGTTATATTACCGTACCTATTTTACTTTGTTGCCTTTCGACTCATTTACTATGGTGAATAACCTGAATGGCTTGGGCGACAGTATTCTCGGTTCCTTCAGAAAAGTCGACTGGTTTTTCCCGATTCCATCTGTTTTGCTGTTATTGAGCTATCTGTTCTTCTTTCGCAAAACAATCATCCCGGAGTCGATTCGTCTGAGGGCAATAAGTGGCTCGGTTGTCCTGGCTGCAATTGTAATTACTATTGGTTATAACCTTTTTAAGGATAGGAATCAGGTAAGTAATTTGCTGTCGGAAGAGAATGAGTTTCGATACGATTTAGTGGAAGGCGCTTCTACCTATGGCTTTTTTCATTGTTGGGTTTATCAGGCTAAAAGTCTCCTGCACGAACAAGCACAAATGACAGCGGCGGAGAAACGAATTGTGGAAAAATGGTTGAAGGATAATAAGAAGGATATGAGTCCGGTGACGGTTCACGAAGTCGGAAGCAAAAATGTAATCTTCCTGATTGTTGAGTCGCTTGAATCTTTCCCCATTGGGAATTCGCTTAATGGAACTGAAATTACACCCAATCTTAATCGGTTGTTGAAAGACGAATCGTGCCTGTATGCTCCTCATGTGGTGCCTCAGGTAAACGGTGGACATTCCAGCGACGCTCAGCTGATATTCAATGCCGGAATGCTTCCGCCTCATACCGGAGCTGCTTGTTTTCGGTATGCCCGCAATACCTATTTTACATTGGCAAAAGCGTTGAAAGAAAAAGGTTATAATACCCATACAATGCTGGGAGGTAATGCCTCTTTTTGGAATCAGGGCGTTTTGACAAAGCAATTGGGGTACGATGATCTGATTGCTGTCGATCAATATAATTGCGACGAATATTACGAGATGGGACTTACCGATAGTACCTTTTTGGCTCAGTCGGTTGAAAAGCTGAAGGCGTTTAAACAGCCTTTTATGGCGCAGATGATTACGCTAAGTTCGCACGATCCCTATAAATTGCCGAACGACCGCATTTATCTGAAAGTACCGGCCGATTGTCCTGCTGATATGGCCGCTTACCTGAATGCTATTCATTACGTGGATCAATGTATTGGCCGGTTTGTCCAGGGATTACGCAGTGGCGGACTGCTTGCCAATACGGTGTTGGTTATTACCGGCGATCATGATTGTAACAAACGGCAGCCGGCACAATGGCGGGTATATGCCAAACGCTGGAATGTAGAGACTGCACTTACACCGTTTATCGTAGTGAATGGAAACCGGCAACAAACTTACGCTCCGGTTATGGGACAAATCGATATTTATCCTTCTTTAATTTCCATTCTCGGCTTGCAAAAATACCAGTGGCATGGTTTGGGAACGAGTATTTTTGCATCCGAAAAAACTCCTTTTGCCGTCAATGCCCGTATGCATGAGTTTGGCGCGGCACAGTCGGCAGCTCCTAACATCCGTGAGCATATCAAATCGGCCTGGAATGTTTCTGATTTGATGGTAACGCGCGATTATTTCGGTAAACAGTAGCCTGAACGTCAACGAACGGGTATACCCATCAAAGTGTATTTGTAAAACAATGTTTTGCGGAACAGTTTACCTGTTTTGAAATATTTATCGACAAAGGCTTTTTGTTCGTTCATTCCGGCGGTAGCCTGCTCCAACGATTTGTTTAACTGAGCTAAGGATGCCGCTGTTTGTGCATCCGGCTTTTGAATTTCATTCAACTGACTTTGTGATGCCGAAAGCTCTATGCTAACACTTTCCACCATTTGCCGGATTTCTTTCTCTTCTTTTTTAGGATTAAATTGGTTATTCCGGTAATTGATAAACTGATTCAGCAGGGCAATACCGTTATTGTAATGAGCAACGGCCTTATTGAAAAGATCGGTCATTTTGTAATTATGCAAATATTCCAACTGCTGGTGAAGGTGTTGCAGGTGTTCGTAAATCATAGCGTTTTTTACGCCGTTGGCTTCCACTCGCCGGGCGGCATCGCTGAGTTGTTTACTCTCCGGTAAAGTTTGATATTCCGACAGCGAATCTTTATAGTTGAAGGTCTTTTTGTTGGCAGGTCCTGTTTTGCCATCATAGAAATCCTGATTGGTAACGGTATAATCCAGCATTTGCCACAGAGGATCGAATGGAATATGCGTATTGATTAATTGATGAGGATTTGCTTTGAAATTGCCGTTTTCGATATGGCGGACAAATTTCCCGTTTTGTATATATCCGGCACCCCAGGTTGCATCGATCAGATACCATTCCGATCCGATCAGAACGGCATTCCACGCATGTGGCAATATATCCACTTTATTGTTTTGCTTTGTATATCCTTGTACAGCAAACGCTTTTAATCCCGTTTTTGCGGCAATGGCATTGAATAGTTCAGTGTAAGACATGCAAATTCCCTTTCGAGTGTTCAATGTCCGCTCTACAATTTCATTTGTGTTTTGGTAAAGATTGGCTTTGTACATATTTTCCACATCATAGGCAATGTTGTGGGTGATCCAGCAGAAAATAGCCCAGGCTTTGTCGTCCGGTGTATTGAAATGAGTGTTGATATAGCGGGCAATGTCATCGGTTTTGTGACTGTCGGCTTCTGCTAGCTGAAGAGCAATTTTGTCAACCGAAGAATAGTCATTCTGGGCTTGAGCAGAAAGAGAATAACCGATTAAAATCAGGATAAAAAGGTAAATGCGCATATTTATAATCAGATGTATTTACAAACACTTTCTTTGGTTATTGTGTCGTAGATTAAAATTCCTTCGTTTGTGCTATCTAATTGAGCTGCCAGTGAGCCATCCGAATGCCAGACCGAAGTTTTACCGGCACAATTATATCCTCCCGATTCGCTAACATAGTTTGCCATAAATGTAATCATATGGTATTTGCGGGCAATTCCCGAAAGCTTTTGCAAGTCCGCATCAACTCCCGCAACGGAATTCAAGACGCTGGCTAAATAAATGGAAGCTTTGTTTTGATGCGCAGCTGCTGAATGCGCTGGGATGGAAAGCTCATAACAAATAGCCGGTGCAACAACTGTTTCTTCAACCTGAAGATAAACAGGCGTAATTCCCGGGGAGAAATAGTCTGTTTCTGTAGGGTAGAGGTGTTGTTTTGAATACGTGATGGGCTCTTTATCTGGTTGGAAAATAATCATGCTGATGAAAAGTTTTGCCTCTATTTTGGTTGGCAACCCAACACAGATAATGATTTTGTGTCGGTCGCTTAGTTGTTGGAAACAGTTGAGCCGATCATCCTTGCTGGTCGTTGCAAGTTCATTGGCTAGCGTTGGTTCATAGCCGGTGAGGGATAGTTCCGGAAAAAGTATCAAATCGCATTGATTTGCAATGGTAAGTTCAATAAATTGCAGATGTTTGACAATGTTCTTTTCAATATCACCTTTGACGGCGCATGTCTGGGCGGCACAAATTTTCATTTTATTCGTGTTGATTTTTGTGCAAAGTTAAGAAAAGCCGCTGCCTCCTGAAATGCGAATAAAAGAAAAAGGCTGTAAGTAATCAGATTTTACTTACAGCCTTGAGGATAAATTTTAGGATTACATCATTGGCATTCCACCCGGCATACCGCCTCCGGGAGGCATACTGCCGGCAGGAGGCATTCCACCACCAGGCATTCCGCCGTTTTGCCACATCTGCTGACGCTGACGATTCTGATTCTGTTGTTGCTGTTGGTATTTTTGTCCGCTGAAATTACGCAAGTCGTAAGTGAAGCTTACCATTACAAATGGTTTAAGTACATTCGAAACTGCATCTTCGTAATAGTTGTCATAAACATTGCGAGTCAATGATTTGTTTTGGCGCAGGATGTCATAAGCCTGTAATTTGATTTCGCCTCTGTTGCCCTTCATTATTTTTTTACCTACACTGGCAGTCCAAAGAAAGTAGTTTTGAGTAAAACCACTTGAAAGGCTATTAGCAAAACTGCGGTAGTTTTGATAGGACATGTTGTTTTGGAAAGTAAGTCCTTTCCAGAAGATCCAATCGAGCTTGAAACTTGCTGTTTGATTCAAATAGGTATTATTCGATATCGAGGACACATTGTTGCGGGCAAGGTTATAGGCAGCACCATACGAAAGAGTAAAGTCGAGTTTGTCACTGATATTACTGCCAAGGATTGCCTTAGGCGCAATAGTGTAATTTTTTGTTATCTGTTTTACCCCGTTGTAAAGAGAGGGGATTTGATTGAATCCGAAGTTGGTCGAAATATTCAGGTTGCTCTTGAGAAAATCTACCGGAAATCCGAATGTAAACATCGAGTTCATGTTCCAGCTACCGGATAAGTTGACCGGAGAGCTATATTGAGCGCCATTTCGAAGAATGATGCCTTTTTGCAGTACGCTATCCTTGGTGGCCAAAATAGTTGAATTTCCAATGTAGTTAACTGTGTTGCCTGCGCTGAACATCACAATCAGAGTTTGACCCGATTTTGGGGTGAAAGTGTAACGGAACAATGCATTGTTTGATATTTGTTGGTTCAAATTTGGGTTTCCTCCCGTAATAGCTGCCGGGTTTGAGTTGTCTATTACGTTTTGTAGCTGTTGAATAGAAGGGGCTGCCGTTGACGAGCGTAAAAATACTCTTACCGTATTGTATGCATTGAAACGGTAGTTCAACATCATGTTGGGTAATACACTGTTATATGACTTGTCAGTATTGGCAAGTAAAGGGTAGGTTTGATCTCCGGTGAGAGCTGCATGTTGAAAATTAAGGTTGGCCATTAACATTAATCCTTTACTGCTGAGGCGATATCCCAAACCGCCGGATTGAGTTAGGTAATCACTATTGTATAAGTTGGATAATGCTGTGTCCAATACCATTGTCAAACGATCTAATGTTTGTTTGTCGATATCCCGGTGATTGTAATTAACGTTGTAGGTAGCCTGCAATTGAGCGGTCTTGCCCAATGGTTCGGTGTATATAGCATTTGCACCCAGACTATAGCCGTTTGAGTTATTCAGAATTGTCTGGTAGTTATCAATCGTTATGGCATTATTGAGAAAATGTTGATCGGTAGAGCCGTCATTATTGTTTTGGTTGGAACTTCCATTCAGGGTAAGCGAAATAGTTCTCCCCGACTTACTGAATCGGTGACGATATAATAACATGCCCGATAGGTTATTGGCAGTAACATCTCTGGATGAGGCTGTGTTGGTTTTCGTCGATGAAAGTCCGTTCAGATAAGTATTATAAAGCATTGAGCTGGTCCCGTTGTTGGATTGGAAGCTTAAACTTGGCATAAATGTCAACGAGTTATTAGGGTCGATTTGATAGTCCAGCTTGAGATTGAAACGGTGATTGATATTTCTGGTTTTGGAAAAATCGTTTTCATCAGACGTTTGGAAGCGACCCAAAGCATCCGGTTTGAAATAGGAGTCGTTTTTAGTCTGGATTAAAGTGTTATTAGTCATATTGAAGAAATAACCACCGGTAATATCGATTTTCTTTCCCCATTTGTCAGTATAGTTCAAACCACCTGCATTGGTTTTGGTTATGCCACTACCTCCGGAAACCAGAGTGGAACCGCCTCCGAAGCCACCGCCACGACCACCTCTTCCCATTCCCATTCCACCACCCATAATACCGGCTAAATCGTCCTGTGAAAAGTTTTGCTGATTGATATTGTTTGACATACCCAACAGAGTGATGCGTCGGTCACCTCGGAATATATTCATCGATGCTGATCCCTGATAATCGGTTTTGTTATCTTCATCCATACCTATGCCGGCATTGAATTTTCCGAATACTCCGGTTTGCACACCCCTTCGCGTGATTACGTTGATCGTTTTTACCGAGTTTCCATCTTCAAATCCTGTAAATTCGGCCTGTTCGCTTTTTTTATCGAATACTTGGATATTCTGTACAACTTCTGCAGGCAGATTTTTTAAAGCCAGATTTGGGTCTCCATCAAAAAAAGGCTTGCCATCTACAAGTACTTTCTGTACGGTTTCACCCTGAGCTTGTATTTTTCCGGAACCGTCCACTACGATGCCCGGCATTTTGGAAATCAGTGTGCTTGCATCGGCGCCTTGAATAGTCTTGAAGGCATCGGCATTGTATTTTATAGTATCTTCTGTTTGTTGTGCGCGGGTGGCTCGTCCTACAGCCGTTATTTCTTTTAGGTCTATAGATTCTTCCTTTAGTGTAAAACTACCTAAGCGTTGGTTGTTTTGTTTTATTTCAATACTCTTGGTCAAAGTCGTAAATCCCACAAACGAAATTTGTATGGTGTATGTACCAACCGATAGCCCTCTAACGGTGAAATTGCCGTTGGCATTTGCGACATCACCTAATTTATGGCTTGGGTTATTTTTGCTAAAGAGAGTTGCGGTGGCGCCAATGAGTGGCTGGTGCTTTGAATCAAAAATAGATCCGGTTGCCGTGATGTTTTGAGCCGAAACTGTCGCCGAGAGTAAAAAAAACAGAGCGAGAAAAAGGTTTTTCATTAGGTCTTGGATTTTGCGTTTAATTAAAAAAAGAGAAGTATTTCAAAATAAAGGTCACTAATGAGATGCGAGGAACGCTGAAAAGTTTAATATAGTCATGATAATTTAAATTATTTTTGCAAAACAATCTGATTCCGGCTTTTAGTAATAGCATGTGGAGGCTAATTTCGTATGGAAGATAATTATTGTTGGAATTTTTGATATGCGTAAATTTCGGGGAATATGGTGAAAAAACAAAAAAAAACGAACAACATGATTATGCTGTCCGTTTTATTAGTTTTGAAAAAACTACATCATAGGCCCAACTCCCGGCTTACCTCCTGCAGGAGGTTGGCTGTTGTCTGGCATTCCTCCGTTTTGCCACTGCTGGCGTCGTTGCTGGTTTTCCTGTTGCTGACGCTTTTGATACTGTTGGCCTTTGAAGTTTCGTAAATCGTATGTAAAACTCAACATCACGAATGGTTTGAGTACGTTGGTTGTTACATCTTCGTAATAGTTATCCGTGACGTTGCGAACCAAAGCCTTGTTTTGATGAAGAATATCGTAGGCCTGCAATTTGATTTCTCCCCGGTCTCCTTTAAAAACTTTTTTGCCTATTCCGGCATTCCACAGGAAATAATTTTGTGAAAAACCTGCCGAAAGGCCAGTATAATTCTGATAAGTCATATTGTTTTGGAGTGTAAATCCTTTCCAGAAGATCCAGTCGATTTTGAAACCGGTAGTTTGGTTCAGGTATGTATTGTTAGATACTGACGAAAGACTGTTACGGGCAATGTTAAAAGATGAACTGTAAGAAAGTGTGAAATCGAGTTTGTCGCTGATGTTGCTGCCCAGAATTACCTTTGGGGTGATGGTGTAATTGCGGGTAATTTGTTTGACTCCGTTGTATAGAGATGGCAGCTGGTTATATCCGAAATTGCCGGATAAATTCAAATTACTTTTAAGGAAATCGATGGGAAATCCGAATGTAACCAATGAATTAGCACTCCAATTGCCCGAAAGGTTGACCGGAGAACTGTATTGTGCTCCACTATGAAGAACTATACCTTTTTGCAGTACACTGTCTTTTGTGGCAAGAAAAGTGGAGTTTCCTATATAATTCAGGGTGTTGCCGGCGCTGAGCATAACGATTAATGTCTGCCCTGTTTTTGGGGTAAACGTATATCGTACCATTGCCCTGTTTGAAATTTGTTGATTCAGACCCGGATTTCCTCCTGTAATGGCTGCCGGATTGGAATTGTCAATGACATTTTGCAATTGTTGAATAGATGGTGCCGATGTTGATGAACGGAACGACGCTCTGAGTGAATTGAAAGAATTTAGCCTGTAATTCAGCATAAAGCTGGGTAAGAGACTGTTGTATGATTTGTCTGTCTGAACATTAAGAGGATAGGTTTGATCACCGGTGAGTGAGGCATGTTGAAAATCAAGATTTGCCATCAACATCAGTCCTTTACTGCTGCGCAGACGATAACCTAAACCAGCCTGTTGAGTCAGATAGTCGCTGTTATAAAGGTTTGACAAAGCCGTATCCAGTACCATCGTGTAATAATCGAGCGTTTTTTTATCAATATCGCGATGATTGTAATTGATGCGGTAAGCAGCTTGTAGAATTGCATTTTTGGTTAAGGGCTCGGTATAAATAACATTCGATCCCAGACTATACCCGTTCGAATTATTGAGAATAGTTTGATAATCGTTTTCTGTCAGCGCAGTATTAATAAAATGCTTTTCAGCGTACCCGTCATTGTTGTTTTGATTGGAGCTTCCATTCAATGATATGGAGATTGTTCGGCCTGCTTTGCTAAATTTATGACGGAACAACAAAGATGCAGACAGATTGTTTGCCGTAACATCGTTGTTTGAATTTGTTTTTGTGTTGGTTGACGATAGCGCATTGAGATAGGTATTGTACAACATGGAACTGTTGCCTGTGTTTTTTTGAAAACTCAGGGCTGGCATAAAAGTCAATGAGTTGTTATTGTCTATTGTGTAATCCAGTTTCAGATTGAACCGATGGTTGATGTTGGTCGTGTTGGAATGATCCAGTTCGTCATAGGTTTGGATACGACCCTTTGAATCGGGCTTGAAATAGGTTCCGAGACTTGATTTATTTAATGTGTTGTCGGTCATATTGAAGAAATAACCTCCGGTAATATCGATGTTTTTACCCCATTTGTCAGTGTAATTAAATCCTCCGGCATTCGTGTTTGTTAATCCGCCAGATCCGCCGGAAATTAGAGAGGAACCGCTGTTCCTTCCTCCACCACCTCCACTACCTCCACTACCTCCACCACGGCCACCACGGCCACCACCTCCACTCATAATGCCGGCAAGGTCTTCCTGTGAAAAGTTTTGTTGATTGATATTGTTAGACATTCCCAATAGAGTGATCCGTCTGTTTCCATTAAATAAATTCACGGATGCAGACCCCTGATAATCTACTTTGTTGTCCTGATCCATTCCTATTCCGCCTGTTAGCTTTCCGAACACACCGGTTTGCATTCCCCGACGTGTCACGACATTAATGGTTTTCACAGAATTTCCATCATCAAAGCCAGTAAATTCGGCTTGCTCGCTTTTTTTGTCAAATACCTCAATGTTCTGAACAATTTCTGCCGGGAGGTTTCGTAAAGCAAGGGTCGGATCTCCATCAAAAAATGGTTTTCCATCAACTAAAACCTTTTGAACAGCTTCACCCTGAGCCTGTACGTTCCCCGATCCATCCACTACAATGCCAGGCATTTTCGATATAAGCGTTTCAACGTTTGCGCCCTGAATGGTTTTGAAAGCATCTGCATTGTATCGCATAGTGTCATTCAGTTGCACGGCACGGCTTTCACGTCCGACAGCGGTTACTTCCTTGAGGTTAATTGTTTCTTCTTGAAGTATGAAACTACCCAGGTTTTGATTGTTTTTTGATATTACGACATTTTGTGTGAGGTTGTTAAATCCAACAAATGAAATCTGCATTATGTATGGGCCAAAACCAAGTCCATTAATTGAAAAAGAACCATCAGTATTGGCAACATTTCCCATTCTGTGGTTGGGATCATTCTTGGTATACAAGTATACCGCTGCACCGGGGAGAGGTTTGTGTTTAGAGTCAAACACATATCCGGTTACCGTAAGGCTTTGAGCAAAAGTAGTTGCTGACCAGCACAGAAACAGAAAAAAAATCAGATTTTTCATCAGTGTATGATTTAGTGTTGATGTTCTTGCAGGCGCATTGTTTCCAGTTAACAATCATTATTTATGATGGTAAGAACGCTAAATAGTTTAATGTCAGATTTTGTATTTAAGTTATTTTGTAAAACGGTCTTTGTTATGGATTTTGTGTTAACACATAATGTCCAATCCGACATTGAAGACATTTTTTACAGTCGCAATATTGCTTCTTGAGATGAATTAGCGCCTGACTGTCAAATGCAGTGGTTGCAACGATGTTGTATTGCTTCCATTTTTTTATAATACTGTTTTGTTCGGGCGTGATTTGCTCCAATAATGTAAGTGCTTTTTCTTGCATTCTTTCGTCACTTTTGTATCGTCCGTAAGTGAAAAGCAAAGGTACAACAGAATTGATTAATAGAATTTTGATCGTTGATTTACCGATAGGTTTTTGCTTCGGATGTGATGTTTTGTTGAAAGTGTAATGCGATTGCCAGTATTCGGATGTGGAGCATTCAAACAATGATTCCATTTCTTCGATGGACTTTGCGTTGACAACTTTTGAAAAGAGTTTTGAGGATTTGCTTGTTAGGGTAGCAAACTGGGCAATCCTCATGTGAGGAAAGTTTTGTGGGCGTAAGCGGAGCAGTTTCCAGAGATGGGCGTCAATGGGTTGAAGCTTATACTTGGCTTTCAGAAAGGAGTATTCTTGTTTTAATTTGTTTGCGTAATCGCTTGTTGGAGATTGGTTTAATAATCCGGACTGACCGAATAGCATTGCTTCAATTTGTGTCAGATTCTCTTTGTGCTTTGCAAGGTATATTTGTGGTAAACTTTTAGCTAAAAGCTCAAATGGAATGGAATTAATGCCTGTTCCGAAATTACGCGCTAGCGTGATATAAAAGGCTTCTTCCCAGTTGTTCTGCGTGTTTTGAAGAAGTATTTCAATATCGTTTACTTTTAGCTCAAGCCGTTCCGTTAGTAAAGAGTTTTTCCAGCCGGAAAGAAGAATACGTGGAACTTTGTCTAAATGTTTAGCGCACGAAACAAACGATTTTGGCTCCATCAATGCTTCGTGCCGGGATTCAAGATCTTCGTGGCAGGGGAGTATCAATTGTTCTATTTCTGCACCGGAAGTTCTGAAAATGTCAGCGTCATGTTTGGCTATAACATGCAGAATGATATTGTTGTAGGCATAGTCTTCGGAATGATGGTGATTTTTCCAGTCGGACGAGTTTACATGCACTTCAACATTACCGGCCCACAAAGTTTCTCCGATTTTAATTTTTGCATTGAAAAAATCAGGACCTGCATCTTTATTGAGTTGTCCGGGATCTATGACTTCCACTTTTTCCCCTTTAATTGTAGCCAGTTTACCAGTGTAGAAAAGTTTATGCTGCCATGCATACTGGAGTAGAGCTTCCTTCATCCGTAAGTAATTTATGTTTAGATTTTTCTCTTTGTGTAGTGATTCAAAGTTAGCAGATTTTGTTTAATTTGAAAAATATGTGTTTGTTTATTGGTAAAATGATTTTGTGTTTGCGGATTTGTTACTCTTGGTAGTATCTTTGAAGTCAGTTGTTTATTTAGCTTTGATGTGCAAATTCTGTCTTAGTACCTATATTAAACCTGCCAGACTATGAAACTCTATCTTTTTAAGAACTGGAACGAAAAGCTTAAGCTGGTATTAGTCCGCTTTCCATTGTCATTATTGCTTGTTTTAGGAACAAGTGTGTTGTTTGTGTTGAAAATACATGACTATAAGGTGGAAATCAGCGAATTTATGTGGCCTTTGTTTTTGGGGGGAATCTTCTTGTCTATTGCTACTACACTGCTATGTGAGGAGATGCGGAATAAACTTATGGCTATTTCTGTGGAGATTCTTGTTGTGGTAATCTGGCTTGTTTACTGTTTAACCTTGCCGAAACACTTGCAGGCGGTTCATATTTATCAGGTTGTTGTTATCTCTGTCTCTTTTGCATTATCCATATTTTTTATTGCATTCCTGAAAAAAGCCCGTGAAATTCCATTTTGGAACTTTGTGTATAATATTATTGTACTGTTGCTGGTAACGTATCTTTTTGCATCAGTATTGATGGGAGGATTGGGCTTGGCGCTGTTGTCTCTCGATAAATTATTTCATGTCGTTATAAACGAAAAAGTCTACGGATACCTTAATGTTTTTTGTTTTGTTATTTTTGCTCCGGTTTATTGGTTGGCGTCTATTCCTTATGCAGACGATAAATTTGATAATCATGTTCAATTTAATAAGGTGCTTAAAATCCTGGGACTATATATCCTGTTGCCTATCCTTTGTATCTATTTGTCGATTTTGTATGTGTACATGTTTCAGATTATTGCTAAGTGGGAATTGCCCAACGGTTGGGTTTCTACGTTGGTGTCTGCACTTGGAATCGGAGGTTTACTTACAATAATCATTCTTTATCCGCTTCGTGTCCGCGGGGAAAACAAGATCGTGGTGTGGCAGGCTAAGTATTTCCCCTTGGTTCTTCTTCCTTTGTTGGTGCTGATGTTTATTGCCATAGTAAGAAGATTGGATGATTACGGCACGACAATCAATCGTCTCTATGTCTTGCTGCTGAATTTGTGGCTGTTTGGAGTGAGTATCTGGTTGTTTATAGTGCAATCAAAATATATTAAGTGGATTGTGGTGTCGTTTGCTTTGGTTGCATTTCTATCATCGGTAGGTCCATGGAGTATTGGAAATGTTACGAAACATAGCTTACAGAAAGAATTGAAAAATCGTTTATCTGGTTTGCATTTGTTGGAAAAAGGAGGAACGGTAAAAATGACGATTCCGGTTATGGCTGTAGATTCAATTTCGCGAAACAGAATAGCTGAAATTACAAATTATCTTGTTGAGACATATGGAAATGAAAGCTTACAATATTTGTTTGCATCTCCGGTTGGGAAAATGAGTTCGCGGGAAATAATTAATCGTTTCGGAATGCAGGAAACGAGCTCCAAAACTATTCAATCGTTTGATGCCTGGCAGCGAGAGGGTACATGGTCTGCCAAGGTTGCACCGTATTCAACAATAGTAGCAATTAATAAGTCGTTCACTCCGGATAATCCATATGAGGATGAGAATGTTGTTTTGCAAGTTAAAGGTGCGGTTGTTTCTGTTCAAACCAAAACTCAGCCGTCCAAACAAATAACGATTTCGCTGGAATCCAAACTACAGCAGTTTGTGAATGCCGGAACGGAAAAACGAAATAAATACACTAAAGATGAAATGACGTTGAATGGACCAAATTATAGAATCATTATTCTTTCTGTATCTGGTGATTATAATCGAAAGACCCGCTCATTCCATGTTGGCTATTTGAAAGCGTACCTGATGTATTGACTGATAAAATTCGAAAGGCTGCAATTTGGGGCAGTCAGGCATAACTCTTTTTTGTATCTTTGTGGTACAAAAAAGAGTTGTTTTTTAAAAATACGAGGGGTAAAAATAGCTATCTGTAATATTTTTTGGTTGAAATATCACAGAATGAAATGAACATGTTGCTTCGAACTCTGATTGATGAGAATGTAACTTTTAGCAACATTTTGTTCCACATGTCCTTCTAAACTAAAACTATTTGCAAATGAAATATATTATAATTCTCGGTGATGGTATGGCCGATGAGCCGATTGCTGAACTCGGAGGAAAAACTCCGTTGCAGGCGGCTAACAAACCGAATATTGACAAGCTCGCAGCATTGGGTTGCTCGGGTATGCTGAAGACTATTCCGGAAGGTTTTACTCCCGGTAGCGAAATAGCAAATCTGGCTGTATTAGGCTACGATGTTCCGAAGGTATTTGAAGGAAGAGGTTCTTTGGAGGCTGCCAGTATGGGCATTGATATTGAAGATGGAGAAATGGCTATGCGATGTAATTTAATTTGCATTGAGAATGGAAAAATAAAAAACCACTCGGCAGGCCATATTTCAAACGAAGAGGCTTCCGAACTGATTGAGTTTTTGAATAAAGAGCTTAGCGATGAAGTTGTCAGATTCTTTCCCGGGGTTTCTTATCGCCATTTGTTGAAGATGAAAGGTGGAAATAAACATCTCGAATGTACACCTCCGCACGACGTACCGGGAACTCCTTTTGCGAATGTAATGATAAAAGCATTGGCAGCCGAAGCTGAAGCAACCGCAACAAGATTGAATGAGCTAACATTGAAATCTCAACAGCTACTGGAAAATCATCTGGTGAATATTAGAAGAAAGGCAGCGGGTAAAGATCCTGCGAATAGTATATGGTTATGGTCTCCCGGTTATCGCCCTCAGATGAAAACTATAAATCAGTTGTTTGGAGTGAAAAGTGGGGCGGTTATTTCTGCTGTAGACCTCATTAAGGGTATTGGTGTGTATGCCGGATTACGGCCTATTGTCGTGGAAGGTGCTACCGGACTTTATAATACTAATTACGAAGGTAAGGCGCAGGCTGCTATTGACGCATTACGCACTGATGATTTTGTCTATCTTCATATCGAAGCAAGCGATGAAGCCGGCCATGAAGGAGATGTGGCTTTGAAGGTGAAAACCATAGAATATTTGGATAGCAGGGTGGTGAAGCCAATATTTGACGAAGTTTCCAAGTGGGAAGAGCCGGTCACAATTGCTATACTGCCAGATCATCCTACGCCGTGCAGTATAAGAACCCATACTGCAAATCCGGTGCCGTTCGTGATTTATCGTCCGGGGCAACAGTCTGATTCCGTGTTGATTTATGATGAGTTTGAAGCGCAAAAAGGTTCGTACGGAATGCTGCAAAGTCAGGAATTTATGCAAATATTGTTGAACTGATAGATATCTGCTTTTTTTGTTGAAGGAGTCATTTGTTGTAATAATAAATGACTCCTTTTTTTTGTGCCTGTTGCTGTTGCTTTGAAAATACATTACAAGGTTAATTAGGAAAAATTTGTTTATATAGTTTTAATTATAAAAAATATAGTATATTTATCCCGATAAAATTTAATACTCAGTGTTTTTGCTTTTTATATTTAAAATCCTGTAAAATAGATATTTAATTTTATTTACAAGAATAACCTTGAATTTACATACTAATTAAAAACATGCTAAGATGAAGAAAATTTTCGTGTGCCTGGTCTGCTGTTTATCTTATGTGTTTATGCTAGCAGCAGAAAAAGATACCAATAAATTTGGTAAAGTATCAGAAGAAGAAGTGAAGATGAGTTCCTTTGCCGCAGATACGAGTGCTGTGGCTGTTGTTCTTTACGAAAAAGGGAGTACTTATTATCAGGTGAATAATAATAATCTTCAAGTGTGTTTTGATGTTTATGCCAAAATAAAAATCCTCAAGCCGGAAGGAGCTGATTGTGCAAATATAAAAATTCGATATGAAGATTACGGGCCTAACAGCAGGGAAACTGTGCAAAGTATTGACGGTTATTCTTATAATTATGTAGGTGGAAAGGTTGAAAAGACAAGATTATCAAAAGAATATATCTTCACCGAGAATATTAAAGAAAAAGTTTTCCAGAAAAAAATTACGTTGCCGAATGTAAAGGCAGGGACATTAATTGAATATAAGTATACTGTTATGTCCGATTTTGAGGGGAGTATTCGCTCTTGGCGCTTTCAAAGAGAGATTCCTGTTTGCCAAAGTATTTATGATGTGTTGATTCCTGAATATTTTTCGTTTAATATCAATACCAGAGGATATTGCCCACTGGAAACTATTCGGGAACCGGAAAATCAAACCTTGCTACTAAATGGCGGCACTTTAACATGTGCCAGTCAGCATATTTTGCTGAAAGCAAAGAACCTTCCGGCTCTTAAAAAAGATAAGTTTGTTGCTTATATGAATGATTATATCACTTCTGTCTCTTTTGAAATATCAGGGGTGCAAATACCTGGTGCAGTCTATAAATCATTTGCGTATAGCTGGAAAGATGTTGAAAAACAATTGATGGATGATAGTGACTTTGGTGGCAATCTTAAGAAATCGGGTTTGCTGAAAGAGGAAGTGAAAGCAATTAAAGACTCAAAAATGACGAATGTCGAAAAAATACAGGCATTATATGAATTAGTCAAATCGAAAGTGAAGTGGAATGAAAAAACGTCGGTATATAATGCGTCTCTGAAGAAAGCTTTGAAAGATGGCGTCGGCAATAGTGCTGATATGAATTTTATTTTAATTAATATCCTTAAGGATGCCGGATTTGATGCCTATCCGATAGTTATGAGCAGTAGGAGTGAAGGTAGGCTTCCGAGAGCTAATCCTTCAATCAATAGTATTAATTATTTTGTGGTTGGGGTAGATGTGGATGATAATAAATATTTTATGGACGTGTCCCGAAAAAATGCTCCGATAAATGTGTTGGATGATGAATATTTGGTGGACATGGCTCGTTCATTCAGAGGTGTGGAAAGTAATTTGTCAGATTGGGTCAATTTGTCTCATATTAACTCCAGTTCGGAGAGAAACGTTTCACTGATTAAATTTGAAAACGATAAGATGATTGTTGAGGTCTCGTCGTTAAAAACCAATCAGCTGGCTTATGATTTTCGGGAACAGTATAAAAAGTATAAAAACAGAGATGAATGGATTGAATCTTTACAGAATAAATATGGGGTGAATATTGATAATTACGAAATTGTCGGGCTTGATAGTATAAATAAACCCATTTTTGAGAAATTTACTTTTAACAAGGCAGCTTCTCTTGCAGATTCGAAGCTTTATGTTAATCTGTTAACTCTATTCCAGGAAAAATCCAACCCATTTACAGCCGATAAAAGAGAATTGCCGGTAGAGCTGTCATATCCACGGACAGTCAGAAATGCCATATCTATTGTTGTCCCAACTGGTTTTGCGGTTGAAGAAATGCCCAAATCGGAAAAGGTAGCAATTAACGACAAAGACGCGTTGTACAGTTATCTGGTACAGAATGCGGGAGAATCAATACAGCTCGTATCTTCTCTTACATTTAATCAGACTCTTTATCCTACAAACGAGTACGTGAACCTTAAAGATTTTTGGTCTCATATTGTGGCAAAAAACAACGAGCAGGTAGTCTTGAAAAAAATCAATTTGTAATAATGGGTTGTATGTGGAAGTCGTATTTTGTTGTAATAGCCTTTTTGTTTGGAGTTTCTGTTTCTGTCGCCGGGGCAGAAACTCTGAATTACCCGGTTAGTCAGATTCCGGATTCATTAAAAACGGATGCATATTCAGTTGTTCGGTATGAATCTACGCACTTCGAGTATTATGATCAACATAATGGATTGCAAAAAGTGGTTCGTGTTGTAACGATACTGGATGAAAAAGGAAAAGATGAAGCGGATTTTTTTGAAGGAACAGGTCAATTTTGGGAACTTAAAAAGTTTTCAGGAGAAGTATACGATGCAAATGGAAAGTTGGTGAAAAAAATACGGAATGCAGACTTGATTACATCTTCATTTTCTCAGGAAGTAGCATCTGATGAAATTAAAAACATATATAGTTACAGTCAGCCCAATTACCCATATACTATCAAATATGAGTATGAGATTAAATTTAAAAACGGGATTGTAATGTTTCCTGTTTTTGCTCCGGTACATAATTATAATCAATCTTTGCAGAATGCGGAGTATGTTTTGCAAATTCCAAAAGGAGTTGAATATAATGTCTTTACACGTAATTTCTCAAAAGAGGCAGTGAAGACAAGCAAAGACGGGTCCGATGTGTGCCGGTGGGAGTCCGTGGGATTTAAAGCTATTGATGAAGAGCCTGTAATGGCAGGTATAGATAGCTTTGTGCCTTTGATGATGATAAAACCGTGTGAGTTTGCTTATGATAAGTTCACAGGTTCATTGAATTCATGGAATGATGTCGGTAAATTTGAATGGAATCTTATCAAAGACAGAGATGTTTTACCTGATCAATTTGTTGAAAAACTTAAAGGTATGGTTTCTGGACTGACTTCAGATAAAGAAAAGGTGAAAAAAATCTATGGATTTTTGCAAAAATCCACTCGTTATGTGAGTATACAGTTAGGTGTCGGTGGCTGGCAGCCTATTGCAGCATCCAGTGTTCATCAAACAGGATTCGGTGATTGCAAAGGTTTAAGCAACTATTTGAGGGCAATGTTGAAAGCCGTAGGTATCGAATCTTATTTTACGATAATCTATAGCGGAGATAAGAAGCAGTTTATAAAAGAATTTGCAACTCCCGCACAGTTTAATCATGCCATTCTTACAGTGCCTTTTAAAACGGATACAATACCGTTGGAATGTACAAGTCAGTATACTCCTTTTGGGTATGTGCATGATAATATTGCAGGGCATAATGCTCTTTTGGTCACACCAGAGGGAGGTAAATTATATAAACTACCTCAATATGCGGATACTTTGTCTTATACGCATAAATATTTGCAAGTGAGTGTATATAAGAACGGTATGATGAAGGCGAATGTACAGTGCGGATATGAGATGCATGAATTTAGAGGGATGCTCGATTTTGAGAAAAATATGAATAATGACGAACGTGTCAAAGATATCAAAGCTGATTTTCACTTGCCGAATATGACAATATCTGACATCTCATGTGTGGAAAAAAGAGACGAGCTCCCACGGATGACTGTAAAATATAAGTTGAATTCAGAAACGTATGCGGCTAAATCCGGTACACGCCTGTTTTGTCCCGTCAATCCTTTGAAGAATAGTATGAAATTATTTTCAAAAAGAAACCGGAAATATCCATTCGTTTTTGAGAATGGAGGTTTGGAAGTTGATACTATTCAAATTGCACTGCCCGAAGGAGTACGGATTGAGTCTTGTCCGTCAAACGTGTCTTTGAAAAAAACATTTGGAAGTTTCCATTCTACTATTCAACAACACGATGGTAAGTTGATGATAGTTCAAAAGATAAACATTAAGCGAGGTACTTATCCAGCCAATATGAATAATGAAATGAAAGATTTTATGGTGGCAATAAATAATGCATTCTCTGCGCAGATTGTTTTGAAGGCTGATTAGTAGTTATTTGTGATGAATTGTTTGTGAAGAGTTTCCCCGTTGAACGCAAGTCGTTATATTTATTTTTGCTTGAACAACAATATTTTCCGCTTTTCAAGCAGACGAATCGATAGAATCATTGTATCTTTGCGATTTACAATGAGTGTTTGAATCGCAGTTTTCAAGCGCGTTAAATCTGAATTTATGATGAAACGACTCTTTTTATTTGTAGTGGTTGTTGCTGTTTTGTCATCGTGTGGTAATAATAAAGAAACAGCGCAGAAGTTGATTGATGAAGAGTTATCGCACACGTTAAGTGACTATAAAAGCTATCATCCTATTAGTTTTGGAAGCCTTGATTCTTTATTCTCTTCTTATAAAACTGATTCAGGTTATGTAGATCTTGCACGAAAAGCAGAATATTATCATAACTTATTTGTGACAGAAACAGGTAATGCTATTTTGGCTCCTACATCAAAAGAACAGGAAGCTGTGCAAGAGAAAGTAAAGCAATACGAAGATTCTTCTGCATTGCTCAAAACGCAGGCTGATATTTATGCAAAAGCTTTCAAAGGACAGTATGTCGGATGGAAAATGTCGCATACTTTCCAAACTCCGTCACAAGGAATGGTCACATATAAGTTTTTCTTTGATAAAAGGCTGACTAAAGTTGTAGGATCAGAGAAAGAATAAAATAGAACAGTATACAAAAAAGCCACTTGCAAAATTCTTTGTAAGTGGCTTTTTTGTGTGAGACATACTGGATTCGAACCAGTGACCTCTTGCCTGTCAAGCAAGCGCTCTAAACCAGCTGAGCTAATATCTCAAGACAAAAATACCGCCCATAAAAGGCGGTATTTGAAGGTTTTAAGTCGGGGTGACAAGATTCGAACTTGCGACCACACGCCCCCCAGACGCGTACTCTAAACCGGGCTGAGCTACACCCCGCTCAATTGTGGTGCAAAGGTAATATCTTTTTTCTTTTTCGCAAATAGTTTCTCCGAAAACTAAAAGAAAAAAACTTGTTCGGATTAATCTTCTATTGGTTCCGTATTCACATTGATCTTTATGTATCGTGGGATCTTGCAAAGCGGTACAATTCCTCTATACTCCCTCTATACTCTCTTTTCATGATAACATAAAGGTAATATTGCCGTAATAAAATCGCAATGAGTAAAGTCTATTTTTAATTTGTAATCAACACTATTGATTTGTGTTGATAGTCAATGTGTTGAATGATGTTAATCGTAAAATTATTCAGGTTTTGGAATTAAACAAAGACTTTCAAATGATTAATGGATGCGGAGAAATTGTTTCGCAAACCAGATATCGCACTATTGTACTTTCAGATATTCACTTGGGGTCTAAACATAGTAAAGTACACGAGGTGCTGGGATTCCTCTCTTCATTTTCATGCGAAAAGCTAATTCTCAATGGAGATATTATTGATGGTTGGCAATTGCGTAAATCGCAAAAATACTGGAGCGAAAAGAACACGCAATTTATAAAGAAAATCATATCTAAAATTGTCAAAGAACAAACCGATGTGGTATATGTCAGGGGGAATCATGACGATTTTCTGGATAAGATTGTGCCTTTCGCGTTTCCTAATATTCAGGTGGTGAAAGATTATATGCTGGAGTCGAATGGCAAGCGCTATTTTGTACTGCATGGTGATGTCTTTGATAATATTACTGTAAATATGCGTTGGTTGGCGATGATTGGAGATGTCGGCTATAATTTTCTTTTGAATCTGAATCGCATATACAATTATTTCAGAATAAAGCGGGGAAAACCATATTTTTCACTCGCTCAGCACATGAAACAAAAAGTTAAGAGTGCTGTTTCTTATATATCAGACTTTGAAAAAGAGCTGGTCAGGCTTACTAAGCACAAACATTGCAGCGGCGTGATATGCGGGCATATTCACTCTCCGGCAAATTGTTATTATGGTGACATTCATTACCTGAATTCCGGCGATTGGGTGGAAAGTCTTTCGGCATTGGTAGAAGATGCTCAGGGGAACTGGAGCGTGTTGCATTATCAAACGGTTCCTGCCGAAGTTGAAGCCGTTTTTGCCTGATATGTCGTCAGAGAGATGTTCTTCGGAATGAAGATATTTTTGTACTTTTGTGAAAGAAAGGGATCAACAGACCTAAGAAGAAAAGTACAATGGATATTGAAATTATTTCAGACGAATTCAGGCTTCAACAAGCTAATCGCTATAGTTTATGGCTATACCTTAGCGATAATGATTGCTCGTTTGTTATTCTGGACGACACTTTAAAGTTGTTTGTTGGTATCAAGAGAGTTAGTCATATCTCTTTGACAAAAACCATCGAATTATTTGATGAGCTATCTGCTATTCCTTTCTCTCGTGTTTCTATGGCCCTTGACGCACAGCCGAGTCTGATGATTCCCACGGCTTTATTCCGACAGGAAAATAAACGGAATTTATTGGCATTTACAGCCGAATTCAATGAGGAACATGAAGTGATTGAGCAGTTTATTCCCTCTTTGTCAATGGTGAATCTTTTTGCTGTTGCTCCTTCTTTCAAATCATTTATTGCTCCTTATTTTCCCAAGGCAAATCTTATTCATAATTCTTCTGCAATGCTGATTGCAGCTGCAAATTTGTCTCGATCGGTTGATTCGAACCCTACTATGGGAATACGCATCACAGATAATCATTTGTATGTATGTGTGTTTGATAATGGAAAATTGATCCTGTCCAACTATTTTGCGATTAAGACTTGTGATGATATTGTTTATTGGCTTTTGCGTCTTTGTGAACAGTTTGGTTTCCAGACCTCTAAAGTGCGTATTTATTTTCAGGGAGTCGATAATTTACTGGACGAACGGATTGTTGCTCTGAAACAACATTTTGCAAAGCTGAATTTACTTCCTTTGCCTGATATGTTTCAATTGACTCCGGAAATAAAGGCAGAAGCCAAAGAAATATTTACAGACTTGTTTTATCTTCCTATATGCGAATTGTAAGCGGAAAATTCAAAGGTCGTCGGTTTAGCCCGCCAACCCACATTACGGCACGTCCTACAACGGATTTTGCCAAAGAAGCTTTATTTAATGTCCTGAATAACTACATTAGTTTTGAGGATTGTGTTGTTCTTGATCTCTTTGCAGGAACGGGGAGCATCAGTTACGAATTTGCTTCCAGAGGAGTAAAACGGGTTGTGAGTGTTGAGATGAGCGATAAGCATCTTGATTTTATACATAAAATCAGACAGGAGTTGGGGCTGACGAAAGTCGTTTATCCGATTAAAATGAATGTGTTTCGCTATATTCAGCAGGGAAAAGAGCAATTTGATGTGATATTTGCAGATCCTCCCTATGAAATGAAAGAATTGCCTCAATTGCCGGCTTTAGTGTTGCAGGGTAATCTGTTAAGCGAGGATGGAATATTTATTCTTGAACATTCGGCAAAGCAGGACTTTAGTCAGGAACCGAATTTTCTGGAACATCGCCAGTATGGCAATGTGAATTTTTCCCTGTTTACTAAGAAAGTCAATTAAGCGTCAGTTTTACAAGGTCGATCCTGTTGTTTTCTACTTTGAGGATCCGGAATGTAAAATGCATAACTTTTATTGTTTCGTTAGCTTTTGGCAGGTTCTGATAGTGGCTTAATATAAAACCGGCTATCGTGCTGTATTCATCAGATTCGGGAATCCCGAGGTCAAAAAGCTCGTTAACCTGATCAATTTCCATTCTTCCGGAAAGAACATAGTCCCCGTTTTCAAGTTTCTTGGCGATCAGCCCACTACGGTCATGTTCGTCTTCTATTTCTCCAAATATTTCTTCAAGAATATCTTCCAGGGTTACAATTCCGGCAGTTCCGCCATATTCATCCACCACTACGGCAATACTCTTTTTTTGCTGGTTGAATAGCTTCATCAGTTTATTAGCTTGCATAGTTTCCGGGACAATAGGTACGTCATTAACATGTTCTGTCCAGGAATCCGGATGGCGCAGCATTTCCGATGAATGGATAGATCCAATAATAGAATCGATATTGTTTTTGTAAATCAGGATTTTTGAATGCCCGGTTTCAATAAAGAGTTGCTTTAGCTGCTGTAACGATGCTTCAGCTTCATCAATTGCAACAATTTCGGTACGGGGCACCATACAATCCCGCAGCTTAACGGAGGAGAAATCCAGTGCGTTCTGGAAAATTTTCACTTCGGTATCCAAATCTTGCTCGTCATCCTGATGATCTATGCTTTCCTGAATCAAATGGTCTAAGTCTATGCGCGAGAATACATGATGATGCTTCGAATTCACTTTTACACCCACTGTTCGAAGCAGGAAAATGGAGACCCAAACACTGATTTTAGAAATAGGGTAGAGGACAATGTAAAACAGGAAGAATAATGGAGAGAATATGCGTAACCAGAGATTTGGATTTGAGCGAAAGATAATCTTCGGAATATATTCTCCGGCCAATAAGATAAAAGCAGTAGCTAATGCAGTTTCAATTAATGTAATGAAAAGGTCGCTACTAGTGACTGTAAGCAAAAGAGGGTGCATTAGCTGAGCAGTCATGATACTGAAAATGACTAATGCAATGTTATTGCCAACTAAGGTGGTTGTGATGAACTGTTCGGGATATCGATAAAAAATGGAAAGGAAAAAGTCGGTTGCATGACTCTGACTTTTTTCCAGTTCAAATCTCAGTTTGTTGGAAGATATATAGGCTATTTCCATTCCCGAAAAGAAGGCGGAAAATAGCAATGAGATAATTATTATAAGGTAAATTTCCATTTATGACCTACATTGCAGGGCTGACCGGAATAATACCCTGCGGTTTTTTAATGGCATATTGCGTTAGAGTCTGGTTGGACTCAAACCCTAATCCGGTAATAATCTTTGTGCGTTGCGTGATTTTGATAAGGGAATCGGAATAGATTTTTTGATCCCGCTGGTTCCAGTATACCTGTTCGCTTTCAAACATATCTCCCTGCAAATTAATCATCCGGACTTTACCGTCCAGTCGCCAAAGCTGGCGTACCTGATAATAATAGGCTTTTTTGCAGGTGATTTCAGCATCAACGTGGAATGACGGATCAAATCGTTGTAAGTGAACGCCTTTTGGGAAAGCCCAGTATGGTTCCGATGATTTGTCGTAAATATACCAAACTGGTGTTGTGATTCTGTATCTCGTAATTCCCGAGTCGGAAATCAACGTGGTTACATTTTCAGCATACATTCTCGGTAGTTTGGTTCTGTCAATAGGTTTTACGGGGATCTCAGAGTCCGTTTTTTTGCATCCTGTACAAAAGCACAAAACAACCGCCCCAAGGACGATTGTTAAGCATTTGATGTTGTATTTTATATGTGGTTTATACATTTATGCGACCCGCTTATTCCAATTAAAGTTTGCGTTTAAAGAACCAGATTTCATTAAGTGAAAGACCCAATGTAAATCTGAAATAATTTTCTTTTATTGAAGTGTCTGTCGCTTTTCCTTTAATACCATACTCAAAAGATGTGTTAATCATGCTTTTTGAAGAACGCAAAGGAAATCCAAAGCCACAGGTTACAGCCATTTGGCTGGGTGTATATCCGTTAACATTGATGTATGAGTCAGAATAATAAGCTCCGAACCTGAAACTCATACGCTGGAAATAAGTTTTTCCATAGGGATTATCGATGTATTCACCACCGACAGATATTTTAGTTCGGTTTTTCAATGCTCCGGTCTGGCCAAAATATTTTGCGTCACCCCATTTTTGATACAAGAAATCGGCGCCCAAGGTTAAGCGGTTGTCATAGGTATAACTTGTTCCGACCCCAAATTGCATGGGAGTTTCAAAAACATTTGAAGTGAGTGCGTCTTTCGTGCTGTCGACTCCCAGAATCAACTTGTCATATGTCCCGTGTAAGTTCATTTTGGGTTCGAACATTGCACCAACGGTTAAATATCCTTTTTTTGAGATTTTCCCAAAAACTTGAGCTCCAAGTCGAACATTGAAAGAGCTGACGTCTATGTTGATCTTTTCAGAGGTTGAATGAGTTGTAAGTGATGTGTTGGATATATCAACGATACTAAAAGCTCTGTTGTAAGAGTTACTTCCGAAAAGATAAATGGCATTTGCCCCGAGGGATATATGGTTGAATAAACGAAACGATAATCCACCGTAAATTTGAGAAATACCGCCAGTGCCCTTGTATTGTTGAGCATAGTTAATTGTATCGGAAAGGCCGTTAATTTTGGTTGTTCCGGTTAATGAATAGTCGTAACCTGTAAAAGAATAAGGAATGATGCCGATGCTTGCACCCATAAATTTGCTTAACGGCATTTGCATTGCCAGATAATCCAAGTTTCCATTGTGGGTATTGCGACTTCCTGTGGCGTCATTGAAATGTGAGGCTAAACCGGAAATGCCAAGATCAAACAGAAACGTCATAGAGTCGATAGCGCTGTATGAAGCCGGGTTTGCAGGGTTGATTGAAGCGTGATCTCTTACTCCGAAACCAATTCCACCCATTGCCTGACTACGACCGAAGCCGGGTTCTCGCAATTCTCCAAGTCCATAACGGGTATAAGGTGAATTCGTGTTGTTCTGTGCCATGACGGCAACACCAATGGTTAAGGCAACAAGTGCGCAAACAATTCTATAGCTGTACATTATAAGTTAATATGCGGTTAAGTCCTATCAATACTAAGTTTAACTCTACAAAGATGGGGTTTTTTAGCTTTGCCACAAAAGGAATTGAGCCTCTACCAGTTAAAAAAACTGAAAGGTTTGAATACTTTTGCATAAACAAAGTTATGTACCCTTCTATTTCAAATTCAATGCCTTGCATAACTCCGGCAGTAATTGCTTCAATTGTATTTCTGCCGATCAACAAATCGGTTGTTTTTTCTTCTACCAAAGGTAATTTGCCGGTAAATTCATGCAAAGCTCTAAACCTTATTTTTGCTCCCGGCGAAATGGTTCCGCCCAGAAATGTATTTTCAGAAGAAACAATATCGTAAGTGATTGCTGTTCCTGCATCAATTATAAGCAGATTGGCGTTTGGAAGTAACCAATTGGCACCAACAGCAGCTGCAATTCGGTCTTTTCCCAATGTTTCGGGAGTTTCATATTCATTTTGAATGGGAAGAGGTGTGTGGTGTGTGAGTTCCGTAAAGTATACGGGAAGATTTTGTAAATATTGTCTCGTATGCAGATCAATGGAAATGACAGAGCACAGGATGATTGCTTTCACCGGAAACCGACTCAAAAAATCAGCCACAATTTCTGCAGTTAAAAGCGGATATCTTTCAACCACGAGTAGTCTGTCTTGCTCAAATATAGCAATCTTTACAGCGCTATTGCCCTGATCAATAATTAAGTTCATAGCTGTTCGGAAGTCCTCAATCAAAAAAAGGAAACTCGCTTTGAGCTTCCTTTTTATAGTTGATTGCTTGAAAAACAAATCAAACACGTTTTTCTTTGATACGGGCTTTTTTGCCGGTAAGTGCACGCAAGTAGTATAATTTTGCTCTGCGAACTTTACCAACTTTGTTCACTGTGATGCTGTCGATAAATGGAGAATCCATTGGGAAGATACGTTCAACACCAACATTGTCAGACATTTTACGAACAGTAAAACGTTTTTTGTCGCCAGATCCTGTGATTTTGATTACCACACCTCTGTACTGCTGGATACGTTCTTTGTTTCCTTCAATAATACGATAAGCAACAGTGATTGTATCACCACTTTTGAAAGCAGGAAGGCTACGCTCAAGGGCGAAAGCTTGTTCTGCAACTTTAACTAAATCCATTGTTTTTCAATTAATTAATTTAGACTTAGTACGCAACATAACAGTTCTCTCTCTTCTGCCAGCGATTGCGACCAAATGAGCTGCAAAGGTAAGTTATTTTCTTGTAATTTCCAAAGAGACAGCGCGTAAATTACTTCGAATTATTTGTTGGGTTCAAGACCATATTCAACTTTTGTTCGGGGTGGACTTTCTTCTTTGTGGTCGAATGTTACCTCTTCTTTGTAGATTAGTTTGTTATTCACGAGCTGATATCCGGAGAACGATTCATCCGGTATCTTGTTGTTTTTATTGCTCTCTTCATGCAGGTGATTAAAGATAAAGAGGCTGCGTTTGGCATCATATTGCAATGCTAATGAATGAGAGGAAGAGTAGGGCATTGCAATTCTATACCGGCTTTCTGTATTAAATATGGGAGCTCCAAACTCGATTGTACTGTCTTTGAGAGAAAGCACATCTATTATTTTGAAATTCTCGGATTCAGACAGGTGCGACCATCCTAATAAAATATATTGAATCTGATTGCCATGGTTGATGGGAATCGCATTGTAGTAAAGCGCTCCATACCAATTATTTGCTGTTGTGGCTTTATCTTCGTCAGGCAGATAACACGGACGTTTCTGAACGAGTTGAATGAGTTTCTTTGTAGCGAACTGAAAATAGGAGAAGAAACGATAGTCGCCGGCATCTGAAATGTAATTCCAGGAATAGATTCTGAGCTGATGGTCTGTGGAGTATATCTTGCCTAGATATGCCAGCGAATCGAATGCGTATTGAAACGAAGAATCGTTATGAAGTGTGGTATTTAGTTGATGGCATATCGAGTCGTTCAGAATGCTTCTGACAGAATCTGACGGTGCTTTGTAGAGTCGTCCGAATAACCCTTTCAGTGAAATTTCATCCTGGGATATTCTGGCGGCGCTGAATGATGAACATAGAGTACATCCAAGTATCATTACAAGAAATAGACGTCGCATATCATAAGAATAAAAGCCCTTCGGAGTCAACACGAAGGGCTTTGTTATTATAATTGGAAAGAAAATTATTTCATGTTGTGGAAAACGTTTTGCACGTCTTCATCTTCTTCAATTCTTTCTATGAGTTTCATTACCTGAGCTTGTTCTTCTTCTCCCAATTCTTTTGTGTCATTAGGAATTCGTTCAAACTCGGAACTGATGATTTCGAATCCGTTTTCTTCCAGATGTTTTTGAATTTTGTTGAACGATTCAAATTCTCCGTACAGAATCACCTCATTTTCTTCTGCAAATATTTCATCTACACCGTAATCAATCAATTCCAGTTCCAGTTCTTCGAGGTCAAGATCGGGTTTAGGTACGATTTTGAAAACGCTCTTGCGGTCGAATAAAAATGATAAGCTACCGGTTGTACCCAAAGAACCGCCCAGTTTGTTGAAGTAACTGCGAACGTTGGCTACCGTTCTTGTTGGGTTGTCTGTCGCTGTTTCAACTACTACGGCAATACCATGAGGAGCATATCCTTCATACACCATTTCTTTGTAGTCGGCTTCATCTTTAGAAATAGCTTTTTTGATGGCGCGCTCTACGTTTTCTTTCGGCATATTCGCTGCTTTCGCATTTTGAATTAATGCGCGAAGGCGAGGATTGCTTGACGCTTCAGGGCCACCGGCTTTTACTGCAATAGAAATTTCTTTACCTAATTTTGTAAACACGCGGGCCATATTGCCCCATCTTTTCATCTTACGTGCTTTTCTGTATTCAAATGCTCTTCCCATATCTTAAATTGACTAGAGGATTGATTTTGTATCAACCTGAACGAATTTATAATATTTTAGTTATTATTTGCCAGTACGTTGGTGTCCGCCTTTTGTGTGGTTGAAGGATGGTGGATCAACTGATTTTTGTGGTTGTTCGTATGTTTTCTTCTTTCCTTTGGGCATCGGTTCTCCTGAAATATTCAGATGCCATGCGGCTTTTACTCCAAATGACATTAAACGGTTAAAGTTTACAGTTCCGGAATTCGGAATGCCAATATATTGAGAGGAAGGATAAATCAGATAAGAAGCTCCCACTGTGCGGCGTAAATCTTTTAATCCATAATCTCCAAAAATACCAACGGTTAAATATGTGGTTTTCTTTAAGCGGTATAAGTATCCGAGTTCAAGAGATGCATTGTATGACTTGTTAGAAGGGATCATGCCATGAGTGCCGCTGATGTCTGTGGAAGTAAAACCTAACCAAGGCATATTGGATAATGTGGCATTTAAATCCTCATACTTTCCGGTTGTTGTGAAAGCTCCGTTGCTGACATGGTAATATCCGGCCATGGGGAGCGATATTGTTATACCTCCGGCAGCATAAAGCGCATTGCCTGACGGAAGATAGTAACGGTAGTTCAACAAAAACGGAAACTCGATCCGATACATTATGTCCTGTTCCTTTATCTTGCTGTCAACTTTGATGTTTTCTGTATATGGCAGTCCGTCACTATCGTAGGTTGTATAAGAATATGCAGTTCCGGCTTTAATGCTTGAAAATGCACTGTAGGTAGAGACGTTTATTCCTGTAGTTAGTCCCCAGTGCGGCGTAATGAAAAATCCTCCGCCGATACCTACTCGTAAACCGGGACCATTGAATTGAGAACCGCTGGCAGGCCAGTAGTTAGTTCCAAACATGCCGGTAGCTGCAGTTCCATATAATTCAAAGCCTTTGAAATTGGCTTTTTGGGCAAACATGGAAATGGAAAATAGTATTGCTAATAAAGAGACGACTGTTTTTTTCATTTGTCTGATAAGAAAATGGATAAATGGTTTATTTTACAAACAGCTTTTGTGTTGATGTGCTACCATCGGCAAGTTGAATACGTACCATATAACAACCTGTAGCTGATGGAGCTTCAATGGCAGCACTTGCGTCTGTGGTTGTGTACTGACGCACCATTATTCCACTCATAGTGTAAATTTGAACTTTAGCTAACTGAATATCAGGTGAGATTGTTTCAACATTAAGAGCACTGCTTTTTGAAACCGGATTGGGGGCAATAGACACTTTTGATGCTGATTGGCTTACGTGAAGTGCAATAGTGTCTGAGGTGACACTGGTGCCGTCGGCCAACTTTGCAACTACATAATAATAGCCATACAATCCTTGTCCGTTTTTGGAGTAATATTGAGAAGTAGCTCCTTTTATTGGGCCAAATTGAGTCGGTTTCGTTTTGGTTAAATCGATTCCTACCGAAGAAAGTGAATCGGCATACCACTGGTAAGATTTATAGATGCTTTGTGGGTCGCTACATATAATAACACGACCACTCCAACGGGAGTAGATTTTCGGAGTTGTTTGTGCCTGAGCCAAACAAGCAATGAAACCCAAAGCAAAGAAAAGCAAGAAAATACGCTTCATTTGAATTTTTAAAATTAATAGAATTGTGTTGTTGCTCTTGTTTACAAGTTTACACCCAGTTTTGCTGCTCGAACTGCACAACGTTTTGACAGGAAAAATGAAATGTGACAACGAGTATGCAAATGTACATATTTTATTTCAAGTGCTACGATAAAAAAGCTAAAAAGGCCGATCAGTCCTAAGAATCAGTCAATTTCCAACCCGAATTCTTTTTTTAAACGCAGCAAAGCAGGATTGGATTCTGCCATTTTGGCGAATTTGTCCTGAGGCGACATTACTTTGGTGTTTTCCTTCGTGGTGTCGACAATGATTTCCAGTTCAACAAAATCATTCATCAGATTCCGTCGGAGAAAGGACGTTAAATCATACAGCACTTCGTTCATGGAGTTTTCCTGAAGAATCTGATCCAGAACGAGTTTTAGCTTGTGCTTACTTTCAGTCGTAGGCAGATTGTTAAGCATGATGTTTTTTGCATGAGTCTTTTCCGGAATGACTTCTGTCGCAAAATGTTTCCATGCTTTTTCGAGTGAGTCAACAGTGAAGCTGTTGTCTTGTTTCTCGGTTTGTTGGCTTCTGACAGTGGTTCTAGTGCCTGCTTCTTCTTTTTTTACAGGCGGTTTTGTTATCGAAATGCTGATGGGAGGCGGTGCTGAAACGATGTTTTTCTTCGCCGGTTGCGCGGCTGGTTGCGATGTTGTGGCTACCGGTTGTGCGATGGTTGCACCGGCTCTCTGTATCGGAGCGGCATTAGCTTGTTGTGCATCAGGTTGCCCAAGATGCATTTCCGGGATAAGTTCGATTGGAGGTAGTGCGAAATCTTCGTTTAACTCATTTTTTTTTTTGTCCGTCAATTGGCAGAGACGGATAAGAGTGAGTTCAGTAAGTAATCGCTTGTTTCGGCTGAGCCTGAAATTCATGTCGCAGTCGTTTATGACTGCCAGCGCCGAATAGAGGAAATCGTTGGGGCACTTCTGTGCCTGCGAGGCGTATGATTCTTTTACCGAATCAGCCACTTCGAGCAGTTGTACTGTTTCGGGGTCTTTGCACATGAGCACATCCCGCAAATGAGAACTAAGGCCTCCTACGAAATTGTGGGCGTCGAAGCCTTTATTCAGAATTTCGTTGAAGATGAGCAGCGCTTCCTTTACCTTATTCTCGAGGAAAACGTCGGTCAGCTTGAAATAATAATCGTAATCGAGGACATTCAGGTTTTGGATTACAGCCTGATAGGTGATGTCGTTTCCGCAAAAACTAACCACCTGGTCGAAGATGGAAAGCGCATCGCGCATACCACCGTCAGCTTTCTGAGCAATTACATTCAGCGCTTGCGGTTCGGCGTTGATGCCTTCTTTTTTCGCTACATGCTGCAAATGTTCCACCGTATCGTTTACGCTGATGCGGTTGAAGTCGTATATCTGACAGCGGGAAAGAATGGTCGGTAAAATTTTATGCTTTTCGGTGGTGGCCAAAATGAAAATGGCGTGAGCCGGTGGTTCTTCCAGCGTTTTCAGAAAAGCGTTGAAAGCCGAAGCCGATAGCATGTGAACCTCATCGATAATATAAACGCTGTAGTGTCCGATTTGTGGCGGTATGCGCACCTGATCGATCAGCGTACGAATATCGTCAACCGAGTTGTTGGAAGCAGCATCGAGTTCGTGAATATTATAGGAGCGTTGCTCGTTAAAGGCACGGCACGATTCGCATTCGTTGCAAGCTTCAAATTCGGGCGTCAGGTGTGCGCAGTTGATTGTTTTTGCAAAAATACGGGCACAGGTTGTTTTGCCTACTCCGCGGGGTCCGCAGAAGAGGTAAGCGTGAGCCAAATGATTGTTTCTGATGGCGTTTTTGAGCGTTGCGGTTAACGCAGACTGACCCACTACCGACATAAATGTGGCAGGGCGATATTTTCTGGCCGAAACGATAAAATTCTCCATTTTTACAACGATTTGAAGCGGTCTTCAGTATTTATCATGCTGTGTATTTGTTGCATGGATATTGCCTGAAGACGGAGGCAAATATAGGCCAAAAAATTGGAACAACAAAGAGTGTCGGGAAAGTAAAAGTGAGCTTATTTTATTGAGAGCATCTAAAAATGTACTATCTTTACAGCCGAATTCAAACCTAGTTTTTATGCTCTACAAATTCCTTATTCTATCGGACGAAGTTGATGATTTTATGCGCGAAATTACCATTGATGCAAGTGCTACATTTTTTGATTTGCATAATGCAATTTTAGAGTCCGTCAACTATGAAAAAGATCAGATCACCTCGTTTTTCCTTTGCGATGACGAATGGGAAAAACAACAGGAGATTACCCTGATTGAAATGGAAACCAGCTCCGAATATGATAATTTGGTAATGGATACAACTTCTCTTGAGGATTATATTACCGATGAGAAGCAAAAACTCTTGTACTATTTTGATCTGATGGCCGATCGTGCATTTTTTATTACCATGCAGGAGTTGATCCCCCGCCAAAACAGCGATAAAGCCGTGTGTACACGCTCTGAAGGACAACCTCCGAAACAGTTTGTTGATTTTAATGAAATGGCTGTTGTGCAGGGAACCGGCGATATTGATGAACAGTTTTACGGTGATGAAGAGTTTAATGCTGACGAACTTGATAGTGAAGGGTTTGGAGATGTAAACTTTGAGGAAGAAGCGCAACACTGAGAATAATCATCTCTTTTTTGAGTCAAAAATAAGCTAAGGGCAAAACTGAAAACAATTCGGTTTTGCTCTTTTTTATTTTTCAGAATAAGATATTCCATGCATATAATTTCATAAAAAAGTTTGCCTTTCTGTTTTTTCATTTAACTTTGCACATTAAACCTTAAAATGCTGTTATCCCAAGTGATTATTGCCGGATAATGGCATTTCTTGTAGAATATTTATTTACATTTAATTTTTCGCGAATGAAGAAATTTGTGATTCTGGCAGGATGTGCTCTTGCCCTTTTTACAGCCTCTAAGCCAGTCCCGGCTCCGAATCAGACTTCGGGAATTGATCGTGCCAATATGGACACGACGGCCAATCCGGCTGACGATTTCTATCAGTATGCCTGTGGCGGTTGGATGAAAAACCACCCATTGACAGCTGAATATGCCCGTTACGGTAGTTTCGACAAACTGGCTGAAGAAAACCAGTCGAAGTTGAAAGAACTTATTACCACTTTGGCAACTCAGCAACATGCTGCGGGTTCTATTCCCGACAAAATTGCCACTCTCTATAATATGGGTATGGACAGCGTGAAACTGCAACAACAGGGAGCTGCACCTATCAAACCATTGCTTGAAGTTATCTCGAAACTGGCGACCAAAAAACAGATTCAGGGTGAGTTGATTACCTTGCACAAAAATGGTATTTTCCCGTTCTTCGAATTGACTACCGAGGCCGACTATACCAATAGTAAAATGACTATTGCATGGTTGTATCAGGGTGGAATCGGTATGGGACAACGCGACTATTACCTCGAAAATGACGACCATACCAAAGAAATCCGTGCCAAATATCAGGAGATGATGACCAAGATGTTCGATCTTTCGGGTTACGCCAAGCTGACTAAAACTCCGGCCGCAAAACTGACAGAAGAAGTGATGGCTCTCGAAACCGAACTGGCAAAAGCATCGTTCGACCGTGTAACACTCCGCGATCCGCACAAAAACTTCAACAAAATGGAGCTGCCCAAACTGGTGGCAATGACTCCTGATGTTGACTTCAATACCTATTTCAAAAGTATCGGTTTGCCGAACCTGAAAAGCCTGAATGTGGCTCAGCCCGAATTTATCAAGGCAGTTCAAAATGTTCTGAAAACTGCGAAACCCAATGCCATCAAGGCTTATTTTGCCTGGAACGTTATCAGTACAGCTGCTCCTTATTTGAGCGAAGATTTCGTGACAACCAACTTTGCTTTCTTCGGAAAGGCAATGTCGGGTCGCGAAGTGATGCGTCCGCGCTGGAAACGTGTGGTGACTACCATCAATGGTTCACTGGGCGAAGCTGTTGGTCAGATGTACGTGGAAAAATATTTCCCACCCGCAGCAAAAAAACGTATGGTGGAACTGGTTCACAATCTTCAGGATGCCTTTGCGCAACGCATTCAGGCTTCAGAATGGATGGATCAGCAGACCAAAAATACAGCTATTGAAAAGCTGAAAGCAATTCACGTGAAGATCGGTTATCCTGACAAATGGCGCGATTATAGCAATCTGAAGGTGTCGACCGACAGCTATTTTGCAAACATCCTTCGTTCCAACCAGTTTGATTTGGCTTACATGCTCAACAAAGTGGACAAACCGACCGACGTGAACGAATGGTTGATGACTCCGCAAACTGTAAATGCTTACTACCAACCGACAACTAACGAAATTTGTTTCCCGGCAGCTATTCTGCAACCTCCTTTCTTCAACCAACAGGCTGACGATGCTGCCAATTACGGTGCTATCGGTGTGGTAATCGGTCACGAAATGACACACGGTTTCGACGATGAAGGTCGCCAGTATGACCTGACAGGTAACCTGAAAGACTGGTGGCAGCCCGAAGATTCGAAGAAATTTGATGCCCGCGCTTCTGTGTTGGTTGACTATTTCAATAACATCGAAGTGGTTCCCGGCACCAAAGCTAATGGTAAACTGACACTGGGTGAAAACCTTGCTGATAACGGTGGTCTTCATATTTCATACGTTGCTATGCAGAATGCTATGAAAAAAGGCGATATCAATCCTGAAAAGATGGACGGCTTTACACCGGCTCAACGTTTCTTCCTCGGTTATGCTACCGTTTGGGCAAGCAATATCCGCGATCAGGAAAAACTGCGTCTCACAAAGCTCGATCCTCACTCGCTGGCCAAATGGCGTGTCGACGGCACATTGCCTCATATCGACATGTTCCTCGAAGCCTTTGGTGTGAAACCGGGCGACAAGATGTATTTGCCGAAAGAAAAACAGGCTCTGATCTGGTAAGTTTAGAGCAAAGAATAAAGATCAAAGAGTAAAGAAAGCCAAAGCCCCGTCGGATAGATTCCGGCGGGGCTTTCTTAATGTTTGCGAAGGCTTCTTTTTATCTTGGTTTTATTGTTTGATTCAAAAATAACATTAGCGGTTATGGCTAATTCGTCTTGATGAAAAACCGTATTTCTCAAGGAATAAAAAAAGTTTGATGAAATAAAAAAAATACTTTAGTTTTGAAGGGATTTTTTAGACTAAAAATAAGAATGTACATTCTACTTTAAGTAGATAAGAATTCTGATAGACAACATATAATCTTATAATCATCATGGAAGTTTTGTTTTTAATAGGAAATGGGTGTGACTTGAACGTCGGCCTGAAGACTCGTTTTAAGGATGTGTTGGAAGCATACTTAAAGCGAAAAGATACCGATCCTCGGCTTTGCAAGTTTAAAGAGGATATTAATCTTGATTTGGAAGATTGGTCTGATTTTGAAAAGCAGATGGGTGTTTATACGGAAAAATTCACAATAGACACGATTGATGATTATTATTTTTGTATTAAAAATTTTAGAGAATTCTTGGTTTTGCATTTAAAGAACCAGGAATCTCATATAGATTATCAACAATCTGAAGATGACATTATTTCGGTTTTTAGATATTCAATGCAAAAATTTCAAAATGAATTACAACCATTAGATTTAACCATCCGGAGTCCAATCCTAAATATATCAGAAACTATACAGTACAATTTTATAACCTTCAATTATACGAGCGTTTTGGATAACTGTTTGTCAATTCTTAAAGAAAAATTTTCGCTTAGCAGATTAAATTACATTGATAGTATTAGCCAAATATTACATCTACATGGCACGACAGAAGAAGACCTTATTATGGGAGTGGATAATGTATCTCAAATAACAAATGAAAATATTGCAACAGATAAGAAGCTTCAACGGACAATTATCAAACCGGTTATTAATGACAAGCGTAAAAACTTGAATAATCGAATAGGAGAATCTCTCATCATGAAAAGTCGTTTAATATGTATTTTTGGACTTTCATTGGGAGCTACAGATCAACGATGGTGGCACATTGTTGGAGAATGGTTAGAAGGACATGATCAACGCCGGTTATTATTATTTGTAAAGGAAAATGAATGGAATCTTGTTCATCCGGAAGATAGTATTGAAAAAAATGAAGAGGTGTTGGAGAAGGCTTTTAATGCTATGAATATTAGTCAGACGGATTCCATATCTGATCGGATTCATATCGGATTTAATACAAAAATGTTCAAAATAGATTTGACTAAAAAAGACAAAGAAGCATCTTTACATACAAGTTTACAGGTAGAATCCTCAAGTTTTGTAATGAATCAAAATTAGATTTGATCGCAAACAAAAACTCCCCGCCTTCGTTCGAAAGCGGGGAGTTTTGTTGGGTGGCGCGATTTTTAATCGCGCAATCAGTTCAATTGATTACCGTATATTGGCGATGCTGATGATGTCGGCAAAGACACCGGCAGCTGTCACACCGGCACCGGCGCCGTATCCTTTGATAATCATCGGATAGTCGTTGTAGCGTTCGGTGGTAATCATCAGGATGTTGTTGCTGCCTTCCAGATCGTACAGCGGATGGCGTTGGTCAACTTCTTGCAGTCCTACACTGCATTTGCCCTCTTCCATGGTAGCCACAAAACGGAGACGTTTGTGCTCGGTTTCGAGGCGTTGACGGTGTTGCTCGAACTGCGCATCCATTTCGCCGATGGTGTTCCAGAAATCTTCCAGCGAGCCTTTGAAATAGTTTTCGGGGATAAACAGGTTACACTCTACATCCGATTGTTCTACCCGGTAACCGGCTTCGCGCGACAGGATAATCAGCTTGCGAATCACGTCCTTGCCACTCAGGTCGATGCGCGGATCGGGTTCGGAGTAACCGGCCTCTTTTGCCATGCGGATGGTCTTGCTCAGTGTGTTTTCGGCACTCAGCGTGTTGAAAATATAGTTGAGTGTACCCGAAAGCACGGCTTCCATTTTCAGAATACGGTCGCCCGAATTAATCAGGTTGTTGATGGTATTCATAATCGGCAGCCCGGCTCCTACATTGGTTTCAAAGAGGAACTTGATGCCGCGTTTGCTGGCAATCGATTTTAGCTCGGCATAGTTTTCGTATTCCGATGAAGCGGCAATTTTGTTGGCAGCTACCACCGAAACGTTGTTCGACAACAAGTCTTTGTAGATGGTTGCAACCTCGGGACTCGCCGTACAGTCTACAAATACCGAGTTGAAGATATTCATGCCCAAAATCTCGTCGCGCAACAGTTGCGGAGAGGTCGGTTTGCCTTTCGCTTCGATTTCTTCCTTGTAAGTTTCCAGATCGATGCCTTCGCGGGTAAAGAGTGCCTTCTCGGCATTGGCAATACCCACCACGTTAAGCTTTAATCCTTTTTTAGCCATCAGTTTGGGTTGTTGCTGACGAATTTGGTCGAGTAGGCTACCACCCACGGTACCCGTACCGGTGAGGAATACGTTGAGCACCTGATAGTCGGAGAGGAAGAACGAATCGTGGATTACGTTCAGCGCTTTGCGCAGCGATTTCAGGTCGGTAACGAACGAGATGTTGGTTTCCGAAGCACCCTGTGCACAGGCAATGACGTTGATACCGTTACGGCCTAGCGTGCCGAACAGTTTACCTGCGATACCAGGGATGCGTTTCATGTTTTCGCCAACGATGGCAACGGTAGCCAAATCTCTTTCGGCAACTGCATGATTCATTTCGCCCAGTTCTATCTCACGTGCAAACTCTTCGTCGAGCGCTTTTACGGCCAGGTCGGCATCGCTGTTTTTAACAGCAAACGAAGTGTTGTTTTCCGAAGCTGCCTGCGAAACGAGGAATACGCTGATTCCGTTTTTGGCCAATGCTTTGAAAATACGGTAGTTCACGCCGATTACGCCTACCATGCCCAATCCCTGAACGGTAATCAAACAGGTGTCGTTGATGGACGAGATACCCTTGATCGCTTTCACTGTATCGGTGGTGCGATCGTTGGAAATATAAGTTCCCGGAGCTGACGGATTGAACGTGTTCTTGATCCGGATTGGAATATTTTTGTGATATGCAGGGTAGATGGTCGGCGGATAGATCACCTTGGCACCAAAGTTGCACAGCTCCATTGCTTCAATAAACGAAAGCTTATCGATCACGTAGGTGTTGCTGATGATGCGTGGGTCGGCTGTCATAAAGCCGTCCACGTCGGTCCATATTTCCAGTACGGAAGCTTTCAAAGCAGCCGCCAGAATAGCAGCCGTGTAGTCGGAACCACCGCGACCAAGATTGGTCACCACATTGGTACGGGTGTCGGAAGAGATAAATCCTCCGCACACAACCACTTTTTGCTCGTTGGCAAACTGCTGTTTGATAAGCGCGTTGGTGGTGTGAAAATCGACGATATGTTTGGTAAACTGCGGAACAGTTTTGATGAATTTACGAGAGTCGTACGTAACGGCATTGTCAATCACCTGTCCGACAATGGACGAAGAGGCGCGTTCACCATAACTCACAATAGAGTCGGTGATTTTCTGAGTAAGGTCTTGAAGCAGGAAGATCCCTTTCATAATGTTGGTGAGTTCTTCCAGTAAGTCGGTGATAGTTGTAGTGACCTGAGTTCGTTTTTCGGCAGGAACAACGCCATTTACCACATCGATATGCCTTTTGACAATTGCCTGCATGGCATCGATGTAGGTCGGGTCGCCGCTAGCGGCTAAGTTAGAAACATGGTAGAGTTGATCGGTGATGCCACCCAGTGCGGAAACTACTACGATTACCGGCTCCTGCTGGGCTTCAACGATTTTTTTTACCTCCAGAATGCTTTCGATGGAACCTACGGATGTTCCACCAAATTTTAAGACCTTCATTTGTTTTGTTTTTTAAGTAAATAAATAGTTTTAGTGATGATTTTCTTCTTCCAACAAGGAAATGGTTACAAATCCATTCCCCGGCCTGCGGTGAGAATAAATGCAGACAAATGGCTTCGGATAAATCTCAGTACAAAGATACGTTTTTGCCTTACTCCTTCCAAAATAACGGTAATCTGTTTATTATAAACAACATGATGTGGAAATGAAGCAAAAAAGCGGATACCCGAATGAGTATCCGCTTCCGGAAAAGAGATAGAAAAATCAGGTTGTCTGGAATGAGGGAAATTTTGATGCAGCCCGTTGCAGGTCGCTTTCGTAGAGATATTGATAAATATTCAACAGCTTTTCGCGTATTTCATGCTTGTCGAATTGCCGTATCAGTGCCTGCGAAATGGCTCTTCCTTCCTCTAATTTTTTGGAATCCGACATCATTTCGCGAGTCAGTCGGATAAATTCGTCGGTGGTGGAAGCTTTCATGTACGGGCGCTCGTAAAGCGTCGTGTATTCCGCAAGGTCGCGGAAAACTACCGGCAGTCCACAGGCAGCTCCTTCGATGGGTGCCAGCGGGCAATTTTCCTGATACGACGGGAAGAGCATCAGGTCGGCGGCGGCGTAAATAAGTGGCATTTTGTCTAAGCCCAACATTCCGGTAAACTGTATGTTGGAGCCTTCGCTTTCGGCAATGCGGGTGTCGATACGGGTGATGCCTTCGGTCATCGGACCGAAAGGACGACCGCCGGCCCACACAAAGCGTGCTTCAGGTATGGAAGCAGCTACATCCATAAAGTCTTCCACTCCTTTGCGGGCTTGTAGCTGTCCCACGCCCAAAACAACAAATTCGTTCTCTTTGATTCCCAGTATTTCACGTCCCTGACGGCGTTTTTCGGGAGAGCATATCCATCGGTCAACGGGAATCGGGTTGTATACCCGTTCTATTTTTGTTTTGGCTCCGGTCTCGATGATGGCTTCTTCCACCCGCGGCGAAATGGCAATGCAGACATCGGCATACGAATAGACCTGTTTGAAGTACCATTTCACGAAAGGCATCCAGAGTTTCCAGGCGGGTAGCGAACCTTTTATGGAATCGGGGATAACGTGGGCGGTGAATACTCTTTTATGTTTATATCGGAGACCTTTCCAGAAATAGAAGGGGCCGTATGTGTGACTGTGCATCACATCGCCTCTCTCTTCATTGTTTACTACGGTTTCAAGATCCTGATTTGCCTTGAGGAGTTCCACATGATCAACAAATGCAGTGTGTACTCCATTGCCTTTCATCATGTAGGCGGTTTCGGATATTACGTGTACTTTCATCTTGCTACAATATTTATAAAATGGTTGTTGTAAGTAACTATGTGGATATGGTTTGTTATAAAGTGTTTGGTGCATGTCGCTTGTATACTATGCCGATAATGTATCGGGTAACAATCCAAAGGAAAATTCCGGCTGGTATTGCCATTAGCATGTATTTGAATTCTTCGAGATGTGTATCGATATTTTTCCAGTACGGTCCTAAAAGATAACCAGTTGCAATGTAGAACGAGCTCCAGATGACCGAGGTGGCTAGTATGGTGATGCCGTATCTTTTTGGGTTGATATGCAGCAGGCCGCAGATAACAGCCACATAGCCCCGGATAAAGGGAGATAGTCGTCCGATGACGATTCCCTTAAATCCAAGGCGGGCTATTTTTTGCGATTGTTTGTGGATGCTTTGTTGAGAAATGGGAATCCATCGAGATTTTGCACTCAGCAAAAAAGTTCCGAATAGGTTGAAAATTACGTAAAGAGTGACTGCCGCCAGTAAATCGGCTCCAGCCACTGTAAGAATCAGCGGAAGCAATTTCAGAATTCCGGTAAAAGCCAGATAGCCGGAAAATATAAGAATAAGTTCGTTGGGCAGGGGAGTGGGAGCTCCGATCTCTTGAAGGAAAATGAAGAAGAATAAGGCCAGATAGCCATATTGACTGATATAAAAGACTAAATCGTCGGGCATTTGTTGTTTGTTTTAAGCAACCAGCCGAAGCGTTGATTGCCTTTTTACACATGCAAAATTAGGGTGGAGCTATTGCGAAGTTATTACGATTTGAAGAGGATATTGCTAAGAGTTTTATTGCTGTTTAGTCGTTGTGAATATTGTAATGTGTTGTTATTTATTATTTTAATGGGGAAGGTGGATTGATGTTTGTGTCTTTAGATGTGAGCGGAGGATTATTTTACTTAAATTTAGATACTAAACATTTATTATTTTGTTTGTATAATTTGAAAAATTCATATATTTGACGATTGTAAAAATTGTTTTTAACTCTCATTTTAATTTTTGAAATTATGGTTGATATTTTAATCGGATATTGGTGGATAATTCCAATTGTCCTGTGTGTTGTGCTTTATAAGATTATTCTAAGATTTCTCTGTGGAATGGTGATCGTTCCAGAAGATCGGATTGGTTTGGTAACCAAGAAGTTTGTGTTGTTTGGCTCCGATAAAGCATTGCCTGATGGACGCATTATTGCAACCAAAGGAGAAGCTGGTTTTCAAGCTAAAACCTTGGCTCCTGGGCTTTATTTCGGGAAATGGTTCTGGCAATATGATGTTACCATGGAGCAGTTTACGGTTATTCCGGAAGGGAAAATCGGGTTGGTGTTAGCAAAAGATGGAGAGCCAATACCGACCGGAAGTATTCTGGGGCATTCAGTAGATTGCGATAATTTTCAGGATGCAGAGAAGTTTTTGATTAATGGAGGTCAAAGAGGTCGGCAAACAGCTTATATCACAGCAGGTTCATATCGTATCAATACAATGCTTTTTCAAGTTTCAATCACCGATATGGTGCGGATTCAGGAAAGCCGAGTTGGAATAGTAACTACTCTTGATGGGCTTCCTATCGAAGCTGGTCAGATTGCAGGAAAATTGGTCGATGGCCACAATAATTTTCAGAATTTTGATGCTTTCTTGCAAAATGGAGGTAACAGAGGACTACAACCTCAGGTAATTCTGGCAGGATCGTATAACCTTAATCCATGGGCTCTTCAAATTGAAGAAATCCCAATGACTGAAATTCCAATTGGATATGTTGGTGTGGTGATTTCGTTTATTGGCAACGAAGGTAAAGATTTGACCGGTTCTGATTTTAAGCATGGTAACATTGTAGACAAAGGGAATAAAGGTGTGTGGATTGAACCGCTTGGTCCCGGCAAATACCCGATCAATATTTATACTATGAAAGTAGAACTGGTACCGACTACCAATCTTGTACTAAACTGGGCTACAGCAAGAAGTGAAGCTCATAATCTGGATAAAAACCTGTCAACCATAACGGTTCGCTCAAAGGACGGATTCCCATTCAACCTCGACGTGGCACAAATTATTCATGTACCTACAACGGAGGCTCCTAAAGTGATTGCCCGTTTCGGTAATATGGTCAATCTGGTTTCTCAGGTTCTTGAGCCAACCATTGGTAACTATTTCCGTAATTCGGCTCAGGATAGTGATGTGATTGCTTTCCTTAGTACGCGTAAGGAACGTCAGGAATCAGCGAAAGCCCACATTAAAATGGTACTCGACGAATACAATGTGAATGCCGTAGACACTCTTATTGGTGATATTGTACCTCCTGATTCTCTGATGAAAACTCTTACGGATAGAAAGTTGGCGGAAGAACAGAAAATCACCTATGAGACGGAAAAAAAGGCTCAGGAAACACGCCAGGGAATGGAAAAAGAAACGGCTATTGCCGATATGCAGAAAGAAATTGTAAAAGCTCAACAGGGTGTTGAAATTGCAGAACGCTTGGCCAATGCAACCGTAAAAAAATCAGAGGGGGATGCTACCAGCGTAAAAGTGGCAGTGGGCGCTGAAGCAGAAGCAACCAAAATGCGTGCCCAGGCCGAGTCGGAAGCTATTCGTCTGAAAGCTGCTGCCCAGGCCGAACAAATTGCTTTGACCGGTAACGCAGAGGCTCAGAAAATTTTAGCAGTTGGTAAGTCTACTGCAGAAGCTTACGAATTAGCGGTGAAGGCGTTGGGTGGAGAAAACTTTACCCGTTATAAAATTACGGAAGAACTTTCGAAAGGGAACATTAAATTAATACCTGATGTTTTAATCGGCGCCAATGGTAGTAACGGAGGAAATGCAATGGATGGTCTGTTGGGACTTAAGCTAATGGAAATGATGGATCCGGAAAAGAAAAAGGATGTGGTAGCTGTAAAAACAACGGAAGAGCCTCTGAGAGGAAAAGATAAAAAATAATTATCACCTGTTATTAGTCAATGGGTTTATCGAAATAGAAAAGTTCTTTTCTATTTCGATAAACCCATTTTTTATTATTTAAAGTGTCGCTTAAGGCTGTTTTGTGGATAGCCTTTTTATTTCATTATCAATCACCTCTGGAAGTTGTTTGATGCCAATGCGTTTGGATAGAATGCGCTTGTTTTCGTCCAACAGGTATACGGTGGGAGTGGAGATGATGTTGTAGGTGTCTTTGTAAGTATATTCGAGCGGAGTGGCATTGATCCAGTCGTAGAGTTTGTGGTCGTTTACAAAGTCCACCCATTTTGCTTTTGCATCTGCTCCGGTAAGCATGTGGATAGCTACAATTTTTACATCTTTATTTTTGATAATGGGGTAGATTGAATCGTAGAGTAATGGCATCTCTTTCTGGCAATGACCGCAATCGACTTCCCAGAAAACGAGTACGGTAAATTTAGCTTTGATGTCCTGTAATCTCATCATCCGTCCTATTTGAAGGCTTTTGCGGGCAACCGAATCTGTTTTTGAAGTTATAAAATGCTCAACCGGAATTTCAGCGAGTGGTAAATTGGGCGCTTCTTTCCCAATCAGGTTGGGCTTGATTTTGGCAATGTCTTTTTGAAGGTTATCTCTGAATTTCTGATCGGCCCACGTTGCTTGCGACAGGTAGTATTTTTCGGCAAAATAGACAAACGGACTGTCCATTCCGACATATTGATTCGCCTTTTCTGCCAGATGATTGTAGATGGTGCCCAGCATATAACGACGAACTTCATCGTTGGTGCCGATCATAGACATGAGCCGGTCTGCCTCTTTTTGAATCGAGTCGGGATGCTGGATGGCGGCTTTGTCGAGATAATCAATCACCTTGCGTTCGTAGAAGGGCGTGTGCAGGAGTCTTATATCCGACAGATCAAAATTGTCGAAGAAGTGCTGATGCCAGTATTTGTATTGAAAATTCGGATCTGTAATATTGCCTTTTGCGTCACGAGGCAGTGGAGGAATCTCTATCTCTTGCAGCGCCTGAAGCCATGTGGCGAAAAAGGTTCCTTTGTTTTGATCTATCGATTGACGAATGTAGTTTTTAACTTCGGTATTGAGAGCGTTGCGAGCTTTGGTGATGGAATCTTTTTGAGCCGGATTAGCACTGGCAAACTGTTCGTTAAGGTGCTTCATTTCCTTTGTTTTGCCGGTAATCAGGTTGCGATAGTTGTAGAATAGCGTGTTTTCTTCCGAACCTTTGAACTTAACGTTCCGAACCAGATCTGTGGTATCTGCTTCCACGCTGAATTGCTGGTTATTGCCAATAAAAAGGTCGAAATATTTTTTTTGCGGAAGAATGACAATGTACATTCCGCCGGTCAACGGTTTGGTATTTGCAAAGACGGCTTCACCTTTCTTGTTCAGCTTGGTTGAGTCGTCTTTTATAAAAGTGAGAGATTCTTTTGCAAAATAGTGAGCCAGAACTACAGAAGAGTCTTTCAGTCCGGAGATTTTGATTTTTATTTCATAACCGCTTTTAGCGTATGTGGTAACCGAAATACAACTGATCAAAAGAATTTTTGTTAAGAGTTTGTTTTGCTTCATCGTTGTTTAAATTTTGAGCAAAAATAAAAAAATATCGGGGAAACTTTGTGAAGAAACCCCGATATTCGAACGGTGAAAATTAAACTTAAAAACTATCTGGCATATTTATAGCTTTTGCCCCAGTAGATGGCCTGGTCACCCAGAGCTTCCTCAATACGGAGCAATTGATTGTATTTTGCGATCCGGTCACTACGAGATGCTGAACCGGTTTTGATAAGGCCTGTGTTCAGTGCAACTGCCAAATCAGCAATGGTACTGTCTTCGGTCTCGCCCGAACGGTGACTCATGATAGTGGTCATGCCGTTGATTTGAGCCAGATTGACCGAGTCGATGGTTTCCGATAACGAACCGATCTGATTTACCTTGATAAGAATTGAATTGCCTACTTTGCGATCAATACCCATCTGTAGACGTTTTACGTTGGTTACGAAAAGATCATCGCCTACTAACTGAACATGATCACCTATAGTGTCGGTCAGTAGTTTCCATCCATCCCAATCATCTTCGGCCATACCGTCTTCGATAGAAATGATCGGATATTTTGAAGTCCATTCTTTCCAGTATGCCACCATTTGAGCAGGAGTCAGCTTTTCGCCCGACGATTTGTGCAGGTGATAGACTTTTTCTTCGGGGATGTAGTATTCTGAAGAAGCAGGGTCGAGACCGATACAGATGTCTTCACCCGGACGGTAACCGGCTTTTTCAATGGCTTGAAGAATGACGGTAACAGCTTCTTCGTTCGATTTCAGGTTGGGAGCAAAACCGCCTTCATCGCCTACGTTGGTAGAATATCCCTGTTTTTTCAATACGTCTTTCAGATGGTGGAATACTTCGGAACCCATGCGGAGTGCTTCGCTGAAACGGCTGGCACCCACCGGCATAATCATAAACTCCTGAAAGTCGATCGAGTTGTCGGCATGAGAACCTCCGTTCAGGATGTTCATCATGGGGATAGGTACTGTGTTTGCATTAACACCACCAACATAGCGGAATAATGGTTGTTTGGTAACGGCAGCTCCGGCATGAGCAGCAGCCAGCGAAACGCCCAGAATGGCATTTGCACCAAGTTTCCCTTTGTTTTCAGTGCCGTCTAGTACCAACATTGCGTTGTCGATGCCTCTTTGGTCAAGTACTGAATGGCCTTCAAGAGCCGGAGCAATAACTGAGTTTACATTATTCACGGCTTTCAAAACACCTTTGCCCAGATATTTTGACTTATCGCCGTCACGCAATTCTACAGCTTCGTGAACTCCGGTTGATGCACCCGATGGAACAGCTGCACGCCCTACATAACCTTCATTGGTTGTTACTTCCACTTCCACGGTCGGATTCCCTCTCGAATCTAAAATTTGCCGTGCATGAACTTTTTTTATAGTTGACATAATTAGTTGGTTTATATATTAATAAACAAAAAACATCCATGAGGCGAACCTCATGCGCTGAGATACAACCTACGTGGATGTTTGTACAAAGATACATTACGAAATAGCGAAATCAAAGTGTTTTGATTATTAACGCCGTTTCTTCATTATTTCTTCAAAAGAGCAATATCAAGAACTTCTTTTATGTCGGTTACATAATGGAATGTCAGCCCCTTCAGATAAGCCGGTTTGATTTCTTCAATGTCTTTCCGGTTGTCTTCGCAAAGAATCAGTTCTTTGATGTTGGCTCGTTTGGCCGCCAAAATTTTTTCTTTGATGCCGCCCACGGGCAATACCTTGCCTCTCAGGGTCATTTCTCCGGTCATGGCCAATGCTTTTTTTATCTTACGTTGAGTAAAAGCAGAAGCCAAAGCTGTTACTATGGTGATACCAGCCGAAGGACCGTCTTTGGGAATGGCGCCTTCCGGAACGTGCACATGGACGCTCATTTCTTCGAATTTGCTCTCTTCGATGCCGATTTGTGCGGCATGCGATTTGATGTATTCCAAGCCCAGGATGGCAGATTCTTTCATCACATTACCCAGGTTGCCGGTCAGAGTTAATGAAGGAGCTTTCGATTTGCTCAGGCTGGTTTCAATAAAGAGAATTTCTCCACCTACCGATGTCCAGGCCAGGCCTGTAACCACACCCACATAGTCGTTGCCTTCGTAAATATCACGGGTAAACGGCGGAGTACCCAAATATTCTTTCAGAGCATCCGGTTGAACGATAATATCGTAGGGCTCTTCGGTTCCGATCTTTTTTGCAACCTGACGCATGATTTTAGCAATTTTGCGTTCCAGATCACGCACTCCCGACTCGCGGGTATACGATTCGATGATGTGTTTCAATGTGACCTTCGGAATCGTAATCTGATCTTTCTTGATGCCGTGGTTGTCGCGCTGACGCGGAACCAGATGGCGATGTGCAATTTCTATTTTATCTTCCGTAATGTAACCACTGACATCAATCATTTCCATACGGTCGAGTAGGGGCTGAGAGATGGTTTGAGTGGTGTTTGCGGTGGCAATAAACAGCACTTTCGACAGGTCGAAGTCAATATCCAGATAATTGTCGTGGAAAGTTGAATTTTGTTCCGGGTCGAGCACTTCCAGTAACGCGGATGAAGGATCACCTTTGAAGTCAGCATTCACTTTGTCGATTTCATCCAGTACCATAACTGGATTTGCTGTGCCTGCTTTTTTCAGGTTTTGAATGATACGGCCCGGCATAGCGCCGATATATGTACGACGGTGTCCCCGAATTTCGGCTTCGTCATGCAAACCACCTAAAGCAATTCGTATGTATTTGCGGTTCAGCGATTCGGCAATGGATTTGCCCAAAGAAGTTTTACCCACACCCGGAGGGCCATACAGGCAGATGATTGGTGACTTCATATCACCTTTCAGTCGCAATACAGCCAAATGTTCGATAATGCGTTCTTTTACCTTCTCCAATCCGAAATGATCGCGATCAAGTATTTTTTGTGCCCGTTTCAGGTCAAAATTATCTTTTGAATATTCGTTCCAGGGTAATGCCAGCATTGTTTCCACATAGTTCATCTGGGTAGGATATTCCGGAGAATGCGGATGCATTCGTTCCAGTTTTTCCAGTTCAGAATTGAATGCTTCGGCAACTTCCTTGCTCCATTTCTTTTCCTGCGCTTTTTCACGCATCGTTTTGATTTGTTGTTCGTTGATGCCGCCACCCAGTTCGTCCTGAATGGTTTTCATCTGTTGTTGCAGGAAGTATTCGCGTTGTTGCTGGTCAATGTCTTCGCGAGCCTTCGATTGTATGGAGGCTTTTATTTCCAGTAGTTGGGATTCTTTGTTCAGGATTTCCAGCAACTGATAGCCTCTTTCTTCAAGATCTTCTATTTCAAGTAAGCGTTGTTTTTCGGCAACTTTCAAAGCAAAATTTCCGGCAATGAAGTTGACGAGTTGTTCGGAACTGTCAATATTGCGGATTGCGAAAGAGGTTTCGGGTGGAATCATCCCCGAATTCTGGATGATTTTTATCGCCAGTTCTTTGATAGCTTCGATCAGGGCATTAAATACACGATTGTCTTCTGCAGGCACTTTATCTTCCAGCAGTGTTACCAATCCCTGATGATAAGGCGTTGAGGTAACTATTTCTTTTAATTCGAATCGTTGTATACCCTGAAGCAGAACCGTTGTGCTGTTGTCCGGCATTTCAAGAATACGTACAATACGGGCGATCGTACCGATTGGCTGAACATCATTAGTTGCAGGGTCTTCAACCTTTGCATCTTTTTGCGTGGTTGCTGCCAGTATCCCGTTTTTTTGGTACACCTCACGGATAAGTCGTAACGATTTGTTGCGGCTTACGGCAATCGGCATTACAATGTTTGGAAACATTACAGTGTTTCGTAAGGGCAAAACAGGAACTAATTCATCCGGCTTTATATTGATAGCCGGTAAATCATTGCTGTCCGCTACGATCGAGAGATAGCCCGGTTGCTCGTCAGAAAGTTCTTCTTGAAGGTTGTTGATGATAATATCCATGTCAAAATGTTAGTTGCGTTGTCAGTTTGGCAGCAGCCTTACTTTGGCAGATAAAAATTTATCTTTGCAAATATTTATATTAATTCGTTGGTTTCCAACAGGGAAATTCCATTCAAATATACTATAAATTAAATTACAAAACAAAGACTGCTGTTTGTAACAATAGCCGTGCCAAAATGAGGCAAAATTGAAAGGTGAAAAAAGTGATGAAATTCACTATTGATAATGAGTTTGTTACAAAAAAAATGAAGGAAAATGCGAAAAAAATGCTCAGGATATTTGGAAGATTAAAATAAGTCCCTTACCTTTGCACCGCTTTTGTGAGAGACACATGGCCCATTCGTCTATCGGTTAGGACGCCAGATTTTCATTCTGGAAAGAGGGGTTCGATTCCCCTATGGGCTACTAAGATATACTTTTTGAAACATAACTATGGCAAACCACAAATCATCTGTCAAAAGAATACGTCAAACGCAAAAAAATCGTTTGCACAACCGTTATTATGCTAAAACTGCCCGCAACGCTGTAAGAACTTTGCGTGCTACGAAAGAAGCTGATGCGGCTGCTTCATTGTTGCCTCAGGTGGCTGCAATGTTGGATAAATTGGCAAAACGCAACATGATTCACAAAAACAAAGCCAGCAATTTGAAATCGAAATTGGCAAAGCATGTGAATAAGTTGTCGAAGTAATAGCTTTTTAATTAAAGTTCTATATGCCCCCTGTCACTTTTGTGGCGGGGGGTTTGTTTTTATTAAGTTGCTCGTGAACTGCAATTTTTGTACATTTGCATTCCTTAAAAATGAATGAAGTCAGGATATTAATTGTATAATTTGAAGAATAAATTATGTTTTCAGGTATTATAGAAGAAGCCGCGACTGTAGTTGGCCTGCAAAAAGAGCAGGATAATCTGCATATTTCATTACGCTGCTCATTTACAGGTGAATTAAAGATTGATCAGAGTGTTGCTCATAATGGTGTATGTCTCACAGTTGTTGATATTGCCGGTGATGTATATACCGTCACAGCCATAAAAGAAACACTGGATAAATCAAATCTGGGTTTGCTGACGATTGGTAGTAAAGTGAATCTTGAACGCAGTATGATCATGAATGGTCGTCTGGACGGTCATATTGTGCAGGGACATGTGGATCAAACTGCTGTTTGTACATCGGTTCAGGAAAATAATGGTAGCTGGTACTACACATTTTCTTATTCGGTGGCTCCCGAAATGGCAGCGCAGGGTTATGTTACCGTCGAAAAAGGTTCGGTCTGCGTGAATGGTGTGAGCCTTACCGTGGTCAACTCGAAGACGGACGGTTTTTCTGTTGCTATTATCCCCTTTACACGCGAACATACCAACTTCGACCAAATCGTGGAAGGTTCGGTTGTCAATATCGAATTCGATATTATCGGAAAATACCTGAGTCGCATGATGAATATAAACCATTGATGATTTTATGAAGAAGATTTTTATCTCCCTCTTTTTAATAGCCGAGACTTTGCTCGGTTCCTCGTATGCCTGTACCAATTTTTTAGTGGGCAAGAATGCTTCTACTACAGGCTCAACCTTTATTTCGTATGCAGCCGACTCCTATTTCTTGTTCGGAGCGCTGGCGTTTCGACCGGCTGCCGACCATGCACCCGGTGAAATGGTGGATGTACACGACTGGGATACCGGTAAATATATGGGCAAAATCAAACAGGTGGCTCATACCTATTCTGTGGTGGGCAATATGAATGAATATCAGGTGGCCATTGGTGAAACTACTTTCGGTGGAAGAGAAGAATTGGTGGATACTACCTCGGTAATGGATTACGGAACCTTGATATACACGGCCTTGCAGCGTTCAAAAACGGCTCGCGAAGCGATAAAGGTGATGACTTCGTTGGTCGAAGAATACGGCTATGCAAGCGAAGGAGAATCGTTTTCGATTGCCGATCCGGAAGAGATATGGATTATGGAGATGGTGGGCAAAGGACCGAAGGGCAAAGGAGCCGTGTGGGTTGCCCGCCGTATTCCCGACGATTGCGTGAGTGCTCATGCTAATCAGGCACGTATTACAACTTTTCCTCTTGACAAACCGGATGAGTGTTTGTTTTCTCCCGATGTAATCTCTTTTGCACGGGAAAAGGGATATTTCAATGGAAACAATACAGAATTCAGTTTCTCGGACACATACGCACCTCTCGACTATGTAGCGTTGCGTGCCTGCGAAGCCCGCGTGTGGTCGTTTTTCCGCAAAATGGATCCGGCAATGGATAAATATCTTTCGTATGTGAAAGGCGAAACCAAAGAACGGATGCCATTATGGATCAAACCGACTAAGAAAGTGGAGTTGAAAGATCTTATTTTTGCCATGCGCGATCGTTATGAAGGCACCGAACTGGATATTACAAAAGGAGTAGGAGCCGGCCCTTATGGATCGCCTATGCGTTGTAGCCCGCTGACATGGAAACTCGATGGCAAAGAATACGTACACGAACGTCCAACGGCAACTTATCAGACCGGATTCTCGTTTATTGCACAAATGCGTCACTGGATGCCCGACCCTGTGGGTGGAATCTTTTGGTTCGGAGTTGACGATGCTGCATGTTCGGAATATGTGCCGATGTATTGCGGAATCACCAAAGTGCCTCTGTGCTTTGACGAACATAACGGTAGTTTGCTGAAATTCTCCTGGACGTCTTCGTTCTGGATTTTCAACTGGGTGTCGAATATGGCATACACCAAATATTCGTACATGATTGAAGATATTCGTAAGCTGCAGACAAAATGGGAAAAACAATTCTCGGATACAGTACCGGCAATCGATAAAACAGCTTTGGAAATGTATGCCAAAGATCCGGTTGCTGCCAGAGCTTACCTCACTGATTTCAGCAACAAACAAGCTGAGGCTGTAACTGCATCCTGGAAAGAACTGGGCGAATACATGATGGTGAAATATATGGACGGAAATATCAAGATTGAAAAGGATGGTAAATTCGTGCAAAACGAATATGGAATTCCACCGGCAATCAATCGTGTCGGTTATCCGGATGCTTATAAACACCAGATTGTTGATCCGGAACCGGACAAATTCAGAGTGAAGAGTAAAGAAGAACTGGATCAGAGAAAGTAATAAAGTACAATAGTGCCAGATTGAATCCTGAATTGAAAATCAGCGAAGCTAAATCCGGAATTTTGGAATAAAGAATATGTCTCAAGCAGATTTATCTCATAAAGGAATTGGCCCGATCGGGGTTTTCGATTCAGGTTACGGAGGGTTGACAATTTTGAATGCCATCCGTCAACGCCTGCCTCAGTATGACTATCTCTATCTCGGTGATAATGCCCGTACTCCTTACGGAACGCGTTCGTTTGAGGTGGTGTATCACTACACGCTGGAGTGTGTCAAGAAACTGTTTGAACTGGATTGTCCTCTGGTTATTCTTGCTTGCAATACGGCTTCTGCAAAGGCTTTACGTTCGATTCAACAGCGCGATTTGCCCGGTTTGGCTCCGAATAGGCGTGTTCTTGGTGTCATTCGTCCAACGGTTGAGGCTATTGGTAGCCTTACAGAAACGCGTCATGTGGGTTTGGTAGGTACGACTGGAACCATTCAATCGCAGTCTTATCCGCTTGAAATAGCCAAACTGTTTCCCGATATTGTAGTGACCGGAGAAGCGTGCCCGATGTGGGTACCATTGGTTGAAAACGGAGAGTACGACTCCGACGGCGCCGACTATTTTGTAAAGAAAAATCTGGATCATCTCTTTTCTGTCGATCCGGCAATCGATACTCTCATTTTGGGTTGCACGCATTATCCGTTACTGGTGAATAAAATTCAGAAATACCTGCCCAAGCATGTTGCATTGGTTATTCAGGGTGACATTGTGGCCGATAGTCTTGCCGATTATCTGAACCGTCATCCCGAAATAGAGCAAAAATGCTCACACGGTGGAGAATGCCGTTTTCTTACAACGGAGGCAGAAGAAAAATTTACTGCTTCGGCTTCTGTTTTTATGGCAGAAGATGTCAATGCCCGGCAGATTCAGTTATAGTGGTAGTGAGAAGGTGAGATGAAGGGAGGAGAGCTTCTTCCGATCGTAAATTGTAACCCCGATAGCAATCGGGAAAATTGTAAATAAATATATGCCTGTAAATATTCCTGATAAGTTGCCTGCCATTGAGCAGTTGAAGCGTGAGAATATCTTCGTGATGGATTCGCTTCAGGCCTCCATGCAGGATATTCGTCCTTTGAAGATTGCGATTCTTAACCTGATGCCGCTAAAAATAACGACAGAGACTGACCTGATTCGTTTGCTATCGAACTCGCCTCTTCAGATTGAAATCGATTTTATAAAAATCAAAGGTCATACTTCGAAGAATACTCCCATCGAGCACATGATTGCTTTTTATAAGAATTTCGACAAAATCAAGGATCAGAAGTATGATGGGATGATTATTACGGGAGCGCCTGTTGAGCAGTTTGAGTATGAAGACGTGAGTTATTGGCCCGAGATTACTAAAATATTTGATTGGGCCCGTACGCATGTGACATCGACTTTTTACATTTGTTGGGCGGCTCAGGCCGGTTTGTACCATTTTTACGATATTCCCAAATATCAATTGGATCAGAAGAAATTCGGTGTGTTCGAACATACGTTGAATGATCCTCTGAATCCTATTTTCAGAGGATTTGACGAGGTTTTTTATGCTCCACACAGTCGTCATACCGAAATTCGGCGCGAGGATATTGAAAAATGTCCGGATCTTACCATTTTGTCTGAGTCGGAAGATGCAGGCGTATATATAGTGATGGCGCGTAATGGCCGCGAGTTCTTTATTACCGGCCATTCGGAATATGCACCCAATACCCTTGGGCAAGAGTATAAACGCGACGTAGCTAAAGGGGCATCCATTGAAATTCCACAAAACTACTACAGGGATAATGATCCGAAAAAAGCTCCGCTGGTACGTTGGAGGGGACATGCTAATTTGTTGTTTTCCAACTGGCTGAACTATTTTGTGTATCAGGCTACGCCTTTCAATGCACAAGATATTCATTGACCGGAAATGATCCGTTTACGATGGAAAATATTTGCAGTTTGCAACTATTCAAACCCGATAAATGTATTAACTTTGTAACGTTGTGTGACGGTTTTAATCTACTATCAGACAACGGATGCAAGCTGGCTGAATTGTAAATCGTAAATGATTTAATTGTAAATATTTATATGAATACCTTATTATTTCTTAGCTACGAGCATTTGCTCATTATTGCGTTGATTGTGTTGCTGTTGTTTGGCGGGAAGAAAATTCCGGAATTGATGCACGGCCTTGGCAAAGGAGTGAAAAGCTTCAAATCCGGCATGAAAGACGTAGAAGAAGAAGTGAAAAAAAGTGTGGATGAGGTGAAAGACGAAACCACAAAGTAATTCTTCTGTAAACTTATAGACTGGTATCGGGAGGTAAAAAGGCAGAAATGTCTTTCCCGTAAGCCAGTAGATCGCGTACCACTGTTGATGAAATGAACGAATAGGCCGGATCGGTGTTGAGAATTACAGTATCAATGCCTTCCAGATGTTTGTTGGCGTCAGCGATGGTACGTTCGTATTCAAAGTCGCTTACAGAGCGCAATCCCCGCAAAATAAACTGAGCATCCACTTCTTTGGCGAAATTGACGGTCAGTGTGTTGTATTCCTGCACCTTGATACGAGGTTCATTTTTAAACGCCATCTGAATAATTTCCACACGTTTTTCAACGGTAAAGAAAGTCTTCTTTGCCTGATTTACACCCACACCGATGATAATCTCATCAAAAAGATTTAGTCCGCGTTTCACAATGTCGTAATGACCGATAGTGAATGGGTCGAATGTTCCGGGAAAGATGGCACGTTTCATAATTTAGAACAAAGAATAAAGAGAAAAGAATAAAGATAGAATCAAAAATCAGAGACTATTCCTTGTCCAAATGATTTTTGAATCCGTTAATCATTTTTTGAAGTTCAATGAGACTGGTCTGGATTTCATTAAAACGAACAGAATCAACATATTCGAGATTTAATGAAACAATAAGTTCGGTTTCTAATTCAAGCAAAGAACCAAGAGAAATTTCTAAAAAATGAGCAAATTCTTTTTTACTTGATTTTGCAGAACCCTCTGCTATATTTGAAGGACACGATACTGCGGCTCTTTGCATTTGCGAAGTCAGCCCGTATCGTTCTTGTTGAGGAAAAGAATTTGTTAGTTTGTATATTTCTGTAACTAAACTAATTGATCTCTTCCATATTTCAAGATTCCTGAAATTGTGCATGTGGTTTTAGATCTTTACTCTTTGTTCTTTGCTCTTTATTCTGAATTAAAGTTTCGCTTTAATAGCTTTGCTTTCGGCTTCGTAGCCTGGTTTGTCGAGCAGAGCAAACATGTTCTTTTTGTATGCTTCAACGCCCGGTTGGTCGAAAGGATTCACGCCGAGAACGTAACCGCTGATACCACATGCTTTTTCGAAGAAATAAAGCAATTGGCCGAGGTTGTATTCGTCCAGTTTAGGCAATTCGATTTTGATGTTGGGAACGCCACCGTCAACGTGAGCCAGCATGGTGCCCAGTTCAGCCATTTTGTTTACTTCGTCAACGCGTTTTCCGGCAAGGAAATTCAGTCCGTCGAGGTTTGCTTCATCAGAAGGAACACTAACGCTATGGTTAGCTTCTTTTACTGAGATGACAGTTTCGAAAATAGTGCGTTCGCCTTCCTGAATCCATTGACCCATAGAGTGAAGGTCGGTAGTGAAGTCGACGGCAGCAGGGAAAATACCTTTGTTTTCTTTACCTTCGCTTTCACCATAAAGCTGTTTCCACCATTCGGCAACAAAGTGAAGTTTCGGATGGAAGTTCACCAGAATTTCGATCTTTTTGCCGCTTTTGTAGAGTTCGTTACGTGTTGCAGCGTAGATGGCAGCAGGGTTTTCTGCAAACGGAGTTTCCAAACCGGCAATTTTTTCCATATCGGCAGCACCGGCAACCAATTGTTTGATGTCGAAACCAGCAGTGGCGATTGGCAACAAACCAACCGGAGTCAGGAATGAGTAACGACCACCAATGTTATCTTCGATGACGAATGTTTTGTAACCTTCCTGAGTAGCTAATGTACGCAGAGCTCCACGGGCTTTATCTGTGATTGCAACGATCAGTTTTTTTGCAGCTTCTTTGCCTTGTTGAGCTTCAAGCTGTGATTTCAACAGACGGAAAGCCAATGCAGGTTCGGTAGTTGTTCCCGATTTTGAGATGGAAATGATACCGAATTTTTTTGTTTTCAGGAAAGATTGCAGTTCGAACAAGTAATCTTCGCCGATATTCTGACCGGCATAAACGATTACAGGATATTTACGTTCGGTTTGTAACCAGTCGAAGCTGTTGGAAAGAGCGTTGATTACTGCTTTTGCACCGAGGTAGCTGCCGCCGATACCAACCACAACCACTACTTCGCAGTTGTCGATCAGGATTTTGGCTGTAGCTTCGATGTCGGCCAGATGTTCTGCTGTTGTTGACGAGGGTAGGTTGAGCCAACCCAGGAAGTCATTTCCTTTGCCGGTTCCGGCGTGTAAAGCAGCATTGCTTGCTTTTACTGCTGCTTCGTAGCCCGAAACAGCTTCTTTGGAAATAAATCCAAAGGTTTTGTCAATGTTAATGCTGATGGTTCTCATTTTTGATGTGTGTTATTTGAAATTGATGTGTGCAAAATGAATTAACGTATCAGTTCAGTGAGCGCTCTTACCTGTAATATGGGAGATGCTCTGTTGTAGAGTACGTTATAGACAAAATCCATAATTGGCATCTTCACGTGGTAACACTCGTTGATTTCCTTGATACACTTTGTGCCGTAATAGCCTTCGGCAATCATTTCCATTTCGAGTTGGGCGGTTTTGACCGAATATCCTTTCCCGATCATGGTGCCGAAAGTACGATTGCGACTGAACTTGGAATAAGCTGTTACCAGCAGGTCACCAAGGTATGCAGATTCGTCGATGCTTCGGTGCAAAGGATGAACTGCGTTGCAAAAGCGTTGCATTTCCTGAATAGCATTCGAAATAAGCACAGCCTGAAAGTTGTCACCATATTTCAAACCGTGGCAAATGCCGGCGGCAATGGAGTAAACGTTTTTCAGTACCGAGGCATATTCAATGCCGGTGACGTCGTCTGTTGTGCTGGTTTTGATGTAGTTGTTGGTAAATACGCAGGCCAGTTTGCGCGCTTTCTCGCGGTTGCTACAGGCGATTGTCAGGTATGACAAACGTTCCAATGCGACTTCTTCTGCATGACAAGGACCGGCAAGAACTACCAGATTATCCTTCGGAACCGACAGAAACTGTTGAAAATAGTCGGTGACGATTAAGTTTTCGTCCGGTACAATTCCTTTGATAGCAGTAACGACGGTCTTGGTTTTCAACGACTGACGCAACTTTTTCAGGTGCATCTTCAGAAATGGCGACGGAGTGGCAAAAATCAGCGTGTCCGAGTTTTTTACCACTTCGTTTATCTTGCTTGTGAAGTTGATGCGTTCAGTGTCAAATTTGAGCCCTGTCAGATATGAAGGGTTCTTGCTCAATTTCAGAAAATCGTCGATTTGATCCTGACGACGCATGTACCAATTGATGCTATCCTGAGAACTTAAGAGAATTTTAGCTATGGCAGTTGCCCAACTTCCACCTCCGCAGACGGCAATTCGTCCGGGAGAAAACTCGGAGCACTGTTTTTCACTATCAGTAGCCATATCAACGGTTATTAGCGTTTTCAACCCACAAAGTTACGTCGTCTTTGGTCGGGTTGGTCAGTCCTAATTTTAGTTTTTTATTGAGTCCGCACAAATCCTGATGAAGTTTGTTCGGGTTTTGCTCTTTCAATGATGCTACGGTGACGAAACCTGCTTTGTTGACAGTTTCTACCCATGCTTCGGGAATGCCGACCGACATGAAAGTTTCGGCGCTGTCTTTGCGGATCACCTTTTCGGGGCGCATTTGCGGGAAGAGCAATACTTCCTGAATAGCCACCTGATTGGTCATCAACATTACCAGACGATCCATGCCGATACCCATACCCGATGTTGGAGGCATACCGTATTCGAGTGCGCGCAAAAAGTCCTGATCGATGAACATTGCTTCGTCGTCGCCTTTTTCGCTCAGACGCAATTGTTCTTCAAAACGGGCACGCTGATCGATCGGGTCGTTCAGCTCTGAATATGCATTAGCCAACTCTTTGCCGTTAACCATCAATTCGAAACGTTCTGTCAGTTCCGGATTGTTGCGGTGACGTTTACAGAGTGGCGACATTTCGATTGGATAGTCGGTGATAAAGGTCGGCTGAATGTAGTTGCCTTCGCACTTTTCGCCGAAGATTTCGTCGATCAGCTTGCCTTTACCCATGGTGTCGTTGGCTTCGATACCCAGTTGCTTGCAAACATCGCGCAGTTGTTCTTCGTTCATTCCGTTGATGTCGATACCGGTATGTTCTTTGATGGCGTCGATCATGGTGATGCGTTTGAACGGACGTTGGAAGCTGATGGTCTTGTCGCCCACCTTTACTTCGGTTGTGCCATTCACATCCAGACATACTTTTTCGATCATGGCTTCGGTGAAGTCCATCATCCAGTTGTAATCCTTGTAGGAAACATAGATTTCCATGGCCGTAAACTCAGGATTGTGTGTACGGTCCATACCTTCGTTACGGAAGTTGCGAGAGAATTCGTACACCCCTTCAAAACCGCCTACAATAAGGCGTTTCAAATAGAGTTCATTGGCAATACGCAGGTACAATGGAATATCCAGTGCGTTGTGGTGTGTAATGAATGGACGTGCCGAAGCACCGCCCGGAATAGGTTGAAGCACAGGAGTATCCACTTCGACGTAACCCTGTTCGTTGAAGAAGTTACGCATGGAGTTGAACACCTTGGTGCGCTTCATGAAAATATCTCTTACGCCGTCGTTTACCACGAGGTCGACGTAGCGTTGACGGTAGCGTTGCTCGGGATCCTCGAAAGCATCGTAAGCCACGCCGTCTTTGTATTTAACAATAGGAAGCGGACGAAGCGATTTGCTCAATACGGTCAATTCCTGAGCATGAACCGAAATTTCGCCCATTTGTGTACGGAAAACATACCCTTTGATGCCGATGAAGTCGCCGATGTCAAGCAGTTTTTTGAAAACAACATTGTACATGGTTTTCTCTTCGTCGGTGCTGATGTCGTCGCGGGTGATATAAATCTGGATGCGACCGGCAGAGTCCTGAAGCTCTACAAATGAGGCTTTCCCCATTATACGACGGCTCATTATACGACCGGCGATAGTTACTTCACGTTGGGGGGCATCATCCTGATAGGTAGATTTGATGTTATCCGAAAGAGCCGTAACCTGATAAGCTGCGGCGGGGTAGGGTTCTATTCCCAGAGCTCTCAGTCCGTTTAAGCTTTCACGGCGCAGTTGCTCTTGTTCGCTAAGTTCCATAGGTTTATAAGTCAGTCAATATTAGTGGCGCAAAGATACAATTTTTTGGGCAAAAGCGGATGGAATTGGGCTACAATGTGCTGGAATCGTACTGCAATCGTATTATAGAAGTGCTGTTGTCACCAGATATCCGATAGGTTAACACCTACAGCGTTGTGTCACGCTTGCTCATGTTCTTTTCCCCTGGATGAATCCTAGGGTTATTCACAGGCAATGCCTGATGGCATTGTTTTTTTGTTCCTGCATTATCTATGGGTTAATAAAACGGCGATAGCCGTTGCCTGTGAATAACGCCCCGATTTATCGTGGTGGAAGAGAGCCGGAATAAAGAATCAAAACGCCGTTAGGTGTTTCCCTGAGAACTTAGAAGATATATTTCTCGTCAGCTTCTATACCAAACTCTTTGAGGAGTGCTTTGTATTCATCCTCAAAATTGGTTTTTTTGTGGTGCTCCTTCTGATTTTTGATGTAATTCAGAATCATTTCTTTATCGCGATAGGTATACGTCAGAGCGCAATATCCGTCTGCCCACGAGATGAAACTGGGACACTGTCTGCTCTCTTTTATCCATCGGTTGGTGGCAGTTTTGATCTCTTTGATATAATCGGCCAGCGAGATACTTGAATGGAGGTCAGATAGAATATGAATATGGTTTTCGGTGCTATTAACCCGATATAGGACACAATTTCGCTTTTTGACGATGCCCCAAATGTAACGATAAAGGTCTTCATGCATTGTTTCCGGAAGAGCGTTTTCGTGGTTATAAGTGCAGAATACAATGTGATAGAGAATTTGCCGGTAGCTGTTCATGGTTGGTTGTTTTAGGGGAACGCCTACAGCGTTCAGTCGCTTCTATTCGCTGTCTTTTCCCCCGGATGAATCCGGAGGTTATTCACAGGTAACGCCTGATGGCGTTTAGTCTGTCAGTCTTTGTGTTGTTCTTTTGTCTTTAGTGTGCTCATACATTATGCAGATACAAAACGGCGTAGCCGTTGTCCAATAATAACGCCCCGATTCATCGGGGCGTGGAAGACTCGCAATACAGAGCTAAACGCTGTCAGGCGTTTCCCTGATTAGGGTACTGTTCACTAATGCTTCGCTATGTATATGACTCGGGCTCGCTTTGCAAAAGAGCACCAGCAATGGTGCTTATTTTGTAACATTCGTAATTGGTAGACTAATAGGAATTTCAAATTCAATTCTGTTCGTTACGCTGTTGGAATCTGAGTTTGCGGTTGCTGCTCCGGCATTTATAAATGCAGAGACTACTCCTAATGCTGCTTTTGTTTGAGTATTCTCGATAACCTTGACGGCAATACTCATTTTTACGTTTTGAATAGATCTGTATTCTCCTTCGAAACCAGTTCTAACTTGATTGCCTTCGAGACGACCCTCTGGATTAATGTAAGCACCAGTGTTTTTAATTAGCTCTTGTGCTTCAACCACACCATTTGTAATTTGTGCTAAAGTCTCTTTGATGAAATCTTTAAGTTCCATATTCTGCTTTTTATTAGTCATTTAAAATTTGAGAAATGTCATTTGTGTCTTCTGTATCAAGAGAAAACCATTCTCCTCTTATTCGTTTGTTACTATACGTACTGTGCAAAGTTTTTTCCAGTATTTCGGCAATTTTTCGTTTGGGGAATCGCTTGCAACGCATTAAAATAATTGTCGGTTTTTCGCTTTGCAATGTTTTCTCTCTATATGAAGGACTATTTGAAATACCGATTTTGTAGAAATTGGTTTTTAGATCATGCATAAGATAAACATAGCAGGTCTCATCAGTGGAAGATATCGTCGTTTCAATATAATCTGGTACTTCTTGATTAATTACATCTATAAATGTTGAGGCAAATAGTCTTAATGCTTCTTGAAATACAGCTTTACTTTTAATAGGATCATTGCTGTTATAGTTACGTCCTGCATGCCAAAAAGCGCCATTTTCTCTATTTCCTCCAATGAGCTTGTATGATTTTAGATTGAGAGCATAATTACACAATTTATAAGTTGAAAATATCTCTAAATCAGACATGCTAATTTGTATTAGTGTTTCAAAATAATTGACAAATGTAGATTTGGAGCCATCAGACTCGTAATATACTCCTCCTTTATAAGGCTCATTAGATATTGTGTAATTTAATAGTGTGTCATTTTCAAAAAGAAAATTTACACTGTCATTGATATTTAGTTTGTAATCCTTTGGCTTGAATTTCAGAACCAAATATATTTTATTGTCATAGTATCTAAAAGAAAAAATCAAATTGAACCTCTCATCAAAATTGCATATAATACTGTCTCCAAAGTCATATTGCGGATAATCTTCAACTCGACCTCCAACACTACTCCATGTTATATGTTTTGATTTTAAGAAATTATCATATTTGACAATTGGAATGCTATTTAGATTATACATGTTTGATTGTTGTTATGTGATTAGTTTTGTCGTACGCTTCGGATACGGTTTTAAAAGAGTATTATTTATGAATTAGTATTTTGATGAAGGAGTCAGATTAGTTTGTCTATTAGAGTTATCTGCATTTAAACTGTAGTTTATGCTGTATGGTGTATGAATTGTTTATCTAAATTCGTTTGTAATTACTTAAATTAAGTATTGTCTAATATGTTTTGTTGTGCAAATATAGTCTTTTGGAAAGGTAAAGAACGATTTTTACGGGAAAACTTTAACAGATATTAAATTAAAATTACGTCTTTCTTCTTGCGCTGATTGTGGCCAATGACTTATTTTTGGTTTGAAAGAAGGAAAATTCTGTGAGGTGATCTCTCCTGTTATTTATGCTTTATTGTAGTTGATTTTTTGGAATCGCTTATGCCGTGATGGTATATTTGTAGCCCTTTTACGAAACATGTTTTATGGGAGTGTTTTACTTTAATACTTGTTTGGTATGAGAACTATATTATTCATTTTGATTAGTTTACTGTTACAATCTTCAGTTATGCAACATAAAGATTTGACCCCGGAAGAACAATATGTAATTCTTCATAAGGGAACGGAACGCCCGTTTACGGGCAAATTATTGAATGTGAAGGCGAAAGGTACTTATGTGTGCAAACAATGCGGAGCTCCGCTTTACCGGTCAGAAAGTAAGTTTGAGTCGCATTGCGGATGGCCCAGTTTTGATGATGAGATTCCCGGAGCTGTTCTGCGTATACCTGATGCCGATGGGCAACGTACTGAAATAACCTGTGCCAAATGCGGAGCGCATCTCGGTCATGTTTTTCTCGGTGAGGGTTTTACTTCCAAAAATACACGTCATTGCGTTAACTCTATTTCTATGAATTTTATTCCAGACGATAAACAGGCGTTTCAGAAAGCCTGGTTTGCCTCCGGTTGTTTCTGGGGCACAGAGTATCATTTTAGCAAAGCAAAGGGAGTGATGGAAACTACGGTTGGTTTTATGGGTGGCCATGTCGATCATCCAAGTTATAAACAGGTATGCACCGGCGAAACTGGGCATCTGGAGACGACCGAAGTTGTTTTCGATCCGCAGCAAACCAGTTACGAAGAACTGGTGAAGCTATTCTTTGAAACACACGATTTCACACAAACCAACGGTCAGGGTCCCGATATTGGGTCGCAGTATCTTTCGGCTATCTTTTATGCCAATGAAGAGCAAAAAGCCATTGCTGAAAAATATATCCGGATATTGAATGAAAAAGGGTATAAAGTGGCAACCTCGTTGCGTCCTGCGGAACCTTTTTGGCCGGCCGAGGATTACCACCAGGACTACTACGACCATAAGGGAACAACGCCTTATTGCCATATCTATCGCAAGATATTCTAAACTACAAAGAGCCGGAAAATTCAATTGATTTTCCAGCTCTTTTGTTATTCATCTTTATAATAGACATTATACCAGTTAATTCATTTCTTGATTTTTGCATTTGACCTCTCCCCTAACCCCTCTCCCGAAGAGAGGGGGAAAATCTGCAAAATGAATTGAATTCTAAATATTTCACTATCTTGCTCCTCCTTCCCTTGGGGAGGAGGTTGGGAGGAGAGGTCAATAATTGAGATTTATATACACTTAATCGATGCAATGTCTAATTTACACGTCTTTGTGAGGAAATTGGGAACTTTAGCGTACATCAATGATTTGATCGTAAATTTTCTCTTTTTTCGACTTTTTCCCGTGTCCGAAAGTAAGCACCAATCCGATGTGAGCATCAAAATATTTCGAATTGTACGGGATGCCGTCTTTTGTAAAATAGGCAGGCACATAATCGCTGGCAAAGTATAAGTTGAATGGACCTCCAATCAGGTTTACCCCCACTCCAAAGGTGCCTAATCGTCCGTTAATAGCTCCATAGCTAAATGATGTGTTGAAGAAGTAAAACGGTCGGAAATTGACAGAGCCTGTTAATTCAGAGTATTTGTAGTTGCCGCCGAGGGTGTTTTCCCATAGAAGCCCGAGACTGATCTTGTTTTTCACTAAACCATATTCGGCTCCCAGGCGAGCTTTTGCTGTCAGATAAGTGGTGTATCCGGCTCCGTTTCCTGAATAGGTAAAGGCATTTTTGAGCGAATCACTCATTTGTGTGCCATAGTCATTGTTGTCTCCATTGATTTTAAAATCCATTCCGGTAAAAGTGGCTTTGTAGGTCATATCTGCTTTCCAGCTGGTCTTTTTCCAGCGAATAAAACCAAGGTCGGAAAGAGATGCAGAAAGTGTGAAGTTATCCTGTAATTTATACACAACTCCCAAATCGGTGGCCAAACCCCATCCAATGGGCATTTGCAATGCTTCTTTTGTTAGTAATTCTTTGGGAGTGCCGTCTGCGTTTTGAGAAATATCGTATGGTGCTGTAATCCTTCCATAACCGTTCCCCGTGAGTATTGCCGCTTGTTTGTCTACCCGTAAATTCAGGTTGCTGAATTTGGAGTCAGCATGAGCTTCTCCCAGAAGGAATTTTACTTTGCCTCCAATGGTCAGTTTGTTGTTGACAGAACGAGTGAATCCTACTGAAGTTTCAAGATAAGCTGTCACGTTTGCCCGTAGCGACTGGAAATTGAAATTGTTGACTCCGGTTGAGTCGGGCGTGCCTTTCAATAATAGTTTTAGTAAATCTTTGGGAATGCCTATCGAACTTTCGATTCGTTGATTGACACCAAAAGTGAAATAATTTTTGTGCGCTTTGAAGCCGAAGCCCAGCAATTGTTGATCGTAATTCAGGTTAATGTCAGTGGTGGGTTGAAGCACTTTCAAAAAAGCATCTCTGTCTGCGTCGGGATGAAAAGGTGTAATCAGTTTTCCGTTTTGCTTAAAAAACAGATCTGCAGCAGAAACCGAATTGTTACCTGCCCAAATATTAATGTTTGAGAGCAAAGGCAGATCCAGATACCAGGTTTGTGTCGGTACAAATGCCGGATTGAGCGAGTTGCGGAACGGTACGTTTTCCATGTAATATAAGGTGTTGCCTTGCGCACGGGTCTGGGGACAGTATGTGAGAAAAACGGACAGAACAAAGAGGAATATTCCGGTTTTTTTTAGTGCATGCATATATGACGGCTTTATTTTGATGTAATTTTTATTTGAGTTGATACAAGTCAGTACAACAATTAGTTGTCGTTCAGTTTTGCACTTCCTTTGACGTAAGCGCATAGCTTGACTTTGATGAAATCGGTAGAGGTTAGCGTGAGAGGCGTTGTTAGATCTTTCCCTGCAAGCGAATAACTTAGTTTGATGTACTGTGCTTTTTTTAGGTCAGCGGCGGAATATGCCAGACTAAGCTGTTGATCGGTAGTCGTCGATGTTTGATTAGCCTGGCCTGTCGTGTTGTTGATATTCAGAGTTGTGTTGAGAGTCAGGTTTTGTGTAGTCGAGAAAGACTGTTTGTTCGCATCGAGGAGGGTTAATCCGATGACTACCTTAGTGGATGTGAAGTTGTTGGCAATCAGCCAGAGTTTGACGTTTTGCAGGTCATTTTTGTTCAGGAAATCGGTAAATGAATCGCCTAATGATAGAGTGTCAGTCATTTGAACATTTACTCCCGCGTTAAAGGCAAACGGAATATTCACCGAAGGAGAGATAGTGAACGTATCCTTACTCATTATGAATTGATTGGTGATGCCGCCGGTTTGTGATTGTGCACCAAAGGAATAGGCGATGGTATTGATTCCGGGCAAGGTGAAAAGATTGTCGATATTTCCGTTTGCTTTGTTGAATATCAATGAATCGATTGCGCTTTTACCGGGCGAGGATGGCATCTTTGAAAACGACTGGGAAGTGCTCGTCGATCCGCTGAAAGAGGCGTAACGGACATTTGACGGAGAACTGTTGTTGTAGCTCTTTATGTAATCGATATTCAGTTGCATCGGGATACGCGCGTTAGAATAGCAGGTCAGCTTAAATGAAGGATTTTGAAAGGGCAAATAGCTGGTCTGCGAGATAACATCATTCAGAAATCCTAAATCGAATGTGCCGGTTTGAGAGGCAAGGTTATAGGCAAACTGACCGAAAGCATACTTAAAGCTGATATTCTTTAGGGCCGCAGAGCTGTTCAGGGATGGAGATGCCGGAACATAAATATTGCCGGAAGTTGCGTGTGTTGCTATTGAAAGCGATATTTTTGAGGATTGCGGTTTAATCCAGCAATTGGTGAGCGGAATGGTGCAAACCGAACCATTTCTTACGTTTGTAAAAGTAATTGGCGATAGGCTTGGAAAGCAAGCCGCCGTAGGTGTAACGGTCAGTTGTAACTGATTGGTTGCGAAGTTGATATTCGTGTTTAGAGTGAAGCTTAAGGTAGCATTGCTTATGTAAATGCTGTCAAGCCGTGTAATGTTGGTAGATGCTAGTGAACGCAGGTCAATCTCTGCAACCTGGGATGGACTTAGCGAGTTGAAAGTAGCCGCGGAAATGGTTGTCCCGGCTTTAGACGATAAAGTGGCCGGGGTCGTGGTGTTGATTGAAACGTCGGAAGGCGAAATGTTCAGATTGAAACTATAGCTTGTGCTTGGCTTGTAGTTCACTGTTAAGACGTTATTGCTGTTCACCGTCATGTTCTCAATGTTGAGCTTGTCGATGAAGTCTTTCAGCGTAATAGTCGACTGTGCTAACGGAAATACCACTGCTCCATTCATCGAGATGGTGTCGTCAACATCTTTTAAATTGATGTCGTTGACGCAGGAAGAAAATAAGGTGATCGAAGCGATAACTGCTAACAGATACCCGAATTTTGTTTTGGCGATCATAATATAAGTCTATGGTTTATTAATGTTCTTTGTTTGATCAAATATGTTTGAAAAAGGCATGAAGCTCCCGATCAATTGATAGGAGAAAAATCGACGGCGTCATTTGTTCTTGGCGCCATCACCGAAAAATTGTGAGATTTTTTTCTTTAGATCAATGAGGATGACTGATCGTATTCGTCTACCAGATTTGTTGAGCCTTATTATTCAGAAATGAAATAACAGGCTTCTTTACAAAGCTTTTTTGATATTTTTCTCTTAGGAGACATTGGGGGTTGCCATCCAGAGTAAAAACTGACCGGATAAGTGTCAGTGGCGAGGTGTAATTTTATCTTTTTGATTTATAAAATTACGGATGCAAAGATAATGATTTAGTTGTTTTTTGCAACTATTCCGAATGGTGTTTTTAAGTTAAAGTGTTAATTTTTTGTTGTTCGGTGTTGTTTGCAATAAGTGAATAGGATGTTCTCTTTTTGAAAGTGAATATCATTCCTGTTGTTGATTTGCTTATCTTTGCCTGAAGGTTTCAATCTTGAGGCCGTATTTTTATGTCGGTGTAATTGATTGTAATTGAATATTAACTGAAAATATAACTAATAGTATGGAATTGATAGAATATCTTTCTCAGAATCAACAGCGAATTTTTGACGAACTTTTTTCGATGATTGCAATCCCGTCTGTGAGTGCTAAAAGTGAACATAAACCGGATATGCTGAAGTGTGCAGAACGCTGGAAAGAATTGTTGCAGCAACTGGGAATGGATCGTGTAGAAGTGATGCCCACGGAAGGAAATCCGGTCGTTTTTGCTGAAAAGAGGGTGGGCGAGGCACTGCCGACCGTATTGATTTACGGACATTATGACGTAATGCCCGTGGAACCGTTGGAGCTGTGGAATACCAGCCCCTTTGAAGCGGAGATTAAAGACGGAAGAATATGGGCGCGCGGTGCAGATGATGATAAAGGTCAGTCGTTTATGCATGCCAAAGCGGTGGAATTTTTGCTTTCGGAAAATAAACTTCCCTGCAATGTTAAGTTCATTCTGGAGGGCGAAGAAGAGATCGGTTCCGGTAGTCTCGAAGCGTTTTGCCAGGCCAATAAAGAGTTGCTGAAAGCAGATGTGATTCTGGTGTCTGACACCAGTATGCTGGGTGCTGACATGCCAAGTATTACCACCGGGCTGCGCGGTTTGGCCTACTGGCAGGTAGAAGTAACAGGCCCGTGCCGTGATTTGCACTCAGGGATTTTCGGGGGCGCGGTGGCCAATCCGATTAACGAATTATGCAAACTGATTGCTTCCATGACCGATGATCAGGGACGTATTACCGTGCCGGGTTTTTATGATGACGTGGAAGAGGTGTCGGCTGATGAAAGAGCTGCAATGGCGCAAATTCCTTTTGACGAGGAGGCTTATAAGCGATCGTTGAACATTAAAGAGGTTCAGGGAGAAAAGGGGTATTCAACTCTCGAACGCACCGGTATTCGTCCGACATTTGATGTGTGCGGAATCTGGGGCGGGTATACCGGCGAAGGTGCCAAAACGGTGTTGCCCTCAAAAGCATACGCCAAACTTTCTTGTCGTTTGGTGCCGCATCAGGATCACGTGCAGATAGGATTGCTGGTGAAAAAGCATCTGGAAAGCATGGCTCCGAAGTCAATTGCTATAGAGGTGACCCCGATTCATGGCGGTGATAGCTATGTTTGTCCTGTGGATATGCCATGGTATAAAGCCGCAGAAGCCGGTTATACAAAAGCATTCGGTAAAAAGCCTCTTCCGGTGCGTCGTGGTGGAAGTATTCCTGTAATTGCCACTTTTGAAAAGGTGCTGGGCATTAAAACCGTACTGATGGGATTCGGTTTGGAGTCGAATGCAATTCACTCGCCGAACGAAAATTTTCCTGTCGATCTTTATTTCAAAGGAATAACCGCTATCGTTGAATTCTACAACCAGATTGGGACCGTGGTTAAATAAAGCAGGTTATTGTTCTTCTTTGTTTTTAGTCAACAGGTTGTCAGAATAGTATGCGATGGCATCCGTTACCTGTTTTAGGTTTTTGACAGTGCTCATTGACAGATCAATGAGCACTGTTTCGTGTGGAGGCTGACACTGAAGCGTCAGTACAGCGCTCTTGGATATGTTGTCAAAAGAGTAGCCGTTTATTTGTGACCAGGGAATCATTCCTTGTCTGGAAGTAAGGATGCCGTTGCGGTCTATCCGTAAAAGCGTCTTAATGTGAAATGCCTTATAGACCATTACTAAACCCACAAAAGCGATAAGTCCTCCTATCAGGGTTACCACAGAGATGATACGGGGAGTAAATGAAAGCAAAAAAACAGCAACAACAAGCGCACCGCACCCCAAAATCATGAATTTTGTACGGGATTCTTGTACTTCAAAAAAATTGTCTGTAATTTCGGGTTGAAAGTTTTGATTCATGTCGTGTCTGTTTTGAACAGCAAAATTACATCATTTTTTCTCAGGAATAGTCAGCTGATTTTGTCGTTTCTTTTTTTCACGTTTCGTCATTTCGGCAATAATTGCAGTCTCGTTTACAACTGTAGTGTATTTTTTGCCATTGGTCAAGCGAGTAATTCCTTCTCCGGTCATGAAAAATGGATTGATATATTCATAATAGCATTGCATATTTTGTAGCGTTCTGTTTTCTTCGAATTTAGGTCTTTCTCCTGATAAATGAAAGATCGAAAAGCGGAGTTGATAATTTTTCTGCGCATCATAATAGCCCAATACTCCAAGTGGGGTTTGTGGATACACAGTATCTCCTTCCTTCACAAAGTTGCCGTTTTTAGCAAAGCCGGTATAGTCAGCCAGTGTTCCGTCTGCGTGTTCTACTAAAATGGTATTTGCATTGCTATGATATTGGGTTGTAAGAGAGTCCGCATCCTTGCTAACATCTACTTTGATTACAATTCCTTTACGTGCAGCACAAACAGTATCCGCTTTGTTAGATAAAAACATAAAGGATTTCCAGTTCTTCGGCGGTACTTTATTCATGTACTGTTTCCACAGATACGACATCTCATTAGGTTTCACTTCACGACCCTGTTTGAAAGGCAACGTATATGTAAACATACTATCGGCTTTGCTGATGGTTGTTCCCATTAAGTAAGAAAATTGATACGAGAAACGAATAGGATGATTGCTGTCAATTGGTTTCAGGGTAAACAAAGTGCCGGTATTGCCATCAATTGCATCGCTAAAGTGAGGGTCAAAAGCATTTTCCAGTTGAGTGAATTTGACGTAAATCATGTAAGTGCCGGGTATTCGTTTTTCATATGAAACAATAAAGTTCTTGTCGGTCGCGTTGTATTTACATGTGATGTTAATGTCTTTGATTTGAGCGGTTAATGTAGTTTGATGAACGAGGCCAAAGAAACCACATATGAAAAGAAATTTGTAAAATAGATTCATGATGGTGTGTTAGATTATTGATAGTTAGTACTAAGTGTTTTCTGTTTTTCAAATATGATGATATTTATTTAAAACAACAAAATACTGCATGGAATATTAACATAATATGTGTATTTGATTTGCGAAAAATATCAGGAGACAAAATTGATGTTTTTCTGTGAAGTAAATATCGTATTTTTGCACACGCTTTAAAACGACAGCATCAATCATGAAACAATCTTTATCTCAACTTGTAGCCGAAGGCAAGACGTTGATATCCGACGGCGCTTGGGGAACTTTTTTGCAGGCAAAGGGTCTGAACCCGGGCGAATGTCCCGAACAATGGAATGTTGATCGTCCGGACGATGTGCTCGATATTGCTGTAAGCTATATTGCCGCAGGTGCCGATATGATAGAAACCAACAGCTTCGGGGGCAATCGTTTCAAACTGCAAAATTACGGTTTGGAAGGAAACGTGACGGAGATTAACCGTAAGGCTGCCGAAATTTCGCGCAAAGCGGCGGGCGCAGACAAATATGTGTTGGGTTCTGTTGGTCCTACCGGAAAGATGCTGATGATGGGTGATGTCACCGAAGAAGAATTATACGAAGCCTTCAAAGAACAATCGGTGGCGTTGTATGAAGGTGGTGCTGATGCCATTGTGATTGAAACGATGACAGCGATTGACGAGGCCACGATTGCCGTAAAAGCTGCACGTGAAAATACACCCTGCGAAGTGATTTGTACCATGACATTTGATAAAACCGTTACCGACGAATACCGTACCATGATGGGCGTTTCGCCGACCGAAATGGTTGATGCACTGAAAGAAGCAGGTGCTCATATCATTGGAGCCAACTGTAGCAACGGTATTGAGGGAATGGTAAAAATTACAGAAGAGATTCGCTCGGTAGATAAGAATATTCCGGTGCTGATTCATGCCAATGCCGGGATGCCGGTTTTCAAAGATGGGTGCACCTCGTTTCCTGAAACGCCGGACATGATGGCATCCGTTGCTCCCGGCCTTGCCGCTGCCGGAGCTAATATTATAGGCGGATGTTGCGGTACAACACCCGAACATATCCGTAAACTGGTTCAGGTTCTTTGCTAAACCGGATTTTGCTTCCGTTTAGCGTGTTGTCTTAATATATTGATTTATAACAGTGTCATTACGATACAACCATTACATGCAGAATATTTTCAAAAAACCATATCCGTTCAACGATGATTTGAGCTACAACAGCAAGATTGTCTTTTTTATCAGCATTGTTATTCTTGGCTTCTTGTGGCTTTTTCAACCGTTTAACATTAGCTTGTTGCCGGCTAAGCCGAAGTTGTATCTGATTGCCGGCTTGTCGATTGTGACATTTCTGTCGTTGAGCTTTCACTTGTTGTTGTTGCCTTCATTCTTCCCGAAATTTTTCGCATCGTCTAAATGGAATATCGGGAAAGAGGTGTTGTGGGATGTGTGGATCTTGTTTACCATTCTGGCCTCTTATTTTATACTCAACAATATGCTGGGTGTCCTCAAGATAGGTTTCGATTTGGTTGTGAAGCTTGTATTGGTGGCTGTTATTCCAATTACGCTTGTTATTGTGTTGAATCATAATAAGATGCTGCGTGCGCACCTGAAAGTGGCCGACGAGTTGAGTAAAAAGCTGAAAGACCATAAGTCCATTCAGGACAAGATTGTCTATTTTAATTCCGATTATCAAAAAGATAGTCTGGCCGTGAAGGTAAGCTTGCTGTTGTTTATCCGTTCGGCAAACAATTATGTTGAGGTTTTTTGGAAAGAGGGCGAAAATATCAAAAACCAGATGGTGCGGTGTAGTTTGGTTTATGCCGAAAATCTTCTGAAAGAATACAAGTTTATTGTGAAATGCCACCGTTCATATTTGGTCAACATCAATTTTATTGACCGCATAGAAGGAAGTTCTCAGGGCTACAAACTCTTTATAGAAAATATATCTTATCCGATTCCGGTTTCCAAACCATCGGTAGCAAAACTGCAGGAGTTGATTTGACTCCTTTTTGACCGCTTCAGTGCCCGAGTAAATCATTTCGGGCATTTTTTTTGTCTCCAAATTTCGTCCCTAAAGCAACGAAATTCGTCCCTAAAGCGATTTTTTACCCCTAATAACCATTCGATCGACCCTATTTTTTCAGAGTGATTTTATCTGCCGCTACTTTTGTGCGAAATTTCAAAATCAGTTATGAAACCATTGAGAATAGGGGATATTGAGGCACGTTTGCCAATTATACAAGGTGGAATGGGAGTTGCCATTTCGATGTCAGGATTAGCGTCTGCTGTTGCTAATGCAGGTGGAATAGGAGTAATCTCGGCTGCGGCCATTGGAATGACCGAGCCAGACTACATGCGTAACTACCGTGCAGCAAACAAAAGAGCGTTACAGCGAGAAATCAGAAAAGCCCGCAGTCTTACCGACGGCCTAATCGGAGTCAATATTATGATGGCGCTTACCGATCACGAAGCGTTGATTCAGGTTGCTGTTGAAGAAAAGGTGGATCTTGTAATTATGGGTGCCGGATTGCCTTTGCGTATTCCTGGAATGCTCGCAGAAGCCGGCCTTACCGACTTTCATACCAAGCTTGCCGTAAAAGTATCATCGGGTAAAGCAGCCAAACTTATTTTCCAGTACTGGGCCAATAAATACAATCGTATCCCGGATGCTGTAGTGGTTGAAGGTCCGTTGGCCGGAGGTCATCTTGGATTCAAAGCCGACGAAGTAGTGGGCGATGTGGTTCCTTTGCGTCAGCTGATTGAAGATACCGTTGCAGAAGTGAAAGTTTTTGAAGAAAAATTTGGTAAAGAGGTTCCTGTTATTGCTGCCGGAGGAGTTTATACCGGCAAAGATATGTACGAAATCATGCAGTCGGGAGCAAAGGGAGTAAAATTCGGAACACGCTTTGTTACTACACACGAATGTGATGCGGCGTTGGCATTTAAAGAAACTTATCTTGCCTGTAAAGAAGAAGACATAACCATTATCAAAAGTCCAGTGGGACTGCCGGGAAGGGTTATCCGTAACGAATTTGTAGGCGAAATTCTGAAAGGAAATACCAAGCCGTTCAAGTGTGTGTGGAATTGCCTGAGTTCATGCGATTACAAGAAAGCTCCTTATTGCATCGCGCTTGCCTTGTACAATGCGTCGCAGGGCAGGATGCACGAAGGTTTTGCTTTTTCGGGATCTAACGGTTACCGTGCTACAAAAATCTCGTACGTACAGGAAGTGGTCGATGAAATAGTAGGCGAATTCAATGCTGAAGTCTCGAAAAGAGGCGTGTCCACAAAAGAGCTGGTTGTTGAAGCTGTAGCTTAAATAGATAACAGACTCATAAACACATAGAAGCCTTGCATTTTTGCAGGGCTTTTTTCATCTCGGGAAACTGTTTGTAATTGGGAGTTTATCCATCAGAAGGGTTGATGCATGATAGACTGTACTTCGGACTCTATTTTCCACTATATTTCGTAACTTTGCATTCGGATAGTCTTTGTGCTATTCAATTGAATATTAACACAGATAATTATTGCCGTGTCAGAAATTACTTCATTAGTTCGTCAGAACATTTTGTCGCTTAAGCCTTATTCCTGTGCCCGCGACGAGTTCAAAGGAGAAGCCGAAGCTTATCTCGATGCAAACGAAAACCCATTGAATTATCCGTATAATCGTTATCCGGATCCATTGCAATGGACAGTAAAAGAACGTATTGCTGCGATAAAAGGTGTCCATCCGGGGCAGGTGTTTCTGGGTAATGGTAGCGATGAGGCGATCGACCTTGTGTTTCGTGTTTTCTGTGAACCGCGACAGGATAACGTGGTAGCCATCGATCCTACTTACGGCATGTATCAGGTGAGCGCTGATATCAATGATGTGGAATACCGTAAAGTTCGTCTCAATGCCGATTATTCCCTCGATGCACAACGTGTGATCGACGCTGCGGATGAAAATACCAAAGCGATTTTTCTTTGTTCACCGAATAATCCTACAGCCAACCTGCTTAACCGTAAGGAAATGCTGAAAATTGTGCATGGTTTCAAAGGAATTACGGTAATTGACGAAGCTTATATCGATTTTTCTTCAGAACCGAGCTGGTTGGGCGAATTGCAGAAATACCCTCGACTGATTGTATTACAGACTTTCTCTAAAGCCTGGGGACTGGCCGGAGTTCGTTTGGGAATGGCCTTTGCGTCCGAAGAGATCATTGATCTTTATAATAAGGTGAAATATCCCTATAACATCAACATGCTAACGCAACGCTTAGTAATGGATGAACTTGAACAGGCCGATCGCAAGGCAGAATGGGTGTCATTGCTGCTGAAAGAACGGAAGCGTTTGATTGATAGCCTGAGCAAAATGGAGCTGGTGCAGGAAGTCTTTCCGACCGACGCCAACTTTGTGTTGGTAAAGGTAGCCGATGCCAATGCTGTCTATCGTTATCTGGTAACGAAAAGCATTATTGTGCGTAACCGGAATACTGTTACCTTGTGTGAGGGATGTCTTCGTATCACTGTTGGTGTAGAGACAGAAAATGATTTACTGCTCAAAGCACTTGAGGAATATAATGGCTGATATATTTTGCGTAAAAATATCTTGGACAAAAAATAAAAAAGTGTACCTTTGCATTGCTTAATTGGCAAAGGGAAAGCTGCCAGAGTGGTCGAATGGGCCGCACTCGAAATGCGGTGTACGGGTAACTGTACCGGGGGTTCGAATCCCTCGCTTTCCGCAAGATACCAAAGTCATTTGGCAGTCAAGTTGAGATAAACTCCATAAAATCAATGTTTTATGGAGTTTTTTTTATTGTCTACACCAGACATCTAAATTCCATTAAATAGCCAAAAAACGACAGCAATTCGTTACTAAATCGTTACTAAAAAATGGAGGTGTAGTTTTAGTAACGATTTTTGAGGTAAGTCTCTGATATGTCGTCAATTGTTCTTTAAGTGTCTGCTCATAAACTGAGTGTTAACCGTTCCTTTACAATGTTAAATCGTTACTGTAATTGTAAGGAACATAAACGAAAGTATTATGAGTAAAAGTACGTTTAAGATTCTTTTTTATGTAAGGAAGAATCAGGTAAACAAAGATGGCAAAGTTAACATCATGATCCGAGTATCGGTTAATGGTGAGGTGTCTCAATTCAGTTCCAAATTAGATATTGAGCTGAAATTTTGGGATGTGAAACTCTGCAAAGCGACAGGAAATAGCATGCAGGCGCGTAGATTAAATAATTTATTAGAAGACATTCGCACGTCTTTGAAAAATCACTATCGAGAGATCGAAGTCCATGAAGCGTATGTAACAGCAGAGAAGATACGTAATGCCTTTTTGGGCTATGATGTTAAGCTGCATACTCTGTTAGAGCTTTTTCAAAGCCATAACGAGGATGCCAGAAAACTTATTGGAATAAGTAAAACAGAAGCCACACTTGCCAAATACGACCGAACATGCCGCCGTTTGGAAGAATTTATGAGTGCTAAGTATAAGATTTCAGATATTGCACTCAAAGAAATAAATCACAAATTCATTACGGATTTTGAAGCTTACTTGCATGGTGTGAGTAAGTGTAGTGACAATACACCTGCAAAGTTTATACAAATATTTCGAATGATTATTATTGTCGCTAAAAACAATGGTTTGATCTTTAAAGACCCATTTGCAAATTATAAAATACGGTTCAAACGTGTAGATAGAGGTTACTTGACGGATCAAGAGATGCAGATAATTGTAGAGAAAAAATTTGTATCTAAAAGATTGGAACAAGTACGTGATATTTTTATTTTCTCGTGTTTCACCGGGTTGGCATATATTGATGTTAAACACTTAACAACCAATAATATTTGTATGTCTTTTGATGGTAAACCATGGATAATGACACACAGGCAAAAAACAGATACTCCAGTAAATGTTCCCTTATTGAATATTCCTTTATCCATTTTGAAGAAATATGAAGGTAAGCTCCCTGACGGTCAATTGCTTCCTGTGCTAAGCAATCAAAAACTTAATTCATATTTGAAAGAGATAGGTGACTTGTGTGGAATAAATAAAAATATAACCTTTCACATTGCTCGGCATACTTTTGCAACAACTACAACTTTATCGAAGGGAGTACCTATAGAGACAGTGTCTAAAATGTTAGGACATACCAATATTCAGACAACACAAATTTATGCTCGTATAACCAATGAGAAAATTAGTCAGGACATGCAGTTGCTGTCAGGGAAATTGAATGATATTGAACAAGTAATATTAAAGAAACTGAGTTGATGAAAAGAGGCTCTATATTCTTTGAAAATTTCCATTCTGACGATTACCAAATAAGTATTGAACTGTCAGATGACGGAACTATTTGGATGACAATGCGAGAGATTGCTGCATTGTTTAATGTGGCGCAGTCTTCTTTAGAGGCAAGTTTGAAAACCCTTTTCAAATCAGATAAATTGGTAGAGGAACGTGTGAAAAGAGTAAGAGTCTATAGATTGAGTAACGATACACAGTATTTTGTTGATTATTATAATCTGGAAGTGATTATTGCTTTAAGTTTCCGGATCGAGAGCTATCCATGTACTCTTTTCAGGCAATGGATTGCACAACAGATATGCGCTTCTCTCTCAGAAAGTCACCCAATTCTTGGCCGATTAGGAACTACAGCCATGATGAACTAACTCACACTTGAGACTCCATTTATAGAAAGCCGGAAGACTCGTACTGTATTTACAGGAGGATCTACCGGCTTTTTTGTATTCCCACTATTCCCATCCCAAAACAAAAATCTTCCACAGGTAGGTAACCACCTGTGAAATCACCATCCACATAGTTTCCATTTTTGCACACAATTAAACAGCAACAAAATGGAAATCATCACCTTCGATCATCAGGTATTCCGCGATTTGTCGAATAAGATCGACAAGATTGCGGATTACGTCTTCAAAAAAGAAACCTCTCCATTACAAGAGCGGGAAGTATGGCTCACCAGTGAGGAACTGGCCGATCTGCTCAAAATAAGTACCCGCACCCTTCAGCGGATGCGTAAAGACAGAACCATCGCCTATAGCATGATCCGCAATAAATGCCTGTACCGGTTATCCGATGTGGAGCAAAGTATTCGGGAAAGAATTGTTTCCTGCAACCCACAGACATTGGATGAGTTTCGCAAGAATTACTTACTGACACGTAAAAATGCTTCCCTATGAGTTTATTGGATACCAAGACATTTGAGGCATGGATGACTCAAGTCATGGAACGTTTTGACCGAAACGAAAAAATGTTGGCAGCCTTATCTGCAAAAGAGGTGAAACCTGCTAAATATTTAGATGGGGAACGCCTTCTGGACAATCAGGATTTATGCCAACTACTGCAAACCAGTAAGCGATCCCTTCAACGTTACAGGAGTTCCGGAGCATTAACCTACCACATGCTATGGCATAAAGTCTACTACAAGGAATCAGATGTACAGTTATTTCTCAAAACGTATTCCAAAGAGTTCAGGAAAGGCGAACTCGTTTTGCAAAACAACAGCTAACCAGCTGAAAAATATTCTCATGAATTTATCAATCAAAAAAAATTACAACTATGGAACAGGACAAAAAAGAAAAGGATGTTCTCATTGTCAAGGATGAGAGAACCGGAGAAGTAGGTGTTGCTGCCGGAATGAATAAAGATGGCTCACCGCAGATAACAAATGGGAAAAAGAGTAACGTACAGGATTTCCTGCATTTTGACCGGGGTGGCAATATGCTGGACAATTTTATGCTCAATTTTCTCCGACAGTATAAAGATCCTAAACATTTCGGATTTTATCGTGTGGCGGCAGAAGGAGCAGAAAATGTGTTGACGGTGATGAAAGAGTTACTGAAAGATCCGGAAGCAAACAAGGAACTGCTTGACCAGCATCGTGTCGATACGGCAAAATATGAGCAGCAGCTCAAAGAAAAGAATCCGGAAGCAAATGCACAAGGCCAAGACGATAAACCAACAGGACAAAATAACCGACCCTACCAACCCATTGATGAAAACCGTATCAACTGGCAACAATTGGAAGAAAGATGGGGCGTAAACCGACAGGCTTTGGAAGAATCGGGTGATCTTAAAAAGATGCTGAATTACGGTAAATCGGGATTGGTCACCGTATCTCCGAAATTTGGAGAAGAACGCTTTGAGACCGAAGCTCGCCTCGCTTTCAGAACATTGCCTGATGGCGGAGTTCAATTGATACCTCACCTGATCCGAAAAGAACCCCAGTTGGATAAAACTTTTGAGGGATATACTTTCTCAACCGACGACAAAGAGAACCTGATGAAAACAGGCAATATGGGTCATGTTGCCCAATTGACAAATAAAAACACGGGCGAAACTACGCCTGTTTATATCAGCATTGACCGTTTGACCAATAACATCGTAGCCATTCCGGTGTATAAAGTCCGTATTCCCGACAAAATTGGCGATACACTGCTAACCGATCAGGAAAAACGAGAGCTTCGGGCCGGACATCCGGTTCGGGATAAAGAAATTGTATTGGCAAACGGGAAAATGTTTATAGCCACGCTGCAAGTCAATGTCGAACAAAGAGGAATTGAATTTGTGCCCCGTCATTCCCAACTAAAGCAGGAAACCACTCCAAAACAATCAGCAAGTTATTTTCAATGGATGGATCCTAATGGCAATATCCGGGCACCCAAAACCTTCGGCGGCGTAGCCCTGACACCTGAACAACAATCCGATTATACTGCCGGGAAAACCATTCTGGTAAAAGATATGGTACGTGATAAACAAGGAGAACCATTTACCGCCTATATCAAATTCAACCGGGAAGAAGGCCGCCCGAAATATTATCCTTCCAATCCGGATATTTCCAAGGCAAAACAGATCACTCCAGCATCTGAAAGCCGAACACAGGTAGCTGTTAACTCTGAGGGGAAAACCAATGAAGCAACCAAACATATCGGTGAACCACTCCAACAGGGACAAGCGGCTCCCATTAATCCACAACAGCAGCAACGTCAGGCTCGGGGAACACAAAACAAGCCCAAAGGTGTTGGCATCTGATCCTTCAATTCAACCACTAAAATCCATAACAATAAATTAGTATGCAAACAATTATAGCAGAAAAACCGAGTGTTGCCCGCGAGATTGCCCAAATCGTGGGAGCGACCAAGAGAGAAATCGGGTATTTGACCGGCAATGGTTATGCTGTTACATGGGCATTCGGACATTTGGTCGCCCCGGCTTTGCCGGATGGGTATGGAATTAAAGGCTTTCACAGGGATAACTTGCCGATTATCCCCCCTGTCTTTACGCTAGTGCCTCGTCAGGTAAAAACAGAAAAGGGATATAGTCCCGATAAAGATGTGATGGCACAGATTAAAATTATCGCCCGGCTCTTTAGCGAAAGCGAAAGAATCATAGTGGCTACCGATGCCGGACGCGAAGGTGAATTAATCTTCCGATACCTCTATGAATACATCGGTTGTGCTACACCTTTCGACCGGCTATGGATCAATTCGCTTACCGATAAAGCAATCCGCGAAGGCTTCGGAAATTTGAAAAGTGGCAATCAATACGACCGATTGTACTATGCGGCCAAAGCCCGTAGCGAAGCAGATTGGCTGGTAGGTATCAATGCAACACAGGCCATTACTCTTGCTGCCGGACGGGGAACTTATTCCCTGGGACGGGTGCAGACACCTACCTTGGCAATGGTATGTTCCCGCTATTGGGAGAACAAACAGTTTCTTCCGGAAGCGTTCTGGCAAATGCACATTTCAACGGTTGATGAAGCGAATGAAGAGCCGTTGACGTTTACCTCTGTTGAAAAATGGCAAGACAAACAAACGGCAGAAAAGAATTTTGATCCAGTCAAAAAATGTCAATCGATTACAATTTCGAAAATAGAACATAAAGAAACCGTACAAGGAACGCCACTTTTATACGATCTTACGACGCTTCAAAAAGAGGCAAATACTAAACATGGATTTTCAGCAGAAAAGACACTGAATATAGCTCAGAAATTATATGAAGCAAAACTGATAACCTATCCCAGAACAGGAAGTCGTTATATTCCCGAAGATGTTTTTGCAGAATTGCCTACGCTGTTGCTCACGCTAAAAGGGAGTTCTAAATGGGCCGTTTATATTGACAATATGGGGGAATTGACAAGGCGCAGTGTGGATAACACCAAGATTACCGATCACCATGCTTTGTTGATAACTGGAATAAAACCTCAAAACCTCTCCTCCGATGAAGCCACGATCTATCACATGATTATCGGTCGGATACTCGAAGCCTTTTCAGAGAAATGTATAAAAGATGTGACTACAGTTTCGGCTGAGTGTGGGGACATTGCCTTTGTGCTGAAAGGAGCTATTGTAAAGCAACTGGGATGGAGGTCAATCTACGGAGAAGAAAAAAAAGAGATCACATTACCCGAATGGTCGGAAGGAGAGATACTACCACTTACAGCCAGTTCCCTGACAGAAGGGCAAACCAAACCTAAACCGTTGCATACTGAAGCCACTTTGCTTGCAGCCATGGAAACAGCAGGCAAGGAAATTGAAGATGACGAATTACGACACTCTTTATCGGATTGTGGAATCGGTACGCCTGCAACACGGGCATCTATCATCGAAACGCTGTTTCAACGCGAATATATGACACGGCAGAAAAAAGCCCTTGTTCCTACAGAAAAAGGGTTGGCCCTTTATTCTGTAGTGAAGGATATGTATATTGCCAATGTTGAGATGACTGGAGAATGGGAGCTCGCCTTAGCCAATATAGAAAACGGGAAATTGCAGGCAGATACCTTTCGTGAGTTTATTGATAAATATACAGCTCAGATTACGTCGGAACTGTTGACCTGTGATAAATTCTTTACCCATAAAGAGATGCAATGTCCTTGTCCTAAATGCAAAACCGGTTCGATGCAATTTTTTAGTAAGGTGGTACGTTGTGACAATCCTTCCTGCGGATTTCCCGTGTTTCGGCAGATAGCAGGGAAAATACTGGCGGATCAGGATATTCAGGATTTATTGACCAAGGGAAAAACCGGCATTATAAAAGGCTTTAATAGCAAACAGGGCAAGGCCTTTAGTGCGACCATTACTTTTGATGCAAATCTGAGTACCCAATTCGTTTTCCCTGAATCAAAATCCCACAACAGAGAGAAACGGAGATAAAATTAATGTTTATCTTTGCCACTAAGTTCACTGTCAAAATGGTTCTTGCTCTTTTGTTGTGGATTTTAGTGGTGGCACTTCGGGAGGGATACCCGGAGTGCTTTTCTTATTTATCCTCCTTTCCCAATCATCCACTAAAATCCATTGTACAATGAATCAAAGAAATAATTCCACAGAATTGTCCTATTACGGATTGTATCTGCTCTCTTTCCTCAACGAAAATCATCCCGAACGATTACCTGATACGGATTTTATAGAAACACGTTCCGCATTGGCAGACGATGTGTATGAACAATCCAGGAGGGAGGGGCATGCCGTTGAACAAGCACAGGAGCTGGCAATGACCGCATTATTAAAGGACCTTCATTTTTCAAAATTCAATACGCTGATAGAAGTTCTTTGGAATGAATTTGCAGAGGATGTGCCACCGGAGAATGCAGCAGAGGTTGCCTTTAAAATACAACCCTCGATGAATGGTGTCTTTTCCAAATATTCCCTCTCAGACGATTTTGCATACACCAACGAATACAATGCCCTATACTCGGAGCTGACGGGTGCTGTTTTGCTTTATATCGAAGAACATGGCATTTAACCGTAAAGCGAAGCTACGGGATAACATTGAAGCAATACGGACACTATTTGAACTAGATAGAGCAGGACGCAAGGCAACACCGGAAGAGCTGGAAATCTTGACCCGTTACTGTGGCTTCGGAGGATTAAAATGTATCCTCAATCCGGCAACCACTCTTGCCGATAGCGTGCATTGGACGAAATCCGATCTTGAATTATTCCCGATGACGATGGAACTGCACCGGATAGTCCGTGACTATGCGTCCAATGTATCAGAGTATAAGCAGCATATGGATAGTCTGAAGGGTTCTGTCCTGACTGCATTTTATACTCCGGAAGAAATTGTTTCTGCTCTTGCAGATACGCTGTGTCAACACGGTATTACACCCCAACGGATGCTTGACCCTTCAGCCGGACAGGGAGTTTTTATTACCGGATTGGAGAAACAGGTTTCCCGCACGGAAGTGATGGCATTTGAAAAAGACCTGCTTACCGGTAAATTACTTTCTCATCTATATCCCGAACATAGAATCCGAGTTGAGGGATTTGAGAAAATTGAGCATCCGTTCAATAATTATTTTGATGTGGTTGCCTCCAATATTCCTTTCGGAGATATAGCGGTGTTTGATCCGGTGTTCAGTGGTAGTAAAGACAATGCCCGACGACAGTCAACAAGAGCTATCCACAATTATTTTTTTATGAAAGGATTGGATGTGGTTCGTCAGGGAGGTATTGTCGCCTTTATCACTTCGCAGGGGGTAATGAATGTTCCGCAATATGAACCACAACGAAGATGGTTAATGGAGAATGCCGACTTGGTGTCTGCACTCCGCTTGCCGAATAATCTTTTTACGGAAGTCGCTAATACGGAGGTTGGCAGTGATCTGATTATACTACAAAAGCATACCGGTAAAGGGCAACTCTCGGACGTAGAACACTCTTTTTTGAAAGGATATGTAACCGACTTTGGAACGACCGATAATCAATATTACCAAACAGGAGAGCATATCATCCACACAAAAAACTATTTGGGAACCGACCCTTACGGTAAACCGGCTATGATTTACACTCACGAGGGAGGAGTCCAAGGTATAGCCGCTGATTTGCGAAAGATGCTTTCAGAAGATTTTTCACAACGATTGGATGAAAAGCTATATCAAGAGCATGCCAATCAATCAGTGGAAAGAGATAACTCCCACAATGTAAATGCCAATAAACCTATTAATCGATCACACATCGCAGTTCCACAGGACATATCCACAAGTGAAGTGATTGATAAAAAGCAGGAGACAATAGAGATAAAACCAGCACAGCCGTTGTTGACTCTCTATGACCTGTTTGGCTTCTCTCAGGCAGAACGGCAACAGACGCGAACGGTAAAAAGAAAGAAACCGGTGCATATACCTCAAAAATCAACACCGGCACAACCCAATTTATTCAGTCAAAATAAGATCCAGACTCGGATTGATCAAGAGCACGTGGTATCCAAAGAATCAGCAGATAAATCCTCTTCGGATGAGATGTTTGCCGGAATTAACTGGATGGATAATCCTCCCATAAACGGTTACTATGAGATGATGATGGGCATGTCGGAAGAGAGAAAAGAGGCTTTGCAACAAGAAGTAAAAGCGATCAATCAGCGGGATGTTGTTCTGCGTCAGAAAGAAGAGGCGATGCTTCCCCGAAATTTCGCTCAAGCAATAGCCGCTCATCACCGGGATGGATCATTGGTTTTGGAAAGTAATTCACAAGTGGGGTATTTGAAAGATGTAACCCGTTACGGAGCTACATTCCATCCTTTGGATTTACCAACTATTCAGGCTGCAAAGGCGATGCTTTACATCTCCGTTCGTGATAGCTACCAACGGCTATATGCTTATGAAGCAGAAAAACAGGAAGAAAATAAAGAGCAAAGAAGTGCATTAAATGCCGACTATGATGAGTTTGTGCAACGTTTTGGGTCTCTCAATGCCAAAGCGAATGCCAAGCTCATTCTTATGGATGCTTCCGGACGGGATATGCTTTCCTTGGAACGAGTTGAAAATGGACAATTTGTTAAGGCCGACATATTTCAACATCCGGTTGCCTTTTCTAAGGTTGAGTTTACGCATGTCGATACTCCCGAAGAGGCACTATCAGCCTCCTTAAACAAATATGGATCGGTCAATCTGGAATACATGGAGGCACTCTGCGATTACGATCGGGAAGCCTTGCTTGATAAATTAGACGAACGGATTTATTTCAATCCATTAATTGGCAATTATGAGATCCGGGATCGGTTCATTGCCGGTAATGTTGTTGAAAAAGCAGAACAACTTCAAATATGGATGGAAACACATCCGTATGGAGAACGGGAAAAAGCCTCTTTGAATGCACTTCGGGAAGCAATACCTCGTCCGATTACCTTTGATGAGCTGGATTTTAATTTTGGAGAGCGTTGGATTCCAACTGGAATATACACCGCTTATGCCCGGTCGTTGTTTGATACGGAAATCGATATCTCGTATTCGGAAAGCATGGATGAATACTCCATACGGTGCAAGAACAAAAATGCTAAAATCTGGGATCAATATGCGGTTAAGGGCTATTATCGTACGTATGACGGTATTAATCTGTTGAAGAATGCATTACTGAATACAGTTCCGGATATTACCAAAAGCATAGGGAAAGATGAGAATGGGAATGATATAAAGGTTAGAGATAGTGAGGCGATCCAGTTGGCAAACAGTAAGATTGATGATATACGTAATAGTTTTGTAGATTGGCTACAAGAGCAGTCGCCTGAGTTTCAATCCCGGTTGACCGAACTGTACAACCGGAAGTTTAATTGCTTTGTTCGCCCCGAGTACGATGGCTCTTATCAGACCTTTCCGGATATTGACCTGAAAGCTCTTGAAAGAAGGTTCAACATAAACGACATTTACAAGAGCCAGAAAGATTGTGTTTGGATGCTCAAACAAAACGGAGGGGGAATCTGTGATCACGAAGTAGGAACAGGAAAGACATTGATCATGTGTATTGCCGCTCATGAAATGCATCGTTTGGGTCTGGCACATAAACCGATGATTATAGGACTGAAGGCCAATGTGGGAGAAATTGCAGAGTGTTATCGGACCGCCTATCCGAATGCAAGGATACTTTATGCAACGGAAAAAGATTTTTCTGTTCAAAACAGGGTGAAATTCTTCAATAGCATCAAAAACAATGACTGGGATTGTGTGATCATGTCGCACGACCAGTTTGGTAAGATTCCACAGTCTCCTGAATTACAACAACGCATTCTACAGGCAGAATTGGATACCGTGGAGGAGAATTTAGAGGTGTTAAGACATGAAGGCAAAGAGGTTTCTCGGGCGATGCTCAAGGGATTACAAAAGAGGAAAATTAATTTGGAAGTGAGATTAAAGACAATTACTCATGCAATTGATTCACATACGGATGATGTAGTGGATTTTAGACAAATGGGAATTGATCATTTGTTTGTAGATGAGAGTCATCAATTTAAAAACCTAATGTTCAACACCCGGCATGATCGTGTGGCCGGGTTAGGAAATCAGGAAGGAAGTCTGAAAGCATTGAATATGCTGTATGCCATCCGAACCATACAGGAGCGAACCGGTAAAGACTTGGGAGCAACCTTTCTTTCCGGCACCACTATTTCTAATTCCCTGACGGAACTGTATTTGTTATTTAAATATCTTCGTCCGAAAGAATTGGAACGACAAAATATCCACTGTTTTGATGCCTGGGCGGCAATCTTTGCAAAGAAAACCACAGATTTTGAATTCTCAGTCACCAATCAGGTGATCCAGAAGGAACGATTCCGCTACTTTATCAAGGTGCCTGAATTGGCCGCATTCTACAATGAGATTACAGACTATCGTACAGCAGAAGATGTTGGTGTAGATCGCCCCGACAAAAATGAGATTCTACATAATATTCCTCCAACTCCCCAACAGGAAGAATTTATCCAAAAGTTAATGGCATTTGCACAGACCGGAGATGCTACCATTTTGGGACGAGAAAAACTTTCGGAATCGGAAGAGAAAGCAAAGATGTTGATCGCTACAGATTATGCCCGTAAAATGGCATTGGACTTGAGGATGATAGACCAAAATAAATATAGTGACCACCCGGATAATAAGGCGAGTCGCTGTGCAAAAACAGTTGCTGAGTATTATCATAAATATGAAGCACAAAAGGGTACACAATTTGTATTTTCCGATTTAGGAACCTATCAACCGGGAACATGGAGTGTTTATTCAGAGATTAAGCGGAAACTTGTGGAAGATTATGATATTCCATCTTCAGAGATACGGTTTATTCAGGAATGTAAAACGGAAAAAGCCCGCAAATCGGTCATCGATGCCATGAATGAAGGAAAAGTACGCGTATTGTTTGGCTCAACATCTATGCTTGGAACGGGTGTCAACGCGCAAAAACGGGCAATTGCTGTACATCATCTTGATACACCCTGGCGCCCCTCGGACTTACAACAACGGGATGGCCGGGCGGTTAGGAAAGGGAATGAGATAGCCAAGTTGTTTGCTGATAATAAGGTGGACATTATCATTTATGCGGTGGAGAAATCATTGGATAGCTACAAGTTCAATCTTTTGCATTGCAAACAGACTTTCATAACTCAATTAAAAAATGGAGCATTAGGTGCGCGCACTATTGATGAAGGAGCAATGGATGAAAAAAGCGGGATGAATTTCTCCGAATATATGGCAATTCTTTCCGGTAATACTGATTTATTAGAGAAGGCCCGCTTGGAGAAGAAGGTAGCGACCTTGGAAAGTGAACGTAAATCATTTCACAAAGCCAAAAGTAGTTCTGTCTGGAAATTGAAGGAACACACTGATACCCTGAATCGTAACAAGGAATGTATCATCCGTTTGACTTCTGATTATGAAAAATTTCAATCTCGTCTTCAAACAGATCAGGATGGATATCCTCTCAATCCATTACGATTAGATGGATTGCAAGCTACAGACGTGAAAAGCGTCGGAAGCAAGTTGCAGGATATTGCACGTAATACATCTACCAAAGGAGACTATCTTTCCATAGGTGAGCTTTATGGATTCCCCATTTTAGTCAGAACCGAAGATATAGAACGGGATGGACAAGAAATGAAGCAAAATCGATTTTTTGTCGGAGGAGAATATAAATACACCTATAACAATGGACAAATAGCAATGGCAGATCATAAGGCAGCAGCGCTGAACTTTCTGAATGCATTGGAACGTATCCCGAAACTTATTGACCAGTATAAGTCTCAGAATAAAATATTGGAGCGAGATATTCCTACGTTATACGAAATAGTTCATAGCTCGTGGAAAAAGGAAGATGAGTTGAAAATACTGAAAGGAGACTTATCGACAATGGAACGTAAGATTCAATTGACGTTACTCCATAAAATACAAAATGATAATAAGATAGAACCATTATTAACTTCAGAGATCCTTATCGCGAATAAAGAACGTAGCAGAGAAAAGCAAATTCATTCATTCATGAACAAGTAATTATAATTGTATTGTTAATCCTCAAGGTAGAGTTTAAATCATTTTCTCCAAAAATATTTGCATATTTCATTCCTTTACGTACCTTTGTTGTCGCATTCGGTGATTGTTTTTCTATTCGGGAAAACAATTGAAGAGGGAATCCGGTGAGTTTAGCTTGGCTGAATAATCCCGGAGCTGTACCCGCAGCTGTAAATCCTATTAAAGTATCCGAAATACCATTGCCACTGTTTATTAAAACGGGAAGGCTTCGGAAACTGGGATGAGCCAGAAAACCTGCCAATGCTTGTTTACTGTTGAAACTTCGGGATAAAGGTTTCATAAGCATATCAAATTCATACATATAATTTTTTATTGTCTTAAGTGTACAAATAACAATGTGTATGCTTTGTTTGCGCATGTCGCATTGCAAAGTTGAATGCTTCTTTATATTCCGATAAATTGTTATTTATTTGTTTCTAAATATTGGAGATAATTAATGAACGGTGTGCGTCCTTTATTAGTTGCATACAAAATGGCCTTCACACATATGTCTTAACTCAACTTGGCACTGATATCACTTGGATGGTAACTACCGGAAGTTATCGAAAAGTGATAGAAGTGCCTTGCTAAGATAGCTCGTTAATATTAAAAAAGTATATTCTGTAGAGAATCAAAATATAAGGAGTATCGAATGTTTTTTAGTTATTGATAAACTGAATTTATATCTAATGGTAAGTAAGGATGCCCTTTGAAAGGGCGATACTCCGTGTTTGTGATAAGTCGTTAATGCCCTCGTGAGGGGTCATTGCGACTTTCCAGACACATTACATATGAAAATTTAGGAATGTTCTAAAGAATGCCTTTTTATAAAGACATGTTTCTGGTATAGAACTCATCTATATAATTAACTATTTAAAAGTAAACACAATGGCAAGCTTAGATTTGGGCAAGTATGGTATTACAGGAGTTACTGAGACTGTTCACAATCCATCGTATGAATTGCTTTTTAAAGAAGAAACAAAGGCGGGGTTACAGGGATTTGAAGAAGGTCGGATAACAGAGTTGGGTGCGGTAAATGTGATGACAGGTGAATACACAGGCCGTTCGCCAAAAGATAAATTTTTTGTATTAGACGAAACAACAAAAGATACCATATGGTGGACTTCGGACGAATACAAAAATGATAATAAACCTCTTTCTCCCGAAAGCTGGAACGTGTTAAAGACTTTAGCCACAAAAGAATTGTCCAATAAGAAACTTTTTGTTGTCGATGCTTTTTGCGGAGCTAATCCATCATCGAGATTAAAGATTCGCTTTATTATGGAGGTAGCATGGCAGGCTCATTTTGTTACCAATATGTTTATCCGACCCTCAAAAGAAGAACTGGCATCTTTTGGAGAACCTGATTTTGTAGTTATCAATGCATCGAAGGCAAAGGTGGAAAATTATAAAGAATTAGGACTTAATTCTGAAACTGCAGTTGTATTCAATCTGACTGAAAAGGTACAGGTAATTTTGAATACATGGTATGGCGGTGAAATGAAAAAGGGGATGTTTTCTTATATGAATTATCTTTTGCCACTACAAGGTATGGCTTCCATGCACTGTTCGGCCAATACAGATAAAGACGGTAAAAATACAGCAATCTTTTTTGGCCTGTCAGGAACCGGAAAAACAACACTCTCCACCGACCCGAAGCGTTTACTGATTGGTGATGATGAGCATGGTTGGGATAATGATGGAGTTTTCAATTTCGAAGGCGGATGTTATGCTAAGGTAATTAACCTGAGTAAAGAAGCAGAACCCGATATTTATGCGGCTATTCAACGCGATGCCCTGTTGGAGAACGTTACGGTAGACAACGAGGGCAAAATTAATTTTGCAGATAAATCGGTAACAGAGAATACACGCGTTTCATATCCTATCTATCATATTGACAATATTGTAAAGCCCGTATCTAAAGGGCCTGCAGCTCAAAAAGTGATCTTTCTTTCGGCTGATGCCTTCGGAGTATTACCTCCGGTTTCAATCTTAACTCCGGAACAGACTCAATATTATTTCCTCTCGGGATTTACGGCTAAATTAGCAGGAACTGAACGAGGTATTACCGAACCTACTCCTACTTTTTCTGCCTGCTTCGGAGCTGCATTTCTATCACTGCATCCCACAAAATATGGAGAAGAACTTGTTAAAAAAATGCAGGCTTCAGGAGCAAAAGCTTATTTGGTAAATACGGGATGGAATGGGTCTGGTAAGAGAATCTCTATCAAAGACACCCGGGGTATTATTGATGCAATTCTTGACGGATCGATAGATAAAGCTTCCACAAAAACTATTCCATTTTTTAATTTTGTTGTTCCAACAGCATTGCCAGGGGTAGATACCAATATCCTTGACCCGAGAAACACATATACTACAGTTGGGGCTTGGGATAGTAAAGCTCAAGATCTGGCTGGTCGGTTCATTAAAAATTTTGCCAAGTTTATCGGTAATGAAAAAGGGAAGGCTCTCGTAAATGCCGGACCAAAATATGATGAATAACTTCTAATTAGTTTCGTACATTAGGTATCAGTGTAATCTGAATATGTTGATGTCTGTCTAACAAATACTTGAAATGTGTGAAGGTAAAGTAATTGTTGAGACTAAAGATTGACTGAAACCTCGTGTTTGTGATAAGCCGACCATACCCACGTGAGTGGTTATGGCGGCTTTCCAAACACTTTTTTTATCCCGTATAATTTATTTTCGGATGCTGAATTCGCATCCACAATATTGTTGATTGTAAAAATTATTTTCCTGCAATAATATTTTCCGACGTTCTGTTAAGCCGCCTTTTTTCCAGTCTTTATCACAAGATTCCTCATTTTTGTAGTTTGAAGCATAATATTTGTCAGGTTATTCAAATAGTAGCATTCATTAGTACTCTTCCATCCCATTTTTATGTCAAATACACAAAGTTGATAGTGTGTCAAAAAAACTAACTAACTAAAACAAAACTTACTATGCAAAAATTCATTCTATTATTATGGTTTATGGCCGGCGCTTTTTCGTCGATATACGGACAGACACCCACTATAGGTTACACATACGACTCCAATGGCAATCGTACTTCACGGTATATAGTTTCTGTAAGATCCGGTGCTTCGTCATTTAAGCGAGATATGCAACAACCCGTAGCACAGATTGCCGACGGACAACAAACCATCTCCATTTATCCCAACCCCACCAAGGGAATTTTCGCTATCGGGATTACAGGTCTCGATTCTCAGGCGGAGAATTACTATGTGCTTTACAACATGCAAGGAAAACAACTGCGATATGGAAGCATTACCTCCGACCGTACCTCGATAGATATTACCTGGGATGCCGTCGGTATGTATCTGCTCGATGTATCGCTAGGTGGGAATGTGAGTAAATGGAAAATTGTAAAACAATAATGATTTGGAAATTTGAAGATGTAAAAATACAGCTTCTTTGTTTATCATTATTCCAATCTACTAACAATTAAACGACAAACTATATGAAACAAATATTACTTTTCCTTTTATTAGCCATTTGTATGAGTGGTGTTTCAGCACAACAAACCATCACGCTCAATAGTCAGACCAGTGGTGTGTACAAAGCCCGCGATCAGGTTCGTCTGTTACCTGGTTTCCAAAGCAGTGCCACCTCTATCGGCAGTTTTAACGCTGCGATCGACCCTCGTATTTTGATAAATGCAGCCTATCAGTCGGGCGATGCTATTCCCACCGTCAACCGGTCTCTGAATACTTCTTACGTGGTAGGCACAACTGCTGGTAGTGCGGATGTTAGTCCTACCGGAGCAGCAACCTATACGATTCCCATTCATGTGCCGGTTGCGGCAGGTGGCTTGCAACCCAACCTGACAGTTGCATATAATAGTAGTCAAGGGGGTAATAGCATGTTGGGATATGGTTGGAGCCTCGGTGGAACATCTTTGATAAGCCGTACCGGTAGCACCATTTACCATGATGGAAGAACGGAAGGTATTCAGCTTTCGACTAATGATAACCTGATGTTGGATGGGCAACGGCTCATGCTCACCGGGGGGACTAATCTCGTGGAAAATGCTGTGTACCATACAGAGATAGAGAATTACAGCACTATCACGATGAAAACTATAAACGGTAAACTTGGCTTCGAAGTAAAAACTAAAGATGGTGACATCCTTCAATACGGAGCATCAGACGATTCGTATATCGAAGCGCAGGGAACCTCTACGCCGCTTTGTTGGTTACTGTACCGGGTAACCGATGTCAACGGTAATTATGCTACTTATAGTTATGAGGAAGATAATGCTAAAGGTGAATTCCGTATCAAACGGATAGATTACGGTGGTAATACCACGGCGGGTCTGACATCATACAGCAGTGTTGAATTTTTCTACGAAACGCGTAATGATATCCAAACAGGATATGTAGCTGGAACCAAAAGTTCACAATCCGTCATTCTTTCTCGAATTAAGGTATCGACCAGCAATCTAACCGACCGAGAATACCGGTTTAATTATACTTACGATGGTCTCTATTCGAAATTGTCCGAGGTGGAAGAATATGGTAGTGATGGAAGTCGGTATAATTCAACTGCAATTATACCTGATAAGCTGGCAATTGAAACGCCAAATCAATGTGCTGAACAAAGTTGGATGAGACCAAATTATATTTATGATTACGAAGATTTTAATAATGATGGAAAAACAGACTTTATCTATTACCCGAATAAATCTGCTTATCCGAATAGGGATATAGCAATTGTTCGTTTCTATGTTGATGATGCCCATGAAACTGTTGAAACTACTTGCTATTTGCCAAGTGGTTTTGATAAAATTTTGATAGGCGATTTTAATGGAGATGGCTATAAGGATGTACTTTGCATATCAAAAGCAAGTGCATCTGTATACAATTATGATATCTTTTATTTTAAAGAAGATAACTGGTTGTATGACTATAAAGAAGGAAAGGTCATAACGAGTCATTTTACTTCAGATTCAGAGAATGCTTTTTGTGCTGATTTTAATGGAGATGGAAAATATGAAATTTTGATCTTGAATAATTCTCCATTAGCAAGTAATCTATATAAAGTGAATAATGATCTCTCAGTTTCTATATGTGGAGCGGGAGGAATAGACTCTTTTTCAAGTACAGCTAATTTTAAAGTTGTAGATTTTGATGGAGACGGTAAATCCGACTTAATGAAGATTGATGTTGCAAAAAAAATCATTCAGTTCAATCCCAATGCTAGTATCTTTGCAGCTGAATTTTCTCCAACATATGCTATATATCATTTATCCTCTGCTGCAGCTGGAACAACTCCTGTATTTCAACCTGTAGCTCAGGGAAATTTTCATAATAAGAACATCGGTGTTTATACCAATCTTGATGACCTCAATCAGTCAAGTTTCGACTTTAGTAATTATATATGTACCGGCGATTTTAATGGAGATGGCAAAACCGATATCATTGCATTAAACGGACAGAATTCGTACAATGACTCTCTATTCGTCTCAAATGGAAAAACATTTGAGAAAGCATTGGCTTTGCCAGATCTGTATAAATATAATTCTCAGTTGTTTGTTGGTGATTTTAATGGAGATGGCAAATCAGATCTTGCTACTTTGGTGGGACCAATAGGTAGTAATGGGTATTATACAGATTTACAGCAAGCAGACAACAGAACCTTCTATGTTCATTATTTGATTAGTGACGGGCAAGGTAAATTTACTCCAGATATTGTACCGGGTGATGCCAATACGTATTTCAATCATACTCTATATTATGACAATTTGGGAGTTGGTGATTTCAAAGAACGAGGAAGGTCGAGCCTCGCATTTATTTGCTATCCAAAACCATATACGAATGAAAAACAGAGATGTATACTAGGTTTATTTACTCATAAATCCAATGACTGTTATTTGCGCGTAGGTAAAATTATTGATGGATATAATAATACAACTACTTTTTCATATAAAACTTTAAGCAGACCAAATTTTGGCACTTCAGACAAACAGTATACCTATCCGTTACAGACTCTGCGTATGGGATATTTTGCGGTTGACAGTCTGACGACAACAGCTGGGAATAATATATCAACAACTACATATCAATACAAGAACCTGAAAATACACATGCAGGGAAAAGGGCTTTTGGGGTTTGATGAGATTACGGCAATTAATACGAACCAGAACAGAAAAATAGTACAACAATTTGGTTTCGACCCTACGTATTTCAATACATACCTCACTCAGCAAACAGTAACCACTGCCGACGGAAAGCCGATATCAACAACAGCCTATACAAACGGCGTATATTCACTGGGGGGGATACGAATATACCCTTACCTCTCTGCTCAAACTACGACCGATAACCTGACCGGGCTCTCGACCACTAAAAGTTTTGTGTATGAATCGGGCAACGATGGCAATCCTACTTCAGTAACCGAAACAAAGGGCAGTCTTACGACCACCTCCTCCTTCTTGTATGGCGCTTACAACAGCAGTTACAAAAACCGCGCTACGCAGTCGACAGTTACCAATAGCGGATTGTATGGTACTTACAGTTCAACCACGACCTATGCATACGACGGACTGGGACGATTGACCGGTAAAACGGACTTTTATGGCAACCCCAAAGCGGTGAATTATGGGTACGGTTACGACAATTTCGGCAATGTCAATTCCACCCGGATTTCGGCCAACGGACTACTCTCGGCTACTGCATCCACAGTGTTTGAATCGACTGGCCGTTTCCCTTTTACACAGACCGATGCTGCCTCGCTGACAACTACATACGGTTATAATCCGTTGGGTCGGTTAGTGTCGAAACAACTGCCTGATAATGAAACTACCGGCTACCTGTACGACGGGTTTGGAGCGGTAACAGCAGTAACTCCACCAACGGGTAAGACCATAACAACTGCCATTAACTGGGATGGTAGCGGCACGGGGCTTTACTATACCCAGACTACACAGGAAGGATCTCCTACTACCACCGTGTGGTACGATGCCCTGGCCCGCGAAGTACAGCGTCAGACCACCGGCTTTAACGGGGTTACTATTATCTCCACCAAAAGTTACAACGCTAAGGGGCAATTGGAATACGCCTCCCTGCCTTATTATTCGGGAGAAAGCCCAAGAAAAACGAGTTACGGGTACGACGACTACGGACGGTTAAATGCCGAAACTTTTCAAAGCCGTATTACTTCTTATGCTTACAATGGTTTAACCACTACCGTTACCCGCCCCGATGGCAACACGGAAACCACCTTGCTCAACAGTAGCGGACTCACCGATTCGAAGACCGAACCGGAGGGCAGTACCGTGTCGTATACCTACACCAGCCTGGGTAAACCCAGAACCATCACAGCTAACGGGTTCACCACCACGCTGGGGTATGACAACCGCAGCTACCAAAACTCGCTTACCGACCCCAATATGACCGCCAACATGGGTTACGATTATAATGCCTACGGGCAGTTGGCTTCGCAAACCACGCCGAAGGGTGAAACTACCACCATGACCTACGATGCCGCGGGGCGGTTGTTGACAAAAAATACCCCCGAAGCGGCCTATTCCTATAGCTACAAACCCGCCACGGGTTATGGAGCCGGGCAGTTGGCTGCCATACTGCAAGGGGGAGCTACCGTTCGGCAATATAACTACTCGCAATACGGGCAACCGGCGGCAGTAACCGAAACCATCGATGGCTCCGGCTACACAACCTCCAACAGTTATGATGGCTACAGCCGCCTATCCGAAGTCTCCTCGCCATCGGGTTTAACCGTGAAATACGAGTATGACGCTTACGGCATTCTGCAACGGATGCGCGATAAAGCGACCAACAACGTCCTGTGGCAGGCCAATGCAGTGAATGCCCTTGGTAAAGTTACCGAGAGCCAGCTCGCCAATGGATTGATACGGAAAAATGATTATGACACCTACAACCTGCCGCAGAATATCCGATTGCTTAACGGGGGAACCTCCATAGACGAGGTGCAGTATACCTTCGATGGCATTAAAGGCACGCTCACCCGCCGCAACGATATAAGTAACGGGCGTGACGAGGGTTTTGTTTATGATAATCTGTTGCGTCTTACAGATGTAACATGTGGCGGGGTTACGCAGTCCGTTAGGTATTATACCGACGGGCGTATAAATACCAAAAGTGATGTAGGAACTTACCAATATGATACTGGCAAGCAACAAGTGCTGAAGGTAACAAATTGCGTGGAACCGACCTTTTCGCAGGAGCAAGGTACAAATACTTATACCTCGTCCAACCGTATTAGTGAATTGAAGCAGAATGTCGGGGGTGTCAACTATCGTCTGAATTTCACTTACAATCCCGATGACCAGCGCAACAAAATGACATCATGCGCCAATGATGCCTTAACTGCGACCCAGTACTATTACGGTAACTACGAGAAGGAAATAGCAGGAGGCGTAACCAAAGAATTTGACTATATTTACACGCCCGACGGGATGGCTGCCATAGCGATAACTTCCGGAGGCACGCGTTCTTTCTATACGGTAGGCACCGACCACTTGGGCAGTCTCCGCACAATAACAGACGCAAGTGGTAATATCGTGTCACGCTATTTTTACGATGCGTGGGGCAACCAGACACTAACCACCGGAACCGACATTACCAACCGGGGTTACACCGGGCAGGAGCATCTGGATAAATTCGGAGTCATCAACCTCAATGCACGACTTTATGATCCCAAACTAGCACAATTCCTGGGGCTCGATCCGTTTGTGCAAGACCCGGACATGGGGCAAAACTTCAACCGGTACAGCTACTGCATGAACAACCCGTTACTCTACAGCGACCCTTCGGGAAATACGTGGCAAATTTTTAGATGGTTAAAGAAAACATTTTGGGATACGCCCGTGGGTTGGATAAATGGTACGGATAAAGGTCATCCCGGCGTGTACACGGGCGGTGCAAGCCAAGCGTTGCAAAAATGGGGAGTACCCAGTTTTGGGGTCGGATATAACTCTTCTCAGGGAGGGTTCTATTACGTAGGCAATAACCCGCGTGTGTATCCGGGACAGGAAGCCGCATTGCAGAGACAGTATGCCGGAGTAGCTGCACAAACACAACAGATGATAACAGGGGAAAGGGAGCAACAAGCGGTAAGTGAGGTATGGTATTACAACATTCCTTTTGTCGGTGACTTCATGCGTGCTGGAAGGGATCATGCTCAAGGTAATTATCTGAGTATGGTCAATAACATGTGTTTGGGGGCACTTTGGGTATTTACTGATGGAGTAGGTGGCGAGGTTAACTCTATTGCCCGAGGAACTGAAGCTGCTAAAACAGGGACTAACCTTGTTTATGAAGGGCTTGACGCAGCCGGTACAGTCCGGTATGTTGGCATTACAGAAAGGGAAGCAGCTGTGAGATTTGCGGAACATTTAAATTCTGGCACAGCAAGGTCATTATTAGATTATCGTGTAGTTGAAGGTGCTACAAATCTAAATAGGACAGAAGCCCGAGTCTGGGAACAGACATTAATCAACCAATATGGATTAGGAAAAGATGGAGGATTGTTATTGAACAAGATTAATTCAATAGCACCTAAGAACTGGTCAATGTTTGGTATTTACCCTTAATTATAAAATAATGGCAAGAGCAAACACAAAAATAGGAGACGTATTTTCGGTTAAACTGGATGACAACAGTAAAAAGTATTTTCAATTAATCGCATTTGATTTAACACAACTAAACAGTGATGTAATCAGGGCTTTTAAAACAGTATACCCAATTAATGCAACGCCTGATTTAGTAGAAGTTGTAAATGGAGCAGTTGAGTTCTATGCTCATTGTATTACTAAGTTGGGTTTAAAAATGAATTTTTGGGAAAACGTTGGAAATATCACTGAAATTGGAACTATTAAAGATATTTTGTTCAGAGATACAAGCAACTATGGTTCGAAAGCTGGAGAAAAGCCAATCAAAGTATCTAACAATTGGTATGTATGGCATATCAATGACAAGGATTTTACCCGAGTTGGAAAATTAGAAGGAGAAAACCAAAAATCATATATCGGTATAGTAATAAATCCATTGGGAATTATAGAACTTCTAAAAGGCAATAAATATCCAATTAATTATCCCGGATATGAATAATACAAAAGCCTCCTTGATGGCGCGGATATGTGGCTGGTGCGCTTTTGCAAAGCGTGCCTATGCCATACCGTAGAGCGGTTCCCGATATGGGGCAAAAATGGTAATGTGTCAGAATTGTTGTTGCATAAATACAATACTGAAAATCAACAATAATTGGCTAGTTGAAGAAAATAACAGCAGGTAGTGTTGCCTGCTGTTGTTTGTAGTTTTTTGACTTAGACTGGACTTTGATCTTTTGGGAAATTAGCTGGCGCTAATCTTCGATTCGTGGGTGGGGGATGCGCTAAAATGGTTAAAGAAAACATTTTGGGATACGCCCTGGAGCTGGCTCAACGGCACGGATAAAGGTCATCCCGGCGTGTACACGGGCGGTGCAAGCCAAACGTTGCAAAAATGGGGAGTACCCGGTTTTGGTGTCGGATATAACTCTTCTCAGGGAGGGTTCTATTACGTGGGCAATAACCCGCGTGTGTATCCGGGACAGGAAGCTGCATTGCAAAGGCAATATGCCGGAGTAGCTGCACAGACACAAGCAATGATAGCAAGGGAAAGAGAGCAAAGAGGTACAGACATAGCTTGGCAAAGCTGGTTGCAGGTAACGAATGTAGCTAATGTGGAAACAAGTTCCGGGATAGAGGACGGTATGAGTTTTGACGATCAATTCAGGTCGTATATGAACAAATTTGACAGAGCTGTAAATATGACTTGCGCGTGGATTATTGGAGATAACGAGAGTTTGTCTTATAATAATGATGATATTGCAAATTCATTTAGAAATGCTGCTGGTATCGTTAAAGCCCGTGAAGAGTATTATAGAAACGGAAAAACTGAAGATTCACCCGGTTTTGGATTAAAAGGATTATTTCAAGCCGGATTAGACCCTATAGAACAGTTTGTTGGTTCTTATCATTATAAAATAGATGTTGTAGGAAATAATCTGCAATATACGATAACAAATCAAACTACATTTGGTTCTGCTGCATATCATTTATGGCCTTATAAATGGAATTGGATAAATGGACCGATGGGAACAATGATACAAACGTATATTTTTACCGAACCTTTAAGAACCCAAAAATGAGAAATACAGTATTATTTTGCAGTTTGATTTGTATAATATACAGTTGTGATTTTGCGATAAAAAAGCATGTTGTTGATCATTATTATTTAATAGCAGCAGATGTTGTAGATGATTTGGAATTAAACTATAGGGAAGAAGAGGTGAATAATTCTGGTACTATTATTGATGCTATGGTTTTTGCAATTGGATATAATGACAAATACATGATAGTGAAACAACACCCAAGAACATTTCCAAATCCACCAGACACAGCCAAGACTAATTATTACATTTTACCGTTAAGGAAAGGAATGAATTGGAGGACTAGAAATGGGCTAATGGGGCCTCTGACCTTACAACAATTTAATGATAAATGTAAAGAATTAAATATTGTAAATATTCCTTTTAGGTCTGAATTCGATTTTTCAAAATAAATTGTGTTGTATTATTTGTAATTGCAGGTAAAGAAAACATTTTGAGATACCCCCTGGAGCTGGCTTAACGGTACGGATAAAGGTCATCCCGGCGTGTACACGGGCGGTGCAAGCCAAACGTTGCAAAAATGGGGAGTGCCCAGTTTTGGCACCGGAGATAACTCTTCCCAGGGAGGGTTCTATTACGTAGGCAATAACCCGCGTGTGTATCCGGGACAGGAAGCCGCATTGCAGAGACAGTATGCCGGAGTAGCTGCACAAACCCAGGCAATGATAGCGCAGTATGGCAGCATAAGTGCGTCTCAGTCTAATGGATGGGAAAAATTTAGGGATGACAATATTGTCAGCCGTATAGCGTACAACGTTCTTGACGGTTTTTATGTCTGGGGCACCAATCTCTCAAGTGGAGGCAGTCGGCATCTTTCGGGAGTATCGGCTAACGATAACGAACTCCGGGATGCAGGAGTAAATTCAATACTGATGGTCGCTCCTTTTATGGGAGGAATGACGCGAGGGATGATGGCTACAGAAACAAGTACTGAAAGTGGACTAAATTTATTTAAGTGGGGAGTAGAACAAACAGGAGAATCTACTGGTTGGAAAGCGGGAGATTATATGCTGCATCTTCCAGATAAAGGAACTCCTAAATTGAACTGGAACGCTAACTATAGTGCTCTTCGCTATGAAATGAATTTAGGGAATCCAATTTTTGATTCGTATAGGTTACCAAATGGGGATCTAATTCCTACAGGCGGCTTTTTAAATGCTGAGAGATTTACTTTACAAACCCGAGGCTGGGTATATAATCCCAATATGGGAGCTTGGATGCCGCCATTTTAATATAGAATTATGGAATTTAATAAAATTGTAATAGATAGGTTTAAGCAGATTTTTCATAAAAACGATCTACGTATCATTGAGCAGTTTAGTAATTATGTAAAAATAGAGTCAGACGATATCGTACTTATCGTTAGCCATGATAAAAGGGAAAACTCTAATTCTTTTTATATTGGTAAAAAAAATAGCTCTTTATATCCAATTGATGAGAATATTCTCAGGACTGTTTTTAACTCTGCTTTAAAAATTGACCATGTAACGCCGAATGTCTTTGTAAATAATCTTGCACTTTTTCTTGATGGTGAGGGATATCCATTAATAATTGGAGACATAAGTATTTTAGATGCAGTAGAAAAATATATCCTAAACAAAAGCAATAAATACACAGCAGAATTGAGAAACAATCAAAATTTAGATGCTGCAAACAAGGCTTGGAAAGAGGGCGATTATGAGAGTTTTATAAAACATATAGACACAACAGATAGGCAGAAATTACCATCTTCTTATGAGTTGAAATATAAAATGGCTCAACAAAAATTGAAATATAGAAATAAAGGTCTTGGTAGACAAGGATGGTAATGTATCAGAATTGTTGTTGCATTAATAAAATGCTGAAAATCAACAATAATTGACTAGTTGAAGAAAGTAACAGCAGGTGGTTTGCCTGCTGTTGTTTGTAGTTTCGTCCACTGCCCGATACCGGCAAGAACATGGCGGCGCGTTACTGGCACGATGCATGGAGCAAAACTTCAATCGGACAGTTGCTGCCTGAACAACCCGTTACTCTACAGCCATCCTTCGGGGAATACGTGGCTATCAATACATTCTATTTTCGGATGCTGAATTCGCATCCGCAATATTGTTGATTGTAAAAATTATTTTCCTGCAATAATATTTTCCGACGTTCTGTTAAGCCGGCTTTTTTCCAGTCTTTATCCCAAAAATCTACATTTTTGTAGTGTGAGGCAGCCCATATTCCAGCTTCTGTAATTTGCGACAGGCTCTTCCAGCGTGAACCGGCAAGGGTTGTTGTAAATACTGAAAAGTGCATTTCAGAAGCAACAATAGCTGTTGCTTTCATCCGAATCTTGAAACATTGCAGGCATCGTGTGCCTCTTTCCGGTTCTTCTTCCAATCCGACAATTTGTTGTAACCATCGTTCATGGTCATAATCTCCGTCAACAAAATCAATATTGTGCAATTGAGCATAAGCAATGCATTCCTTTTTGCGCTTTAAATACTCTTCTGTCGGATAAATATTGGGATTAAAGAAAAATAGTGTTGGTATATATTCATTGTTTAGTAGCCATTCAATGATTGGGGCTGAACAGGGAGCACAGCAGGTATGAAGTAAGACCTTCTGCATAATTTTTACAGTATATTTTTGCATGAGTGCAAAGATAGCCTTTCTTAATCGGCAGTTCAATAATCGCAAAAATCTGACTCCGTTTTGTTATCAATCGGCAGTTCAATAATCGCAAAAATGTTATCTTTTAGGGGTACAAAATAGGCGCTTTTGTTATCATTTTAACAAAGCGCCTTTGTCTTTTCTGAAAGCAAATCACAACAACTTGCCGAAAATAGTATCTACCTTATCTTCTAAGCGTTTTAAGCGGTTGTAATACGTCTCATTTATGTTGGGCATTAATGCCGACACGTGTAGGTCTGCGTGCCAAATGCTAACAACTTCATCGGCTCGCATGGTGAAGTTCGGATAGTTTATCTTATCAAGGTTATCGGACATACACACAATGAATCCTTGCTCAAACCTATTCTTAACACGTTTCAAAAAGCCGCGACTTTCATTATCTATGATGGCATATACGTGCTCATCTCTCATGTCCATCCACTCACTCTTATCCAACATTCTTACAATCAATCTATCAGAATCAAATATTGTAGGCGACATAGATTGTCCTTTACTTCTTATTCCTGCATATACAGCCCCTCTCTTCAACATTGTCTGAGGTATAGCCAAATATTCTTCTACATTAGGTTGAGCTCCATTAATGCACCCGGATAGCCCAGCAGCAAAGGAAGCGTCAAAGACAGGTATCCGTATGATAGAATCCGTATCATAAACTAACGCCTCATTGTTGCTTTTAATTACATATTCATTCCGCTTATTCTTTTCGCCACTAATAATCCATAATGGGTCTACATCTTTGAATGTGGCGAAAAATTTTGTAAGTGTTTCCTCTGTTATTCCGGTTGGACTCTCCAATGTGCCCCTAGAAATACCCGTTTTTGCATAAAATTCTCGCTTGCTAATACCTAATGTATCAACATATTGCAAAATTCTTTGTTTGATTGGCGAAAATTTTTGTACTTCCTGTTGCATGTGGCGAAATCATTTGTATATTTGTAGCGTTATCACCGACAAAGATATATCAAAAAATGAACAATGTAACACCTTACTCAGAAAAACTCCGAAAAGGAGACTACACCAAGATCACCGAGATGCTTGGCGGGAAGTATGCGCGCGCCACTGTGGAGGCGCAACTGAAAGGCACCCGAACGCTGAAAGATGACGTAAAAGAGGCTGCCGATCTATACATAGAGACTATGAACGTTTTACTTAAACCAAAATCAACTACAAACAAATGAAAACGTACGACAAACACTTCTCCATTACAGCGGCTGTTATGGGAACAGCGGTGATAATTACGGCTGTTGTATCAGGTGCATGGTTTCATATTGGCACCGGGAGTGCTCTCTATTTATTAAGTCGTGCCTACTGGCGCGAATCAAAACGGGTTTAATACAAACAATTGCCTGCTGCAAAACTTATAGAGATAATACGGCGACTGCGTAAAAGCAATAGTCTAAAGGGACGGAATAAGAAACAGTAAGAAGATGATCGACATATATGTAAATGAACAGCAGGCAATTTTAATCACCATTTAAATACTACTCACACATGGAACCAAACACAATCAATTGGGATATTTCTGACGAAGAAATACCACTAATAGTAAAGATTGCATTAAGAGCAAAAGAAGAGCTTAAATGCAATGATGTAGTTAATACACAAATGAACATCACGGCAACGCATTTGAATGGTTGCACTCTTGACCTTATTAAGCTTCTAGAATTCGACGAGTCAAATTTTGCTCACGACATATTTGGGATTGAAAAACATATAAATAAGGTAACCGGACAATTAACGAAAGGTTTTTTGCCGCGGTCAACAAAACACATCTAAAGAGAGAGAAAGCCGGGCGTCTTTTGAGAATTGAATGTGAATAGTTAGCACGATTGTGAGTTTTAACCGCCCGGCAAATTGCCTTATTAGCTCATGGGGAGAGCGCCTTAATGCTGGCAGGTATTGTCCGGAGGAGGTAATCGGTTCGAGTCCGATATAAGGCACAAATTAATATTAAACGGTATGATACATTGTACTAAATGCGGTAAAGAAATTATTGGTGGATACTACAATTACCCGTCTGGAATCCTTTGTTCTGAATGTGGTAGCAAGAAAAACAAAGCTATAACAAGAGCTGATATACTTGTCGATAATGGAAATGAGATATTAGCCTTTATCAAGAAGGTAGCCACTTACAATCTTCCAATTTCAAAAGATGCAAAAAACATCCTGAAGAAATTTGATATTTGAACTGAATGCTTACATCAGGCCACATAATTAATTACGACTCCGAATTGCTATTGTCACAGGATTATATCCTTGACATGAAGGCAACCGACTACAACTACCTGCGTGTAGCAAAGTCGAGAGCCAACAAAACGGGCGGTACATGGAAACACGAACAGCTGCTTAACCGGTGTTACTTCTACTACACTGCGCTACCAGCAAACGTCCGCAACATGCTGCCTACACGCCAAAGCCTTCAGGCGGTCGCAATCACTTACAGCAACGATGTACAGACAATCATTAATACAGCTCGCACCGAAGGCTACAAGCAGCTTCTTTCCATCTATTCGCGCAACATGGAGCTTGCAATGTCAGCCGCTGTTGTTACCGAAGCAAGTCGCTATTGCCAACAAAACGGCATATCATTCAAAAAGAGCGCGTTCTTTGAAAAGTTGGCCACAGAGATAAACCTTCAGGGCTTGAAATACCTGCCGAAAACATGGCGTAACCTCCGCGACAAAGTGCGAGAATATACCGAAGGCACAGCCATCAACGAACTGGTAAACACCAAGAACGAAGGCAACGCCAACCGTGCCACCTACAAGAATAACGACTTATTAAAAGGCTGGTTGCTCGAATTGATGGACACGCAACGCAACTACTCACACGCCTTTATTTATCGCAAAATACGGCTTCTTTGCTCACAATACAATCTGAAGGAATGCCCATCACCACGATGGGTGAGCGATGCCTGTGGAAGCAGCGAAATGAACTTCCTTGCACAACAGCGTTACGGAGCCGGAAGCCGCTTCAATAACAAATACCGTGGTTACACACCAATGCAATCGGCCATCTACGCAGGCGACTGCTGGCAGATAGACGGTACCCGTGTCAATATCATCGACCATCGAGGCACCTACACCGACCGCAATGGCAAAAAGGTTACAGGTCAAAAGTTCCTGTACATCGTTGCCGTGCGTGACGTGATGAGCGGTATGCCACTCGGTTGGGAATATTGCTACGAAGAAAATGCGCAGGCTGTTATCAACGCTCTGGCCGCCGCTGTACGCAATACAGGCTATTTGCCATACGAATTTATTTATGACCGTTTTCCCGGGCACAATACCGCCGAATGGGCATGGATTGAAGGGCAGATGCGTACCAAAGGCGTGATAATGACCGTGAGCCACGACCCGAACGCAAAGGCAAACATCGAACGTTGGTTTGGTACACTTCAGGACGTGTTTATGATGAATAGTGACCTGTACTATGGTCAGGGCGTTCGCTCCACACGCCGCTGGGCGCACCGGAGCAAAGAATACGTTACGGCCATGCGCCAGTGGGCAATTAAAAACGGATTCAATTTTGATGATGCAATTCGCGAAACAGACGGTTTCCTGGATGCTTACAGCAACACCCCATACAGCAACTACAGCCGCAAGTTTGCCAACATTGAGCAAACACCGGCACAGTTGCACGAAACAAGCGACAAGCCGAACACCTATCCTGTACAGCTACATGAGTTTTGCTACATGTTTGGCATTCGCAAAGAGGTTTCGATACGGAACTACATGATACAGACGCAAATCGACAACGCGCCTTACTACTACGGAATTGACGAGTGTGAGGTAGCCGAACGATATACCGGTGTTAAACTCACCAACTGCTTTGATTACGACGACTACAGCCGGGTGCACCTCTACGATGGTGCGCAATACGTGGGCTCATTCGATGCCATCACCCCGGCACAACGCTTCGGCCCCGATAAAGATATGCGGGCTGTTGGCAAGCTGAAAGCCATCAACGAAAAGATGGAGAGCCACAGAGCCAAACGCAAACAGGCTATTCACAACCGGAAAGAGGCAGCTATGCCGACAGAACCCGAAGAGGTAAGCCCGGAGATTGGCATACTCACAGCCGGTCGCATACCGAAGTACAACTACGAAGATGCCGAAACGGCCTTCCAAAAAGAAGAATGGGCGGCTGAGACAGAAGAAACAAACATCAGAAATCAGTATTAAATCACCTTTAAACTCAATTTAAATGCTAACACAAACACAAAAAAACGACATTCTCCGACTCATCGAGGAAGAGATTTTGCGAATGGGTTCAGCGGCACAGGTAGCAAAGAAATGCGTTATCAGCGAAACCGCACTGAGCCAGCTCCGCAAAGGCGTGTATGCCGCCAAAGGCGACGACATATATTCCACCATTGCAGTGGCTTTGGGCTACGACTTTGGCGGAGGAAAATGGAACATTGCCGAAACACACGACTTCCGTAGCGTGTACATGGTACTGGAAGATGCAAAGCGTGAGGCTCTTTTTATCGGCATCAGTCATAAAGCTGGCGGAGGCAAGACTACACCGGCTTCTGTATATCTCGAAAACAACCGGACAAAAGGAGTGTATTACCTCGCTTGTAAAGAGTGGAGCGGTCGCGAGTTCCTCGCCAAGCTGGCCATTGAAGTGGGCGCAGACATGCCAAAAGGCATTGCTCGCAAAAACGACCTATTAGAAGCTATTGCAATTGCGTTCAAAGGCAAAACAAACATACGTCCGTTACTTATTCTTGATCAGGCAAACTCATTGCGCCCGTCGGCTCTTATTGCCCTCATTCACCTGTACAACGAACTCGAAGATGTTTTAGGTTGCGTAATTCTTGGTACCGAAAACCTCGAACAGGAGATTAAACGCGGTGTTCGCTTCAACAAGGATGGATACGATGAACTCGACAGCCGTTTTGGTCGCAACTATCTGCACCTGCGCGGCTCATCTCTCGAAGATACCCGCAAAATTTGCGCCGTTAACGGCATTGAAGAGGCAGAAACACAACTGGCCATCTTCAACGAATGCAACCCGGTGCAGCACGCCCTAGAAGGCGGCAGAACCATCAAAGTGATAGAGGACATCCGGCGCATCAAACGTGTCATCAAGCGCGAACGCATCAAACTACAGGTAGCATGAAAGCGACGGTATCACATTCGGTATTCTTCGCACTGATCAATCAGTTGCCGAGGATGAACAAAGAGGATGTGGTATGGGAATACAGCGGAATGCTCACCACATCGCTCAGCGAGTTCTACAATACGAATAAGGCAGGTTACGACAAAATGATATACGACCTTAAACGGCTTGTAAATGACCAAAAAGAAGCAAAAAACCGGGCTGTAGCGATGTCAGAAGCTGAAGAAAAACGGATAAAGAAACTCAGGTCGGGCATATTGAAAAGGTTGCAAAAATACGGGGTTGATACCACAGACTGGAACAAAGTCAATGCCTTTATGAAACAGCCCAAAATAGCCGGTAAACTGCTGTACGAAATGACCATCCCCGAGATGGAAACTCTCACCAAAAAGCTTGAAAGCATCCTGAAAAAAGAGGAAGCCGTCAAAGAAGAACACAACCGATTAGCACACTGGAACTAATGGACGAAAAAAAACAATTGAAGATGCAGTTAGGACGTCGCGCAGCATACTTGCGCAGATGCGTTGAAGTGGCCGACCTTATCGACAAATACGAGGACGAAACTACCGTTCGCCGCCGTGTGTTTATAAAGCACATACAACCTGTTATTCGTGTCAGTTACACAGCCTTCAACAATATGCTTAACGAGCCCAACCCGCGCCTTCAATTGGAACAAATAGACAGTCAACTACAACAACTTTAATTACTTAACATTTTCATTATGGACATTAAAAACTTAACACCCGAAGAAAAAGCCTCCCTAAAGGCACAATTGGCCGCAGAAGAAAAAGCCGACAAAATCAAAGCACAACAGGACAAACAAGCTTACAAGGCTTTGATGAGCGATTTTGTTGAGAAGTTTTTCCCAAAGCTGACACAAATAGCATCAGACCTCACATTGGCAAAAGCAGATTTATTCGAAAGTGCGGCTGCCATTTTTGAGCTAAAAAAACAAGTGTTCAACATTTCAGCCGAAGCATGGGGAAAACAGCAAAGCCATGACATTAGCAATGCTGATTATAGCAAAACCATCACACTTGGTTTTAACTATACAGATGGATGGGATATTGATGTAACTAATGCAGGGGTTTCCCGTATCAATGATTGGCTTAGCAATAAGATAAAAGAGGGCAATCAGGAAAGCTTTGTGAATATAACAAGGGCATTGCTTAAGCCAGACAAAAATGGAGTATTAAAAGCGTCACGAATATTAGACTTGGCTAATCAAGCAAAAGAATACGGAGATCAGGAACTCATTGAAGCCGTCCAGATGATTCAAGAGGCTTATCGCCCCGAAAGATCAAGCACATATATACTGGCCAAGTATAAAGACGAGAATGGCAAAAAAATAAACCTACAACTTTCAATGAGCCAGGCATGAGTATAGAAGGATTAACACCGGAAGATAAAGCCGATATCGATGCTTTATCACATGAAGAGATGTGCCGAATGTGGCGTTTTGGAACAAGAAAATCGGAATGGAAAGATGGAACACATCCAGCTGGACAATATTTCACAGAACGCCTTTGGAATCATTTCGGAGGATTTACCCCCGAAATATCAAAATCAATAGGATGGTAACCCCGTAGAGACGCATTGCATGCGTCTCTCTAAAACAATCAACACCATGTATAAGGTAAGAGTAATCTATCAACCAGTCGACCCTACCGACGAAACAAACAAGTTTCAAAAAGGAGTTATTGAAGGGATTTATGTAGAAAAAGATCGCCAACACCCCCCTGCAATAGCAAAGATTAAAAAGCAGGTTTGGGAATACATTCAGCCACGCATATTTGACAAAAAGCGTCCTCAAATTATTGCTAACCTAATCGAGATAACAGTTAAAAAGCTACCTGAAGAATTTATAGTTTGTGAAGATAAATCCTAACCTCTGCCTCCACTAACCAAACTCTTTTTTTTGATTTTTTGAACTCATCCGGCCTACGCTGTGAAGCGGAAGCCGGAACCCGGAGCCGTCAATGTCGGATTGGACGCGGGTTCGACTCTCGCCGACTCCACAATATATTTCAGTACGTGTGCCCCTATGTTGGCATCCATTTAAACCACATTTAAACCCTATTTAAACATGAGAAAAACAAGTATTATCCTTGCAGTTATTACTGCTATTGGCGGCATCAGCCTGATGGTAGGTTGTTTCTTTTTATTCAAGCACATGCCTTGGCGCATCGATGGCGACAAATGGGCAATGTGTGTAATGTTCGAGACAATCATAGCCATTTTTACGCTATTTCTCTTTGGTAGTTTCATTTATGACTATAAAAAAGAGAATTAAGCAACCTGAAGAAACCCCTGAAGAGTTTTTTGCTGCTGTAAAAGTTCCCGAAAGCTGGAAGTTTATCTGCTGGGACAATCACCCGGACGGATATGGCAAGGTTTACGAAATCGCACCCGGGCTAAGAATGAGGTTAATACTTCTGATACCTCAAAACAGAGGGTGTATATGTGAACGTGACGACCGATCAGGACAACGAAAATATCACTGCATAGTGAGTAACAAACGCAGTGGACAACTAAACGAATTCATTCAACAATTTTTTAATAACGAAGAAGATGACAACGAAAACTAAACTAAAGAAAGTGCCCCGTTTTGTGCCAATCAAAAGCCGTGACAACAAGTTTTACGGCGTAGTATGTGTTGAGAACCCACGTACCGGAAAGGGCAAACTGCTGTACAAAACAGCCATTATCGGCAATGATAGTGAAAATGCCGACAATGAGACCATCATGCATAAAATAGCCGGTATGCTCAATGTGAAAACTACCTGCGAAGATGCTTCCATAGTATCACAGGTAAACACACAGTTGGAGGCTTTCAAACACTTACTAACTATTTAGAACATGGAACTAAATAGTACAGAGGATAGATTGCTTAAATACGAAGCAATTGACCGTGAATTAATACGGGCAAAGAAATTATATCCAACCTTCCCGACAAATGTTTTTGAACAAACATGTATCATGATGGAAGAGGCTGGAGAAGTTGTGAAAGCGGCAAACGATTTTGTTTACGAAAAAGGAGACAAAGCAGAATTGTTGATGTTACTCAAAGATGAAGTTATACAAACAGCCGCTATGTGTATGAGAATGCTTGAATCAATAGAAAAAAGCTACTGGCATGTTACAAAATAAACACTTTGTTGAGATAACCACACCTGAAAATGCAGGCCTTGACACTCAAAGTACTGTAATGCGTTTGAAATGCAACTTTTGCAAAGGAGAAGGAACCCTTAGAACTCTTATTTATCCATACCGTCAGGATGAGCAATACGACATAACAGAGTGCCCAAATTGCAAAGGTTCTGTCTGGTTGGATGCTGTGGTTACGGTAAAATTCGAGCCTGTTAAATACGAAATAAAGCAATCGGAAATAGACGAACCAGAGCAACAAAAGAAAAGCACCATTTGTCCCCATTGCGGCAAGCAACACCCTTTAGTATCTGAATTCGGATATTGCGGCAAATGCGCTCAGGAAGTTTACGGAACACACTAAATACTACACACATGACCGAAGAAACATACCAAAAAGCAACCAATCTTATGGAAGCTATTGCACGAAATAGAGAGCTGATGCGGAAAATACTGAAGTTACATCCTAATTTTGAACAAGAATCGGAAGTAAAAGAAGTATTGGAAGCATGTCACGGAATGATAACTCAAAGAATTGAGGAACTAAAGAATCAATTGCGATCTTTATAAACATCAACACACCAACACAACATGAAACCCAAATTAGTAAACATTCAAACGCTCAAAGACAAGACTTATGACGAGTTGGATTTGGGCGATTACTACAACGGCCTTCTTGGAAACATAGAGAGCAAAACAAGCATCTTTATTTACGGAACATCCGGTAGCGGAAAATCCGTATTCACAATGCAATTTGCAGATCATTTTGCCGGGAAAACTCGCAAATCTCTTTATTGTTCATACGAGGAGGCTCTTAAGAAAACAATGAGAGAAAGAGCTAAAAACTTCAATATCTCAAGTACAAAGCTATACGTTTGCGAATATGCCAATTTTGAGTGGCTTGTAGATAAGATCACAAAAAACCATTATCGAATGGTAATTATTGACAGCGTGCAGTTTGCCGAATTTACACCTGCACAGCAAAAGCAGCTTAACGAGACGTTTCGCAAAAGAAAAATAGTATGGGTATTTGTAAGTTTCGGCACAGGTTATAAAAAGCCAAAGTGCAGTGTCGACATCATGCACGCCTGCGACATTAAGATATTCTTCGATGCCGGAGTGGCCACTATCGACAGCAGGTATAAAGGCGAAACGACAAAAGTAAGGCTATTTAGTCCACAGCGAAAGACACTGCAAACTTCTATCTTCTAATCAAAAGCCTGTTGTTTTTTCAACAGGCTTTTGTACATTTGCAACTCAAACACATACAAAATGAAACGCTTATTTACCCTTCTTTTAATAGCTGCATTTGCAGCCTCCACATGGTGTCAGTCTATGCAGACAAAGCCCGTGTGGGTAGTGTTCGACAAGCAACACAAACCGGTGAAGGTTTACGCCGCATCCGAAGATTGCATTCACTTTTGCAGCCGTACAGGCTATTCCAACCAGCAGGTAAACTTATACTTTCAGGCTGATAGTTCCGAGTGGCACCCATCCAACGCCGTTGCCCTTGACGACCGGCAGAACCCGCAACCACTAAACGATGCTTCTTTAGCCAAAAAGAGCGTGTTTGTGGTGATGCAAAAGAACTTCGACACAATGGCCGATCGTGCCTATTTGAATGCCGCAGAGGCCGCCAAATACGCGCAGAACTGGAAAGAAAAGTACATCGAACTTACCTACCTGTTCCGGGATAAAAAGAGCTACGATGAAGTGTACCGGATAAAGCGGAACCGGTTGAAAAAGTAACAAAAAAGGCGAGCAGATCTGCTTGCCTTTTTTTGTACCTATACCAACTGTCTGTAAAGCATTATGTCAGTATAGCCGCTATTCGGTGTTAGCTTCGCGTACACCTCTTTAATCACCGCCTCCCGGAACGGGTTGTCAAGTCCTAAGTTCTTTTCCATCCAATCGCATAACTCTATGATCTCACTCTTATTCGACGTGAAGTAAAAATACGAATGATGCTGAACAACTTGCAATACGTCGAGATAATCCGATAGCTTCCAATAGTCCTCTTTGTTATAGGTCGACACATCCGTACTCAGATACGGAGGGTCTACGAGAAAGACAACGCCCTGCACATCCTTATACTGCCGGTACAGCTCTTTATAGTCCATCTGCACCACATCAACTCCTTGCAAATATTCCGGAGCAAGCGCATAACCGCTCTTTCGGATCACATTGTACATGGTTTGTTTTGCCAACTCTTCAAAACTTGTAGCGTAATTCATGCTGAATAACAGACTACTCGAAAGCGTGATATAGTCAACGAATCCCATCTCTTTACTTAACCGCTCGAGCACTTTAGCGCGTTGCTGATCGCTTAACTTTTTATCCGCAGGGTAATCGGCCAGCAACACCCTTAAATCGTCCAAAATGGCATTTGTGCGCGCTATATTGGCAAGCCGCTGCGTATAGTTATCAAAGTCATTATACACCACGTGTGCGCCCGGAATGGCCTGTTTAACCGTATGGGAAAGCAAACCGCTCCCGCCAAACAGATCGACAAACGTTGTTTTACTTTGAAAGCCGTTTAAAGCCTCTTTAAATGGCGTAATAAACCGCCTCTTTTGCCCCTGAAAAGGCAGGGGAGCCTGTACATAGTTCATCATATATCTAAAAAAATTAATACCTTTGCGCTTCCGACAATTTAAAATAAACAGGTGCAGACACACCGCTCAAAGGCTAACGGCCTCTGGCTTGGTGTGTCTGCACCTTTACTATATAGCGGCGTCGGAACCGCTATATGGAGCTGGGGGCTTCGTTTTACCCCCTGCTTTCAATTAAAACCTGACTTGTTGGTGTTCGTCATTAATACGACAGTTAATGATGCCGGATTTTGCCGTATTATCTGCAATTGTCACATCGATTGCAATAAGCTGATAAACATCCTTTTCTTTCAATACCGGTTTATTAGCTTCATAGGCTGCATTTGCAACAGATACATCAGAATCGGAGGCATCTGTCATACTGTTATCTCTCACAAAATCCATCACTTGAGATATTTTATCGCTATTTCCGGATTCTAATACGGCAGTCTGTTCCGGTGTAAGAGTCACTTGTTTGAGTTCTTTCCATAACTGCCCGTCATCTGTATGTAAATTCTTCATATTATGTTGTTTGAATTGAATTGTTTCCGTCTATACACAAAGTCAATTTTCCTGATCCTGTCGGTACTGTAAATGTGCCAGAAGATAGGCGGCAGAAAAATAACTTTCCGGTAATCGTACCTCCCGTAGCTCCTCCAAAACTATTTGTACCTGCAGTGCAACGATTAAATGTGCCGGAAGCTGCTCCATAAGCACCAAAACCATTATCTACCACTGTACAATTATTGAAAGTTCCGCTTGCGGTACCCCCTGCTCCAAAACTCCAAAATCCGGCATTGCAATTAGTAAAAGTTCCAGGAGCTGCTGTACCACCAAAACAATTATCTGTCCCTATGCAATCTATAAATATACCTGAGGCCGTTCCTCCATATCCACCAAAACTTCTTGTGCCTCCTATACAACGATTAAAGTTTCCAGAAGCTGTACCATAAGCTCCAAAAGAATAATTAGTAGCTCTACAATTTATAAAAGTTCCATAAGCTGTAACATGAGAACCAAAAGAACTATCTCCACCTTTACAGTTAATAAATACACCTGTTGTACCAGTTCCTTCATTGGCCCACCATCCACCAAAGGCATAAGTCTCTCCCACACAGTTTACAAAAGTGCCCGAAGCAGTTCCTCGGGAACCAAAAGAACATTCTCCTGTAGCTATACACCCTGTAAAAGTACCTGATGCACTACCTAAAGCATCAGCATCCCCTGAACCAAAAGAGTGAGATTCACTGGCACAATTTGTAAAAGTACCAGAAGCAGTACGGACTCCTGATATGTTATCATTAAATCCAAAATCACCAGTATTAGTACAATTTACAAATTTACCGGAACCTCCAAAACCGGAACCTCCAGAATTAATGCAATTGTAAAAGTTACCTGTGGATGCAGCAGGTTGATTATATCCAAAGGAACGACCATTTGCTACACAGTTTCTAAATACACCTGAAGCAATCCCATTATTACCAAATGAATAAATATCTTTCGCTATACAATTAGTAAAAGTCCCTGATGCAGTACCTTCACCACCAAAAGAACCATATCCAGTACAAGTGCAATCAATGAATATGCCAGAAGCAGTGTTTCCCCAACCGGTATCATTATAACCAGCAAAAGATCTATTTCCGGCAGTACATCTGATAAATGTTCCGGAGGCTATACCTACCCATCCACCACCAAATGAATTATTGCCGGCTGTACAATCAACAAAAGTTCCAGAAGCATTACATTGTTGGCCTCCAAATGAACTATCACCAGCAATACATTTTTCACATACAAGCAGATTAAGGTTATTCGCTATAGTAAATGCCGATGTTCCGCAATTGATTCCTTTAACAAAAACATCATTGGCAGTCACAGCAATACCGTTAATCATTACATCAGCATTGCCGGTTAGCGAAATGACATCAATGTATTGTGTGTTCAAAGTGAAAGTAGAACCAAAAGTATACGTACCAGCCCCGCAAATTATCTTAACGCGATTTGTTGCCGATAATGCCGCACCGTATGGAGTCATAGCCTTGGCAGTATTATAAGCATTTTGCAAATCGGTTGCGTTTGCAGATGCCGTTCCGTTACCGGGAACAAAAATGTAAGAAGAGCCAAACAACTCCGTAAGTCCTTTTATTTGTTCTTTTCTTAAATTCATGATGTTGTATTATAAACCTGATGGAGTTCCACCGAGAAATTTAAAAACTACTATATCTGTCATTGATAGGTTATTTGCAGGTGATGTGCCCTTAAAAACAACCTTTATTTTTGTGGTATCAGTGGTATCAATATCATAATCTAATCCGGGGAATTGTAATACTCCATTCAGATACACATTTAAAGTCTGAAATAAAATATCATCTGGCATAAATGAAGATTCAGTACAAACATTTCCATTCATACTTGCACGAACCATTTTAGGAAATGTCCCTGTATTCCAAATTGCATTCATCTTTTGCTCAGTAGTTAAGTTTTGATAATTCAAATAACTAACAAAACCGGTAGCAAATTCTCCTAACGCATCCCACGCCGTTCCATTCCACGCGAAATTCATTCCTGTGTCGGCGCAGTTATACACATCTCCTACTTCCTGATCAGCGGATGGCAAAGAAGCTTCATCGGCTACATTGCCTTTAAACTTGTAAACTGAAGCAAGCTTATTGTTCACTTCCGTTTTTGTATAAACGTCAGACGAATTAGCCTTTGCGTTAATATTAGTCTGCAATGTTTCATCGGCCTGCTGCCTTGCAGTTGCTTCTTCGGATACAAGAGATGCAGCTACTCCGACATTTTCTTTCTTGTCAAATTCATTCTGTAAACCTTCAATAGAAGAGACGGGTATTTGTTCATCTTTATGCCAATACGAGTTAATCCACGCAGCAAATTGTGAAGCTAAAGGCTTTGCGCCTTTCACAAACCATCCTATCAATGTATTTTTATCTGTTGCCATAATTATACTACTTTCATGATGAATGCTAAAACGTAATAAGGAGGACGGTTTTCATGTGCTTGATCGCCACCTGTTTTATTTGTTTTAATAGTTGCTCTATCTTCTGACCATCTGCTACTGCCTCTGTCAGCCGAATATGACCCGTCACCCTGTCCACAAACATTGTCAGCTGTATGATCATGAGAAGGCATTTCATTGATAGTAAGCGTCACACTACCTTTACCACCTGTATTACCTACTTTACCGTAATTCTCCGTTGTATCGGTCGCATTTGCGGGAATATTGGCAGAAGCGGCATCGTAGCCAACAATAAAACGCCCGGATAAATTTGGCGTTACAACACCGCTAACCGTTGAACCGTCGCAAAGTGCGAATCCCGTAGGAATATCCGAAATTGCTCCGCTCCACATTCCTATAAACCCTTTCGGCATTATAAGGTTACGCAATGCCTCCACGTCGGTTTTGTCGGCTTTGTTAGCAGCCAAATAAGCCGCAGTAGGAAAAACCACAATATCAGCCCAGTTGTACGTATCTGCGCCACCAACATTGCTGCCAAATTCAGCGATACGGGTTTTGTATGCCCCGGTATAGGTAACATCTTTTGCGGTTATGTCACTTGCCGTTTCCTTTACCCGAATAGTTGTTTGAATAGTGCCGCCGGTGAATGTGATTACCTCCCCATTCAACACCATTAAGCCGGAGGCCGCTGTTGTGCCGGTAACGGAGCAACCGGAAAGTATATAATTTCCACCGGCAGAATTGGCAAACGCGGCCGCTGTCATTATCTGAGTTTGGATAAAGTCGAGGCCAAAAGTTGATACAGGGAAATTGCTCGACGGCCATCCTGTGTATTGTGCTCTATTCATTAGAAATAAATTATCGTGTAACTTCTTGAAATCAATTTGTAATAGTTCAACAGACTGCGCATCTTAGCCTCATTGTTGACATTTTTAAGGGCAACAGGCACACGAACGATAAAACCTGTAACACCTTCCTGAATAGCACTCAAATCCCACAACAGGGTTTCATCAGAGGCCAAAAGATATTTTCGATACGGGTCATAATCTTTGTCCCACGCGAATTGCCAAACGCCCACCGCCGAGCCGTCCTCTATTGTGATCTGTCCGCCACCTGCCGGGAACGCATCGTTCAGCATCTTCCGCAAATAGCACACTTGTCCGGTTATTTTTAGCTTGTACAGGTTGCTTGTTCGGTTGGTAATAAACCTGTTATAAATGGTTATTAAACCACCAACTGACACCTGAAGCAACGCAACGATAGTGCTTTGCCGAAGCGATACCGGTAGAAGCAAAACAACCAGCTTTTTGAAGTTTACTATGTAATGTCTGCTACTCATTATACACTGATAGATTGATAGGCCGTGTAAGTAATGTTCAGATCAGCATCGGCATACACTTTGCAATAGCCGCTGTCGGGCGTTGCCTTTGCATCAACAGGAGTCCAAGTTACGCCGTCGCTCGACAGTTCCGAAAGATGCAGTTCCGGGATAACCACACCGGCGATTTCCTGTAAGGTGTCAACCAACGAGGCATTTCGGTACTCGCCGTTAAATTTCAGGTTAGAAATAAACGACTTAATAGCATCCGTAACCGGATAAGTGCCGTCGGAAAGGTTCATGCCGTTAGCGTCGAGTACCATCGGGTCATAGTATAGCGTCATGCTCAGTCTGAAATATTGTGGGTCGGAGTTAACTACCTCAATAACTACACCTGCATATTTTATTTCTTTCATGTAAGCCTCAAAGGCAGTTTGTTGAGCAGCGGTGATAGGCTGACGGTTCCCGGAAGTATCTTCACCTGCCACTTTTATGTAAACAACGCCCTTTTTTTCAACGGCAGCGGAATACTTCACAACATGCGCGGCAGTTATTTGAGCATCTGTCAACCCAGTAATATCGTAGTAGTCTTCATCCGTTACTAATGAGTAACCAAACATGAAGCCTTTTGCCATGCCTTCATGCCATGTACGCCCACCTGGCTTTAATTGAACGATAATATTGTCAATTTCTTCTTTGTGCGTGTCAAACAACACTTCAATAACATACGCACAGTAGGCGCATATGTATAGCCAGATGCTTTCAAAGCTGACCTTTGAAAATGCAGCGTCGAAAGAATCTCCTACCGTGAAACCATATACAGCCGCCAGCGTACTGTTAGCCATGAACTGCGTTGTGAGGTCTGCTTTTATTTCTTTTATTGTTCTTGCCATCATTCTGTCTTTTTGTTACTTTTTATCTACGGTACCGAGGTTTTATTGGCGGGATCCAAAATCAAAATGTCAGCTAACTACAAAATCATACTCAATTGCCCAAAACTCTACGCCTTCCTCTATCAATGCATTTTCAGCGACTGTTGTTATGCCGGTAGCGGGAATAATGGCGTTGTTGGAATAGTAGGCTGCAACATCTTTCCGATAAATGCCAGGCGTCGCAATTTCGGCATCTGCTACAGGGTCATCAGTAAACGACACCCCGTTGAGTAGTGCCAGCTCAAAAGCGGCTGTAGCTTCACCACAGGCCAACATTGCCGCATCAACATACGATTGTCCCTCCTGAATCTTCATAATTTGCCTTTAACGTGCCTTTAAAATCACTTTTTGCCAAAAATACGACCAATTACCCCACGCAGCTTTTCAATCACACCGTAGCGCCTTAAAATGCAAAATGCGGAAATAACCAAAAGAGCTACTAAAACAGCTATGCCCTTTTGAGCCCATGCGGGCATAGCTGTTTTTATTTCTTCTTTTTTGTTGAGCAATAAATCTGCATCAGATTTTGAGTCTGACTTCTTATTCAGCTTTGATTTATTCGTATTGTCAACGTTTGCCTTCGAGCCACTTTTAACGTCGTTCTTTTTGTTCCTGTACTGTTTTTTAGTTGTAGTGGTTCGCTGTGTCGGATGCTGTTTGCCTACGGAATCAGGCGCAGAAAGCAGCTCATTCACGATAGTTGTAACGGTAGAATCATTCTCGGAAGACTGATCACTTAGATTTGTTTCAATGTGGGAAACGGTGTGATTGTTATTCACAGCCGACAGATCGTTGCGTTGCTCGGTAGCAACATGAACCGTCTCTTTAGTCGCCGTTTTTGTCGTTTTGCAACTGACGACTGACAGGACAAGCAGAAGCATGATCGCAAGCCGGTATCTTTTCAATTGCTCTCCGAAGTTTTGTAAGTTCATTGTTTAGTTTATTAAGGATTTTTGCTTTTTGTTCTTGTTCCCGTTCAAGTTCTTGCTTGAGCGGTTCTACTATTTGCTTGTTTACAGTCTCTAAAGCCTTAGCCAACGTATTGACGGCAATTTCATCTGTTTTAGCATCTGCCTGTCGTTCTTGTTTTGTAGTAAGCTTTCGCTTTTGCCACCAGTTAATAACTGCTACTAAACCGCCTCCACTCACAAAGGCAATACCAAAGGCCGTAAACGTTTCCATAATTAGGGTTTTTTGATAAGTTTATCGGCTACCGTAAGAGCCGAAGAGCCCAATGCCAGAACGGCAAAAACATCAATAATATGTAAATCTGGAGTATGTCCGAACGAACTGGCAACAGCGCAACCAATAAGAGTAAAGAACGAACCGACGGCAATAAACCGCTTTGAACTGGTGTCGCTCGCAGAAGAGAGCATGTTGCCTATGAAAGAGAATAATCGTTTCATCATGCGGAAAACTTAAAATCGTTTAGTCTGTTTAACCAGCCTTTCAGATACACTTTCAATCCGGGTTTAGCCGTAGCAATATCCTGATAGTATTGCTTTCTTGCTCTCCACAACTTTGCAAATACTTCCGATTGCTCACCTCCATTGATGGCCGCCAGTGTTTTGGCACCTACCATTCCATCAGCAGTAAGGTTGAGAGCTTTTTGCGCTGCCTGAACTCCACGAATGCCGCAATTATAGAACCAGTCTACTAACACGTTTGCAATAGATTGGTTTGTTATCTGATCGGCTTTGCACTTATCCCAATAATCTTGCAACACAAAAGATGCTTGTTCCGGAGTGAGGCCTTGCATTGTCTCTTTCGTTGGGACAACACCAAACTGTGTCTCATACGCAAGTGCTGAAACACCGTATTTTGTTCCAACCAGTTCGCCCCGGCTGTTGTAGTTTCCTTTGTCTGAAGCATCGCATTGGTAGCCGCCTTCCCACTTAAAAAGAATGGGCGCTAATAATTCCTTTTTAGCCATTACAATTCAATTTCAAAAGTTTCTAAGTTTTCGGTTACAGTCACCCGTGGGTTTTTAAACCCGTCGGCATTCAGTTCCGTCTCCAGTTCGCTCGCAAATTTTTGTGTATTTACTACAGCTTTGTTGTATTGCTCAATACCGAATCCAAGCGTAGGGTATTCCTTCACCTCTCCTTTTCGGAACATTGTGATAAGGCGGGCACGCTGGTAGTCGCTATTGCCAACAACCATCCCGGACGTAATTAGCCCGGTGCTATCCTTTACAACAGATAGTTGCAAGTCGTTGGTGTCTGTCAGTAATATTCCCTGCATCAGTGCTTTATTTTATCATCTTCAATTTTATCGAAATTCTCTTTGGAAAGAGTTGAAAGCTGGGCAGTCATGGCCAGTTTGTAAGCCGCCCCGCCATCACCCGGAGTAACAGTCGCTGTTTTTATAGCATTAATCACCGCGTCGATGCGGTCGGTAACTTTTTCAAGTTGCGTTTTCAGTTCCTCAATCTTGATCAATCCGCCTAATGAACCACCGTTCATCACAATACCATCTTTGTCAATCACCAACGTGATAGCGCCTATTTTAAGGCCTATTTTGGCAACTTCACTACAGCGGATAACCACCGCTTCTGTTACAAGGTTTTCGATTATGGCAACAATCACATTGCTGCCTTCTGCCGGGTAAACGGTCAGATACGTTTCGAGGTTGTCATCAATTGCATTCAGGCGAACATCATTGAGGGTGGGAGCTCCGTCACGTTCAACGGTGCAGGTAGTATCCGTAACATCCTTTGCGACTCCGACTAACACCTGTTTAATCTGTCGCTTATCGGCATGTTTACGCATTGCCATTTCTATTGCCTGATCAAGAGCTCCCATCCATCAAATCACCTTAAAAAACACCTTACACAACACTAAATCTTATATCCTAACGTACTTTTTCGACTGTAACCGTCGCTGTCGTTGTATGTTATATCCACTTTTTCGATAAGATAGTTACCGGCCATTTCGGAATTATCCGCATTATGAATAACCAAACTGTCGCCTGCATGTACAGCAGGTCGGCCAAAGCCTGTAATATCTCCCGTATATCCGTCAAACACCGTTTTTGACATAACAGCCAACGCTCGTTCGCGCAATTGCACCTCTGTCATCGGCCCGGCAAAATTCAGCGTTCTCTCGTTGGCATCTGTCTCTTTACTCCCGACTGTTACGGTTGTTTTCTTTCCGTTCGGACTGATAGCAATAGCCTTAAAGCGTATCTTATAGTCTTCTTTACGCTTATACTTCAGGTTATTCTTCTTTACATTGCCATGTTCCGGGTCGTTTAGGTAGTAGTTATATTGCTTAGATGCTCCGCCAAAATCGTAGGCAAGTCCAACGCGCAAATGACCATCATGTAAGCGGCTATAAAGCCCGTATTTCTGAATCAAATCCTGTAATACAACAAATGCACTGGCGTTATCAATCTGCAATTTTCCGAGGGTTACTGCCGGGCATTCAAATGTGATGGAAGGCGGTATAATATCGGTAAGAACCTGCTTTAATGTGGCATTCTTATAACTCTTAATGTAATTAGTTTGCCGGAGCGGATATGTTTCGTCATCGCATTCGATAACGAGAGGCAAGTCTGTGCCTATTTCCCGGACATAACCTGTAAAATCACGGCCTAATTCGCCGTTGTATCCGGCATCAATCGTTACTTTATCTCCTACTTTGAATTGTTCCAAAATGGTTTTACCAGCCAGCTTACCATAGTTTTTCGGGATGGTAATCTTTGCTGTATTGCTCATTTCGAGAATATTCTCGTTCACTTCAAAACCCGAAATATTGTCAAGCAATACATTACCAAGTCTGACCTGAGAAGTCATGTTCAAATACAAAAGCATAAGCGATGCAATTAAAATAAATCGTTTCATAAGTTAGTTGTTATTGATTATTTGATAATTAACCGGACGCATCGCCCGGGTTGTCATGGTGTAAGAAACAGTGTCCTCGTATCCCTCCACAAATTCGATACTGATGTCTTTGATGTAGATAGCCGATACCTTTAGTTTGTTGAGTATCTTGCTTGCCACATTCCACACATCGTTTACCTCAAAAATCTGGTTTAGCGTCTCCATTTTGTCGAGTGGGAACGAATGATTTTCCATGTCAATCAGCAGGCCGCGCCATGTCATTTCATACGGTTCCGTAGAATACCGCTCTACCACTTCAATGTCTGTGTTGTCAATAGGAGTAGTAACCAGCCGCTTTGAACGTTTGAAACTAATCATCGGAGCCGTAGCAATAACATTAGCAAATTCACCATCAAGGCTGCAATCACCAAACGAATAAACCGTATTGCCGTAACTAAGCGTTATATCTTCAATGTCGGTGTTTTTATCCATCACATACACCGATATGTTGGAAGCGAGTTGCTTACTTACAGAGGCGTTACCGGCTGCATCCGTTCGATTGCGTATGTTTGCAGTTACAAATCCGAATGCAGCCTTAAAACGTCCCGCTAACTGTTCAATCTCTACAACACTCATAATCGTATCCCGGATAAAAACCCGCCATCAGCGAGCCATTTCAGTTCCTTTACTCTTTGTGCAAAATCTTCGTCACTTAACGCCTCGGGATTTTCCTTAAAGAAAAAACGTATCATGGCGTTGTGCATTTTAATCAGTTCTTCTATATCGCAACTAACCGACTGTTCAATCGGCTTAATGTCGGGAAGTTGCTCTAACAGTTTTTTACGTTAGCCTTACGGATAGGAATAAGTTCCGCAATTCCGTTAAGTGCCCCGTAAAAAAGAGCATCATTAGCAAGGACTTGTTCTTTATGGCTTAAAAGGCAGGCTTTAACAAGAATTTCATCGGCTTTCTTCGGGTCTGTGTCGCTGTATCTGCGGTATTGACCTGTAACATTACGAGAAGGAACAATAGCCAACACGGTAAGCTCAACCGCATTTTCTTCCTCATTTAATATGTCAACAAATTTTACCTTGTCGGCTCCGTATTTTACTTTTGCTTTATCAATCATGTCCTGAGTAATACCTTCAGGCAAGGTTTGTTTTGCTTCGTCAATCATGTCCTGAGTAGTACCTTCAGGCAAGGTTTTTTCTTTCTGTGTCATTTTGAAGTTATTTTAAAGTGATTTTAAATAACCTTCCGGGCGTTTATCCCGGAAGGGTGAATGTAGTTTTGTTACTGGTTCAGTTTCATGTCGAGAACGAACAAATCAAGTTCTTTCTCAAGCCCGTCATCCCCCTTCACGCTACGCCCATTGCCTGTAAACTTGGCTAAAATGTAGTCGTGAATCATGTCGTTTTCTTCGTTTGCGAAAGTCACGTTTATGGGGAAAGGTCGAATTTTGGCAATGTCGCCACCACTTACCTTTTCAAATTCGGCAACCACATCGAGAGGAAGCGTAATTTTGCCGGTATATTCCACTTTGCCCATATTCCAGCCACGGGGTTTGCGTTTAATGCCGTAACGGGCAGTGTGTGCATACTTGTAGTCGTATTCAATAGCCGATGGGTCAACATCTACCAATCCGGCCACAGTTACCACTACGTCGCCAGCCGAATATTCTTCGCCTAATCTTCTAATTATCATAATCAACTATTTGAGAGATTAATAGTACCTGCAATTTCGCCGACACAGCCTGTAGGTACAACCTTAAAGGCAATGTTCAATGTTTTAGCAGTAATCAGATCACTGTCCGGGTCGGTGGTAGTGCTACCTCCAGAGATAAGCCCTTTTCCCGCCAGTTTATCAAATTCAAGATCACCAATAGAATCGTAATAATCCACTTTCGTAGCTGGCAATTTACCATCATCAAGCAGAACAGTCGATTTTACTTCAGGCAAATAGACTGCACGCAAAGCGCGTTTGCTTTCGTCGATAGTATGGCTGTAGTAAATTTCGTACTGGTTCATATTGCCCTCGTCATCTACCTTGATAGGACAGCAGCAATGACCGTCATTCCAGAAGTAACCAGAAACTCCGGTGTACTTAATCGGGAATACATAGCCCTTTGCATCCATCGTTTCGAGACTTCCGTACACTTCGCTGTACTTCTTGTGGTTGCTAAGTCCGCCAATCGTCCAGATGCCTTTTGTGGCATTGGTAAGGTTCTGTGTTGCCTGTTCGCCCGGGTTGCGGTTCCAATCCTGCGAAGCAATTACGCCCAGGAACGTACCCACATCGGCAAACTTTTTACCTACAGCCCACAAACCGTCTGCATATGTCCAGTCCTGACCCACAACAAGCGTTACCTTTTCGGCTTCCAAATCTTCAGTTCCGGCCTTTAACGCACGCAAATCGGCCAGCGATGAAAGCGTGTCGCTAATTCCGCGACCTTCGATAATGGTATGACATGGCATGTCATGCTCATCAGCCCAATCGGCAAACCCCTGTAACGCCGGAATAGCAGCTTTAATATCAGTTTCAAGACCATCCACCAATACCGAAGTGTAACCTACGGCAGGATTATACACAAACCCGAAGTCGCTGATTGCGCCCTCGGCTTCAACCGCTAAAACCTTAGCGGATTCCACCATGTTTTCGGGTTTTACGGTTTGGTCAACGAGAATGATATGCAAGGCTATTCCTTCACCGGCACGACGGTAGAACTCGCTGATATGACGGTAAACATTCACGCTGTTTGCCGTATCATAAGCCGCCGTTATGCCTATTGCAACAGCATCGGAAGGGCGAAGCAGTTTGTAAGCAGTGCCCAACTGGACACCACCCACAACAGCTATGCCATTTCCGACGAGGCCGAATGCACGAACCTCGTCGGAGTTAGCTCCAACACTGCCATTTTTTATTGAAACACCTCTTAAACTCATCGTTATTAGGTTTATTCGCCGTCGTTGGCGGGTTCTTTTTCGCCTTTAGCAGGCTTTTCTTTTCCTCCGGTCAGAGGCACTTCGGCAAACTTATCTTTGTCGTGACCTACCGACAAAGAGGCCGCATTATGCGATGTAAAAAACTCGCTACTTTCATTCACAAAAAGCTGTTTAAGGCCATGTTTTTTTGCCAAGTATTTACCCTTCTCAATATGTTCTTTCGTTGGTTTCATCCTTTAATCCTCCTTTAATTAACCGGCTGTAACCACATCAGAAATGATGGCTCCGATGTATTTAGCACGCTTTGGAACACAGATGAAATAGTGACGGTAGTTGATGCTGTTTGCCTGAGTTTTTGTGTCGGTTTTAGCATCAGTAAAATACTGTTTGGTATTACCCGTCTTTTTCGCAATGTTAGGAGCATAGAAGGCAACTGAAGCCTGATAGTCGCCAGTACCCGGAATAGAACCGAAACTTTTCTTCGTAGCTGTGGTAGCATTGAAATACGGGTTAGACACGTATTCAAACACTTGAAAGCTGTACAGGTTAGCAATCTTACCTGTAGCATAGTTGTAATACTGGTCGGCAAACTTCTGATCGTTTTCGAGCAAGTCGTTTACGTGATCGGAGCTCAGTACCAAACGGCGACCGTCTCCCGGAACTTCCATCACGTCGAATTGCTTTTTCATCTTACGGATGTCAGCACGAATAATCATTTTACGACCTTCACCGTCATCGGCTCCGGTTGTTTTGATTACCGGAGTAGAACCGGCAACGTGAGAGGTAGGAGCAATAGCGTGGATGGCTTTCGCGTATTTCTTCTTTGCGATAGCAGTAACGTGCGATTGAGTTGCAGCGTCGATTTTGTCGTAGCTTGCGCCCATAGCTTCATCATCGCTGATAGATGTAGGCAACGACTGATATTTGTCGAGGTTGACAGTAGCCGTTTCGTCATCATACTCTTCGAGTGCCATAGGATACGTGTTGTTGTTAATCAACACGGTAGGTTCAAACGAGGTTAGCGGAATGTAGATCGTGTTCTTTTCGGTCTGTGTACCTTCGCCGAATGTTACCACTTCGCTCGCAATTTCAGGAATACCGTCAAGCCATGGAGCCTGATCGGCAGATGTCAGCAGTTTTTCAACCCTGCCTAACCAAATTTCAGGAAAATTCTTTGCCATTTTCAATTAGAATTTAGGTGCATGACCGTATTCGGCCTTGTACAGATTTGCATACAATTCTTTTTTCTCACTACGGAAAGTTGCCAGCGCGGTAGGCTCTAAAGCCATCACTTCAGCCCATGTTTTCGGGTCGGTTTCCACACCTTCTTTGCCTTCTTTCACGATAACACCTGCAATAGGCTGTTTTGTTCCCAAACCTGCCAAAGCGGTAGCCAACACATCAACACCGGCAGTTTGCCCGATAGTTTCGTACGAACCGCGCAACTGTTCGAGTGTTTGACCTGCCTGAGGAATAAGCCTGCCTTCGGCAACTGCTTTATCAAGCATAGTTTTAATAGAGGCATCGCGTTGAGCCTTTGCTGTAGCTTGCGCAGTGGCAACTTGAGATGTCAACGCATCCTGTTTTTCTTTTGCCTTTGCCAGTACAAGCGAATCGGGGCTGTTTTCGTCAACCCCTTCCAGACCTAAAGTCTGAATAAGTTCTTTTTTGTCCATTTGTAATTTACTTTGAGGTTTATCCTTGCCGTCGCCCAAATAGGCAACGAATTGATTAAATACGCCTTCTACACCCAAATCCAGAACCATCGACGAATCGAGTTCTTTCATGTTCTTGGCCGTTGCCGGTATTACTTCGGTAGCCAATCCAATCGCTACCATTTCGGAAGCATTCAGCCAGTGATCTGCACCGTCGAACCATTTCGCCTTTACTTCATCTTCGCTCATCCCGGAACGTTCCGAAACGCGTTTGACAAAATTTGCTTCCATGTCTTGAAGCAATTTTGCAGTTGCAAGTAAGTCGTCGGCAGTTCCGCCAGCAGGCGATGTCGGGCGATGAATCATACCGAAAGCGTTATCGGCAATTTTCACGGTAGCAATAGACGGTAGAATGAAACAACCCATAGAAGCGGCTACACCGTCGATAATAGCCGATATGTTTAGCGTTGACCGAAGGAAGGCATTGAAAATAACATTTCCCTCTATGACGCTGCCGCCGTAGCAATGCAGGCGAAAATTCACGTTTTCATATCCCTGCGCCTCAAAGCCGTCGAGCATATCACTGATTGTTTCGCCATTTGCAAACCAACCGCCGATATTACCGTACAGCTTTACTTCTACCGTTTTTTTGTCAATTTCTCTGATAAGCATACTGTGAAAATTCTTTGTTGCGGTGGGTCGGACTCGAACCGACAACCTCCGGGTTATGAGCCCGGCGAGCTACCAAATTGCTCTACCCCGCGATATTGATGCTGCGAAATTATACACACATACACATATCTACACCATGCTTAATTAATGGCGTTTATAAAACACTATGTTTATTTTATACACCATTAAAGCCACTTTAAACCCTACCACGCGCGTACAGGAAAAGAGCCGTAAAATTGTGCTCCAAAACATAAAAAAATGGCAAATCAAACCAAACCACGGAAGAATGTACAAAAGGCCACACCGGCTGAAATAAACTACGCGGAGTCGCTCTATTGCGAAAAGGGAATGGCTCCAGAATCTATTGCTGAAGAGTTAAAGAGAGACATCAAAACCATATACGCATGGCGGGATAAGTACAATTGGAACGATACCCGGGCTTTATTCGATACCGGACCATCTGAATTGCGTAAAATTCTGCTTAAAGAGGCTACCCGAATAGCAAAAGGAGAAAAGAGACTTGATGATAATGGCAATGAGGTAAAGCCGATTGATGCCGATTCTTTAAGCAAGGTTATGAAAGCGTATGATTACATGACTCAAAAGCTATCAGTAGAGGTAATTCGCGATGCTTTCATTGAGTTTGACAAGTTTATGGCAGGAATAGACCCTAAGCTGGCGTATGATTTTACCAAGTATCATAAAATGTTCTTACAGGAACGTATTAACATGGAAATTTGATGGCTAAGACTAACAATTATCAGAAGTTATTAGCAGACTACGACAAACATTGTTTGTTGATTGCCCGGGCAACATCTATCGACATAAATGAAAAACATGCCGATAAGTTGAGCCGTATCAAATTCAACGAAAAGGATTACATACGTTGGTTTGAATACTATTTTCCTAACTACGCAAAGAAAAAATCAGCATGGTTTCATAAGAAACTTGCAAAGGCCATTTGCGACAACAAGCAAATAAAGGCATTAATGGAGGCCTACAGGTCATCTGGTAAGTCCGTTCACATCGACCTCGGTATTCCATTGTATTTATACCTTGTAAAAGGCGAGTTACACTACATGCTTTTAATCGGCCAGACCGACAAAAAAGCGAAGAAGCTGTTATCAGGCATACAGGCTCAGTTAAGGTATAACCATAGAATTATCAATGACTATGGCAATAAATATTCAAACGGTGACTGGGCTGAAGGCGAATTCTTAACCACTGATGGCGTTCGCTTTTCTTCTTTAGGATTTGGTTCTGACCCGCGTGGAGCTCGCGAAGATGCCGAACGTCCTGACTACATTGTGGTAGATGACTGCGACAGCAAAAAGCACCTCAAAAACAATGAAATAATGTCCGAAGCGTTGGACTTTATTACAGAAGATGTGTGGGGATGTTTTGATGCTGAAGATGATGCCGTAGAGAGGTTTGTGTATGCAAATAACAACTTTCACAAAAACTCTCTTACCAATAGACTTGTAGAGTATTTCAAACACAAAATCAAAGAGGGAAAAGAAAAAGGACGTGTACATAACTTCTTTCACTTACGTGTTGATGCCGTTAAGGACATGAATACATTTGAACCAAACTGGCCGGAAAAAACAACGGCTCAGTATTGGAGAAACAAGTATGAAGACATGCCTTACCGCTCTTTCATGCGCGAATACATGAATACTCACATAGAAGAGGGAAAAGTTTTCAAGGCAGAGTGGTGGCAATGGACTAAAATTTTACCATATCATAAATACGATGCTATTATATTTTATGGCGACTTATCGTGGAAAGATGCGGCTTGTCATAAATCCATGGTTTGTCTTGGTAAGATTGGCCGACAGTTTCATATTCTACACGTTTTCTTCAGGCAAACATCACGTACTCAAATGGCTCAATGGCTGTATGATTTGTATGAGGACAAGCATCTTAGCAAAGAAAACATTCAATACATGTTTGAAGGTATGTTTGCTATGTCAGAGTTTCAAAACGATTTTGACGAAGAGGGTGATGTCAGAGGCTATTACATTCCTATTGTTCCATCCAATCGAGCCAAAGGAGATAAAGATGATCGTATAGAGGGAATATCTGGTTTTTTTGAACGTCGAAATGTTTATGCAAATGAAGCTGAAAAAGATAATTCAGATATGGTGTTAGCTAAAGATACTTATCTCGCATTTGAAAAAGGAGCAAGCATACCAAAAGACTTTTTAGATGCTTTGCACGGAGCATTTACAGAAGTGAATGTGGCAACATTTGTAGGCAATTTCGACATTCAATCAACCTCACGAAGTTCAACCCGTAAAAGATATTTTTAATATGAAACGATTTATTGACCTTGGTAATCAGACAGGCAACATTGATTATGATTCAGGAGAAAGAGAGTTTGCATTTTACGATACTGTAAGGGATTGTTTTGAAACATTTGGCGGAAGCCAAACATGGACATGTATTGAAGATTTCATAAAAGATTATTCAGGGAATGAACTCGACAGATATTTAATATTAATACCTAACATTTTTTAATGGCACGCTTTATACTTCAATCAGACTACGCGATGCAGATACGCACAGAGATTTTGCGACTGCTTACCGCACAAACCGACTTCTACCAAAACGCTAAGCTGGTAAGAGCCGAAAACACCGCTATTGCCCAAATTAAAAACCGTATTGGTGCACGATACGACTGTGCAACTATATTTCAACCATTACTATCACCGGCTGAAAATGGAGGCGAGCAGATAGACACACGCGACCAGTGGATAGTGACCATCACCATCGACATCACGCTGTATCACCTCTATTCGCAAACAGGCAGTAAGGACGTACCGGAACACCGTTCACAACGCTATCAGGACGCAATAGACTGGCTTAAGGATGTTGGAAATGGTGATACACCGTGCGACCTTCCGGCCATCATCGACCCAGATACGGAGGAAGCTGTGTCGGATGTGCGTATATGGAGCCAAAACGCACCAAACAATCATAAATGGTAATCTGTAAACTGCATTTAAATGGCATTTAAAGACATATTCAGGAAAACACCGGTAGCAGAAGCAAAAAGCACGGCACCGGCAAAAACATTTACAAGCGAGATTGCAATACAAATCGCTCAGGAATTTACCGACCGAAGTCGAAAGGACATTAAAAAGTGGCGCAATGCCATTCTTGCAGCCGAAAACCCTGACGACCCACGCTGGTACGTCCTTCAGGACTTGTATGACGATATTATGCTGGATGCTCAAATAACATCTGTTATCGACATCCGCAACGCAGCAACGCTAAACCATCGCTTTTATGTAAAAGACAAAAAGACAGGTGAAGAGCTCCCGGAACAAACCGAATTTTTTAATGCAGAATGGTTTTTTGATTTTCTTGAGGAGGTAATGACTGCTGTGTATCGAAAATACTCCGTTATCCAAGTATTGAGAGACGTCGAAAAACCCGTTTTGTCGATTATTCCACGGCGTAACGTATGTATTCAAAAGGGATATATGTACACAGAAGTAGCAGGTAACAAGTTTGTTGACTACAAAAGCGACCCTACGGTGATTGAAATTGTGCATAAATCACCGTTTGGCATCACAACGGAGGTAGTCCCTAATATCATTTGGAAACGAAACGCACTGCAATCGTGGGCAGAGTTTTCCGAAAAATTCGGGCAACCTCTGATTACGGCTACCACATCCAACAAACAGGACATTGCGCGTATTCAGAACCAGCTAAAAACGTTGGGTGAAGCCGCTCAGGCAGTATTGCCAAACGGAACTACCATCCAAGTGCACGACCTTGCCAATGCAGGCGACCCAGAAAAGTGCTACTTGAAACAAACCACATTGCACGATCAGCAGATAAGCAAGCGGTTTGTAGGTTCCACCACAATGGCCGATCAGGGTGCAAATCGTAGTCAAACGGAAGTGCACGAACGTACATTGGATGATAAAATATCCATCCGTGACAAACGTTTTGCGCAGTTCGTTGTAAACGGTAAACTTTTACCGGTGTTGCAGATGCTCGGTTTTCCGTTCGATAACACAACCATGTCCTTTGAGTTCGATATGACGGAAGAACTCACCATGTTGGAACATTGGAGCATTGTGAAAGATGCTGCTGATATTTGGGAACTTGACGAACAAGAAGTATCCAAAACATTCAGGTTGCCAATAATCGGCAAAAAAGCAACACAGCCTCCGGTAAATTTTAAGAAAGCCACCGACGTGCGGGCAATGGCGGTGGCGTGCGCTATCACACTGCCCGACTATCCGGTAATGCGTTATCCTATAGCTTCTGGTATTGACAAGGAACTGCTTGACGAACTTATTAGGTTCGATGAACAGTTTCACAAGTTGTTATGGAATGGAGATGCTGACAAAGCCGAAACTGTACGATTATTAAAGGCCAAACGAATAGGAGAAGACTTACGAGATGGTCTGTTTGGAGGATGGGGTAAAAGTCGTGTAGATGTAGCTTGGAACGCACCGGATAACCGCGCTTTGGCAATGATGGAAATGAATCTTTTCCGTTTTTCAGAGGCCAAAACGCAAGCGGAAGCCATGCTGATCAACCGACTGTTGATTGACCGTGATAAACTGGAGATACGTTCGGAACGTGACTTCATTAACGAGGCTTTGAAGATCAACAAGGACTTTAATCAGACCTATTTAGCCACTGAACGGGAGTTTTGTATAGCTACAGGACAAACGTCAGCACGCTGGTTCGAGTTCATTGCCGAAAAGAATCAGATACACAACTGGAGGTATCAGACCGTTGGTGATGACCATGTACGTGATTCACACAGGCTGTTAAATGGCCGTATATTCTCGTTTGACGACGGCGATGGTCGCCGATTGTGGCCACCAAATGGCTATAAATGTCGCTGTGAAGGCTTGCAGGAACCGGGAGACCCGTGCAAAAATCTTGTTGCGGGTAAAGATTACATTGATAAAGTGTTTACAACGCCCAAAATGAAAGAAAATTTTGCCGTAAACAGAGCCGAATCGGGTGTGGTATTTCGTCAAAATCAGATGTATTTAAACGATTTATCTGGTGAAAAGAGCAAGAAAACGAACGATTATACCTATGCAAACTACGGTTTGAAGCCGTGGAAAGACTTTAACGGTACGCTCGACTCTCTAAAGTTAGATAAAAGCATTACTTCCGACAATGTACGGGAGTTCTATACCAATAATGCAGCATCAAAAGGCTATAATGCAATGGGCTTTGATGATTACCTTAAACGCAAGGTAATACTCAAAGAAAAGACGTTTGAAAGCCACATCACAGGTAAATATGTAACTGAAGCAGAGAATAGACACCGTTTATTCCCATTTGTAAAGGATGTTTTGGCCAACCCTGATGAAGTCTATTTGCGCAATTATCCCAAAGGAGACAGCGAGCAAATACGTTATATCAAGTTCTGGAAAGATAAGACGTTAATCGTTGATGCAACTATTACCGGTGATGGTTTGGAGGTTCAGACGTGGTATGAAAGAAAAATACCGGAGGAACAAGCCCGGGCGGGATTGTACATAAAATGAAAAAACGCTTGAAAGTGTCAACATTAAATGTTGTTCTTTCGCAGTGGTTGCTTACGCATTAACCTCCGCGATCATACTCTCAAACGTTTTTCAGACCACAAATATACGATAACTTTTCAAAAATTATACTCATGGCAGGAGGAATAGCCAAACTACAACTACTTATCGACCTGAAAAATAACCTTTCGGCAGGACTTGACAAAGCAAAAAAGATGGTAGACAAATCCTGTGGAGGTATGCAGGACAAACTCAGCTCTTTGAAGTCGAAAAACATTGAAGTTTTTGACGCTATAAAGAGTGAAGTACCGGGCGTTGGTTCTGCTTTGTCTATGCTTACCAATCCATACGTGGCCATAGCTGCCGCCGTGGTTGCCCTCGGAGTCGCGTACTACCAATGTGTTGATATGGCGTTGAATTGGCAACAGGGGCTTGCAAAGATCAATGTAACAGCGCAACTTTCGCAAAAAGAACTGGGAAATCTATCAGACAAACTTTTGGAGATTGGAGAAAGGAACGTTGCGCCCATTGAGCAAATACCGGATGCTTTCAACAAAATTATTTCGGCCGGCCTCGACGTAAATACATCTCTCAAGGTATTAGAACCGACATTAAGAGCTGCCAAAGCCGGATTTACAGACGTAGGAGTAACTGCGGATGCGGCAGTAGGCGTTATGAATGCTTCCGGGCGGAACATTAATACAGTCTATGATGCTCTTTTTGCAACTGTAAATAAAGGTAAGGCAGAATTTAAAGACGTAGCGCAGTATTTGCCCAAAATTATACCCGGTGCTAGAAGTGCCGGGTTAGCACTTGAAGAAACCGCCGGAGCATGGGCGTTTTTGACGGCGCACGGAATGACCGCCGAAAGAGCTACAACGCTGGCCGAAAATGCTTTCAAATCACTTGCAGACCCAAGTAAAATAAAAGCATTCAAAAAACTGGGTATATCGCTGTATGATTCACAGGGACAAATAAAGCCATTAATCAACATCATTGATCAACTTTCAGTCAAAACAAAGAACATGAGCGACCTTTCGCGCGCAAAGTTCTTTGGTAAGATTGGGCTTGACATGGAAGCGGCTTCGTTCTTTTCATCCGCTACACAAGACATGAAAGGATTAAGGGAAACCATTGACTTTGTAACCAATAGTCAGGGACAATTGAATGAAGCATACAAAAATTCCATGACGCCACTTGACAATTTCCACATCATTCAAAATATGATAAAGGGAACTATGATCGAAATAGGACAATCGGCGCTACCATTAATCAATTCTTTAGGTCAGGGTATCCTTGATATGATAAATTGGTTTAAGAACTTGTGGAATACTTCGGCAGCATTCCGTGATATAATTGGATTTATAGGTACTGTGGCTAAATTCTCGTTTAACATGGCTTTAGTGCCTATGAAAGCTATTGTCGGATGGTTTCAAGTTCTTGGAGGTATAATAAATTGGGTTATCTCATTAATACCGGGTATGAGTGGAGGATTCACGACAATGTACAACAAAATACGTCCTTATCTGGTATGGATTAAAGAGTTTCTTACCGGAATATTACAGGTACTAAGAGGCATTGTAACTTTCAACATGAACGACATAAAAGGAGGCGTTAATAGCATCCGAAATATGTCCATTGATGAAATAAGGAAGAAACTTGCTGCCGATGATAAAACCCACCAGTTAAAAGCACAAGGCAAAGCAGATCAGTTGACAGACGCCAATGCCAACGGAGTTCCAGATGCAACTGAAGGAACCGGTAAGAAAGGTAATGATAACTCATTTGCAAGTAGTGCCGCAGGTGCAGATGCAAAAACCATCAGCAGAGGCAGCCAAACCAAGAATACGACTATTAATATCGGTTCGTTTATTGACAAATTCAGTCCGCAAAGTCAGTCTATAAATGGCATGAATCGCGATGAGTTAGAACGTTGGCTCACTGAAATGTTTATGCGTGTTGTACGTAGCGCAGAATTAGCTAATTAATCATGTCAATAGTAGTAGACACACGCGACTTTATACGCAAATGCGATGCCATTTCAAAAGCATACAGCCGTATGCCTAACGAAGTGGCCGCAATTGCCGTAAATTTCAGCAAAGAACGATTTGTTGAACAAGCATGGTTGGATGTAACCAAAACCAAATGGAGGCCATTAAAACGCAAAAGAAAAGGGAATAGAAGTAATACCGTTTTAGTTGCAACAGGACGGCTTAAACGTAGCATTCGTAAGATTTACGCAGATACAAATCGTGTCATTATCGGTACTGATGTTCCTTATGCAGAAATTCACAATAATGGAGGCACTATTAAAGAGACTGTGACCGTCAAGCAGCATAATGTAGCAGCTTACAAACGTAAGGCATATAGTCGAACTAGAAAAGGACGTACAGAGAAGATTAAAGCCGGTACCGTTAAGGCTCATGTAGTACAATCACATCAGCGAAAGATGAATCTCACAATAACGGCACGTACTTATTTAGCCCCAAGTTATACACTGACACAAAGATGTTATTTACACATGACAGTTCAATTTATAAAAGCACTGAAATGATCAATCAATTATTAGAGTTATACAAGCTCATCGACAGCAAAAAAGCATCGTTTTCGGATGCCGGGTTATCACCTGACTTCTACATAGACATTTTCAGAGGTCAACCCTTACACCCGGAACTATACGAATACTTTGGTATTCCTGCTATATTTGTAGATTACACTATGCGCGGACAGGGAAAAGGAAACCCTCGTACCATTACATTAACCTTGCATATAATTACGGATACTATGCCTGATTGCTCTAATATTTCAGAGCAAAAGGATGATGGATTAAACCGCTTTTTGTATCTGTACAAGCTTCAACAGATATTAGAAGGTGCAAAATTGGGCGACACAACAGGACTCGTTTTTATTGACGAAGCTCCGGTTGAAATACCGGTGGTTAATTATCATACCCAATCATATAGTTTTAATGCGTATTTAAGTTCAATGTGTGGCAATGCCTCAAATGTTTTGGGTGAAATAAAGAGGCTGAACATTTATGGAAGTCTATTTAAAATCGGCTCAAATATAGCAAAACAATAAACGCACTTTTGTTATCATTGTCTTTTGTCCTTTTGTGCATACATTGATGATAACAGGTGTTATCATTCGGCAAAACAAAATAAGCATTTTTGCTTTTACCTATTGGTATCCGCAGAAATGCTTTATTTATGAGGTTTTTAGGCGTTTTTTATCCGCTCTTTTACCATCAAATATCCAATGCCTTTTTTTTCTGTACCTTTGTATCTATCAAATAATCAAGGTTTTTATATTAGATATTAAAATGTCTCTTTTATTCTGCCCCTTAAGGAAGCTTATTTTGAAGTGGCAAAAAATCCGCATATGCCTTTTACGGTCAATGGTAAAGAGATGGCGGTAAAAGTGCTGGGAACAAAATTCAATGTGCGTTCGTACAGAGAAGATCCCACGGTGGATATTACGTTGCTCGAAGGGTCAATCAGTCTTACAAATCATTTGGCTGACAATTCGGTTCCTTGTTTGCTGAAGCCCAATGAGAAGGCGACCCTGAACAAACAAAACGGCCAGATGACAATTGAAAAAGTACAGGCTTCCGACTGGAGTGAATGGACACGCGGCAAGTTGGTGTTTGACGCAGAACGCTTCGGTCAGATCATCCGTCGTCTGGAGAGAGAATACAATGTAAGCATCAATGTAAAAGACAGTGATTTGCTGAATCGTAAATTTTACGGTGATTTCCGCAAGGCACAGTCGATACAGGAAATTTTTGATATTATGACAGCAGGTAATCAGTTTCATTATAAATTTAAAGAAAGTGTGATTACCGTTACCAAATAGCTTTATTATCTACCTTATAATTGAATACTAACCTTATAAAAACACTCAACTTATGCCAAAGACATAACCCTTCCTCATAAAAAAATGCCGGACGATGTTGCAGCATCCCCCGGCAGGCTCGTTCTGGCGAACGATTGTTGTTTTAGATTCCGCAAAGCTACAAAAACTTTCCGAAACTCAATCAACATCAATTTATTGGATTATCCGACAGGGGCTCTCCCTGAAACGGACTGGTATTTCCTTGCCTATTCCGAAGTGATCAGGTAAGTATCTGGATGAATAATTAAATTTCAGTCTATTAATTGATTAGGTAGCGAAATTCTTATCATATCAACTTATTTTTATACAGATAAAGCGATAAGTATTTCAAACTTCATTAACACAAAATCATTTTCGTATGAAAAAACTCAGGTATTTTTTATTTTTGCTGGTGCTCGTTATGGCAACATCTGCGTTTGCTCAGCAAAAAAAAGTAACGCTTTCGCTTGAAAAAGTGACGGTAAAAGCGGCTTTAGAAGCTTTGAAATCACAGAGTGGACTGTCGTACTGGTTTGATGCCAACGATGTCAATATGCAAAAAGTTGTTTCCGTCAACGTAAACGGTAAATCGGTTGACGAAGCATTAAAAGTGATCCTACAGGGACAAGATGTTCGTTTCGAAGTGAAGAACGACCATATTGTTATTACAAAAGTAACTGCACAATCTCAAAAAGCCTCTGAATCACAGGCTTTCGGAGAACCCCGAAGAGTATCAGGAAAAATCACCGATGAAAAAGGGAATCTGTTGCCGGGCGTAACGGTAATGGTAAAAGGTACTTCTGCGGGGACAATTTCGGACGTGAACGGACATTACGAGTTAAGCAAAGTGCCTGCCGGTGCTGTTTTGGAATTCTCTTTTGTGGGGATGACCAACCAAAGCGTAAAAGTTGGCTCGCAATCCATTCTGAATGTTTCCCTGAAGGAAATGGATACCAAGCTGAATGAAATCGTAGTTGTAGGTTATGGAACAACTACTAAAAAAGGCCTCGTGTCATCTGTTACTTCTGTGAAGACAGACGAACTGAACAAAGGTGCCATTACCGATGTCGGTCAGTTGTTGCAGGGTAAAGCTGCCGGTTTGAACGTAACGGTAAGTGGTGACCCTACCCGCAAATCAAGTGTTATCCTGCGTGGTACATCCACATTGAACAGCTCGATGGAACCATTTTATGTAATCGATGGAATTCCCGGAGCAGATATTTCGCTGGTAGCTCCCGACGATATTGAAACTATCGACGTATTGAAAGATGCTGCTGCTACTTCTATTTATGGTAACCGTGCTGCCAATGGTATTATTATGGTAACCACAAAAAAAGGTAAAAAAGGGGTGACACATATTTCATACAATGGATATGCCGGTATCGAAAATGTGACCAACAGCCTGAAACTTATGAACGGATCTCAACTGCGCGATTTCTGTAAAACAACCGGTCAGAACCTGACAGAAGATACCGGTGCCGACACAGATTGGCAAAAGGCCATTCAGCGTAGCACTGCTTACTCTACCAATCACAACCTTTCGTTTAACGGTGGTAGCGAGCATAACAGTTACAGTGCAAGTTTGAACTACTCTAACAAACAGGGTATTATCCAGACAAGTAATCAAAGCAAGGTTGTAGCCCGTGTGACTTTCGACCAATATGCTATCAACGACAAGGTAAAATTCGGTTTGTCAGTTGCAAACGCAAGAGTGGTGTCTGATTATGTGCCATTGTTGGGTGCCGTGTTGTACCAAACAGCTTATCACTTGCCAACCTCTCCGGTAAAAAATGCAGATGGTTCTTATTTTGAAAACTTCACAAAGAATGGCTATTTCAATCCTTCAGCTATTATTAATAATGCTCAGAGCCAATCTAAAAATAATAACCTGATTGCAGCATTTACCATCAATGCAAAATTACCTTTCGGTCTTACTTATGACATGAGTTTGTCATACCAGAATTATAATGCACTGTACGGTGAATACTACAACTCCTATTTGTATCAATACAATGGTTCTGTGTTCTATAACAACCCTGATCCCCCCAGCACACGTTCAATTGTAACATTCCAACCGGGTGGTTCTGCTTTGAGAAATAATTATCAGACCACGAACACCGTGTTTGAAAACTGGTTGACATGGAATCGTACTTTTGGCGCTCATTCTATCAATGCAGTTTTGGGGTATTCTTTCCAGAACGATATTTACGGTGATGGTTTTCAAGCAACAAATGCAAACTTCCCTGTAAACAATATGAGCTTTAACAACCTTGCACTTGGTAACTATTCCACAATTAATGGCTACAGAGTTGATTTTGGCTATGATCAGGCTTACTCTAAGACTCGTTTGATTTCAAATTTTGCCCGTTTGAACTATAACTACAACGACAAATATTATCTGCAAGGGTCATTGCGTCGTGATGGTGGATCTGTATTTGGTAAAAACAACCGTTGGGGTTACTTCCCATCAGTGGGTGTATCCTGGAGAGCCGGTCAGGAAAGCTTTATTCAGAAAATGAATATCTTCTACGACCTGAAATTCAGAGGTAGCTATGGGGTTACCGGTAACTCAACAGGTTTCAGTGCTTATACCGCACAGTTCCTTTCCGGACCAATGGGTAGCTTCAATTACAACGGAGGTTCAATGATGTCGTATGGTCCTAACAAAGCGGCTAATCCTGATTTGAAATGGGAAAAAACAGCAACAACCAACTTCGGGTTGGATGCATCAGTTTTGCAAGGGAAATTGAGCTTTACATTTGACTGGTACAACAAAAATACTACCGATATGATTTACTGGTACGATGCAGATATTCTTCTTGTTCCTGCAGGAGGTCTTTGGGCTAATGGCGGTAGCATTAATAATAAGGGTATTGAATTGAGTGTTTCGGCTACTCCGGTGAAAACAAGATCGTTTACCTGGAAAACAAGCCTTAACCTGGCTCACAACAAAAATACGATTACCAGTCTTTCTAATCCCTATTTTTCAGGTGGAGACTCCATTCGTTATACACAGCCTGACGGCGGTGGACAAACAGGAAGTACTTTGCAGATTCGTAAGACAGGATATCCGCTTGGACAGTTCTTTACACTTATTTATCAGGGAAAGAACAGTGCAGGAGTATCTCAATACCTGGCAAAAGACGGAACTTTAACAACCAATCCTACTACATCTGATTATCGTTATGCCGGCAGTCCTCAACCGAAGCTGAACTATGGCTGGTCTAACAGCTTTACTTATAAAAACTTTGATTTGAGCATCTTCCTGCGCGGTGTTTATGGCAACAAAATATTCAATGCAACACGTGCAGATTTGTTCCGTCCTTCAACAGCTGCTTACACCAATATTTTGGTTGACGCCGCAAATGAATCGGCTAAAGATGGAAATGCGTTCAGATATTCTTCCCGCTTTATTGAAAGTGGCAGCTATCTGCGTTTGGAAAACATGACATTAGGATATACCTTCAAGAAACCGATCAAGTATATCGAAAACGTTCGTCTTTACAGCACAGTAAACAACCTGTTTGTAATCACCAAGTACAAAGGAGTGGATCCTGAAGTAAATATGGGTGGTATGTCCCCGGGTATTGATTCTAACAACTTCTATCCCAAAACAAGAACTATTTTGTTTGGAGTCAATGTCAATTTTTAATATATGAAGTCCTTGTGGCATTAGTATAAAAATAAAATATAAACACATGAAAAAGAGATTTAAATACATATTGTTTTCGGCTTTAATGTCGACTCTTCTGGTATCATGTTATGATTTGGATGTGCCTGTCACAACCCAGATTACTCCGGATACATATCCGAAAGATTCCGCTCAGTTTGTAGCGTCTGCAGGTGTTGTGTATGCTGCTTTGAGAGGCAACTACGCGATGGATTATTATTTTGTTACGGAGCTTAGTACCGATGAAGCCATATTACCCGCTCGCGGTGGTAACTGGTATGATAATAAGGGATACCGGAATTTTCACTATCATGAATGGACTCCTGACTACGGTTGGGCTGTAAGTTGCTGGGACTGGTTGTCTCGTATTATCGGATATGACAATCAGACCATGTATATTCTGCAATCAAATATGCCGGAAGGAACGACCAAAAACCGGATGTTGTCGGAATTGAGAATGGTACGTGCATTGGCATATTTTTATATGATGGATCTTTATGGTAATGTACCTATTGTAACAACCTATGGCGATTTTGAACAAAAAGCCAAAACGGATCGTAAAGAGGTGTTCAATTTTATAGAGAGTGAAATCAAAGCTTGTTTGCCTAATCTGACAACGAATGTGAACGCAGTTACATATGGTTATCCTACCAAGTATATGGCTTATGCGTTGTTGGCTAAGATGTATCTGAATGCAGAATACTATACAGGTACAAAACGTTATGATGATTGTATTGCTGCCTGCGATAATGTTATTACTTCAGGTAAATACACACTGGCAACTCCGAGCAACTATTTGCAAATGTTCTATCCGAACAACGGACCTTCTACTCCGGAGTTCATCTTTGCTATTCCTTTCGATCCGTCATATACGGCTTTAGGAGGAACTAATGGTATGATGTATCGTGCACGTTACGATGTTCCCCGTTCGGAAAAGGCGAAGTTCGGATTGCCATTTACTCCAAGTGCTCCTGAAAGTACTTTGCCTGAGTTTTATGCCAACTTTGATGATCCGAATGATATTCGCAACAAACAATGGTTGACCGGATTGCAGTACATGAACGATGGTGTTACTCCAATTATGTTAACCGTTAAGAAAAAAGCATACGATCAATATTATTCAGGAAGTGATCCTGATGCTAATATGACTTATCAGGTTAATTTAACTCCGAACATTGTTTTACGTCAGGATTCTATCCTGTTTGATTGCGGAAACGACGAGATTGCCTGGAATATGGGTTATCGTAACATCAAGTTCTATCCTGATGCTTCATCGACCAGCCGTAACCAAAACAACGATATGCCGGTGTTCCGTTATTCGGACATTCTGTTGATGAAAGCCGAAGCTATCCTTCGCGGTGGCAATGCAACAAACGGACAAACAGCTTTGTCATTGGTGAACGATGTACGCAGTAAGAGAACAACGTCTACTCCGTGGACAGCTGTTACTCTGGATGATTTGTACAAAGAAAGAGCTCGCGAATTTGCGTATGAAACATGGCGTCGTAACGACATGATTCGTTTCGGTAAATTTGAAGGCAAATGGGGCTTTAAAAAAGATGCCAGTGTGTATCGCCGTATTTTCCCGATACCGACTGCTGCAATGATCAAGAATCCAAAACTGACCCAAAACCCGGGTTATTAATTAGACTGATTTAATATTTAAGGCTGTCGACTGTGTGATGCTGAGTTGTGTTGTTGCAGGTCGGCAGCCTTTTATTTATCGAAAATTTTGCAGAATTATTACTGATTTAAGCTAAAGGTGTTTATATATTAGAGTATGTATCGAATAGAATTATTACGATATTGATTAATACTATTTTGTTCAGACCTCTCCTCTCACGACGACTTCGTGTCGGAGTCAGATATTTATCGTCTGACCTAGCCTCCTCTCCCAAGGAGAGGCGGAACACGACAGTAAAAATATGAGATAAAACTCATTAATACAGATGCAAAGCCCCTCTCTTAGGGAGAGGGGTTGGGGAGAGGTCAAACGCTGAATTTAAGAAATAAATTAAACGGTATTTATATATTGATTTGATTATGAGACAGGAAAAGGGGATACAATCTTCACGTCTTTTATCGCTGGATGCACTTCGTGGTTTCGATATGATGTGGATTATCAGTGGCGAAATTATTATTCATGCTTTGGCAAAAGCTTCCGGCGATCCCGTATCTCAATGGATGTCCGACCAGTTGCATCATACGCCGTGGAATGGATTTACCTTCTACGACATGATCTTCCCGTTGTTTATCCTGATTGCCGGGGTATCAATGCCGTATTCTTACGGTAAAAAACTGGAAGGGAAAGAAAATGAAGTTTTGAAAATTGCCAAACGACATGCATACAGAGATTTAATCAAACGAACACTGATTTTGATTCTATGTGGTATGGTGGTGAATAAAGCCCTTCAATTCAACGGTTACGAACAAACCCGTTTTGCCAGCGTGCTGGGGCGTATCGCTTTGTCCTGTTTCTTTGCCGCTATTATTTTTATGAACTGCGGGTTGCGAACGCAGATTGTTATTTTTCTTACATTGCTGATAGGTTACTGGATTTTAATGATAACAGTGCCGGTGCCGGGTTATGGTGCCGGAGATTTGACGAAGGAAGGAAATTTGGAAGGGTATATCGACCGGCTCTTTTTGCCGGGCAAGTTGCACCGTGTGGTGTACGACCCCGAAGGAATCCTTTCAACCATCCCGGCTATCGGAACTGCTATGCTGGGAGTATTCACCGGACAGTTTCTGCGCAGGGAGTTTGCCTCCATCACACCGTTTAAGAAGAGTCTGATGATTGGCGGAGCCGGTGTGGTGCTGATGGGTCTCGGCCTGCTTTGGGATATCGTTTTTCCAATCAATAAAAATATGTGGACCAGCTCGTTCGTACTCTTTGCCGGAGGACTGAGTCTGGTGTTCCTCTTTGTATTTTATCTGGTTATTGACGTGTGGGGTCTGAAAAAATGGAGCATGCCATTCGTATGGATCGGCACTAATTCCATTCTTATCTACATGGCTGCTCACGGAGTCATCGATTTCAAATATACTTCTACATTCCTGTTCGGAGGCATGGTTCAATCTTTGTCAGAGGCTTGGCAGGAGGTGTGGATCGGTACCGGAATGCTGGCCTTGCAACTGACCTTGCTTTATTTTCTGTACAAAAAGAGATGGTTTCTGAAAGTGTAGGTCTTTTACACTAACCAAAATTGTTTTTCTTTGCATCTAACCAAAAATTGAACCTTGCGTTTCGAATCATCAATTTGCTATTTATGACAACTTTCAGAAACCTCTTTTTGTGTTTATTACTGATGGTCGGATTAGCTGTCCAGGCTGCCGGTTTGTCTGTGGATGCTTCCCGGGCATTGATTAAGCGTATTGTGCCGGCTCATGCCGACAAATTTATAGTGGAACCGTTGACTGTCAATGATGGGAAAGACGGTTTTGAATTGTCGTCTCGCGGCAATAAAATTGTGCTGGCAGGTAACGACGGTGTTGCCGTCGCTTCGGCGCTTTACTACTACCTGAACGAATATTGCCATTGTCAGATTACATGGAATGGCGTGAACATGCATCTTCCGGCACAACTGCCGAAGATCGAAAAAAAAATAACGAAATCATCTCCTTACGACTATCGCTATTACCTAAATTATTGCACCTACAACTACAGCATGAGCTGGTGGGACTGGAAACGTTGGGAGAAGGAGATCGACTGGATGGCATTGCACGGTATCAATATGCCGCTGGCCATCACGGGCGAAGAATACGTTTGGAACGAGGTGTACAAAGAGATGGGTTTTACCGGTAAGGAACTGGAAAACTTTTTCTGCGGTCCGGCTTATTTCTCGTGGTTTTGGATGGGCAATCTGGATGGGTGGGGTGGCCCACTGCCTCAGTCGTGGATGAATCGTCAGAAGGATCTTCAACTAAAAATTCTGCAACGCGAACGCGAACTTGGCATGAAGCCCGTGCTCTCAGCCTTTACCGGTCATGTGCCGGCAGCTTTCAAAGAACGTTTCCCCAATGCCAAACTGAAACAAACCAATTGGAACAACGGTTTTGCCGATACCTATATTCTCGATTCGGAAGATCCGTTGTTTGCTGAAATCGGGAAGAAATACCTGCAAAAGCAGACTGAACTTTTCGGTACCGATCATCTCTATTCTGCCGATACGTTCAACGAAAACGAACCACCGTCCAATGAACCGGAATTTCTCTCCAAACTGAGCGCCCGGGTGTATGAAGGTATGCGTCAGGCTGACCCAGAGGCTGTCTGGGTGATGCAGGGCTGGCTCTTTTTCAGTGATCGTAAATTCTGGAACGCACCACAAGTAAAAGCTTTGTTGGATGCCGTGCCTAACGACAAGATGATTCTGCTTGACTTGATTACCGAGTATGAGCCGGTGTGGAAACGAACCGAAGCCTACTACGGAAAGCCCTGGATTTGGAACATGCTGCACAACTTTGGGGGCAATATCAGCCTTTTCGGACAAATGGATAGAGTCGCCACACAGCCGGCAGCAGCTCTTGCCGATCAAAATGCAGGCAAATTGAAAGGCATCGGTCTGACGATGGAAGCCATCGAGCAGACTCCGGTGTTGTACGAACTGATGATGGAAAATACCTGGCGTACGTCTGCTATCAATCTTGACCAATGGTTGAAATCGTATATACGCAATCGTTATGGAAAGGGAACTACAGCTTCCAACGCCGATATGTTCAAAGCATGGCAGGTATTAAAGAGTACCGTGTACAACGGCAAGGATATTCGCGATGGTGCCGAATCGATCCTGACCGGTCGCCCGACTTTCGACTCGGCAACCGTTTGGACAAAGACACGCCTTAACTACAAACGCGAGGAGCTGATTCCGGCTTGGGATTTGTTTGTGAAAAATGCTCCGCTCTACGCAAATAGCGACGGTTTCCGTTACGATCTGGTCGACCTGACTCGTCAGGTGCTGGCTAATTATGCCCGTCCGTTGCAGGTAAAATGGACGAAAGCATATCAGGATAAAGATTTGGCTGCGTTCAAAAAACAAAGTGATGCTTATCTGGAGCTGATAAGCGACATGGATCGTTTGCTGGCTACCCGTACCGATTTCTTGTTGGGAAAATGGCTGGCTGATGCTCGCAGTTGCGGAACGACAGAATCGGAAAAAGCCCTTTACGAACGCAACGCCCGCGACCTGATTACGCTTTGGGGCGATGCCGACAGTCCCCTGCACGAATATTCCTGCCGTCAGTGGAGCGGCTTGCTGAACGACTTTTACAAAGTGCGTTGGCAGAAATTCTTTGCCGAAACCGAAAAAGCGATGGCTGCGGGAAAAGAAATAGATGTGAAAGCCTTCGGGAAAGAGATCTCTCAATGGGAGTGGCAATGGGTAAACCAACACAAGGATTTTCCTATTCAGGTTTCGGGCAATAGTGTGCTGGAAGCGCAACGATTATACAAAAAATACAGAAATCAACTTATTAACAAATAAAATATGATACGAAGAACCTTGAAAAACGGATTATGCGTTCTTATGCTATCGTTACCGGTATGCTTGTCTGCTCAATCGAAGATAGTAAACGTTACCTCGTTAGGTGCAAAAGGTGACGGTGTTACAAAAAATACGGTGGTGATTCAGAAAGCGATCGATCAGGTTTCCGCTGCCGATGGCGGACAGGTAATTATTCCTGCCGGTCGTTTTGTAACCGGTGTGATAAAACTGAAATCGAATGTGGATCTTCATCTGGAGAAAGGTGCTTACCTGCTCGCCACAACCCAGCGGATTGATTATGGAAAAGGGCCTGCCTCGGCACTTATTGTTGCTGATAAAGCAGAGCATATTGCACTAACCGGCTATGGAGTTATCGACGGGCAAGGGGAAGGTGTGCTGAAAGATCTTCAGGTATTGCTTGAGGCCGGAATCATACAGGACAATGAATGGAAAACAGAAAACCCCTGGCATCAGGTGCGTTCGGCAGAAATAAATCGTCCGATGTTGATTAATTTTGAGGATTGTAACGATGTGCAGGTTCGCAACATTGAACTCAAAAACGGTTCGTGCTGGGTGCAACGGTACGAAAATTGCCGCAACATGGTATTCGACGGTATTAAGGTGGAAAGTAACACCTACTGGAATAACGACGGAATTGATCTGGTGGATTGTGTGAATGCGCTTGTTACAAATAGCTTTTTCAATGCCGATGATGATGGAATTTGCCTGAAATCGGAAAAACGGAATCACTGTTGCGAGAATATTACGGTTGAAAATTGCATTGTCCGTTCAAGTGCCAATGCCGTGAAACTGGGAACGGCCTCTCATGGCGGTTTCAAAAATATCTCTATCCGCAACATCAAAGTGTACGATACCTTCCGCTCTGCCGTAGCCATTGAATCGGTTGACGGTGGCATTCTGGAAAACATCGACGTGAACAACATCAAGGCGGTAAATACCGGGAATGCGTTTGTGGTTCGTCTTGGGCATCGTAACAAGGATGAGGTAGTCAGTCAGGTGCGCAATGTTTCTATCCGCAACATGACTGTGGAGGTGCCTAAAGAAAAGCCGGACAAAGGTTATCCGATGGAAGGCCCGGCGTTGCGCTATCCGCACAATGTATTTCCATCTTCTGTGACAGGTCTTCCGAATCATCCGGTACAGAACGTAAAACTGGAAAATATCGAAATTGTTTACCCTGGTGGCGGAGACAAAAACGTGGCTTGTGTTGCTATCGATTCTTTGGCGAAGGTTCCCGAGAATCCCGCCGGCTATCCTGAATTCTCGATGTTCGGCGAACTGCCTTCGTGGGCATTTTACAGCCGCCACGTGGAAGGTTTGCAACTGTCGAACGTGCGTGTCTCCTACAAAGAGGAAGATTTCCGTCCGGCATTTGTTTTTGACGATGTGAAACAGTTGCAATTAGACAATGTTAATGTGATGAGCGGCAAAGCAGCTCCGGCTGTGGTTCTCAGCAATGTGAAAGGCTTCGATACCCGTAACGTGCAGTTGCCGTTTGATAATGCAACGGGAATTGTGACGCTGAAATAATTTGGATTTTGCCTCGGAATGTCATCCATTTGGGTCCAGCGACTTCCAAGTCGCTGAAAGAGATATGCGAGTTGGAACTCGCATCACCCGGTTAGATCAGAATATTAGGAGAAAGTACAAAAGTTTGCATATAAGCAGTCGTCCGATGTCAACACGTTTTTGGGAATTTAGGAATCGTCTATTAGCAATATTGCTGTGGATTATACTTCCGTTCATGGCATTTGCTCAACGTCCTGTCGATCGTGTCTATCCCTGGCTCGATTCGGCTCATTCGCGCTGGTTCTATTTTTCGTCGGCTTGCCGTCCTTTTGGTATGGTGAGCCTCTTTCCCGACAACAGAACCGATGAGGACTGGGATAGCGGTTATCGCTACGAGGTAGATTCTATTCAGGATTTCAGTCATGTACACGAGTGGCAACTGGCAGGAGTCGCTGTTATGCCGGTAAGTTTTGATATACGAGACAAAGCCAAACTCTTCAACGACTATTCTTCGCATTTCTTGCATTCAAAGGAAACCGTTCGTCCGGGCTATCATTCCGTATTTTTGGAAAAGTATCAACTTCGGGCCGAATTAACAGCTACTAACCGGGTCGGTTTTCACCGTTATACGTTTCAGAATACAAAACAACAAGGCATTATCTTGGACCTTGGAAAGCATCTTGGACCTTCGGATATTTCGGAAGGCGGCTTTGTAAAGGTAAGCGATTACGAAATTCGTGGCTATGTGGTAAATGCTCCTACTTTTCGCCGGAGTCGCAGCGCAACCGTTTATTTTTCGGCAGTTTTCAATCGGCCTGTCAAAGAAATTATTCTGAAAGAAGGAGCCGAACAACGAAACAGTATCAGCAAATGGAGTGGAAAAAAGGGAGTGATTCTGCTCACCTTTGCCAATCAATTGAAAGAACCTTTGTTGCTGAAAGTGGGCATCTCTTACACCAGCGAAGAGGGTGCCGCTAAAAACATGAAAGTGGAAGCTCCGGAATGGAATTTCGATGCTGTGCGGCAGGATGCCGAAAATCAATGGAACAGCATGTTGTCGCGTATTCAGATTGAGGGCGGAACCGATTTACAACAGCAGCGTTTCTATACCGATCTTTGGCATGCTATTCAGGGGCGACGCATCATCAGCGATGCCGACGGAAAATATACCGATTGTACCGGACAGCAACCGAAGGTGAGTCAACTGCCATTAGATGTAACCGGAAAGCCGAAGTTCAATATGTACAATTCCGATGCTTTCTGGGGTGCCCAATGGACGTTGAACACGCTGTGGCAATTGGTTTATCCCGAAGTGGCCGAAGAGTTTTGCAATTCGTTCGTGGAATATTACAAAAACGGGGGGCTCATTCCCCGCGGACCGTCGGGCGGCAATTATACCTTCGTGATGACGGGAGCCTCGTCCACACCATTCTTTGTGGCAGCCTGGCAAAAAGGAATTCGTGGATTCGATATCGAAACGGCATATGCAGGCCTGAAAAAGAACCATTTACCAGGCGGTATGATGAGCAAGATCGGCTATGAGCACAATACAGCTAAAGGAGGCGGACTGGAATTTTATATTGAGCATGGTTATGTTCCGTATCCGCTTTCCGATACTATTTACGGCATGCATCAGGATGGAGGTACCATCACGCTCGAAAATGCCTATCAGGACTGGTGTCTGGCTCTGTTAGCAAAGGCATTGGGCAAAACGGAGGATGCTGCTTATTTTACCCTTCGTTCTGAAAATTACCGGAATATCTATAACGCGAAAGAACGGTTTATGGTGCCGAAAGATAAAAACGGCAACTGGCAGAAACCGTTTGATCCGCTGATTACCAACAAAGGTTTTGAGGAGGGTAACAGTGCAGAATATACCTGGTTTGTGCCGCATGATTTACCGGGATTGTTTACCTTGATGGGCGGAGCCGATTCGGCAGTCGTACGGTTGAATAAACAGTTTGAAGTCTCCGAATGGCATCGTTTCAGTAACGAACATACGGAAATGGCAGAACCTGGAGTGGTAGAATTCGGAGCCGTAAAAGCACCGTCGGCAGCCCGCAAATTTATCAACGATCAACGCACATGGACCAACTATTCCAACCAACCGGGTACGCAGATGGCCTTTATTTTTAACTATGCAGGTGCTCCATGGCTTACGCAATACTGGAGTCGTATGGTGGTGGATAGCGCTTACAGCAAGGTGTCGCCTTACTATGGTTACAACGGTGACGAAGATCAGGGAATGATGGGTTCGCTCAGTGTATTGATGAAACTGGGATTGTTTCAGATGACCGGCGGTTGCGAAGCTGATCCAAAATATGAACTGGGTAGCCCGCTGTTTTCAAAGGTAACGATTTCGCTGAATCCCAATTACTATAAAGCCAAACAGTTTGTTATCGAAACATCTCATAACGATAGCCAGTCGCCGTATATTCAGTCGGTGATGTTGAATGGGAAGCCGTTGAATAAATTCTATTTTCGCCACTCGGATATTGTGAACGGTGCCCATTTGCTGATAGATATGGGACCTGAACCCAATAAAAACTGGGGCAAAGAATGATTTACCATTAAGAAATTAAGAGTGTTAAGGAGATTTCTCAACTAGCTTAATGCCTTAATGGTTTGTTGTTGTAATCGTAATTAATTTGCTTACAAAATGAAACGTCTATTTTTGATCTTGAGCCTGCTTGGAGTTATTGCTTTCGGTCAATTGCTAATGGCCGGAAACCATTTCCAATATGTTGATCCGTTTATCGGTACGGGCAAAGGGAAAGGCGGTCTGGGAAACGTAACCATCGGGCCGTCGTGTCCGTTCGGAATGATAAAGCCGGGACCAGATAACAACAAGGGATCCAATAGTGGCTATTTAGCCGATACCTTGCAACCGATTTACGGTTTCAGCCAGACGCATGTTAGCGGTACCGGCGGTGGACCGAAATACGGCAATATTTCCGTGATGCCTTTCTCTGGCGAAGCGGAATCCATCCAGCAAACTTCTTTACGGACAAACGAAGTAGCCAAAGCCGGTTATTACAGCGTGTTGCTCAAAAAATGGAATATCCGGACGGAGATTACTGTTTCTCCGAAAGTGGCATTTTACCGTTTTGTGTACGGAAATAAAACAAAAAGTCTGAAAATTGACGCAGGCGATTTTCTTGGTGAGAAACCGATCCCTGATTCACGGGAAGCGCAGCAGTTTGTGGGCTCGGAGGTGCGGGTGGAGTCGGATTGTGCCGTTAGCGGCTATTCGCGCATTCGTGGAGGCTGGAACAATGGCGATGCTTACACGGTCTATTTCTATGCCGTAATCGATCGTCCGTTTGTCCGTTTTACCACATGGAAAGGAAATAAGCTGAGCAACGGAGCAAAAGTACAGGTTGATACCGGTGAGAAAACCGGAGCTTTGCTCTATTTCGACGATGCTTCCGGCGATACCGTGCATTTGAAGATTGCTATATCGTTTATCAGTACTCAAAAGGCAAAACAAAACCTTGAACAGGAGGTTCCTCACTGGAGTTTTGAACAACTGCGTGCCGAAACGGAAAACCGCTGGGAGAATTTGCTGAAACGCATTGAATTCTCTGATGAGGCGACACCCGACCAGAAGAAAATGTTCTACACGGCCTTGTACCACACCATGCTGATGCCGGTCGACCGCACGGGCGAGAATCCGAAATGGACATCTGACCAGCCTTATTACGACGATTTTTATGCTATTTGGGATACCTATCGTTCATCGCATCCGCTCATTACGCTGATTGCCGAATCGCGACAGGTGGATATTGTGAAAGCGCTGCTCGATATTTACAAACGTGACGGCTATCTGCCCGATGCCCGTAGCGGTAACTGCAACGGTCGCACGCAGGGCGGTTCCAACGCCGAAGTACTGATTGCCGATGCGTATGTGAAAGGGTTGAAAGGGATTGATTACGGTCTTGGGTTGCAGGCAATGCTCAAAGATGCTACTGTACCTCCGGGTGGAAATGAAGAGAAAGAGGGTCGGGGTGGCCTCACCGATTACAACACGCTGGGTTATGTCTCCGACCGCTTTGTGCGTGCCGGTAACCGTACCCTCGAATATGCTTACGACGATTATTGCATTGCCCGTGTGGCAAAAGGTCTGAATCGCATGAGCGAATACCGTCGTTTTCTGAAACAGTCGGATAACTGGCAGAATCTGTGGCGCGATATCGAAGATCACGGGGCACGTGGTTTTATTATGCCCAAAGATGCCTCTGGGCGATGGATTGATAGCATACCCTGCGATATTACGAACGGGCAACGGGAGTTTCTTTTATACACTCCCACGGCGCAGGATTGGCCCAACTGCCTTTGCTGGTGGTGTGGATTTTTCTATGAAGCGGGTTCGTGGGAATACTCGTTCTCGATTCCACATAATGTAAAGAAACTCATTGAGAAATGTGGTGGCGAAGAGATGTTTCGTAAGCGACTGGACACATTGTTCGAGAATGGCTTTTATAACGTAGGCAATGAGCCATCGTTTCTCACTTCATGCCTTTATCACTGGATCGGCCGACCTGACCTGAGCAGCGAACGGACGCGCAAAATCATCACCGACAATTACGATGCTACCTCATGTGGTATTCCCGGAAATGACGATTCGGGAGCTATGTCATCGTGGCTCGATTTTCACCTGATGGGTCTTTATCCCAATGCCGGACAGTCGTATTACCTGATTACTTCACCGTTTTTCCGCCAAACAAAAATGCATATGGAGAACGGTAAAACCTTTGTTATTACGGCAAAGAATCTTTCCGAGAAAAACCGTTTTGTCAAAGCGGCAACATTGAATGGAGTGAAATACGATAAAGCTTGGATTGAACATGCCGACGTGGCTGCAGGAGGTGAACTGTTGCTCGAAATGGGAGATAAACCCTCGCAGTGGGGCACAATGCAATTGCCACCCTCTGGAGAGTTTTAAGTATAACGTTCCATAATTGCATCAATTTTCCATAAGTGGAGTTGGTGTATAAAATTGATATTCATTATTTAAACAATCAGATATGTTTTGCAAACGATATTTTTTATTGACTATTTTATCCCTGACGATGGTCGGTTTGGTGCCGGCTCAAACGACACACAAGCAGTCAGCTCAACTCGGACGTCCCAAGCTGGTGGTGGGCATTGTAGTCGATCAGATGCGGTGGGATTACCTCTACCGTTATTACAACAAATATGGAGAAGGCGGGTTCAAACGTTTACTCAACGAAGGATTTTCGTGCGAAAATACCATGCTCAATTATATTCCTTCTATTACAGGAGTTGGACACGCATCAATCTTTACCGGCTCGGTACCCTCTATTCATGGCATTGCCGGTAATTCGTGGATTGATCCGGTTTCGGGCAAATCGGTCTATTGTACGGATGATTCCACTGTCGATGCGGTAGGTGTCGCTTCTTCGCCGAAAGGTAAAATGTCGCCACGCAACCTGATGGCAACCACCATTACCGACGAATTGCGCATGGCTACCAATTTCCAGTCTAAAGTGGTAGGGGTGTCGTTAAAAGACCGGGCTGCTATTTTGCCTGCAGGGCATAATCCTACAGCCGCTTTTTGGTTCGATGAGGCAAGCGAACAATTTATTACCAGTAACTACTACCTGCAACAACTGCCCGAATGGGTTCAGAATTTTAATGCGACAAAACCGGTGGAAAAACTGATTGAAAACGGTTGGAATACACTATTGCCGATTAATCAATATACAGAAAGCACACCAGACGATTCGCCCTGGGAGGGTTTGTTGAAAGGGGCCGAAAAACCGGTCTTTCCATACGATTTGAAAAAAGCGTTCGCTCAGGATCGTAGTTCGTTTGAACAGACCCCGTTCGGAAATACCGTGACCTTGCAGTTTGCGCGTGCAGCAGTAGACGGTTATCAGCTGGGACAATCGGGTACCACCGATTTCCTGACAATTAATTGCGCATCAACAGACCATGCGGCTCATTTATACGGCCCGAATTCAATTGAATTGGAGGATGTCTACCTGCGTCTTGATCGTGACTTGACCTCCTTCTTCAGCTATCTGGACACAAAAGTAGGAAAGGGCAATTATCTGGTTTTCCTTACGGCCGACCATGCCGGAGCAAATTCGGAAGGCTACCTGGCAGAACATAAAATGCCGACGGGTTTGCTGGATGAAGGTATTGCCGGAACTCTTAAGAAAAGAGTGGGGAAGGAGTTTGGTTCAGACAAGCTTATTGCGCGTGTCGGTACTTTTCAGGTGACATTCAACAATCACGTGGTGGATAGTTTGCAGATCGATAGAGAAAAACTGAATGTTTTTGTCGTTGATTTTCTAAAACGTCAGGACGGTATTTTGTATGCTGCTGATCAGAACAAACTGGCTATTAGTTCTATCCCCGAACCCATCAAAACAATGGCAATAAACGGTTATAATCCGCAACGTAGCGGTTCTGTAGTGTTTATACCTCAGGCCGGATGGACTCCCTCTTCGTATACAAAAGGTGCCAATCACAGCCTTTGGAATCCGTATGATACACATATTCCATTGCTGTTTATGGGTTGGAAGATCAAACACGGAGCATTGAACCGTAGGGTAAATATAACGGATATTGCTGCCACGGTTGCCGCTTTATTACACATTCAGATGCCAAGTGGGTGTGTGGGATTGCCGGTTACGGAGGTGACGGACGAAAAGTGATAAGTCAAAAATAATTGCCGGTTCATAAAATCAAGAGGCTGTCTCAAATTCAATTGAGGCAGCCTCTTTCGTCGATTCAAGCGAAGAGTCCAGACTGGATTGTTTTATCTTGAAATTATAAATTTGCCTGAATAATAATAGGTTTCGCATGCTAACCGATAAGTGTACAAGCCCAAAGGAAGACTCGAGAAGCATTGAATGATTGTCTCCTGATCAGCTGTAGCTTCATTATTCGCCAATCTGATTATTTCAGAGCCTGTTGTGTTATAGATGACCACAGTAACCTTCCCCGAATGCTTTGGCGTAAACTTGAAATTAACAACAGAACTTCCCGGCGTTTGATAAACAATAACTTTCATGGGTTGAGCTTCCGTTGTGATTATCCCTGTAGGCAAATTAATGCGATCTGTTATTGTGCCCGAATCGCTATTATAGTTGCTGTTTCCTGCAAATGACCAAGTGTCGGTATATGTATCTACCGTTGTATGTCTGGTCAAACTCAGATCAAGCCAACTGCTCAAATCTTCGCCAACTACCCCGGTAGCAGTTCCCGTTGCAATATGCTCATTGTTGTCGAATTTGACATCGTAAGGAACGACAGAGATAGTGGCATTGGCTTTGGAAATCGTAAAATTGAAAGGCACAGACGATGCTCCGCTATAATTTTCGTCAGCTGCAAGGGTAGCCACAACCTGATACGTGCCAGCATTAGTCGGAGGTGTTGAGCTTTCGCTGTATGAGGTAGAACCTGTGCCTTTGTATGCATAAGAGATTGCTCCGGTTGATCCTGTATGTGTGGACGTTGACGGACCTTGCGGAGAACCATTGTAGGTGTAGCTATTGACGCCTGTTACGGTAATTGCGGAAGTAGCAGAAGTTATCGTGAGCATAGCACCCGTAAAAATGATCGAATAATTACTGCTCAGCGTTAAGCTACCCTGTCTGATAGCATAACTACCCACACTTTCTCCGGCATCGCGCACTAATGATCCGCTAAATGTGTCACTACCTGCCAATTCAGGAGCATTCGTAAACGTAAGAGCAGGATCCGGGTCTCCGTGCGTTTTACTCTGTGCGTTTGCGGTTACAGAAATACTCTTTGTAGTTATGGTTAACGTATTGTCAGTTTTCGTTATGCTGTAATTCGGATTGCTTCCTAACGTTATTGAGATAGGATAATCACCAACATCGGAGAGTTTTACAGCAGTAGTCGCCAATGAATAGTTTACAGCATCACCACCAGTAACAATACCGTTGATCGTGGCCGTCAGTGTTGGATTATCATCTCCGTATGTTTTGGATAGATGGTTTGTTGTGATTGTTGCTGCTTTGGTATTTATCGTCAGTGTATTGTCTGTTTTCGTGATGCTGTAATTCGGATTGCTTCCCAACGTTACCGAAATAG
>NZ_WASO01000009.1:0-63769 GCF_009712605.1 Paludibacter sp. | reverse complement strand
TGTAATTCGGATTGCTTCCTAACGTTATTGAGATAGGATAATCACCAACATTGGACAGTTTTACGGCGGTAGTAGCCAGCGAATATGTCACAGCATCTCCGCCTTCGACAGCACCTGTCACAACAGCCGTCAGCGTAGGATTATCATCTCCGTAAGTTTTTGTAAGATGATCTGCTGTTACGGTTGTCTCTTTAGTGTTTACTGTCAGTGTATTGTCTGTCTTGGCGATGTTGTAGTTCGGATTCTCTCCCAACGTTACCGAAATCGGATAATCACCAACATTGGATAGTTTTACGGCGGTAGTAGCCAGTGAATAGTTCAAAGCATCTCCGCCTTCCACAGCACCTGTCATCACAGCCGTCAGCGTAGGATTATCATCACCATAGGTCTTGGACAGATGGTCTGTTGCGATGGTTACGTCTTTTATGTTTACTGTCAACGTATTGTCAGTCTTCGTTATGTTGTAATTCGGATTGCTTCCTAACGTTATTGAGATAGGATAATCACCAACATTGGACAGTTTTACTGCGGTAGTAGCTAGTGAATAATTTACAGCATCACCACCGTCTACAGTGCCTGTAACTACAGCCGTGAGTGTCGGGTTATCGTCACCGTAGGTTTTAGAGAGATGATCTGCAGTTACGGTTACATCTTTTTTGTTGATGGTAAAGGCAAGCGGAGCAGATGATGCTTCCAGATAATTTTCATCGGTGGCAACAGTTGCTACTACCTGATATGTTCCGGCATTGGTAGGAGCTGTTGCGTTTTCCGGATAGCTGGTCGATCCGGTTCCGCTGTATTTATACGATTTAGAGCCTGTCGAACCGGTTACATCAGCAGAAGCAGGTCCCTGTGGTAAGTTGTTATATGTATAGGAAGTTTCTCCGGTGGCTGTTATCGTTGAAGGTAACTTCATGACAGCGATATTCAGAAAGTCTTTCCATTGGAGTGCATTTTGATAGTCGTTTTTCCTGAACGGAGGAACGTAGAGCGTACACCCAGAGGTGCTCACTCCCAGAAAAACGTCTTTTGAAGCGCTCAGGTCTGCCGGAGTTTGAGGGTAGGCATACAGTCCCGTTAGCGCTGAACATTGGTAAAAAGCAGAATCCCCGATGGTAGTAACGGTGGATGGTATTTTGATAGTTTGCAGATTGTTGCAATTATAAAACGTGTTTTTCAAAAGTGCGGTGACCGATGTTTGGCTCAGATCTACCGTGGTTAATGCATAGCAATTGTAAAATACATCATATCCAAGATAATTTACTGCGGATGGAATTGTAATGGAAGGTAAATGCTGGCAATTTTTAAAAGCGTTGTTATATATTGCCGTTACCGAAGGTGGAATAGTAATAGAAACAAGGTTGAAACATGCGGCAAATGTCCAGTTGTCGATATAGGTGATTGAAGATGGTATATTTACAGCTGGCAAACTGTGGCAATGCACAAAAGCACCTACACCCATTGAGGTCAGAGACGAAGGAAGGTTCGGGTCGAAGATCAACGAGTGGCAATCGGCAAATGTCCAGCTTCCAATTGATTGTAACGAAGCCGGAAAGTTAATTGTTGCAAGATAGTAGCAACCGTAAAAAGCATAGTCGCCTAATGCCGTCACAGAGGTTGGCAAAATCACTTGTGTCAGGCTCAACTTGCCTGTTTTGGTGGCGGAAAAATAAAAAGCTTCATCGGGTATTTTGTTTGTATCGATAATGGAACCGCTTAAATCGATGACCGATAGGGCGGTGAGTGTATCTCTCATAGTGAGAAAATCATTGGCATTGACTGATCCATTGATGGTGAGGTTTGTAACGGTAGTACGTTCCTCAGCCGTTAATGCTTTATTCAATTCTCCGGCACTTATCGTAACAGTCTTATAGACTTGTGCGTTGATTCCTATAGCAAAACCAATGCTAAAAAGGAGAAATATTATTTTTTTCATAGCTTTAAGTATTAGATTCTTCATGCTAAGTATGAAGATGCAGTTCGTTGTCAGATACAGGTGAATTGTCCGTTTTTAATGCTTTTATTGCAATCATTAATGGCAAAATGATTCTAATGGATGATGGCGAAGAGCGTTTTGATAATAATCCTCAGATCATTTTTTAGTGACATTCGTTCAATGTATTGAAGGTTAATCGATACCTTTTCGGGAATGAGTTTCTCGATATAGAATTTCTCGGGATCAGGAGAAGCCGCTATCATTTCATTTTCATTCTTCAGTAAAATGGATGCAGGATCCGTAATCCCCGGACGAACCGATAGCACTTCTTTTTGTTGTTGTGTGTATAGCTGTGTGTATTTCGTCACTTCAGGACGTGGTCCAACCAGACTCATTTCTCCTTTCAAGACGTTGATTAGTTGTGGAAATTCGTCGATTTTATATTTGCGGAGATAATAACCTACTCGCGTTATCCGGTTGTCATGCAATCCAATTGTCAGTAACGACGATTTATCAGCGTCGACAATCATGGTGCGAAATTTGAGTATGTCAAATGGTATATCGCCTTTGCCGGTTCGGGCTTGCCGGTATAATACAGGTCTCCCCGAATCGGTCAGGATTAGCAGGACGATTATCAGAAACAGCGGGCTTAACAGTATGATTCCTAAAAGAGACAGAACAATATCAACTTTCCGTTTCAGATAATATTCACGATGGGTTGCGGGTGCCATTTGTGTACAATTTTGTTGTATGCGTCAACAAGAGTGGCGACTACAAAATCTATCTGATCGTTTGTGAGTTGCGGATAAACCGGTAATGAGATTTCTCGCGTGTAATTGTCGTATGATTCAGGGTAATTTCGGATTTTATACCCCAGGTGCATGAACACCGTTAACATGGGCATTGGAATGAAATGCACATTTACTGCCACATCATGAATTGCAATTTCGGCTATTATCTTATTGCGCTGTTGCAGGGTGATATCCCGTATTCGCAGCGGATACAGATGATAAGCCGAAGTTTGTACTTCATTGTCGAATGGAGGCGGAAGTGCCCATTCATACGGTTGGAGCAACATGTTGTACCGTACATATATCCGGCGGCGTTCAGCCAATAAAGCGTCGTATTTGCGAAGTTGTGCAAGAGCAATAGCTGCATTTACATCGGGCATGTTGATTTTCATGCCCTGAAATAAAATGTCGTATTCCCATGATCCGGGCTGAGTTTTAGCCAAAGCATCTTTCGACTGCCCGTAGATAGTCATGATGCGAAAGTGCTTGTACAGCTCGTCGTTATTAAAAGGCTCCGGTAAGTTGAGGCAAATCATGCCACCTTCGGCGGAAGTGATATTTTTGACGGCATGTAGCGAGAAAATAGTGATGTCGCACAAAGAACCGACAAGTTTACCCTCCAGAGTAGCGCCAAGAGAGTGTGCCGCATCTGCAATAATCATAATGCGCCCCAAAAGTCGTTGTACAGGCGATGTCGGGGTGAAAATTGCTTTTGCCCAATCTTCGTTTATGTAGTGTTGAATGGCTTCGTAATCGCAGGCCCAGCCTCCGATATCAACAGGAATAATGGCTTTTGTACGTGGAGTGATTGCCTTTGATATGGCTTCGGTTGAAATAGTAAGATCGGAGTCTATATCAACCATTACCGGAGTTCCTCCCGCTTCTAAAACGGCCAAAGCCGTTGCACAATAGGTGTAGGCCGGAACGATGACTTCATCGCCCGGTTTTAATCCCAGCCACCTTAATACCATAATGGTGCCGGATGTCCATGAATTGACGGCAACAGCATGTGTCACTCCGACATAGTTTGCAAAGGCTTCTTCCAAAGCTTTTACTTTGGGCCCGGTGGTAATCCATCCGGATGTCAAAGTATCGACCACTTCCGTAATTACATCCTGGTCGATGTACGGGGGTGAAAATAGGACTTTCATGTTTTTTCTCTTTAGATTAATTGATCGGTCTGAGTCGTAATTTTATCCAGATAGCTAAATCGCATAGCTATTATTGCCCGTTACGTGTCTTATCGGTTCACTAATGCGTAAAAATTGCTATGAACAAGCAGTTTCAACATGCCAACCAGATATCCCCATCCATAGCTGATGTGCATAACAAAAAATACCCAAGGAAGCATAAGTAATAGTCCTTTCGGCTGGTGCTTTTCTATCTTGTTTTGTGCAAAACCAACAGCTGTCGTAAAGTATAATCCAATGAAACAGATATAAATCCACAAAAAAGTATTTGTCTGAAAAGCCATTGCACCACCAAATAGTAATCCCAAAAGAAATAGCAACGGGAAAAACTGTCGGATGGTAGCCGGCTTGCCGTTCTTCTTATTAACCAATGGTTTGAATAAGCCGTATTGGTAAAACATTTTCGCGATTTTACTTACTTCGTCTCGAGGGTAGTAAATGACTTTTATATCGGGTATCAAAAATATTTTTCCGCCGTTTTTGATGATTCTGGCGTTAAATTCATCATCCTGATTACGAATCAATTCTTCGTCAAACATGCCGATCCGGCTAAACAGTTCGCGGTGAAAACATCCAAACGGAACCGTGTCTACTTCCATCAATTTGTCGGTTCCTATGCGGCAGTACGAATTGCCTACGCCAAAGCGGGAACTGACCGCCATTGCTATGGCATTTGCTGTTAATGAGTTGTTTAATGGAAGGCTTTTGATTGTAACGCCAACGTTGTCGGCCTTCATGTTGATTAAACAGGTAACCAGTATGCCGAAATAATCCGGTGGATATGTTGCGTGTGCATCCAGTCTGATAATAATGTTACCCGTTGTTGCCCGAATGCCGATATTCAATGCTGACGGTGCGCTTTTTTTCGGGTTGTCGAGCATACTGATATATGGGTATTGACGGGTATATCGGATAATAATGTCTCTCGTGCCGTCGTTACTCATGCCATCAACGAACACAACCTCCATCTTGTCTTTTTCGTAAGAGGAAGAAACGATCGACTCAATGCACTGTGTGATGTTTTGTCGTTCGTTATACGTGGGACATATAACAGAAATGGTTTCCATAATGTTACATCCTTGACAATATTTTCGACCTGATACGTAGGTAGTTATCGCCTAACAGACTTTTTACCACCGTGAGGATGTGCCATTTAACCGATTTCAGACAACGTACATAAGAGTGTTTTAGAAATATATTGATAACATGCCGTTCATTCATGCTACACGTAACCGGATACCGACCAATGAATGTCATGCCAGCAATAGCATCCTGCCGTGTCGTTGGCATTGATGTGAAGACCTTGTGTATTCCACATGAACTCAACTGCTTGATTATTGGTTCGGAAATATAACCGCCCGGTAATGATGCGTAAACAACCGCACCCTGGATGATTTCCTGCAGACACCTAATGGACATTTCCCATTCCTGTTCTATTGTTTTTTCATCGCATTTCGATAAGTTGGCAGGGTGGGTATGCGAATGAGTGCCAATTATATGTCCTTTGCGATGCAGATCTGCTACATCTTCCCGGGTCATAAATCCGTTGGTGTCGAGATAATGTGTGGAAACGAAAAAGTATCCTTTCAGCCCGTTGGCATCCAGTACAGGTGCAATGAATTTGCTGAATGAACTTCCTCCATCATCGAATGTGAATAAGACTCTGGAGAGCGGAATTTCTTTCACCCGGCAATGATGCACAACTGCTTTCACCTGCTTCTCAAAATCATACAGGCTTACCTTGTATTTTTGAGACCCCGCGTTTTGCAATCCGCTTTCGAGTGGTGTCTCCTGGTAAACATCGTGATACATGAGAGCAATCGTTTTCATAACAGTAAAGCTTAAACCTGCCGGCCTGAAAAACCTGATTCTGCACGATGAAATAACTTCTTCACAGCAGTACCTCCCAATACAATTTCCAATAGACTCCGCAATAGATACAGCAGTATGGCTGTTGGCTTTGCATACCACGGATATGCCATGCAGATAAAGCGTGTCAAATAAACCGGATTGGAGGGCGACTTGACCGAAAAGAGAGACCTAACACGTTTCATTAGGCTTGTTTTTTTGTAGTAAACATCGTTGCCAGTGTTCTGCGTGTCAACTTCAACGGTAATATTTGTTGCTATAAATGCCTTATAACCGAAACGACTCAGCCTTGCCGTAAACTCGTAATCGCTGCAGTAGTGCGGCAACTTTTCTTCTGACGTAATTCCGGCTTGTTGCAAAGCTTCAAACGGAAACATGATACAACGTGTTGGCAAAAAGTCGACCGGGATTAATCGATCTTTTGGTAATAGTGAAACATCGCTGCCTGCCAGTGGATGCCGGTTTTGTGTAAAACTCCACGAGATCACCTGTACTCCGCTTGAAATAATTTTGCCGTTGGAGACCGTCACCACTCCAAGTTGGCAAGGGGGTAAAATCTTAGCTTCGTTCAGGAATGATTGGAGAATGTCGTATGAAAATACGATGTCGGCATTCATCAGGAAAACGTATGCCGGACGAGGTTCTGATTCCAGAATGTGCCGCAAACCAACGTTTACCAATCCAGCCCAGTAAAGAGAGGGATTGCCTGCTTTTTCGATGATTCGCGAGTCACTGCAATCCCTTAACCACTGACTGGTTTCATCATTGGGATTGCCATTCACAATGATGATGTCAATGTTTTCGTCTCTGATGTTGTCGAAACTATGAATCAGAGCTTTGATTTTGTCCGTTTCCCTGAAGGTGGGAATGACAAAGGAAGCAGTTCGCATATGATAATCTTTAATCAGAATGACAATCGCTACGTTTTCTTCTGCATCAATACCAAATTATACATCGTTTCTATCTCGTTGAAAATCTTTTCCTGACTGAAATCGGTTCTTGCATTTTTCTGTGCCTGAACTGCTAATCTCTCCCGTTTTTCCGGATTTCTTACCAGTGCAAGTATGGCATTTGCCAGTTTCTCTGCATTGCGTGGGGGAATCATAATTCCCGTTTTCCCATGCTGAATTACCTCCGGATTTCCCCCTACATTGGTAGCAATGATTGCAAGTTTGGCTGCGCAGGCCTCCAGCAGTGCAATGGACAGATTTTCATGCAACGTAGGAAGAATAAAAATGTCGCTGGCAAACAATATATCCTTCACATCCGAGCGCTGACCAAGCAATATTACCTGTTTCGATTTTATTTCGTCGGCCAGTTGTGTTTGCAGTTCGTCGAGGTAATCGCCTTCACCTACAATCAGGTACCGTATGTTGTAGTTTCGCGTTTCAAGTAATTTTATCGCGTCTATAAGTGTTTTGTGCCCTTTGCCGAAGGTGACTCTTCCCACCGTGACGCCAACAATTTCGTCGGGTCTGATGCCTAACTCAGTGCGGATTTTTTGCCGGCTTTCCTCTTTGTTGTACATGGAATAATCGGGCGCTGCATTGTGAATAAACCCGTACAAACGGTTGGTGTGTTGATAGATGTAGGGTCTTCTGGCTGCAAAGTCACAAACGCAGTACACCAGATCTGCATTTCGGAGCGTAAATGGTTCTATGATTCTGCCGTAGATAAATTTTTTGAAAACTCCTACATTCAGAGAATCGGTATAAGTGCCGTGAACACAGAGTACCACTTTCTTTACACCGGCTAAACGGGCAGCCAGTAAACCGTAAAATCCTTCGCTGTGTAATCCTCTCACGTGTACAATATCGGGTTTTACTTTTTTTATTTGGGCAATCATATCCCTCAATAATGCCAGGTTAATGCCATGAGGAGCTTCTCTCTGTAACAATGGATCAAACTGAAATTTATCTTTCAGAGGAGAGTTCATCAATAACAGGTACTCCGTTGCGGGACCTCCGATATTCAGGTAGGCCTCTACGCAATGCTGCATTATTTTGGGCTTGTCGTTCATCGTGAATCGAAATAAATGTTGAGTTGTTTATTCCGTACGTTGATTTACTGTTCCTATATATTTTATTGGGTTGCCCGCCCATATCTCATTGGGAGGAACACTTTTGGTAACCACACTTCCCGCGCCGATAATCGAATGTTCCCCAATGGTAATTCCTTTTAGTACAATGCAATGACCGCCTATCCAGGCTCCTTTCTTAATAATCACCGGCAAGGCGGCTATGTGAGTGCCATCATTGCCATGAAAGAATGAATTTCGTCGTTCTGCAAAGTCTTTAGAGTGAAAATCGGAATCGTAGATTTTGCAACTGCCTCCCACCAGCACATCATCTTCTATGATAACGGCTCGCGTGGAATAGATGGTGGAATTGGAAAGCCCTACATTATTTCCGATGGTAATGATTGCATTCTCGTCAGCGTTGAGCCTCAGTAAAGTATCGCCTCCTATCGGGTTGAAACGGTTTCCGGAGTTGGCTCTGAAGTTGTCGCCGATTTCAATTGTTCCTAAATTCCGGATATAGATTTTCCCTTTCACGGTACAATTGGCTCCGTGCTTTACACGATTCATCCGGAAAATGAAATTGGTATAACACCGAAAATATGCATCGATGATTTTTCTGGCTAATATCTTGATGAAACCGTTCTGCATGGTGAATAGTTTTTTGAAACAATCTAAGTGCTTACTATCGGCTCATTGGACAATTCAGTTTCTTCATTCAGTTGTAGCGCCACAATGACGGCATAGAAATACCAGAAAATCTTGTTGTATAACCCCTGGCCAACAAACATGTCAATCATTGTAATCAGTATCAATATTCCAGTGACTATATAGTTGTTACGTAAGTAGAGTTGTACACTTTTGAAAGAGACCCTGCCTAAGAACAGCAGGAATAATCCCAGCCCGACAACGCCTGTATAACAGAGCATTTCGAGGTAGACATTGTGCGGACTGCGATAGTGGCCGCCCTTGAATACGCCGAAAACAGGAATTGCCCGTTTGGCATAGCCGGTGGTGCCAACGCCTACTATCGGCGATTCGTAAAAAATGGGGAGAATGTGTTTCCAAATGGACGTTCTGCCGGCCGTGTCTCCATATGAAATTGAATTGACAAGACGTTGTTGTAGCGTGTCGTAGTGGGAGAAATAGTTCACCATCAGTATGACTCCGGCAGCGGCTATAACAAGAAATCCGGCTTTGTACAAAGGTTTGAGCCTGATAAGCAGAATGAAAATTAACAGTCCTATTGCCATACAGATAAGCGCAGTGCGTGAACCCGAAAGCGCCAGTACGGGAAACAGGAACGGCAATGCCAGCAGTAGGAGGAATCGTGGTGTTTTCCAGTTTAACGGATTCTCAAAAATCAAACTCAACACAACTACAATTGCCAATGCCATGCGGATTCCTACCGCATTTTCATCATCACCAAACATGGATAGCCGTCCGTCGGTGATTGTGACACCCACGCCCATCTTGTAAAGGATACCCATCACAACGGCCCCGGCTACAAACGCGACTAACGTGCGGTAAATTACTTTGGGTTGCCCGTTCAGCTGATTACAAACGATCCAGAACATAAGGATACATTGTAAAGCGGAAAAATCAATGACATTCGCAAATTGCTGGTATAGTGAATTGTAATTGGCATATGAGATGATGGTGAGCATGCCGAAGAAAGCCAGAACCGGAATTAAAAAGGTCTTAATTCTGGAGAACAGGAAGAATCGTTCCACGTCACGAAGCGCCAGAATAAAGTACAGGTAACCGACAAATTTGGTGATTGTCATGTTATCCTCGTCTTTTCCGAATACGCTCCAGTATTCAAAATGCAACAGGAAAACGAAGCAATACAGGATGATAATATGTAGCTTCTCCCAGTTCATGTGTAAGTTATTTCTTGTTATCTTTTCTCTTTGTATTTCTTTCAGGGCTAAAGCCCTTTCAAAATCAGCCTGTTTTTGCCTCCGCCCTTCAGAGCGGAGTTATTGATAATTTGATACAGGCCTAATCGATTTAAACTCTAATGCTTTCAAAGAATTCTCAAATTGAAATAATGATGCTTTATTATTTTTGATAGGTGCCTTTTGATGATATTCAGAAGGATAACAACCAGATAAATGTTATACCTCAGGGCTAGACGGAAAAAATCCGCATACCTTCTGCTGCTTAGCATTTCTATAAGGTGAACCTCGGCTATTTGTAAATGAAACTTCTTTTCGTAACGCGATTTGCCGGATAAATGAAATTCGAGATAATATTGGTTGAGCGGCTGTTTTTTTTTACACGCTCTGTCTTCTCCATCGAGGAGATAGTAACAAAGAGGTATTGGCTCAAATGCAAATTTGTAATTTCTTGCCAGCCGGCACCACATGTCCAAATCTTCGCCTCTTGTATAGCATTCATTAAAATAGCCGACCTTCTCAAAACAATCTTTTCGGACGATTACGCTGGAAGACGAAATCAACAACGCCTCGGTTTGCTTTTGGAAAAAATCGTCGACATATCCTCGTTTGCTGTGAATTGAATTAATAATCCTGTCGTGTCCTTTTTCCTGTTTGATAAACTGGCAGCCAAAGAAGGAGACTTCGGGAAAATCGTTTATTAACTTTTTCATCTTCGACAGGTAATCCGGCTTCCATAGATCGTCGCCGTCAAGAAAAGCAATCCAATCGTATGTGGCGGCTTTTATTCCCATGTTTCGGGCACTTGCAACTCCTCCGTTCGACTTATCAATAACCCGGACTCTTTCGTCTGCAACTTTTTTTACCACCGAAAGGCTGTTGTCTGTCGATCCGTCATTAACAATAAGCACTTCAAAGTCACGAAAATCCTGATTCAGAACGGAATCAATGGTAAGTGCGATATTGTTTTCTTTGTTATATAGAGGAATTATTACCGAAAACATTTTAAGCGCTGTTACTTAGTCAGATGTTGTACCACAATGTCAATATTTTTATTTGCCAGCTCTCTGGTTTTGTTTAGTTCATATCTGATTTTGCTTTCAAGGTCAGCTTTTGTTCTGTTGATGAACTGGACATGTTCCTGCACGGTGTTTATAAAATTGACCTGATTCATCACTCCGTTTCGGCAGTCGATTACCAGTTCCTGAATGTCGAATCCTCTTGCCACCACACCAAAGTATTTCTCACTGTATGCAAATGCCAGAGGAATGGTTCCGGTTGCAAGGGCGGAAACTGCCGCATGCATCCTGCCGGTAAATACCAGTTCGCTGTTTGCGATGATGGCTCTTGCTTCTGCAGGTTGCAATACGCTTGTTACCGTTATTACCCTCGGATCGTTTTTGAACATTGTCGATAACGGATCTATAATTTGCCGGTCATTGGATGTGGGTGGGGCTAATACATGACCCAAAAGCACGATGATGTGTGATTTATATTTGGATAGCAATAGATTGGTAATGGTTGCCCAAACTCTTACGGCTTGCATCTGGTTGAGTCCGTAATGAACAAATACTCCGGAAGGTACCACCACGATGTACCTGTCATGAATAAAGTTGTCGTGCATTTCTTTTATCGTTTCTTCCTGATTGGGAAGCGGCAAAAAGGCAAGGTCACGGGTTGCCTGCACGTTTTTCAGATGCAGCTTGCGTGTCAGGTATTCGTAGTTGCGCTGATCCCTGGTGGAAATAATCAGCTTGTGCAATAACAATCCGTTGATTATTTTGTAGATGCCGGTATAAGGCCCGATGTTTTGATTCAATAAGATGACCTTACATTTACGCCGGTTGATGTGGTAATAGAACAAAGCATTCGACATGGCATTGCTTTGATATACTTCCGACAGGTCATCGCCGCCCAGAACAATCATTAAATCAAACTGGTAGCTTATATGAAGTATGTCCTCACGGTTACCGGACAAAAACCTGTATATCTTCATTATTATGTTGCTGCGTTTTACAGGTTTGCTTTGGTATGCGTTAAGGTCGTGATCTCCTGTTGCTTTCTTAAGCCGATCAAGATGATATTGATCACATTCACACCATATTTCAACCTCCGGCATTCTTTTGCGCAGATAATAAATCAGGTTGATGGCCATCATGGCGCTACCGTAGTTTAATGTGTTGGACACGTGTGTAATAAGTATCTTCTTCATAGAAATTCTATTTATTGGTTCAGGCAATAATAAAATCGCACTTCTATTGTTTAGTTGGCAACTTCGAGAGCTTCGCTTTTATCCAAATACCAAGCATTTTTTTTGTCATGCTATCCATGCCTAAATAATATACTCCGAACCCAACTGAGATTACCGATACAAGACAAATCAAGAAGAATCGTAATATGCTGTCCGGCATGTATAATGCTATTCCGATTGGGACGATTACCGCAGCCACAGTCACTTTCGCAACAGGAAATACTACATGAGTAAAGTATTCTTTGATGTTCATTTCTGCAATTTTGTGTAGCAGGTATGGTCTGATACCAAAAGAAAACAGAAACGAATTGATAATCATCACGTAGTAAAAAATACTGGGTGCGAAGCCGAAATGGAATAGAATGTATGACAGAGGTAACACAAATAACAAAATGGATGATGAGCCGATCAGTGCACTTTCTTTCAATCTTCCGACTGCCTGTAAAACAATAAATGCACTTATATCCAGCGTCGACACCAAAGAGTTGATGAGTGCAAGCTTCACTAATAATACGGTGTACTGCGGTACAACCTTGAGCCATAGGTTGAGGATAAATTCTGTTTCGAGCAGGATGGGTAAGACCAAAACGAACAGAATGAAATAAGAGTACTTCCCGCTTTGAAATACCAGATTGAACATTTCGCTTTTTCTGTCGGAAGCATACAGTTTGATTATTTGTGGATTAACTGCCGTCCGGAAATTGTTCACAAAACTGGTTACTGCAGCATTTACCTGCATTGTAACCGCCTGAGCGGCATTAACCACCGGTCCGAAAAAGAGATTCATCAAAATGTTGGAACCTTCGGTTAGCATAATCCAGGCGAAGTTTCCCAACAGGCTCCACCCCGAAAAGTTGATCATTTTCTGATAGGTCGGTTTATCCCAACAAATGTGATAGACGCATTCTTCATATTGTCTTTTGCAGTATGTTTGGTAAATAGCAACTATTATGATGGTTGAACAAAAGATTAAGAATGAGTAGAATACTAATTTGTCAAAAGGAACGAACCATTTCAGCAGGAATACAACGGCCAGTTTCAGTGATACGTCGATAATGCTGACATAGGCGTAGACGCTCATGCGTTCGTGGGCAATGATGGCTGCATTGTAGGGAACCTGTATCAAACTAACGACGCACGTCAGGATCGATAACTGGTAAACCCAGATGGTCGCGTTCATGCGTGCGGCCGGTACTACTAATTTGTTCAGAACAAACCATAAACCGACAGTTTCGGCCAGCAGCAGAATGATAAACGCGATGATGATGTGAAGTGTTAATGCGGCACTGAAGGTTTTCTTTAGTTGTTCCGTGTCGTGTCTGCCCAATTCAAAAGTAAGAAACCGTGACGTGCTTGCCGACATGGCACCATTCAGAAAAGTGAATAGTACAACAACTCCGCCTACGACATTGTAGATTCCATAGTTCTCAACACCAAGTACATATAATACAATTCGGGATGTGTACAGAGTGACACCCATTGTAAATAGCATTCGAAAATAGAGCATTGCCGTATTTTTTGCTATTCGTGTATTTGAAGCGGTTGACATGGACGTTATAATTTGCCGTATTGGAAATTGTTAGTCTTTTCTTCATGATGTCGTACGTGTATATTTTTAGATGTTTACGCTTTTCCTAATCTAAAAATTAAGAACAACTCCTGCCCAGGAATAACCTACGCCATAGCTTGCCAGAAGTATTTTGTTGTTGATCTTTATCGTGTTGTCGGCCATGGCTTCTTTCAAAGCTATTGGTATGGTGGATGATACTGTATTTCCGAAGCGGGATAAGCAATAATAAAATTTCTCTTCGTCGATTTTGATTTTCTTTCGCAGGAAGTCGAGCATAAATCGGTTGGACTGATGAAAGACAAACAGGTCGATCTGCTCTTGTTCCAATTTATTCTTTAACAGAGTATCTTTTATCAGCAGAGGAACTTTCTCTTGAGTAAAAGAGAAGATCTCAGCGCCATTTAAGAACAGATGGTCGGATGAAATAACAGCGCCATTTTCGTCTATTGAGAAATCATTCAACGCATTTTTGTGCTTTATGCCTCCGGTTTTGACAATTAAATTATTTTCTCCGGCTCCGTCTGTTCCCAAGCTAAATTCTCCGATTGCAGCAAAACCTTCATTGGAGATAAGTGTAGCCGAGGCTGCATCTCCGAATAAAATCCGGTTTGCTTTATCCTGTGGATGAATATGTTTGGAATAAGTCTCAGCCGTCAGTAACAAAATGTTTTTGGCTACATTGGCTGCAACCAGGCCTTTTGCAAGGGCGAGTCCGTACAGGTAGCCGGAGCATCCCTGATTGAAATCGAGAGCGCCTGCGTTTGTGGGGATCCCAAGCCGGTGTTGTAAAACACAGGCAGTGGCTGGTAAAAAATAATCAGGACTTTCTGTGCAGAGTATCAGGAAATCTATCGTTTCAGGAGCTATGTTATACTCCTGAAACAGATTTCGTGCGGCCTGTTCTGCCATGTCTCCCGCAGTCTCATCTTCGGCCGCAATGTACCTTACATCTATTCCGACCTTACCCGCTGTTTTTTCAACATTCGGATCGGAAAACTCTCTCGCCAGGTCTTCGTTGGTGAGTGCCTGTTTGGGGAGGTAGTATGTTAGCGCTTTTATGTAGCTTCGGTTCATAGGGCACGTGTTTTTTGTGAAAGTTGCTTAGGCTCTCGATTTTACAATAGCATACAAATCTTTAATGGTATCCGAATTGCGGATATCTTCACCTTTGATTTTGACTCCATATTCTTCATCAGCCATTGCAATAATGGTTAATGCAGAAAGAGAACTCCATTCGTCCAACGCCTTAAATTCAGTATCGGCGGTAAATTTTTCAGCAGGTGTTTCGTCAAACCTGGAAGCGAATTTGCTGATGTAATCTTGCAGTTCCATATACTTTGTTATTAAAGGGTTAATATAAATGTTCAGGACTCAGAATTTCCATAAAATGTTTTCATCCACCACTTTGGCCGGGTTTCCCATCACAATGGCATTGGCCGGTACATTGGAAACGACTGTTGAACATGCCCCGACGATGGCTCCATCGCCGATTTTCACTCCGGGTAAAATAGTACAACCTTCGCAAAGCCATACGTGGTCGCCGATGATTACTGGCCGCGATGGTTTGTATCCCTGAAGTGCCAGAAAGTGATTTCCGTTAGTATCTCTGATGGTGACATTGCGCCCCATCCTGACATGCTTGCCTATCTCTATTCGTTCGGCGCAAATAATGGTAGTGGAGATATTAGTTGCTCCGTTTTCGTTTAGGATGAGTTTTGAGTTTTTAAATACTTCTATATCAGATCCATATCCAAATATAAAATCTCCGTTCACCACTATTTCTCCTCCTGGGTCTACCAACAGGCGGCTTTCCAGTCTGGACTTTTTAATTCTTTTCATTCCCAGATAAAGAGTGCCTTTACAGTCGATTTTTGCTCTTTTGTGTATCTCCAAAACCGAGTGTGGCGATGTTATCAACCATCCCTGTTTTCTGATATTTGTCGTTATTTTACCGGACAAAAAGTTGTATTTCACAAACTGGTAAAGCGCTTTGGGGTGTAAGCGTGTTGTTTGAGCAATCGTTAGTATGGTGCCTAAAAATTCCCGAATCTTTTCTTTTGCAGGAACAGCAGGCGGCGGAAAATATTTAGTCGCCACTTTCTCAAACGATGACGTTTGCAACTCGGCGAAAAACTGTTTTCTGTCTATTGTCGGCTTTTTTAAGGGGGTTAATAACGCGCCGTTGTTTGCAGATGCCTGCGCAAGACTTACTTCTTTAACGTCGATTTTCTCCTTTATGTTTTCAAAGAATGCGGCTCCTTTTTTTGAGTTAATCAGCACCATCGAAGTCCCCAGATCATTATCGAGCGATGCATCCACATGTTCGATGCCCCAAAAATCGGCCAGCGTAATGTCGGCTATTCTCGGCCATCCCTTGAATTGGCAGGTGTAACAAGAAGGTCGGCAATAAGCGTTTGCACTCAGATAACCACGCAAAAACAGGTTCGATTCTTTGGTTTGGTAAATGGATTTGCCATTGTCGAAAGTCATCTTGAAGGTGAGGCTTCTCCATCCCAGTTCCTTGTTTTTTGCCTGTGCTGCAATGATTTTTGCTCCGTTGGCTTCCTCAAGTGATTGCAGATATTTCTGAAAAACCATGGGTGAATTCACTCCGCGGCAAACAAAGTCCAGAATGATGAGGTTCTCGTAATCTTTTCCAAGGAATAGCCTTAATCCCGCCATCTGACAGGGTGTGCCACAAATAAGCACGTTTTCGCCGTCATCCAAATGCTGTTTGATCTCCCGGTGCATCCCGCTCATATTGCTTTGCAGGTATTTAGAACTGCGAATTTTCAGTAGATCGCTTTTGGTATTTGAGATGTAATGCTTAACCGAAAAATCTTCATTGTACACAGCGCCGGCAATATTTCCTCCGTTTTTGTACATAATTTCGGCCATTGCGGAAAACAATCCGCCGGATGTGCTGTTGAATCTGACATCAAGATTTTTATGCACCGCGGCATATGCAAATGGTTTTTCAAAATCATTTTTCTTTACCTCTGCGACGTGTAATTCGGGGCATACACTGTTGCATAATCCACATTCATTGCATACGTCTTTATTGGTCTCCGGATACCAGAAACCTTCTTCGTCGGTGTGGAGTTTTATTGCCGTTACAGGGCAAATGTCAACACAGGCACAACAGCCGTTACAATCTTCTTTGTGAAGCAGTTCAATCATGACGATTTACGTTTAGTGTTGTCATTATGTTTTTCCTGTGCATAACCATAGCCATATTTTCGGTGGTAAGAATAGCTGTGGTTTTGAAGCGAAACATCATTAATCACAATGTAAAGGTGATTTAACCGTCCTTCCTGGTTAATTTGATTGATGTACACCAGGTTACGCTTGTCTGTATACCTCGATCTGCAAACATACAGGTTGATGTCTGCCAGTCGGTTTATCAGGAACGTGTCCGATACGATTCCTACCGGTGCCGAGTCGATTACTATATAGTCGTATTCTTCTTTTAGTCTGGAAATCAGTATATCAAGACGATCTTTCAGTATCAGTTCATTCGGATTCGGTGGAATAATTCCAGTGGGCAATATATCCAGCATTGGATAGTCAGGAACCGGTTTAATGATTTCCTGCATATCCGTATCTTCGCCCATAAGGTAAGAACTTATACCTTTCTTGGCTTCAATCTCCATGTATGTTGATAACCGTGGTCGACGTAAATCCAGTTCAACGAGCAATACTTTTTTGTCGGCTAACGATAAGATAGCTGCCAGATTGATGCTGACCAGAGTTTTGCCTTCGCCCTGTTGTGTTGAAGTAATAACAATTACTTTTTGAGAGGAAGCATCAAGCACAAACTGCAGGTTCGATCGCAAGAGCCTGAAAAGTTCGGAGTTAGGACTAATGGCAGTCTTGTGGTTCAATATTATTTCGTCCGTGCTGATGTGTCCGAGTTCGGCTAAAACAGGCACCTGGGTAATTTTTTCCACATCCTGGCGATTCTCGATTTTGGTATGCATCAGATTTTTAATCTGAATGGAAGAGGCCGGAAGTGCGAGTCCTAATAAAAATGCCACAAACAGGATGACCGATGTCCGTGGAGCTACCTGTTTTGATGTGTCGGGTGTATTGATGAGCCTTCCTTTGGGAATGGTAACGGCCATGCTGAGAGATGCGTCTTCACGCTTCTGAAGCAGGAATAGGTACAATGATTCTTTGACCTGTTGTTGCCGTTTTATTTCCAGAAATTCTCTTTCCTGCTTGGGTATTTGCCGGAGCTTCGACGATACCATCGAGTTTTGAGCGTTTAGGTCCTGATTGGTGATTTGAAGTCCTTTGTGGGTGCTTTCGATGCTCTCCAGAATTGCTTTACGCGCTGTTTGCACTTGCAGATTAATTGCTTTCAGAGCCGGATTATCTTCGGATGATCCCTGAGCAATTTGTTCTCTGTTAATTACGAGGTCGTTGTATTTTTGGATTACATTTACAAGTCCCACGTCTGTCAGTCCAAGGTTGGGTACTAAAGCCGATTTGTTGGCCGGGTTGCGCAAAAAATCTTTTACATACGAGATCAGGTTCAGTTGGTTTTCAACTGTACTGCGTTGCGTGATGTATCCGCTGCTTCTGCCTAAATACATCTGTGCGTCAGCGTCAATGTTTGTAAGGTTGTTACTCTGTTTATACTCTTCTGCATTGCGTTCTACGGTGCTTAGTTCTCCGGTTAGCAGTTTAATTCTTCCATCCAGAAAATTGGCGGAACTCATTGCTGAATGGTTAATTTGTTCTACCGCATCTTCATTATAGACTGTTGCCAGTGTTTTCAGAATGTCTTGTCCTTTTTTGATGTTCGAGGTCTGTAGCGTGAGATCGATAACATTGGCTTCTTTATTAACCAGCGTTAGAAGGCTGCTTGAAGCAATAAACTTGGCAACTTTTGAAGGATTGGTAATCTTTATGGTCAACGGAAATTTATCGGTAGTGTAACCTTTGTTTTGAGCAATATATAAGCTGCCTGCCGGTGTGGCGTAGTAGCCCGGTAAATTGTTGGGATGTAGTACAAAATGGTGACCCATGTATTCTCCGTCAATTACAATATTTCCGCTGTCGTAACGTGCGGTAAGCATTATATTGCCTTTTATGTGTTCAAGTGCATCCATGTCTAAACGGACATAGAGCGGCGAAGAATCATAAAGATCCTCGCTTTTAAGGAATGATCGGTGAGAGTAGGAGGTGTATAATTCCAGCCGGTATACCACTTTTTTCATCAAAGCCGTTGAGCCGATCATCTTTGCTTCATCATTTGTCATGGTTGGCGAAGTGGTCAGGCCGATATTGTTTAGCTGGCTGATGAGGTTGGCCTGATTTGTAGCGCCGTTCTTGCTCTGATCAAGAACCATTATTGAAGCTGTGGTTTCGTAGGTGTCGGGTTGCGAACGGGCATACAGAAAACCTGCTATCAAAGCTAAAATGGCAGAGACGACAAACCACGGCCAGTGGCGCAGGTATTTGTCAATCGACTCCCGAAAATTGACGGATTTGTCAGTGATATTTTGAATTCTGGATTGCATACCGTTTTATTTTATGAGCCGCTAGATTGCGACGCTTTATTTCTTGACTAACAGCGTTACCAAAGACGCAACGGAAATGAGTATGCCTACTACCGAAACCGTCATTGATTCTCCGGTGTTGAAAGAAGCGGAACGCGCTTTCGGTTTGTTAGGCTGAATATATAGTATGTCGTTCTGATGCAGGTAATAAAGTGGCGAGTTGACTATGTCCCGGTCTCTTAAATCAATTTCGAATGTTACCCTCTGGCCTTTGTCGTTATCCCGGATAAGCAAAATGTTATCTCTGATGCCGAATATGGTGAGATCTCCGGCGAGTGCAATTGCTTCCAAAAGGTTTATCTTTTCATTATCAATGGTATAAACGCCTGGTTTGTTTACTTCGCCCAATACTGAAATCTTATAATTGGTGTACCGGATGTTTACAATCGGCATCTCTTTAATATAGTGGGGACATATTTTGTTTTTGATGTATTCTGCCAATTGAAGTTTGGTCATCCCCGCTGCGTTTATTTTACCCAATACCGGAAATGTAATGGTGCCGTCTTTATCGATCAGGTAATTTTGTAACGCAATCGTACCTGTAGCCACGGGATTTGCTGTGGTTGATGAACTACTTGCAGGTAAGGGTACCGTTGGCAGGTTAAACGGAACTGCAACTTCGGGCGACGTGGAATTGACCGTTATGATTAACAAATCGCCGGCTTTCAGTTTGGTTTCGGATGTTGCCGAAGAATCCGAAAAAGCGGGCCTATTCCCTGTGTATTCAAAATAGGCTATGTTCTTGGATGAGCTGCACGATAGCAACAGGCCAATACTGAATAAAATAACAAGAATTGTCTTCATCGTAATATGCTATTAATATGTTGAATCTGAAAGATGTCGTTTTGTTTTTCCCTGGAATACATAATGAAACTAATCAGGAAGCTTTTTGTCAAATCGTTCATATGCTGAATTCATGCTTATAAATTCAGGTACGATTTCTTTCATCTTCTTTACAGTTTCCCGTGTGTCAAATAACATCGCTTTGATAATCAGTTCATTTATCAGCTTGGCAACCACCGATAACTTGTATTTTCGCACCTTCGCCACTTTAATCTTGGGATTTGTCGTGGGTTGAGTAATTTCCTTGTCGTTTAACAGCTCCTCATACAGTTTTTCTCCCGGCCGTAATCCTGTGTATACAATTCGAATATCACGGTTGGGAATCAGGCCTGCCATTTCAATCATTTTCTTTGCTAAGTCTGAAATTTTAACCGGTTTGCCCATGTCGAATATGTAAATGTTGCCGTTATGTCCCATCACTCCGGCTTCAAGCACCAAGCGACATGCTTCGGGAATGGTCATAAAGTAACGGATGATGTTGGGGTGGGTGACTGTTACAGGACCTCCGTTTTCTATTTGTTCTTTAAATAGAGGAATTACAGAACCATTTGAACCCAGTACGTTGCCAAACCGCGTGGTTATGAATTTGGTCGCCGATTTTCCATCCAGATGATTCGCCAACGATTGAATGTATATTTCTGCAATGCGTTTTGAAGCACCCATCACATTGCTCGGATTGACAGCTTTGTCCGTTGATACCATGATGAATTTTTCAACCCTGAATTTCAGTGCGTAGTTTGCAATGTTGCGGGTTCCCAACACATTGGTAAGTACGGCTTCACACGGATTCCGTTCAACCATTGGTACGTGTTTATACGCCGCTGCATGATAAATAATGCTCGGATGATACTTTCTGAAAACAAATTCAAGGCGTTTTCTGATGCGGATGTCTCCCAATATGGCTTCACAAACATTGGGGTAATATTTATCCATCTCCAGCAGCAGTGAGTTGAGCGGAGTTTCGGCCGAATCGAATAAGATGATTTTTTGAGGTTTGAATGTTGCCAGTTGTCTCACCATTTCGCAACCAATTGAACCGGCAGCGCCTGTGACCATAACTGTCTTGTTTTCAACCTGATGTTTGATTTTTTCAAAGTCAATCTGGATTTCGTCTCTCCCGAGCAAATCCTTGATTTGAGGATTCAGGTAATATTTTTGAGGTATCAAATCCCGAAACATCTGAGCCTGATCGGGGGATAATATTTTGATGTGAAGGTCAATGCACTGCCGTAATATTTTCTTGTCAGGAATCTCTATCGGCTGTTTTTTCACAAGGAATAAAGCACTGATTTTGTATTCTCTGATTACATGGTCGAGGTTGTCGTCAGCATAATAAACCGGTAAATCGAATATTCGTTGATGAATCATGTGTTTGTCGTGTGTCAGGAAGCCGACGATTCTATAGCCTTTATATCCGTCTGTCAGGAAAAGGCTTGCCAGTGCTATGCTTTGGCGACTAACACCATATACAAGGCTTCTTTGCCGATAGCGGCCGGCTACGTAAGTGGTAAGGAAGCGATAGAAACTGACTACCACAAACCGGAAGGCGATGAGAATGATAAAGTTGAGAGTGGTGTTTTTTACAATCAAAGAGATGAACATGGCAGAATAACCATATCCGCTGAGTAAGCCGACAATGTAATAGGTGAGGTTGATGGATACAACGGCAACTAACACTCTCCCGACTTCGTGATAGGAAGAGTAACGGATAATTCCTGTATGAGTTTTGAAGAATAGAAAATACCAGGGGCAAATAAAGAGGCTGCCAATAATAAGATATTCGACTTTGGGGAGAGAGACGGCATCGTTGAAATGCAGGCTTGAGTCGAATAGATAGCACCAAACAAGAGAAATAACGGATAATATAAGGTCAATTCCCAGAATAGTCCATCTGCTGACGTATTTGGAACTTACTATACGATGTACAATAACATCCCAAAATTTATGTGTCTTTTTGAGCATAGACACCTCCCGTATTTCTCTTTAGCGATACGAACTACTTTCTCTTTAGATCATCAATACCACAATATCTTACTTGGTTTCTGAATCACAGTTGTGGCATGTACATTAGGTCTTACGACGTGTCCGGGATAAATTTTTTAAACCATCTTTATGGTTCGCATATTATACAATAAGAGTTAATATATCTGTTACGAAGGTATAAACAATTGCAACTAAAAGCAAGGGATGTGCCGTTAATTATTTAAAATAAACAATAGAAATGAAAACGAAATATAATTTGTTGGCTATTGCAGAACTGTTGAGGCGTTTACGGTATGACGTTACGTCTTATTTGCGAGTTCTGTATTCGAAAGCACCAATATCATACGCGGAATCTTGCGGGCGACGAATCCCGTTATAATCGTCAGTTATCAGGGGAAAAAGATTTTTGCCTGCATTGATGGCCGGAGATTCTTTTTGAAGGCGAAAATCTAATGTAGAACTATTTAAAAACAGAGGAGATTTGTCGGTGAGATTATTGGAGAGATATGTATTTATTCCGGCATTAAAGATGTTGCCTGCCTTGTGGTCCCAGGAAATATTATTCACGATTCTTGCATTGATGCTTCCGGCTCCAGCTTTGATTCCTGACTCGTGAGTTTTACCGTTGTTATTCGACCAGATGGTGTTGTTGTAAATGCTGGCGTTGACTGCATGATAATCAATCTGAATGCCACCGTTATTGCTCCATATCAGATTGTTATAGACGGTATTTTCTGTGCCTGACGAAACGATAATTCCAAAACCACGGTTTCCTGCTCGTGCATTGTTATGAATATTGTTGCGCCGAACAATATTGTAATTGGCTCTTGCGGGCTTATGTTCCGTGTAAATATGGATTCCCCAACCGGCATTCCGGTAAATCTCACATTTTTCAATCAGGTTGTTGCTGCCTGTGATATACATACCATGATCGAAATCAGAGGTTCCGTTATCGTGTATTTTTAAGTTGATAAATTCATTATGATCGGATTCCGCATCGACAAATATGCCATTGGTTTTGGCATGTTTAAGTTCACAATTTTGTATTCTGATATGGTGAGCCGTGTTGTTTGGATTGGTTCCTGTGTAGGTTATCTTCACAATGTTGGACGTGATATTAATTCCATCTAAAATCAGATTATCAAATACCACATAGCATGTTCCGCCGGAAGATCCCATCAATCGCAGTACTTCCGATTCACCAGTCCTGGGCTGGATAATAATCTTCTCTCCGGGATAGCCTGCAATGGTGACTGCCTTTTGCCATGAACTGCCACCTGGAAATTTTATCCTGTATTCGTTGATTGCTTCGTTGTAAATTCCTTCACGTATGTAAAGTGTATCTCCTGCTGATAAACAACGGATGCCGGCTGCAATAGTTTGTTTTGGGGTGGTTTTGTTTTGAGCGGCAAAACCGCTAAAGGCGTCATTTCCGGACTTTGAAACGTAATAGACTGTTCCGAATAGATTGTCTGTAAATTGAAGAGACAAAAAACAGACAACTGCCAGTAATGTGTTTTTGCAGGTGGACATAATGTCTTATAAATGTTTCAAATATAGCATATCTGGAATGATTTTGTGATTTTATATCTGTCATTTGTGCTATCAAACAAAACCATTAAGGCAATAAGGAGCATGAAGAAACTTCCTTAACAATCTTAATTTCTTAATGGTTTGTTGATTGCAGGTTATGTTATAATTGGTGGGTTTTGTTTTTACGCACAAGTCACTCCACGACTGTAAAATTGTGTTTTTTAAACCAAACTTCCTGATGTTCATTAAAGCAAATTATAGGGGCGTAGCCCTATTTTCTAGGTAGACCTGATATTGCATGATACCGAAGGAGCGTAGCTCTGATGTCTTTCATATCAAAATTTTATACTGCATTCAGACGTCAGGGCTACACCCCTCTTTTTGTTCTCAGCGAGATCATCTACCAAGAAAATAGGGCTAACGCCCCTTTCAGAAATGTATAATTGTGAGCCTTCTCCGACTTTTTAGGTCGCATTGGCTAAGGTTTGTCTTTTTACATGCTATAGATTTGCGGTTATGAAAATAAGGTTTTTCAAACCAAAAGGCAAACAATCAGATACTCATGTAAAAAGAAATAGCCAACCGTGCTGCTCTAAAACAGTCTGGTTGGCTATTACACTCAATTGAATTTGTCGTCTTGACTATTTCTTTCCGGTTAAAAGCAACTCATTGATGCGGAACCTACCGGTTTGTTTGTTGGTTTTGGTCAGCGCTTCGTCGGTTATAAACTCTTTATCCAAACGATCGAATGCAGTTTTGCTTATGTTCAAGTGAGTCCTGAGATTGATTATTGACAATGGAATCACGGAAGAATGATTACCGGTCGAGAAGAAATATCCGGTCACGACTTTATTGATCGTACGGGTGTGCGGTCCTTCCTGTTTGCGCTCACTGACAATCGTTCTTCTGGAGTAAATATAAAGACAGGAAGTGTCGGCGATCAAATAGGGCTCGCGGTTGATAAAGCGGAAATTCCTCCCGTCTTTCAATGTAATGGCAAAGATAGAATCTTTGTAAAAGAGCTTCGATTGACCGTCTTCCATACAATTGATCGTAGACGAAAAGAAAAACTGATTGAGTTTGACTTTGTCTCCACTATGCTTTCCGTCAATTAAATAGGGCGTATTGTGTCGAAAGTCGGACAAGGTGGCATAGATTCCTTTTACATCGCCGTCTTTGATAATATCGGGAGTCAAAGCTTTGGTTTGTAAAGAAATAAATATTAGTCCGACAATAAATAATAGTATTCGCATAACGTTGTTTGTTTAAGGTCTACAAATGTACGGGTTTGTTGCTACGAATTCGTTAACAGCTCATCTCTCCTGCATTTTTCTTTGCCGCCAACAGATTGTAAGCTCCTTTCGTTACCACTTTTACTTTGGTTGGATCGATTTGCTTTGGCAACACAATTTCGATAAATCCATCATCCGAAACGCCTTTGTGCACCTGAACCATACGGTATTCGCAGAAGGCTCGTCCATTCTCTGTTTTGTTGCGGTCAAATACGAAAATATAGTCTTTGTCGTCGAAGCTGACCACAGCATCCGAAGGTACGGCTGTTACCTTACTTCCAGTCGCTTTCACAAGTGCATTGGCATACATGCCGGGAAGAACATTTTTGCATTCGCCTTGTATGGAAGCATATACTTTCAGACTCCGGTCACTACCGACCGACTTAGAGGTTTGGTACACCTTCGCATCGTGTTGTTCGGTCTCATTGTTGATGTAGAAATGGATGGTTTCGCCAACTTTTACCTTGTCGGCATCTTTTTCAAACAGCGTCAGTTCGAGCAAGAGATGGCCGGTGTTTACAATTTCGAACAGTACGTCGGTAGCAGCAACCGATTTTCCGATAGAGACATTGACTGTTTTTACATACCCCGAGATGGGCGAGGTGAGTGCTACCGAACGGCTGATGCGGTCGTCACTTAATCGTGAAGGATTGATTCCAATCAGCAAAAGCTTTTGTTCCAGTGCCCGTTGCTGGGCTTTCAGTGCTTTGAATTCGGAGGTTGCCAACTGAATGTTTTTCTTCGAAGCCACATCGTTTTTGTAGAGTTCCGATTGCCGTTTGTATTCCGCTTCAGTATATTCCAGTTTGCTTTTCACTTCGAGATAGTTTTGCTGAATATCGATAAATTCCGGGTTTTCTATAATCGCGAGTACCTGACCTTTCCGGACGGAACTTCCCGGCAGAAGCGAAGTAGATTTGACGAACCCCCCCATGGGCATACTTACCGATGCCATATCCTGCGGCGATGCGGTAATGGTTCCGCTTACTTTCAGGGTTCCGCTCATAGTGCGTTCTTCAATTAAACCGGTTTCGATGCCAGCCAGTTTGATCTGATCGTCTCGCATCTCCACAATATCTTCAGGCAGGTTTTCCGCTTCTTTGGCGTTTGCCTCTTTTTTACCTCCGCTGCACGATGAAATAATCAGGGCAATGGAGTAAATGGCTGTAATAAATAGAAATTTATATCGTTGCATAAGTGTATATGAGTTTTGGTTAATTAATTTAACTTTTTCAGGCTGTTAATAGTCTGTAAATTAGATAGTTTAGTGAAATATGACATGATTAAATTCGTGTGTAAACTGAGTCTTATTTATCCTTTTACTTTTTGTCTTGACACAAAAAGTAAACAAAAAGGTCAAGGCTATGCCCGCTTTGCTCAAAAAACGGGCGTTCAACGACGTAAATCGTCCAAACTCGTTATCTCCTATCGTCGATAACATCAAACAAGGACGATTTTTGCGTCGCTTCACTTGTTTTTTGGCTCACCGGACAAGGCCATTTGAATCTGCATAAGCAAGTTTTATAATAATAGAACAGGAGTATTGTCATAATCATTGCTAAATCAGACCCGAAGGGACAAACAAGAATACCAAACCGACGGAAAGCTGTTTGAGTGAGTAGGCCAGTAACAGACGTTTTGTAATGAGAAAATGTTTCATGGCCGAGCGAACGAGTTCTTTCCGTCAATGTTTTTGCTTACTTTTTGCGCCAAAAAGTAAGGCCTGCCGCAGGCAAACTAAAGATGTTCACGTGTTATTTTATTTTCCCGGTAATGGCTTCGATGGCAATTACCGTTTGATTGTATTCATTCAACGCCTCCAGATAATTCTGTTTGATGCTTAGCGCCCTGCCGAGACTTTGAAGATAGTCGAGATAATCCATGGCTCCGGCTCGATAGCTTTGCGTAGATTGTTTGATAATCAGATCTGCTTCCGGAATGGCCTGTTTCTCGTAGTAATCTACGCTGTTGCGATCTTTCTCCAGTTTAAGCAATAATGATCGGTAGTTGCCGGTCAGCGATTTCGCCCAGGCTTCGTGTGTAGCTTGCGCCTCTTTCTCTTTGAAACGGGCTGCTTTTACCCTTGCATTGCCGGGCACAAACCAAAGGGGAATGGAGATCCCCGCCTGAATTGCCGTAAAACGATTGGCCACAGTGTAATTACGTTGCGTACCGTTCACATCCTGTGTGCCAAGCATTGTCTGACTGAAATAACCGATCGAAAAGTCGGGCATCAACTTGCTTTTCTCAACGGCTTTCTCCAAACGGGAGACTTCTACCTGCTGTGCCGTAATGCCGAGCGAAGGATTATCAATAATGGCATTTTCGTTCGAAGTCGGTAACCATTCCAGTCGTTTCAAAACCGCGTCGGACGGAGCGACTGGCGTGTTAATATTCAGCATCAGAGTCAATTTTTGAGTGGCAATGTCTATGTCGGCACGTGTCTGCTTCAGTTGATTTTGAATCTCCATATTTTGCGAATGTGCTGAGATCATCTCCAGTCGGTTGGTCTCTCCGGTATTTGAGCGCAGTTCAGCTGCTTTGGAGAAATTGCCGTAAAGACTATCCTGATAGCTTTGCAATTTCAGCTTTGCGTCGAGATAGATCAGTTGTTGATAAAGCTGCTTTACTTCTGTAGCAATCTGCAAACGGGTACTTTTCAATTGCCATTCGCTGCTTTTGATATTTGCTTTTGCCAACTTGTTTTGGTTGATATAAAGTCCCGGAAAGGCGAACGACTGGCTTACCGTGAAACTGTTGTCCTTTCGGTAGGAATTCATCTGTCCGTATTGCCCTTCGATGCTGGTTTTGGGTAAATCCCATGCCCCACTTTTCATTGCCTTTTGCACATCGACGGAGTAAGCCGAAGAGCGTACCGAGAGATTGCTATCGAGCGCCAGTTGAATTGCCTGATCCAGTGTGATTTTTCGGGGCGTTTGCGCCTGAAGCTGACCGGAAAATATCATACAGAATCCTATTGTTACAAGTGCAGCGGCTTTTTTCTTCCTTTTGAAAAACGAAAATTTCCTCGTCGAAAAAATGATGTAGAGCACAGGTAGAATAATCAAAGTTAGCATTGTAGCAGTGATAAGTCCGCCGATGACTACGGTCGCCAGGGGCTTTTGCACTTCGGCTCCCGCTGAGGTCGACAACGCCATTGGTAGGAAACCCATGGAGGCGACGGCAGCCGTCATCAATACTGGGCGTAACCGGGTTTGCAATCCTTTAATCACCCGTTCGGTGATGTCGGTGTAACCGGCTTTCTCCAGTCGGTTGAACTCTGCTATCAGCACGATGCCGTTCAGAACTGCTACCCCGAAGAGGGCGATAAATCCTACTCCGGCCGAGATGGAGAAATTCATTCCACGCAACCAAAGCGCAATAATTCCGCCGATGGCAGCCATCGGAACAGCAGAATAGATGAGCAGGCTCTGTTTTACCGAATGGAAGGTGAAGTAAAGTAACACGAAAATCAGTAAAAGCGCTATCGGAACGGCAATCGCCAGTCGGTTGCTGGCTGCTTCCAGATTTTTGAACTGTCCGCCATACGAAACGTAATAACCGGTCGGCAGTTTGATCTGTTGGTCGATTTTGTGGTTCGCTTCGTTGATAACGCTGCCGATGTCGCGGTTGCGCACGTTGAATCCGATGGTGATGCGGCGTTTGGTATTTTCGCGCGATACCTGCGCCGGTCCCAACTGAATCGATATTTCGCCCAGTTGTTCAAAAGGAATTTGTCCTCCTCCGGGCAGGGCAACGGAAATATTTTTGACATCTTCGAGACTTTGGCGGTAATCCTTTTCGAGACGAACTACCAGCGCAAAACGTTTTTCTTCGTCGAACACTACGCCTGCCTGACTGCCGGCAAATGCCACGCGTAAAATGCGGTTAGCTTCTTCAATCGACAAACCGTATTGCGCCAGGCGGTCGCGGTTGTACTTTACCTGAACCTGCGCTAATCCGGTAACTTTCTCCACATTGATATCTTCCACACCCTCCACGCTTTTGATTATTTGTTCAATTGAGGAAGCTTTCTGTGCGAGCACATCGAGGTTGTCGCCGAAAAGTTTGATGGCAATGTCCTGTTTTGATCCGGAAAGCAGTTCGTTGAAACGCATCTGGATAGGTTGCTGAAACTCAAATTTTACTCCGGCTAGCGGAATCAACGCTTCCTGCATCTTTTCCACCAACTCTTCGCGGGTTTTGGCCGATGTCCACTCGTTTTTGTCTTTCAGTGTGATAATGTAATCGCCGGTTTCCATGGGAGTCGGATCGGTTGGAATTTCTCCGGCTCCGATCTTGCAGACTGCATGTTTCACTTCCGGAAAATTGGTCAATAGAATTTTGTTCGCTTTTTCTACCATGTCGATAGTGTTCGACAGCGAACCTCCCTGAAGCGTGATGACTCCGGCTGCCAAATCGCCCTCTTCGAGTTGTGGAATAAATTCGCCACCCAAACGGGTAAAGAAGAAGAGTGATACGATGAAAGCTCCGACAGCTCCCCCGATCACGCTCTTTTTGTGATTCAAAGCCCAATGAATGACCGGAGTAAACCATTCGTGCAGTTTCTCCATCATGCGGTCTGAGAAGTTTCGTTTGTGCTCCGTATTTTTATTGAGGAAGAGCGCCGAAATCATCGGAACGTAGGTGAGCGAAAGGATCGCGGCTCCTATCAGTGCAAAGGCAACCACCTGCGCCATGGGACGGAACATTTTGCCTTCGATGCCTACCAATGCCATAATGGGCAGGTAAACGATGAGGATGATGACCTGTCCGAAGGTGGCCGAACTCATCATCCGTTTGGCTGATTCGAATACGTTTTCGTCCATCTGTTGTTGCGACAAACGTGTAATGCCCTGATGATGCGTTTTGCTCTGTGTAATGCGGTGAACGACGCTTTCCACGATGATCACGGCTCCGTCTACAATCAGCCCGAAGTCGATAGCGCCGAGGCTCATCAAATTGCCAGATACCCCGAAGAGATTCATCAGCGAAATGGCAAAGAGCATGGAGAGCGGAATAACCGAAGCCACAATCAGGCCGCCGCGAAGGTTGCCGAGGAAGAGCACCAGAATAAAGATCACCACCAGCGCACCTTCCATCAGGTTGCGCGAAACGGTACCGATGGCACGTCCCACCAGATCGGAACGGTTGAGAAACGGTTCGATTTTTACCCCCTGAGGCAATGATTTTTGTATTTCGGCAATGCGGGTTTCCACGTTTTTGATTACCTCGTTGGCATTGGCTCCCTTCAGCATCATCACCACGCCGCCCACGGCTTCCGAGTTGTCGATGACTAAAGCGCCGTAACGGGTTGCGCTGCCGTATTGGACGGTTGCCACATCGCGGATTAATACCGGAATGCCTGAAGCGGTGGTCTTTACCACAATCTTTCCGATATCGTCCAGTGATTTCACCAAGCCGATTCCACGAATAAAGTAAGCGCTCGGTTTTTTGTCGATATAGGCGCTGCCGGTGTTTTCGTTGTTCTTTTCGAGTGCCGTGAAAATGTCGGTCAGCGTGAGGTTCATGCCCCGTAAACGTTCGGGGTTGACGGCCACTTCGTATTGTTTTACATAGCCGCCGTAACTGTTGATGTCGGCCACGCCGGGCGTTCCGAGCATTTCGCGCCGTACCACCCAATCCTGAAGGGTGCGTAACTCCATTGGCGAATATTTCTGTTCAAATCCGGCAGTTACGGCAAGTCGATACTGATAAATTTCACCCAGGCCCGAAGATATCGGAGCCAGTTCGGTTTTTGCCACGCCGGGAGGAATTGCCTCTTCGGCCTCCTTTAGGCGTTCGGATAGTTGCTGACGTGCCCAGTAAATGTCGGTGTTGTCTTTAAAAACAACGGTAACCACCGACAATCCGAGTCGCGAAATGGAGCGCAACTCCACGATGTCGGGAATATTAGCAACGGCCACCTCGATGGGCGCCGTGATGGAACTCTCCACCTCCTGTACCGCCAACGATGGAGCTAAGGAGATGATCTGTACCTGATTGTTGGTGATATCAGGTATTGCATCGATGGGCAGTCGGGTGAGGGAGTAGGTTCCCCAGCCGATAAGAGCCAACACAAACAGCCCCACGATGAATTTGTTTTTGATTGAAAATTGGATAATGCGTTCGATCATAATGTTAGGAACGGGTAATGAGTAACGGAATAATGACGGACATAATGCCGCATTACCGTTCGGTTACAGATGTTGGGAAATTGTATTCGCAAATGACTTGTGGATACAAAAGGAGTTTCCGGAAGAATCCGGAATTAAAAAAGGAAAGTGATTAACCCAGCTTGGGAGGTTGCCAGATCGAACAGTAGAGGTTGAATTCGGATGCCGGAAGATAGCTCGAGAATCTGCGAGGTTCCGCCATTGCACCTTTTATTTCGGTTTTTGCAGCAACGCATACCACCGGAACGGAGCAACAATTGCAGGTACAGAAAGGAGAACACACATCCAGACAATCCTGATGAGTGCTGCCGGTTTGAGTAGTCATTTCCTGTTGATGCAGACGGTTGTCCTGTGGCAGATCCACGCAGGGCATCAGCGTCAGCAGTACAACATAAATGGATAATATGTAAGCCAGCAATTTCATCATCGGTTTGCAAAGATAGGCAGAGATGAGGAACTATGCAAGCCAAAAGAGAAGAAGTGCAGGGATTACGCATTTAAGAAGTTTGGAAAAAACAGATACAAAATATGCTAATAATGCCACGCCAGATTAGGAACGGCCTTGTCCGGTGAGCCAAAAAACAAGAGAGGCAAGCGTAAAATTGCCCACTGTTTGAAACTCCTGACGCAAGGAAGGAGTGAGTTTGGGCGATTTAGCTTGGCGAACGTCGGTTTTTTGAGCGAAGCGGGCATAGCCTTGAATTTTTTGCTTCCTTTTTGTTTTAAGACAAAAAGGAAGTCGGGGGCACAGGGGCGGAAGCCCCTTATCAACATCTTAAAGGTGTAATTCCGGAGAAGAAGTGCTTGATTACGGTAGAGAACAAAGTGCGGTAATTTCTCTGCCGGCGCACCCTTTTTTACGAATGCTGGCTTTGACTATCGCTCCGGGTTCGAGCATTAGCGCAGATTTGTTGGCTTCCAGCGAACGGAATTCTCCCTCTTCGTTCATGAAAATATAGAAGGGAGTATTTTCAAAGCTGCTGATCTTTATCAGGGTCAATATTTCGGTCGATTCGTTGTTCATCTTATTTGTTGCCGCGTGATAACTTGTTCTTCATTAGTTTGTGTAATAAAAAGTGTGCCAGTAATTCAATTTATTAATAACTAGCATGGTACATTGGAGTGATGAGTTGCCGTAGCTACATTTATGTAACTTTTATTGCGACACCTTACCGAAATGTCCGGGAAAAGCCCTGAAATTGCTTCCCTCGTTCGGGTTCACTTTTCTCTTGACAAGCCCTTTTTGATGTTGTAACTTTCGGAATCAAAATGTTCAACATGAAAACTGAGAATATTATGTCAAAACTGATATTGATACGTCACGGACAGTCGGTCTGGAACAAAAAGAATGTATTTACGGGATGGGTGGACGTGCCTCTCTCCCGCGAAGGTGTGGGCGAAGCATTGAAAGCCGGAGAACAGATTGCCGGCATCGAATTCGATGTGATATTTACTTCGGTGCAGATACGCGCCATCGAAACGGCCATGATCGCCATGGCGGCCAACAATAGCCAGAAGACTCCGGTGGTGATTCATACCGAAGGAAAAATGGCTGAATGGACTACTATTTACAACGATGCCATGAGCAGGAACGTGATTCCGGTGTATCGCGATTGGCACCTGAACGAACGGTATTACGGAGAACTTCAGGGAAAGAACAAAGCCGAAACAGCGGAGGTGTACGGCGAAGAACAGGTGCATATCTGGCGGCGCAGTTACGATGTGGCTCCTCCTGACGGTGAGTGTTTGAAAGATACGGCAGAACGAACCATTCCGTTTTTTACCGACACAATTCTACCGCAGTTGCAAGCCGGGAAAAATGTGTTGGTATCGGCGCATGGTAACAGTTTGCGTTCGATTGTGATGCACATCGACGGGCTGTCGGAAGAAGAAGTACTGAAACTAGAAATTCCGACCGGCGTTCCCCTCTATTTCGAATACAATGATGGCGTTGTAAAACGAGTCATGTAAGAAAATAAGTTGATTGATTGGATTTGAATGCTGCAAGAGAGAGTCTTTTGCAGCATTTTTTGCGTAACCCGAACGATAAAGGTTTCGACCGTTATTTCATGATTTTTAATTAGATACATAACGACAGAGAAAGAAGATTCTGGTTTATGTTAATTATTTTCCGAAAAGCTGTAATATTACAGTCGTTTATGCGACTAATAGAACAAACACAAGAGTTAGCATGCATGCAACCGTGCCGGAGTTCGTAGCCGGGCCAGCTCGAATCCAACGGATCAACTCATTAAAAACAACTATTATTTGAATGGAAGATCAACAACAATATTTTGTGTCACTGATTGAGCAAAACAAAGCGTTGATATACAAGTTTTGCTATATGTACGCCAACGAAGCCGATACTCCGCAGGATCTTTTTCAGGAGGTGATCATCAATTTATGGAAGGGGTACCCGACGTTTCGGGGCGATTGCAAGGTGCAGACCTGGATATATCGTATTGCTCTGAATACCTGCGTGACGTTTATGCGCAAATCAGGATCGAGGCCCAAAACTACGGCTTTGTCGGAGGATCTGATTGTGTACGATGACTCTATCGATACCTCGCAAATCAAGGAACTCTACACGCTGATTAACCGCCTGAACGAAATTGAAAAGGCAATTGTATTGCTCTATCTCGAAGAGCGTTCGTATGATGAAATTGCTCAAATCGTAGGGATTACCCGCAATAATGTTGGTGTGCGCATCAACCGTATCAAAGAGAAGCTGTCTCAAATGTCGAATCATTAACAAACAACTATTATGGAACTTGACGAAATAAAAAAATCATGGAGCGAACTGAACCAGCGTCTCGAAAAAACAGAGGTGCTGAACAAACGATTAATTAATGAAATGTTGAATACGCGTCATCAATCGGCGAAGGATAAATTGATGCGTTTCGAAGTGGCTTTCCTTATTCTGTGTATTTTCTTTACAGGCTTTACTGTGGTGACCTGGTTTTCCGGTTTTTATGCCTTATCCTCAATTATCATCCTGTCCTCGGTGTTTGTATTGTGCGGATTATGGCAGGTGTATAAAATTTATTTACTGAACCGGATGCAAATTGATACCTGCTCAACAGCAGAGCTACTTCAAAAGGCGATCCGTTACAAGGTAATTACCCGAATGCGAACTGTGGTGGGACTTATACTGATTGTGCCGCTGTTTGTGCTGTTGGTGGTGCTCGATAAAAACCTGAATAACACCGCGGCCATCACAGGGGTGGTAGTGGGAGCCTGTATTGGTTTAAGCATTGGTTTATTGCTTTTCTTCAAAAAAATGAAGGATATCGACTCATTGATAAAAAGTTATAAAGATCTGAAAGCGTTTGACAACGAATAATCGTCTTGCTCGACGTAAAAGCCCGTCGCTTGCTCATGAAGAGTAACGACGGGCTTTTTTGTATAAGGCTGATTATTATAACTCCGCCACTTTAGGGCGGAGCAGGCTTGGAATTGAGTGCTTTCCGGCTTTAGCCATGAAAACAGACTGATGAAATACTGGATGAATAAAAGTTATGGCTAAAGCCAATCATCTTTGATATAGTATTATCCCCGACTTAAAAGTCGGGGTTATGAATCAGCAGTATTACATATTGGTGCTTAATTTTCAGGCCGATTCGGAAATAATTGTTCATAAAATCCTTATCTTTGCATTACTAAAATCGTTGGATGTTTAAATCTACTACGGACATTGTAAAGTAAATAACCCCGGACTGAAACTCTGCGGTTATCCCCTCGAATTCTCCCGGACTCTTTCCTGACCGGGAAACTTTATCGTATCTTTTATTTAACAACCTGACTGCCGGAATGAGATGAACCTGTTCATTTCTACCGTTGTTGCAGTCATTCAAATCATTTAAACATCATGAGTAACGAAAATAGTTCAATTCACGACTTCGACTTTAATTTAATCTGTGAATATTTTGCGAGTATTGACCGTCAGGGGCCGGGCAGTCCCGAAGTGACCCTGAAAGCGTTGAGTTTTGTCGATAACCTGACCGAACATTCGCGCATTGCCGATATCGGTTGCGGAACGGGAGGCCAGACAATGGTGCTGGCGCAGTATGCTCCCGGAGAGATTACCGGCATCGACCTCTTTCTGCACTTTGTAGACCTCTTCAATGCCAACGCGGCAGCGCTGAAATTACAACAGCGTGTGAAGGGGATAGTCGGTTCGATGGAGAATCTGCCTTTTCAGGATGAAGAACTGGATCTGATCTGGTCGGAAGGCGCCATTTATAATATTGGTTTCGAACGGGGCGTGAACGAATGGCGTCGTTTCCTTAAAACTGGCGGTTATCTGGCCGTTACCGAGGCATCGTGGTTTACCACGAACGCCCTGAAGAGATCAACGCTTTCTGGAAGAACGCATATCCCGAAATCGATACCATTGCGGTGAAGACAGCTCAGATGCAGAAGGCTGGATACATGCCTGTGGCAACATTTATCCTGCCCGAAACCTGCTGGACAGATCATTTTTACGTAAAACAGGCTGCCGTGCAGGATGAATTTCTGAAAAAATATGCCGGTAATACTACAGCCGAAGAGTTGGTTGCCTATCAGCGGCACGAAGCGGAACTGTATCGTAAATACAAAGCCTATTATGGTTACGTATTCTATATCGGTCGGAAAATCTGATGCAACGAAAAAGGATTGCTTCCATTGAGGAGGCAATCCTTTGATTTTTTGGTCTGATAACTTGTAGAATAACCTGACTGTTATTTATATGCCCTTCGGGTCAATGAATGCGAACGGGAGTGGAAAATGAACATTGGAAGGGTGGCTCCGATGGCCAGCAAAAAGATAACCGTGATGGTAACCATCCCATTTGAGAAAAACATTTCCATATATTTTGCCTTTAAATCGGGTTGATTAATATTTTGCAAAAACATGATCTGAGAAAAAATGGTGTTATAGGCATATTTACCCGGAATCATGGGCAACAGCGCTGGAATGAAAATTACCGTGGTGGGACAATAGATCGGTTTGCCGAGCCACAGGCTGCCGAAGCCGATAATCAATCCGCTGACCAGCGAAGCCGAAGCAATATCGACATGCAGGTAAGTCATCAGGCAAAAGCGGCAGGCATGACCGATAGCGCCCAGTAGTGCAATAAACTTAAAAGCCCGTTTCGGGGGATTGGAGATGGCGCCGAAACCGATGGCAGCGATCGCACCGAATAATCCGTCGGAGAGTATATCGAATAGTATCATACTAAGCGGTTTGTAAAGAGGAACAATGTGAAAGAAAGGCCGATGGCAATACAGATAATCAGCAAAAAGGCATTCGTAAGACGGCTGATACCGGTCAGTGTATGCCCTTCAATAATATCAATCACGCCGTTGATGAGGGGAACGCCCGGAATGAGATACAACACGCTGGTGGCAAGTGCAATGTCGGAAGTGGTGTTGAAAAGCAGAGCCGTCGACGACAGCATGGAGGCGATAAAGGCCGAAACGATAAAGATGATGTAATGGTTTATCTTGCGCGCCTGAAGAAACAGTCGGGTGTAGAAGCCTGCAAACGTGGCAATGCAGACAATGAACATCGAAAGCCAGTCGCCACCGAACAAGCGACAGAAAGAGGCGTTGGCCAGTCCGACAAGCAGTAATACCAGCCACTGGTTCATCCTTGGTGCAGAAACAATTTTGTCGTATTTTGCCTTGATCTCCTCGAAAGAGAGTTTTCGGTCCACTGCTTCCCAGCTCAGGCCGCTGAGTTCAGCGTTGTGCTCAAAACTAATGGGTAGCGCCGGAATCTCAATTACTTCACTAAAGATCTGTTGAGTTTCGTTTTTTTGAATAGTCAGAATAATACTCTTTTGGAATACGCTGATATTGACATCAAAATTCAGCGCGTCGCCCAATCGCTTTGTATTCCGGATCACTCTGGAAGTGTGTATGCCACAGCCCATTAGGTGGGCGGCATATTCAGCGACAAATTTTACTTGATCCATTGAAAATGTCTTGGTTGTAATAAGGTGATTTCAGACTGCAAAATTAATACCGGAAATCCCATGAAACAGTATAAATTTACCAAAATTATTAATTATGTGAGTTTTTTATAAAAAATAGATGGGTTTGGATGGGCGTTTTTAGGGGGAAGACGAAACAAAACTGAAAATAACGACAGAATATATTTATGAATGGTTGATCACCATTACGAACCATTGGTTATTTCAGACGCCATAGAATTTATCGCCCTGCCATTTCGCGGGATTATCGTTGATGTAACGGGCAATGCGGATGTACGACAATTCGTCGCGGATAATGTGTTCGTAATAATCGCGCTGCCAAACGTGGTGTACGTTCGAATTTTGGCGCAGCCATTTTGTTACCCCGATTTTGAATCCTCGTACTACCGACCCGATGGTTTGTGATGTTCCGCGCGGTCTCGACGATTCGGATTTCGACGGTTCCGGCCGTTGGGGCGAAAAATTTTTCGCCTTATTATCCGGCGTGCCGGTTTCGCGATAAATGGGCGAAAAATCTTTCGCCCCTATCCTGACCGTTTCGTTTTCCGTCCCAATTTCGGGCGAAATGTTTTTCGCCCCTACGGACGTTCCGGATAATTCGATGATGCCGTGAATGTGGTTGGGCATTACCACGTATTCGTGCAACGTTGCGTTTGGAAAATGGGCGGGAATTTCCAACCAACAACTAACGGCGATTTTACCCGCCTCGTTTAATTCCATTTTACCGTTTACCACCTTGCCGAACAAACATATTCTATCCTGTACGCATATCGTGATAAAATACAATCCGGCCTGCGAATAATCGCATCCTTTCAACCGGATGGAACGGCGATGATGTATTTCGGGATTGTAACGGGGCATGGTTAATGGAACAATTTATAGCACAGAGAAGGAGATTTGCGCTAGCCGGAGAGTTTTATTTCCTGTCAATCAATGCGACTTTTATCCCAAGTCCAATCATTGTTAGTCCACAAATCTTGTTTATGTAAGTCGAAACTTTTTTGTTGTTTTTCAATTTTGCAAAAATACTGGAGGCGAATACCGCTAAAATCAAACACCAAATTGTTCCTGTTGTTATAAATGTTGTGCCAAGCAGAAGAAATGGGAAAGCTGTATTGCTAAATGTAGGGTCTATAAATTGAGGAAGAAATGCAATGAAAAAAAGTGCAACTTTAGGGTTTAAAATGTTAGTAAAGAAGCCGTCTCTGTAAATCTTCAGGTAGTCGACTGATTTTGTCTCAATTATTCCGTTAGTATTAAGTTGAGCTCTGTTTGTGAGCATTTTATAGCCTATATAAAACAGATATGCAGCTCCAAGATATTTAATAATGTTGAAGAGCATTATTGATTTCGTAATAATTATGGAAAGTCCAAATGCAGCAAGAATAGTATGCCCAACGCTTCCTGTCGCAATTCCTAAAGTTGAAATAATTCCAGCTTTTTTTCCTTGTCCGATACTTTTTGTCAAGATGAAAATGGTGTCATTACCTGGTGTTAAGTTTAATAACATACCAGCCAATAAAAATGTCTCAAAATGAACTATTCCTGTCATATATTTTTTCTTTCAGGTTGTTTTGTTTCTCAGCTACATGGTTTGCCCACGCGATGTAATCGCGCTGGCGCGGAGTTATGAATTAGATGCTAGTTATTGAATAAAATCTGATAATATAATATTGATACTATCTTTAATTTGCCCCATTTTTTTATTAGTATCAAGATCCTTTAATGCTTCAGGGGTCAAACTTTTTTTGATTATCTCATCATTGAGTTCGAAATATTGTTTAAATCCAATCATTATTATTTGCGTCATTAAAAACTGACAATGCGTTTTTAATAAATCAATATCCATTTTGAAAGCTTCTTTCTCAATTTCTATTTTTCTATCAGTTCTACAATATCTAAAATTAGGGTGAATTGGTTCTTTTATTGGGTAACCATCCCAATGTTTGATGCAATTTGAAATATAATTAATTCTTTTTGTGATTAAAAATAGATCATGTGATTTATAGATATTGACATGAAATTCTTTTTTGCAGTAATCTTCAATACTTAAAAGATTATTTTCTTCATTCAACTCTCGAAATAAAAAATTTACAGCGTCAACTAAAGCTTTTAGATATGATTCATATTTATGAAACAGTCCAATATATCCAAGCCTAATGGTTTCGTATAAATTATCTTTTAGATCTTCTCTTGAAACATTCATTAAATGCTTGTATTTCGAACTCCTAACTTGATTCCAACTTTCTACTATTGATTTATTGGAAGCTGGAATATAATAATTTAGAAAAAGCGATTGAAAATTTTCCATATCAGATATGGATTTAATAATAAAATCGAATATTTTTCGTCCTTCTTCTGATTCTTGAAGTTTATCAAAGTTTTTTACCTTGGAAAAATTTTCCGATAATCTTTCTATCAGAATATCTATTGTATTGATATTTTGTTTTTTCATAGTATTTGCCTATATCGGCTATCGCGTCTGTGTTGTTTTCTCTGCTCTAATCACGGTTAAGTCTTTATTTGTGCTAATCCGCTTCTACCCATCGCTTTTTTCATTGGTATTCAGCTTCAAAACTACGAAAAACAATTCATAAAATAGTTTTTTGGTTAAATATAATTCTTTTGATAGTGTGGTATGGCAGATTGAATAGCTTGGATGAAGGCGAAGCGGTAATCAGCATTAAGCATCCTGCAAACCAGAAGCCAGGGAGATGCCGATGAGCTATGGAAAGACAGTAGTTTTGCACGTAGCTTTCAGGAATGTCTGTTTTTTCCTAAATTTGAAGACCGGAACATTGCATTCCGGCGTTGAAGCTGTGTTGTTGAAAACTTGTGTTTTTAATTGTCTGATATACATGTTTTAAGTGTGTCTGTATGAAAAAAATATTACTGTTTGTGTTGTGTCTCCCTCAGCTTTTGTGGGCTCAGATTGAAGTTTTGCACCAGTCTCAGGATAAAAATTCGTTTCCTGTAGTTGCCGGATCAAAAGCCACACGGATTTGTTTTGATGTCAACGATTATGAAGTGGTTAAGAAATCGGGAAATCTCCTTGCCTCCGATATTGAACGGGTGACCGGTAAAAAGCCTCAATGTATTGCTGCAGACAAATCGTTTCCGGCAGATGAGGTGATTATTGTCGGTACGGTAGAGAAAAACCGGTTGATAAATCAGTTGGTTACAGCTAAGAAGCTGGACGTTGCACCCATACGCGGTCAGTGGGAACGTTTTGTCATTAAAACTGTAGAGAATCCTTTTCCGGGAGTGAAAAAGGCATTGGTCATTGCGGGTAGCGATCGCAGAGGTACAGCCTATGGCGTTTTTTCGGTGTCGGAAGCCATTGGAGTTTCTCCCTGGTATTGGTGGGCTGACGTGCCGGTCGTTAAGCGCTCGTCGTTGTCTATTAAAAATCTGAGTTATACATCGGCTTCTCCATCCGTAAAATATCGGGGAATCTTTATTAATGATGAAGATTGGGGTATGTATAAATGGGCAAAGCAGACATTCGATCCCGCTTTTGGAAATATAGGCCCGAAGACTTACGAAAAGGTTTTTGAACTGATGCTCAGGCTTCGGTTGAACTATATCTGGCCGGCGATGCACGAATGCAGTACGGAGTTTGGGTTGGTGCCCGAAAATGTTGCAATGGCCGATCGGTATGGGATTGTAGCGGGTTCGTCGCATTGCGAACCGATGCTGTGCAATAATATTCATTGGGACCAAAAGGCAAAAGGACCCTGGAATTATAGCCTGAATCGTGATACGATACATGCATATTGGGCACAAAGCGTAAAGGAACGCCGATCTGAAGAGGCTGTGTGGACATTGGGTATCAGAGGAATTCATGATCGGGGGATGGAAACCCCGCCAGTCGGAATTCCAGATAGAATTAATCTTGTACAACAGGTATTTGACGATCAAAGAGCCTTGATCAATCAAAATGTAACGAAAGAGTGGGGCGATGTTGCTCAGTGTTTTGTCCCGTACAAAGAGGTGTTGCCGCTTTATGATGCAGGGCTGAAAGTGCCCGATGATGTGACGATTATGTGGGTAGACGATAATTTTGGATATATCCGTCGATTGGGAGCTGCTGCCGAACGCACACGATCGGGAGGAGCCGGCGTTTACTGGCATTTATCTTATTATGGCGGACCTCATTCTTATTTGTGGATGAATACGACACCTCCGGCCTTGATGTGGGAAGAGTTGCATAAGGCATGGGAAAACGATGCGCGAAAGATATGGGTTCTCAATGTGGGCGATCTTAAACCGATGGAGATCGGGATGGATTATTTTGCGCGTTTTGCATGGAATATAAACGAGAAAAATATTGACTCGCAGCCTCAATTTTTAAGCGACTTCGCTAAAAAGCAGTTTGGCGAAAATGAGGGACAACCGATAGCCGATTTGTTGGGTGAATTTTATCGGTTGGGCACTATCCGAAAACCGGAGGAGATGAACCGTATGTGGGCGGTCTCTCTGCCGCGGGAAGAGGCGCTACAACTGAAACACGACTATCAACAGCTTTTGGATAACGAAGCAAAAATAGCTGTTCAGATCGACGGAAAAACAAAAGATGCCTATTTTGAGATGGTTGGATTTTCGGCAAGAGTTCTTGGTGCAGCGGGGTTGATTTTTATGGCCGACAGGGATATTCAGTTGGGCAGTGACAGTGTTGCTGCAACAAAGGAGATTGTCCGCCTGTGTCAGTATATCGATGAACAGGTTGCTTCCTATAATAACGACGTTGCGGGTGGAAAATGGAAGTACATGATGCCCGGCAAGGAGACCGAAACGGCTAAGAGTCTGATGGATTGGAATAGTCAGGTGCGCTGGCCATGGGGCGAAAAGGGATGGAGCACTTCAGCTGTTACTGCTAATCCCGATCGTAAATGGCGGGATGCTAATTCTGCCGATCGCCGATCGTCTTCGGGAAAAGCCAACTGGAAGATGATCCAGGGTTTGGGCGCTACCGGAAAAGCGTTGGCTTTAAAACCTGCCGGTTTAGAGTCTTCATGGAATGTGGGCGACAATTCAGCACCTTGTCTTGAGTATGATTTTCAGACAAAAGGAGGAGATAATAATGTACTAATTGACTTTCTGCCCTCTTTTAGAATTTGCCCCGGAATGCAACTAAGGGTGCATGTGAGCATTGATAACCAGATTTCAAAGGTGGTTGAAGTGCTCGGATCGAGTGGTAAAGAGGACGAAAACGGCTCTGTCCGGAGTAACGGCATTATGAATAATTATGTGCAGGCAAAAGTAGAGTTGAAAGGACTTGTTCCGGGTAAACATACGTTGAAAATATATGCCGTCGATCCCGGAGTAGTTATTGATAGAATTTCATTTCCAATGGATTGACGGAATTGTTATGGTATGGCAAAAGTATTGTCGAATGTTACTGCTCTGTGGTGGTGCAGTAGTTTGTAAAGAAAGTGGCGGGCATTGTGTCCGCCACTTTCTGTTTTTGCGGACTTAAAAGACTTGATGGGTATCTGGATTGATAAGACAGTTGTACTTATTGTGTTTGTGTATCATCATTGATTCGATTCCTCGGTGTGCAATTTAGCCGCAAGGTTTCTCTATGTTCGCATGCTCATGAAACAAAACTTTTCCTTGTTGGAGCCGCTCTTTTCATCCAAAGTCGGTGATAGACCGTTATATCTGTCTGTTTTTAGAAATTTCATGTCTAAAAATTGAATTTGGATACTGTTTTTTTTCTGAATTTTACCGCCTCATTTGTAGTCTTTCGTTTTTACGTAGACTCTTCGGACTAAAAAGAAGGGAATGAAGCCTTTTTTTGAAGAAGTCAGGAACAAATACCGGAGACTGATTCCTTGAAGTCATCTTGACTTTTTCATTTTGACCCCCAACCCCCAAAATGGGGGCTGTAACATTGCAAAATGAATAGAATTTGCTCGTTTTAAAGACGAGTTCCTCCCCATTTAGGGGAGGTTAGGAGGGGTTGATGAGTAAACATAAACGGTAAGTTACATAACTTCCGAAGTCAAGACGACTTCCTTATGAAACAGGTTCGCTATCGGTAGACGAACCAATATTCCGCAACCATCGGAATGCCGAAAAGAGTTGATAGAGCGAAGAAAGAGTTCGTGACGAATTCTCCGTAAGTTCAAGGCTTACTAATACACCTATTACCTTAAATACCTATATTTTGCTATGAAAAACAAGAACCTGAAATCATTGCTGCTGCTGGTCTGGCTTGTGGCTTTTACCTCTCATGTCAGTGCATGGGTGGGGTCACCGATGCCGCGGTTGCACGTAGATGGGCGCTATCTGAAAGATACCCATGGAAATATCGTTAATTTGCATGGATTCGCTCAAACTTATTCTCCCTGGTTTAACGAGCAGGGAAAAATCTGGACTAATTATGATGTCTCCGGATGTTTGAAATATAATCAGGGTTTGATTGATAACATGTTGAAAGCGGGCTGGAAAATGAATTTCATCCGCCTACACATGGATCCATACTGGTCGAACACTCCGGGTGCTGCTGTTACAGGCGAAAACGACATATCCGCATTTAGCTTCGACCGATTCAAAACTGCTCTTGATAACGTGTTCATTCCGATGGCCGAATACGCCATATCCAAAGGATTGTATGTCATTATGCGACCTCCCGGTGTCTGTCCCGAAAAAATTGCAGTCGGAGATGCTTATAATCAGTATTTGATTAAAGTCTGGGGTTATGTTGCTCAGCATCCCAAATTAAAAAATAATTCCAATGTAATGTTTGAGCTGGCTAACGAACCGGTTACTATCCAGGGAACGGATGGCACCTACGGCGCCGGTTCGCAGGGACATTTCGATAATCTGAAAAAATATTTTCAGGCAGTTGTTGATACCATCCGTTCCAGCGCTGACAATATTCTCTGGGTTCCGGGCCTCGGATATCAAGCCTTGTATCAGGGGTTTGCTGTAAATCCTATCGAGGGAAAGAATATCGGCTATGCGGTGCACATGTACCCGGGATGGTTTAACAGCGGTCAGGGCTATGCCGATTTTCAGAAAGGATGGGATACGCAGGTGAAACCTGCGGCCAACATAGCTCCGATTGTTGTTACCGAAATGGACTGGGCTCCCGCAAAATATAATTCTTCCTGGGGGAAAGACAGTACCGGAACGGCGGGTGGAAACGGATTCGGGGCAAATTTCAAAAAGATTACCGACGATTCGGGAAATGTAAGCTGGCTGCTGTTTACTGGCCCTGATTTGCTGGCAAAATTTGACTCTACCCACGTGGCAGCTCCTAAAGATACTGTTTTCCTTAATGATCCGCAGGCATGTCCATGGTCATGTTTTCACTGGTATCAGCAATATGCCCTCAATAATTGTCCACGACCCGATTTTACATACCTTTCCAATAGTGATAACGGCGACGGTACATTCAAAAACCCGGTTATTTTTGGCGATTTTCCTGACCCTGATGTTATTCGCGTGGGGGATGTTTACTACATGTCGACTACTACCATGCACCAGTTCCCGGGAGCCACCATATTAAAATCGTACGATCTGGTGAACTGGGAATATTGCAGCAATCCTCTGGACAAAATCGAGTCGACGAATTGCTATAATTTAGATGGCTGTAATCGTTATAGCCGTGGGCAATGGGCGAGCAGCCTGAAATATCATAAAGGCACTTACTACCTTCATTTCAATACGCTGGACGAGGGTAGTTACTTGCTGACAGCCACCAATCCCGCAGGTCCGTGGACGAAGAAAAAACTATCCTCTTCTTTTTATGATGCCGGCCTTTTCTTTGATGATGACGATAAAATCTATATCGTCTATGGCATCGGAAAGTTGCATATTGCGCAACTGGATGCCGATTTTAATGTCGTGAAAGATCAGGCAATTACCTTCGGAAATATTCCATCGGGCATTGATAACGCGGCAACAGAAGGAAGCCATTTGTATAAAATAAACGGATATTATTACATCTATTCTACAACCGGTGGATATTATGCTACTCAGGTGGCATTCCGGTCGTCGTCTATTTTTGGCCCGTACGATGAAAAAGAAGTGTTCAACAGCAGTCGCATTCATCAGGGAGCTCTGATTCAAACACAAACCGGCGAATGGTGGACAATGCTCTTTGCCGACAAAGGTGCTTATGGGCGTTTGCCGAATCTGGAACCGGTAACCTGGGTAGACAACTGGCCGATGGTCGGGGTGAGCGGAAAAGATGTTACTTCGTATAAAAAACCCAACGTCGGCAGGTCGTATGCAGTTACGAATTTGCCTACTAATGATAATTTCAGGGATTACAAGCTGGCTTCTCAGTGGGAATGGAATCATAATCCCGATAATTCAAAATGGTCGTTAGTGAAGCGTCCGGGATTTTTGCGCTTGTATGCGGCAAATGTTGCAGATAGCCTTCCAAAAGCGAAAAATACCCTGACACAACGTATTCTGGGCTTTCCGGCCAATCAGAATTTGTCATACGGCACCGTTAAGCTGCATACAGCAAATATGGCGGAAGGTGACGTGGCAGGTTTGTGCGTATTCCAGGATCCGTACGCTTTTCTTGGAGTGAAAATGGTCAGCGGACAAAAGCGCTTGCTTTTCCTGAATTCCGGAACCAAAACTCAGCAACTGGGCGCGGCTGTAAACGATAGTGTAATCTACCTGCGGACAGTTGCCAATTATGCTACCAGTCAGGCCGATTTTTATTACAGTACAGATAATAAGACTTATACACAAGTAGGGTCTTTGATTATGCAGTACAATCTATCGGTGTTCGTCGGTAATCGTTTCGGGATTTTTAATTATTCCACGGTAGCCACGGGTGGTTATGTCGATGTTGACTGGTTCTCCACAGAGAAAGATTTTACTGAGGATGCGTTTTTCGATAAGTCCTTTGTGGGCTACAGCGAAGATGCATTGACCCTGAGTGACCTGAAAACAGATGCAACTGATATTACGATGGTGACCGGAACTAATAAAAGCTTTGTAATAACAGCCGTATACAAAGACGGTCATACCGAAGATGTAACGCTGAGTGCAACTTATGCAAATTCAAGTCCATCAACTTTATCCATTAAAAACGGACTCTTAATTGCAACAGCCAATGGTGATGCAACGGTTACAGTTACTTATCAGGGCGGTATGGGCAGTGCGAAAAGTTTGACTTTGAACGTCCGCTCTACCTATTTTCCGTTAACGGCAGATCTGTTCAATCCATCTATTTACGCCACGGGTACCTTTAATGCCACTACCCATACGTTTGTGCCTGGTCAGTGGGGTTTTGGGGGATGGAGCTATAACAACGGAATCGATTTGTCTGGCTACAAATATCTGGTGGTACAACTTGGAGCTGTTCCTCCGGGTGGAACCGTTGTGCGGGCGTTTGACGAAAATAGTTATTGGACCAAGCCGACGGAAGCTTCTTTCGACTCCAATAACAGGGCGGTTATTAATCTGTCGAACTCAACGAAGTCGGGCACAACGACGGCTTTTACATCGTCTCACGTTTATATCGTCGGATTGTGGGCAAACGGAGGTTCTCCAATTAACATTAATGATGTTTATGTAACCAATAACAGCGATTTTTCCAAGCCATCGGCAAACGATCCGGTCATAACCATTTCGTCCAATAACAATGCCGGCGGAAAAGTCAGTGGTGGCGGTATTTACAGCAATGGTTCCTCATGTACCCTGACAGCCACTCCTGCAACCGGATATGCCTTCTCCGGTTGGACGGAAGGCGGAGTTTTGGTTTCCTCAAATGCATCATACACTTTCACCGTCAGCGGATCACGTACGCTTGTTGCAGGTTTTTGTCCCGGCAATAGCAATTGCAAGCTTAAAGTATCCAATTGCACCTGCCGCGACAGCAACGATGGAGCTCTTGATATTACATTTACTTTGCCGTTCAGCTATTCATTGAACATAAAGGGAACAAGTTACAGTAAAACTGCTACCGCTACGTCGGGCTATAGTTTGTCCGGTTTGGCTCCCGGCACATACACGGTAGAAATTACATCCGCAGACATTAGCGGCTATAAGCAAAATTTCACGATAGTGGTGTCGCAACCTCAGGATTTAAACGTGATGAAGGTGAAAGCATCGGAAGGCGTTGCGCAATATAGTCTGAATGGAGGCAAGAATTATTATATTACGGTAAATGACAATACAGTAACTACGCAGTCTCAAATGGCGAACATACCATTGCAGAAAGGAGAGAACCGCATAAGCATCCGTACCGATAAAGATTGTCAGGGAATTTATCAGGAAACCATCTATTTTGATGGAAACAACCAGGCCACTGTGTTCCCAAACCCTACCGATGGACCATTGTTAATCGGAGTGCCGGGTAAGGATGAGGCTGTCAAGGTCGAAATCGCTACTATGAATGGCAGCATTCAATTTCAGCAAACTGTTGCGGTAGCCTCCGATCGTTTGATTCGTCTCAATGTTGCCGGTCTTCCTGCCGGGATTTATATTCTCCATATTAAGGGAACACAAATCCACGATACCATGCGACTGATGAAGAAATAATGGTCGGATTCGGAAATATATAATTGAAACAAGAATAGTCTCTGCTAACCTGTATTAGCAGAGATTACTAAATAAAGAAACTACTAATATGCAATCAAAATATTTATTTTCTGTTGTTGCTTTGATAGCAACGTTCCTGCTTGCAGGTTGTGGAAAGAAGGATACACCTGTGCCGGTTCCGGGTGCTGTAACATTATCTTCTCCAGCTGATAATACAGCATGTCTTAAAAGTTCGTCAGCAAGCGGAAGTTCTGCATCGGTTACTTTTTCGTGGAGCGCCTCAACCAATGCCGATAGCTACCGTTTAGATGTTAAGAATCTGAACACTCAGGCTACCGTTAGTTATAACACAAATAACGTGTCATATACAGCAAGTCTGGATGCTAATGTCCCATATTCATGGAGCGTGACGGCTATAAATTCTTCAGGGAAAACCTCCGGCAATGCGTGGAAATTCTTTTTGTCGGGAGTTGCCTCCGGTAGTTATGCACCATTTCCTGCCGATTTGACGTCACCGGCTTCAGGCGCGGTAGTCAATGCCGGAGGTGCGTCTACTACGCAGGTTACGTTTCAATGGAGCGGCTCCGATCCTGACAATGATATTGCCGGCTATGCGTTCTATCTTGATAATACCAATGCATCGACTCAGGTTGTAGCTTCACAAACATCAACGACATTGTCTCAGAACTTGTCAAGTGGAAAGACCTATTACTGGAAGGTGGTAACGACAGATAAAGCGGGGAATAGTTCTACGTCGCCCGTAGGTGTGTTTCAGGTAAAATGATTCATTCCACCTGACGAAACCGGTTGGCTGAATATTGAATAGCATTAGCCTGAAGTTGTTTGGAGGTAAGACAACATTTAAGCGGAAGAGACCCTGAATTAATATTTGACCTTCATTTCTTTGTCGAATTCAGATATTCGGACGGAGTCATGGAGGTCATTTTTTTAAAGGATGCAATGAAATTTTGCCGGTTTCCGAATCCGCATTGATTTGCTATTGCGTCCAGCGTCATGGTTTTCATTGTTTCAGATGAAATTAACTTCTTAGCATGGTCTACCCGTAGTTGATTTCTCCAGTCTGTGAATTTGATATTCAGAATATTGGAGAAATAATAGGAAAGATGATGTAGGGGAATTCCCGTTAGGTTCGACAGTTTAGAACGGGACAAATCCAGGTTACAATATTCTTTCTGCATCACAACATTCTTCAGTTTTCTTTCAATTTCGTCAATATATTCGTCAGTAAAGAGAAGTAAATCGGGAGTACCATTATTCTTAGTGTTTTCGGGTTTCTCGGCAACGGATTGATCTTCAATATCATCGATGCTTGCCACATGAGAGAGAAGTCCATACAATATTTGCGGACAAAACAAGAGAATTATATTGAGCGCCATGTAAATCAACGGAATTATGAAATGATTGGGTCCGACTATGTCAATTTTGTTGAAAGCAACTAATTGTATCGAAGCCAACAGATAAATAAAGGAAAGCGTGATAGTGCATATAAAGGTGACTCTCAACCAAAGCTCTACACTTTGCCGTTGTTTGGGTCTTAAGAGCGAATGAGACCTGATTTGAGGCAGGTTCCTATAAAAAATCCATGCAGCATAACTAATGTAGCCAAGAATTGAAATTGCTCGTAACAGGTTGATATATGCCTGCGGAATAATGCTACGAAAACCGAAGAGGTAAGCTTGTATTCCTTTGCTTATTTCTACTGCCAGAGAAATCTTGTGATCAAAACTCCAAAAATAATACTTCCATAAAACAATAAATGTGACAATAACAGGCAGAAGATGCCAAAGGTCTTTCTTGTACAAGCGGGCGGAGTTCGTGATTATACTTCTGGAATATAGATAGAAAGCTGGGCCGATGAGGAAAAATAGGGGGGCAAAATGGTATAACATGACTGCTGCTATGACAGGATATTTCTCAACATGCAGCGCATCAATAGCAAACTCTTCAAGATTAAAAAGGAAAAAGAATATAGCCAAATAGATATTCCCTCTGAAATGCAGGCGGGAATATAATGCTAACACGAAGGAAAGTAACATTCCAAGTCCGGTAATATAGAGTCCCATATTGTAGTTTGATCTTGTGTTTGCAATTGGTTTGTCCGGTCAGCAACACTCAAAAGAAGATACATGTATGTGTACATACTTGAAATTTCTCTCAAAACGCTGCAAACAAAGTTATCAAAAAATAAATTGAATTTGCAAGATCTGAAAATAAAATACAAAAAAATAAAGCCGAGGCTATCAATTAACCTCGGCTTTTCTCTTTAGATTTGGGCTTAAATGTAGCACAGCAATATGCTGTCTGAAAAATCATTCCTTCGGAATGTATAATTATATTGGTTCTTGTGGTTATACTATACATGCAAATCTAGTCGTTATGAATTGAATCGATGCTGCTGAATTTGTGATCTTTGTTGCATTTTAAAAAAATATTACATTGTTATTTTGAGGGTAATGTTTTGAATATTATTGTTTTATGAATATTTTTCGGGTAATGGCTTTGCGAGAAGCTGTTTGTTTAATTATTTGGGGTTGTTTTGTTATTTTTACAGATAGATTCTTGATGAAGATCGCTGGTAAAATAAAGTCGGCTTTTTGTATGAAGCCGGATTGAGGGTTGCTATTGAGACAAAATAGTTGGAGTTCTAAAAGATGTTTTGCCCACAAAAGAGAGCGAATGATTCGATAAAAAAGAAAAAAGAGGAAATCCGACAACATGGTCGGATTGCAGGAAAATAGTCAAGTTTTGTTTACTTGCCGGAAGTTTGTCCTGTTTCCTGCTCCTTTTGAGCCAATAACTTTTTAAGCCGCTTTAGTTCGTTTTGAACGGCATTATACTTTTGGAGAGAGACGCTGTTTTCTTCAAGACGGATATATTTCTCGCGCAGTTTTATATAGCGGGGAACCAGATATATCAGGGCAATGGGACAAAATATCGTGATCAGGATAAGCAGTTTCATAGTGAGAGGTCAGTGATTATGTATTTAAAATTTTGGTAAATAATAGACGCTAAATTTGTAAAGAATGCTACGTCAGATTGGGACCGGCCTTGTCCGGAGAGCCAAAAAACAAGAGAGGCAAGCGTAAAATTGTCCATTGTTTGAAGCTCCTGACGAAAGGAAGGGGCAAGTTTGGTCAATTTAGCTTGACGAGCGCCGGTTTTTTGAGCGAAGCGGGCATAGCCTTGAATTTTTTGCTACCTTTTTGTTTTAAGACAAAAAGGTAGTCGGGGTCAAAGGGGCGGAAGCTCCTTATCTAATTATTAAATACGTAATCTCTGATGGAGAGGTGGTTATCCGATCAGATCTTCCGGTAATTGCTTATTGCTTTTGGCTCCAAGTTCTTTGATTTTCTCAGCAGTGCGGAAAATATTGCCGTTCCCGTTTTGGAGTTTTTTCATTGCTTCGTCGTAAGAATTTCCTGCCTTGTCGATACTGTCTTTGATTTTGCCGAGGTCGGTTACAAACCCGGCCAGTTTATCATACAGCGTTCCACTAAGGCGTGCAATTTCCTGTGCGTTACGACTCTGGTTCTCCTGTTTCCAGATAGACGAAATGGTACGCAGGGTGGCCAGCAGAGTAGTGGGGCTTACAATGACGATTTTCTTTTCCCAGGCATACGAAAATAGTTCGTTGTCGGCCTGAACGGCAATAGAGAATGAGGCTTCGATCGGAACGAACATCAACACGAAATCGGGGGTGTTGAGGTTGTGTGCGTTTTGGTAATTCTTTTCGCTGAGCAACTTTACATGACTACGCAGTGAAGCGATGTGTTCTTTTTGAAACAGAGCACGTTGCTCGTCAGTTTCTGCCGCCATCAGGCGTTCATACGCAACAAGCGATACTTTTGAGTCGACAATAATGTGTTTGTTATCAGGTAAGTGAAGAATTACGTCGGGGCGTTGTACACACATATCGGCACCTTCAACCACCTCTTCACGTTCGTATTCCTGTCCTTTGGTCAGTCCCGAACGTTCGAGAACGCGTTCCAGGATAATTTCACCCCAGTTTCCTTGCTTCTTGACATCACCCTTAAGGGCACGGGTCAAATTGTTGGCTTCTTCACTTACACGGGTGTTTAGTTCGGTCAGTTTTTTTACTTCTTCCCGCAGGCTGACTTTGTCGCGCAATTCCTTATCATAGGCTTCTTCCACTTTCTTTTCGAAGGAAGCTATTTTCTCCCGTAACGGGTTGAGGATCTCTCCGATATTCTTTTCGTTGTGCTGAACAAATTCGTTCGAACGTTCTTTCAGAATGCGGTTCGCAATATTTTCGAATTCGGTCTGGAGTTTCTTTTGCAATTCGGCCAATTCACTCTTTTGTTGATCGAGTTGTTCTCGTAAATAGCTGTTTTCCGTAGTGGTACGGGCAATTTGTTCGCTCTGTGCGGCAATAGAATTGCGGGCCGATTCCAAGTCGGACGTCAGGCGTGCATTTTCTTCGGTTTTTATACGCAATGTTTCATCTACGATCGATTTTTTACGGTCTGTTTCAGCCTGATCCAACAGGAACTGTTTCTCTCTTTCGGTGGCCGCATTGCGGGTGGCCGATAATTGTTTATTCAGCCATACGGCAACACTCAACGCACCGATAATGAGTCCGATAAATAAAAAAACGATGTTCATAAGCCGAAATTTTAACGGGTTGTTATTTCTCAAAGAAACGTATTACTTTCTGCATCCAATCTTTGCGCTGTTCTTCAGTGTTGAGGGATTCGAACGGGAATCCGCATACCACGGTTTTATAGCTTCCTTTGTAAGCTACGGCCGCGCTTATATTGCTTTCGGGATACAAAGCAATGGTATGCGCGTTCGGCGCATTGTCAGCCGGATCTATACCGTCGGCAGACTCAACGGCGTATTGCTTGTCGTTGATCTGGGTGCAAAAATTCCATTGTCCTGCAAATGTAGCGTAGGGCAGTGTGACGCCCTGCAATTGCCCGGAAACGGATGCTTTTTCGTTGTGCCATTTGTATTTCAATACCGAAGTCGCAAAGTTAACGCCCGTAGAATCTGCTTGTCCGTTATTCCATAAGTCGGATCCGACGAAACTGCCCGAAACAAAAAGATTTCCCCCTGCAATGCAATAACGGCGTAAAGCCGCATTTAGTTTATCGGTAAATGTTCTGAATGCTACATGATTGATATTTCCTCCGAAAGGAACCTGTTTTTCTTTTCCGAGTATAAGATCTACCATTTTATAGCCGTTCAACAGCTCCCCGTTTTCTTCCACTGCTGCCCGGCTGCAGGAAACAAAAGAATATCCGGCAGCTTTAAGCGCCTGCCCATGAATGTACGGAAAGTCAAAGCTATTACCGGCAACAGCGGTATTTTCAAAATTGGCATCGGAGTTACCAAAGGATGACGATTCCTGACCTTTGAAATTCAGTCGGTTGAAGTTGTTCTGCTTGCCGGTGTATGAAATATCCGCTTTGTCAGGCACACCGTTGTCGGTAAAACCTCCGTAAGAAGGCGTGTCGAACCATGTGGGCGCAGAGATGCGGTCAAATCCGTTGACGATCATCGCCACAGGTGTGCTCTTCCAGTTGCGACATACCGAAAGAGTTTCCGACGGCATACTTTCACCGCCATCATTGACAGCGGTTACACGAAAACTGTAGATTTTCCCTTTCTCAACAGCAAGTGTCATGGATGTACCTTCCGTAATCTGCCCGTTGTCGAAACCTTCGCCTTCCACACGGGTGTAGACGATAAAGCGGTTTGGAATTGCCGTTGGTTCCAGTGAGTCGTTTTCTGCTTTCCAGGAGAGGTTAATGTGGGTGTCGTCCACAAACTCCGAAGCAAGATGGCTGACAGGGAGTGGTTGAACGACAAACGGACTATGATGTTGATAGGCCAGATACTTCAGTATGGCTTTGTAGATAGACCGGCTGACGGTAAACTTAAACCTCGGATCGAGACCGTATTTCATGTCAGCAAAGTTTTCGTGGGACAGTAGTTCCATCAGCACCGAAGGAACATCTGTTTCTCGGGACTCGGCATATGAACGATCCCATAAACCTCTTCGCGTCCAGTTTTTTACTCCCCTTTGGTGCAGGTCGTCAACAATTTGGGTTTGTATCATGTCGGCCAGATCACGTGAGGTCATGCGAGTTTGTCCGGTGCTGAACTGACCGTTGTTGAGAGATGTTGTGTAAATTGCCAATGTGCCGACAATGGAATCTCCTTTTACTCTTCCGGCATCGGAATGAATAGCCATTGAAAGATCTATGGGGATTTTTAAACCGGTAGAAGCCGAATCTTTTCCCGAATAGACAGAACCGCCATTGAGATAATTCACCCAATAAGGGCGTGCCCAGATATCTTCGTTGTAATCATTCGGCGCTTCGTCTTTGCGTTTATGATAGATATTTGACGGCATGCCAGCCCATTGAAGCCAGTAACGGGCTCCTTCCAGATAACGGGCTCGGCCGCTGACTGAAACGTGTTTGGTTGTGTAGCGAACGGTGTCGGTACTCAGACTGTCCTGAGGCATTTTTTCATCTGTGATGATGTTGTTGTTCGTAATGTTCGGTTCCTGTATGTGCTGCAATGTGGTGTCAGGTTTAGCCGGAGCTGCGGGTTTTGAAGGCATTTTTTCATAGCTGAAGTCCGGTCGGGCGATATTTCCCATTCCTCCCCCGAAACGAACGGCATCGGCCGTGATTACAGTTCCTCTTCCTTTTGTAGCACCTGTTAAAGTTACTCTGCCTGATTCGGAGTGTATTCCTTTCTTAAAATAAAAATTACCAAGGTAAATCCATGTCCCACCACCCATTTGCTGATTTATCGAAAATTCGGTTTGGCCTCCGGTATGATAAATCGTGTAATGAGCATTTTTACTGCTGTTTGCTAAGGTTTTGTATGCAATTGATACGAAGTACCAACCATCTTCCGGAATATCGGGTATCCATTCGAATGCTACATTTTCAGTAGATCGTGCACCGGATTTACGGTAGGTTCCCAGAGTAAAAGGATTTTCGGTATTTTCAAGTTGTTTCTTTGTGAATCCAAAACCTGAATTACCTCCATTTTCAATGGTTGTGCCTCGTTCGCGATAGATGGAAGAGCCGGAAGAACCGTCATTATCCACAATCACTTCGTTGGTCTGCGTGTCTCGTTCGCGGGGCAAAAAAACATTTGCACCTGCATTCTCCAGCATTGGTACGAGATAAGGGAGAACGTAGCTCATGGTGTATTTGTCTTCGACGGTCTGAAATACCCGATCGCGTTGCCAGAGCCAGCGGTCGGTGCGAAGGCGGTAGTATAAACCGTGACTTTGCCAAAGAGCCAAATGACGATTTCCCAGTCCTTGTGTGACAGTGTATGGCTTTGACAATGGAGTCATGAGAGGTGTTCCCTGAAATTCTTTTTTAGGGAATCTATTTCTGTCTACGTTCTTATCAGGACGGAACATATTTGGTATGAGGGCGCTGAGTTCTTTGCTTCCGGCAAAAACCTGTACTTTGTAGTCGGGCTGCCCTGCGTGGGTTAATGAATCAAGCTGAGCGTATAGTTTTGACACCACTGCCGGACGATAAGGAATATACGATAACGATTCGCTGCAGTAAATGTTAACGCGTTTTTCGGCTGCATTGATGGATATTTCTTTTACGCGGAATCTTCCCAAACCGGCGTAAGTACGTTCATAGCTTGCCAACAGAGAATCCACCTGAGTTTTCATTTCTCTGGGTTGACGCAACGCCATGGCATTCGTGATATATAAAATACAGCAAAAAAATAATATTAATCGTTTCATTATAACCGTATTAAAAACAGAGCAAAGACTGAGAATATCAGCCTTTGCTTTGAAAAAAGATAGAAGACAAGGTCTTCCGGTTCTTTATGTATGTTCAGGTGTTTTTTCTTAGAGAGCAGCTTTGATTGCATCGATTACCTGAGTATACTCAGCATCGCTCAAATATTTCTGTTTTGGATTCATTTCGAATACACCGCCCCAGCCGAATGCACCCTGATATTTGGGGACAATGTGAAAGTGAAGGTGAGATAGCGTGTCGGAATAAGCTCCGAAGTTGATTTTGTCAGGATGGAATGCCTTGTCCATTGCTGCAGCAGTTTTGGCAACATCAGCCATAAAAGCGTTGCGTTCTTCATCGGTCAGTTCAAAAAGCCCGTCCACATGACCCTTGTAGGCAACCAACGTACGGCCATGATAGGATTGTTCTTTGAAAAGGAAAAGTTCAGAAACCGAAAGATCGCAAATTTTTATCATTAAGTCTTGTTGCGTCTGGTTTTTAGTGCAATAGAGGCATTCTGCCGGATTTGTTTTCATTCTATAATAATTTTTCGCTGTAACAATTTTATTGAATAATAAATGAGGTCATAGATAATGAACCCATTACTAATTTATCATTAAAAAAACGGACTGTTTCTTCGGGGCGCTTCAATGCTAAAGCGTAAAGCACTGGCCAAAAATGATCAGGGGTTGGAATTGCCCTTTGTACGTCAGGTCCGAGTTTGAGGTAATTACACAAATCGTCAACCTTGTTTGAAGTGATCAATTTCTTCATCAGGCTACTAACAGCATTCGCCCAGTCGTAGCCAAACTCTTCATCGTCTTTTTTGCTCCAGTCGAGCAAACGAAGATTATGAATAATGTTTCCACTGCACAAAATTAGCACTTTTTTGTTACGTAAAAAAGCTAATTGTTTGGCGAGTTCGAAATGTTTCTTCTCGGGAAGTGTATCGTTCAGACTGAACTGAATGACAGGAATAGTTGCTTCGGGAAACATATGCGTTAAAATGCTCCAGCAGCCATGGTCATAGCCCCATTCCAGATCACTTATTATATTTGCAGTCCTGACAGTATCGATAATCTCTTTTGCTAATTCAGGATTCCCCGGTGCGCCATATTTTACAGCATGGAGCTTTTCCGGAAATCCCCCAAAATCGTGAATGGTACGGGGATGGCGAGAAAGAGTTACACATGAGCCACTTGTGAGCCAATGAGCAGATATGCATACAATGGCTTCCGGCGTCGGAAGCTGGCGTCCAATCTCTTTCCATTGGGTTGTGAATTCATTTTCTTCTATGGCATTCATCGGAGTCCCATGTCCGACAAATAACACGGGGTAGGGGCTATTCATAGTAGTAGCTATTTGTGATTAAAAGACAGAATTTATAGTATTCTCTTGATAACCCTAAGAGAGTGAGTATATTTCCCGGTAATGACGGATTTGATTCCCTGATTGTCGATAGGGGCAATGTGTACTTCGCCTGATGCGTGCAAAATTTGGTGATCGTTGAGCAGAATCCCTACGTGGCTTATGTAGCCGTCGTCGTGGTCAAAAAAGGCAACATCACCGGGTTGTGCTTCGGCCAGAAAACTTACCTGTTCTCCGAATTCTATTTGCTGACGGGCGTTCCTCGTTAGTTGCTTTCCACACATGAGTGCTGCCACCTGAACCAGTCCCGAGCAATCTATTCCCATGATGTTTTTGCCGCCCCATAGATAAGGAGCGTGGAGGTATGCTAAGGCCTTTTCTACAAATTCGGACGATGATGTGTTGATGTTTGTGTCTTCTGAGGAGAATCCGAAAACGCGGTCGCCTATTGAGAATTGCTGTTTGTCTTTGTTATAGAAGGGAAGCAGGCTGCCGCCGGGTAAAGGCTGTTTTGTTCCGTCCTGAAGGGTCGCATACGAAAGAGGTTTCGAGACCACGACATGCTCCTGTTGGTTTAGTTGGTCGAATAATCGCTCATCAATAGGAGTCATCATTTTACGGTCGATCCATCCGGTCTCGTTATCACGGACGTTATGAATCCGAACCCAGCGTTCAATGACTTCTTCTACAGTGAAATATTCACCAAATAAAATCTGTGTGAGCTGTTCGCTTGCCTCATCTGCAGCGCTTCTTAACGGGATTAATCCGTTGAGATTGATACCAAACATACCTTAGTTTTTAGATCGATTATCCACAAAGATACATATTCTTTTATTTAGTGAAACCACATAAGTGTGAAAATGTGTGAATTATCTAAATAAAGTAATAAATATTAATTGATTTTTATAAATTCACAAAAAAGAGCAAAGCTCTGATAAGTTGTGAATTGTATATGTGGGCTGCTTGATGAGCGTTTGAGATGAATCGGCAGAATAATACACCTGATCGATGCCGAAATTCATGGCGCCTTCAATGTCCGCTTCAAAATTGTCGCCAATCACAAGGCTGTCTTTCTTTTGAGCATTCGAAACTGAAAACATGTGTGCGAAAAATTCGGGTTTGGGCTTGTGGTGTCCTACTTCTTCGGATAAGAAGATTTTGTTGAAGTAGCCGGATAACCCCGATTTTTTTAGTTTCTTGTACTGAACTTCTTTGAAGCCATTCGAAATGATATAGAGATCGTAATGTGGTTTCAGATAGTCCAAAGTAGAAAATGTATTTGGCATGACTGCTGTCTTTTCGCAGCATTGCTCAAGGTAAAACGTGCTCATTGCTCTGGCAAGCGGCTCATTTAGAATCCCAAATTTTCTCAGCGGAGCTAAAAATCGTTCAGTGTTTAGAAATTCTTTGGTTATTTTGTCGGCTCCGTAAAGCCGCCAGAGCGCAACGTTGTTTTCTTCGAACTGGTTGAAATACGAGTCGAATTCAGGATAATACCGGTTGAGGTTGTAAGTTGTATAAACGTCAAAAAGTGCTGAACGGGCGTTCTCCGTAAAATTCCAAAGAGTATTGTCGAGGTCGAAAAAGAGGTGTTTGTACTGGGACATGTATTTTGTGATTCGGTTTGCCGGAGAATAACCGGAGGTTCTGCTATTGTGTAAGTTCCGAAATTATTTTCTCGGTTTGCTTGATTAAAGAGTGCAATCCGTCATTGACGATGATAAAGTCGGATTTAAGCGCCTTCGCTTCTTCGGTCCATTGTTGCGCTATGCGTTGCATTACCTGCTCTTGGGTGCACTGATCGCGGCGAACAACCCGTTCTATTCGAATGTCTAATGGCGCCGTAACCAAAATGACTTTATGTGTTTCGCTATTAAATCCGCTCTCAAATAAAATGGCAGTTTCCAGAAACACAACCGAACCTGATTGTTGTGTCGCCCACGCCTGGAAATGTCTTTTGACCGCGGGATGGACAATTGCGTTCAGCGCTTGTAGGCGTTCAGGATTCCCGAACACTTCGCTGGCAAGGTGTTGTTTGTTTAACTGGTCGTTGATATATGTGTTTTCTCCAAATTCCAGCTGAAGTTCCTTGATTACAACTAAATCAGACTGCATAATCTTTTTGGCCTCCACGTCCGAGTCATAGACGGGATAACCCATGGCAATCAGTAGTTTTGATATCACTGATTTCCCAGATCCAATTCCTCCTGTAATACCAACAATATCCATGATTATTTTTTTATTTCAAGAAGAAAATCTACAGTCTCGGGCGACACATGATACCGGATAAGGTCGGATGATGTGGAAAATACCTGAATTTTGGCTTTTCCGGCGTTGATTCTAGACAAAGTATTGTAGTTGACAACAGCCTGAATGCTTTCGGAAGTCAGCGATTTGAAATGAGAGACACCCACCAGACAAATTACTTTAACGGTTGCAGGAAAAGTTCGCAACAAATATTGATCGGGAAGGTTGATGCTGGTTACCGGGACCTCCAGCGTTTTTTCGGTAAATGGTTCTACCGCAGCATGCACTCTTACTTTGGGTTGTGACAAGTGTATTCCTCTGGGAACTTTAAGGTAGAAATCCGAATTAACGGAATCTTTGACATCTTTAAGGTGTATTGGTTCTGTGTAAATGATTTTGAGTGTATCGAGATTCTGCTTGTTGCCATACACTTCCAAAAATGCCGGGGAAACCGAAATGCCGTGTGTGAGGATGAATTGTTGTGCAGGTTGAATGGAACCGTAAAACCGAACCGGAACAATCTTTTTGTATAAAGAATAATAGTGGATAATCAACGAGTCGGGAGCAATGTGTATTTGCGTTGCGGTCGGTTTTAGTTTGTTGAATATCTGGCCTTCGTATTTGCTGGTCGGGAGGGAAATGCGTCCTGTTCCTTTGAATTGCCCGGTCAGGTCAACTTTGAAAGGAGGTAATTCCTGTTTCAGGATGTAAGTGAAAAGAGCCGACCCTTTATCCTTGAATTGTACGGTGAGAGTTTTGGGGAGTTTGCCAACGAGTTCTACGTTGTTTGGAATGCCAACATATTCAATTGGGACTTTGACTTTAAGTTCTTGTACATGACTAACTTTATAAAGAAACCAAAGTAAGGTCGAAAAGATCAGAAAAGACAAAAAGACAAAAGCCTCTTTCGTTGGGAAAGGAGCTTTTGTCTTTTTGCCTAAGCGTTTTATCTGCCGTATGGGTTTTTTAGCAGACATATTGATGCGATGTTATTTCTGTTGAGTATCGGCAACAGTAGCAAAAACAGAGTTTTTGTCTACGCGGATACGTACGTTTTCATCAACTTCCAACAAAATTGTATCGTCGCTGATTTCTTTGATGCGGCCATAGATGCCACCCGAAGTGATTACTTTGTCACCAACTTTCATTGCAGCACGAAAGTTTTTGATTTCTTTCTGACGTTTTGATTGTGGACGAATCATGAAGAAATAGAAAACGACAAATAATAACACAATCATGATGATACCGGAGTAGTTGGCCATGCCGCCCGGTTGCCCGGCAGGAGCTTGTAAGATAAGAGCTAATGTGTTCATAATTAGAATTTAATTTGGATTATGTTTTGTTTAATTCGATAATTTAGTTTGCTTTCATGAGAGTTCCCTCTTTTTTGAGATGGGATACTATCTTGTCGAGAACTCCATTGACGAAAGTTCCGCTTTTATCAGTGCTGTATTGTTTTGCTATTTCAATGTACTCATTTAGTGTTACATTGACCGGAATGGATGGAAAGTCGTTTAGCTCACCGAGAGCTACCATCATAATGATGACATCCATGTAAGCAATACGGTCTAATTCCCAGTTTTTTGTAAACTCTTCAATGAGAGCCTTGTATTCATCTCCGTGTCGGATAGTATTAAAAAATAGCTTTTGAGCAAATCGTTTGTCCTCATCGTGATTGTACATGGGTAGCAATGCCTGAGTAGCGCCTTTGCTTTCGTCAAATTTTTTGATAGTCTTCAGTATGAAGCTTATCACAAAATCGGCTTCAGCACACCAATAGATGCTTTGTTCTTCGAGAGCAACTGCTAATGCTTCGTTGTTCAGAACTTCGTTACGGAAAATTTTACGCCACAACTCTTTGTCGGCGGCATAATCATTCGTTTCACTTTCCATGTATGATTTGTAGCATTCCGAAGATACAATCGAATCATACAAAGATTTTAACACGTCCGGAGAGTCAATCCAGGAAAGGTTTTTCTCTTCAACCCGTTCAACGAACATTTCGTTTGCTTCCAGTTGCGCAATGAAGCGGTTGTCTGCAAAACGTCTGTTAGGGTTGAGCTCTTCTTCCGTAGGTCTGTATTTTTGTAATCCGGCATCTATTTTGTTACGAGAATAGCGGGTAACTTCGATGGCCAATAATAACAAATGATAATACAGGTCGTAGGTTTTTTCAATACTGTGAAATAACTCTTTCTCGGCAACTCCGTAATCTTTTTCGCCACTTTTGTAGTATGCAAATACAATCTGGACGATCTTGATACGAAGCAAAATCCTATTAATCATAATGGTAGCGCTTCTTCTATATATTAATGCAAAGATAGGGCATTTTTTGCGGATTGCAAAACGGTGATGATGCTAAAGAATTAAGTTGTACTGCGAGTTTGTTACTTGTGATTCGATAAGATTTGTTTCGTTTTATTTTATTACTTTGTAATTAACGTGATTACTGTTATTTCAGGAGGCATGCCCAATCGCATCGGAATCCCAAGATAACCTAATCCTCTGTTTACGTATAATGATTTATTATTATATGAGTAGAGTCCGTCCCATTGCTTGAATACCCATTGTGCCGGCGACCAGTGTAATCCGAATTTGCGTATGCCAAGCTGCATTCCATGGGTGTGGCCGGCAAGCATAAGTCGGATATTTGGATATTTTACAACTTGCGCCATCCAGTGATTCGGATCGTGAGATAGGAGTAAAACGTAGGGATAACGTTCTGTTCCTTTCATTGCTTTTGCAAGGTTTCCATAACAATGAAACGGTGGTTTGCTCCAATTTTGGACGCCAGCAATAACCAGAGTGTCTTTGTCTTTTGCTAAGAATAAGTGTTCATCCATTAATAGACGGAATCCCATTTGTTTTTCGCGTTGTATTAAAGAGTCGAGGTTGGCCTTTTTTGCTTCCGGAGAACTCCATTTGGTATAGTCTCCGTAGTCGTGATTGCCCAGAATGGAATATTTGCCTGTGCACGCATTTAGTTGACGGAACGTTTTAATTAGCTCAGGGGTGAGTTCTGATGCAAAATTGTCCATCATATCACCCGTCATTACCACCACATCGGGCATCTCTTTGTTGCATAAATCAACGGCTTTTTTCCAGTAAGAACTGTTGGCTCCAAGACTGCCAATGTGTAGGTCGGACAGTTGTACGATTTTCAGCCCGTTGAATGCTCTTGGTAATGATGAACTTTTAATTTCGATATGAGTTACCTCCGTGTCGAAACGGCCTATGAATGCGCCATATATAAAACCGACAAAAGTGATGCCGGCCAGAAAAAATCCTGCGTACGTTACAATTTGAAACTTTTTCCTGAAAAGAGAAGAAATGGCTCCATTTAGTAGTAAAAAAAGAATTAAAAGGAATTTTGGTATATATATAGTTAAGAGTAACCAGTTAAACCAGATGAATAATTCAAGAAAAATTTCGTTTTGAATTTTGGGTAAAATGAAGAGAAGTGCCAATATTCCGACAATAAAAATGGCATAAAGAGTCCAGTGTAATTTTTTGAGCCACTCTTTTTTAGTCGGTTTTATCCATCGTCTAAAAAGTATGATGTCGGGTAGAGTGGTTATAATCAAGAATATAATGATTATTATTATGGAGCTTCTCATGGTGAAGAAATTATAAAATTATTTAATCCGAGTTGGTTGAACATTTATGTGTTATAGAAATAAAAAAATATTTTTTTTTGTTGTTTTATTGGTGTATATCTGTTATTTTTGTCGGCCAAGAAAATCTACTTTAAAAAAACCGAAAAATAGATTTAATTGTTATCTTTGTAAGGTGTTTAACCTGATTCGAAAATACGAATACAAATATATTCGTTTTGAACAGAGTTTATTTTAATTGTGCTATATTTTAACTAACCAAATCAATTACACAACAATGAAGGGAATTAATACAGAGCATCGTATCCTGATGGCTGCTGAAGAAGTGTTCCTTGACAAAGGATTCAGCGCAGCAAAAACTACAGAAATTGCACGTAAAGCAGAAGTGAACCACGCTTTGGTTCATTATTATTTCAGATCTAAAGAAAATTTATTTGAAACAGTATTTATCAACAAGTACAAGCAAGTACTTGTGGTTCTTACTGAAGCGGTGGACGGCGAAAAACCTTATCTTGACAGACTTCATCAAATGATGGCTGCTCAGTTTGAGTTGTTTATTTCAAGTCCTAAAATGCCTTTGTTTATCGTTAATGAGTTTTTGAACAATCCTCAACGTTTGAACTTCCTGAAACGTAAGATTTCTCTTTTCCCACAGGAAATTTTGATCCGTTTTGAAAGACAAACCAAAGAAGCTATCGAACAAGGCATTATTCGTCCGATCGAAACAAAAGAATTGCTCTTTAGCGTATTCTCTCTCCTGTTCTCGGTATTCATCAACCGTTCGTTCTCTCAGTACATTTTCAACTGGGATGGCATGGATTATCCTGAATTTGCCAAGAAAAGAGAAAAAGAAATTATCGATTTCGTAATGAAAAGCTTACGTCCGTAATTTTTTGACAATAGACAAGTCTTGTAAAAAAACAGAATAGAATCTGCATCCGGAAAGTGGAAATATCCACGAAAAAGTGTAATTTTGCACTCCGATTGGTCCTATAGTTTAATGGATAGAATGACAGATTCCGGTTCTGTTGGTCTGGGTTCGATTCCCGGTAGGATCACTTTTTTATGAGACAGGTTTGTCTAGTCCTAAAAAAGCGTTACAGTTTTTACTAGGACAAAATTAATACGCTTTATGAGATAGATGTCGGGCTAGCCCGACATCTATCTTTGTTTTTATAGGTTCTGATTTCAATCTCTTTCTGTTCATGCATTTGCTCAGGAGTCCTCATATGGCAAGAATAATGAGGTCTTTGCGTATTGTAAATTCGCACAGCATCTTTTACCAATAGTTGCATCGTTTGGATGTCGACCTGATATTCCTCCAATAAAAACTCTTGTTTTAAGATTCCAT
>NZ_WASO01000003.1:52522-383772 GCF_009712605.1 Paludibacter sp. | reverse complement strand
CTTTTTGATATAAAAAGAACTCCTCACCCTTATCCGTTTGATATGTGTTCAGTTATAAGTCGAGAAAAAACGGAGGTTTTACGATCCTTTATCATTCCCAGCGAAGAATCCCCCCATTTTTGCTGTCTTTTAATCCTATTATTTCCCGGAAATATATCCGAAATTGGTCGTGTTTTTCGCAATGCAGCCAAAAATATCCGAAATTTTTCATGTTCGGACATCAAAAAAGGGTAAGAAAAAAGGAATTTGCACGTGCAAAAACAACAAAAGCCTCCTTCTTTTTGTAAAGCAAGAGGCTTTTTAGTCATTTACTCCCAATATGAAGACAGAATATAGTTGCTATTTCCGCTTTTCGGCCAAATGTTTTTCCCAATTCCAAGCTGATTTTAGCGTATCTTCGACAGTTTCCTGCGCTTTCCACCCCAAAACATTGTTTGCTTTGTCGGGATTTGCCCATACTTGTTCAATATCTCCATCTCGACGATTAACTATTTTATAAGGCACTTCCACCTGATTTACTTCCTGAAATATTTTCAGAAGCTCCAAAACGGACAATCCACGTCCTGTTCCGAGATTAAAAGTTTCGAGACGAGTCTTGCTTTTTTGCTCGATCATGCGCTTCATTGCCACAACGTGTGCTTTTGCCAGGTCTACTACATTTATATAGTCACGAATGCAAGATCCGTCCGGTGTATTGTAATCATCGCCGAAAACACTTAATTGCTTTCGCAACCCGATGGCCGTTTGTGTAACAAAAGGAATAAGATTATTCGGAACTCCATTGGGCAATTCTCCAATCAACGCTGATGGATGCGCACCTATCGGGTTGAAATATCTTAACAAGATACTCCGAAGCCCTGTATTGGCATGAAGTGTATCGCGAATAATCTCTTCACAGATCTGTTTCGTATTGCCATAAGGAGATAATGCCGGCTTAATCGGAGCGGTTTCGCTTACCGGCAGTTTATCCGGTTGCCCATAAACGGTGCATGAAGAAGAGAATACAATATTCTTAATTCCATGAAGCGGCATCAATTCGAGAAGATTCATCAGGGAAACCAAGTTATTCCTATAATAAAGGAGTGGTTTTTCCACTGATTCGCCGACAGCTTTGCTTGCTGCAAAATGAATAATCGCTTCTACGCCCTCGTTTTTTGACAATAAACGATCGAGGCCAACATAGTCGAGACAATCAAGATTCTCGAACTGAGGACGTATTCCGGTGATAATTTCGATTCCGTTCAGAACTTCTACGTTAGAGTTGGACAGATTATCAATTATCAACACCTCGTAGCCGGCTTGCTGCAGTTCAACCACCGTATGTGAACCGATATACCCGGTTCCTCCCGTTACAATTACTTTTCCCATTTATATTTGAATTGAAAAAGGCATATAAACACAATTGGTTTTTATGCCTTCTTATATATAATATTGTATATTCTTATTTCTTCCACAAAGATTGAGGATAAACACCTTCTTTAATCAGCTGATTAATTTTGAGAACCACCTGTGGGCGATCGTTCGCATAGGTAACTCCAAACCACTTCGAAGGAGTATCCAATACCTTACATGTGGCCTTGCCTGCAACTATCAGTTCATTTACTACTGTGGGAATATAAAATTCAGATTTTAGCTCCTGACCTTTTGTCTGTAGAAAGTTTTTAAAACTCTCTTCCGAATAGTTGAAATAGTCTGGCGTAAAACCCCACATATTCATCGATACTGGAGTATTGAATTCCAGTTTGTTTTCCAAACCCTTTTCGTCGACAAAAACAATTGTACCTCCTTTTTCTTCGATACTGGTTCTTTCCACCACTGAAGTAAGGTATCCGTCGGCATCGGTAGTACAAACACCCCGACTAACAGAACCACTTTCTGAAAGAGTGTTTCCCACACGATAGCCAACCATACAGTATTCGTTCTGCTTGTTTTCAACACTCATCAGGAATTGATACAAAATCTCAAACGATTCCTTTCCATAAAAGTCATCAGCATTGATTACCGCAAAAGGTTCTTTAATCGCATCCTTTCCCATCAGGAGAGCGTGGTTGGTTCCCCATGGCTTTTCGCGATCCTTGTTATAGTCCATTCCCTCGGGAACATAATCGATTTCCTGGAATACAACTTCAACAGGAACGATATCGCGATACTTAGCAATAATTTGTTCTGTAAAGTCTTTTTCGAAACTATGACGAATAACGAAAACAATTTTCCCAAAACCGGCACGCACGGCATCAAAAACCGAATAATCCATGATAGTTTCGCCATTAGGTCCTAATCCGTCTAATTGTTTCAGACCTCCGTAGCGGCTACCCATACCTGCAGCCAGTAAAAACAATGTTGGTTTCATGTGAATATAATTTGTTTTTTAATTGTCAACCAGAGCAACCAAGCAAGGAGACCAAAATCGGGTTTATATTACATTTTACTAAATATGAATTTTTACCGTTTTAAGCTTCTCCCACATTTCAAAGCAGTTATAGATTTGTTCGTCTCTAATATGCCTCAAGGGTTGTTATTGCAAATATACAAAATTGTAACAGAACCCGAGACTTCTGCACAATTTTTTAATCATAAAAATCAAAAGCGAATATTGTGAGAATTAGTTGTTTGTTGTATATTTAACCCGAAATTTTCAAAACAAATATGTAAATGGAAGACAAAGAATTACTCGCGATAGTTGAGAAAAAAGCTCAACAGTGGCTCACCGGCAACTATGACGAAGTTACCAAACAGGAAGTAGGAAAAATGTTAGCCTCTTCTGACAAAACAGACCTTATCGAAGCCTTTTATAAAGACCTTGAGTTTGGAACTGGTGGACTTCGCGGAATAATGGGTGTTGGCACTAACCGCATGAACATATATACGGTGGGTGCAGCAACACAAGGTTTGTCAAACTACCTGAAAAAAGAATTCGGTTCTTTACCCGAAATTAAAGTAGTGATTGGGCACGACTGCCGTAACAACAGCCGCAAGTTTGCCGAAATATCTGCCGATATATTTTCTGCCAATGGCATCAAAGTGTATCTGTTTGAAGATCTTCGCCCTACCCCGGAAGCATCTTTTGCCATTCGTCACCTGGGTTGCCAGAGCGGAATTATAATCACTGCCTCTCACAACCCGAAAGAATACAATGGCTACAAGGCTTATTGGAACGACGGTGCACAAATGATTGCTCCGCACGATGTGAATGTGATTAAAGAGGTAGAAAATATCAAAAACGTCGACGAAATAAAATTCAAAGGAAACCCTGCCCTGATCGAAATTATCGGAGAAGAAATTGATAGTATTTACCTCGACAAAATCAAAACGATCTCTTTGTCTCCGGAATCTATCGCCCGCAACAAAGATTTGAAAATTGTTTATACTCCTATTCATGGTACCGGCGGGCAGTTAATTCCGCGCATGCTTGGCAAACTTGGATTTACTAACGTAATTCATGTTCCCGAACAAGATGTGGTAAGTGGCGATTTTCCGACCGTTGTTTCTCCTAATCCCGAAGAACCGGCTGCGCTCGACATGGCGATTCACAAGGCAAAAGCGGTGGATGCCGACATTGTGATGGCTTCCGACCCTGATGCTGATCGTCTTGGCATCGCTGTAAAAAATGACAAAGGAGAATGGATCTTGGTAAATGGAAACCAAACGGCTCTTATTTTCATGTATTACCTGATCCGTCGTTGGAAAGAATTGGGTAAAATCACAGGTAGTGAATTTGCAGTGAAGACAATTGTAACAACCGAAATCATCAAAGAACTCGCAGAGAAAAATGGTGTTGAATGCTTTGATTGTTACACAGGATTTAAATGGATTGCGGCCGTGATTCGTGAATTCGAGGGTAAACGCCAATACATCGGAGGCGGAGAAGAAAGTTATGGATTCCTTGCACAGGATTTTGTACGCGACAAAGACGCCATTTCTGCCTGCTCGTTAATGGCCGAAATTGCAGCTTGGGCTAAAGACAATGGCAAAACGCTCTACGAAATGATTCAGGACATCTACCTCGAATATGGTTTTGGCAAGGAAAAAGGAATCTCTATTGTTCGTAAAGGCAAATCGGGAGCTGACGAAATTAAGCAGATGATGAGCGATTTCCGCACCAACCCACCGAAAGAGATTGCCGGATCGCCTGTTGCCTTCATCAAAGATTACAAAGCGTTGAAGCAAACCGACGTTGCCGCTGGAACGATTACTGATCTGGTGATGCCAACTACCAGCGACGTACTGCAATACTTCACAGCCGACGGCACCAAAATTTCGGTACGCCCCTCGGGAACCGAGCCGAAAATCAAATTCTACGTCGAAGTACGCGGTACACTGAACAGTCGCGACGAATACGACGCCGTTAATGCCGCTGCAGAAGCAAAGGTAGACGCGGTGAAAAAATCGTTGGGAATCTGATACAGACAAAAGAACCAAGAGCCAAGAACCAAGACAATCTGATAGCTCGATAAACTAAACCGGCCGGTACGAATTGATTTTGTACCGGCCGGTTTGTATTTTATCAAATGCCTATTTCTCGAGTTTTTTCCTGTGTTTGTCGAGAGCCCGCATTCCGGCCTCGTAACCAATATCAAAAATATGGAGACTCTTGGAGGTATCAAACATTCCGAATTCACGGGCTTTTGCCGGTTCTATCACCAGATCACACACCTGTTTTTCTTCTACTGTATTCGATTGCACGGTCAGATGATAAGTTCGTTCTGCAATTTCGATAATAGAAGTGAGTGGTTTGACTGTTGTAATAGGATTTACATGTACTCCTATCAGTTTGTGGCAATGAGTTCGGATAGCTCGTGCCGGCAGGTTGCAAAAGATTCCTCCGTCGACATACTGTTTCCCGTTCATCTCCACCGGATTCATCACAACAGGAATACTCGACGAGGCAATGATCACCTTCAGGAGTGGCCCGGAACTGAAGTAAGCCGGCTTGCCATCCGAAAAATCAGTGGCATTAATCACCAACGGCATTGGTAACTCCTCAAAAGTCTGTGCCCGAAGCATCCCACCTATAGCCCTATAGAAACGGGTTGACGATATAAAACCTTTCCGGGGAACCGCCACCTTGGCCAATTGAAGAAATTTCGATTCCTGAAAAAAGAGCGCAATATCGCGGGGAGAATGTCCATCGGCATAAAGTGCCCCCACTATGGCTCCGGCACTTACTCCCGCCATAATCCCGGGCTTCAGGCCATGTTCCTCCATTGCCTGAAGTACCCCCAAATGGGCAATGGCCTTTATACCACCACCACTCAGCGCCATCCCGATTTCGTGCATTTTGTGTTTCATACCATACCGTTTGAGCAAAGATATAAAAAAACGCCGGATGAAAATCAACCGGCGTTTGTAAATTATTTACAGGAGAGATATCGTTCAGCTTCAATCGCAGCCTTGCAACCGCTACCCGCAGCAGTGATCGCCTGCTTGTAAACCGGATCTGCCACGTCGCCGGCAGCAAACACACCCGGGATCTTAGTTGCGGGAGAATCTGGCAAGGTAACTATATATCCGTTTTCGTCCAATTCGAGATACTCTTTGAAAATACCGGTATTTGGCTGGTGACCGATACCAAGGAAAAAGCCATCGATGGCAATTTTCACTTCTTCCTCTTCGGCTGTGCCTGGCTTTTTCACCAAAGTAGCACCCTGCACTACACCTTCACCAAACAAGCCTTTGGTAACATGCTCGAACAACACCTCAATATTCGGGGCATTCATCACCCGTTCACGCATGATAACGGAAGCACGAAGGAAAGGTTTGCGAACAATCAGGTACACTTTTGATGCAAGGTGAGAAAGATACAACGCTTCTTCGCAGGCTGTATCGCCACCCCCGACCACAGCAACCGTTTTTTTGCGATAGAAAAATCCATCGCAGGTTGCGCAAGCCGACACACCCGAGCCAGCGTATTTTTGTTCGTCGGGCAAACCAAGATATTTTGCCGAAGCTCCGGTAGCAATAATCACCGATTCTGCTTCAATCAGCTTTTCTCCATCGATAGTTATTTTGTAAGGAGAAGATGAAAGATCAGCAGCCGTAGCAGCACCATAACGAAGATCAGCTCCAAAACGAGCAGCCTGTTCGCGAAGGTCTGCCATCAGCTGATTGCCGTCCACTCCGGAAGGATAACCAGGAAAATTTTCCACGTCAGTGGTAGTTGTCAACTGGCCACCGGGTTGCATTCCTTCATACAAAACAGGAGCCAGATTGGCGCGACCGGCATAAATAGCTGCCGTGTATCCGGCAGGTCCCGAACCGATAATAAGGCATCGTACTTGTTCGGCTGCTCCAGTCACACTCTGTGCCGGAGCCGGATTATTGAGATTTAATGTTTGAAAATCCATGTTGTTCAATTTGAAAATTTGAGGATTTGAAAATTTGAAAATGATATCTGCCGTAAAATTGGCACATTTTCAAATTATCGCATTGTCAAATAGGGTTTATTTATCTTTCTTCCCAAAAACAGAGAAATGAACATAACGTTTTGGGTGAGCTTTCAGGTCAACCATCAGATCGTTGGCACTGCCGGTCATATTCGACAGGTTGACGTATAAGGTCTTGTCGTTAAGCAACAATCCTAAAGTTCCATCTTTACTGTTCAGTTTACCGGTTGCCGACTCCAGATTGGCCAATGTATGATTAATGCTGGCAATTGTAGCTGCGAAGTTGGCATTCCGCAAATTATCGCTCACAGAAGCAAAATTATCGGTAATCTTGTTAACCTTGGTAATAATCTGAGGAACATCTTTATGCATCATAGATTTTAACTGGGCAGATGTTTCATCCAGATTGGCAGTTGTACGTTGTATCGAAGCCAAGCTTTTTCCGATTGCAGGATCGGATGCCACCTTGTTTAAGTTGGTAACGAGAGAATCGAGTTTGGGTACAATCTTTTCCAGATTAGGAACAATCCCAGTTTTCAGGGTCTCCATCAATGTAACCGGAACTGATGATTCAATAATATCGCCCGAATGATAGTACGTTTCGGAAGCCGGCCCCAAAACCAGGTTGACCTGCTTACCTCCAACTAACCCTTCGTCAGCCAGTTCTGCCCTTGTTCCTTTAGGAAGCTTCAAGTCTTTATTGATTGTCATGTACACCATAAACGAGCTGTCGCGATTGAAATCGTAGACTATCTTATCGATCTGACCTACCTTATAGCCTTTAATGTAAACCGCGTTGGAAGGTACAAGTCCGTCAACATTTTTGTAGATGGCAACATAGTAGTTTGTTGGGGAGAAAATATTTACTCCTTTAAGGTAGTTCAATCCAAAAAAGAGCAAGCCGATAGCAATAATTACGATCACTCCGATACGTATCTCCCGGCTTTTTGATAAAAATTCTTTGTTCATAAAATGTATATTATCCTTGTTATCGGCATACTACCGTTGTTATTTTTTCTGCTTTTTCCATTGTTTGATGGCATCCTGCAAAGGAACTTTCTGTCCTCCTTTAAATGCCACAATAAACGCATCCGGAAAAGTCTTCAGCAATTGTTTGAAAGAATTCACGACCTGGTTATAATCTTCCGATTCTGCTGTCGTATACTTATAAGCCCCCTTTTCCTGATAAAAATCCACATCCTTCACTCCTTTGAGCTTCGAACTATTTTTACGCACCTTAGTCGGTGAGGTAAAAAACTGTACTTTGAATACCAAAGCGTCAGCCCCGACAGTCTCTTGTGCTTCTTTTTGAGCAGGTATTATTTCCTGTTTCGGAGCTTCTTCTACAACCTGTTGGGTGTTCTTTTTCTTCTTCTTTTTCGTTGTTCGTTTATCTTCCGACTCTTGTCGCGTTGAATCTTGTTTAGCCGGCCGATCGAGTCTTGCTGCAGAAACGGTATCTTCTCTATCTGCCGCCACTTGCAGTTTACCGGAACGACGGTCGTTCTCATGTTTGAACTTTCCGAAAGCAGCAACTATTGACTCTGCCAAACGTTCCTGTCCTGCTTCAGACGAAATGAATTCCTCCTCGTTTTTATTTGAAACATACCCAACTTCGACGAGAACCGCGGGCATTGCTGTACGGTGCAATACCCAAAAACCCGCCTGACGCACTCCCCTATCAGATCGGCTGGCCTTTTGTGCAAATTGAGTTTGAATGTCAGATGCAAATTGAACACTGCGGTCGATATATTTGTCCTGCATGTATTCAAACATGATGTAAGAGTCTGTCGAATTCGGGTTAAATCCCTGATAACGTTGCTTGTAGTTATCTTCCAACAAGATCACAGCATTCTCACGACGCGCGACGTTCATGTTTGCCTGAGTTTTTGCCAATCCAAGCGTGTATGTTTCTGATCCTGAAGCTGCCGGACTCGGAGATGAATTGGTGTGGATGCAAAGAAATAAATTTGAATGAGCATTATTTGCAATCGCGGCCCTTTCTTCCAAAGGAATAAACACATCCGTTTTTCTGGTATAAACAACCCTGACATCCGGATACCGGCTTTCGATAATCTTACCGACTCTCAACGCAACAGCCAGATTAATATTCTTTTCCTTCGCAAAAGAGCCGATAGCACCGGGGTCTTTTCCTCCATGACCAGCATCAATGGTGACCGTAAAACCAGCAGCAAACACTGTGCCAAAGGACAATACAAAAGATAACAGACCGACAAATACTATGTGTAGCTTTCTCATTTTTGCACATCAGTTTTAAGCTACAAAAATAACAAATAAAATCCTGATACAAAAGTTGTATTTTTGTCCTCAATTCCTGCGATTGTACGCAAGATTCAAACAGACTTATTCAGTATGGATTACCGAGAAAAAGTATTCATGGCAGTGGCCGAACGACTTAACATTACCAAGGCTGCCGAAAGCCTTTACATATCCCAACCGGCAGTGACAAAACACATTCATGAACTGGAGCAAAAAACGGGCATAGCCTTGTTTGTCAGAAAAGGGAACAAGATTTTTTTAACTCCGGCAGGAGAAATCTTATACAATCGGTTAGGGACAATTAAAATCTGTATAACGAACTCGATTTTGAACTTAGTTCTCTAAAGGGTGAAAGTGAAGGATCGCTTCGTTTGGGCGCCAGTTCTACCATTGCTCAATATGTCATACCTGAACTTTTGGCAAAATTCCACAAACGCTATCCCAAAGTCACGCTTTCAATGGTTGCCGGAAACTCGAAACAAGTTGAATCCCTTTTAATTAACAACGAAATTGATGTCGCTTTGGTCGAAAATAGTTCCGGCATACAGGAATTGAGGTATACGGCATTTGCAAAAGACGAAATTGTGGCAGTTACAGGCGCAAAAAGTGTCTATGCTCAAAAAGACACCATAAGCGTAGCCGAATTAATTTCGGCCCCCATCATCCTGCGCGAAGAGGGTTCCGGCACCCTTGAAACCCTGATGCAGGCTTTTTCTCAAAACAACATTGATGCTTCGTTGCTGCATGCCGCGGCACATCTGGGAGCCACAGAAGCTATTAAGCACTTTCTGGATTACTACGACAGCATTGCCTTCGTATCTAGATTTGCCATACGAAAAGAGGTAAAAGCAAGATCCTTAAAAATCCTCCAGATTCCGGGTCTATCCATTCTCCGACAATTCCGCATTGCAGAACGGATGGGTCCCCAACTAACTCCTCAGTCTTTGTTTATCGATTTTCTGTTTAAGAACAATATCAAGGTCGGAATATAAATCCGCAATTCTCAATTAAACAGTTGAATATCAGACAAAAGAAATAGCTCTGATTGATATTGACTATATTTTTAGTCATTTTTAACTCCCGAAACTTGACATGACTATATTTTTAGTCGTATGTTTGTAAAAAATAAATCTACTATGACGCAACTAACGAAAGCAGAAGAACAAGTGATGCAAATCCTTTGGAACCTGGGAGAAGGAATTGTGCAGGATGTCAGACAGGCATTTCCTGACCCGAAGCCATCAAGGAATACGGTGTCCACCGTTATACGCATTCTGGAGCAAAAGGGATTCGTTGCTCACAAGGCCTATGGCAGAACATACCTGTATTTTCCAAAAATAGCGAAAGCAGAATATACGAAGAAGCAGATGTTTGCCATGATCCACAACTATTTTAACGGGTCATTTGCTTCCATGGCCTCTTTCTTTGTGAAAGAAAATGATTTGTCGATGACTGAACTTGACGAATTGCTGAGCCAAATTAAAAAAGACATCGATCACTAAAACATATCTTACCATGAACCCACTATTCGATTATTTACTCAAATCAGTGCTTTGGCTGTGCTCTTTCTATGTGGTGTACCATTTTCTTCTCCGCAAAGAAACCTTCTGCAAATTCAACCGATTCTTTTTACTGACCGGCGTATTTGCATCGATAATAATGCCATTGATAGTCGTCTATCATACCGTTTACACAATCGCCAGTGTAGAGGATTCAGTGCCGGTTATTGCAACAATTCCGACGATACAGGCCGAGCCAACGATGTCGTTCCGGGAAATTATTCAAAATACAGCGATCCTGTTGTACGGAATCTGTCTTGCCTTTTTCATAATCAGGACTACAATCAATCTTGCTCCCATTCTGAAAGAGATCAGGAAGCACCGAGGAAGTGACGTATTGATTCATACACAGACATTTCACTCTCCTTTTTCGTTTGGCAAATATATCTTTATCCCCGAAAGTCTTTCAAACCAGGAACGCGAACTGATTCTTGCTCATGAATATACGCATACCAATGAATTACACTATTTGGATTTATGGCTGACAAAGGCTGTTTGTATTCTCCAGTTTTTCAATCCGATTGCATGGCTTTATGCAAAAGCCGTACAGGAAAACTGCGAATTCATTGCCGATCATCAAACATTCCGAAACACGACATTGAAGGACGAGTATCTCCAACTTCTCATAAAATACAGTGTAGGACATCACCTAAACCCGATCGCATTACACTTTTCTTTTCCATTAATCTTTAAACGCATTAAAATCATGAAACAAAAACAATCCAACAAACTCGCGAGTCTGAAAAGCCTAATGGTCGTTCCATTGGCATGTCTTATTATGGTTGGTTTTGCCCAAACCAAAATTGTTGAGACCCAAACGGTGACTAAACAAAAAAAAGAAAATCTAGTAGCGACACCTAAAGCAAAAACGCAACAAACTGACACACAATCAAAGTCTCCGGCGCAACAAGCAGACCAAGGAAAAGCCTCTGCTCAAAATACTAACGAGGCACAGCCGGCAGGGCAAGATAAACAAAATGCGAATAATGTTGACGAAGTAGTGGTGGTTGGATACGGAGCACCTCAAACCAACGATCAACAGACAAGCAAAAGACCCGCAGAAGTATTTACTGTAGTAGAAGATATGCCGAAATTTGCAGATGGTCCTGTTCAGGAGTTTCTGAGAAAAAACATACGCTATCCGGTGGAAGCTCAGAAAAAGGGCATCCAGGGTCGTGTAATCTGCCAGTTCATAGTAGAAACTGACGGGTCAATCAGTAGCGTACAAGTTGTCAGAAGTATCGACCCTTTGCTCGATGCCGAAGCATGCCGAGTATTATACTCGATGCCCAAATGGATACCGGGAAAGCAAAGAGGTCAGGTGGTACGCGTCAAATACACACTTCCAATTTCATTTGCTCTCAAATAATAAATTTATCATATCCATGACAAAGAAAAAGGTTGCCCATGGGCAACCTTTTTTGTGCTGAAAAAAGAAGCGACATCGCGTCGTCACTAATTCCACTAACCAAAATCGACACAATACAGTCTTATTAACTATGAACGGGGTATACACAACTAAACTCCGTACTAAGACCGCACTGTATACTCAGAATTTACCTCTTATGAAGATTATAAATTGCTGAGCGGACAAAAATAAGAATAAAAGAAAATTGTAGCAAATATTACAATTTTGATTTTATCAATCAAAAATTATAACAAACTGATATTCAGCAAATCAATTTGCTTCAAAAATCTACAAAGACTGAGTAATATTTTTCCTAAACTGCACCGGAGTGAGGTGTGTTTGCTTCTTGAATGCTTCAATAAAAGCTGAACTGGAGTTGAATCCGACTTGAGCGGCTATGATTGAGAGTTTGTACTGCGATGTCTTTTTTTGAGAATCAGACAACAACGAAATTGCTTCTTCTATACGATATTTATTTACCAAATCGGTAAACCTGCCAAAGCGCTCATTAATGGCTTTGGAAAGATAATCCCTGTTTGTATTCAGTTCTTTCGAAGCTACATCCAATGAAATGTCACTTTGCGTGAATCTTTTGTCCTCTTCCAACCATTTTATGAGATTCCCGTAAAGAAGATCCAATTTCTCGCAATCAGTTTCATTTCTGTTCTTTTTCTTAATCGCCATATTCTGTTGCAAAAGAGCAGAATAATGCTTCCGTTCTTCCAGCAGTTCCATATTCTTCTTTACCAAAGCTGCATTCTTTTTCTTCACCAAACGGAAAGTTACGAATAACAATGTAATAATGATCAGAAGAACCGCCAATATCTGCAACTCAATCATCAGCTGCTTTTTACGACTTTGCTGAAGTGTCATCACTTTAAAAGTCATACTATCCAATCCTGCCTTAGAGTATTGATATGCTTTATTTAAGTCTGACACATACGAATTGGAACAATCTTTTAACTGCATGGCTGAATCAAGATAGCAAAAAGCCAGATGATCGTTATGTAGTTTTTCATGCAAATGAGCCAGAGCTTCAAAGGCATTTTCCTGAAGCTGCATCTGCCCGCTATTAGCAACAAAATAAACTGCCTGTTGAGCATACTTCAATGCCTCGTTCATCTGGCTCAACCCTGCGTGTGCCTGAGACAAATCCAACGATGCGATAATACGTCCTCGTTGCGACCGATAATCCGGATAGTAGACCAATGCTTTTCGGAGATAACCGATCGCATTGTCAAACCGGTTCCGATGAATTTCAATTTCACCATAATTATTAAGAGCCAAAGCAACCAGACTATTGTTCTTCAGTTTCAGGCTATTTTGGAAAGCAAGAGATGCATATCGTAGTGCTTCATCAAAATCCTGTTTCTTTACATAGAAATCAATCCAATCAATGTACAAATAGAACAATTCCTCCTTATCATCCGATTTTTTCAATTCTGTTTCTGATCGTGTAAAATGAATAAAAGCCTCCGGAAGGTTGCCATTCCGAAAATAATATCGGGCAATAATACGCTCGTTGATACCAATGCCTTTGATTAATCCGGCACGGAGAAAATGCTGTGACGACTGTACCAACCAGTCTATTGCCTGCTTGTAAGCTTTCGATTCAAAGCATAGACGCCCCAGAATGCGCTTATTCAGAGCAAGACCTCTCTCTTCTGAAAAAGGCCCATGGAGTGTTTGAGTAAGTTCCTTATATGCAGCCGAATACTTTTCCATCCGAAATAAAATGAGCCCCCTGACACTGGTATACCAAAATTGCAGCCGAGGGTCATCCTTGATTTCTTTTATATCAATGCTATTGAGAATGTGTGAAGCATTCTCTAGCTCTTTCATTTCACAATAAGCCGCAGCTTTCAGAATCTGACACATGATCATATTCGTTTTATCCGGCTTCTCATGTTCAACTTTTTTGAGTTCTTCTAATACCTGCTGATTCTGATTCTCTTTATAAAAAAGCGCTATTGACTTATCGATTGCGGGGGAGAATACACTTTCGGAATTAATCAACAGTTTATAAATGCCAAAGCCGCTTATCAAAATAAACACAAAAATCACCACAAGAAGATTTTGCATTTTCAGTTGCCGCAACCTGAAGACAAAGGATGTGACAAAAAGAGGCTTCTTTATTTCCGAAAAATGTAACATAAGTGGTATAAATATGTATTTCACAAATATAAACAAATTACCACAGACTAAGAATATCCGGCCTCATATCAGAATGTCGGGCAGAACAGATAATACGGGCGAGCATAAGCCATCCATAACCACATCATAATCAACAAAAAAGTCATTTCTTCATCATTTCTTAACACCAAGCGAAAGATTTATCCTTACTTTTGCAACGATAATTATCTTATAAGTGAATGGAAAAAAGCTATAAATTATTAATCGTTGAAGACGAGCCCGATCTTTGCGAAATTCTACAGTTTAACCTCGAAAGTGAAGGATACACAGTAGATATTGCCAACTCGGCAGAAGAAGCCCTGACGAAAAACCTGGCACAGTACGATTTACTCTTACTGGATGTGATGATGGGACAAATGAGCGGTTTCAAGCTGGCTCAGTTGCTAAAATCCAAACCGGAAACAAAACATATTCCGATAATTTTCCTGACGGCTCGGGTAACCGAAAATGATATATTAACGGGATTCAACACAGGAGCTGACGATTACATTCTCAAACCATTTTCCATTAAGGTTGTAGCAGCCCGCATCAAAGCGGTACTTAGCAGAACACGTTCAGGTAATGCTCAGACTAATGAAATTGTTCGGTTTGAAACGATGGAAATTGACCTCAACGCCAAACAGGTGAACATTGCCGGCAAATCCATTGAACTGACAAAAACCGAGTTTGAGTTACTGGCACTTTTCGTGCAGAATCCCACCAAGGTATTTTCCAGAGAAAGCATTTTAACACAGGTGTGGACCGAAGACGTATATGTAACCGATCGTACGGTTGATGTGCATATTACGCGATTGAGAAAGAAGATTGAGCCTTATGGCAAAAACATAGTAACACGTTCCGGATACGGATATTGCTTTTTATAGAATTTATCAATCTATCGGTTATGAAGAAATTACTTTTCAAATATTATATTCCACTGTTTTTTATATTCTCGTTTGCGGTGCTCGCGTTCCAATACAACCGGGAGAAGCAATACAAGGCCGACATGCTGAACACCTTATTGGGGGATACCAATGATATGGTGTACAATTATTTTGAAAGTAAAAACGGATCATTGGCTCATATAGATTCTCTCATTGCAATTTTTCCGCACAGCGATGTAAGGGTAACGATCATCGACCTCAAAGGACATGTTGTTTACGATAATGCCATTCAGGATGTCATTCACATGGAAAACCATCTTTCGCGCAAAGAGGTAAAACTGGCGCTGCAAAATGGAGCCGGATCGGATATCCGTACATCACATACCAATCAGAGACGTTATTATTATCATGCTACAAAGTTTGGTAATTGCTACGTGCGTTCTTCCTTACCGTATGATGTAAACATCTCTTCCTTATTGCGTCCTGACAATCTTTTCCTCTATTTTTGGCTGGCACTGACCTTTATCATCGCTGCCGTTTTGTTTTACATCTCGAATAAATTTTCCATCAAACTGAACAGAGAACAAATAGAACATGACGCCATGGTACGCCGTCGCTTGACGCACCAGGTGGCTCATGAGCTGAAAACTCCGCTCAGCAGCATCATCGGTTATATGGAAACGCTGCACGATAATCCGGATATTGCTCCGGAACGCCAACGTTTCTTCATCGAACGCAGCCATGCTCAGGCCGAACGTTTAAATTCTCTTTTGCAAGACATTCTGATGCTCAATCAAATAAATGAAGCTCCTCAATCGGTACAGATGGAACCGGTTCATTTAAACAAGATAGTCCAGACGGTGTTAGACGATGTGGAACTCAAACTACAAGAAAAGAATATTGAAGTCTACACCTCATTCGGGGGAGATATCTGGCTCAAAGCCAACTCCATTCTACTGTATTCTATTTTCAGGAACCTGATTGACAATGCAATTGCCTATGCCGGCGAAAATATAAAAATCAATCTCACGCTCACCGGAGAAGATGCCAAATGCTACCATTTCTCCTTCTCCGATAACGGCATCGGCGTAGCACCGGAACATCTTCCTTTCCTTTTCGACCGTTTCTACCGTGTTGATAAAGGACGTTCGCGTAAGACCGGTGGCACCGGTTTGGGTTTATCTATCGTAAAAAATGCCGTCGAACTTCACCGAGGAACCATCACGGTAAAAAACAAAAACGGAGGAGGACTGGAATTTGTATTTTCGCTTCACAAATAAATAAAGACAGCAGACGAAACAGTATCTTTATCGGGTCTTTATCTTTTCGCAATAAAGAGAATCTACCTTTGCTTCAGCTAATAGGTAAATTCTCTTTTTTCTTTTTCACTTTTTGGGTCTTGGATCCCCGACCGGTTGGAGTACTCGTCGGGGATATTTTTTTAGAGAGCGAGATAGTGAGAAAGTGAGGTGGTTAGGTAGTGAGTTTGCTAACTTTCTCACTCACTTGCCATCTGGAATAATATGCGTACCTTTGCATGAATTTTAATTTACAACAAATGACATTTGAAGAATTAGGGATAAGAGAGGACATACTGAAAGCTATCAGCGAATTAGGTTATGAGCAACCGATGCCCATTCAGGAAAAAGTAATTCCGGTTTTACTCAACAACGAGCACGACGTCGTCGGCTTGGCTCAAACCGGAACGGGCAAAACAGCTGCATTCGGGCTTCCGGTACTTCAAAAGACCGACGTTAAGTTACGACAACCCCAAACGTTGATCCTCTGCCCTACCCGTGAGCTTTGCTTACAAATTGCCGACGATTTATTGGAATACTCCAAATATATAAATGATTTGAAGGTGCTTCCGGTGTATGGAGGCTCCAGCATCGAAAGCCAGATCCGCTCTCTGCGCAAAGGCGTACACATCGTCGTTGCCACACCGGGTCGTCTGCTCGACCTGATGAAGCGTGGAACCGTCAAACTGGAAGCCATCCGCAACGTGGTGATGGATGAAGCTGACGAAATGCTCAACATGGGCTTTACCGAAAGCATCAATGCTATTTTGGCCGAAATCCCCAAAGACCGTAATACCCTGCTTTTTTCGGCAACCATGCCGCCCGAAATTGCCCGCATTGCCAAAAACTACATGAACAATCCACAGGAGATTGTGGTGGGCAACCGTAACGAGAGCACCAACAACGTAAAACATCGTTTTTATATGGTTCATGCCAAAGATAAATATCTGGCATTGAAACGAATAGCGGACTTCTATCCAAATATTTACGGAATTGTTTTCTGTCGTACCCGTAAAGAGACACAGGAAATTGCCGATGCTCTGATTCGTGACGGATACAATGCAGACTCTCTTCACGGAGACCTGTCGCAACCACAGCGTGACCTTGTGATGCAAAAATTTCGCATCCGCAACCTCCAGATTTTGGTGGCTACCGACGTGGCTGCTCGCGGACTGGACGTAAATGATCTGACTCACGTAATCAACTACGGGCTGCCGGAAGACAGCGATATATACAATCACCGTAGCGGACGTACGGGACGTGCGGGCAAAACAGGAATCTCCATTGCAATTATCCATATCAAAGAGAGAAACCGTCTGCGCGATATCGAACGGAAAATCGGGAAACAGTTTGAAGCAGGTACCGTTCCTACCGGTAAAGCCATCTGCGAAAAACAGATCATCAATCTGGCTGATAAACTTGAAAAAGTAAAGGTAAACGAAGAAGAGATTGCAGAACTACTTCCTTCCGTTTTCCGCAAACTCGACTGGTTGACAAAAGAAGATTTGATCAAACGCCTGGTTTCGCTGGAATTCAACCGCATGTTCGAATATTACCGCGATGCAACAGAACTGGACATCCCGGATGAAAGAGGTGGAAAACGCGAAAGAGGAGAACGCGGCGACAGACGTTCCGGCGGTGCAGGATTTGCCCGTTTGTTTGTCAACTATGGCAAAACCGATGGCGTTTTCCCTGCTCATTTCATAGACATCATCAACGAAAACGTACCTCGCCGTGTAGAAATCGGCAAGATAGATATTCTGCAAAACTTCTCATTTATCGAAGTAGAAGAACAATCGGCCGAGATCGTGATCAATTCTCTAAATAAGATCAAAGGACTTGATCGCAAGATGGTAGTAGAACGTGCTCAACCCGAAGGTTATCAGGGTGCAAAAAAACGCAAGTTCCAACACGAGAAGAAAGAAAGGGGCGGTTGGAAAAAGAATCGCTAACAGATACAAAAAACGGATGGCAATATGTCATCCGTTTTTGTTTTACCACTCTATGGTTAATGTTACTTTTCGATTCTTTTTCGACCAAACTGGTGAAGAGCTGAGTAATCGTTCCGCTTCGCGAGAGGCTGCCATACATGTAGTTTTCTTAATCGTTACATTGACAGAGAACCCTTCTTTAGAAATATTGAAAGAAACTTTCACCTTTGTCTTCAGTTCTCCACAAAGATTTTTTGCTCCGACATTTTTACAATACTCCAAAAACTCTTTTTCTCCGAATTCGCCCGAGGCAATCTTTACAATTGATCCTACGACATTTTTTTTCTTTTGAGGTACAGAACCAACCACCACCACTTCACTCAATGTTTTTTGGTCGGGTTGCAACTGAATAGAAACCGGCTTGTCGGCAATGTTGACTTCTTTGTTTTCATATCCGAGATAACCTGCAATTAATTTAGCCGAATCGGAAACGTTTTGAGGCAGCTGAAAATATCCATTCGTATCGGTAACAGCACCGACGTTTGTACCTTTTACCTTTACCGACGCTCCTATTAGCGGCTCTCCTTTCTCATCCACCACTTTCCCCTGAAGCCTGTTAATTGGCAGTTCAGCCGATTCAAGCTGCAATCCGGCCACTTTGCCTTCCAACATTCTTGACATCCTCACCGGACTAGCCGCCGAAACTTCTGATTGTACAGGAGTCATTGCTGGTTCCGGAATCGATTCCGCCTGAGCTTTATTGGTTATTGTTTCCGGAGAAACCGGAGGAGAGGCAACCGCTAAGGTTTTAGATTTGGAAGAAGTTGTCGTTCGGGAAATTGACTCAGGAACCGCACTTTTTTGTTCCTCAGCAGACGGAGTTACTTTTTTCGGTAAAACTGTAGCTATTTCCGGCAAGCGTGTTTCGGGCTTTTGCTGCAACAGGAACAGCGATCCGAAACCTATCAACAACAAAACAGAAGCCGCCATCGCCCAATAGACAATGACACGCCGATGGTGATTTTGACTCCGAAGCACCTTGCCTTCGAGTCGTTCAAGAGCTGAGACATGGTCTCCCTCAACGCTATCGAACCCCTCGATAGCATCGTTCAGGAATGGATCGTTCATAGCCTGCCGTTCAATCCGGTTGGCTTCTTTTCCTTTCCTACGACCTTGTATGTACTCTTTGAATGTCATATCAGCAATCCAGAATTTTTACCATGCAGAGTTTCAGGTTGCGTTTGCCGTTCTGAATATAACTCTTCACCTTCGTTAGCGCAAAGCCTGTTTTCTCTACAATATCGGCATACGACCAATCGTCGAAAAAGAAGTGTACGACGCAGGCTTTTTGTTCTACTGAAAGGGTGTCCAGGCAATAATTCAACGCTTTATCTTTTTCAATATCTTCGTCCGTATCTAATAGATGCTCAAATTCATCCGATTCCATAACGCGCTCGTCGATTTCCTGAAATAATTGTCCCTGCGTGCGTCGCAGGATTTGCAGACAATGATTTTTTGCTACGCTGTAGAGCCAGGTTCGGAAGTTATCAATTTCAAAGTTAGCCACTTTCCGTTGCAGTTCTTCGTAAATATGCATCACGGCATCTTCGGCATCCTCCTGTTGACGGAGGTATTTCAGGCACAATCCGTACACCAACGGAATATAACGGGCATAAAGCGCACCCAGAAATTCCTGTCGCGAAGTGTTTCCAAATTGCCCAAGCAACTCCTCGTCACTCCAATCTTTATATGTCTGCTTAATTTTCAATGGATTCCGGGTGCTTCAAAAAAAGTTACACAAAAATAGAAAATCTTTTATGGAATTTCGGATGCAGGAGCATCTATAGGGAAAAGAAAACTATTTTCTCACCCCATTAAAACATACAACTATGAAAACAACCTGCACGAAGGCCATTTGTTTCGCCTTATTCCTCATCTCTTTCGGATTTGCCAATGCCGAAGTTCTAACCGTTACCGGCAAAGTAACCGATGCCAGCGATAATTCACCTTTGATAGGAGTCTCCGTTACAATAAAAGGAACCAATGTCGGTACACTTACCGATACCAACGGTCAATATTCTATCAATGTTGAAAAAGGCAAGAAACTCGAATTTTCCTATATCGGATATATAAAGCAAGAAATTAAAGCAACCAAAATCCGAATCGATGTGGCTTTGCAACCCGACACCAAGACGCTTAGTGAGGTAATGGTGGTTGGTTATGGCGTTCAAAAGATGAAGTCAATGTGTGGCAGTGTAGCCGGTGTTCAGGTACAAAGCGGATATTATCCTTCGCCAGCCCCGGCTTACGACTACAACTCCGAAAAGAATGAAGAGTACAAATCGTTTGCTGAAAACCGATTCAAAGATGCGAAAGCCGATCCTCTTTCAACTTTTTCGCTGGATGTGGATGCTGCCTCCTACAGCAATATACGCCGGATGATCAATCTCGGACAGAAGCCCGAAAAGAATTCGATCCGTACCGAAGAGTGCATCAACTATTTTTCGTACAACTATCCGAATCCTACGGGTAAGCATCCTGTTAATATTCTGACTGAAACACAGAGTTGTCCCTGGGCCAAAGATCATCTTTTGGTTCGCATTGGAGTGAAAGCAAAAGAGATTCCTTCGGAAAACCTTCCGGCTTCCAATTTTGTTTTCCTGATCGATGTTTCGGGATCGATGGGCAGTGCCAACCGTTTACCATTGGTTATTGCTTCCATAAAGTTGCTCGTAAATAACCTCCGCGACAAAGACCGCGTGGCTATTGTGACCTATGCCGGAGCAGCTGGTGAAGCATTGCCTTCCACCCCGGGAAGCGACAAACAAAAAATTACAGAAGCTCTGAATAACCTCCAAGCGGGCGGTTCGACTGCCGGTGGAGCCGGTATTCAGCTGGCATATAAAATTGCCGAAAAGAATTTTATCAAAGGAGGCAACAACCGCATCATCCTCTGCACCGACGGCGATTTTAATGTTGGCGTTTCATCAACCGATGATTTGGAAAGTCTGATTACAGAAAAACGTAAAACCGGCGTTTATCTCACAGTTTTGGGTTATGGAATGGGCAATTACAAGGATGCTAAATTGCAAACTCTTGCAGAAAAAGGAAATGGGAATCACTCTTACATCGACAACCTGCAGGAAGCCAACAAAGTACTTGTCAGTGAATTTGGATCCACCATGTATGCTGTTGCCAAAGATGTAAAACTTCAGGTGGAATTTAATCCAAAATACGTGAGTGCCTATCGTTTGATCGGTTACGAAAGCCGCCTACTCAACAAAGAGGATTTTAATGACGACAAAAAAGATGCCGGAGAACTGGGAGCCGGCCACACCGTTACCGCTTTCTACGAAATCATTCCTGTAGGCGTAAAAAATAATTACGGTGGCGTGGACGATCTCAAATATCAAAAGACAAATGCTTCGACAGCTACCGCCAACAACAGTAATGAACTGATGACAGTAAAACTGCGCTACAAACCAATTGACAGCGATACCAGTATCAAAATGGAAGTTCCCGTAATGGCCAGCGATCGGGACAAGAAAATGAGTGAAGATTTTGCTTTTGCCTCAGCCGTTGCCATGTTTTCGCAACTGCTCCGCGACTCCGACTTCAAAGGCGACGCCACTTACGACAAAGTAACAGAACTTGCCCGCAAAGGATTGGGCAACGATCCACAAGGCTACCGCCACGAATTTATACGTCTGGCAGAAGTAGCCAAGCAACTGTAGAAATCAACCTTACAGATATTTTCAAAGAGCCGGATCTTTCTTTTCACAGGAGAGTTTCGGCTCTTTTTTATTCTGTTAATTAATAAGATACAAAGACACTCTGCTCTAAGTCGAACTATCTTTACACGCAAGTTGTTTATCCTTTTCTTCATACGGTTGTAATAGTTTTGTAACACCCGTATACGACCTTTGCGCTTGAAAAGAAACCAATACTAAATTCTTATGAAGAAACAGATTCTCTTGATTGCAGCTTTTGCTGCTGCTTCGTTTACTACATTTGCTCAGGAAGAAGAAGCAACTCCGCTTGAACAGGTTCAACAAAAAGTTGAAACTTTAAGTAGTACGGTAGATAAATTAAATGCACTGAAGATATCCGGTTATATACAACCGCAATGGCAATGGGGACAGGCTTATGCCGGAGCTAAGGTTGGGGGTAGTAATACTGTTGAAAACGGGAATTTGTCATCCTTCAACCGTTTCGGAATTCGTCGTGGCCGCATCAATTTCACTTATGATAATGGCGGTCTTGCTTCCGGAACATTCGAACTAAATATTGGCGAATCAGCTAATGGTAGTACCACAAAGGCGACCGGAATTTCCTCCGTTTCGATAAAAAAAGCTTTTTTGAACGTTAAAGATCCATGGTTCGGTACAAGTGCTCTTCGTGCAGGGGTATTCGACCGTCCCTTTGGTAATGAAGTTGCTTATTCATCATCTCTTCTCGAATCTCCCGAACGTTCACGCATAGTACAAAATCTGTTCCCTGACGAACAGGATTTAGGAGCTATGATTGTGTTACAACCAGCAGCTACCTCCCCACTTAATTTCATCAAAATTCAGGGTGGTTTATTCGGGGGGAACTCAATTAACGTTCAGACCAAAAGCAATATGGACTTCATTGGCCAAATTATTGCCTCAAAATCAATAGGTTCTACTGCAAAATGGGGACTTGGTGCTTCTTATTATAATGGTGGCCTTTATCAAGGTACGGTTAACGTTTACACCTCAACAGGGAATGGGTTTGTATTAGATAACTCCGCATCAAACAAGAGTCAATTCGCCAAACGTGTATACTATGGTTTTGATGGTCAATTCAGTGTTGAATCATCATTAGGTATGACGCAGTTACGTGCCGAATATTTGTGGGGAACTCAACCCGGAACATCATCCAGCAGTTCCAGTCCAAACTCATTTACCAATCCGTCAGGCGACACCTATATTCGAAATACAAGTGGTTGGTATGCCATTCTTATCCAGGACCTTGGCCAATCGCCTTTTTCATTAGTATTGAAGTACGACCGTTATGATCCGAACACCAAAGTGAGTGGTAACGAGATAGGAGCCGCGACCTCTTATAACGTAAAAACCACATCCGCTGATATTGCTTACAATACACTTGGAATCGGAGCTCTCTGGCGCATTAACCCTGCTCTCCGCTTGCAGGTATATTATGAAAATGTAAAAAACGAAAAATCAATAAATCTTGCTTCAGCTGATCTTAAAACAGATTTCTCAAAAGACATTCTTGACAATTTGTTTACCGTTCGCCTGCAATTCAAGTTCTAACACCAAATATCAGAGCGAGAGATTTAGAAATTAAGTTTTTCGCTCTGAAAACAAACTCTCCAGCGCTTTCTTCCGGCAACAATATCTTTACTCCTCTGTAATATTTTCGTAACATCACAACTCTACTTTTGCAATAGAAAAAGTTATCGCTGATTAAGGTAAGACGCAAGGCAAAAAAGATTTATAGTTTAACAAGATACTACGACATTATGGAACTTGTATTGCAGCAAAATCAGGTAGTTACATGGAGATTCGAAGCTGAAAAAAAGCTTGCTGCTCCGAAAAACATTGGTGAATTTATTGTTAGTATTCCGGGAAATATCGAAAGGTTGATCGATTCTTTAAGTTTTGAAATGACATATCGGTTATCCTGGTTTCTGCGGAGAGTTATATTTCAATAGTACATTATAAACGCTTAATTATAAATTATTTCTAAGATGAAACGCATTCTTATTTCATTCGCTCTTGTAGCGATGTTTGCTTCAATGGTAAGCGCACAAAAAGTAAAAGGTTCTGATACATGTCTACCTCTCGTACAGAAAGAGGCTGAATCGTATATGAAAAAATCGGGTACCAAAGTAACAGTAACCGGTGGTGGATCTGGTATCGGCTTTGCCGCTCTGATCGAAGGCACAACCGATTTGGCAATGGCATCACGTAGCATCAAATTCGACGAAAAGATGAAAATGCAAAACGGAGGCAAGGCTGTAAAATCGGTAGTAATGGCAAAAGATGCACTCTCGATTGTGGTTAATCCGTCAAATAAGGTAACTAACCTTACCCGCGAACAGTTGGAAGGTATTTTCACAGGTAAAATCACAAACTGGAAACAGGTTGGTGGTGCTGATATGCCGATCGTTGCTTACTCTCGCGAAACGACTTCCGGAACTTACGAATTCTTCAAAGAACATGTTTTGAAAAACAAGAACTACAAATCGGGAATTCTGAGTATGCCTGCCACAGGAGCTATCATTCAATCGGTTAGCCAGACAAAAGGCGCTATCGGTTATGTTGGAATGGCTTATGCAAACAGTAGCGTAAAAGAAATCCACGTTTCGTATGACGGAGGCAAAACATTTGTTCAACCGACAAAAGCAAATGCCAAGAGTGGCAAATATCCGATCGTTCGCCCGTTGTTCCTCTACTACGAAGCTAAATCGGAAGCGAAAGTAAAACCCTTCATCAATTACATTCTCTCAGCAGAAGGTCAGGCAATCGTTGATAAAGTTGGTTATCTGGAATTAAAATAAAAATTTCGTTGTGTGTGAGTTCGATGTTGTTCTGATCAAGGATTTTAACCTTGGAGCAACGTTGGACTCTTTTTTATCTTTCCTCAATAGGATTTGTTTGTACGATATAAATTTCAAAATTTTATCCTGTGTTCAATAAAAAAAGAAACCGTTTTGGAGAAACCCTTATAGAATGGACGCTGCGCCTCAGTGGCGGCACCACCACTCTGGTCATTGTACTGATCAGTATTTTTCTTTTCACTGAGGGTTGGGGGTTGTTCAAGTCATCAACCGTTGAGAAGGGTTATGTGCTTTGTGTAAACCGTTCCAATAAAATCCAAAACCTTACTCCCAAACAAGTAAAAGAAATTTTCGATGGCAACATCACGTCCTGGAAACAAGTCGGCGGCGACGACATTCCTATCGAACCGCTGCGTATGGACGATATTGCTTCTCAATATACCGAAGAGGAAATCGGCGCTAACTTTGAGCATTTGCCCCAGAAATTAAGTGAGGCGATTGCAGCAAAGCCGGGCGCTTTGGCATTTTTCCCCGAACAATTTATCAATATCAACTTTCAGGGGCGCGTCCTTCCTGCCGAAACCATCACCCTGAAAGAATATTTCGGAGGTAAAGAGTGGTTTCCCACCGCTACACCGGCAGCACAGTTCGGCGTTCTTCCTCTTATTCTGGGAACGCTTTGGGTGAGTATTGCAGCAATACTTATTGCCTTGCCTTTTGGAATGGCTGTCGCAATTTATCTCGCAGAGATAGCCAGCAACCGCGTCAGAAAAATACTGAAACCGCTAATCGAACTTTTGGCCGGTATTCCATCTGTGGTTTACGGTTTTTTTGGACTAATCGTAATTGTCCCGCTCATACGTAGCATTTTTCACCTACCGGTAGGCGAAACAGCACTGGCAGGCGCAATCGTTTTAGCCATCATGGCCTTGCCTACCATCATTACTGTAGCTGAAGATGCCATGCGCACCACGCCATTGGCGATGAAAGAATCTAGTTTGGCTCTCGGAGCTACCCACTGGCAAACCATCTACCGGGTCGTAATTCCGTATGCATCATCGGGTATAATGGCCGCAATTGTGTTGGGCATCGGTCGGGCTATCGGCGAAACCATGGCAGTGCTGATGGTTACCGGAAACGCGGCCGTGATTCCACACTCACTGACAGAACCGGTGCGTACCATCCCGGCCACCATCGCCGCCGAACTGGGCGAATCGGCCATGGGAAGCGTACAATATCAGGCGCTGTTTATGCTTGGTGCTATCCTCTTTGTGCTGACACTTGGCATCAGCATCTGGGCCGAAATCATTCGTAAAGAACCCAAAGTTCAGTAACCACGGAAAAGAATATAGAGTTATGCAAAAGAATAAATTTACAGGAAAACGGGCCAATCAGGCGATCTTCTTTTCTCTTTTCCGTTTGATGAGCTATCTGGTTGTGGGAATCCTATTCTGCATCATCGGATTTATTGTCATCCGTGGAATCGGCGTAATCAACTGGGAATTCCTCACCTCAGCTCCAAAAGACGGAATGACGAAAGGCGGAATCTTCCCGGCCATCATCGGTACTTTTTATCTGGTTATCGGCAGTATGCTGGTAGCTTTCCCCATTGGCGTAATGTCGGGAATTTATATGAACGAGTACGCAACAAACAAACATATCGTGAGAGTGATCCGCGTAATGACCAACAACCTGGGAGGCATTCCTTCCATCGTATTCGGTCTGTTCGGTATGTCACTTTTCGTGAACAAACTACACTTCGGAGATTCGTTGCTGGCCGGTTCGTTTACACTGGGACTACTGGCATTACCGCTTATCATCCGGGTAACCGAAGAGGCACTCAAGGCTATACCGGACACCTATCGTCAGGGAAGTCTGGCGCTCGGTGCTACCAAACTCACAACAATTCGCAGGGTAATTCTTCCGGCGGCATTTCCAAATGTGATGACAGGATTGATCCTCTCTATCGGCCGCGTATCGGGTGAAACTGCGCCGATCCTGTTCACTGCAGCAGCTTATTTCCTGCCGCATCTTCCGACTTCGGTGTTTGATCAGGTAATGGCTCTGCCTTACCACTTGTATGTGATCGCTACCAGCGGAACCGATCTGGAAGCAACCCGACCGATGGCCTACGGTACGGCAATAGTCCTGATTGCCATCGTACTAATTATGAATTTGCTGGCAAATCTTCTGAGACGGAGATTCAGCAAATAACAACCAAATCAAAGAATAACAACCGTTACAAGATACAAAAGAATGAAACTTGAAGCTAAGAATGTAAACTTTTTCTACGGAGATTTTCACGCGTTGAAAGACATCAATATGCAAATCGACTCCAACTCGGTCACTGCATTTATCGGTCCTTCGGGCTGTGGCAAATCAACTTTTCTCCGTCTTTTCAACCGTATGAACGACCTGATTGACGGAACACATCTCGATGGCGAATGTATTGTGGGCGGTCAAAATATCTACGACAAAAGCGTATCCGTAGACGAATTACGCAAGACTGTCGGTATGGTGTTTCAAAAGCCCAATCCATTTCCAAAATCGATTTTCGAGAATGTTGCCTACGGATTGCGTGTCAATGGGGTAAAAGATAAAAAGATAATTGCCGAAACCGTTGAAAAATCTCTCAAACAGGCCGCTCTCTGGGAAGAGGTAAAAGATAAGTTGAAAAAATCAGCCTTCGAACTTTCCGGTGGCCAGCAACAGCGTCTTTGCATTGCCCGCGCATTAGCCATTTCACCTTCGGTATTGTTGATGGACGAACCGGCTTCGGCACTCGACCCGATCTCGACTTCTAAGATTGAAGAATTGATTTTTGAACTGAAACACGACTACACGGTGGTGATTGTTACACACAACATGCAGCAGGCTGCACGCGTAAGCGACAAAACAGGATTCTTTATGCTGGGCGAACTGATCGAATTCAACGACACAAAAAAGATATTCCTCAGTCCCGATAAAGAGCAAACTCAGAATTATATCACCGGTCGTTTTGGATGATCCTGAATTTCAAGATTCCATCACCCCGAATCAAACAATTCAACAATTAAACGAACAAACATGAAACATACAGAAACAGAATTACTGGAACTCAAGAAAGCGATCTCCGATATGTGGAGCTTGGTTCATTCGCAATTGGAGAAAGCAAAAACATCCTTGCTCACCGGCGACGAAGAGTTAGCCCGCGTGGTAATGAGCCGAGAGAAAAGAGTCAATGCTTTCGAGCTGAAAATCGACAGCGATTGCGAAAACTACATTGCGCTTTACAGCCCGGTAGCTATCGACCTTCGTTTTGTACTCTCCGTTCTCAAAATCAACAAAACCCTCGAGCGCATCGGTGACTTTGCCGACGGCATTGCCCGTTTTGTGCTTGAAACCGACGGACACAATCAGCACCTGCAATTACTCAAAGAGCTGAAAATAGAAGACATGTTCGACTGTGTACTTGAAATGCTTGAGAAAGACAAACTGGCTCTCGAAGAAGAGAATACTGCAATGGCAGGTGTCGTTTTTACCATCGACAACAAAGTAGACGACTGCTATTCAGATGCTATTCTGGTTTTGGCAAAACATATTACCGCACACCCAGAAGATGTTCTGTACAGTCTGAATGTGGTAACGCTGCTCCGCAAGATCGAACGCATCGGTGACCACTGCAACAACATTATGGAAGAACTCGTGTTTTATCTGGACGCCAAGGTGCTTAAACATCAAAAAACAGCACAGGATAAAGATACCGAATAAAACTTTAGAATCTCAGTACGACAAAGGCAAGTCCGGAACCGGGCTTGCCTTTTTTTATCCTCTGTTCTTCAATCCAAATAGTTGGGTGTAGTCTGTTAGAACAAAAGCCATAGTTTTGCTTTCCTATTCAACGTAGGTCGGAGACATAGTCCTACCTCCAATCTGCTTTACACACCACGCTGAAAAGAAATGCAGCTCTGTCATTAGTTGCTTTCAAACAACGACTTGATATATTGCGGTAATATAACCGCCTGCATACCCGATGAGACTATTTTTCCCGTGCGGTCGATTAGAATATTGAAAGGAATGCTATAAATGCCATAAACAGATCTCAATCCGGCATTTCCCGTTTCAATATCTCGTAATTGAGTCCAGTTTGACTTTATCTTTTTTATGGCAGATTTCCAAGCTACATCATCCGAATCTAATGAAATGCCGATAACCTCTAATCCCTTTTCCTTGTAGCGATCATAAACATCCTTGATGGTGGGTTGCTCTGCCATACAGGGAGAACACCAAGAAGCCCAAAAAACAACTAAGGTATATTTCTGATTGGATATAAATTCTGAGAGGTTTGCCTTCTTTCCTGTCGTTGCTAGCAATGTGAGATTTTTATACGGTTGTCCCTGTAGTTTTTCTCTTTTTGCCAATCTTTCACTATCTTCTTTCGCCACAGTTTCGTACCAGTAAGCGCAACGCTTTATATAGGGATCATTTTTCGATAAACTATCGCAATGGTTGTATATCTCAAAAAACATGTTCGGATCGGCATGCAGGCATTTTTCCCGAAACAATGTTAGCCCCAACATATTGCCACTATTATTTAGTATAAAATCCAATTCTTGTTGCTTCAAACGGTTGTATAACTGTTTCATGTTGTTGTTTTTCAAAGCGAGCGAAAGGCTGTCAGAGGCCGGGGGATCGGCTATTTTATCAATACTATCTTTAAGTATAGCTTGTTTGTCAATGTAAGATTGAAAGAGGTTATTGAGAAGTGTTCCTCCGATATGCGATCGTTTCTGTAAGAGAATGTTTATTTGTCCCGATTCTATCATCAATTTTGCCGACCTTACGCTGTCCGGATAATTACCACAGGTTAAAACAGCAAACACCGCAGTATCTACAAGCCCCTGAAAGCAGAAAGAACCATTCCGAATGATAGTGGTATCTACATGAGACACATGTTCTCCACGAAATTTAAACAACATCACCTTTTTCCCGTTTAGCGAGGTCCCAGCCGAACCATTGATATGATATTGATTATCGATTGCCAACGCTTTAGATGCAATCAATAAGAGCAAGAACAATACTGTCTGATATAATTTAATGTTGCGCATTGTTTTGGTTATTAGTTGTTACACAGATATAGAGTCCCCCGCGTGCTATCTCGCCATAATATTGCAAGGCATCTTTAGGTAATACAATATTCACAATTCGTATGGCTTTTGCTTCATACAGTTTTCTCCAGATTCTGGATGGAATTATTGTATCGTTTAGCAAGACAACCATGGTTGTGTCACCTGTAAAAGAATGAGGATTTTGGGGTTTCTCTTGTGTTTTTTGAGGCGAATCCATCTGCTGTTTCGGCTTCAAAACTTTACTGTCTCGCTGTAAGCCATACCCCGTAATCAGAGTAACGCTGAGCAGGCAAATAATTAATAGCAATCTGTTATTCATAGTCTTTTAGGTGTATTTGATTTATCTTGTTCAACTTGCATTGAACAAGATAAATGATTATTTAGTTATACTTTACAAGCACAAAAATCCAGAATGCGGCCATTGCTCGTATATGATTCACATGTGCAAATGCCCCAGTTAGTCGTTGTTTGTCCCGTGTTTGAAACCTCTACGCTTTTAACACAAGTTCCTGTGCATGATCCATCCTGAGGACAGATGGTCTGATCGTAACCGCTTCCCCTGCCTGCATGTTCTTTATCTCGGCCCGGCTGAGTGTGCCTTGCAAATTATCAAGGCTGTTTTTGCTGTTTTCATTTCCTGATGGTTAATGGTTTACATTACATGAGATAATATCTTTACTGTTTGTTATTTTGACAATAGGATCGCAGGGTACGGCATAAAGTTGGAGAAGGGTCAATTACTCTTTTTCAACAAAATATCCGATTTTGTTTTTGCAATCGAACAAGACTCTTTCATACTGCAAGAAAAAGTCCATCCCTAAAAATCCTATGACTTTATTTTTCCCTCCCATACGGCTACTGTTTCCGTTATTGACAGGCAGCATTGATAAGTTCACATATAAAGAATCGATGCCCAATTCAGGTAATTGTAAGTGTGTGGTCGGGTAAGTGTTGCCATATTTTTGACTTATCTTTTTCTTGTAGGTTAACATTCTATTGAATAACAGACTATCAGCTACCACGACTTGTAAATATGCCGCTGTATTGCCGGTATCGAAGAAAAAGAGAGGACATAATTGAACTGTATCCGTTACCAGCAATGAACCCTTCATGGCTGGATATCTTGCAAAAAACTTAGACGTTTTTGTTTCATTCCTATAATCGGTTGGCAGTAAATCTACTTTTAAAACGCCCTTATCTCTTGAAAAATTTTGTGGAAGTGAATCCCAAAAACACAACTGATTATGTTTGAAATCAAGCTCCATCACATATTTACTGTGTTTAAAATCAAACCCCACAATTCCATCAATATCATTATCCAGATGTAGTTTTTGCCTCATCTGTTTCATATCGGAGAGACAATAGCCTCTAAAAAAAAGACTATCAAAATAGTTGCATGATCCCTCCGGAAAGAATGTGTCAATTACGGTACCGTTGATAGTTGTTTGGGTAACTTGTTTGTATTTCTGATGCGGCAATAAATTGAGTTTGTTTGCCCTATTGATATCAATAACATCTCTACTCCACCCTGTGTCAAAAAACAGTTTTATGCTTTGCCCTTTAATTGCATATTGTAAAATAATCTTTTGGGCAGAAAAATAGAATGGAATACTCATTTTCTGTGCAAGCCCAGAACTCACCGCAATGAGTAAACAGACAATGCATATATGGACTCTTGTTGGCTTTATCATCTTGGAATATTATTTTAAGTAATAATAAACCCATCCTGATAATCTTGTGCTACAGAAAACAAAAGACTCTCAGGAAAGATTTATTTTGAATAAAAGTTATGCCGTACATATCGTAAAATCTGATGGGCATCAACGTTACATTCAACGTTACATCCTGCAGCCTGTCAGAAACCCGCTCTGGCTGCCGCACGGAAATTTTGCTTTGAGTTTGGACAATCACTCCATTACTTCTTTTTGTCTTCTTCCGAAAACGCGGCAGAAATCAAATTTGACACAGACACACTGTCTTAAGATGAAACATTATAGTAAATTCACATGTATAGCCGTGCATTTTTCCTTTGTGGCAAAAGTCTATTTGATTTTAATTAGTGAAAGTATTTTTTATATGAACTAACAATAAAATATCAAACCAAAGATAGAGCAATTCTTCTAAATGCCTCATTTTGAAAAGCTAAAAAGCCAAATATTTACTTATGTTTAACAATACAAGGGATAATACTCAAATTTCGTTGACTTCATTTAAATAAGATCCGATTGATTGAAAAACGTAAGGTCTCTTTTTTTGCCAATAAAAAACGGGCTGTCCCCCGTAGGAAACAGCCCGTCGATAATCGTTTTTCGGAGAACTTATTTAATTCTCATTTTGTAGAACGAACGCCATACAAAATAGAGAGCAACCACCAAAAATACTCCACCAACATAAGGCGCTACCGGACGGAAAGCCTCTGAAATGGCAATTTCCATAGCCAGCAAACCAAACAGGGTGGTAAATTTGATAATCGGGTTCATAGCCACCGAAGAGGTATCTTTGAACGGATCGCCCACAGTATCACCAACGATAGTAGCATCGTGCAACGGTGTTCCTTTAGCTTTCAGATCCACTTCCACCACTTTCTTGCCATTATCCCAGCAACCACCGGCATTAGCCATAAACACTGCCTGATACAAGCCAAATACGGCAATAGCAATTAGGTAGCTTACAAAGAACGAAGCTGCTGCAAATTGACCCGAACCGCTCGATTCTGTACCAGAAATGAAGGCAAACGCCAAAGCAAAGCAGAACACTGCGGGGAAAATATTCCACATCCCGTGTTGAGCGTATTGAGTACAGATTTTTACCACTTCTTTCGATTTTCCGACAGAAGCTTTCTTTTCTGCACCCGGGTCAAGGTTTATGTTGCGTTTGATATATTCTACAGCACGGTAAGCTCCTGTAGTTACAGCCTGAGTTGATGCACCGGTAAACCAGTAAATCACAGCACCACCACAAAGGAATCCGAGGATTGTCCAGGGGTTAAGTATATTCAGAATAGTTTCGGGAGCAACTCCTAATACGTTCTTGATAACCAGAATCAACGAGAAAATCATCGTAGTGGCTCCAACTACGGCAGTACCAATCAACACAGGCTTAGCTGTAGCTTTGAAGGTATTTCCGGCACCATCATTTGCTTCGAGGAAATGTTTTGCTTTTTCAAAATCGGGTTTGAAGCCAAAATCTTTTTCAATTTCTTCAGCTACATTAGGAACGTCTTCGATCAACGAAAGTTCGTAAACAGACTGTGCATTATCCGTTACAGGGCCATAACTATCTACAGCAATGGTAACAGGACCCATTCCGAGCAAACCGAATGCCACCAAACCGAATGCAAAGATTGAAGAGTAAACCATAAATTGATCCAGACCAAAAGTGCTGGCCAGATAAGCAATCAGCATAAGCAGAACAAATACCATACCCATCCAGAAAGCAGAGAAGTTACCGGCAACAAAACCGGAAAGAATTGTCAATGACGCGCCACCTTCGTTGCTGGATTTTACCACTTCTTGAACGTGAGACGACTTCGGACTGGTAAATAGTTTGGTAAATTCAGGAATCAACGCGCCACCCAGAGTACCGCAACTGATAATTACCGACAAAACTACCCAAAGGTTAGGATTGATAGCACCTACATTTGAAGCAGGACCTACAAGGAAATAACTTGCCGCAAACGTTACGATGATACTTAAAATAGAGGTAATCCAAACGAGGTTCGTCAAAGGCTTCTCAAAGTCAAGATCTTCTTTTTGGCTGTACAATACTTTATTTAAGGCTCCATTAATCCAGAACGAAACCACTGAAGTAATAATCATTAAAATACGCATTGCAAAAATCCATGTCAGGAAAGTCGCCTGCCAGTCAGGATTAGCAAGGAATTTATTACCGGAAAGTGAACCTACCGCAAGTACGATAAACGAAACCAAAGCAACACCGGTTACGCCGTATGTTTCAAAGCCATCGGCGGTTGGACCAACGCTGTCACCCGCATTATCACCTGTACAGTCGGCAATCACACCCGGGTTACGGGGATCATCTTCTCCGATTTTGAACACCACCTTCATCAGGTCGGAACCGATATCTGCAATTTTGGTAAAGATACCTCCGGCAATACGCAATGCAGAGGCACCCAGCGACTCGCCGATAGCAAAACCGATAAAGCAGGCACCTGCCAATGCACGTGGCATCAACATCAGAATAATCAACATCATGATAAGCTCAACACAAACGAGTACCACACCGATGCTCATACCGGCATGTAGAGGGATATTGAGTAGTTTCAGAGGCTTACGTTCAAGTGATGCAAAGGCCATACGGCTGTTAGCCAACGTATTCATGCGAATACCAAACCATGCCACACCGTAAGAACCAAGAATACCAATGACCGTCCATGTGAGAATCAGGGCAACTCCGCCAAATCCTTTATCTTGCAGGAATCCAAAGTAAAATGTGACACACGCGGCAATAATCAAAAACAGCCAGATAAGGAATTTTCCCTGTTGTAAAAGATAGGTTTTACAGGTTTCGAAAATTACACTGGAAACGTCCAGCATCGATTTGTGAGCGTTCAGTTTCTTTACTTTCAGGAACTGGTACAAACCGAATACCAACCCCAGAATACAAATAATAAAACCCCACACCAACAAATGATTTTGTTCCGGTGAGAGGTTCGGGATCTTCAGGTCAGCTTCGCTGGCCCATGTCAACATGGGAAACGCCAATGAAGCAGCCAACAAAAACAGTTTTTTCATAAGATGGTAAATAAAGAATTAAATTGGTTAATAATATTGAGATGCATATTCTTGCAAGACAACATCCAAGAAACTCATTTCAAAACCGTTATATTTCAAAAAAAACCTTCTTGGATTAATACCGCTAAAATACGGAATTCCCATCTTATTTTATGATTAGATTCCATTAAAAATGTTGCTTTTGTCGGGGTTTAGCACAAAAATTCTTAATGAAAAAACACGAAAAATCAACCAGAGCATAAAAATACACCGATTATTCAAAAAAGGAGAAAACACAAGGAGAAGAATGAAGAGATCTGGCAACCTTTCAAATTGGATTTACCTGCAGAACCAATCGCTTTCGGTTAAAATATACATACAAAGCAGCAAGAATTATCATGGTCATCGTTCCGTCACCAACGGGCATTGGTTCTGCCGGATCATCGCCCCAACCGTCACCGTTGGTTGTAGCTTGAGATGCTTTGCTTACAGATGTTGTTGCCAAAGTTTGCTTTGTAGTTTGAAAGGCCAATAAAGAGGGCATTCCTACGGAAGTTGCTTCGGCAAAAGAAGAAGACACAGAGCCTGAGGAAGATGTCGCTGAAGATACTGCGGCCGCTGAAGCCAAAGGACTGATATATCCATCAGATTGAGCCGTTGCAGAGACAGCACCATTGACAGCAACTCTACCAGAAATTCCCACACGACCAGAAACCGGTTTTCGGCTAGTTACAACGGAAGAATTATCCTTGCCATAATCAGCCCATATATCTTGTTGAGTAGATGATCCGGAAGCAACGCTTGCTCCGGTTTTACTTGATCCTAGCGACAAGGCAGAAAAGCGGTAAGTTTGTCCCTGTGATTGGTGGTTAAAAGTACTGGCCGTACCTGATCCTCCCCAAAAAAGATTATGAAGAAAACGCATAAAAGGTGATCGTGACTGGTCGCCCCGATATTCAGCACCGGAGATAGTCGTTCCTGATAAGGATAACGCTAATCCCAATGCTACGAATTTATATGCAAGCATATACCTTTTCATGCTATAAACATCACGTTATTTTTCTCAAAACCAATTATTGAGTATAAAAAGAGCAGAAATAAATTACTTCAGAAAACTTGCCTGAGCAAGCAAATCAGGGTTGATATCCTGCCAATTTTGCACACTACAACAAGTCTAACAAAGTTACTTGTAAAACAGGAATACACCATCATGGTTATGTTAAATTTTCAAATCGCAAAATTTACACACATTTAACGATTTTTGATTAGCTTTTAGATGTCGCCGTTTTAATTTCAACTTCAAATTAAAGCACTAAATACAAACTTCTTAACACTAAAAACAAGCGAATGAACATTGCCGGATGAAAGCGCATAAAAAAACGGGAGAAATTATTTATTTAACAATTTCTCCCGCTAATTTGTTTTTTATTGCTAAAATTTGTAACGGATACCAAGACCAACATTTGCTGATCCGTAGTTACTATCATGGGAACTCCCAAAATTAAACATCGGACGCCAGTCCAATGACAATTGAAGTGGAATTGCAAAATTATATTCAATACCTACAGTTCCCCCAATACCAATTATAGTACTGGAATTAAACAATCCCAATCCTGCTCCGGGTCCAATATACCACTTGAATCCCTCTGTAATCGGATTAACCCACTGGTAGAAACCTGTAAGAGATGTTGTATTCCAACCCCAACCAAGGTTAAACTCCAAGCGATTGATATCATTCAGCGAACGTTGATAAGAAACTTCTGCACCACTCGTCAGGCGAACACCAAGGGCATTATCCTGAGCATTTGCGAATGCAGCCACAAAAAATGAAACTAAAAAAATAACAATTGTTTTCTTCATAATTATTACATTTAATAACTTTCAAAGATACTACACGAATCGCGTGTATCAGCAAAAACTAAACGAAATAATGACCATTTTATTTCGTCAAACAGAAATTTAAATCCTTATTTTTCTGATAAACCAACCCGTTTATAAGCTTCAGTAAGCCGTCAATTTCAGGCTTGTTTCATTGAAAGAGACACCCGCTTACGTACCAAATCCACATCAAGTACTCTGACGGTAACATGTTGATGCAGTGACAAAACTTCAGCCGGATTACTAACGAATCTATCAGCTATTTGAGAAACATGCACCAGACCGTTTTCATGAATTCCGATATCAACAAAAGCTCCAAAATTGGTAATATTTGTAACAACTCCCGGTAAAACCTGTCCGATTTTAAGATCCTGAATATCTTTAATGGTCGGATCAAAAGCGAAAGCTTCCAGTTGCTGGCGTGGATCGCGCCCCGGTTTCGCCAATTCCTCCATAATATCAACCAAAGTAGGCAACCCGATTTTCTCTGTTACGTACTTTTTTACATCCACCTTTTTACGCAGTTCTTCACTACCAATAAGATCAGCAACTGTACACTGCAAATCCTTTGCCATCTGCTCTACCACTGGATAACTTTCAGGATGCACTGCCGAATTATCCAATGGATTGCCAACATTCTCCACGCGCAAAAAACCGGCAGCCTGCTCGAATGTCTTTGCCCCCATCTTAGGCACTTTCATCAACTCCTTTCTCGATTTGAATGCTCCATTTGCTGTACGGTAGTCTACAATATTTTGTGCAAGCTGCGGTCCTAACCCTGAAATATACGTCAATAAATATTTGCTCGCAGTATTTACCTGCACGCCCACTTTGTTCACGCAATTCTCAACTGTCTGATCGAGGGCTGTCTTCAGCTCGGTCTGATTAACATCGTGCTGATATTGTCCTACCCCTATAGACTTAGGATCTATCTTTACCAATTCGGAAAGCGGATCCATCAAACGTCGACCAATAGATACCGCGCCACGCACAGTAACATCCTCATCCGGGAACTCTTCGCGGGCAATTTTGGACGCCGAATATACGGATGCTCCGTTTTCACTCACGACAAACACCTGCAAGTCGTGCTGCGGAATATAATTTTGAAAGAATTGTTCGGTTTCACGACTGGCGGTTCCGTTTCCAATAGCCACGGCCTGGATCTGAAACTGGGCAATCAATCGGATTATTTTGTCAGAAGCTTTGGAAACGTCACTTTGGGGTGGATGCGGATAAATCACATCGTGATGCAACAAGACTCCCTGCTCGTTGAGACAAACAATTTTACAACCTGTACGGAAACCGGGATCTACTCCCATCACCCGCTTTTGACCAAGCGGAGCAGCCAGCAACAATTGTTTCAGGTTTTCAGCAAACACACGGATGGCCTCCGCATCTGCCTTTTCTTTGCTTGCTGCGGCAAATTCGGTTTCTATACTGGGTTTCAACAAGCGTTTATAACTATCGCCAATTGCCATTGAAACCTGATCTGAAGCTGCATTACGAGCTTTTACAAACAGTTTATCCAACCGCTCCAGACAGCGTTCTTCCTCCGGCTGAATGGCAACCCTCAGAATACCTTCCGACTCACCGCGACGCATTGCCAGTAAGCGATGCGACGAACAACGCCGCAAAGGCTCTTCCAGTTCAAAATAATCGCGATATTTATCTCCGTCAACCTCTTTCCCTTTGATCACACGGGAAGAGATAATTGCCTCTCTTGAAAAAATCGTACGTATTGAATTTCGTGCCACTTCATTTTCATTCACCCATTCGGCAATAATATCACGAGCTCCCTTCAGAGCATCATCAGCATCCTTTACATCACCTTTTACAAACGACAATGCCTTACTTTCAACGTCATTGTCAACCTGCCTCATCAGTATTTTTGCCAAAGGCTCCAAACCCTTTTCCCGTGCAATTTCGGCTTTTGTACGACGTTTTGGTTTATAAGGCAGATAAATATCTTCCAGCTCGGTCATCGACAAACATTTATCTATCCTATCGCGTAGATCGTCAGTCAGTTTACCTTGTTCTTCAATAGAATTCAGGACTGTCTGTTTGCGTTTTTCCAGTTCGCACAATTTTTCGTAACGTTCTTTAATGGCCGCAATCTGAACTTCGTCCAGAGAACCGGTACGTTCTTTACGGTAACGGCTGATAAACGGGATGGTAGCTCCTTCTTCGAGCAAATCGATGGTGTTTTTTACCTGCTGTTCACGGAGCTGAAGTTCTCCGCTAACGATAACACTGAATGAAAGCATAAAAAGAGTTTGAAGATGCAACTAATTCTGCAGCGGTCTGTTGCAGAATATCAAGTAATAATTAAAGAGAAAGATATGCAATCCGGCATTCTCTATTCATCGGAAAAATGAACGAGCACACGCCGGTAAGCGTTGAATATTTTGGCTTTAGAAACAAAACCCATATATTTTCCATTGTCGACTACCGGAAGATTCCAGGCCTGAGTGCTTTCGAAAACATTCATGACCGTTTCCATGGAATCTTTTGACGATAGTAATGCCGGGGGAGAGATCATTAACTGACTAACTTTAAAACGATTGTACAGCTCAGGCCGGAACATGATATTCCGGACTTCGCTTAAAGGCATTACTCCCAATAACTTTCCGCTATAATCAACCACCGGATAGATATTACGGTTAGAATTGGAAATCACCTTGACCAAATCTCCCAAAGTATTATCAGGCCGCACAATGTCCATGTCGGTCTCAATCACATTCTCCATTTTAAGCAGTGTCAGCACCGCCTTATCCTTATTGTGCGTAATAAGCTCGCCTTTTTTTGCCAAACGCATTGCATAGATGCTGTGTGGCTCAAACACCATAATCGTCAAAAAGGCGATGACAGAAGTGATCATCAAAGTCATAAACAAGGAATATCCACCCGTCAGTTCGGCAATGAGGAAGATAGCCGTTAACGGTGAGTGCATTACAGCCGACATCACGCCTGCCATTCCGGCAAAAGCAAAATTCTCGACCGGAAGCTTAAATCCAAGAAAATGGTTCATCACAAAAGCGACGAGGTAACCCGTAACACACCCCACAAACAAACTGGGAGCAAACACCCCTCCGACGCCACCACCTCCGTTGGTTGCGGTACTGGCAAAAATCTTAAAGAAAATAACAGCCGCCAGATAAAGAATAATTGCCCAGGCGTTGAATCTCAGATTATAAAACAGGCTCTTTTCGAATAATGTCTCCGAATTTCCGGCTAAAAGAGAACTGATAACCTCATAACCTTCTCCATACAATGGGGGAAACAGAAATATCAGCAGGCTAAGCATAACACCTCCGAATGCCAGTTTGCGATAAGGAGTATTCAGTTTCCGAAAGACATTTTCGAGGGCATTCATTCCTCTAGTGAAATAGAGAGAGACAAATCCACAAACAATACCAAGAATAATCAAATAAGGAATTCTGTCAATCGAGAATGGGGAGGAAACAGTAAAATGAAACATAATCTGGTCGCCCATCAGGAAATAGGTGAGAGAGGCTGCTGTGATAGAAGAGATCATCAATGGCACGACTGAAGCCATGGTCATATCGACCATCAGCACTTCCAAAGTGAACAACACGCCGGCAATCGGAGCCTTAAAAATACCACTGATAGCTCCGGCAGCACCGCACCCCACGAGCAACATCAGTGTTTTTTGGTTCATCTTGAAAAATTTTCCAAGATTGGATCCGATGGCAGATCCGGTCAAAACGGCTGGAGCCTCAGCTCCAACAGACCCCCCAAAACCAATAGTAATGGCACTACCGACTACCGAGCTCCAGACATTATGCAATTTTATAATCGCTTTCCGCTGAGAAATGGCATACAGAATTTTAGTTACTCCGTGACCAATATCATCACGTACTATATTCCGGACAAACCACCCTGCTATAAAAATACCAACAACCGGCAAAATCAAGTACCAATAGTTTGCAGAATCCAATGCAAAACGATGAGTAAGCAAAGTTTGAATTCCATGGATTGACATTTTCAGAACAAAAGCAGCCAATCCGGTAAATAACCCAACCAAAAAGCTTAGGAACAACACAAATTGGCGCTCTTTTATGTGTTGCTCCCGCCAGGCAATCAATTCGAGATATCTGCTTTTTGATGTCATATATAATTCAAAACCTTTCTTCTTTTCAAATCAGAAGCTATCCGCTATTGATTCTTAATTAAAATATTCCGCGTTGGGTAAGGAATATCTACCCCCTCTTTATCAAACCGTTCCTTTACAGACTTCAGCAAATCACATTTCATAACAAACGCATTCCCCGTGTTTGAAGCCCATGCCCATGCTCTCAGTTTAATGGCAGAATCGCCAAGTTCAAGTACTCTTACATTCACTATCGGCGCGTCCGCTTCTTTTTGTTCTTTCGTCCTGTTGTCAACCAACAAAGGATGTTGCATCGCCTCTTCACGAATCAGATTAATAGCTTTGTCAATGTCGGCGGAATAGCCAATTCCCACTTCCACGAAAGCGCATACCGGTTGGTCGGCAAAAGTAGAATTGATAATAGTAGATGAGTTGATGGTGGTATTAGGAACAATGATACTCCTGTTCTCGGGATCGCGTATAATAGTATGTCGCAACGTAATATCCTCAACAGTACCCCGATTTGTATCCGGCAGAATAACCGTATCACCGACTCTAAACGGTTTGAAAAGAATGATAAAAATACCGCTAATAATGTTGGCTACTGATTGTTGAGCCGCAAACCCGATAGCTGCTGTCAAAATAGCCGCTCCCGCCAGCATGGTTTTCCCGATTGCCTTGAACTCCGGAATTTTATTGAATAAAAACAGAGCGCCTATAACAACTACGAAAAAATTGATTGTATTTTTCAGAAAAGAATAGTTGGTCGGATCCATTTTCATCTTTACGGCTGCACGCTTAAATGCCCTTCTCAGCAACCATGAAGATGTTTTGACAGCAAAAAAAGTAATAATGATGGCTCCGCCAATCCAAATAGCCTCTTCCATCAGATTCATTGCGCCGTGTCCCATATTATTTTTGCAGTTTATATTAAAGAGTTTGACGTTAATTTCCTTTCAAAAGAGTTTTCTGTGTATATTTGAACATCAAAAATACAACAAAAAAATGAGCCCATTGTCCATTCTCTCCAAATATTATGATACCGACAGTCGTCTATACACCATTTTACTACAGCACAGTCAGTCCGTAACGCACAAAGCAGTAGAAATTTCACTCAAACATCCGGAATTAAATGCCGACACCGAATTTATTGCAGAAGCGGCCATGTTGCACGACATCGGTATTTTCCTCACCAATGCGCCGCAAATTGAATGCTACGGCAAGCATCAATATATTGAACACGGATATTTAGGAGCCGATATTCTGCGAACCGAGGGCCTTCCCCGACATGCGCTGGTATGCGAGCGACATACGGGCACCGGCCTGAGCGTGGAATACATCAGGGAAAACAATTTACCGCTCCCGCTTCGGGATCTGAGACCCGTCAGCATCGAAGAACAAATCATTTGCTATGCTGACAAATTTTTTTCCAAATCAAAACACAACATTGAATTGCCCTTAGAAACCGTACGGGAATCATTGCGCAAATACGGCGAATCTGTATTAGCTAAGTTTGATCAATGGAACAATCTGTTTTGAGGCTTGGCTTTAATGTTATTGAACTTATAGGCAAACCCAAAGCTCATCAATTCTTTCATCTGAATCTTGGCATGCTTATCACCTGCTGCAATCATAGCTGTATCATACCTCGGATGCAATGACAGACGGAACGACAGGTAACGGGTTAGGATAAAGTTGGTGGTAGTTTCCCAATCTACTTCTATCTTTTTGTAGTTGGTATAATAAGAGAACCGTGTCGACAAATCCACGGTACTGGAGAGTTTCTTGTTGTATTCCACCTTGATCATGCTACCGAACTCATGTAACGAATTTTTACCCGGCAAAATCCCAAAGTTTGCCTTGTTGTAATTCATTGTATCGGTAAAGCAAACATACTTGAACGACAACGGAGTCACCAAAACAGAAAGCTGCTGCTTGTATTTATAGTCCATACCAATACCAAGATCTAAACGAAAAGGTTTCAAAAAGCCATTCACTTTCGTTTTCGAATTCAGCGCTGAGTAAGCCGTCAAAGAATAGGTTGTAAACTCACCTGACAAGCTATAATACCAGTTTTCAAACGCTTTCAACCCAAATTTACTTGACAGACGAATCTGGTTTTCTGTAACCGAATAATGACGTACAGTGTCCGCGCTCTCACTCTGAAGCCCCATTTTTATCGAGACTGAATTATCCCACTGAATATCCTTCTGATTATCATAGTTAGCACTGGCTTCTAATACACCCAAGGTTGCCAGATTGCTTTTCCCGCCCTGATACCAGTTGGAAGACGTGTAATTTTGAGATAACTGCAAAGCCAGATTGCCTTTAGTCGACCATGGATCTTTTTCCAGACCATTCACCTTCATTTTTTTAGGTCTGAATTGATCCAGCTTTCTTTTGATATACATATCCTTATGCCCCGGAGATGCAATATTAGTAATAACGAACTCATTCGGATCAGGAAGATTCCACATATGATTCTTAATCTTCAGTGGATCAGTAGCTATTATTTTTTCTTTCTGCTGCTCTCGAAGACTGTCCATGTAATTCATCACGTAGAAATCAGGGGAAAAATATCCGGACACGTTCTTATCGTATGATTGATACGATTTGTTCATTTGGGCTACAACAGGAGCTAATGGAGGATTAAAGGAAAGGCGCATTCCTGTAAAGATCAAATCATTGAAAAGCGGGTTGCTCTCATAATACGATCGGTCAGGCAACAACCTATACTCAATATTGGTTTTATTCACCAGACTATCCGGAACCGGAACGGCCTTTCCCAGTGTGGAAAGTGCGATAGAGTCAATGTTGACATGCAATGTTTCTTGTTGTACATTGCCTTTCAGTTCAAGAGGTTGCTGTGCATTTAACAGAACAGCTACACATCCAAACAAAATGCTAAAAACTAACTTCTTCATTGTCTTTAATCAACTTAATAATGGCTGCAAAAATACACATTATAAACGTACGAAATCGCTGTCCCCTATATAAAATCAGTCAATTTTGTAGTTTTGTGACGTAGTTTTGTTTTTTTTGATTTAATTTGCACCCTGTTTATTTCAAAACACCCGCTTTATGCTAAAGTATACCCTTACCTTACTGTCAATTTTAGTTTATTCCAATCTTTTCGCGTCACCCTCTTTTTCCGATTTTTTTACAGATAAAGCTTGTCGCGTTGACTTTCATTTTTGTGGAAACACTCATCAAACCACTGCATATCTCGACAACATCCGTCAGGAACCATTTTGGGGTGGTCGTCACAATCACCTTGACTCGGATCTGAATCTTGGCGATTTCAGATTCAGAGTTCTTGACAGTATCTCTCAAAAAGTAATTTATATCAACGGTTTTGATGCACTGTTTCGTGAATGGCAATCAACGCCTGAAGCACAAAAGACTAACAAAAGCTTTGAACAGGCCATTCAATTTCCCTATCCCAAAAAAGCCGTTGTCTTGCTCATCGAAAAGAGACTAGACTTCAACCGATGGGAAGAATTGTTGCGATTCAATCTTTCTCCTGACGACAAACTGATTGAAAAAAGGATTCCGCGGCAAGTACCGGTAAAAACAATTGGAAAATCCGATCGTCCCGAAAAAGACATCGACATTGCCGTGATTGCCGAAGGATATACCGCTGCCGAACAGGATAAATTCTTCAAAGACGCGCAACGCCTTTACGAAAACCTGTGTACTCACGAGCCTTTTGCTTCCAATAAGAATAAAATTGTACTTCACGCTATTGCTGCGCCATCCGAAAATTCCGGAGTTTCCGTTCCGCAGGATTCAGTCTGGAAGAATACGGCTGTCGGATCCAACTTTTATACTTTTTACGAACCGCGCTACCTGACCACCCTTAATGTAAAGAAAGTGTATGATTTTGCAGCGCTTGTTCCGTACGATGCTGTCTATATTCTGGTAAATACCGACCGATACGGAGGTGGAGGAATTTATAATTTCTATACGCTGGTTACTGCCGACAACAAGTACACTACTCAGGTCTCCGTGCATGAATTCGGACACTCTTTCGGCGGCCTTGCAGATGAATATTTCTACGACAAGCAGGATGTGCTCACCGATATGTACGATCTGAAAACCGAGCCCTGGGAACCAAATATTACCTCATTGGTCGATTTCGATAAAAAATGGAAGAACGACCTTCCAAAAGGCACGCCGGTGCCAACTCCGCCTACAGATCAATACAAAGGTAAAGTGGGTATTTTTGAAGGCGGAGGCTATCTAACCAAAGGCATGTATCGTCCTTCGTTCGATTGCCGGATGAGAACCAATTCGTATCCGGAATTTTGCCCGGTTTGTCGCAAAGCTATCGAACGGATGATTCGCTTCCTGACCGAATAAGATGTGCGCATCCACAATTCTGATTGCGCCTCTCAACTGGGGGTTGGGACATGCAACCCGTTGTGTGCCAATAATCCGCAACTATCTTGCAAATGGACAACGCGTTGTCTTAGCTGCCGATGGTGATGCCCTGAGTTGGCTGAAAAGCGAATTTCCGGATTTAAAAACCATCCGACTACCCGGATTCAATATCCAATATTCTCCTAGTGGCTCTCAGCTGTTTGCCATAATACGACAACTACCGAAGATAATAGCCGGAACCATCCGGGAGCATCGACATCTAAAAAAATTGATCCGGGAAGAAAATATCCAAACGGTGATCTCCGATAATCGTTTCGGGCTCTGGAACAAATCAGTCAAATCGATCTATATAACCCATCAGCTATTGATTCGGGCTCCTTACCGTTGGATGGAGCCCCTGCTCCGGTTTTGCCATCGCTGCATCATCAACCGTTACGACGAATGCTGGATCCCCGACATTGAAGGAGATGGAAATCTTTCGGGAGAGCTTTCTCACAAATATCCGTTACCTCGTAATGCGCGGCTTATCGGATGGCTCTCACGATTCCCATCAACGAACGCGATTCCGGTTAAAAAAAACTACACAAACCTTTGCCTTATCTCAGGACCGGAACCTCATCGTACTTTATTTGAGCAAATGTGCATCGGAAGGTTTAAAAACAGCATAGAGCCCACATTAATTGTAAGAGGGAAACCGGGGGACTGCATGTCGGAATCCGCCATTGGTAACATCGATTTGGTTTCGGTTCTTTCTTCCGGAGAACTTAAAACGCATCTGCTTCAGACACCCAACATTTTTTGTCGCTCGGGCTATTCTACCCTCATGGATTTGAAACTATTGGAACGGGAAGCCAACCTGTTCCCTACCCCGGGACAGCCCGAACAGGAATATCTGTCCAAGCTGCATAAGAAATAGACATTTCTTTTCTTACCTTTGCTTTGTTAAAAACTCACTATGAAGCAGGCAATTTACCAATTAATATCGGACGCAGTAAAGCAAAATCAAAAACTATTTGTCGTGTTGATCGATCCGGATAAATGCTCGGACGAAAAACAGATCTCCCATCTTGCATCGCTACTCAATATCGCAAAACCCGACCTTATTTTTATCGGCGGCAGCCTCACCAGCGAATCTACCGCACGGCTAATCAAACACCTGAAAAGCCAATGCCTGATACCAATGGTTCTTTTCCCGGGTAATGCAATCCAGTTTACGCCCGAAGCCGATGCTTTATTGTTTTTGTCTCTGATATCCGGACGTAACCCTGATTTTCTGATCGGGCAACACGTTGTTATTGCACCTGCGGTAAAACAATCAGGCATAGAGACAATATCAACCGGATACATTCTGGTGGAAAGCGATCAAACAACAGCCGTGGAATATATCAGCAACACACGCCCCATACCACGACATAAACCGCAATTAGCCGCAGCAACTGCCATTGCCGGCGAATTACTGGGCAACAAGCTGATCTACCTTGAAGCCGGTAGCGGGGCAAAACCGCCGGTCCCTGCCGAAATGATCTCCGGCGTCAAAAAATCGATATCTGTTCCACTAATTGTTGGAGGCGGATTACGCACTAACGAAGATATTTTGAACGCTTTAAATGCGGGAGCCGACATTATTGTGGTGGGAAATATACTGGAAAGCACCCCCGAAAAGATGGTTGATTTTGCCAAAACAATAAAAAACCTCCACAATCAACCAGGATAAAAAACTACATATCAATTAATTAAAAAAAATAGCAATTTCTTTAATCCAAAATTGCCGTCACCACTTGGTGTTTCAAAAAAAAGACCCTATCTTTGCATCCGCTTTTAGCAATAGCTTAAAGCCTTGATTCAGTAGCTCAGCCGGTAGAGCACATCCCTTTTAAGGATGGGGTCCTGGGTTCGAATCCCAGCTGAATCACCGAAACTCAAACTACATATAGGCGTAAAAGCCCTGATTCAGTAGCTCAGCCGGTAGAGCACATCCCTTTTAAGGATGGGGTCCTGGGTTCGAATCCCAGCTGAATCACAATAAAAAGTCTCTGAAAAGTAATTATTTTCAGAGACTTTTTTACTTATTGCATAAGACCAACCTTCGACCGAAAGAAGGGATCACCTACAAAAGTTGAGGGATTTGAAATTTAAGCATATAATTTTGATAAGCGGAACAAGAAAAAAGCCTTGTCCGTTACACCTCTGAAAAGAGATCGGAAGGCTTTGATTTTGGAATTGAATGATTCGGATGCTGCATTGGTTGATCTGCGGTGGAAGAAATTGACAATTTCCAGATAATGGGTCTGGATAGTTCTTACGATAGTACTAAAGGAAAGGAATCCGCTACGATCAATCTGATCGTACCACCGGGCAAAACGGGTTAAAGCCACATCTGCCTGCTTGGTTTGATGATAAATCAGACCTAATTGCATACTCAGATAATAAGCCTTCTTTATATCAGGATATTCCCGGAAAAGAATTTTTGCTCTTTGCTCCTGCGACGGCGTCCATGAAGATTTCTTTTTAAACAAGAGATAACGACTGCGAGCCAGCAACTGCTTGAGCGGATCTCCGTTCTCAAAGGCAGGAGCGATGTATTTCTCACCTTTGCATTTGGCAAGATGGATGGCTATGGCTTCTTTGTCCAATGCCTCCCAGCGGGCTTTAATGCGCATTTCCTGAACCGCATCGTAAGCCAGCTTTTGCACATGAAACCGGTCAATTACCCGTTTGGCAGCCGGGAAACAGGCCTTGGCAATCAACTATATACATCCATGGTAATTTCCCGAGCCTGAAACCGCCTTTTGCGGTTCATTTGAAGAAGCACTTTACAAATTACCTCTGCCTGAGTTCCTTTTATAATAGCAACAATGCTGCCCTGACGGCCTTTGGCTTGCTTGTTGATTAAAACGGTATATAATTCCCCTTGGGATAGTGCCACTTCATCAATGCGCAGATAAGAACCCATATTCTTGGGATACAAGATCCAATCCGGCGCATGAACCCTCTGTTCCCATTGCTTAAATTCGCTCAAATGATTCTTGTACTGCCGCTCGAACAGGTTGCCATCAAGACCATACAAGTCTCCTATAGTATTACAACTGACGGCATGATTATCGATGTAATCCTTTTAAAAAAGACGCAAATTCTTGCGTTAATCGTGTACCGTCTGCTGTGATATGTATCTCACGGTTGACATATTCCCCGGTCTGTTTATTTATCCAACGTCGTCGACGGATATTTAGCAACAGAGGTTTGCCCCGTAGTGGAAAATCCTGCACCAGAACTGCCGGATAAAAACCCTTACTCTCTAATTGATCAGACTCTTCTTGTTCTTTTATTACAAGTTTCTCTTCCACATTCACTATGTCAAAATAATCTGTAAAGCCTGCCGGTAATAACAGGCTATATCCATCTTTTAGCATCTCTGTTTTTTTACTGCAAAGATAGAAATTCTGTTATTCCCCCTCAACTTTTGTAGGTGATCCGAAATTGCTCTGTTTTTTTCAAAAACAGCTATTGATACTGCTATGTATTCAGTTCTGTTGTGCAGCATAAAGTCTATTAATTTACTCCTTTATAAAAACTATAAAACAAGATATCAGATAGAAAGTGCTTATCTATTACAAGTCAATATCTCCTATGGTAAATAGTTTTTCTGATCCTTTGATTGTTAATGTGATAGCTATTAGCTGCTTGTATTTTGAAAAAATTATGTTGTAAAACATGAATTTATATGTTGTATATTTTTTATAATATAAATTGAAAATGTTTATATTTGCATCGTTCATTATGTTTAATTATATATGTATAAATATTTAATAATAAATAAAACTAGATAATATGTTTATTTTATATGCTTTTTTTATTAAATATGATAAATTCAGAGGCGGCAATTCTTTTATGTAATAACGTAATATAATCACAAATAAAATCTAAATACATTATCAAGTGTACTACGGGTTAATAAAGCAATAAACACAATGAAAAAAAATCTTCTATTACTTATCTTGCTTTTAGCAATAAGCCATCTGATGATGGCACAGGGTAAGCCGGTTCTGAGTTTCGAGAAACAGGAATATGATTTGGGTGTTATTAAATTCACTTCCAAATCAAAGAAAATCAGATTTAACTATACTTTTAAAAATACAGGTAGTGCTCCACTAATAATAAACAGCGTGCAAACATCGTGTGGCTGTACTATTTCTGAATGGACTAAGAAACCGGTCCAGGCAGGTACTAAAGGACATGTATATGCCATTTTGGAATTGAAAGGAAAAATAGGTTTAATTCGCAAAACTCTTTTTGTCTATTCTAATGCGAATAAGCAAGTTGTTCAATTGTATATCAAAGGAATGATAGAATAAATTTGTTAGTATTATATTATTATAGATGAAACAAGCAAGCAAATTAGCAAATAGTATTTCGGACTTGAAATTTTTCTTTGTCGGTATAATTGTGTTTGTTTGCTGCTTGTTTCCACTGCGTACATACGATTCGTTTGTTGGTTTGAACCAGATTGACATTATTGCTCCTGTTTTTTTTACGTTAGCAATTTCGTTGTCCTTCTTTTTTGCCGGCGAGATTATTTTTGCTAAGAATTACACAATAAGGCACACTGCTGCCGATATACTTGTGATAGCATATATGCTTTACACCGGAGTTTGTTTTGCATTACAACATAGGACAATAAACCCCGAGACTTTCTTTGAGTTTATAACGCTTGTTATTCTATTCCTTATTTTTAGGAATGTTAAACCGCAGCATGTTAAATACCTGTTGCTTCTGTTTCCATTAGTCGGCATAGCGCAAATAATCTATGGTATAGCCAACCAAACACAATACTTTATGCCCGGATATGGATTGGTTGATGTGACAGGCGTATTCAATAATACAGGCATAATGGGTGGATTTATGTCTGTTGTATTTGTAGCGACACTGTGTTTACCTATTAGGAATACCGATAGCAGCAAATTTATACATCGAATTCCTTTTATGAAGATTCTGCGGTTTGTACTTCTGTTTCTGTTCTTTATTCAGTTGTTGGCAAGTCATTCCCGAGCAGCCTGGTGTGGCAGCCTGGCAGGCTGTGTTTACTTTATATTTTTTCGCCCAGAAGGTATTTACCAACGTTTTGTCCGGAAAAATTCAATTCGCAAGCTGCTGATGGGTGTAGCTATAAGCTTGTCGGTTATTGCGTTAGTAGTTGGACTCTATGCCGTTAGAAAAGAGTCGGCTGATGGGCGATTGTTGATATGGCGCATCTCGCTCGATATGATAAAGGACAAGCCTGTTTTTGGATATGGTATCAATGGTTTTCAAGCTAACTACATGGAATATCAGGCACGGTACTTCTCGTTACATCCAACTTCCTCTTTCAGCAACTTAGCCGATAATAATGGATTTGCATTTAATGAAGTGCTGAAACTACTTGTCGAACAAGGTATAATGGGACTTTTGCTATTGGGTGCATTGGGTTACATCCTGTTTTTTAAAAATCGGGAGAATCCACCCGAAATTACGGCTATTAAAGCAACCCTAGTGGCGTTGTTTACATTCGGGTGTTTTTCCTATCCTTCTGATGTGTTTCAGCTGAATGTGATACAGGTTATGCTCGTAGCCCTCTTAAATTCGACCTCATCTCAGGTTCCTATCCTTAAGAAATGTGGGGGAGACAGGTGGGTTTTAAGATTGCCGTTTGCTTTATTTTTAAAGAAGCAGCCCAGAATCGGGAAGATAGTGATTGTGGCAGGACTGCTATTGTTTTATGGTGTAATTATTACGTTTTTAACGAACAGTGTTTTACAATACGATGCTGCTTGTAACGACTGGAAAAAAGGATTGACATTGTTTAATAATCAAAGGGGAATTAAACTGCTTCAATCGTGTTATCCTACACTGAGTAATAACGGACTGTTTATGACCAACTATGGTAAAGTGCTTACCTTGTCGGGGGCATATTCCGAAGCCATACCTGTGTTGCAGAAAGCAAATGTCCTGCAGCCACAGGCAAGCAATTATACAGAACTGGGGAAATGTTACCGGGCAACGGGAAACACCGCAGGTGCCAGAGGAGCATGGAACACCGCCTCACGGATGATACCGGCACTCTTCACTCCTCTGTATTTAATCGCCAAAATGGATTATGAAACCGGTGAATTACCCGAGGCAAGGAACCTCGCCAGACAACTGATGGAGAAAAAGCCTAAAATAAGAAACCAAGAAACAGACAGTATTCAGTCCGAAATGGCTCAACTGATTGATGCAATCCAGTGAGCCCAAGTAGAGAAGGATCCAATTCTTTATAATCATATTAACATCATTTATTCATGAAAAAACAAAAGAGATGTTTTTTTTATTCGACTATTATCGTTTTATTTACAGTGTTATTATACGCTTGTAAAGCGGATATTCAGAATGCAGTGGCTTCCATAACGGGGTCGCCCGATAATGACGTGGCAGCAGCTCAGGAATGGTATAATAAAACTTTTCAGGCATCATTGCCGATTGGGATTGCCAGGGTAAAATCAAGTAATGCTAAATTTTCAGCCAAGCCCGATTGGAAACATGCTTACAGTGTTAAATACGAAGGCTATTCAGCTGTTCATACGCCTTTAAATACACAACAGAGATTTAGTTTTGTTACGCCAGACAATAAGCAAGCCTATGAGACGACAGGTGATGCGAGATATATAAGTACTTTTACTCAAATGGTTGTAATCAACGAAAAGAAAGATGACAGAATGTATGCATTTTTAATGACCCTTGTCCCGGATAAGGCTTATCTCGAATCGACTCACTTTGCCGCTTTTAGTTCAAATTATAGAAAATGGCAGAAGGGTTACAGCGGCTATGTATTTTACCATACACTGGATGGACACTTTAATAATGGATGGAAATTTGAAAATGGTAAAGTAACGATGCGAGTAACGCAAGTGGATGAGAATGGAATTGACATAAGCATGGGAATGAGGAATAAAGTCTCTGCAGCAACCATCTGCTCTACACTTACTTTTCAGCTTTGGTCTCAGTTATGTTATTATACGTACACGAATTCTGAATCTCAAGGTGCACAAAACGTCTCTCCTTCTACTTGTAGCTGGTCTTATGAAGGCAATCAGTATCTGACTGTATGTTATGACGATGGCGGAAGTAGCGGAGGTGGTCAAAGTACTGGCGGAGGGTATACCGGTGGTAGCGGCAGTTCGTCAACCCCTACAATTCAAACTCGTACCAACTGCCCCTCATCGGCAACTGATAATTCAATTAGAACGAACGGAATATTGAATTATACAAATACAAATTATGCAACGGGTTCTTATGCTGATGTAAATTCATTCATGACTCAACTACGAGCTTATGCAGGTAGTAGTTCTTATGAATGGGGAGGAAGTATTTCTTTTAATGATGGTATGTATTATTTATCAAATCAAGCAGGTGGTGGTCCTTATATTTATTCTGATAATAACGCTCATTCAGTTAGAATTTCAACTTCGGCAAATACCAGTGTTGTTGTTCATACTCACCCCAATAATACAACTCAGAGTCCATCACCAGAGGATGTTATGATGCTTTGTAGAACGTATAGTAGTGGATGTTCTAATATTTATGCAAGTGTGGTATTTGCATCCAATGGCTCGGAATATGTGATATATATCGATAATCAGTCGTTATTCAACAACTTTTGCAGTTACTCGAATTTTCCAGCATCAACAGCGGATCATTTGTTTCCGTCTGGGACAACATTGGCAATCCAGTATAATGCTGTTTATAACAATTTGATAAATTTGGGATATTCTGCTGATGATGCCAATTCATATGCTATTTCTTACGTTTTGGATAATAATGGCACGGGCTTGAAAATATCGGAGAAAAAGAAAGGACAGGCCGATTTTAAAGAACAACAAACAATTCAAAGTGGCTCTAATTATCAACCTCAAAAATGTCAATAAAGATGAAAAAAATAATTTTGATTTTTGCAAGCATGCTTCTTGTATGCAATTTATTTTCGCAGCAACCAATACCTAATTATAAGGCTTTGAAATCTTTCAAAGGGGATACGAAATCATATCTTAAAAAAAACTTTGTAGACAGACAGAATGTCTATATTGGAAAAACGATTGGAGAACTTCTTAAAGAGATTGAGATGAAACCAACTGGATTTGACTTTTATAATAGTGCAGGCTATTGTATGGGTATTAATTTGTTCTTTGAAAGTAAACCGGGCTTTCCTGCAGGGAAGAAAATTCTATCTATAGCATTTGAAGAACCTTTTACAATGAAACCTTTAGCAAATATTATGAAAGTTTATCCGTGTGATACTTGGGTAAATGCACATTACGAATTCTTCAAAGACAAGAAAATCAAAAAGATTTTGTATAATCCCTATGAGAATGGCAATTAGTTGATATTGAAATTTTATTTACCGATGTCACGAAATAAAATTCGGCTAATGTAGCGCCGTGGCATGCCGCGACGCTATGCAATTTTACGTCAAAAGAGAAAAGATCATATGAAAAATAGTTGTTTGCCTTTTTATTTTAGTGATTGTCTAGTCCTGAAATAGCGTTACAAAGTGGACTTAGTAACTTTGTCTGGATAAAAAGTTAAGGGTAAAAACTTACTTTTGTATTATGACAACAACCAGAAAGCATTACAGCCGCGAGTTCAAGGAGAACACGGTGAAATTAAGTTACGAACGCAGTAATATATCCGATTTAGCCAGAGAGAGTTAGGAATGCGTGCGAACTTACTGTACCAATGGAGAGAAAAATCTCAAGCCAAGGGCTAAGAAAGTTTTCCAGGCAATGGAAAACAATCAGTAACGCCAGAATGAAAGAACTTTTGGAGGTGCGCAAGCAGCTTAAGCGCAAGGAAATGGAGCTTGAGATACTAATAAAAGCCGTCAGCATTATCACCAAGGACAACTGTTGATCGATCGGTTTATCACCGATAACCAAAAGAAGTGGACAGTTGAGATGATGTGTGAAGTGTTGGAGGTTTCAAACTCAGGGTATTATTACTTCCGAGCCTTTGGTTGAGGCAAGCGGGAGCAATACAAAGAAGAAGCAAAAGACAAGATCCGCGAAACCTATTTTGGTTAACATCAACGCTATGGGAGTCTCAGGATTGCCGTTGAACTAACAAAGGTCGGTTATGCTATCTCACAAACAACAGTATCCTAGCGGATGCGAGAAAAGAGTATACGAAGTAAAATTGGTAAGAAATTTGTCGTGACCACCGACTCAAAGCATACCGATCCCATTGCTCAGAGCATCTTAAACCGTGATTTCCGAACAGCGTCTCCAGGTGAGAAATGTGTATCATACATCACTTATATTCAAAACTTTGAAGGATTTATTTATCTAACCACAGTGTTGGACTTGTATGAAAGGAAGATCATTGGTTGGTGCCTGAGTAAAGGAATGACAACCATCCAAACGGTACTCCCGGCGTTAAAAGATGCTATAGCTGACCGGAAACAAAAAAAAAGAGATGTTGTTCCATTCCGATAGGAGTGTCCAATCTTGTAGCAAGCAAACGGTAAATTACTTGAATGCCTATCAGTTCAAGCAAAGTATGAATCGCAAAGGAAATTGTTGGGATAATGCTGTGGCTGAGAGTTTCTTTAAGACGTTTAAATCAGAATTGATTTATGGGTGTAAATTGAAAGCAATAGAACAACTACGTGTGGAAATCTTTGAGTACATAGAATGCTGGTACAATAAAAAAAGAAGACATTGGATCCTTGGAAATCTGACAGTTGATGAATTTAATTCTGAGCAAAACAATTCTAATAAATATGTAGCTTAACTTTTTATCCGATAATGATTAGGAAGTCCATATTTTTAATTCTAATTCTTTTAGGAGTATTTTTACTTTACCTGATTCTAGATTTCACATCCTATCCAAAATCATTGGATGTGGCATTTCAAAAAGCAGGGAACAATCAATCTGAACTTAAAAAAGTAATCAGACATTATTCTCATCGTGAAGCAGATTCGTTGAAGCTGAAAGCAGCTATTTTTTTGATAGAGAACATGGATGTTCATTATTCTTATCAGAGTAATCAGTGGGAAAAATTTCAGGTGGAACTTGATAGACTGTTTAAAAAAGAGCATGAAGAATCGAAACTAAAACAAGGTTTTGATAGCATCTCTAAAAAATACGACTTGTCAGATGTTATCTATTTATCTGATTTGAATACAATTAAAGCCAAGTTCTTGATACGAAACATTGATTATGCTTTCGAGAAATGGAAAACACCATATGCCAATCATCTTACTTTTAATGAATTTTGCGAATACATTCTACCATATAGAGCTGGGAATGAACCTTTAGAAAATTGGCAAGAGTTATTTAATAAACAATACATTCCTCAGGTTTTTTTTCAGGCCCCAAAAGACGTAAAAAATTCTGTATCGTCCGAAAATATTTGTAAGGCTTTAAGAGTATTGAAAGAGGGGTGTTTATATTTTCCACCTCAAAGTGTACCTGATTTTAACGTTCATATGTTGTTGACCGCAAAAGCAGCTACTTGCCGACAATATTGTTCAAAAATAAGTCTTGCTGCCCGATGTATTGGAGTACCTGTTGTGCTTGACTATACTCCCCAATGGGCTAACCGAAGTATGGGGCACGAATGGAATTCTTTAATCACTAAAAATGGAAAACCATTGAATTTTGGCATTCAAGATACTTGTGAATTGGGAAAACATATTGAATTAATACCCGATAGGATTCCCCCAAAAGTATATCGTAGGACTTTCGCCAAGCAGAAAAACAGCTTAGCAATGATTCATGGTTTGGAAGAAATACCCCCGACATTGTTGTCGCCCTGTATAAAAGATGTAACCAAAGAATACTATCAGACTGCGAATGTCCCTGTGAAATTTAATTTCAATCCACCAGCCAATCATCGGTTTGCTTACCTTGCTGTGTTTAATAATCATGATTGGATTCCCGTATGTTGGGCAAAAACGGCCAATTGTAAAGCAGTATTTAAAGATTTGCATAGAAGCATTCTCTGTGTGCCCGGTTATTATTTTAATATGAATTTTATACCTTCGGCGTACCCAATCATTATTGATAGTTTAGGAAAAGTATCTGAAATTATTCCGGATTTGAATAAAAAGCAAACCATCGTCTTGAATCGAAAATATCAAACAAACCTGTTGAATGAATATTGCAAAGGAATGGTTGGCGGTAAGTTTCAGGTGTCAAAAGATTCAAATTTTGCCCATTTCGTTGATTTATATACCATAAAAGAAAAACCCGAAGCGAGTTACCAAATAGTAAATTTAAAGCAACCGAAGAGTTATAAATATTTCAGATACATAGCTCCTAGACGATCAATCTGCAATGTAGCAGAAATAGAATTATATGAATCGAATTCCGATTCAAAACTTGCAGGTAAAATCACAGGAGGATGTCTTACAAAGTTTGACTTGGGAGATACTGAAAAATATCAGTTATCAAAAGTTCCATTCTATATACGAAGAACAGCGAATGAAAATATAAATTATCAAATATTAGCATCTCCACCATTGAATGCGTCCAAAATTCTAAAATTTCCATTGCTCAAACAAACTGACGAAAACTTAACATTAAACAAAACTAATCAGTCCGAATTGAACAGGAAGAAGCTAAACAATATAAAGAAAAATCATCCTGCTTTTCCGGACTCTTGTTCAGTTAATGTTTTTGATGGAGATGTCCTTACATATTATGCCTGGTCGCATAAGGAATATGTGTGGGCTGGGATGGAATTTAATTCACCAAAGCAAATCAAAAAAATAATTTACTTGCCCCGAAATGATGATAACTGTATTCGTAACGGGGAATTATACGAGCTTTTTTATTGGAATAATAAATGGGTGTCGTTGGGTCAGCAAACGGGGTCAAGTAAAACGTATAAATTAACCTACAAGAACGTCCCTACCCATGCGCTTTTCCTATTGCGGAATCTAACAAAAGGGACGGAAGAGCGAATCTTTACATATGAAAATGGGAAACAAGTATGGTGGTAGAGTATGACAGTTGACAATCAGCATGTGTTATTTTTGTGAATTTTCTCGCTATGCGAGGATTGTTTCAAATTTTTATCCAACGCCGATCATCAGCGAGTATCCGTTCCACCTCTTCATTTCGAATATCCGCGGTATGAAACGGAACCCGCAACGTTCTTCTTGCAACAATCGAATGCAAATCAAATTCCGAAGGACGAGCCCGCTTTAGAATCACAACAGCAACACATGCTGTTAGCTCAGAGTGCGGCAACCCTGCACCTCTGTGGCATACCCCAAAGCTCCGGCCGCTAAATCAAGGTTTTCGATAAACGCTCCGAGAGAAATATACAATTCGCGCTTTTTGGGATCAATCACGTTCAAGACACGTGTAGTATCGACCAAGACCCTTATTTCACGATCATTCAAAACCTCTGCTTTCCAGGGTTGAGTATTATGCGAGCTTCCTGCCAACGTAGCATAATAAATTACCTTGTGCATATCGTCAGCACCAACCGATAACGGACTCCTTGCTCCTATGTTGGTTTTGCACGAAGCCAGAGCAACAATTGCAGTAATCATAAGTACAAACCGAACCATCTTCATCATCTCGATTTGCTCCACAAACGAGCTCCTAATCTCAATACCGGAGAGAAATCGGCTCCGGGAATAGTATAACGAGCTGTTTCAAAATCGATGCTGTTCCTTTTTCTGAGATAGAGATGAAGTCCAGGTTGAATATAAAAGACGTTTCCAATAAAGAACTGATAGCTGAGCCCCAGTCCGGTATCTATGCTGAAAAGATTTTTTCGTATACCCGTGCTGCGCTGCTCTATCTCAAAAGTATGTAATTCGAGATAAGAGTAGAGTTCGAGGTTGCGCCAAACATTATACCCGAAGAAAAAACCGGGCGACGTCTTGTAGAAACGTTTAAAGTCGTTCGAGGAGTTATTAATACCGGCTTTCTCGGCGTCATAACTACCACCGTTAATTACACTGAGTCGTATACGAAACCTGTCGAAGCGGTATCCGATCCCGACATGAAATCCGCCGGTAATAAACATCGGCACAAGACTTTCGACCTCAATAGCCGATTTCACATTCCACGTTCTGGTCGGAGCAGCTATTTTTATCGAATCACTTTGCGCCCAAAGACCTAACGAGGAGAGCATCAACATCACACATAAAAAAAATCTCTTTTTCATAACTTGTAAACTTTGATTTTAACGATGCAAAGTTCCGTTATAAAAAAGAGATTCTTCTCCGCAAATGTTACCAAATCAGGGGCTAAGTAAGTTTTCCCCGGATGCGGCTGAGTGACTTGGGCGCAACACCCAGATAATTGGCAATATGATATAAAGGCAAACGCTTGACGGCCGCCGGATAGTCCCGTAATAATTTGAGATAACGCTCTTCCGCCGATAAAATCTGCAAGTCGAGACTCAATTGCACCAACCGAACATAGGCCTGCTCTATGAGGATACGGCCGAGATGTTCCATTTTCGGAATCTGCCGATACAATTCATTCAAATCAGATTCTGCGATAATGACTACTTCCGTAGGTTCAATGGCTTTGATGTTGAGGTGAGAGGGAGTTTGGCTCAAACGGCTTCTGTTATCGGTCACCCAACTGCCTTCAAGTGCAAAATCGGTGGTAATTTCCTCCCCTTTCTCGCTGAGAGAATAGTAAACCACAGCGCCGGAAAGAATAAAAATCAAATAATTACATACCGATCCCTCCTTCAACAGCAGCTCATTTTTACTAAAAGAGCGCACCCTGACACAAGCCCGCAGTTGATTCCACTCTTCTTCGGTCAACGACACCTGAGCATCAATAGCCTGCCTCAACAGAAAAAGATCAACGCCATCCATACCTTTCAATTCAAATTGCAGCACATTTTTGTTTTAGCCACGCCTTTTCGTCTTCACTCAGAAGAGGACTGACTCTTTCGTAAACCATTTGATGATACTCGTTAAGCCATACTTTTTCTTCTCCGCTCAACAAAGAAGTATCCAATGCCTTTGTATCGAAAGGAAAAAGAGTTAATGTTTCAAACTGATAAAATTGCCCGAACTCCGTTTTTTCCCCCTCAACGACTGTTACCAAATTCTCGGAACGGATGCCATGTTTACCCGAGCGATACAGACCAGGTTCGTTTGAAATAACCATGCCCGGAACCAATTGCGTAGGATTTTCGTCCATGCGAATACTTTGAGGTCCTTCATGAACACAAAGGAAATGTCCTACGCCATGTCCGGTTCCGTGCCCGTAGTTCCAGCCGCGATCCCACAAAGCCTTCCGTGCCAGAATATCAAGCTGCGATCCGCGTGTTCCCTGCGGAAACCTCGCCATACCAAGAGCAATATGGCCTTTCAGCACAAGCGTAAAATCGAGTCTTTCTTCTTCCGTAAGAGCTCCCAGCGAAACAGTGCGAGTGATGTCTGTCGTACCGTCAAGGTATTGTCCTCCCGAATCGAGCAGCAAAAAGCCTTCCGGTTGCAGAGTGGCATTGCTTTCTTCGGTAGCAGAGTAGTGCACAATGGCACCATGATCTTTATACCCGGCTATCGTTCCAAAGCTTTCACCTTTAAACAATGGTTGCTCGGCTCTGAATTTGCACAATTGTTCGGCAATACTCAATTCCGTCAACTTCCCCGAAGTAATATTTGCTTCAAGCCACATAAAGAAACGGGTCAACGCAGCCCCATCTTTAATCATAGCATTGCGGGTTCCAGCCAATTCGATGCTGTTTTTTATCGCCTTGGTGTAGAAAATCGGAGACGGCACACTAATAACTGTAGAGTGAGAAGGAATGTCCTGATAAAGTGCAAAGTTTGTTTTACTCTTATCGATCATCACCTTAGAATGAACATGAAGCGTTGCCACATATTCAAATACAGCATTATAGGGAGCTATGTCAACACCTTCGTCGGCAAGCATAGCCGCTACATTGTGTGATATTTTTGAGGGGTTAACAAACAGCGTGGCTTTTTGCCTGTCAATAGCACCAAAAGCAATGGCTACCGGATTATAATCTACGTCAGAACAACGGATATTGAAAATCCATGCTATTTCATCCAAGGCCGTAAACAAGTAAGTATCCACTCCTTTTTTAGTCATGATTTCTCGGATACCGGCAATTTTATCCTTAGCACTTTTGCCGGAATATTCAACCGAAAAAATCATAACCGGAGCATCAGGCAAAGCAGGCCGGTCTCTCCAAAGTGACTTAATAAAATCAACGTCAGTTACCAACATCAGGCCGACAGCTGTCAATTCGTTCTGCAAATTTTCGACAGCGCTCACCGAAAACAGCAAGGGATTAATGCCCACTTTACTACCGGCTGGCAAAACCTGCCCCAACCAGGCTGTAATCGAAGGAGTTTCGGGCAAGCCGTCTTTGAACAAAGCGATACCGGTTCCCTGCAATTGCAAGTCAGCTTGCAGAAAATAACGGGAGTCGGTCCACAGACCAGCTTCTTTTTCGGTCACCACAACAGTCCCCGCCGAACCTGTAAAGCCAGATATCCATTGACGTTCTTTCCAATAATCGGCGACATATTCACTGGCATGAGGATCGGTACTCGGAATGATGGTTGCAGCCACTCCTCTGGTGGCCATCTTCTGACGCAACGCGGCTAATCTGGATGGTATTGTTGGCATAGTTACTTAGTTATAATGGATTGATAGAAGACACAAAAGTACGTTTTTTATTGGCAAAGAAGATTCCGGAAGTACAATTTCATAAAAATTACTACCTTTGTTTTTATGTTTGATGACAATTACTTTATGAAGCAAGCTCTGGCAGAAGCTAAGAAAGCTCAGTCTCTGGGTGAAATTCCAATTGGGGCTGTCGTGGTATGCCAAAACCAAATCATTGCCCGTGCCGGAAATCAGACAGAAACATTAAATGATGTCACGGCTCATGCCGAAATGCTTGCAATCACAGCCGCCGCAAATACGCTGGGAGGAAAATACCTCACGGAATGTACTCTCTATGTCACGGTTGAACCTTGCGTTATGTGCGCAGGAGCACTTTCATGGGCACAGATAGGACGCATTGTTTATGGTGCCCACGATGAGAAACGGGGGTATCATGTCTATGCTGCCGATGCCCTACACCCAAAAACAGCTGTACTGGGTGGTGTGATGGAAACTGAATGTGCAGAACTTATGACCCGCTTTTTTCGGAACAAACGTTCTAAATAAAGGGAAGAACCAAACTATACCAGAAATAATCCAAAATCAAAGTGAAACGTTATGCCATTATTGTTGCCGGAGGCAAAGGTGAAAGGATGAACTCCGACCTTCCGAAGCAATTTATTCAACTCAGAGGAATTCCTCTTTTAATGCACACTATCAAAGCCTTTTACGACTACGATTCTCTCATCCAACTAATTATTGTTTTGCCTGCTAATCAGATTAGCCTATGGAAAGAACTGTGCAACGAACATAGCTTTGCTATTCCTCACGAAATCGTTCAGGGCGGTGAAACCCGTTTTTCATCTGTCAAAAATGGGTTGGTTGCCATCAAGGAAAAATGCATTATCGCAGTCCATGATGGAGTTCGCCCGCTGGTAAATAGCCAAACGCTTGAAAACTGTTTCTCCACGGCAGAACGTTATGGCACAGCTGTTCCTGTATATGCCATTGTCGACAGTCTGAGAAAAACCGAGAACAACACCAATTTTGCAGTCGAACGAAATCAGTATTTTACCGTACAAACACCACAGGTCTTTCAGTCTTCTATTCTGAAGATAGCCTACAACCAGACCTATGAAGAACGGTTTACGGACGACGCTACCGTTGTCGAGTCGTTAGGAATTGAGCTAAATCTGGTGGAAGGAAACCGGGATAACATCAAAGTCACCACGCCTCCGGATCTAAAAATCGCCGAAGTGCTTTTGTCGGAAAGAGAGTCGATAATTTCTTAACTTCGTAACTGAAGAGATTTTACGGAATGATTAATCTTGCATCGAATGAATTAAAGTATTTAACCGGAGTTGGTCCCAAACGGGCAGAAATGCTAAACAAAGAACTCAGCATTCTTACCTTTGAGGATCTGCTCTATTATTTTCCATACAAATACATTGACCGAAGCAAGTTCTACACAATACGCGAACTACAGAGCGACTCTGCATATATTCAGTTAAAAGGCAAAATTACCCGTTTTGAAACAATAGGAACCGGCCCGTCCCAACGCCTGACGGCATCATTCACAGACGGAACCGGCACCATAGAACTGGTTTGGTTCAAAGGTGTTCGTTTTGTTTTAGACCAATATAAAGTCAACACAGAATATATTGTTTTCGGGAAGCCCTCTCTCTTCAACGGACATATTAATATAGCGCATCCCGAAATTGAGAAAATAGCGGATACGGCGGGAAAAGAAAAAATTGTCCTTCAGGGATTTTACAACACCACAGAGAAAATGAAATCCAATTTTCTGAATTCCAAAGCAATTCAGAAAATCATTTTCAACCTCATTTCTTCTTTACAGGAAAGAGTACCCGAAACATTGCCCGGATACCTCGTTAAGCAATTTAAGCTACTGCCGCTGCACGAAGCGTTGGTAAACATCCATTTCCCCTCAAGCGCTACACAACTATCAAAAGCCCGTCAGCGCCTGAAATTTGAAGAACTGTTCTACATTCAGCTCTCGTTACTACGCACCGTCAAATTACGCAACCAACAATCCGTTGGATTCAGGTTTGCTCATGTCGGCGAACATTTCAATCAATTTTACAAGCAATTTCTCTCGTTTGAACTTACCAACGCCCAGAAAAAAGTCATCCGCGAAATACGCGCCGACGTTGGCAGTGGTAAGCAAATGAATCGTTTACTTCAGGGTGATGTTGGAAGTGGTAAAACGCTGGTTGCCCTCATGGTAATGCTTTTAGCCATTGACAATGGTTTCCAGGCCTGCATAATGGCTCCAACCGAAATACTTGCCACACAGCACTTCGAAACCATTTCTGCATTTTTATCAGGGATGACCTTAAACGTCGGGCTTCTTACCGGATCTACCAAGAAAAAAGATAGAGTACAACTCCACGAGCAACTCCAGTCCGGAGAATTACAAATTCTCATCGGGACACATGCGTTGTTGGAAGATAATGTACAATTCAATAATCTCGGACTGGTTGTAATTGACGAGCAGCATCGCTTCGGCGTTGCCCAGCGAGCCAAACTGTGGGCAAAAAACGATCAGGCTCCTCACATTCTGGTTATGACAGCCACCCCCATCCCCCGCACACTGGCAATGACAATCTACGGGGATCTCGATGTGTCCGTGATTGACGAGCTTCCTCCCGGCCGAAAACCGATACAGACATATCATTATTATGAGAACAAGCGAAATTCTGTTTATCGTTTTATCCGCAAAGAAATTGAAGAAGGGCGACAAATCTACATCGTATATCCTCTTATAGAAGAGTCGGAAAAACTTGATTTCCAAAACCTGACAGAAGGATTCGATCAGGTAAAAGAAGCATTTCCCGAGTACCGGATTAGCATGGTTCACGGAAAACTCAAGCCGGCAGAGAAAGATGAAGCTATGCGCAAATTTGCCTCCGGCGACACACAAATCATGGTTGCGACAACCGTAATAGAAGTGGGAGTGAATGTTCCCAACGCTTCCGTTATGATTATTGAAAGTGCACAACGATTCGGATTGTCGCAATTGCATCAGTTACGGGGACGCGTGGGCCGCGGTGCCGATCAGTCATACTGTGTTTTGCTCACGCCATTTGAATTAGGCAAAGACACAAAAAAACGCATGGAAATAATGACCCGCACCAATGACGGTTTCGAAATTGCAGAAGCAGACCTGAAAATGCGGGGTCCCGGCGATATTGAAGGAACCCAACAAAGCGGGCTGCCATTCAACCTGCGAATAGCTGATTTGGCTCATGATTCGCAAATGTTGCAATTCGCCAGAAACGTAGCCAACGACATACTTGACCATGATCCGTTACTTCAACACCCCGAACACCTCATACTCACTAAACAATTACAAAAAAAACAAAAAGAAGCCGTCGACTGGAAAAAAATCAGCTAAATTCAGTTTTAAAAGTTTGGATTTGTCGATTTTAATTTGTTACTTTGACCTGAAATTAGTGCAATAGCCACTTAATCAGCCATGGAGAGAACACTTATAATTCTAAAACCCAGCGCATTAGAAAGAGGCATTCTTGGCGAAGTAATAAGCAGATTTGAAAAAAAAGGACTTTACTTCACCGGATTAAAAATGATGCAACTTTCAGATGATATTCTGGTAGAACATTACTCCCATTTAGCTGATAAACCATTTTTCCCTTCCATCACAGCATCGATGAAGAGAACTCCGGTTATAATTGGCATTGTAGAGGGCAAAGACAGTATCCGTGTTGTCCGGCAAATGACCGGAGTTACCAATGGGCGGGAAGCCGCTCCGGGAACTATTCGCGGAGACTATAGCATGAGTAGATTAGAGAATATTATTCATGCATCCGATTCACAAGAATCAGCCCTAACGGAAATTAACCGTTTTTTCAGCCCGGAAGAAATTTTTTCGTATCAGTTGGCAGTAACACCTGTGTTGTATACTTCCGACGAATTACTCTAACCTATAAACCAAACAAGAATGAAGAAAGTATTCTTATTCACCCTTGTATGGCTATTTATGTGCGGTTTGGCAACTGAAAGCGTTTCTGCAAAGAAACGAGCGAAAGCGAAGCACGTGTATCATAAAGAAATAGCCGCAGTCGATGACGTACAACGTCAAATTAACGCGCTCAATTCATTGATGCAGCAAAAAATGCAACAGGAAGAAGACCCGTATGCTACAGAAGAAGATACGGAAGTTCCTGCAAGCGGGGTATACGAAACCTGGACCAACAGACGTATCAACCCGTACATGACTCCGATTGCAAAATTACCCGATTCTGTACGTATCAATCTTTCTCAATACGTTCCTCCGGTTGCAACCTTTATCACATCGCACTTCGGAATGCGTAAGTATCGTTTCCACTACGGAACCGACCTCAAACTTAATGTAGGAGATCCTGTCCACGCCGCTTTCAACGGCAAAGTACGTATCACAGGTTACGAAGCCGGCGGTTACGGAAACTATGTAGTTATTCGTCATGACAATGGGCTGGAAACTGTATACGGTCACTTATCAAAAGTTCTCGTTCACGAAAACCAACCACTTAAAGCTGGTGACGTACTTGGATTAGGCGGTAGCACCGGTCACTCTACCGGACCTCACCTCCACTTCGAAACCCGTTACTTAGGTAACGCTATCAATCCTGAAAAATTATTTGACTTTGCATATCATATGCCGATCAACGACATATATGTAATCAGAAAGGCCAGCTCTTTCGATTACCAATACGCAAAATCGTCTCATTCTTCTGCTTATAAGAAATACATCGCAAAAGCAGGGAAAAGCCACAAATCCAAACATCATCGCAGATAATTTGGTAAAGCAATAAAAAATAAGCCCTCATGCTTTCCGCATGAGGGCTTATTTTTTCATCTCGGATCAGATCAGGATATGCTCCCGCTGCCGCACGATTAGCGCAGCGTATCGTGTGGTCAAACCATACGGTGGAGCAAAGACGAAACAGTAATAGCTGGTCAGCAAAATGAGGAAGACAGGGTATGGCCACACGAGGGGACTCGTGCGGCAGCCGGGGTATAATTAACAGAAAAGAGCAGACCCGAAAGTCTGCTCTTTTTTAGTATTGTATTGTATATCCTTAATTAAAGACGTTCTGCACGGATCACGCCTTTGACACCTTGCAGTTTCTTTATCAACTGGGAGAGTTGAGCTACGTCGCTTACCATCACGGTAATGGTCCCCTCAAACATACCGTCGTGCGAATTGACGGATATAGAGCGCATCTGCACCCTGTTTTCCTTGGAGATAACCGAAGTGATGTTGCTTACAATGCCGATATCGTCTTTGCCAACAATACGCAGGGTAGCAAGGTCGAATTTACCCGATTTGCCGGCCCATTTCACATCGATAATGCGGTAATCAAACTTCTCCTTCAACTGCGAAGCATTGGGGCAGTCGTCGCGGTGAATTTTAATTCCTCCCGTTACCGAAACAAAGCCGAATACATTGTCGCCATAAATAGGGTTACAGCATTTAGCAAGCGAATACTGCACATTCTTCACATTGTCGCCGATCACCAGCACATCGTTCTCAGAAGTGATTTTTTCGAGGTCGGTCTGCTTCGAAAAGTTATCCACACTACGCAATGCGGCCAGTTCAGGTGTCTCTTCGTGCTTGTCAAGTTCGACAAGTTCTTCACAAAGATCAATTACATCCAACCTTTCATAAGAGATGGCCTGATAGAATTCGGACACGAACTTAAATCCGTGCTTACGCGCCAGCTTCATGATCTGTGCTTCGTCAAATTCCATCTTGCGGTTCTTCATGCGGCGTTGCAAAGCCTCACGACCCAAATCGGCGGCTTTGTTCTCTTCTTCCTTGAGCGACTGCTTAATCTTGGTACGAGCTTTAGAAGTGACCGCAATATTCAACCAGTCTCTTTTGGGCGATTGATTGGCCGAAGTAAGAATCTCCACCTGATCACCGTTGAGTAGAACATATTTCAACGGGACATTCCGTCCACCTACCTTGGCACCCACGCAGCGGCACCCCAGTCCCGAGTGAATAGCGAAGGCAAAGTCGAGCACGGTAGCTCCTTTTTTCAATTTATGAAGATCGCCGTTGGGCGTAAACACAAACACATCGTCGTCGTAGAGGTTGAGCTTGAAGTTATCCATCACCTCTTTGGAGTTCATCTCGGGATTTTCGAGGATGGTACGCAGGTTCTTCAACCATTCGTCCATACCACTCGATTCACTTTTAATGCCTTTGTATTTCCAATGAGCTGCCACCCCTTTTTCGGCAATTTCGTCCATGCGGCGGGTACGAATCTGCACCTCCACCCATTTGCCCTCATTGCCCATCACCGTGATATGCAACGATTCATAGCCGTTAGATTTGGGAATGGAAAGCCAATCGCGCAAACGCTTGGGATTGGGCATATACATGTCCGTCACGATGGAATAGACCTGCCAGCACTCCGACTTTTCTTTCTCAACAGGAGTATCAAGAATAATGCGAATCGCAAACAAATCGTAGATATTCTCGAAAGGAGTGTTCTGCTTTTTCATCTTGTTCCAAATCGAGTGAATCGACTTGGTTCTCCCTTTGATGTCGAACTTAAAACCGGCATCTTCGAGCTTTTTCTTCACCGGCTCGATAAACGACGCAATGTATTGATCGCGCGACCGCTTGGTTTCGTTGAGCTTATGGGCAATTTCCTTGTATATCTGAGGATTCGAATATTTGAGCGAAAGGTCTTCCAGTTCGGTTTTGATGGCATATAACCCCATACGGTGAGCCAGCGGCGCATAGAGATTAGATGCTTCGTGTGCCACCTTCAACCTCACTTCGTCATCGGCATGATCGCGGAGCGTCCGCATTGTATCCAGACGATCGGCAATCATGATAAGGATCACCCGCATGTCTTCGGCAAAGGTGAGCAACAACTGGCGGAAATTTTCGGTTTCGATGGCGCTGTTACGCTCATACAAATCTTGAGCACGACACAAGCCGTGAACGATAATAGAGACCGAAGGGCCAAACTGCTTTTCTATCGATTCGAGAGTTTCGGAACCTGCCAGCAAACTATCATACAATATCGTAGCCAAAATAGCAGAACGTCCCAGTCCGAATTCATTGACCAAAACCTGAGCCATCCTCAGGTGCTTGATCACACGGCGCGTGGGCATCACTTCGCCCTTTTCCAGCATTTTTGCAATCGACTGATACATCCATTGACGCGACAATTTAATATCCTCTTGTGTTAGGATATTATCGACTGCACGCAGCATTTCACGATAATGCCGCGCAACTTCTCGCCTCTCTTTTTCCGGAATTACTAATGGCTGTACCATAATGAGACTCGGTTTTTTACTCGTCAGTCCGGTTGTACACGTAGGTATTTGCCTGACGGGCAGGAGTTATAAAAATATCGTTGATATTGACATGAGCCGGGCGTGTGACGATGTATTCCACCGCATCGGCAATATCCTCGGCATTGAGCGGAGTAAGACCCTGATAAACGGCATCGGCCTTCGCCTGATCGCCGTGAAAACGCACCAGCGAAAATTCGGTTTCGGCAGCACCCGGAGAGATGGAACTCACCTTAATATTGTGCTTCAGCATATCGATGCGCATACCCTGAGTAATTGCGTTCACGGCATGTTTTGTGGCGCAGTACACGTTGCCAGAAGGATACACTTCGCGTCCGGCAATCGACGACAGGTTGATGATATGTCCTGATTTTGCAGCCACCATCAAAGGGGTAATATAACGACTGATGTAAAGCAATCCCTTCACGTTGGTATCTACCATTTTGTCCCAATCTTCGATGTCGAATTCGTTAAAAGGAGCCGAACCCGAGGCCAAACCGGCATTGTTTACAAGAATGTCAATCTTTTGCCATTCAGCAGGCAGGCTTTCCACCGCCTGGCGGCAGGCTTCCTTGTCCCGAATGTCGAAACAAAGGGGCAAAACATTCACCGAAAATTCATTTCGCAGGGTTTCGGCCAGTGAGTCGAGGCGTTCTTTTCTCCGACCGGTAATTATCACGTTGTAGCCCAACTTAGCCAATCGCAATGCAATTGCTTTCCCAAAACCCGCTGTTGTTCCGGTTATAAATGCGTTCATTTTTCCTAATTAATAAACAGGCCAGTAGCAGAGATAGTACTTTTTCACCTCTTTGCTTAGTACCTGCAGGTTAAACATATCGGATGCTTCGGTAATGTCCTTCACATCCCCATTATTATATTTTATCTGAATTCCTGCTTCATTCGGACTGTAGGCCTCATTAGCAACCTCTTCTACTGCCCAAAAATAATTCGCATCGTGTTCCGAAATGCCAAAATGCTCCTGATATTGAGCATTTAATTCATTACACTCTTGCCTGGAAAGCGGCTGCTCAAGTACTTTTACCTTAAACAAGCGCCTGTTGATAAAACCGCTACTTAAATTAGAAAGAACCACATCCGAATGATTCATCCAAACTTTCATGGCCGACAGAATATCGCTATCATCCAACAAAGCATAGTTTTCTAGCACTTCCGGACGTTGAAAGAAATCTTTCTTAGATATCGAGTTATACAAAAAGAAATGAAGCGAAGGAGAAGCAAACAGTTCCTGACCTTCCATTGCAAGTTCTTTTGCTCTTGTCAGGGCATAAATCATCAGTTTTTCGGCTGCAATAGACGTTTTGTGCAGATACACCTGCCAATACATCAAACGTCTGGCCATCAGGAACTTTTCAATAGAATATATTCCTTTTTCCTGTACTACCAAACGCCCTTTGTACAAGTCCATCATTTTGATGATCCGATCGGAGCCGATGGTTCCTTCCGTTACACCAGAATAAAAACTGTCGCGACGCAGGTAATCCAACCTGTCAACATCTAACTGACCAGAAACCAATTGATGCAAAAACACATGAGGATGCGTGCCATGAAATATCTTCAACGCATTATCAAGTTTTCCGTTTTCCTCTTTATTGATCTGCTGCATCATCAACAAAGAGATTTCTTCATGCGAAATATCTGATACTAAACTATTTTCAAGTACATGCGAAAAAGGAGCATGCCCAATATCGTGCAACAAAATGGCAGCCAATGCACCTTCACAGTCTTCCTTGTTTATTTCATAACCTAACTGGCGCAACTGAGTTATTGCTTCGCCCATCAGGTACATTGCACCTAAAGAATGTTGAAACCGGGTATGTTGCGTCCCGGGATAAACAAACGACGACATTCCCAACTGTTTTATACGGGATAATCGTTGTAAATAAGGGTGCTGAATCAGATCATACAGAAGTTCGGTCGGTATATTAATAAAACCGAAAACAGGATCATTTATTATTTTTCGCTTGTTTCTCATAGTGCCAAAATAATGCATCAAAAGATTGAATTAATTAATCTGCGAATCTCTTCCTGCAATGTATACCCTCCATCTCTCCAACACTTGTTGCATGTCTTCGGGTATGTCACTATCAAAATACATCTCTTCCTTGGTGACCGGATGTACAAAGCCCAACGTTTTAGCATGAAGCGCCTGTCGAGGGCATACTTCAAAACAGTTCTTCACAAATTGTTTATACTTTGCAAATTGGGTCCCTTTCAAAATTTCATGTCCTCCATATCGCTCATCGTTAAAAAGAGGATGTCCGATATACTTCATATGGGCACGAATCTGATGTGTCCTTCCCGTTTCGAGCCTGCATTCCACTAGTGTCACATAACCCAGGCGTTCCAACACCCGATAATGAGTAACCGCGTGCTTACCATATTCACCGTCGGGGAATACATCCATTTTTTGCCGATCCCTGATACTCCTGCCAACATGGCCGACAATAGTTCCGTTGTCATTCTCAACAGTTCCCCACACTAAAGCCCAATAAAGTCGTTTGGTTGTTTTATGAAAAAACTGTGCTCCCAGCAACGTTTTTGCCTCCTCGGTCTTCGCAATCACCAATAGTCCGGAGGTATCTTTATCGATCCGGTGAACCAGTCCCAACCGTGGATCATTAGGATTGAAGCGAGGATTATCCTTCATGTAATAGGCCAAGGCGTTGAGCAACGTACCATCAAAGTTCCCGTGTCCCGGATGCACAACCAAGCCCGCAGGTTTATTTACAACCAACAGGCTATCATCTTCGTAAACAATATTTAGAGGAATATTTTCGGGAGTTATTTCTACATCACGTGGCGGGTGTGTCATCATGATGGAAATAATGTCATTGGGCTTGACACGGTAGTTCGATTTTACCGCAGTGCCATTGACCAGAATTGCTCCGGCTGATGCTGCATCCTGAATGCGATTCCGGGAAACATTCTGGATTCTGTCAACCAGAAATTTGTCTATACGTACTAAGGTTTGACCTTTATCTGCAACAAAACGAAAATGCTCAAAAAGTTCTTGCCCCGGAGTTTCGTCCAGTTCATCCAATTCGTCTTGATCAACTTCAAAATCATTGGTCATAATCCGGGATATTGACATTCAGATTTGTCAGAAGAATTTTTCAATATCTTCCTTCTTTTTCTTTTTTTCTTCCTTTTTGGGAGCTACTGCCGGAGTTGTTTTTGCAGGAGCAGGTGTCGAAACATCCTCTGTAGCAACTTTACCTTTTTCCTTTGTCAACCAAAGAGTAATAGCTTTACCGGAAGGAACAGAGTCATTAGCTGCCGGCGATTGCTTATATACAATATAATTCGCCTTATCCTGTTCATTTGTTGGTTCCACATCAAAATTTGTTGCCCCGATAGAAAGCATGTGGCTATTTATCAACCGGGTAGCTTGTTCCAATGTCAGTGACTGCACATCAGGCATCAACTGATTTCCGTCTTCATCCGTAGATGTTCGTCCAACCACAAGTATCACACCACTGCCCGCCGGTATCTTCTGCCCCGGAGTCAAAGTCTGACCGTTATATTTTATATCTCGCACCAAATCGCTGTATTCCGATGGCACATATTCAACTCCCATCACTTTAATTCCCATGCTTTCCAACAACGATTGTGCATGGCGTAAAGACAGATCGCGCACATCGGGCAATGCAACACCCGGAGGCATTTTGGCATTAATCGTTATGTAAATACTTCGATACGATTTTATCTTAGATCCACCAATAGGAGATTGCTCCATAACCATACCCGGAGCTTTGTCCGGCTTATATACCGAGTCTATCACCTGATACTGCATTCCCCTATTATCCAGCAACTTTGCTGCATCTTCCAGTTTCAAACCACACAAATTCGGTACGGTCTCTGCCTCTCCATGGTGAGTGTAGAATTGAAGCATAAAAAGGACGAACATCAATAAGGCAACGAGTATCGTTGCTGCGTAAAACACGTTTTTCAGAATCAAACTGCCTTTTATAAAACCAAGAAATTGAGAAAAGTGCTTCTTATCCATAGCGTTAGGGAAGTGTATATTTTATCCTACAAAAGTAGCTATTTTTCCGTTAAGAACTCTACCTGTATCTCCATTTCTTCTTCTTTGACGACTCAATCACTATTTCAGCAATCCTTCGCAACAATAAAATTCAGTTATATTAAATATCAAAGTCCTGTTTGCGTGCCAATTACGGAGAGACGGCATAACCTACACAGGACTAAATCAATTGACATATACAACTAATTTTCAATATCTTATTGATATATTTTATAGAAAAAATATAGCTCATTCCAATTAATGTTCATATCTTTGCACGCTTTATTTTAACTTAATTGTTAAAATCCCCTCTAAAATGGGGCGAGCCATCATTACTCTGTTGAAAGTATTACTCAAAAAAGTGAACAAAATTCAGTTAGTGATGCAACGAATTGTATAAGTTCAGCATCTAATTAAAGATGTGCTGTAGCTTAAGACAAGGACAAAAAACGTTAGAATTTTGTCCTAACACTCTCAAAAATATAGACGAATGGAATTTTCTGCACAACAAATTGCCGATTTCTTACACGGAGAAATTATTGGAGATCGCGATGTCAAAGTAAATAATCTTTCAAAAATAGATGATAGTATTCCCGGAACACTATCATTTTTATCTAACCCTAAATACAGTCATTTCATCTACGACTGCAAAGCTTCTATCATTCTTGTAAACACTGATTTTGTACCGGAAAAGCCTATTTCCGCCACTCTCATTAAAGTTGAAAATGCATACCAATCGTTAGCATCATTACTTCAGTTGGTTGATAGCTTCAAGAAAAATAAAAGCGGGATTGAACCGTTATCATATGTATCGGCATCTGCTGAGATTGGCGCTGATCCATACATCGGAGCGTTCAGTTACATTGGTGACAATGTAAAAATGGGCAAAAGTGTGAAGATATACCCGCAAAGTTACATTGGTGACAACGTAAAAATTGGAGACGATGTAACCATTTATGCCGGCGCCAAAATTTATGCCGATTGCGTAATTAGTGATCGTTGTGTAATCCACTCTGGAGCCGTTATTGGCGCCGATGGTTTTGGCTTTGCACCTACAGAAGATGGCAGTTACAACAAGATTCCGCAAATTGGAAATGTTGTGTTGGAAAGTGATGTCGAAATAGGTGCCAACACAACCGTTGACAGAGCAACCATGGGATCTACAATTATTCATAAAGGAGTAAAACTCGATAATCTCATTCAGATTGCGCATAATGTTGAAGTTGGATCAAATACTGTCATTGCCGCCCAAACCGGCATTGCAGGCTCAACAAAAATTGGTCCTAATTGTATGTTTGGCGGTCAGGTAGGAATTCCGGGGCACCTTCATATCGAGAAGGGAGTAAAAATTTCAGCACAAGCAGGTATTACTGGCAATGTCAAAGAAAATTCAGTACTATTGGGTTCTCCGGCAATGCCTCACATGCAATTCAGTAAATCGTATGTCTATTTCAAAAAACTACCGGAACTTGCAAACACGATCAATAATTTGCAAAAGGAAATAGAACAATTACGCAATCAAATCAAAGCAGACTAACTAACAAACCAAAAATGCCAAAACAAAGATCGCTCAAAGGATCCTTTTCACTTCAGGGGAAAGGTCTTCACACAGGAGTTGACATTCAGCTCACATTCTTTCCTGCCCCTGAAAACCATGGGTGTAAAATAAAACGGATAGATTTAGAAGGTCAGCCTATAATTCCGGCTTTGGCTGAATATGTAACACAAACCACACGCGGCACTGTTCTTTCAAATGGTGATGCTCAGGTAAGCACCATAGAACACGCCATGGCAGCTCTCTTTTCTTTTGGAATTGACAACTGTCTGATGGAAGTAAACGCACCTGAATTCCCGATTTTGGATGGCAGCGCCAAACTTTTCGTCGAAAAAATTAATTCGGTTGGTATCGTTGAACAAGATGCTGATAAAGACTTTTTTGTTGTAAAAAAGAAAATTGAATATACTGACCCGGCTACCAACTCCTCAATCGTAATTCTGCCCGATGATCATTTCAGCGTTCAGACAATGATTGGCTTCAAATCTCCTATCCTAAGCAATCAATATGCTGTTCTTAATCAACTGGAAGATTTCGCCACAGACATTGCAGCCTGTAGAACATTCGTGTTTGTACGCGAACTGGAACAACTGCTCAAAATGAATCTGATAAAGGGCGGTGATCTCGAAAATGCCTTGGTAATTTACGACGAGCCTATTGAGCAAACAGAATTAAACCGTATTGCCGACTTACTCAACCATCCATATAAAAAAGTGGATGAGTTAGGCTACCTCACTCCTCTTCAGTTTGAAAATGAGCCTGCCAGACATAAATTACTGGATGTAATGGGCGATCTTGCTTTAATCGGAAAACCTATCAAGGGCAAAGTCATTGCAACCCGTCCGGGTCATAAAATTAACACCGCACTGGCAAAAGTCATTCGCAAAGAAATCAAACGTCAGGAAGTTCCAACTCCTGTGTATGACCCGAACAAAGAGCCCGTGCTTAACATCAACCAAATAAAGAAAATGTTACCTCACCGCTGGCCGTTTTTGATGGTCGATAAAGTGATGGAAATTACAGATTCTGTGGTTATCGGACTGAAGAATGTGACCAGCAACGAGACCTTTTTCATGGGGCATTTCCCCAATGAGCCTGTAATGCCCGGCGTTTTATTGGTTGAAGCGATGGCACAAACAGGAGGCCTGCTTATCTTACATCAGGTTGAGAAGCCCGAGTTATATTCTACATACTTTATGAAGATTGACAATGTCAAATTCAGACAAAAAGTAGTACCTGGCGATACCGTAATATTCAGACTCGAATTAATTAGTCCTATCAGACGCGGTTGCGCTACCATGAAAGGCTATGCCTTTGTTGGCGATAAAATCGTAGCAGAGGCTGAGTTTATGGCACAAATAGCAAAGAATAAATAAGATTATATACATCAAAACTACTGCAATTATGAAACAACCATTGGCATACATCCATCCAGAAGCAAAAATTGCTTCCAATGTAGTAATTGAACCGTTTGTAACCATCGATAAAAATGTTGTGATTGGCGAAGGTACTCACATTGGCTCAAATGTTACAATCATGGAAGGAGCTCGTATTGGCAAAAATTGCAAAATTTTCCCCGGAGCTGTAATCAGTGCAGTTCCTCAGGATCTCAAATTCAAAGGAGAAGACACGTTAGCCATCATAGGTGATAACACCACCCTGCGGGAATGCGTCACTGTCAACAGAGGCACAGCATCAAAAGGAAGCACTTCCATTGGAGACAATTGCCTTGTTATGGCTTACTGCCACGTAGCCCACGATTGTGTGGTTGGCAATAACGTTATCATGTCAAATGTAACTCAGCTCGCAGGCGAAGTTGTAGTGGGAGACTGGGCAGTAATCGGAGGTGGAACTATGATCCATCAGTTTACCCATGTCGGACCACATGTAATGATTCAGGGTGGCAGCAAAGTAAACAAAGATATTCCTCCTTTTGTAAAAGCAGCTCGTGAGCCAATTTCTTATTGTGGTATTAACTCTGTTGGTCTACGCCGCAGAGGCTTCACAAATGAGCAAATCAGAGATATTCAGGAGATCTATCGCTACATCTATCTGTCTCGGATGAATACCAGCATGGCAATAGAACATATCGAAGCAGAAATGCCAGCTACAAAAGAAAGAGATGAAATCTTGCTATTCGTTCGCAACTCTCCAAGAGGGATTATGAAAGGTTATTTTGAATAACCAACTCTATCTTCAAGAAAAAACAATAGCCGTCCCGAATAATCGAGACGGCTATTGTTTTTAGTAGCTTATCAGCGTATTATTCTGCCGCTGGCTCTTCTTTTACTTCTGCTGCAGGAGCTGCTTCTACTGCGGGAGCAGCTGCCTTTTTACCTGCACGACGAGTACGTGTTGTTTTCTTAGCAGCTTTGGTTGTCAACATGTTTTCATTGTAATCAACCAATTCGATAATGCACATTTCTGCAGCATCACCCAAACGGAATCCTGTTTTCAGGATACGTGTATAACCACCTGGACGGTCTGCTATTTTTTGAGCAACTTCACGGAACAATTCAGTCACTGCTTCTTTATTTTGCAGATAGTTAAAAACTACTCTGCGAGAGTGTGTGCTATCATCTTTTGCTTTAGTCAACAAAGGTTCAACATAAACTCTGAGTGCTTTTGCTTTTGCTGTAGTAGTAGCAATACGTTTGTGCTTAATCAGTGAACAAGCCATATTAGCCAACATAGCTTTTCTGTGCGACGACGTACGGCCTAAATGATTGAATTTCTTATTGTGTCTCATTTCTGTTATTCTTTATCTAATTTATACTTAGTTAAATCCATACCGAATGAAAGATGTAAAGATTCAAGCTTTTCATCTAATTCATTCAAGGACTTCTTACCAAAATTGCGGAATTTCAGCAAATCATTACGGTTGAAAGAACACAATTGACCCAATGTTTCAACATCAGCGGCCTTCAAGCAGTTCAAAGCACGAACTGAAAGGTCTAAATCAATCATTTTTGTTTTCAACAATTGACGCATACGTAATGCTTCTTCATCAAATTCTTCATCCACGCTTTCTTCTGTTGATTCGAGAGAAATTTTCTCATCAGAAAACAGCATAAAGTGTTGAATCAAAATTTTTGCAGATTCACGAAGGGCATCTTTAGGATTAATTGAACCGTCTGTTGAAACTTCAAGAATAAGTTTTTCATAGTCGGTTTTTTGCTCTACACGGTAGTTTTCGATAGCATATTTTACATTTACTATCGGAGTAAAAATTGCATCAATAGGAATTACATCTACCTCAGAACCTGCTACTTTATTTTCTTCCGCCGGAACATACCCTCTACCTTTATTGATAGTGAGATCAATCTGCATTGTATAACTTGGATCAATTCTACAGATCAATAAATCAGGGTTGAGCACTACGAAACCAGTCAAATAGCGTCCTATATCTCCAGCTGTAAACGTACTTTTACCGGAAACAACAATGCTTACTTTTTCGTTCTCAACATCATCCACACAACGTTTAAAACGAACCTTTTTCAGGTTAAGGATAATGTTTGTCACATCTTCCATTACTCCCGGAACGGTAGCAAATTCGTGCTCAACTCCATCGATCTTGATAGAGGTGATGGCGAAACCTTCCAGTGACGAAAGAAGGATACGACGCAACGCATTTCCGATGGTAATACCGAAACCGGGCTCAAGCGGACGAAATTCAAATGTTCCCTTTTGAGCATCAGATTCGAGCATGATAACCTTATCGGGTTTTTGGAATGCTAAAATAGACATGGATAAATGGATTATTTAGAATACAATTCGACGATTAATTGTTCCTTAATGTTTTCAGGAATATCAGCACGTTCCGGTTGATGAAGGAACTTCCCAGACAAACTGTTCTTGTCCCATTCCATCCAGGGGTATTTGCTGTGGTTGTATCCGTTCAAAGCATCTGCAATAACTGCCATTGATTTATCTTTTTCACGTACACCAATAACCTGACCAGCCTTAACCTGATAAGAAGGAATATTTACAACAGAACCATCAACTGTGATGTGACGGTGACTTACCAATTGACGAGCAGCAGCACGAGTAGGAGCCATTCCCAAACGGTAAACTACGTTATCCAAACGTGTTTCGAGCAACTGGAGAAGGATTTCACCGGTAATACCCTTGGCACGTTGAGCTTTTTCGAATAACAAACGGAATTGACGTTCTAAAACACCATAGGTATATTTAGCCTTTTGTTTTTCACGAAGCTGAATACCGTACTCAGACGTTTTCTTGTGACGGTTATTTCCGTGTTGTCCGGGAGGGTAATTTTTCTTCGATAACGTTTTATCGGGGCCAAAAATGGGCTCACCAAACTTACGTGAAATTCTTGTTTTTGGGCCTGTATATCTTGCCATTATTTCAAAATTTTTGTGATTATTATTGCTTATATCACACTCGACTTACCGTGCAGCCGCGATTACAGAGAGGTTAGAATTGTAATCTTTATCCACTTTTAGCCGGGTAATGAACAAGTGGGTGATTATTATACTCTTCTGCGTTTAGCTGGGCGACATCCGTTGTGTGGCAATGGAGTAACATCAACAATTTCTGTTACTTCAATACCGGCACCGTGAATAGTTCTGATAGCTGATTCGCGGCCATTACCCGGACCTTTAACATACGCCTTTACTTTTCTCAGACCGAGGTCAAAAGCAACTTTGGCACAATCTTGAGCTGCCATCTGAGCAGCATATGGAGTGTTCTTTTTAGAACCTCTAAAACCCATTTTACCGGCTGAAGACCAAGAAATAACCTGACCATCACCATTAGTAAGGGTTACAATAATATTATTGAATGAAGAGTGAACGTGTAACTGGCCTACGCCGTCAACTTTAACCACTCTTTTTTTGGTTGCAACTGTTTTCTTTGCCATATCCTAAAAATATTTGCTAAGTTAATTACCTTACTTTGTTGCTTTCTTTTTGTTGGCAACAGTTTTCTTCTTTCCTTTACGGGTACGAGCATTATTTTTAGTGCTCTGACCTCTCAAAGGCAAGCCCAGACGATGACGTACGCCACGGTAGCATCCGATATCCATTAAGCGTTTGATGTTCAGTTGAACTTCTGAACGAAGGTCACCTTCTACTTTGAACTTAGCTCCGATTATTTCGCGGATTTTAGCTGCTTGGTCGTCAGTCCAATCCTTCACCTTAGTGTCCAAATCAACACCGGCTTCTTCCAAAATTTGTTTTGCGCTACTGCGACCTATTCCGTAGATATAAGTCAGTCCAACTTCGCCTCTTTTGTTCTGAGGCAAATCTACTCCAACGATTCTTATAGCCATATACTTAAAATTAAAATATTATCCCTGACGTTGTTTGAACTTAGGATTTTTTTTGTTGATTACATAAAGACGCCCTTTACGTCTCACGATTTTACATTCGGGCGTACGTTTTTTAATGGATGCTTTTACTTTCATGTTGTATAATTATTTGCAATGTTTGCAGTTGGGTGGAAATCAGGTTATTTATACCTGAATGAAATTCTTCCTTTTGATAAATCATACGGAGACATCTCTACACGAACCTTATCGCCTGGCAAAATCTTAATGTAGTGCATACGCATCTTGCCGGAAATATGAGCCGTGATTACGTGTCCGTTTTCAAGTTCTACTCGAAACATTGCATTAGACAATGCTTCGGTTATTGTTCCATCTTGCTCAATAGCAGATTGTTTAGGCATAAAACGTCTATTTAATCTTTTATTTGTTACAGTTTACCTACAACTTCTTCTAAATAATCAAAGGTAGACAGGATGTCGGCCTTTCCTTCTCGGATAGCCACAGAGTGTTCAAAGTGAGCAGCACATTTTCCATCAATCGTCCGGGTAGTCCAGCCATCTTTTTCAAAGAATAAGCGGTAGGATCCCATCGCAACCATCGGTTCAATCGCTATGGTCATTCCGTTTTTCAACCGAACGCCATTTCCTCTTCTGCCTGTGTTAGGAACCTGAGGATCTTCATGCATTTCCTTTCCCACACCATGTCCAACCATTTCACGAATCACTCCGTAACCATGTTTTTCACAATGTGATTGGATTGCATAACCAACGTCTCCCAAACGATTACCGTCAACGGCCTGTTCAATTCCAAGATAAAGCGACTCTTTCGTCACTCTCAGTAACTGTTTAATATCTTCAGCAACCTTACCAACGCAAAATGTATAAGCTGAATCACCAACGAATCCATTTTTTGTTGCACCACAGTCAACTGAAATAATATCACCTTCTTTTAAGATCGCATTCTTGGAAGGAATTCCATGAACAACCTGATCATTAACTGATGTGCATAAAGTATTCGGAAAACCAGCATAACCTAAAAAAGTTGGTATAGCACCATGATCTCTGATACAGGTTTCCGCTACTTTATCAAGCTCCAGTGTCGAGACACCCGGAGTAATTAACTTAGCTACTTCAGCCAAAGCCTTTGATACAATCAAATTGCTTTGACGAAGTAGCTCAATTTCTTCCTCTGTTTTGAGATATATCATCTCTGCTTATTAATTAATAAGCCGAAATATTGCCGGTACGTCCTTTAATTCTGCCTGATTTCATCAAACCGTCATAATGACGCATCAACAAGCGGCTTTCAATTTGTTGTAGTGTATCCAAAACAACACCTACCAAGATCAATAATGATGTGCCCCCATAGAACTGGGCAAAACTGGTACTCACTCCCGAGATTCTTGCAAATGCTGGCAGAATAGCCACCAGCGCCAGGAAGAATGAACCGGGTAAAGTGATCCGAGACATGATTTCATCAAGGTATTCTGCTGTTTTCTTACCAGGTTTAACACCCGGAATAAAGCCATTATTACGTTTCATCTCCTCTGCCATCTGCGTCGGATTAATAGTAATAGCGGTATAGAAGTATGTAAACGCAATAATCAGAACAGCAAATACGAAATTGTACCAAAATCCTGAATTATCTGTAAATGCACTTACAATGCCACTTGCAGCTTCCGAATGAGAAAAACCTACTAATGTAATTGGAATAAACATAATTGCCTGAGCAAAGATAATTGGCATTACGTTAGCTGCATTCACCTTAAGGGGAATGTACTGGCGAACACCACCATACTGTTTATTACCGACAACACGTTTAGCATATTGAACAGGTACTTTACGTGTTCCCTGAACCAGTAAAATACACAGTCCGATTACGAACAATAGACAAACTATTTCTCCGATAAACATCACCAAACCACCGGCAGCGTCACCCAAACGAGAGGCGAACTCTTGTACGATTGCTGTCGGGAAACGGGCAATAATACCAATCATGATGATGAAAGAAATACCATTACCGACACCTTTATCGGTAATTCTTTCTCCCAACCACATGATGAACATACTACCTGCAGTTAAGATGATGACTGATGTTATTTGAAACCAAAAGCTTTGGGGAAGAGAAGCTCCGACATGTCCCAATTGCACGCTAAGGTTAACCAAATAAGCCGGAGATTGGAATAACAAGATCAGAACGGTCAGATAACGTGTTATCTGGTTCATTTTCTTTCTGCCACTCTCGCCTTCGCGTTGCATTTTCTGGAAATAAGGAACTGCTATACCCAACAATTGCACAACAATTGATGCAGAGATGTAAGGCATAATTCCCAAAGCAAAAATAGAAGCATGAGAAAAAGCTCCCCCCGAAAACATATCCAACAAGCCTAACAAACCACCCGATGTTTGATTTTGCAGAGCTTCAAGATTTGCGGGGTTGATTCCCGGTAATACTATGTATGACCCAAAACGATAGACTAATACAAATAATATTGTGGTTATCAGGCGATTTCTAAGGTCTTCTATTTTCCAAATATTTTGGAGTGTTTCAATAAAACGTTTCATCGGATTACAATTTTACCACTGTTCCACCTGCTGCTACGATAGCTTCTTCTGCCGATTTTGAGAAAGCATTAGCTTCTACCTGAAGTTTTGCACTCAAAGTACCATTGCCCAAGATCTTAACAAGGTCATTCTTTGCAATAACTCCGACCTGAAGTAATTCAGCAATACCAATTTTGGTAAAGCTTCCAGCTTCAGCTAAAGTTTGCAAAGTGGCAAGGTTAATCGGTTTGTATTCAACACGACTTATATTTTTGAACCCGAATTTGGGCAAACGGCGTTGTAAAGGCATCTGGCCTCCTTCAAAACCGATTTTTTTCTTATAACCTGAACGGGATTTAGCACCGTTAAGACCACGGGTAGCTGTACCACCTAAACCAGAACCTGTACCGCGACCTATTCTTTTTCGTTCCTTAACGGATCCTTTTGCAGGCGTTAAATTACTTAAATCCATGTATATATGTTATTTTAAGCGTTTTAAACAATTATTTCTCTACAATTACCAAGTGTTTTACCTTTTCTACCATACCAAGGATGGCAGGAGTATCTTCATGCTCTACAACGGCATTCACTTTTTTCAAACCTAAAGCCTCCAGAGTCAGTTTCTGAACCTTGGGGCATTTAATTTTACTCTTAACTTGTTTTATTTTAATAGTTGCCATAGTTGTACGTTTTTAGCCTTTGAATACTTTTTCGAGTGAAACACCACGATTAGTTGCCACAGTTGCTGCATCACGCAGTTCACCAAGAGCTTCAATCGTTGCTTTCACAAGGTTGTGAGGGTTAGAAGAACCTTTAGATTTTGCTAACACGTCAGTAATACCAACACTTTCAAGTACAGCACGCATAGCACCACCAGCTTTCACCCCGGTACCATGAGATGCAGGTTGAATATATACTTCTGCACCACCAAATTTAGCTACTTGTTGGTGAGGAATAGTTCCTTTCAACACAGGCACTTTAATAAGGTTTTTCTTAGCAGCTTCAACACCTTTCGCAATGGCAGCTGTTACTTCGCTGGCTTTTCCCAAGCCCCAACCAACAATACCATCTTCGTTGCCGACTACCACGATTGCAGCAAAGCTGAATGCGCGACCACCTTTAGTAACTTTAGTTACACGGTTGATGGCAACTAATCTGTCTTTTAATTCTAAATCGTTGGTTGATTTAACTCTGTTATTTATTCCTGCCATAGTGATTAAAATTTAAGTCCTCCTTTACGTGCGGCTTCTGCCAATTCTTTCACTCTACCGTGGTACAAATAGCCGTTACGGTCGAAGATAACATCAGTTACTCCGGCTGCCTGAGCATTCTTAGCGATCAATTCGCCCACTTTTGCGGCTTGTTCCTTTTTAGCCATTTTTTCGGCGATTGCCAAAGAAGAAGCGGCAGCAAGGGTTTTGCCTGATTTGTCATCTATAATTTGCACATAGATTTGCTTGTTGCTTCTGAATACCGACAAACGAGGTCTTTCGGCAGTTCCGGCAATTTTACTGCGGATATGTGCTTTTATCTTGATTCTACGTTGAATTTTCTTAATCATAACTCTTTCTATTTCAAAAAATTATTTTGCACCTGCCGATTTACCAGCTTTACGACGAATAACTTCGCCTACAAACTTAATACCTTTTCCTTTGTATGGTTCAGGCTTACGGAACGAGCGTATTTTTGCACAAACCTGACCGATCAGTTGTTTGTCACAGCTTTCCAGAATTACTAATGGATTCTGGTTACGTTCGCTCTTAGTCTCCACTTTAATTTCGGGAGGCAACATCATGTGAATGTTGTGAGTATATCCCAAAGCAAACTCAAGCAGGTTGCCATTGTTAGATACACGGTAACCAACACCAACCAATTCAAGTTTCTTCTGGTATCCTACAGATACACCAACAACCATGTTGTGGATCAACGCACGGTAAAGACCATGCATCGCGCGGTTTTCCTTTTCATCGTTAGGACGAGTTACTACGATAGCAGCTTCTTCGACGCTTACGTTGATATTAGGATTAATTTCTTGAGAGAGTTCTCCTTTGGGTCCTTTCACTGCAACAACGTTATCTTTAACAGTAACAGTTACACCTTTAGGAAGGCTTATAGGTAATTTTCCAATTCTTGACATCTGTAATCCTCCTCTTAATTAGTAAACATAACATAAAACTTCGCCTCCGATATTCAAATCGCGGGCTTCTTTATCTGTCATAACACCTTTCGATGTAGAGAGGATGGCGATGCCTAAACCGTTCAATACGCGGGGCAATTCTTTGTGACCTGCATACTGACGCAAACCCGGTGACGAAATACGCACGAGTTGTTTAATTGCATTGACCTTGTGAACAGGGTCATACTTTAAGGCAATTTTGATGGATCCCTGAGGACCGTCTTCTACAAACTTGTAGTTCAAAATATAGCCTTTTTCTAAAAGAATCTTAGTGATTTCTTTTTTCAAATTCGACGCGGGAACTTCCACCACACGGTGACCTGCTCTGATAGCATTCCGCAGTCTCGTTAAATAATCTGCTATTGGATCTGTCATATTGATTTGTTTTAAATTGATCCGGCCTGCCCGGACAATATTTATCACACTTATATTTAATGCAATCCTAAAAAGTCAGAATGCATAAACCTGCATTTTGTCTATTTCGGGGCACAAAAATAGTGTTTTTCCCCGAATTAAACAACATTAACGCAAGTTTATTACTACTGACTTTTCGTATTGCAGCACAAACTGATTACCAGCTTGCTTTTTTCACACCCGGAATTAAGCCTGCAGAAGCCATTTCGCGGAACTGAATACGCGAAATTCCGAAGATGCGCATGTAGCCTTTTGGACGACCTGTAAGTTTGCAACGGTTGTGCTGACGAACAGGAGATGCGTTTTTAGGAAGTTCTTGCAAAGCTTCGTAGTTGCCCTCTTTCTTGAGTTGTTCACGTTTTGCGGCATATTTAGCACACAATTTCGCTCTACGTACCTCGCGGGCTTTCATTGATTCTTTTGCCATTGTATCTTCTTTAATTAGTTGTGCTTAAATGGTAAACCAAACTCTTTCAACAAAGCGAAACCTTCTTCGTCTGTTTTAGCGGTAGTAACGAATGTGATATTCATACCTAACAAACGAGAGATGTTATCAATGTTGATTTCCGGGAAAATGATTTGTTCCTGGATACCCAAGGTATAGTTACCGCTACCATCAAATTTACTTTCAATACCTTTGAAGTCACGGATACGAGGCAAAGCCACGCGAACCAAACGTTCCAGGAATTCGTACATCTGTTCGTGACGAAGAGTTACACGAACCCCGATAGGCATTTGTTTACGCAATTTGAAGTTAGAAATATCCTTACGAGAAAGTGTGGCAACAGCTTTCTGTCCGGTAATTGCAGTCATCTCGTTGATAGCTGTATCGATAATTTTCTTATCAGCCACAGCGATTCCCAACCCCTGGTTGAGAACTATTTTTTCAAGACGAGGTACTTGCATTACTGACTTATAGCTAAACTCCTTCATCAAAGCAGGAACAATGCGTTCCTTGTAGTCAGTTTTAAGACTGTTGGTTGTACTCATTATTTAATTTCCTCCCCTGATTTTTTAGCGTAACGCACTAATTTACCTTCGGCATTTTCACGACGACCGATACGTGTCGGTTTGCCGCTCTTGGGATCAACTACGTTGAGGTTAGAGATATGAATAGATGCCTCTTTCTTGATAATTCCTCCCTGCGGAGCTTTTGCATTGGGCTTGGTGTGTTTAGACACGAAATTGGCACCTTCAACGATCGCACGTTGTTTTTCTGCCATAATTTCGAGGACACGTCCGGTTTTGCCCTTGCTCTTACCAGTGTTTACATACACTGTATCGCCTTTTTTAATATGTAATTTACTCATTGCTAATTGTTTTACAAGGGTTAAAGTACTTCAGGCGCTAATGAAATGATTTTCATGTTAGAGGCACGAAGCTCACGCGCAACGGGGCCAAAGATACGGCTACCGCGCATTTCGCCTGCATTGTTGAGCAACACACAAGCGTTGTCGTCGAAACGAATGTAAGAACCGTCTGCACGACGAACCTCTTTCGATGTACGAACAACTACTGCTTTTGATACGGTGCCCTTTTTCATGTCGCTGGAAGGGATCACATTTTTTACCGCTACCACGATAATGTCCCCCAGAGAAGCGTAACGTTTGCCGGTTCCGCCTAATACACGGATAACCAAAGCTTCACGAGCTCCGCTGTTATCAGCTACTGTTATTCTGGATTCTTGTTGTATCATAATTACTTAGCTCTTTCTGTTATTTCAACTACTCTCCAATTTTTTGATTTGCTCAGCGGACGGGTTTCCATGATGCGCACGGTATCACCGATGCCGCAGTCGTTTTTTTCGTCATGAGCGTGGAACTTCTTCGTCTTGTTGACGAACTTGCCGTAGATAGGGTGTTTTTCTTTCCACTTAACGGCAACGGTAACGGTCTTGTCCATTTTATTGCTGGTAACGACCCCTACTCTTTCTTTTCTTAAGTTTCTAGTTTCCATTCGGCTCAATATTATTATTGTTTATTTTCTCTCAACTTCAATTCGGTCGCAACGCGAGCGATTTGTTTACGAACATCCCTGATTTGCATCGGATTGTCGAGCGGAGAAATAGTATGGTTCAATTTCAAGCGCGATAAGATGGCTTTATCATTGTCCAATCTTTCCTGCAGCTCTTTAACACTTAGTTCTTTGATTTCTCTTGTCTTCATATTCGATTACGCGTTAAGGTTTGTTGAATCAAAATCACGTCTGACGACAAACTTGGTTGTAACGGGTAACTTCTGAGCTGCCAAGCGCAATGCTTCTTTTGCAATCTCAAACGATACGCCTTCTACTTCAATAATCATACGGCCTGGAGTAACGGGTGCCACGAAACCTTCGGGAGAACCTTTACCTTTACCCATACGTACTTCAGCAGGTTTTTTGGTAATTGGTTTATCGGGGAAAATACGAATCCAGATTTGTCCCTGACGTTGCATATAACGGGTTACGGCAATACGGGCTGCCTCAATCTGGCGACCTGTAATCCATTTCGATTGTAATGATTTTATGCCGAAAGAACCGAATGCCAGCTGATTACCTCTTTGAGCCACACCTTTCATGCGGCCTTTTTGCTGTCTTCTGAACTTTGTCTTTTTCGGTTGTAACATAAGTCTTTGAATTCAATGCGTTAGAAATTATTTTTTCTTTTTACGGAAGCCGCCTCTACGGTCGCCACGATCTCCACGATCATTGCGGTCGTTACGTTGGCCACGGTTGTTAGAGCCTTCTTTGGCTGCTGCGAATTGAGGAGCCAAGTCCTTTTTACCATAGATTTCGCCACGGCAAATCCACACTTTCACACCAATAAGACCAACCTTTGTTAAGGCTTCAGCAAGAGCGTAGTCGATATCTGCACGGAATGTGTGAAGAGGAGTACGTCCTTCTTTGTACATTTCCGAGCGAGCCATTTCAGCGCCGTTCAAACGACCTGAAACCTGCACTTTGATACCTTCGGCTCCCATACGCATTGTAGATGCAATGGCCATTTTGGTTGCACGACGATAAGCGATTTTGCCTTCGATCTGACGAGCAATGTTATTAGCAACAATTACAGCGTCGAGTTCAGGACGTTTCACTTCATAAATATTAATCTGAACGTCTTTGTCGGTGATAGTTTTCAACTCTTCTTTCAGTTTGTCAACTTCCTGTCCGCCTTTACCAATAATGATACCCGGACGAGCTGTACATACTGTGATTGTGATGAGTTTTAACGTACGTTCAATTACTACGCGAGAAACACTCGCTTTAGCCAGACGGGCGTGAAGATACTTTCTCAGTTTGCTGTCTTCCAGCAATGTATCTCCATAGTTATTCCCTCCATACCAGTTGGAATCCCATCCGCGGATGATTCCCAAACGATTACTTACCGGATTAGTTTTTTGTCCCATCTGCTACTTCATTTGATACGTTAATACTATTCTTTGAGTCAACAAACAACGTTACGTGGTTCGAACGTTTGCGCACTCTGTAACCGCGTCCTTGCGGAGCAGGACGAAGGCGTTTTAACATACGGCCGCCATCAACGTGAATAGCGCTGACGAACAAATCGCCGTTTTCTGCTTTTTGTTCTGTTTTTTGTTCCCAGTTGGAAATAGCGGAACGAAGCAATTTTTCAAGTCTGGCTGACGCCTCTTTGGTCGAAAACTTCAATACCCCGAGAGCTTTGTTCACTTCCATACCACGGATCATGTCTGCCACAAGGCGCATTTTACGGGGTGAAGTTGGAACGTCGTTAAGACGGGCGAAATATTGTGTTTTGAGGGCTTCTTTCCTATTTTCTGCTGAATTTTTCTTTCTTGAACCCATTTTATTGATATTTTTATTTTTTCAAGTAAATGAATCAACGGGTTATTTACGGTTACCGCTGTGGCCGCGGAAGGTACGTGTCGGGGAAAATTCACCGAGTTTGTGACCTACCATGTTTTCAGTAACGTAAACAGGAATAAATTTGTTCCCGTTGTGAACTGCAATCGTATGACCTACGAAATCAGGTGAAATCATTGAAGCACGAGCCCATGTTTTTACTACGGTTTTTTTACCGGATTCATTCATGGTCAACACTTTCTGTTCAAGCTTCAGATTGATGTAAGGTCCTTTTTTTAATGAACGACTCATAGTATCTCTCTAATTATACGTTATTTTTTTCTTCTTTCGATAATATACTTGCTTGATTGCTTTTTAGGAGCTCTTGTCTTATAGCCCTTAGCTAACAAGCCTTTGCGAGAACGTGGGTGACCACCAGAAGCGCGTCCTTCACCACCACCCATGGGGTGATCGACAGGGTTCATAGCAACACCACGTACGCGAGGACGTCGTCCTTGCCAGCGTGTGCGACCGGCCTTACCTGAACTTTCAAGATTGTGTTCTGAGTTGCCAACGCTACCTACAGTTGCTTTGCATGTGCAAAGAATTTTGCGGGTTTCGCCTGAAGGTAATTTGATAATTGCATAGTTTTCTTCGCGAGAAGTCAACTGTGCAAATGTACCTGCTGAGCGAACCAATGCAGCACCCTGTCCCGGACGTAATTCAATGTTATGAATAATTGTACCGAGTGGGATGTTCTTCAACGGTAGAGAGTTTCCAACTTCAGGAGCTGCTTCAGCGCCTGATAATAGAGTTTGGCCAACTTGCAGTCCATTGGGTGCAAGAATATAGCTTTTATCACCATCAGCGTAATAGAGCAACGCGATACGAGCCGTACGGTTCGGATCATACTCTATGGATTGTACCTTCGCAGGTACTCCTTCTTTGTTACGCTTGAAGTCAATTACTCTATATTTCTTCTTGTGACCACCGCCGATATAACGCATGGTCATCTTACCTGAGTTATTGCGACCGCCGGTTGAGCGTTTGCCTGTCACAAGAGATTTTTCCGGTACAGACGAAGTAATTGTGTCGAACGTACCGATAATTTTGTGTCTCTGCCCCGGTGTAACGGGGTTCAATTTACGTACAGCCATTGTTTTACTTAAATATTGCTATAAAAATCAATGTTATCTCCATCTTTCAACGTAACCATAGCCTTTTTGAAAGCTGAAGTTTTACCGTTGATAACTCCACCTTTGGTGAAGCGGCTTTTCTTTTTGCCTGGCATAACTGCTGTATTAACAGCAACTACGGTTACGCCATACATTTCTTCTACGGCTTTCTTGATCTCAATCTTATTGGCGCCTTTTTCAACGCGGAAGCTAAAACGATTGAGTTTTTCACTAAGGCCGTTTGCTTTTTCTGTAACAATCGGTTTAATTATAATTCCCATCACTTTTACCTCCTTATGCTTTTAAGATTTGATCCAAACCAGCGAAAGAAGCTTCAACAACAACAAGTGATTTCGCATTCATAATACTGTAAGTATTTAGATCAGAAACAGTTGTTACATTAACACCTTTCAGGTTTCGAGCCGACAAATATACGTTTTTATTTGGTTCCGATAAAATAATAAGCGGCTTTTTATCAGCTACTTTCAAATTTTCGGTCAACGCGATTAAGTTCTTTGTTTTTGGAGCGTCGTATTGAAGAGCATCAACTACTACAATCGCATCGGCTTTTGCTTTATATGCTAAAGCTGACTTACGAGCCAATTGTTTCAGTTTTTTGTTCAATTTGAAGCTATAGTCACGGGGAACCGGACCAAAAACGCGAGCACCACCCACCAATACCGGCGAGTTGATATCACCACGACGAGCGCCACCTCCACCTTTCTGGCGGATCAGCTTGCGTGTACTTCCGGAAAGTTCGCTTCTTTCTTTTGCTTTGTGAGTACCCTGACGTTTGTTTGCCATGTACTGTTTAACATCAAGATAGATAGCGTGGTCATTAGGTTCAATGCCAAAGATAGCCTCGTTAAGAGTTACCTTTTTTCCGGTTTCTTTTCCTTCTATGTTATATACGTTCAGTTCCATTACTTATTGATAATTACGATTGAACCTTTAGCCCCGGGAATTGAACCTTTGATAAGCAACAAATTGTGCTCGGGGATTACTTTTAACACTTCCAGGTTTTGCACTGTTACAGTATCACCACCTGTACGACCACCCATTCTCATACCCTTTACCACTTTTGAAGGGTAAGAAGAAGCACCCATAGAACCCGGGTGACGCAGACGATTGTGCTGACCGTGTGTGCTTTGACCTACACCACCAAATCCATGACGTTTAACAACGCCCTGAAATCCTTTACCTTTTGAAGTTCCGATAACGTCTACCCAAGTAGTACCGTCGAACATTTCAACTGTGAGAGCATCTCCCAGTTTGATTTCGCCTTCAAAACCTTTGAACTCAACCAAGTGTCTTTGAGGTGCTACGTTTGCTTTTTTGAAGTGGCCTGCTTCGGGTTTTGTAGTGTGCTTGTCTTTCTTTTCTTCAAAACCTAACTGAACCGCTTCGTAACCGTCTGTTTCAACGGTTTTGATTTGCGTAACAACACAAGGACCAGCTTCGATAACAGTACATGGTACATTTTTACCATCGGTACTGAAAACGGATGTCATTCCGATTTTTTTTCCAATTAATCCTGGCATTTCAATTAAAATTTAACCCTTAACCCCAAACGGGGGATCGGTCTTGTTTACAATTATTTTTGTACTTAATTCTTAACTCTGTTCTTGCAGAAACTTATCAAACTTTGATTTCAACTTCTACACCGCTTGGCAATTCAAGCTTCATCAAAGCGTCAACAGTTTTAGCAGTTGAGCTGTAGATGTCGATCAAACGCTTGTAGTTTGAAAGTTCAAACTGTTCGCGAGATTTCTTGTTAACAAACGGAGAACGCAATACGGTAAATACGCGTTTGTGTGTAGGCAATGGAATTGGACCGCTTACTACTGCTCCGGTTGCTTTTACTGTCTTAACGATTTTTTCTGCTGATTTGTCAACCAGGTTGTGATCGTAAGATTTTAATTTGATTCTGATTTTTTGACTCATCGTTATAGTCGATTAATATTAATAGATATAGTGTTAACAGCTGCAGGTTAAGAGTCATTTGCTAACCTGCGCTGTTTCCACTTATTATTTTTACAAGAGTTCTACTTTACCTTTAGCTTCAGCAACTACTGTTTTTGCAATAGATGAAGAAACTTCTGCATAGTGAGAGAATTCCATTGATGAAGTTGCACGTCCCGAGCTGATTGTACGCAATGATGTTACGTATCCGAATGTTTCTGCCAAAGGAACTTTAGCTTTCACAATACGTGCACCCGTACGGCTCGATTCCATACCTTCAACCTGACCACGACGTTTGTTCAAGTCGCCGATTACATCACCCATGTTTTCTTCCGGAGTAACCACTTCCATTTTCATGATCGGTTCCAACAGAACGGGTTTTGCTTTAGCACAAGCTGTTTTGAATGCAATCTGAGCACAGATTTCGAACGACAACTGGTCAGAGTCAACCGGGTGGAACGAACCATCTATGAGTTCAACTTTCAACTGATCAACCGGGAAACCTGCAAGCACACCATTCTTCATAGCTGCCTGGAAGCCTTTCTGTACAGAAGGAATATATTCTTTAGGAACGTTACCACCTTTCACAGAGTCGATAAATTGAAGACCACCTTCAAAGCCTGCATCAACAGGACCTACTTTTACGATGATATCAGCGAACTTACCACGACCACCCGACTGTTTCTTGTAAACTTCGCGAAGTTCAACAGTGTTGGTGATAGTTTCTTTGTAAGATACCTGAGGACGACCCTGGTTACATTCAACCTTGAACTCACGTCTCAAACGGTCGATAATGATTTCCAGGTGAAGCTCACCCATACCTTCGATTACAGTCTGACCTGTATCTTCGTTTGTTTTAACACGGAAAGTTGGATCTTCTTCAGCCAGTTTTGACAAACCAAGACCGAGTTTATCCATATCTTTCTGAGTTTTCGGTTCAACCGAAATACCGATTACTGGTTCAGGGAAGTCCATCGATTCGAGAACGATAGGATTAGCTTCGTCGCAAAGGGTATCACCTGTACGGATATCTTTGAAACCTACACCAGCACCAATATCACCAGCACCAATCACTTCAACAGGATTTTGTTTGTTGGAGTGCATCTGGAAGATACGAGAAATACGTTCTTTTTTGTCAGAACGTGTATTGTAAACGTACGAACCGGCAGCCAGTTTACCAGAGTAAACACGGAAGAAGCAAAGACGTCCTACGTAAGGGTCAGTTGCAATTTTGAACGCCAAAGCGGTCAAAGGTTCGTCTTCGTCCGGATGACGAACGATTTGTTTGTCTTCGAAACGAGGATCATTACCAAAAATCTCAGGAGTATCCAGAGGACTTGGCAAGTAAGCACAAACAGCGTCAAGCATTGTTTGTACACCTTTGTTCTTGAATGCCGAACCACAAATCATAGGAGTAATTTCCATTGAAAGGGTTGCTTTACGAATCGCTACGTTGACTTCTTCTTCTGTGATTGTTGAAGGATCGTCGAAGAATTTTTCCATTACGGCATCATCGTATTCAGCAACTACCTCGAGCATTTTTTCTCTCCATTCTTCGGCTTCAGCCTGAAGATCTGCAGGGATTTCTTCTACCGAGTATTCAGCACCCATAGTTTCGTCATGCCAGAAGATAGCTTTCATTTTAACAAGGTCAATAACCCCTTTGAATTTTTCTTCAGCACCGATAGGAATCTGGATAGGACAAGGTTTTGCACCCAACACATCCTTAACCTGACGTACTACTTCATAGAAATCAGCACCAGAACGGTCCATTTTGTTTACGAAACCGATACGTGGTACATTGTATTTGTCAGCCTGACGCCAAACTGTTTCCGACTGAGGTTCAACACCACCTACAGCACAGAAAGTAGCCACAGCACCATCGAGGATACGCAAAGAGCGTTCTACCTCAACCGTAAAGTCAACGTGACCCGGAGTGTCAATCAGGTTGATTTTATATTTATCGTTCAAATAGTTCCAGAACGTTGTTGTTGCAGCAGAAGTAATGGTAATACCACGTTCCTGCTCCTGTTCCATCCAGTCCATGGTAGCAGCGCCATCATGAACTTCACCGATTTTGTGAGTAAGACCGGTGTAGTACAGAATACGTTCCGAAGTTGTTGTTTTACCGGCATCGATGTGAGCCATGATACCGATGTTACGCGTATAGTGTAAGTCTTTTTTTGCCATTTGTTTTTATATTTGCCTAAACAATAGGTCGTTAATTTTGTAACGATTTTTGTTCGGTTTAAATTAAGGTTAGAACCTGAAATGAGCAAAAGCACGGTTTGCTTCAGCCATACGGTGCATATCTTCTTTACGTTTGAAGGCACCACCCTGGTTGTTAAACGCATCAACTACCTCAGCAGCCAATTTCTCAGCCATTGATTTGCCACCACGTTTACGTGCATATAAAATAAGATTTTTCATACAGATAGACTCCTTACGGTCGGGACGGATTTCTGTAGGAACCTGGAATGTTGCACCACCAACACGGCGTGACTTAACTTCGACCTGAGGAGTGATATTGTCGAGAGCTTTTTTCCAGATTTCAAGCGGAGTCTTTTCTTCGTTGGGAAGTTTGGCTTTTACGGTTTCGAGTGCACCATAAAATATATCGAAAGCAGTGCTTTTTTTGCCATCATACATGAGGTGATTGACAAACTTTGTCACCATCACTTCACTAAAAACCGGATCGGGTAGAATGATCCTTTTCTTTGGTTTTGACTTTCTCATTGTGATTCAAAATTTTGTTTTGTTCTGGTTGTTTTAATGTAGTTTCTTCAACAATCCCACCGGATTATTTACTCAACCTTCAACGGCCACCAATAACTCAAACCGTGATTAGATTCTTTTCTTAGGGAAGTCGGCTACTTATTTCTTTTTACCGCCTTTAGCTGCTGCAGCTGCTGCCTGACCCGGTTTCGGACGTTTAGCACCATACTTCGAACGACGTTGAAGACGACCGTTTACACCTGCCGTATCCAAAGTACCACGAACAATGTGATAACGTACACCGGGAAGGTCTTTTACACGACCGCCACGAACCAACACAATGCTGTGTTCCTGCAAGTTGTGTCCTTCACCCGGGATGTAAGCATTGACTTCCTTTTGGTTGGTCAAGCGAACACGAGCTACTTTACGCATTGCAGAGTTAGGTTTTTTAGGAGTGGTTGTGTAAACACGCACGCAGACGCCACGACGTTGAGGACAAGCATCCAATGCTGGAGCTTTACTCTTGTCAACCAGCGCTGTCCTTCCTTTTCTCACTAATTGCTGAATTGTAGGCATTTTGACTGTGATTTAAATACTTAAATTTTTGATATATCTACTCTAAATTGGGCTGCAAAGATAGAACTATTTTTTTAGAATACAAAGAGGTACGAAATAATTTCTTGATTTTTTATAAGATACGAGGTTTTGCAGAACCTGCAGAGAAAAAATTATCCGTCAAACGGGCACAAAATTGTGTCATTCGTTTTGCTTTGGAATAAAATTTTTAACAAATGGGGATTCTAAAAAAACATAATTTTGATTCAGTCCGGATATTTGTCCCTAATGTTGGAATTATAATCTTTGGCAAAAAGTACATTCGTGTTATGTACAGTCAAACCAATTACACTTTTTCCAACTTGTTTTTCTCTACATAGCAAAGGTAGGCCGTGGCGGTATAGCCCATTTCTTCCACTAAATTTTTGTAGTTGAGTACCTGTTGGCGGTAGCGGGGTTGTTCGTGTCCGAACTTGTAGTCGATGATGGTGGCGTGCCCGTCCGTAAAAACGACGCGATCGGGCACATAAGTCTTGTTGTCAGGGGTAAAGATGGGAGTTTCGTTAAGGATACGCAAGCCGGGGGCGAAGAATTGCCGGATGCCCTCGATCTTCCAAAACCGATCGAACATGGCGGTAATCTCTTCCTTTTCACCGGCAGTGATGCGTCCGGTGCGTTCCATATCTGCGATGGCGCGTTGCTCGTCACCTTCATGGCGAATATTGTGCAATACTTCATGCATCAGCAATCCGTAGTTGATCGACAGAGTGCGCGACGATGTCTCTTTTTCCAAATAGTCCGTTCCCTTGTATTTTACTGCAATGGGACTGATGGGGGCGATAGATTGTGCATAGCGGTAATGCACCTGCAAATCTTTCTGCTCCTTTGTCGACTGTTGTGCCGTATTTCCCATATCCAGAGTAAGCAATTCGTTGTTCCAAAACGGAGCAAATGAATGACAAGCATCTTTTGCATCGGCCGGTATGTTTTCGACTGACAGTTCGTCGGTGATGCAGCGATGAAGCAACGTAGAGAGAGAACTCACCTTGATTTCTCCTTTAGCGTTGGGTTTGGGCTGCGGAGCCAGGAGCACCATCTCCTGCTTAGCACGTGTAAAAGCCACATATGCCACATTGAGGTTGTCGATAAACGAAGCCATGCGCTCCTCAAAATAGTCGGCCGCAAAAATAGTCTTGGCCAACGAAGAAGAGTACTGCACCGGAGTCAGTTCCAGTTCGCTGAAAGGTGCCACGGTCGGTTCGCACCAGATGATATCGCGGTTGTTGTTGTCAAGCGACCAGTCGGCAAAGGGCATCACCACAGCTTCAAAACCCAACCCTTTCGATTTATGAACGGTAAGTACACGGATGGCATCCTGCGCTTCGGGTGAAGCAATCGTCTTTTGCACACCCTTTTCTTCCCACCATTCGAGGAACGAGGCTATGCCCGCCGACTCCTTGATGGAATATTGATGCACCAAATCTTGGAATGCCTGTAAGTAGACATCTTCGCCTTCGTTGCTTTTGAGGCCGAACAGGAAGATCAACTCTTCGCTCAGCTCAAAGATAGAACGGTTGGTTCCTTCGTTGATAAGACGCCGCAACTCTTCGTGCACCATACGGGTATTTGCACCTTCGGGATTATCAAAACAAGAGGCTAATGCTTCATGGGGCTCTTTGCCCTGATGCAGCACAAAATAGAGGTACGGCACAAGGGTTTGCAACAGTTTATCGTCGGGATGCAAAATGTAGCGCAATGCTTCGATAACGAACCGTACCGCCAGCGAGTTTCCGATGACCAATGCCTCGTTAGAGATTACGTCGTAGCGGTAACCTTCGCGGGCCTGCTCGCTATTTTTATATTGCAACAGGTATTCTACCACCTCGGTGGCTTCGCTGTTGCGGCGTACCAGCACGGCCATGTCGCGTAGCGCAAAACCTTTATCCTGCCACTGTTCAATAATGGTAGGCAGTTGTGCCAGCGAATTTTCTTTCCAATCCTTTTCCTCGTTATTTACAAAGCGCACTTCCACGTGGCCTTCGCCGGCTTTAGGCGAATAGTGCTGGAACAATCCTTTGTAAGCTTCTTTCAGCCGACAATGGAGATCGCCGCTGTAGTGTTCGGGCAAGTCATCGTTGAAGAGCTGCTGCATAAACAGCGATGCCCGATCGAAAAAGAGGTTGTTGAAATCAATCACATTACGGCAACTTCGCCAGTTGTCATTGAGATATTCTTCGTGAATCTGTCCGTTGGCAAAATCGTCGAAGAGCTGTCGGTCGAGCAGACGCCAGTCGGAGTTGCGCCAGCGGTAGATACTCTGTTTTACGTCGCCCACAATCAGGTTTTCGTTGCCGGAGGCCAGACTATTATCCATCAACGGCTTAAAATTTTGCCACTGCATGGCAGAGGTGTCTTGAAACTCGTCCATCATCAAGTGGTGGATATGCACCCCTGTTTTCTCGAAAACAAAAGGCGTATCGCTTCCGTCCACAATCTGGTTGAGCAGCTCAGTAGTATCGCTCAGGAGCAGACGGTTGTTTTCTTCCGAGTCAAGACGGATGCGGCTGTCGATGTCGGAAAGAATACCCAGTGCGTAGAGATGTTGGCCAATGGTGTCGGCGGTTTTGTATTTGACAAAGGCATCGCCGAACAGCGTAGAAATCTTCTCGACAAAGGCGTTAAGTCCGGTGTGATAGACCGCTTCTATTTGTGCTTTTGCCGGAGCAGTCTTCGTGCACCAGTTGTCGGGATTACCCGCCAAAGCCATAAAAGTATTCGACGGCTCTTTTATTTCGCCTGCTGCCAGCTTTTCGAAAATAAATAGTGCAGAACGACTACCTCCCTTAAAATCGGCAGGAGTAAGGTCGTGACTCGCCATCAGTGTGAGCGCCTCCTCTCCGATCTGTTTCAACTCTTTTTCGAAACGAGAAGTGATGGCATATAATTTTTGCCGGTATCCGTTAAGGAATTCACGGTTGTGAAGTTTTTCACGCACCAGCGGTAGCTTCTTTTTGTATCGTTCTTTAAATATCTCTCCGGCCAGCAATCGGATGGCATAACGAATATCCCACCCCTTGCCATTTTCGATGCGTTCACGGGCAAACTGCATCAGCCAGTCGAGCAACAGGCGGTTCTCTTTTTGGTCGAGAGAAAAGAGCAAGCCGTCGATGGCCGTTGCCAGCGGTTCGTCGGTATCAATCTCAATATTGTAGCCACCGTGCAGACCTATTTCGCGGGTAAAGCTGCGCAGTACCTGCTGAAAAAAGCGGTCGATGGTATTGATAGAAAAGGAGGAGTAGTCGTGTAGAATCTCCTTGAGCAGGTGATGCGCGCGAGCATTCACCTTGCCAGCAGAAAGGCCGAAATGCCGCATCAAACCCTCACGATAGCCCGACTCCTCGCCACGCGCCAGCCTGTCGAGTTCTGTGATGATACGGAGCTTCATCTCTTCGGTGGCCTTGTTAGTAAAAGTCACAGCCAGTTGACGGCGGTGCGCATAAGGCTGCCGGTCGGCAAAAAGCAGACGAATATAATCCTGAGTCAGGCGGTAAGTTTTGCCCGATCCGGCGGAAGCACGATAGAGATTCAGCATTTTCTTTTGTTCTATGTTGCAAAGATAGAAAAACCTATCGGAGAGAGAAAAGAACAAAGGAAGCGAATATGAACTATCGGCACCTATTCAAGAGTTGCCAGCTCTTCTTCCAAAGTTTGTTTATGAACCAGCTCTTCCTGAGATAAAAGATGAAAAAGATTCTTCATCTCAGTTTCTGAAGATTTTTGCGCAATATCACGATATCCATAGTAGGCTTCAATTTCAGCATTAATTGCCTTCATAAATATTTCTTTAACAGGATTAACCGGCTTTTCTATCTGAAGAAAATCAAGATTTTCCGGGTTAGCATCGGGCGTATATGACATGGAAAGAAATTGATGATTATCCAAAAGAGAGGACAATAATGCCTTGTGCCGTAATTCATCGTTGGCAAGTTGTTCCCATATACTCTTCTGATGAAGATTAAGTGTTCTTTTGGCGTTGCGACTGTATTGTTCATAACTTAAATGCTCCTGATCAATGCAATACGCAAGAGCTTCTCTGATTGTTTGAAATTCCTTAGGGTTCATGTGCAAATAATTTATTAATGATCAACCTGACATCATCACAAACTCACACTAAAAAAAACCTTGCAAAAAGTAAGACGCATAATATATTACGGCACCTTTATCCGGATACACGCCCAAATTGTTTTTATCAATTTTTTTAGTCTGATTGCAAATATAATTGATTCGCACCTTATATTTGCCATATAAAATAAAAAAACATCATTTTTTTTATTTGAATATCAATGTGATAAATCGACTACTTTATCACTGTAATGTTTAATTAAAAATTATCTACTATGCATTGTTCTATATCAAAGTCAGGGATTTTGAATTTATCGTTGTGCCTGATATTTTACGCTTTAGCGTCCATTCATCCAATTAAAGCTCAACGCATTAATGCCGATTCTCTTTTCATTAGCGCCCGTCAGGCAGCTAATGCCGGTGACAAAGTCGGCGCCATTACTACCTGTAAACGGATTCTTGCAAATAATCCCGGTTATCAGGATGCCCGCATTTTGTTGTCCCGCATTTATTTATGGGACAAAAAGTATGATCTGGCAGAATCCAACATCAATACTATCATTGAAACAAATCCAAAAAGTTTCGATGCATGGGATGTAAAAACCGATTTTTCTCTGTGGCGCGGAGATTACACTTCCTGCCTCCACGATTGTGATGCTGCCCTTTCATGCTTCCACAACAACAAAGCTCTTTTATTAAAGAAAGCCAGAGCCTACAACGGATTGAAAAAACCTGAAATGGCAAATGTGGCTCTGAATATGCTGTTGTATGTTGATCCTCAAATTGCAGACGGCCTCACATTGCTGAAATCATGGCAGGATCAACTTAAAAAACCAGCTGAGTATCAGTTATTCGTCAGACTATTTCCAGAGTCGCACTTTAATACCCTGACGAACACTCCATTTGCAGTATAGCCGGAAAATTCCAACAGGAACATTGGTCGGGAGATTTAACTATGCGAAACGATTCGGAATAGTAAGGAGTACTGGGAGAAGCAGATGCTTATCTAAAAATCAGCAACTGGAATTAACGAATGTATTGATCACGGTCACCCCGATTCTTAAGTCATCGAGAATCAGGTTGGAGTAAAGCAATCAGTTCTGATCTGCATTTCCCTACAGCAAGACCGTGTAGATGAGCAAGCGCAATGTGTACTCAGTAGAAATCATTTGTTCTTATCAATTCTGATTTAAAAATCCTAAAATACAATTTTATGAAGATACTTATATGCGAAAGCAACCCTCTATTAGTACAACTCATGGGGAAAGAACTGATGTCCGAACAGAATGAAGTTCGTCTGGCCTGGGTAAGTGAAGAAATGGCAAGTCAATTGACGTCATTTGCACCTGATATTTTAATCACAGAGGTATTATTACCGCATATGAACGGGTTCGAATTCATTCACAACGCCCGGTTACAATTTCCCAAGATGACGATTGTAGTTATAAGTTCATTAAGTTCCAATCGATTAATAGAACTCATATTCAGACTTGGTGCCGATGAGTTTATTTCTAAACCTCTTGATCCGACACAGCTAAACAACCACATCCAAAAGGCAATACGCGGAAAGAGAAATTCATTCATTTCAAATGCAATAGATTATGTTACGAAAATATAAAGCGGTGGCCGTGTTTTTAGCGGCTATGATTTTGCTGATAGCATTCTCATTCATTGTAAAAAGCTGGCTAATGCAGGAAAACTGGTTTCTGAAAAGTAGCAGCGCATTTAACTGGCTTCACGATCTGGGTCGTTACTTAATGGCAACGATTGAAGAAAATCAAAAACAAAGCACTTTGCTTATTTGGCTATTTCCGGTTCTATTTACGGCGCTCATCCTTACGGTGGTAAATATTGTAACAATCGCATTATTCATTTTACTCCGTAGATGGGGCTCAATCAACCTTTGGCGTCGTAAAAATAAAATGAGACAAAAAGCACAAGAATCTATCGTAGAATACCTCTACGGAGATAGTGAATCGGCTTTACAGCAAATAAAACAACTCAATAAACAAATGCTTGTTGAGGAAATAATCAGTTTGCGCAAACAAATCACCGGGCCTAAAACCGAACACTTGCAACTGCTGTTTTACCAGTTAGGCCTTGATGTATTTGTGACTCATAAAATTAAAAGTGCACGATGGTTTAATAAGTTATTGTACATTGATGCGGCACAATGGATGCAGGTTTATGCGGCATTTGAGCAGATTCAGCCCTATCAATATGCAGAAAATCCTCACTTAAGAAATGTAGCGCAAATGGCATGTGTTAATCTCGATACCGGCCAAGCGTTTGCATTCCTGAATATTATGGATCAATCACTGCCGATATGGCATCAGATTTTACTGCATAAGACAATGGTTAGAGGCTCCTTACCACTACCCGACTTTTATAGTTTTCTTCATTCGGAGAATGCTTCGGTCATCATTTTTGCGCTAAATATGATTCGCCTTTTTTCTCAAAAGGGTCCACAGAACGAGATTATCCGTTTGGTGACACATCATGATCCGATGGTACGTAGAAATGCCCTACGGGTAGTACGTGATCTGGATATTTACGAGGCTATCCCCGTTGTAAAACAGAATTTCCTCGGAGAAACACTTCGCGTTCAGGTTGGAATGATACAGGCACTTTCACTGGATAAACCTCAGGAGACGTTTGAATTCTACCGAAACATATGGCAGGATACACCCCGACGATTGCAGGCTGAGATCCTGAAACATGTTTCTCCCGGATTGCAAGCCATGCTCTTAAAAGACATGGAACCGGAGCAAATTGAACAGAAATAAGATTGAACACAACAAAAAAACTAAACGTATGGCTGATATTTTCTTCAATAATCTATTCCTGGTAATTGCCGCGTTAATTATGGCAATTTACCTTTTTCTGGGAATTATTTCTATGTTTCAGTTGATTGAGTACAAAAGAGCAAATCGTTATACCGATTTCAGTACCCTTCTCTCATCGCCTCTTGCTCCCGGAGTCACAGTAATAGCCCCCGCTTACAATGAGAGCAAAACGATTGTCAACAACATAAAAGCATTGTTTACACTTCAGTACAATAACTATGAAATAATAGTAGTTAATGATGGAAGTACCGATGATACTCTGGACAAAATAATAAAAGAATTTGATTTGATAGAAACAGAATATATTGCTTATGCAGCGCTACCGACACAGCCTGTTAATGGCATTTACAAGTCCAGAAACCAAGCTTACTCGTTTCTTACGGTGGTGGACAAACAAAACGGAGGAAAGGCGGATGCACTCAATGCAGGAATCAATGTATCGCACTTCCCTTATTTTGTTGCGATTGATGTGGACTGCATTGTTGTTCCTGATGCCTTACAAAAATTAGTCAAGCCTTTCCTTTCTCATACCGACAACAAGACCATTGCAACAGGAGGTGTGATTCGTATTGCAAATTCGTGTAAAATTGATAATGGACAAGTATTGCAGGTAAATGTACCGGATGAATATATCGTGCGTTTCCAGGTGGTTGAATACCTTCGGGCATTCCTTATGGGGAGAATGGCCTGGAGCAAGCTGAATGGCTTGCTGATTATATCGGGAGCGCTGGGGATGTTTGACAAGGATATTGTTGTACAATGCGGCGGTTATAATGTGAATACCGTTGGTGAGGATATGGAATTGGTAGTGCGTATGCGAAGATTTTTATACGATCAAAAAATCAAGCATCGCGTTGAATACATTCCGGATCCGCTTTGCTGGACAGAAGTTCCGACAACTCAGGATGCGCTGCAACGTCAACGAAACAGATGGACCAGAGGCAACATAGATACCTTGAAGATACACCGGAAGCTTTTGTTTAACCCGAAATATGGCCGTTTGGGGATGCTGGGCTATCCATTTTGGTTTTTCTTTGAATGGCTTGCTCCTTTGTTCGAAGCCGGGGGTTATGTTTTTATGCTCTTTTTGTTGATGACGTCGATAATCAATTGGCCTATTTTTCTGTTTCTTCTGTTGTTTGTCTATCTGTTTTCGGTTTCATTTTCATTTTATGCTGTACTTTTTGACGAATTTACCTTCCACCGGTATCATCGGTTTGCTCACCTTAGAAAGCTTTTTATTATTCCGTTCATTGAGCCGATAGTTTACCATCCACTCAATGTTTACTGGGCAATCAGAGGCAATATTTCGTTTCTGAAAGGTAATCGGAAATGGGACAAATTGGAGAGAAAAGGGTTTTCGAACGCATCGCCCCAATAGTTATATATGCTATATAGAGATATTTATATTCATTTTAAAATTTAGAAATTATATGCAAGAAAATAACACCCATTTATCTATTAAAGCTAAAATGAGTGATCTGATGAAGAATTTTGCTTCGTTTATGGCAGTTTTCTTCACATTCATCATATTACTAAGAATATACGAGCTTGCGATGGCCCAATTCGATCAACATATCCGGGATCATTTGTTTCGGTTTATGGGGTCAGCGCTTTTATCCGACTTGGGCTTCTCTTTAACAGCCGGAGCTTGTTTGTTTGTTATACTTTTCATCACAGCTCTTCTTTCAGCAAAAATAACAAAGAGGCTGATGCTGGCATTGTTTATTCTTCTTTGTATCGGTCATTTGTTGCTGGTTAAGTATTTTTCAGTCGTACTGAATCCTTTGGGAGCCGACCTGTATTATTACTCTGTTGCAGAAGTGAGGCAAACCGTCAGTGCAGGTATCAGCCTTGATATGTTGATAAAGTTGCTATTGGTAACCGCGCTTATTGTTTTGTTGTTCATCTATTTCCCCCGTCGCATTAATACAGGAATTAAGCTGAATGCAAGCTTAGTGGCACTTTGCTTTTTAGTTCTTTTTTTCAAGGGATCCACACATGCGTTGGCATACAATTTCGGGTCAGAATATGATAATAATCTGGCACTTAATAAATCTGCTTTTTTTTACGATGCAACTTTTGCTTATTTGTCTCACAATGGTGGAGGCAATAGTGTTGAAATGGCCACGGGTGCGAAAGAATTGACTCACAATGCAAATGATTTCAATTATCCTGATGCAGAGCATTTTGCCTTTTTGCATCCCGACAATACAAAAGATGTACTCTCTTCTTTTATCCGGAAGGGCAAGGACTCTCCCGACTATGTTTTTATAATTGTGGAAGGACTTGGCCGGGCATTTTCAAACGACAACGCTTATCTGCATAGTTTTACGCCATTTCTTGATTCACTTTCACGGCACAGCCTTTATTGGGAAAACTGCATTAGCACGGCCGGTAGAACATTTGAGGTTTTACCTTCGATGCTGGCTTCGCTGCCGTACGCCACAAACGGCTTTGCTGAATTGGGAGATCAAATGCCTTCTTATTTGGGTCTGATTAACATTCTCCAGACGAATGGTTATCGTTCTTTCTTTTACTACGGAGGCGATTCGAAGTTTGATAATATGAACTTGTTTCTGAAGAAGCAGAACATTAACGGCATATACGATTTACATAAGTTCAATGGCTCTTACAAAAAGTTACCAGCCAATTCTGACGGATTTTCGTGGGGCTATGGCGATGCCGAATTGTTCCGGTTTTATCTTCAGGAGTATGAAAAAACGAGTAAACAGCCAAAAATCAATATTTTGCTCACGGTTGCAACGCACAATCCTTTTCTAGTGAATGATCAGGAAAAATATAATGTCCTGTTTGAAAAACGATTGCAGGATCTAAAATTGGATGCAGCTTCGATAAAAGAGCATCGTGCATATAAACCGCAATTTGCAAGCGTGCTCTATCTTGACGATGCTTTGCGCCATTTTTTCAAAAACTATGCTTCCAAACCATCTTTTAGTAACACGGTTTTCATTATTACGGGCGACCACCGGATGCCGGACATTCCATTGAGTACCAAAATTGACCGGTACCATGTGCCGCTAATCGTGTATAGCCCGTTGCTGAAGCGCCCGTCCAAATTCTCTGCCGTAGTTTCGCATCTGGATATTACACCTTCTATATTAGCTTACCAGAAAAAACAATATGGAACAAAAGCTCCTGCATTGGTGACCTGGTTAGGTGCCGGTCTGGATACTGCGCGTTATTTCAGGAATGCCAGTAATTATCCTTTGATACCTACTAAACAGGGCGTCAGCGAATATTTATCAGGCAATTATATGTTGAGTGGCAACACAGTGTTTAAGCTATCGGCAAACATGGGGCTTGATCCGGTGAACGATAATGACCAACAACATAAATTACAGTCGTTGCTTGATCGATTTATTCAAAGAAACAGGGCGATGCTGGCACACAAAAAGCTGGTGCCGGACAGCCTATTACATAAATATTGATGTTGTACTGATTTTTAACATGAATCGCTATGAATACTTCCTTTATATTGAAAATAACACCCTACAGATTTTTTGTTATTCTGATAACAAGTTTGTTTAGTATACCGGTATTTGGACAAACCGGACTGAGCTCTGACTCTTTGTTTCACAATGCCAGAGATGCCGCATTTAAGCAGAAAAATTATCCGTTGGCTATCCAATTATCCCGTCAGGCATTGTTACAAAGTCCTAAATATGATGACATAAGAGTGTTTTTAGGGCGTCTTTACACTTGGAACGGGAAACCGGATAGTGCGAGAACTGAGTTATTGACTGTACTGAAACAAAAACCGGATTCCGAGGATGCTGCTCTTGCGTTGACTGATCTGGAATACTGGAGTGACAATAACAAGGTTGCATTGACTTATTGTGATCAGGGCTTGCAGTACCATCCGGGTTCGACTGACTTATTGATTAAAAAGATAAAGATACTGAAATCGGAGAAAAGATATATGGAGGCTTATCAGACGGCACTTGTGCTGCTTCAAAAAAACCCTGCGAATACCGATGTGCGGTCTCTTATTCTGGACATTACCGATGCTGCATCCCTCAATAAAGTCAGTGTCGGTTATGATTTTACCTGGTTCGATCATGGATATGGCGATTATTTGCACAAATCGCCATGGCAAATCATTAATGTCGATTATACCCGTTTTACCTCATTGGGCTCCATAACTGGACGGGTCAATTACGGCAAACGATTTGGCAACACTGCTTTTCAAGCCGAAATCGATGCTTATCCTCACATAATGAAAGGCCTGTACGCCTATACAAATTTGGGCTTGTCTGACGTATCATCGGTGTTCCCTCACTACAGAGCAGGAGCGTCGCTGTATGCTACGCTGCCCAAGAGTTTTGAGCTCGAATTAGGATTCAGATATCTGAATTTCAGCAACTCAACCTGGATTTATGTCGGTGGACTTTCAAAATATTATAAAAGCTTTTTGTTTAACGCAAGAGTAACTCTAGTGCCCGGTAATCACAACATATCTCATTCATATACAGGCACTGTTCGTTATTATGTAGGTGGAGCGGACGATTATTTTTATGGCAACATCGGCTATGGCTTGTCCCCAGATGATGCGAATGCAGTGCTTGCATACAATAATGGCAATGTCAAACTTATTTCGAAAAGCGCAACTTTAGGATTGAAAAGAAGCATTAAAAAGCTCAATGTCTTCTCGATATCGGCTTCTTTGCTAAATCAGGAATATCATGTTGGACAAAAAGGGAATCAAGTGGAAATATCGGTTTCTTATCAGCGTCGGTTCTGACAGAGAAATTTTTGGTGTAAAAAAGTGGTTTTCCGTGTCTTTTTTATTTGACTGGCTTAGTAAAAATGAGTACCTTTGCATGGTTTTTGGTCAACCAATTTCCACGCACATGTAAAATCCGGGTCATTCAACGAGTCGGATATTTCACCCGAGAATTCCATTTATATATAATTTATGAACCAATTATCTGCGCGTATTAACGCATTATCACCATCTGAGACGTTGGCGATGTCTCAAAAAAGCGCCGAACTGAAAGCTCAAGGCTTCGATGTGATTAACCTGAGTGTCGGGGAACCCGACTTCAACACTCCTGACCACATAAAAGCGGCAGCCAAAAAAGCGGTTGATGATAATTTTTCATTCTATTCACCCGTACCCGGATACCTCGACCTGCGTCAGGCTATCAGTGAAAAACTTGAAAAAGAGAATGGTTTGACATATAAACCGGATCAAATTCTTTGCTCCAATGGTGCAAAGCAATCTGTTTGCAACGTTGTTCTCAGCGTGGTAGGCCCCGGCGACGAGGTGATCATTCCTGCTCCTTACTGGGTAAGTTACGTGGAAATGGTGAAACTGGCCGAAGGGGTTAACGTTGTGGTTGAAGCAAGTATCGATCAGGACTTCAAAATTACTCCTGCCCAACTCGAAGCTGCCATTACTCCAAAAACAAAAGCCATCATTCTCTGCTCTCCTTCAAATCCTACCGGTAGCGTTTATACCAAAGAAGAATTGAAAGGGTTGGCTGATGTGTTGGCAAAATATCCTCAGATCGTAATCATTTCCGATGAAATATACGAACACATCAACTACCTGGGTCAGCACGAAAGCATCGCACAATTCGAAAACGTTCGCGAACGCGTGGTGATTGTGAATGGTGTGTCAAAAGGCTATGCAATGACAGGCTGGCGTCTCGGCTGGATTGCTGGTCCGAAATGGGTGGTTGGCGCCATCAACAAATTGCAGGGTCAGTATACTTCAGGTCCCTGCTCAATCGCTCAGAAAGCTGCCGTGGCTGCTTACAAAGGCGACCAAAGCTGTGTTACCGAAATGCGTGTGGCTTTCCAACGCCGTCGCGATCTGATTGTGAAACTGGCAAAAGAAGTTCCGGGTTTCAAAGTAAACAATCCCACGGGAGCATTTTACATATTCCCTGATTGCAGTTATTACTTAGGCAAATCATTCAACGGAAACAAAATAGAAACAGCTGCCGATTTGGCAATGTACCTTCTCGACGAGGCAAAAGTGGCCTGCGTGGGTGGTAATGCGTTTGGCGCTCCCAATTGCATCCGCATGTCGTATGCAACTTCCGACGAAAATATCGAAAAGGCGATGGCTCGCATCAAAGATGCGTTGTCAAAGCTTGTATAAGTATCTTAGGTGTTAGTTTTGTAAGGCCGTCATTTACATGACGGCCTTATTTTTTTTCGAAAGGTCAGAGTCAAATATCGGTTGTGAAATAGCAAAGAGAAGAATTTCGGTTCTTTTCTCTTTCAAGCATAAAAAAAATGAGAGCCTCGCTTAAAACGAGACTCTCAAATTATTTTTATGATTATCGTGTTCCCTTCTTCAATTCGTCGGGGACATCTTTGCTGTAAGTCTTCACCTTTTCGGCTGTCTTACGGAAGATATCTTCGATGGTTGAAAGCTCAATTTTATACTGAGGGTTAAACTGTTTCGACTGCATGTAGTTGAGAATGGAGTATCGCAATTGGTGTGCCACGGGACGGTTTTCCAGATCGTTGTCAAGATCCATGCTGCACACCACCATCTTGCCTTTACCTACCTGCGCTTCGAAAAGCATGCCCAGTTTGCGGTTGATAAACCAGGTATCGATGGGTTGTACCAACGGATGAAAACCTTTCGGGAAGTCGGTCAGCTGCATGGTTTGTGCCTTGTTGAGCAGCTCCCACCATTGCAAATCGCCCCAGTCGTCGGTAACGAAGTTTTTGAAAATGGGGTGGCTGTTTTCGATGTAGGCGCCGGTTGTGTGCGGCGGACGCATCTTGAACCAAGAGGTGTTCCAGAAAACAGGCTGGTAATATTGCACTACCTCTTTACCATATTCCACTTTTCCGGCGGCGAGCAACAGTACTTTGCCTCCTTTCGCCAACACCTTTTGCGCCGTCTCGTCCAGTTCGTGGCAAACAAGAATGCCTTTCGAATTGTCGGTGACTGTTGCGGGATATACCCAGAAATTCCAGTCGTTGGCATATGCAGTGCCGTCGATGGCCACCTGCAGATTCAGCTTTGCCGGAGCGGTTATTTTAGAGAGACCCATCGAAATGTTTCCCAGCGCCAAACGACTTCCGGCCGGAATGGTTTGTTTGGAAAGTGAACCTTCTTCTACAACCTTGCCGTTCATATCTCTCACTTTCCAGCGAATAGTTGTCTCTTTCAGGTCGGAGGCTCCGTAATGAGCCACTTCCACACCCGCTTTCAGGGTTTCATTGTTGTTGAACACGAATTTCTCCATGCGTACCAGCGGCACCGTGGTGTTGCAAAAACGGCGGAAAGAAAGCGAATCGACATATCCTTTCTCCTGCCAGAACACATTGAGCACTCCTACCAATGCTGTTCCCTGACCCGAGTAGTCATTCAGTCCGAGCAAATAAAAGCCAGCATAATCGGGTGTACGGTAAAGTTTTTCCAGGTCGTGCTTATAACAGAGCAGTTGCAGTTTGCCCGATGCCATCAGGAATCTGCGGCTCATGTCGGCCATGTCGTTATCGGTGAGGTTCTCCTGAAAGAGTTCGAAATTCTTAGCCCGTTTCACACCGGTATATTTCGGAATCTCGGTAAAGTCGGGGAATGCGCACCACTGGCCTGTTTCGTGCGAAATAAAGGGTTGTTTCACCGTGTCGATGTTTTGGCGGAAGTCCGACATCGATTCGGGCCGGGTTTTGTCCCAGTTAAGACCGCGCGCACCAGCTTTGACATGATACTGATTTTTCGGTTGCCATGCCCAGCTACCTCCAACGGAGGCTCCGGTGTAGATACGACGGCTGTCAGTAGCCTTCCAGTAATCCACAAATTTGCTCACCCAAGCCACCCAGTTACCGCGTGGTTCGTTGCCTGCAGCCAGCATCACAAACGACGCGTGATTGCCATATTCGCTTGTCATTCGTATCGTCTCGTCCATCAGATAGGCATCAATCGGTTTGCCCTGACCGAGCGAAGTGCTGTGATTCGGCCAGCTCGGACCTTCGGGTTGCAGATAAATACCTACGCGGTCGGCAGCCTCGAAAGCAGCTTCGGGTGGACAGTAGGAATGAAAACGCATGGCGTTGAGTCCGTACGATTTGCACTTGCGGAAAATCGTCTCCCACGAAGCCCGATCCATCGGAGCGTAGCCGGTGAGCGGAAAGTCGCAGTTTTCGACAGTCCCGCGCATCATGGTGCGGATGCCGTTGACATAAATTCCGCGCCCTTCGATTTTGATTTCACGCATTCCGAACTCCACATCCCGCGAGTCGACTGTATCTCCGCTTTTCAGGGTAACCGTCAGCTTATACAGTGCAGGCGAAAATTCGCTCCAGAGCTGCATCTTATCGTGCAGAGGCAACGTAATGTCTATTTTTTTAATAAGGCTGTCGGCAGTGAACGGAACCGTTACCGGATTGATGGTTTGTGGATCGGAGGTATTGAAACTTTTTGCAGACAAAACGATATTGCCTTTGTGATTCTTTCCCGTCTCATTCAGGATCAAGAAACTGATTTTCGCCACACGGTTTTTGAGATCGGGAAATACGCTGATAGGTTCCAAGTGGATCTGAGGTCTGCTTTGCAGTTCAATCCTCCCTACGATTCCGTTCCAGTTACCTTGAGTCTGGTCGGTCACGCTATGCGAATTCTGCCCCGGATCGATCGTCGTTCTCAGTCGGTTGTCGATGCGAATGGTCAGCCGATGCTTGCCTGATTTAAGATAAGGTGAAAGAAAATAAAGGTGAGGTGTAGTCATAGACATTATATTACCCATAAATTTATTATCAATCCAAACCATGGTTTGAATATGGGCTCGTTCCAGAAAAAGGGAAAGCGGTTTTCCGTACCATTCTTCGGGAATATCAATGTCGCGCTGGTACCAGGCCACTCCCACGTAATGTTTGTTGGGTGTGAGAAAGAAGGGCAGCTTCAGATTATCCAGTTTGCGGTATTTTTCCATGGCCGGATTAAAATAGAAGGAGCTGTCGTAGAGGCTTCCCGTCCACTGGGTTTTCAGCGTGATATCGTCACCTTTCCCGTTTTCGCACATGGTACCCGGTAACCGTACGGTTTCGTCTCCTATTGAAATCGTATACCAGCCTTTGTCAAGTCCTTCGTCGTTCCGGTCGATGCGGAACTGCCATTTGCCGGTAAGCGAAATCGTTTGTTGAGCAAAAGAAATGAGTGCGATAGTGCTAATCACCAGTAAAGAGCAAAAACGTTGTTTCATTGATTGTGCTTATTAAAAGTCAGGCTGCTAATGCGAGAAGCGACCTGATGTTTTTTTATTCCATATAAAACAGTTCGGGCAATGGAATGGAAACAGGCGAATTGTCAGGGTTGGTTTCCATAATATCGGCCATGTAAGCCCACCATTTCTGTACGATTTCAGTACTACCGAGATCCTGTGAGCTCTGATCTCCATTTACCTTTTGAACGGCAAAGAGAATATTGGTCTCCTTGTCCCAGAAAATGGAATAATCATAAACGCCACTATCCTTGAGAAGTGTTTTCAATTGCGGCCAGATGGCAGCGTGACGTTTTTCGTACTCAGCTTCAAAGCCCGGTTTTAGAAACATTTTGAATGCTGTGCGTATCATGATAAATTAGAATTAAGTGGTAATTTGTGAATCAGATTATCAAGGTCGTTCGTAAGATTCAATTTCAACAATCCGCAAATGTTCTTTTGAGTTGGCAGCATTCGGATCGTTATAAAGGTCGCGTTGCTTGGCGCCTGCACTGTAACAAAAAAACGGGTGGTATCGTTTGCAAGCAGACAACGCATACCGTTTTTGTCTTTCACTCCAACTTCTACGAAAGCAAGGTCGGCTCCGTCGACCTTGCTGAAATACTCTTTGCCCCGGCAATGAGTATTCGAATCGACAAACACAATATTGAAGCCTTCCGAACTCACCCGGATGCCTGTTTCTGGTCGTGTAATATATTAATCATCCCAACTACGGACATCCAATGCCGAATTGAAGTTGTGCGTGTTTCGAGCAAAGAAGCCATCGAGAGATAAAGCAGCAGCTTCGATATCATTAAGGAGTCACATTTTAAGCCTCCCCTATTACTTTTCCTTTACTATTTCAACGGCATATACACTTTCAAATCCTTCAAAATTAGCACGAAATATAATCCATTTCTGGTCCGGCGAGAAGTGCACATTGGGTTCCAGATGATAATTGTGATGCTTCATGTTGACCAATCGTTCGAATTTAAAGCGATTGCCATCAGGTGTAAACAGGTTGATCCACTGACCATCTTTGGCTTTTGCCACGGATCCGGGATTACCACCATCTCCGGCAAAGAGTTTCTGATCGGGAGAAATGGTATAATGAACGCTCCACTGGTCACGACCAAACTGATATTTGGTTTCTTTGCCGGTTTGTAAGTCGGTTCCGGCTACAAAAAATGTTTCGCCACGCGGCTGTTGAAGATCGAACCAGATGGTCTTCCCATCGGGACTAAACCACTCATGACCGGCAATTTCCATATCCATGGTACGTTTGTGAACCAACTTTACTTCTTTGGTATCGATGTTGATCGTCCATATACGATCTACTTTATGCCAGGGGCCTTCGTGACAAAACATCAACAATTTGGGATCTGTCGGAGAAAACTGAACGTGATTTAACCATGCGCTGTCGGAAAATACTTTGGTAAGTTCCTTTGTTTTCAGGTTGATAGTAAATAAAGTACGGGGTTCTTTCGCTTCGTATATTTTTTTGAAAAAGTCACTTTTTTGGGGAAACTTGCGGGATATATCCTTTTCTTTATCTGATGCCCAAGCTCCGCCAAGAAGTGTTTCATCGGCATTCAAGGTAGTAATTTCGCCTTTAAAATCAGCAGGAAATACAAATTCGAGAGTAGTTTTACGGGTATCTGCATTCGTAGAGAATACCGAATCATTTATCTGATAATAAACTTTGTGATTTTTATGCCCGACAATTTCTCCGCTTTTGCGTTTTAGCTTGTCGGTAAGCTGGGTGATTTCAAGTGTTTTCAGATTCACCGTGAATAGTTGCATTCCTATTCCATCGGCTTTGTACGAATCATTTCCGTAAAACACCATCCGGTCGCCCTCTCCGGGTCGACCCAGAATAAACGGATTGTTATGGAAGTAGAAACTTGCACTGTTACCTTCGCGCGGAGTCAATCGTATTATTTTGTGATGGGTATCTTTATCAATCCAGACCGCAGGCATTTTCGTTCCTCCTGTTTCAAGTAGAGACTGCGCAAAAGAATAAGTAGTAAAAAGAACCAAAGAGACCAGTAGATAAATTTTGTTTTTCATATTAGTGCAGTTTTGTGAGTAAATAAATATTCAACACATTCAGCAGTCAATGGTTCCTGTTTTTTAACGTGGCAGAAAATCCCACGGAAAGATCTGGTGTAAGGAGATTCAATTTTAAAAAACGGAGTCTGCATAAACCTCTTTTTAAGTATAAAGCAGACTCCGTTGTAGGTAATTGTTTATTTGCGAATCAACAGCTATGTTACATTAATAACCCGGGTTTTGATAGGCTGCTATAGTAGCTGCATCCAACGGATTATTATTTTCGTCAGTCAATAGTTGTAAAAAGACAAGTGGCCATGGTTTGAACGTGTACTTTCTGTCCAGAGTACCTTTCCCTTTTCCTAAAGCGCCAATTGACCCTTTTGAGATATCGTCTTTCGGGAACGGGAATGCTGTTGTACCGGTTGATGCAGCAGGAGCTCCCATCATATCGTGATAATAAATACGGTCGTATAACAAGCCTGCATTATGGAGGTCTTCAACATTAGTCAACTCAAAGCACAATTCGCGACCACGTTCATTATAAATGAAATTAATAAAACGATCGAGTGTGGAAGCAGCTGTTGGAGGATAGTTCTCCCGCACACTCTTCGCACTTACTCCATCCCATTCTGTTCCATCAATGGCAATTTTGCTGTAAGAATCGGTAGTTACTGCATAAGGAGCTACCTTTTCGGCTGCAGGAATAGACAAACTACCTGTAATAACACTCGGTTCGAGTGTCACAAGTACATCCGAGCGATTTTCGCCGGCATGATAAGCCGCACGTTTACGAATAACATTCAAATCGTTAATTGCGCTGGTAAAGTCACCTTTACGTCCATAGGCTTCTGCCCGGATAAGATAAGTTTCTGCCAAACGGAAAATTGTAAAGTCAATAGAACCAGACCCATTCACATCGGTTGACTTTCCTCTGTATTGGTCTAACCATTTTCTCGGGCCCATATACCATTGTGAATTGGTTGTATTGATGTCAATACCAAACTGATCGCCATAATCACCGCTAATGCGATACATAACTTTACGACCTGCAGTATTAGTGATAACCGGATTAGCCGGATTTACCATTGCGCCTGCTTTTGGAGTACCGTCTGCATTAAAATATCCGGCTCCATTCGGGCTACCTACCATCCAGCGAACCATCATAATATATGGTTGACTCATTACCCAAAGAGAATCGAAAGGTTGATCCTTGGAGTTTTCAATATAAACAATAGAACGTTTTCCCAGTGTCAGTTTAACAGCACCCACAACTGCTTTTGTTATAGCCGTAGGATTAAGATAGTTGTTGTAATAGTATGCAGTCGCTTTATCCCAGGGTTTTCCGCCCGATGTGGTTGTTGCTGTAGCTACGTAGTCGGTTAAGAATGTTTTGTAATAACGCGAATCGTTAGCTCTGTCTGTATATTGGTCAAAACCCCAATCTGAAGGACATGCAGTTGCATAAGGACGGCCATAATCCAATGTTCTCGGAGTACAAGCTCTTAACGAGGTATGGTTACTATTGAACAAGTGAACCAAAGTATTGCCATAACGCCCATCATATGTCTGAGTCGGTTCGTATTGAGCCGAAAGCAAAATTTCTTTTTGATTTTCACGTGCATAATCACTTGTTGTGGTAAATAACGTTCCAAAGTTCGGACACAACCCTCCGTATGCAGTTGTAGTCTTCAACTGATCGATAGGCATTGATGCGTAAAAGATACATGAATCGAGGTCGGTAGTAACGCTCCCTTTGTACAATGCTTTCAATGTTGGTTCTGTACTATTTTGGAAGTTTGCTCCCTGCGCACGGGCAAGATAAATTTTTGCCAACAAGTGTGCAGCTGCCGGTTTAGTGATACGTCCTGTTTCAGTAGTAGTTGCCGGAAGAACATTAACTGCTTCGCGCAAATCGGTAATCATCTGTTTGTAGATAACTTCCATTTTCGCTTTAGGAAAGTTAAAATTAGATGGCATCCCTGAAAAGCTGTGCAGAATAAGAGGAGCATCTCCTAAGGCATTAGTCAGCAAAAAGTATGAATAGGCTCTCAGAAATAACATTTCTCCTTTTCTTGCAACTAATGACGTCTGATCTGTCGAAGTAAGTTTCGCATAATTTTCGAGGAACAGGTTACAACGCCCGATTTCAGGATAAGCACCTTCGGTATAACCTCCGCTAAGGCTACCAATTAAGAAATTGGTGAGCGCTGTCATACGAGTCGAAACTGTAGAGGCTGGATCCCATCCGCTTGGGTTATAACTTCCCATAGCAATGCGGTCTGCAAGTGACCAGTCGAATACTTCCACATCCGATCCGACACCAAAAATATAGTTCCCCTGATTGTAATCACTTTTAAAGCGCAGGAACTGATAACTCCCTTTACACAAAGACTGAAGGCCTTCAGCCGTTTTGTAATAATCCTGAGTTAATGTTGTAACAGACTTTTCTTCCAAAAAATCTTTACAGGAAAATAATGATGTTATCAACAACGATAACAGAATATATTTTTTCATATTATAAACTTGATTTATTAGGTTAATAATTAGAAGCTAACTCTAACACCTGCAACAAAACTGGTATTAATAATGGTATTGTTGTTAGTACCGCCAGTTGATTCTCCCACACTATTCGTACTTGTCCAACCATTCGTATCATCAGGATTCAATCCGGCTTTCACAACTTCGCCTCCGAAGATAAATGGATTCATAACCTGTCCAAAAATCTGCATGCTCTTCATATTTAATTTGTTTGCAAATTTTGCCGGAAGTTTATAACCCAATGATATATTACGAACAATCACATACGACCCGTCGTTCACATACGATGCCTGAGTTAAGGAGGCATTGACAGTTGCAGCACTTGCTGTACTTGGTTGCGGATATTTACCCGATGGATTTGATGGCGACCAGAAATCGCTGGCTTTTACGTGGCGCCCATATCCTACATAGTTCGTTCCGTTTATACCGGCAGGAAGTAACGAAGAGAAGTATTTTTGTCCTAAACGAGAATACAGGAAGAAACTGAATTCCCAGTTCTTGTACGTAAAGGTATTGGTCAAACCTAATACCACCTTCGGATCTGTACTACCTACAATAGATTTGTCGGCATCAGTCAATTTATAATCCGGTGTACCTAATTCCTGTGGTTTGTATTGGCCTACTGCAAATGTATAACCATTCGCTTTCCATTTCGCAATCTCAGCGAGATCTTCTGTAGTGTTTTGCCAGATTCCGGCAATGTGGTAAGTTCTGAACACGTTCAAAGGCTGTCCGATATACCAGTTGTTTCCGGCCATATCCTGTTTTCCGTTCACCAATTCTACGATCTGATTTTTATTAGATGATACTGAAAGGTCGGTAGACCATGAAAAATCTTTCTTTACAATGTTCTTGCTTGAAATAGTGAATTCAACCCCTTTATTTCTCATTTTACCGATATTGTCCATAATTTGAGCATAGCCTGTAATTGGAACAATTGAGCGATACATAAGAATATCACGGGTGTTCGATAAGTAGAACTCAAGAGTACCGGTTAACCGTTGGTTCAGGAAAGCAAAATCCAAACCAAGGTTGTACTGAGAAGTATGTTCCCATCCGAGAGACGGATTCGGCATATTATATGGAATCATACCATAAGCGGCAGTGGTACCCCATGTGTAAGCGTACTGAGCCAACGGACCTGCGGAAGAATATGCTCCAACAGCAGAGTTTCCTGATGTACCCATACCAAAACGTAATTTCAGTTCATCCACCCATTTAAAGGACTTCATAAAAGACTCTTCATGCAATTTCCACGCAACAGAAGCTGATGGGAAAAGATCCCATTTATGACCGTCGGCAAGCTGCGAAGCACCATCAGAACGTAAAGATGCATTCAGAAGATAACGACTCATAAATGAATAATTAAAACGAGCCATATACGAAATCATTGAAGTTTCGCTGAAACTGGTTCCATAACTATCTGGTTTCCCATTCGAGTTAGCTGCGAGGTTGTACCATTTACAAGCATCGTAGAAAATGCTCGAAGCGCTCATGTTTGATCCTACGTTTCTTGCATACTGACCAGATTGCATTAAAGTCAATCCCAGATCATGTTTGCCAAATGTTTTATTAGCATACAAGAGGTTTTCTATGAGATACTGATAAACTTCAGAGGTAGAATAGGATGCAACGGCAGTCGTTGGCAAACCACTTTTCAATCTGGTGGTTGAACCGGATCCCTGCCATGAACCTGAATTGGATGTTCTATACCCAGCACCAAAGTTCATGTGGTATTTAAGCCATGGAGTAAATTTAATATCAGCAAATGTATTTGCCTGAATAGTTAACTTTCTTGTCAAATCATCCGTGGTGGAGAGGTTAATGAGTGGGTTCCAGGTAGGTAGAGACTGGTTATTACCAGGATATAAAATCAAATTACCATTATCGTCGTATGGTTTGGCCATAACATATTGACTCAATGCCAATCCGTAAGCATCATTTGGCCCGGTAGAGCTACCTGTACGATAAGAAGTTCCATACTTTTGTTCACTCAACGAGGTATTTAAATTAACACCCACAGTTAACCATTTGAGGGGAGATGTTTCTCCGTTCATTCTAACAGAATAGCGTTTGTATCCCTGATTTTCCTGTGTTCCTTTGTTGTTATAATATCCTAATGACATATACAATTTCGAAACATCATTTCCTGATGAAAGAGCAACCTGATGATTTTGAGTAACACCGGTTCTTGTAAGATATTTTGTCCAGTCGGTGGTAGGAACATTGCCCGAATTGTAAACAGGCACCTGAGCTGGCCAACCGGCAGCCTGTTCTTCAGAAGTTGTCGCACGGGTTTTTACAGTTCCGTCACTATTCCAATCGTAGGCAGAACGAATTGCTGCCATAGTTGCAGCATCAGAGTGCCCGAAAATAGCAAGGTCAACAGCAGGATCCGGATACATGTAATTAGTTGAACCGCTTTTATAGGTTCCTCCATTAATGTTTGCTAAGCGATAACGATCAAGCATTTCGCCTGCACTTGCCCAGTCTGTTACTGAATTAATTACATCAAATGTAACAGTACCGGTATAGTCAATATTGATCTTACCTTTTTTCCCGTTCTTAGTGGTAATAAGTACAACCCCGTTAGCACCTCTCGAACCATAAATAGCAGTAGAAGATGCATCTTTCAAAATTTCCATCGAAGCAATATCATTCGGATTAATATCGTTCATATCACCCATAAGAATTACACCATCAACAACATAAAGAGGCGAATTTGATCCATTAATAGATCGCGTACCACGAATAACAACATTAGAAATTTCACCCGGACGATTGTTCGATTGTACGTCAACACCAGCTGCTTTCCCCTGCATTGCACTAATTGCATTTTGCACAGGTCTCTCTTCCAGCGTTTTAGCAGTAACCTGAGTAAGAGCGCCAGTAACGTCACTCTTCTTTACCCTGGCATAACCAATGGAAACCACTTCATTTAAAGCGATAGACGAATCTTTCATCGTAAGGCTGATCGCCTTTTGTGTACCAACCGTAATTTTCTCGGTTTCCATTCCGATAAATGAAAAAATCAGCATGGATTTTGAAGAAGGAACAGAAATCGAATAATTTCCGTCAACATCGGTAAGAGTACCTTGTGAAGTACCTTGCACTTTTACAGCAACACCGGGTAGTGGAGAGCCCTGAGAATCCTTGACATTTCCTTTGATAGTTACACTTTGGGCGAACGCCAAAGGAGCAGTCGAAATTAGAATCAACATGCAGAACATTTTGAGTAATAACATTCGATGTCTGCATACTTCTTTTTGATTTACAGCATTTTTGTTTTTCATAAGCAAAAATTAGCAGGTTAATGAAAATTGAGGTTTGAATTATCTTCACATTTCAAATCTCTTACCAGACATAGAATGCGAAGTGTTTTTTATACATTTCAAATAAATTATATTACGTGCTCGCGCACGATAAATTTCCAAAAAAATCAATGTTAGTTGATCTTTATCTGCATAAGCAATCAAAGGAACCAACCCCCAATATTGAAATAATGGTTAATTTTTTTTACGAATGCAAAATACGCCATTTTCCATCTTCCAGTTCTTGAACATATTGATATTTTGCCTTTGCATTTTGATTTTTAACACAAAAAACGACATACATCATTTGTTAGCAAATTACCGGATCCACAGATAATCTATACAATTATATATCTTATACTTACCACCAAAAATTCACAAGAAGTCATTCCTGTGACAAGCGATTCAGCAGGAACGTTTCTTAGCTTTCTGTCATCACAAGTGTCGGTAGAAAAAAAGGGCTAACTCACCCACGCTCACCACCATTCATTAACAATATAAAAAACAAAATACAGATACTTTGTTGGTCAATCTTAGGTCTCTGAATTTATGCTTGATGCTTGCGTCATCCCCAAAAAATAACATAAATGACAAGCAATTCGTTCCTACCCTTCCTCTCAGCCAGCTCAACACTGAGTTTCAAACAGACTTTTAGTATCCTGCCCTACTGCTTATCACTTGTTATTCTTACAAAGAAGCACGATTAAATATTTCAAAACATAAAAGTGATTCCCTGCTCTTATTCTTCATGCATATCCCATTATTAAAGAGTATATGACTAACAGCATTTTGCGGCAGCATCTTCCCTAATCTCAAAAAAAATACCTACCTTTGATGTCGAATCATTGTTTTTAGAAACAATTATATTTCAATAGTTTACACAACTTACAGATGCAGAAGAGAAGCTTTTGCCCTGTGGTTCCGGAAATAAATCCCGCCTTGTATGACAACAACCGAGCAGCAATTTGACTCCGTTATCAAAACCTGTCGCGATATTTTTGCCAAGAAGCTGACCGACTACGGCACTTCATGGCGCATCATGCGACCCTCTTCGGTTACCGACCAGATATTTATCAAAGCCAACCGCATCCGCAGTCTCGAAACAAAAAAAGAGGCGATGGTGGACGAAGGAACACGCGGTGAATGGATTGCCATCGTCAACTACGGTGTCATCGGATTGATTCAGCTTGCGCTGGGTTATGCCGACCAGCCCGACCTGTCGCCCGAGGAGGCTTTAGCACTTTACGACAAATATCTCCAGCAGACCAAAACGCTGATGATTGCCAAAAACCATGATTATGGCGAGGCTTGGCGCCTGATGCGGGTTAGCTCGTACACCGATATTATTCTGCAAAAGCTCAACCGCACCAAGCAAATAGAATCGAACAATGGCGAAACGCTGATTTCCGAAGGCATTGATGCCAACTACTCCGACATGGTAAACTATGCTATTTTTGCGCTAATTAAAATAGACAACCCGATTTGAGGATATGAAGATGTGAAGATTTGAGAATTAAACTACATTCTCTGATATTTCCGATTTAATCTCCACATCCTCAAATTTTCAAATTTTCAAATTACGATTGTGAATTCTCTACCTAAAAATACACTTCGGATTCTGCGCTGGCTCTTCGGGGCTGTGTTTGTCTTTTCGGGCTTCGTAAAAGCCATCGACCCGCTGGGTGGCTCCTACAAATTTCAGGATTACTTTGCCGCCATGGGTCTCGAGAGCCTCAGCGCGTTCGCATTGGTGCTTTCCATTCTGCTTTCTGCGGTAGAAATGGTTATCGGACTGAACCTGATTGCCGGCATCCGTCTGAAAGAGACCTCGTGGGTGGCTTTGCTTTTTATGCTCTTTATGACGGGACTCACGGCATGGATCTACAAAGCCAATCCCGTGCACGACTGCGGCTGCTTCGGCGATGCCTTAGTTATCAGCAACAAAGCTACATTCTACAAAAACATTGTATTGTTGACAATGATTATCGGCATCCTTCTGTTGCGCAAACATCACACTACCACCCTCCGACCGTTGTCGGAATGGATATTGGTTGCCTTTTCGTTCTTCAGCGTGATGACCTTGTCGCATTTCAACTACCACTACCTGCCGATGGTCGATTTTCGTCCTTACAAGATCGGAGCCAATATCCCTGAAGGAATGAAAATTCCGGATGGAGCTCCCAAAGACGAATATTCCACCACGTTTATTTACGCGAAAAACGGGGTAAAGAAAGAGTTTACGCTTAACAACTATCCGGCAAACGATAGCACATGGAAATTCGTCGACCAAAAGACAGTTTTGGTAAAAGAAGGGTACAAACCTCCTATTCATGACTTTTCGATACAGAGTCCGACAAAAGGAGAAATTACCGACATCGTGCTGGGCAACAAGGGTTATTCATTCCTGCTGGTAGCGTACGATCTGAATAAAGCCGCAACCGATCGGTTCGACAAGATCAACGCCATTGCCGATTATGCCAAGAAGAACAACTATCCGTTCTATTGTTTAACGGCCTCAACGGGTAGCGATGTGGATGATTTTGTAAAAAAAACAGGGCTGAAAGCTGAGGTTTGCAATGCCGACCCGATTATGCTCAAAACAACCATCCGTTCCAATCCGGGTTTGATTCTGTTACACAATGGGACAGTCGTAAACCACTGGCCCAACGGATGGCTGCCGTCATTTAACAAACCATTGAGCAACAATCCAAAAGACGAAGCACCCTCCATTCCATCGTGGTTGCTGGTTGTGGCTGTAGCAATTGCCTACTCGGCTGCATTTATCGTCTTGCGAAAAATATTGATAAAACGATTTCAGAAATAAGAGAGATTTTTAATTTCCATCAATCAAATAAATACATTTAGAAATGAGAAAGAACATTGTAGCAGGTAACTGGAAAATGAACAAAACCCTGCAAGAAGGCGTGGCTTTGGCCAAAGAATTGAACGAAGTTTTAGCATCAAAAACTCCTAATTGCGACGTAGTAATCGGCACTCCGTTTATCCACCTCGCAACTGTTGCCGCAACTGTAGACACAAAGAAAATCGGCGTTGCTGCTCAAAACTGTGCTAACAAAGAATCGGGTGCATATACCGGCGAAGTAAGTGCTGCTATGGTAAAATCTACCGGTGCTGAATACGTAATCCTCGGTCACTCTGAACGTCGCGAATACTACAACGAAACCAGCGCTATCCTGAACGACAAAGTTGCGTTGGCTTTGGCTAATGGCCTGACTCCAATCTACTGCTGTGGCGAAGCTCTCGACATTCGTAACGCCGACAAACAAAACGAATTCGTAAAAAATCAGTTGGAAGAAACTATCTTCAACCTCAGCGCCGAAGACTTCAAGAAACTGGTTATTGCTTACGAACCTATCTGGGCTATCGGTACCGGCGTAACAGCTTCTACAGAACAGGCTCAGGATATGCTGAAATTTATCCGTAGCATCATCGCCGAAAAATTCGGTCAGGAAATTGCAGACAACACCTCTATCCTTTACGGTGGTAGCTGCAACGCTAAAAACGCACCCGAACTGTTCGCTCAACCCGACATCGACGGTGGTTTGATCGGTGGTGCTTCGTTGAAAGCTGCCGATTTCGTTGCAATTATCGACGCATTTTGAAATAGCATTTCAGGTTCCAAATTCAAGGTTCCAATTCTGGAATCTTTGAATAAGGAATCTTGAAATTCGAAATTGATTGGGCGCGGAGATACAAGGTTCGCTTTGTAGCTTCGCGTCTTTTTTTCTACCTTTACCGTATGGAAAACGAACTTGCTAACCAGGTGAATATCGGCAAAGTAGTCGCCGCCAAACTCAATGAAGTGGGCATCTCTACGCCGGAAGAGCTCCGGGCGCTCGGCAGCAAACAGGCATTCCTTCGTTTACAGACGGTAGACAGCGGAGCCTGCCTGCACGAACTGATGGCGCTCGAAGGTGCAATCCGCGGCATCCGCAAATGCGATCTGCCCGAAGAGGTCAAAGCCGAGCTTAAACGTTTCCATCAATTGTCTCAAAAAAATTTATCGGAATAAACCACTGCACAATAATAAAAACACCATCTATCATTAAGGCATGAAGAAGTTAAGTAAACATCTTTATTCCTTAATCTCTTAATGGTAAAAATCAGATTTGTATCTCTCCTTTATCTTTGAAGATTTATTATTGTCATTTAATTGGTAATCATCAACGTGAATCAGTTAGAAGAACTTCTCTCGCATCTCAATGAAAGTCAGCGGCAGGCGGTTGCCTACAACGAAGGACCGTCGTTAGTCATCGCCGGTGCCGGCTCGGGCAAAACCCGCGTGTTGACGTACAAAATAGCATACCTGCTGTTGAGCGGTCTGCATCCTTCGTCTATCCTTGCGCTTACCTTTACCAACAAGGCAGCCCGCGAAATGAAAGAGCGTATCGCCACGCTGGTGGGTCGAGACAAGGCCAAATGGCTCTGGATGGGCACGTTCCACTCCATCTTTTCTCGCATGTTGCGTGCCGAAGCCGAAAAACTCGGGTTTACATCGGGGTTCACCATTTACGATACGGCCGACTCCAAGAGTCTGCTCAAAACCATTATCAAAGAGTTGCAACTCGACGACAAGGTTTACAAACCGGCTGTGATCCACGGTCGCATCTCGTTTGCCAAAAACAACCTGCTGACTGCCGATAAATACCAAAGCAACGGAGATTTGTACAAAGCCGACAGTGCCGCCCGTATTCCACGTACCGGCGATATTTACGCGCTTTACGCTTCGCGCTGTCGCCAGGCTAATGCCATGGATTTCGACGATTTGTTGCTCTATACCAACATTCTTTTCCGTGACTATCCCGATGTGCTGAACAATTACCGCCAACGTTTTTCGTTTATTCTGGTCGACGAGTATCAGGATACGAACTTCGCACAGCACCTCATCGTGAAACGGCTGGCCGAGCAGCATCAACGCATTTCGGTGGTAGGCGACGATGCCCAGAGCATTTATTCGTTCCGTGGAGCAAACATCGATAACATTCTGAAATTCAAGAATCATTTTCCGGATAGCAAACTCTTCAAGCTGGAGCAGAACTACCGTTCAACCCAAAACATTGTGGCGGCGGCCAACAGCCTGATTCAGAAAAACAAAACGCAGATTCAGAAGAATGTTTTTTCGGAAAACGCCAAGGGACAGCGCATTCAGGTTTTCAGTGCTATGACCGATACAGAGGAAGGTTTTAATATTGCCAACAAGATTTCGGAAATTCACCTGACTCAGCACCATCCGTTCAGCGATTTTGCCATTCTCTATCGCACCAATGCCCAATCGCGTATCTTCGAAGAGGCTTTACGTAAGCGCAATATTCCCTATAAAATTTACGGTGGGCTTTCGTTCTACCAACGCAAGGAGATCAAAGATGTGCTGGCCTATTTCCGGTTGGTCATCAATCCATACGACGAAGAGGCACTGAAACGAGTCATCAACTATCCGGCACGAGGTATCGGCGATACGACCGTGGGCAAAATTTCCGACTGTGCGCACCTGCATCATGTCTCCATGTGGGAGGTCTTGAGCGATCCGCTGCAATTCAATCTGGCAGTCAATGCCGGAACAGCCGGGAAACTTTCTAAGTTCCGTGACCTGATCTTCTCGTTTATCGAAAAATCGCCACAGCTGGATGCCTACGAAATGGCACAAGAGGTGGTAAAAGGAGCCGGAATTATGGCCGATGTCAGCGTCGACACTTCGCCCGAAAACCTTAGCAAGCAGGAGAACTTACAGGAGTTAGTGAGCGGCATGCACGAATTTTGTGAACAACGGGTCAACGAAGGAGAAACCGAAATCGGACTGGTTTCGTTTATGTCGGAAGTGTCGTTGCTGACCGATCAGGATAATACGAACGACGAAGATGCTGAAAAGCTCACCATGATGACCATTCACTCTGCAAAAGGACTTGAGTTCCGCAACGTATTTATCGTTGGGATGGAAGAAGGACTTTTTCCGTCTGGTTATGTGGACAGCGAGAGTGAAGTGGAAGAAGAGCGTCGCCTGTTCTATGTGGCCATTACCCGTGCCGAAGAGCAATGCTTTATCAGTTATGCAAAAAGCCGCTTCCGCAATGGCCAGCTCAACTTTCAGAATCCGAGTCGCTTTTTGGGTGACATCGACCAGCAATACCTCGACCTCCCCATCGATTACAAGACGATGTACGGCAGAAGGCAGGGAAGCAGCATCGACAAGGAACGGGAACTGTTCAGTTCGCCGACAACCTACAACCGTCCGCAACCGTCATCGACCAATATCGGAGCGCATAATACCAACCGCTGGAAAAAGCTGGGAAGCACAAACGACGCACCTGCACAAGCCGTTCAATCAGCTGGTGGAATAGCCATTGGCAATACCGTTCGGCACGAGAAGTTTGGCATCGGCCAGGTTATCAATATAGAAAACGTGGATGGCAACAACAAAGCAACCGTCGACTTCGGATCCAACGGCGCACGGGCATTACTGCTGAAATATGCAAAACTGGAAGTGATTAAATAGATATCGAGTAAGTGAGGTGGTGAGTAAGTGAGGTAAATCTGCAAACAGATACTCACTATCTCACCATCTCGCCTCTTATTCAGGAGTGGAACACCAACATCGGGGTGTCGGAATGGAAAATCATTTTGTGCGCCACACTCGGGTTAAACAGGTGCGTAAAAAGACTCCGCTTCCGTGAATTCAACGAAATCAGGCCTATTCCCTTTGCCTCAACAACAGCCTGTAATTCAGACAACAGATTATCATCTTTAATAGACAGGAACTCAAAATCAAGGCCCGGATAATTTTTTGTGAAGTATTCGGTAATTCCTTTGAGCTGTTCCGTGTTGAAGTTCTTTTCCTTATGGGGCTGAATATGTGTCAGGAAAACTTTAATTTTGAAAGGTTTCAAAAACTGCATCATCTTATCGAAAGCCAGTAGATCTTTCTGATCGAAACCACTTGCAAAAGCCACATTGTACACGCCATCGCCGTCGAACAAGGAGACATTTTCGGGCACAGCCAAAACCGGAACTCTGCAACGGTCAATAATTTCAGCAGTGACACTGCCAATCAGGTCGGCCTCTTTCTGATCCTTTCCTCTTGTACCCATCACAACTAAAGACGGCTCCCGTTCCTTAACATACGAAAGGATAGCATCTTCGGGCACTCCCTCTTTCAGCTCGCAGGTAAATGATACGGATGGCAATTCATTCTTTTGCATCTTGCGCTTCAGAAGGTTTGTCAGATTTTCCAAATCGCCTTCCGCCTTCTTGATAATTTGTCTTACCGCTTCATTTTCATAAATATCATACGAAAGCGTTTCGGTAAGTTGTGCTATCGAAAACACCGGGCTGTAGTAAGCATGTAGCACAACAACCTTTGCATTCAACAGTTTAGCCATGCGAAATCCAAATTCGCAGGCACGAATCGAATAATCCGAAAAGTCAACCGGTATCATTACCACCGGAGATTGCGGTTTATTCAATATGTCCACACCGCTTCTGTGTGCGGTTTCCATCTCCTCAATCACTTGCAGGGCATGAGCCAGATCTTTTTCTTTGATCCTGACCCTGACACCGGCAGCTACCTGAGGATGATCTTCACTCACCCGGTGCAAATGCGCTTCTATCCCCACCCGTTCGAGCAGGGTTTTGAGCACCTGTGCACGTTCGTAGGTATGAATGGCTACTGTTACATAATTGGTTTCCATAACACTATTTTACAAAATTAATGCTTACGTCGATATTGCAAATATAATGCAAAAAACAAGATTGTGAGACCGGTGGCAACTATTATTTTTTAATCTTTTTGATTCCAATACTTGACAAAATCAAAAATTATTCCCAATTTTGACAACAATTTTTACACTTTAACCGACCTGGAAACAATGAGTGAGTTTAGACATAAAGATGACAGAGAAAACAAGGAGAAAGACATCGTTTTTTCCAAGGCAATTAAAGCAGGTAAACGCATTTATTATATTGACGTTAAGCAGAGTCGTAACGAAGATTACTACGTTGCGATAACAGAAAGCAAAAAGCGTGTTTCTGGAATGGACAATGGTCAGGTTGTCTCTTTCGAGAAGCATAAAATATTTCTCTACAAAGAAGATTTTATGAAATTTATCACCGGATTGGAAGAAGTGATAGGGTTTGTAAACGAAAAAAACAAAGGTCGGGCTGTTTCTGCAGCTGACTTTTCTGAAGACGCCAACGACAACTGATTAACGTAAGTTACTTTAACAATCGGAATCTTCAAATCAATAGACTGCAAAACTTTTGATCAAAAAGCGAATAAACAGTAATCAACTTTCATGATTTGTTGATTTGAAGATACCTGAAATATCAACAAACCAACGAATGAAAAGTTTTGCAAGTGATAATTATTCGGGGATCCACCCGACCATCCTCAGCGCAATAGCAGAAGCCAATCAGGCACATGCTTCTTCTTACGGCAACGATCCTTTCACCGCAAAAGCCGAACATCTTTTTAAACAACAATTTGGGCAGGACACTGAAGTCCTTTTCGTATTCAACGGAACCGGAGCCAATATCACGGCACTGCAATGCGCGGTACAATCATTTCACTCTATCCTTTGTGCAAAAACGGCACATATCAACGTTGACGAATGCGGCGCGCTAATGAAAGCTACCGGCTGCCAGTTACACGCAATTGACACACCCGATGGCAAACTAACGTCCGAACTTATCGCTCCGTTTCTCTCCGATCTTGGCAATATTCACCACACACAACCAAGGGTAATTTCCATCACTCAATGCACAGAAGTGGGTACAGTTTATTCTTTGGAGGAACTTACGACCTTGTGCCGGTTTGCGCACCAAAACGGACTTTATGTTCATCTTGACGGAGCCCGTATTGCAAACGCTTTAGCTGCACTCGGATGTAGTGCCAAAGCCGGAACGGTCGATTGTGGCGTTGACATCATGAGTTTCGGAGGTACAAAAAACGGACTGATGATCGGGGAAGCTGTCCTTATCTTCAATAAAGATCTGGTTGCCAACGCTCAGTTTGTACGCAAGCAACTGGCTCAACTTTTTTCAAAGATGCGCTTTATCTCCGCACAGTTTGTTGCCTTACTCGAAAACGACCTGTGGCTTACCATGGCCGCTCATTCCAATGCTATGGCTCAACTATTAGTCCGTGAAGTGAGCTCCGTCTCTCAGGTAAAGATCACACAATCCACCGATGCTAATGGTGTGTTTGCCCTCATTCCTCCGGCTATTGTGGAGCCGCTACAAAAAGAGTTTCCATTCTATCTGTGGGATGAACAAACATGCGAAGCCCGCTGGATGTGCTCGTTCGATACAACCGAAGAAGAAATAATTATCTTTGTGAAACGCATCAAAGAACTCTGCGCGAATCTCGACCGATAAAAAACAGAGGATGCTCACATTGGGATTCCATCATTAATCATTAATTATCAATTAGTTTGTTTTTCTCATCAATCATAGGACAGGAGGCTATCAAACAGCGCCTCATTGCGACGGTACAGGAACAACGCATTCCTCATGCCCTGCTGCTGTGTGGTGGCGAAGGCATCGGCAAGTTACCGCTGGCCATTGCATTTGCTCAGTACGTTTGTTGCGAGCACCGTACTCCGACCGATTCCTGCGGTTCGTGCCCCTCCTGCGTAAAATTTGCCAAGCTGGCTCATCCCGACCTCCATTTTGTTTTCCCGATCATTAAGCCGGAAGGCAAACAATCGGTTGTCTGTGATGATTTTATTGCCGAATTCCGCAACTTTGTATTGGAACATCCTTATGGTACTGTCAACGAATGGATCAACGGCATAGGTTCCGGAAAGCAAGGGATGATTTATGAAGCCGAAAGCGGTGAAATCCTGCGCAAACTGAATCTCAAAACATACGAATCGGAATATAAAGTGATGATTATCTGGCAGCCGGAAAAGATGAACATCACCTGCGCCAACAAACTGCTAAAAATACTGGAAGAACCACCGGAAAAGACACTCTTCCTTCTGGTATCGGAAATGCCGGATATGTTGCTGGCCACCATACAGTCACGCACACAGCGCATCAACATTCCGCAAATAGAGCGAGCATCACTCGAAGAGGCACTACATAGGAAATTCTCGCTTACTCCGGAATCTGCTGCCAACGTTGCACGCATCGCCAATGGAAACTACCGTAAGGCAGAAGAGATGATTGAATCGAGTGACGAGAACCAGTTTAATCTCGAACAGTTTATCTTTCTGATGCGAACTGCTTATGCACGAAAAGTAAAAGAGATGAAGCAATGGTCGGAAATGATGTCAAAGATCGGACGCGAGCGCCAAAAGAGCTTTTTCGTCTACGCACAGAAAATGGTGCGCGAAAATTTTATTCTCAACTTGCACGAAGAAGAACTCAATTATCTGAATAACAACGAAGAGACATTTTCGCAACGTTTTGCTCCATTCATCAACGAGCGGAATATTGAAACCATCATGACCGATCTGGCTATTGCCGAACGACACATTGAAGGCAACGTACAGGCCAAGATGGTCTTTTTCGATTTATCGTTGAAGTTCATCGTCTCATTAATAAAAAAATAGTAACTTTGCGTTTTACATCAGGCAATTAAATTGCTTATTGGATTACAAAAGCGAAGAAGGAAAGAGAAAATTCGGAGATAATTTCCTCCATTCCGGCTCCCGACTACTAACTCCTGACTACTGAACAAATGGATTTTACATTAGATAACGGCGGTTGCAAAATGAACAAAAAAGGATGCTGCCGCAATTCCGGACAAAAACTCAGCGTCTTCGACTGGCTCTGCGATCTTCCCGAAACACAGGACGATTGCGACTTTGTGGAAGTGCAATTCAAAAACACCCGCAAGGGATATTTCCTCAACAGCAACAAATTAAAGCTCGAAAAAGGAGATGTTGTTGCCGTGGAATCGTCGCCGGGACACGATATCGGCGAAGTAACACTTACCGGCCGTCTGGTACAGTTGCAAATGCGTAAAAACGGCGTCAACCCGCAAAAGGTTGAGGTGCGCCGTGTGTACCGCAAGGCCCGCCCGGTCGATATGGAAAAATACGAAGAGGCGAAGGCCAAAGAACATGCCACCATGATCAAGGCACGTAAAATTGCCGAAAATCTTCACCTCAACATGAAGATTGGTGACGTGGAATATCAGGGCGATGGCAACAAAGCCATTTTTTACTACATTGCAGACGAACGGGTCGACTTCCGTCAGCTCATCAAAGTATTGGCCGAAGAGTTCAGCATCCGTATTGAGATGCGGCAAATCGGTGCGCGCCAGGAAGCCGGTCGTATCGGCGGTATAGGCCCCTGCGGTCGCGAGCTGTGTTGCTCAGGCTGGATGAGTAGTTTCGTCTCCGTGTCGACCAGTGCAGCGCGTTATCAGGATCTTTCCACCAACCCGCAAAAGCTGGCCGGGCAGTGTGCAAAGCTCAAATGTTGTGTCAACTACGAGATGGATGTGTATGTAGATGCACAGAAAGACTTCCCTTCCAAAGAAATTCCACTCGAAACCAAAACCGGCACTTTCTACCACTTCAAAACGGATGTATTCAAACGCCAGATGGCCTATTCATCGGCTCCGGGCATTCCCGCTAATCTGGTAACTCTCTCGGTCGACCGAGTAAAAGAAATCATTGCGATCAACCGAAAAGGTGGTAAAGTAGATGCTCTGGAAGAGAAAAAACAATCAGACAAGCCAGTACAGAACATCGACTTTCAGAATGTAGTGGGTCAGGATAGTCTCACCCGTTTCGACCAGAGTAGAAGCAAAAACAAAAAGAAAAGAAACAAATCGAGATCCAAAGACAATGGTCAGAAAAATCGTCCTCAGGATGCAGGGAAAGAAAATTAAATATCTGCTGGTTGCGGCTTTTTTACTCATGATTGCCGCCTGTTCACACAATGCTGTCTACAGCGATTATAAATCCATCCCGGATGCCAGATGGAACAAGGATAGTGTTGCCCGGTTCACAGTCAACATTACAGAGACAGGAACTCCGTGTAACGTACTGGTCAATATCCGTCACAACAACACCTACCCTTACCAGAATTTCTGGATGTTTATAGCCACTACCACGCCCGACGGAAAGACAACGCAGGATACAATAGAATGTTATCTGGCTGACAACAGGGGAAAATGGCTGGGTAGCGGACTGAGCTCCGTTTACAACATGCCTGTGCTATTCAAACCCAATACGGCATTCACAAAACCGGGAAAATATACTTTTGCCATTCGACAAGGCATGCGTGATGATCTCTTGCCCGGAATTACCGACATCGGGATTGAGATAGACAAAGCAGATAAACCGCGCTAAGAGAAACGGTATTAGAAAAACAGGAAACAACTATTGAATCTTTCATTTATTTGTGTCCTTTGTGAACCAACGGTAAGCGAAGCTAAAATCTTCGTGAACTTTGTGTTTAATAAGAACGCACACACCAAGGTCTCCATGTAAACACAACTGGAGAATTGAGAAAGAACCGAAAATATCTTACCTCTAATCTTCAAATTCTCAAATTACATATATCATGCAACTTACAATTATCGGAGCAGGCAATATGGGGAGCGCGATTGCTCAGGGTCTGTTCAACCACAAATCAGCCGAAGACAACCTGCACGTAGCAGTTGCCGATATTAACCAGGAAAAGCTTGCTGCCATTGCGCCCTATTGCGATGCGACATTTTCGGATAATGCCGAAGCGGTGGCCAAAGCCGACATCGTGCTTATTGCAGTGAAACCATGGTTAGTCGATATCGTACTCGACACCATCAAACCGGTCATCGAGTCACGCTGTCCGATTATCGTATCCATTGCAGCCGGCGTTACTATCAGCCACCTGCAGGAAAGACTTCAGGCCAGCTACCCTGTTTACCGCCTGATCCCCAACACAGCCATTTCTATTGCTGAAAGCATGACGCTGATCGCCAACCAAAACACAAACGACGAACAGGACAAACTGATTGGTTCCATTTTTGAAAAGCTTGGAAAAACACTCTTTATCCCGGAATCCTTGATGAATGCAGCGACTGCCCTTACATCGTGTGGCATTGCCTACGCTCTACGTTATATCCGTGCAGCTACCGAAGGCGGTGTCGAAATGGGATTCCCGGCTTCGCAGGCCAAAGAGATGGTTGCACAGACCTTGATCGGTGCAGCACAGCTTATCCTTCAAAACAATTCGCATCCCGAGGTGGAAATTGACAAAGTTACCACCCCCGGTGGCATTACCATAAAAGGACTCAACGCCATGGAAGCCGAAGGGTTTACCAATGCCGTCATCAAAGGACTAAAAGCGAGTTTGATATAAAAATCAAAACATGGAATCATAGAATCTAAAGAGAAAAATAGTTTCAAAATATCATTTATCACAATTACACCACAAACAACAACAGATGGCATGTAGTGATTCACTTCGTTTCACTGTATGACCAACAATCAATTTTGTATGAAGAAAGTAGCTTTAATCTCCGGAATTACCGGTCAGGACGGATCATTCCTTGCCGAGTTTTTAATTGAAAAAGGATACGAAGTTCACGGCATCCTGCGTCGGTCTTCCTCTTTTAACACCGGTCGAATCGAACACCTCTACCTCGACGAATGGGTACGCGATATGAAACGTAGTCGCCTGGTCAACCTGCATTACGGCGACATGACCGATAGCAGTTCACTGATCCGTATCATTCAGGAGACACAACCCGATGAAATTTATAACCTTGCTGCTCAAAGCCATGTCAAGGTATCTTTTGACGTACCGGAATATACTGCCGAAACAGACGCGGTAGGGACTCTCCGTATGTTGGAAGCTGTTCGTATTCTGGGTCTGGAAAAGAAAACAAAGATCTACCAGGCCTCCACTTCCGAACTCTTCGGACTGGTACAGGAAGTTCCGCAAAAGGAAACCACCCCGTTCTATCCCCGTTCTCCATACGGAGTAGCCAAGCAATACGGCTTCTGGATTACCAAGAACTACCGTGAAAGTTACGGAATGTTTGCTGTCAACGGCATCCTATTCAACCACGAGAGCGAACGCCGCGGAGAAACCTTCGTTACACGCAAAATCACACTAGCTGCTGCCCGCATCGCTCAGGGTTATCAGGATAAATTGTATCTTGGAAATCTCGATGCCTTGCGCGACTGGGGTTATGCGAAAGACTACGTGGAGTGTATGTGGCTCATCCTGCAACATGACACCCCCGAAGACTTCGTAATTGCTACCGGCGAATACCATACCGTTCGTGAATTTGCCTCGCTTGCATTCAAAGAAACCGGCATCGAATTGCGATGGGAAGGCAAGGGCGTTGACGAAAAAGGCATTGACGTAGCAACCGGCCGCGTACTGGTAGAAGTTGACCCGAAGTATTTCCGTCCTGCCGAAGTGGAACAATTGTTAGGCGACCCCACCAAAGCACGTACCCTGCTGGGCTGGAACCCAACTCAGACTTCTTTCCCGGAACTGGTCCGCATCATGGCGCAACACGATATGAAGTTTGTCAAAAAATTGCATAGCCAAATACCGGAGTAACCATATTGGATTGTACGCAAAGGCGCCAAGACGCAAATTAGACATTCATTCTCGTTGCATCATCGCGTCTTTACGTACATTCTCATATCACAAAAGGTTTCAACAAGATTCTTTGTATTGCTTTGTGAATTACCCTTTGTGAACTTTGTGGTAAAAACTCTAACGAAAAAAATACAAACCGGATTGTACGCTAAGGCGCCAAAACGCAAATTGAACAAATCAGGCATTTTATTTCTTCGCGTCATCGTGGCTTCGCGTACATTTCTAATTACCAAATAACAAATGGATAAACATGCCAAAATATATGTAGCAGGACATCGTGGCTTAGTGGGCTCGGCCATCTGGAACAACCTGCTGCAAAAAGGATATACCAACCTGATTGGTAAAAACCATCACGAACTCGATCTGCTGGACGGTGTTGCTGTCCGTAACTTTTTCGACTCCGAACAACCGGACTATGTGATTCTGGCGGCAGCGCACGTAGGGGGCATCATGGCCAACAGCGTCTATCGTGCCGACTTCATCTATAAAAACCTGCAAATTCAGCAGAATGTTATCGGGGAGAGTTTTCGCCACGGGGTGAAGAAACTGCTCTTTCTGGGCAGTACCTGTATCTACCCGCGCGATGCCGTGCAGCCTATCAAAGAAACGGAGCTATTGACGGCTCCCCTCGAATACACCAACGAACCGTATGCCATCGCCAAAATTGCTGGGTTGAAGATGTGCGAAAGCTTTAACCTGCAATACGGGACCAACTACATCGCGGTAATGCCAACCAACCTGTATGGTCCAAACGATAATTTTGACCTGGAACGAAGCCACGTACTCCCCGCTATGATCCGCAAGATACATTTAGCAAAATGTCTGAACGAGGAGAATATGGAGGCCGTTCGCAAAGATCTCAATCTCCGCCCGGTGGAAGGCATTTCAGGAGAGAGCTCCCCGTATGAAATTCTGTCCATCCTTGCTAAATACGGTATTACTGCCGACCAGGTGGAACTGTGGGGAACGGGCAAACCCTTGCGCGAGTTCCTCTGGAGCGAAGAGATGGCCGACGCCAGCGTTTTCGTCATGGAACACGTCGATTTCAAAGATACCTACAAAGCGGGTGATCGCGACATCCGCAACTGTCATATCAATATCGGCACCGGAAAGGAGATTTCTATCCGCGGACTGGCCGAGCTGATTGTGGATACTGTTGGATACAAGGGTGAACTCTTCTTCAACAGCGAAAAACCCGACGGCACCATGCGCAAACTGACCGACGTATCCAAACTTCATCGTCTGGGATGGCATCACAAAATCGACATCGAAGAGGGAGTACAACGGATGTATGAATGGTACTTGCAATAATGGTTAATGGTTAATGATTAATTGTTAATGGCCAATGAGCCTGAGGCCAAGTTTACGGTTAATAACTTCTCGCTTCAAGTGATACTCGAAAAATAGCACGAATTGTTTTACCAATCCGTGCTATTTGTGTCTATAAATATCTGCAATACAATGCGAGTCGGAGCTCGCATCACCCAAGAGTAGGTCTTTCGGGTCGTGCGAAACATTGTTCAACGACTGAAAGAAGTTAATTCCAAATCGCACCAATACCCTATCCCTCCATGGTTCGCATGGACGCAAAAGTACATTCTATCGGGAAACAAAATACGAAACAAAAAAAACGGTTTAAGGAAGTAGACCTGCTACTACTTCCTGACGGCATAGTCGTGACAATCAGGATTAATTCATGCTATTCGTGTCTATTATTCTCTACCAGAAGAATGTTTAATCGGCACATCTTCCCTCCGGATTAAACTTGGTGTTTCTTTGTGAATGTCCTTTGTACTCTTTGTGGTTAATCTGATTTTACCACGAAGTACACAAAGATGCCACCAGGATCACAAAGAGAAATTAATCTATCATACCATTAAGAGGGGATTAAATCGGCGGCTCTTATTGAACCAGGCCTAGCATCGACACCTTAGCCCTGCATCTGAATTAAATCATATCTTTGTACGCTTTGCATATTCTCCGCGTTCTTTGCGGTTAACCTCCGATTAAGAAGCATAGCCCTGGCAATCTGAATTCATTTGTGCAATTCGTGCCTATAAATTTTACCATTAAGAAATGAAGATATTTAAGAGCCTCTTATCGGCCTTAATGGTTACCTGTCTCTTGCCCGCCGTCCTCGTTTCTCACTCATTTACCATTTATCATTAACAATTAACCATTAGATCTCACCTTCGCTTCATTTTTCTTTCAGTTAAAATCTCCATTTATTGCTTGTGCAACCAAAACAAATCCGTAAATTTGCACACCAAAATCAGAGGGACTGCTGTCCATAGATAAACCGAAAACAGTTTACAATCCTGAGAACAGTCTCATCCCTTTTGTGCCACTAACCAAGACCAATTTATAACGCAAGGGAAGTACAGAAAAAAATTCTTAATACAGGACAAAGCAAATCTGACTGATTAGCTAAGCCTGTATAAATTAATCTTTCCCTATTTTATGTGTACGGTTTATCTTTATCCTTTTTTATAATAGAAAAGGAAATCGGTAAACGTGTTGTTTCCGGGCATCTTGGTTATCCTGCCGACACCATTGATAATCAACCTGCCATTTATTGAAAAATAATGCTTTTTTGAAGCAATCCGTTTTTTTACGCAAAAAACACTGCTCAATAACATCAACGTGAATAAAAATATTTTTCAATAACACATAATTATGTTTGATAAATAAAAGATAAATTATTTAATAATGAAAATACTTATCCTTGCTGGTGGACTTGGTTCGCGGCTCTCTGAAGAAACATCTTTAAAGCCTAAACCAATGGTTGAAATAGGAGGACGTCCTATTTTGTGGCATATTATGAAAATCTATTCGTACTATGGATTTAATGAATTCATCATTATGTGCGGATACAAGGGATATGTTATCAAAGAGTATTTTGCCAATTACTATCGCCATCGTTCGGATCTTACTATAGATATGTCGACAAATACGATTTGCTACCATAAAAATCATGCAGAGCCGTGGAAAGTAACTCTTATCGACACCGGATTAAACACCATGACAGGTGGGCGTATTAAAAGGGTTCAGGAATACGTCGGGAATGAGCCGTTTATGCTTACCTATGGCGATGGTGTTTGCGATATTAATATCAATACGTTAGTGGATTATCATAAACAACACGGAAAATTAATAACGATGACTTCCGTACAGCCTGCCGGACGTTTTGGTTCTTTGTTGATTGATGAAAACAATAATATTCTCTCTTTCAAAGAGAAGCCCAAAGGAGACGGGAGCTGGATCAATGCGGGTTTCTTTATGTGCCAACCTGAAGTTTTCGACTACATTCAAGGCGGTGATTCCACCTTCTTTGAACGGGAACCGCTCGAAAATCTGGCAAAAGACAAACAATTAGTAACCTATAAACATAGTGGGTTCTGGAAGCCGATGGATACGCTTCGCGATAAAACAGAATTAAGTGAGATGGTTGAAATGGGTACAGCTCCCTGGATCAAATGGTAAATTGATTATACCACAAAGGAGCACAATGTTAACACACACAAAGTCACACGAAGGTTTATTTGAATAACTTTGTGAACCCTTTGAGAAGCTTAGTGAAATGGAAAATTTATTCAATTCAGTTTATAAAAACCGTAAGGTATTGATTACCGGACATACCGGATTCAAAGGTTCATGGTTATGCCTACTCCTCAATAAACTTGGAGCAGATGTGTATGGCTATGCTTTAGAGCCGCCTACCCGTCCAAGCCTTTTTCAGGAAGCTAAAGTTGCAGAACTGATTACCTCCGAAATCGGCGACATAAGGGATTTGGATCATTTATCCCGGTTTGTACATCAGGTTCGTCCGGAAATTGTTATCCACATGGCAGCTCAGCCTTTGGTTCGTGAATCGTATAAAATTCCGGTCGACACCTATGCCATCAATGTGATGGGCACTGTCAATTTACTGGAAGCATGCCGACTGACTCCGGGCATCAAGGTTATTGTCAACGTAACAACTGACAAATGTTATGAAAACCGGGAATGGCACTGGGGATACCGTGAAAATGAAGCTATGGGAGGCTATGATCCTTATTCCAACAGTAAAGGTTGTTCCGAATTAGTAACATCGGCTTACCGCAATTCCTATTTCAATCCTGCAAAGTATGCAGACCATGGCGTAGCCTTGGCTTCAGCCCGAGCGGGCAATGTCATTGGTGGCGGTGACTGGGCGGTAGACCGGCTGATTCCCGATTTTATACGTTCTATAGTAAATGGAGAGATCATCAAAATTCGCAGCCCTTATGCAATCCGCCCTTGGCAACATGTATTGGAGCCTCTTACCGGCTATCTTACGCTGACTGCAAAGTTGTTCGCTGAAGGCTCAAAATTTGCCGAAGGATGGAATTTTGGACCCGAAGATAAAGATGCAAAGAATGTGGAATGGATTACATCGACCCTCTGCAAATTCTGGGGTGATAATGCCGGTTACGAAATCGACACGACCCCGCAGCCACATGAAGCCAACTACCTGAAACTGGATTGCTCCAAAGCAAAAGCTGAATTGGGCTGGTATCCGAAATGGGATATTGAAACTACCCTCAAAAGTATCGTGGAATGGAATAAGGCTTATCTGAATAAGGAAGACATTCGTAAAATAACCGAAAAACAAATCGAACAATATATTGAAACCCCATTTCACTAAGTATCACAAAGAAAACATTGAGAGCCTTTGTGACATGAACAATAATAATTTTAGAAAATCATATAATATGTCAGACAGTAAACAACTTCGTTCAGAGATTATTGAAAAGGTAAAAGAGTACTATAAGATTCAGTTTGGAACCAAGGAATTTATTTCCGGAAAGTCTCCCGTTAACTATGCAGGTCGGGTATTTGATGAACAGGAAATAATTAATGCCGTTGATTCTTCTCTTGATTTTTGGTTAACAGAATCACGCTATTCTTCTGATTTCGCAGAGAAAATTTCTGATTTCCTTGGAATAAAACATGTAATGCTCACCAATTCAGGATCTTCCGCCAACCTATTAGCCTTTTCAGCTCTTACTTCTGAAAAGCTGGGAGATAAACGATTGAAAGCCGGAGATGAAGTGATCGCCGTTGCTGCCGGTTTTCCGGCTACTGTCACTCCAATTATTCAGTATGGTTTGATTCCGGTATATGTGGATGTGGAAATTCCTACGTATAATATCAATGTTGCTCAACTCGAAAAAGCAATTTCTCCTAAAACCCGTTGCATTTTTTTGGCTCACACTCTGGGAAATCCCTACAATCTGGATGCTATAATGGAAGTGGCCAATAAACACGACTTATGGGTGATTGAAGACAACTGTGATGCATTCGGCAGCAAATACAAAGGAAAATATACCGGTACTTTCGGACATATATCTACTATATCTTTCTACCCGGCTCACCATATCACAACCGGTGAAGGCGGCGCAATCTGTACAAACGACCCCAAACTGGCAAAATTGGTTCGTGCTTTCCGTGACTGGGGACGTGATTGCTACTGTGTGGGAGGTGAAAATAACACCTGTGGTAAACGTTTTACTCAGCAATTTGGTAATTTACCGCTTGGCTACGACCATAAATATGTTTATTCTGAGGTCGGATATAATCTTAAGATGACGGATATACAAGCTGCTATCGGTAGCGCTCAAATGGACAAACTACCTTCTTTCTGTGAAAAAAGGAAAGAAAATTTCAAAACGTGGACACGTATTTTTTCTAAATATCCGCAATTCTTCACCTTGCCTGAAGCTACCGAAGGTGCTGATCCTGCATGGTTTGCCTTTATCGTGACTGTCAAAGAAGGTGCACCGTTCACCCGTGATGAACTGACCCGCTATCTGGCTCAAAATAAAATAGAAACCAGGAATCTGTTTGCCGGAAATATGACCAAACAACCAGCTTTTATGAATAAAGCGCACCGTATTGCAGACAATCTGAATACAACCGACTTTATCATGAACCATACTTTCTTCTTAGGCACTTATCCCGGATTGCAGGAAGGCATGTTCATGTATGCAGAACAAATGTTGGATCAATTTGTTGGCAGTTACACAAAGTAGCACGGCGACGTAGTGATACTTGGTGAATCCTTGGAGGAACTTAGTGGAATCGAAATTTATGACAGAAGACCAGATAAGCAAAATAATTCTCGACTGTGCCTTCAAGGTGCATACCGCATTAGGTCCAGGTCTTTTGGAAAGTGCATATAGGACATGTTTAGCCTTTGAATTACGGAAAGCCGGATTAAAGGTTGAAGAAGAACGAGCGTTGCCACTCATTTACGAAGAGATTAAGATGGATTGCGGCTACCGCATTGATCTATTAATTGAATCGAAGGTAGTTGTGGAGCTGAAAACCGTTGAATGTTTTACGGATGTGCATATTGCACAAACTTTGACGTATATGAAATTGTCAGGAAGTCATCTGGGATTATTGATTAATTTTTACGTCAAATCATTGAAGAACGGAATTAAACGATTAGTACTTTGATTAATGTCTCAAAGTAACACAAAAACTTAGTGAAACTTGGCGGATCCTTTGAGTGACTTAGTGAAACAAAAAATTATTCCACAAAGTAGCACGAAGTACATCACAAAGTAAAACAAAAACTTAGCGAGACTTGGTGAAAACTTGGAGGGACTTAGTGAACCACACAAATTATGGTAAAGAAATACAAATCAATCATACGGAAAATTGAAAATCCGGTTGAAGGCGTCTATACGTTAACGATAGAACCTATCACCGGAAAATTTCGCTTTGCTCCAGGACAATTTCTCCATCTATCCATCGATAGCGATTATGATGGTGTAAGCCAATGGCCGGAATCTCGCTGTTTCAGTATCCAGACATCTCCGGACGACTTCGGCTCACTAAAAATTACTTATTCCGTAAAAGGCGCCTTTACAAGCCAAATGAGAGAAAAAATACAGGAAGGAAGCGAAGTGTGGGTCAAGATGCCTTATGGGGACCTGTTTGAACAGGAGCATCGCAAAGAGAATACAGTCTTTATTTCCGGAGGAACCGGTATAACTCCTTTTTTGTCTCTCTTTACCGATTCGTCATTTTCAGAATATTCAAGGCCTGTGCTCTATGCGGGATTTCGTTCCGGCGCATTGAATTTATATCAAGAAGAATTAAAATATGCTCAATCAATTAATTCGTCCTTGATAACTCATTGCATTTATGAAGATAAAAAAGGAATACTTAATATTGAAAAAATAGCAATGGAATCCGATGTTACAAATGCATTCTTCATTTCGGGACCACCAGCAATGATAAAAATTTTTAAGCAATGCCTAATAAAATATGGCATTCCAAAAACAAACATTTTAACGGATGAGTGGGAATGATTTTGATTACAGGTGCTACCGGTTTTATTGGTTCTAATATTGCAAGAGAATTATTAGATAGAAATTATATGGTATGTGCCATATACAGAAACAGTTCTTCATTTGAAAAATGTGCTGATATCAAAAATAAAATCACTTGGGTAAATAGTGATGCTCCAGACTGGAAGTATAAAATACAAGAATTAAATCCAAAGCAATTGATACATACAGCTTGGGGTGGAGTTGGTGCTAAGGATCGTAACGACTGGGAGCTTCAGATAAACAATTTTTGGTTTTCAAAGGAGCTGTTCGATCTGGTCAAAACATGTGATATTAAAAAAGTCATTGCTTTTGGCTCCCAGGCAGAATATGGTTCGCAAGGATTTGCTGTGAACGAGGAAACATCACCCAAACCGGATGATGCCTACGGAGCGGTAAAAACTATGACAGCTCATTATATGAGAAATATTTTTGAAAAGACTGAGATAGCTTGGTATTGGGTTCGTGTTTTCTCTGTATTTGGAGAATTTGAGAACTCTAATTGGCTCATACCAACTGTTATTTCAAAACTATTAAACAATAGATCAATACAGTTAACTAAATGCGAACAACAATACAACTACCTTTATATCAAAGACTTCACAAGTCAACTATTGGGTATTATTGATAGCATTGAGAATAAATCCGGAGTCTACAATATCTGTGATTCCAAATCCGTATCATTGCAACAATTGCTTCGTACAATAACAGAATTCATGGGTGTACCTGAGCAATTTCTTGAATTTGGGGCAATACCCTATAGAGAAGGACAAAATATGTTGATCGCCGGGGATAACACAAAGTTCAAAAAAAATTTTCCGATTTCAACTAAGATAGGATTAAATGAGGGATTAAATCGTACAATAAAACATCACAAAGAAAGACTTCTATGAAAGTTACCTCTTATATTGCACATTTCCTCAAAAGTAAAAATATCGATACTATTTTTGAGCTCCAAGGGGGAATGATTACCCGTATAATTGATGAATTGTACCGTCATGACGGGTTTAAAATCATTACAATGCATCATGAGCAAGCTGCTGCTATGGCTGCTGACGCATATGCACGGGTAACCAACAAACCAGGCGTTGCATTAGCAACCAGTGGACCCGGAGCTACTAATCTAATCACGGGGATCGGCAACTGTTATTTTGACTCTGTACCGGCCATCTTCATCACCGGACAGGTAAATCTGAATGAACAAAAAGGAGATAAATCTGTCAGACAATTGGGTTTTCAGGAAACAGATATTGTATCTGTTGTAAAACCATTGACCAAAGCTGCATTTGCGATCAAATCGGCTCAGGAAGTCCCTGCTGTTTTACAACAAGCCTACGATTTATCCTTGGAAGGAAGACCCGGACCTGTCCTTATTGACATTCCAATGAATCTTCAAATTGCAGAATGTGATGAATTTAAGGATTTATCTGAAACCGTACAACAACCGGACTTAAATAATTTATTCAGTTTTGTAAGTGACTATATCTCTTCACTTCGGCAAAGTAAAAGACCTCTCGTTCTAGCGGGTAGAGGGATCAGAATAGCAAATGCTGTTAAGGAATTACACTTAATTGCAGAAAAGCTTAATATCCCGATTGTAACCTCCCTAAATGGAATTGATGTCATTCCAGATAACAACCCCTGTAGGATTGGACTTATAGGCTCATATGGCAATAGATGGGCTAATTATGCTTTAGGCACATGTGATCTGCTCCTAGTTATTGGCAGTCGCCTTGATCTTCGCCAAACTGGGTCTGATATTCAAGCATTCAAAACAGGGAAAAAAATATTCCATGTTGATATTGATGCTGCAGAACTAAACAACCGCATTTCCGATTGCCAGGTTTTGCATGCTGACATTTTGCCTTTTCTGAATCAGCTTTTGAATAGTGATATTGCAGATACTGATTTCAGTTATTGGTTTGCAGAGATTAAAGCAAAGAAAGAAGAACGCCCTGATACGGCTGAACTATCTAATATAAAAGGTATAAACCCTAACAAATTGGTTCGTGCAATATCGCATTGCTCCCGATTGGCTGTTGCGGTTACTGCCGATGTAGGTAGCAACCAAATGTGGGTAGCTCAATCTGTCTCATTATCCAACAATCAGCTTTTTCTAAGCTCTGGAGGAATGGGGGCTATGGGGTATTCACTCCCTGCAGCTATCGGGTCATCGATTGCGTCAGGTAAAGCTCCTGTAGTTTGTTTTGCAGGAGATGGCGGTTTTCAAATCAATGTGCAGGAATTGCAAACAATCCGCCGGAATAATCTCCCGATTAAAATCGTGATACTGAACAATCATTGCTTGGGCATGATACGACAATTTCAGGATAGTTATTTTGACAGTGCATATCAATCAACGGTATGGGGATATTCAGCCCCTGATTTTGCTGCTTTAGCGAATGTTTACGAAATTGAATCAATCCGAATTGATCAGGAAGAGCAAATAGAAGAGGCCCTTTTAAAAATGTGGGGAAAACCAGATCAACCTTTTTTATTAGATGTTTCTCTGGATATTCATACTAATGTTTATCCTAAAATGTTGTTTGGAAATTCCATAACAGAAATGGAACCTAAATATGATCTCTGATTAAAAACAACAATCTATCAGATTATTCGCCATAGGGCCTCCCTGATAGTAATGTTTTAATTTTATAATGCTGCTCGTATCACCAATTCAATAAAATTCGTATGACCAATGTTAGCATATATTTAATGGCAAGAGACCGGCCGCAATATATAATGCGTTCTATAAATTCCATCTTTAATCAAACTTTCCAAAATTTTAACTTTATTGTCTCAGACAATTCAGCCACAAATGAAGTTCAGAATATTATAGTAAATAATAATATAAAAGATCCCCGGTTCACATATATAAGAAGATGCCAACCTTTTGAATCCGGCATTGATCACATTAACGCAATTCACCACGAAGTACAAACCCAATATTATATTATTTTCCATGATGATGACATCATGCTACCTGAAATGGTTGGACAATTATATGAAACAATAAAAGAAGATAATAAGATTGTTGCTGTTGGTGGATTTGCTTATACTATAAAGAATGGAAGAAAAATTAGCTCAAAAATACCAAATAACAAAGAAATAATAGATTCCCCTGTTACTCTTATTTCTAAATACACCTCTGGAGGAGCTAACGCTGCTTTTGCTTCTTATATGTATAACAAACATCTATTAACTAATTTTATAGAGAAAAAAAATGGAGGCAAATATTCTGATTGTTCTTTTATTGTTTCGTTACCTCAAAATGGACTTGTCGTTCATATACCTTATCCCTTAATGGAGATAACAATTCATGAAGGACAAGATAGTCAAGATCATAATTTTTGCGAATATTTATCACTAATTAAATATTTAAAGCGTATTGCAGGAAAAGAGAATAAAAAAGGGATCACTCGGCTTAGGGTATTCAACATCTACAACGAGCTTGTTCGTCGTCATAAGAAAGATTCTATTCCTTTATATAGCTTGAGAATTTTGCGTTTGTTATTTACATTGTCACCAACATCTTTTTTTCTTAAATATATCATTAGAATGCTACATTTATATAATAAATAGACTTAATGAGAAATATTTTAATATTGACCTCCTCAAATAATCCATTATATAGACAAATTAGTAAAAATGGAATGCCTGTAAAGGAAAAGTATATTTTCGAAATTAATACATTCACAAGTGAATTTGAGCAAAATATAGATAAATTTGATTTCTTGGTAGTTTTAGATGACTATAAAGAATCTATTGAATTAAATTATCCTAAAGACAGGATGATATTATTTACAGGAGAGCCGCCATACATCAAAATATATCCAACAAAATATTTAGATCAATTTGGTTCCATTTTTACTTGTCAAAAGGCTATTCTTAAAAGATCCAATGCCTATTCTACAATACCTCCTTTACCATGGATGACAGGTTGTTCTCTCAAAGAAAACTCACATATGTTTAGCAACACTAAACATATGAATTATGATGATTTCTCAAGCTACTCTAATCTGGACCGTCTAGATAAAGTGTGCATTATTACATCAAACAAAAAAATCACTAAGGGTCATCGAGATCGAGTAGATTTTGCTTTAAAATTAAAGCACGCATTACCGGATAAAGTGGATATTTTTGGCAATGGATTTACTAATATTTCAGATAAGTTCACTATTCAATCAAAATACAAATATTCGATTGTTATTGAAAACTGTTCATATCCTAATTATTGGACTGAAAAATTAGCAGATACTTATCTGGCTGGAAGTTTTCCTATCTATTATGGAGCCCCTAATATAGGGGACTATTTTTCCGATAACGAAATAAAGATAATTAACATCAATAACTTTCAATACGCATTAAATCTGATCAAAGAAATTTTAGGTAGCTCTTTGTATCATGATTCAATTTCTTCTCTTAACGAGGCAAAGTTAAAAGTATTAAATCAATATAATACCTTCTCTATTATTATTTCTTGTATTGATAAAATCAAACATCCAGAATCAAAGACAATGCTTTCAAATTTCAATCCGATTCATTTCTCCATATTGGATAGTGTAAAGCAAAAGATTATCAGATTAATGTACCCATGACTAGCAAAAATGAATATAAAGAAATCCTAAAATCGACTGGTGTATTTGGAGGTACTCAGATTGTGGTCATTTTGTCTGGTCTGATTAAATCTAAGATTGTAGCAATTCTTATTGGACCTACAGGTGTTGGGATTTCTGCAGTCTACAACAACATCTTGTTAATGTTAGGTAGTGTCATTGGATTAGGTATTGGTTCAAGTGCTATCAGGGAGATTGCTAAAGAACATCAGAAAATTGGTAAAATAAGAGTAGCTAAAATTACGCAAAATTTAGTCCTCTATTTAGCTGTAATTGGTGTAATTGTAACATTAATATGCTCATTCCCTCTTAGCAAATTAATGTTTGGAAGCAATAACTACATAATTGGCTTTTGTATAATATCTTTTGCGGTTTTCTTTAGTATCCTCTCGACAGGATATGATGCATGTCTTAAAGGATTTAGGGCAATCAAGAATATTGCTTTAATTTCTTTGTATTCATCAATCGGGAATATTTTGATCTCATTAATAATGTTTTATTTTTGGGGAGCCAAGGCAATACCCGTTACTATAGCCTTAAATGCTTTAAGTATTCTTGCCTTGAACTTTTTTTATACAAAGAAAACCGTTAATACATCTACAGTAAAAATATCAATACGAGAAACAATCAAGGAAGCAAAGCCTATGGTTGTACTCGGCATAATGCTAGTCATTTCTTCTTTGATTGAATACTTTGTTATAAATATTACCAATATCGTCATTGTAAAGAAAGGATCTCTAGCTCAAGTCGGGTTATATCAAGGGGCAATGCAAATTACCAATATGTCTATCAATTTAGTTTTTGCTGCAATAGCAAATGATTACTATCCCAGATTAGCCAGCTTTTGTAATGATAAAGTTGGGTTTAACAATGCATTTAATACTCAGGCTGTTATTACTGTTTTATTAATGGTTCCTATTCTAAATGTAATGATAGTTGCAGCTCCTGTGCTTATTCAATTATTTCTTTCTAAGGAATTTAGTAGCATTTCCAGTTTTTTATATTGGATCTTATCTGGTTCTATATTTATGTCAATATCATGGTGTTTGTATTATATTCCACTTGCTTATGGACATACTAAACGTTTTTTATATATGAGTATAATCTATGCTATTTCGAAATTGTTAATTCAAATCCCCTTCTATCTGTTTTGGGGGCTTAAGGGGATTGCAATAGGTAATGCACTTACGACTTTTATTTATGCCTGTATTGCATATGTACTTTATAGAAAAATATATACAATCAGTTTTCATAAAGATTTTTTTCGCATATTTGCAATATTAATTATTTTTTCTCTTACAATATTGTCCCTTGAAATTCTGAAACAAAATTATTCATGGCTTATTTTGTTGGAAATTTTGTGCGTGGGTATTGTTTGTTTGTATTGTTGGATTCATTTAAATAAGCGCACTGATATAATAAATTCATTAATAAGTAGAATAAAGAAATGAAATTTATAACCCGTATATTTAAACGAATTGACATGCCTCAAGTTAATCTGTTAAGGACGATATTATTCAACTTTAACTTTTTGCCTTTTCAACAGGCCATAAAATTACCAGTAGTTCTATATGGAAAAGTTCAATTCTATTCATTGGAAGGAAAAGTGAAGATTGAAGGTCAAATATTTACCAAAATGATAAAAATAGGCTCAAATAGAGCAAGCCTTTCTGGTTACGATAAATCTACAACAATTGCTTTACTAAAAGAGGGATTAATCATATTTAAGGGAAAAGCTGATATCGGAATGGGAACTTTGTTGAGAATTAATGGAACATTAATAGTGGGGAATAATTGTAATATCGGATCTAATTCTAAAATCCTATGCGACTGCTTAATTGAATTAGGAGATGATGTTGATGCGTCTTTCCAAACATCTATTATGGACACAAATTTCCATCCATTGGTTAATTTAAATACCAAAGAAGTTCACCCTTTTAGACAACCAATAAAAATTGGTTGTGAAAATTGGATAGCCAGTTCTGTATGTATAATGCCAGGAACAATAACTAAGAATTATACAACAATAGCATCTAATTCAATGGTAAATAAAGATTTTTCAAAAAACGATGTTGAGAATATGGTTATAGGAGGGATTCCAGCTAAAATCTTACGAACCAATATGTACAGGATTCGTTCACATTGCATTGAAGAAAATATTGCACAACACTATCGTAAAAATGTTCAAAGTATATATATATATGATAATAAAGGTATAATCGATACTAAGGATTGAATTATGATTTTATCATCTAAGAAACTTAACATATTGACTAAATTAGGAATTAAACCATAAGCTGTAAAAATATGTATTTGAATTTAAATCGTGTCATGATTGCCTTAATGTATGGAATGGTACTTGTCGATATGATGACGGGTTATCAGTTAATTGCCAATCCTGATTTAAATTTTACACCAGGTATCTTTTATAAGCTTTTGTTGTTGATCTTGCTTTTTTATTTCATGCCGAGGCTCAATCCGTTGGTAATGGTTGTCAATATATTACTTTATACAACAACACTCTTTTCTTCATTATTGTCTGACATAAGTACTATTCCAACAAACATCATTAATGCGTCAAAATTTTTAATGTTTATCACATTTTTCTATTACCTGACATTTCTTTCGAAGAGAAATGTTATTAATAATAGAACTCTATATAACATTGCTTTGTTTACGTATGTTGTGATAATTATTAACCAAATTTTTGGCATTCTTGGCTTTGGGAAAGCTACATATATGGTCAATGGAATCCCAGTTGGCACATCAGGCTTCTTCTTCGAACATAATGCTACTGGTATCGTTTTGTTAATAGTTTCTGCAATAATTTATATGTATCGTCGAAACTCAATATCAAATATTAAGTTGCTATCGTTTGCCATTTTGACATTAATTATTGGATTTTCATTTGCAACCAAGACGGCCATTATTGGCTCTGTTATTATTGCACTAATTGCATTTTATGACAGGCAAAGAAAATATTTACCACTTGTGGTTGGTTTAGGCGCTGTATTGATTATGCTGAATTGGGGAGTAATTCAAGAAACAGGGCAGGTTTCGAAAGTAATAGACCAAATGGATCAAGATGAATCTAATGCTTTGCTAAGTGGGAGGGAAGACCGGTTTGTCAAGGGAACAAATGATTACTTTGTAAAATTCACATTCTTAGAGAAAGCAATCGGCATTGGATCGTATAGATTTGTTAATGAGGATAATGGTGTGGGAGGTAGTTCTGAGATTGATTTTATAGACATTCTTAAAATATCCGGTTTAGTAGGTTTTATCGTTGTTTATATTCCCTTTTTATGGATCAGTTATCTTTGTTTACACCATTATAGAAGGTACAAAATAAAAGAGTTTGCTATTGTACTAGTTTTAAATATAGTATTTTTAGTTATTTCCTCTACTGCTGGTCACTTATTTCCTTCAGGTTCTGTAACTTTCTATTTGGCACTATTAAATGCTTATCCATTTTATGTATTGAACGGCAAACTTGATAGTTAATTGAATTCTAAGAATTATTTGTGTATTTACAGAACTAATATGATAAGCATTTATGAAAAAAAGGAGAGTAATGTTCTTTATTTGTGAGCGCGATTATGGCATTAGTACATTTTTGACGCAACAAACGTTAGCATTTAATAAGATTGAAAATATAGATTTTTTATTTATTTCTGGTAACAGCGAAAAGGAGAATGGCTTGTTTAATCAGTTAGATGTCGAGAATATTCCTTATAGAAAAGTAGAAGGGTTAGAATATCATAGAGAATTCAGGAGATTGGTAAGGATTTTCACATCACTAGTTAATGAGTTTAATCCACATATTTTGCATGTACAGAATAATTGGCAATTGGCAATTGCTATTATTGTAAAATTACTTTCATTTCGAAAATTCAAAATTTTTTATACTGTGCATGGGTTCAGAAACAATAAGAATATTCTTATCCGAGAATTATTCAGGTTATTTCTTGGGCTTGTTTTGTTTGTTACTGTTGATAAAGTACTATTTGCCACGACGTATGTAAAAGACTCTTTTTCTATTTTAAGGGATCGATTGCAAAAACTTCTTTTTGGAGTTGATGATATTTATTTCATTAATGCAAAAAAACATAGATTTATAGGTAATAAAATTGTAGCTATTTATCCTGCTCAATTTAGAGAAGGTAAAGATCAAGATAAATTAATAAGAATCATTGCAAAGTATAATTCTTTATCCCCCAAAAAAGTAGAATTAATTTTACCTGGAGATGGCGATAATTTAAATAAATGCATTCAATTATCGAAGCAATTAAATGTTCAGGATTCTGTTGTATTTCCAGGACATTTGAACATTACTCAATTAACGAGGTATTATAATGATTCACATATTGCAATTATAGCCTCTAAATCAGAAACATTTGGGTTTTGTATCGTGGAACCAATTATTATGAATTGTTTGGTATTATCCAAACCTGTTGGAATTGCTAAAGATATAATTGAAAGTTCGAAAAATGGTTTTATTTATAACAAAATAGAAGAGTTGCCTCAAATATTTGATATTCTATTCGAGTCTCCAAATCTATATGAAAAAATTCTTTCTGAATCGACAAAATTAAAACATCAATTTAGATGGGCACAAATTGCAATTGAATATGATCGCATTGTGACCTAAATAAATATGAAAGTAAAATCATCGCATTTCTTAAATCCCTATATCTTAACTATTTTACGAATACTATCGGTCAAATGAACAGAATAAAAACGCAAAGCAACGGAAAAGGGCTAGCAAAAAATTACAATATAGCAATCTGCTCTATCGTAAGAGATTGCAGCACAAATCTAAAAAAGAACATTCCTATTATTGAAGAAATAAGGTCTTACTTTAAATCAAGTGTTGTTATTGTATTTGAGAATGATAGTACTGATGACACAAAAGAGACATTGAAAGGTTGGCGTCAAAATTCATCTAATACATACATTGAATGTGTGAATTATAAAACTAACACAATCCCTAATTTTAATCAAACAGGGGTCAATAAGTATTTTTCAAGTGATCGAATTTCAAAGATGGTGGAATATCGAAATAATTATTTAGACAAGCTACAACATATCGATTTCAATCCTGATTTTGTAATGATCGTAGATTTAGATGTATCTAAAATATATTTGGAAGGCATTTTTCACTCGTTTGGAATTGTTGAACAATGGGATGTCGTTTGCGCAAATGGATATTCATTATCTCCAAAGTTAACTAAAAGATATCATGACTCATATGCATTAGTCGAGCTTTATAAGGAATCAATACCTCAATCAGAAATTTCAATAAGGGAGAATGCTTATAAATGGGGGTTCTTAAAAAAGGGAATGCCTTTAATGCCGGTTTATTCGGCATATGGAGGTTTAGCTATCTACCGATTTGACGCTATTGAGTCATTAACATATAGAATTATACAAAATAACAACCCTGAAGTTGAGGTACGATGCGAACATTTTGCGTTTTGCCAAGATATCAGAAACAGAGGGTTTCAACGTATTTTTATAAACCCAGATTTAAAAGTAAAATACCAATCGGTAAACATTCATTTAATCGTAAAATATATCAAATCATATTTATCCCATAAATTCAAACTAAATAACTTGCAATAATGCTGAGCAAAGTACCAATTTTCAACGCTTCTTTAGATATTCTACCCTCAACGAAACTATTAATAAGTACGATAAATGCTCATTCTTATAATATATATTTAGAGGATATTGATTTTAGACATGCTATCAATAGCAGTAATATTGTTCTTCCTGATGGAATTAGTATTGTGTTAGGAATGAAATTACTTGGTGGAAAAAAATTAAAAAAGATTGCTGGTAATGATCTTTTTGATTATGAAATGCAATATTTACAATACATTAAAGGTAAAGGCTTTTTCTTAGGTAGTAGTAATGAAGTTTTAGAAAAGATATATCGCAGAGCTTCTTTTGAATTTCCTTCGGTGACATTAGCTACATATTCGCCTCCATATAAAGATATTTTCTCGAAAGAAGATAACAATCAAATAATAAACGCTATTAATGATTTCCATCCTGATGTTTTGTTTATTGGAATGACTGCCCCAAAACAAGAAAAATGGGCTTTTGATCATTTTAATGAATTGCAGGTCGGGCATGTGTGTTGCATAGGGGCGGTATTCGATTTTTATGCAGGAACGGTAAAAAGAGCACCTCAATGGATGATCAATTCTGGATTAGAATGGCTATTTAGATTAATCAAAGAACCCAGAAGAATGTGGAGACGCTATTTAATCGGTAACTTAAAGTTTATCTTTGCAATATTCAAAGAAAAATACAGATTATAAAGTTTATTCATTACCTGTACAAATTTATACCGCAATATGCTTACAAAAAGAGAATCTACGCTATCCTTTATTATGGTAACATTGCAGACTCTTCTATCTGCGATGCTATTATTTATTCCGCTGTATACAATACAGCCGGAGCGGTTTACCATAGCACATGGCATAATTATTTCTGCCATTTTAATAAGTGTATGGTTCTACTTTTTGTTTCGCCTCAGATTGGGAATTATTTTCCGTGAATTGGCATTTATGTCAATGATACGCGGTTATGCCAGCGTTGTGCTTATCGGTGTATGCTGTCTGATTACCGTAGCCATCCTTTACCCGTGGATGACAACACGTCTCGATTCAATTTATTTTTGTTTGATCTTTGGTCTAAGCAATTTCTTACTCCTTATCCTTTTTAAATATGCCTTCTATAGGGGCATGCGCCTTATTCGCAGAAAGGGGTTTAACTCCAGGCAAATAATTATAATCGCCAATACTAACAACTGTATGTTTCTATCTACTTTCGACAGAGTAAAAGACTGGGGGTATAAGCTGGCAGGAATATTTAGCGACGACCCGGAGTTACTTTCCCGGTTTCCAAAACAAAAAATCTACCCTACAACTGAAGCAAGAGACTTTATTCTCCAACATCCGGTAGACGACATATTCTATTGCCTGCCTATCAACAACATCAATATACAAAGCTTGATTGACCTGTGCAATACCATAGGCGTTACATTGCACATTATGCAACACTCGGAACAAAATATACACGGGCGATATGCGCTTAAAACAGAGTTTAACGAACAGTTTATCACTTACCAGACTGTAACCGACAAATATCTCCGATTGAAAATCAAAGATCTGTTCGACCTATTTTTTAGTCTTACCGTAATCGTGGCTTCGGCTCCAGTGACATTGTTCATTGCTATTTTGATCAAAATGGATGGCGGTCCGGTTTTTTTTAAGCAGGAACGGATTGGAAGGAATGGAAGACGGTTTATGTGTTACAAATTTCGTTCTATGGTGCCCAATGCCGAAGATCTAAAAAAGCAATTAGCAGCGCTGAATGAAGCAGATGGCCCTGCCTTTAAAATAAAAGATGACCCACGGGTAACAAAAATCGGGAAATTTCTGCGCAAAACATCTTTGGACGAATTGCCTCAATTTATCAATGTAGTCTTGGGTAATATGTCTATAGTTGGGCCACGTCCACCACTCCTTTCCGAAGTAGAACAATATGAGGCTCACCAACTCCGGCGGCTTAGCATGAAGCCCGGGATTACCTGTACCTGGCAAGTGTGGGGGCGTCATAATGTAAGTTTTGAAGAGTGGATTCACATGGATTTGGAGTATATTGATAACTGGTCCATTCGGTTAGATGCCAAAATAATTCTTGCCACTTTCGGTGTTATTTTAAAGGCCGGCAATAATTAAAAAGTTGTATTTTTGCAAAATATTTGAATAATAAAAAAATGAAACGAATTATCCTTATTTGTATTGGAATTTTAATAGGAATTATCTCTTATTCTCAGTCATTATCCAGCCTTCAAAACATCAATGTAGACAACCTCAGTGAAGCCCAAATTGGGCAATTGAAGCAGCAGATGCAAGTTCAGGGAGTATCCGTTAATCAAATAGACCAATATGCCGCTGCGAAAGGTGCTTCGCAGGAACAAGCACAGAAATTGAAAGCACGTATCGTGCAATATTCCGGGCATGAGGTAAAACCAGGAAACAGGTATCCGGAATCAGATAACGAATTTAACATGGCTGGAGACGAAGCTCAAAACGGGTTCGAACCCGACCAATGGAAACGGGATTCTGTTAGAGCCGCCAAACCTAAGGTATTCGGAACCTCTATTTTTAAAAACGCAGCCATGAGTTTTGAGCCTAACCTGCGCTTGGCTACACCGCAGGACTATGTACTGGGGCCGGATGACGAAGTGTTGATAGACATTACCGGGTTATCCGAAGCTTCTCACAAATTATACGTTAGTCCGGAAGGAAACATCCGCATTCCCCTCGTTGGTGTGGTAAATGTAAGCGGGCTGACCATTGCCGAGGCACGACGGGTCATTAAAAACCGCATGACATCCACCTACAAAGGCTTAGCTTCCGGAAATACATCTGTTAGCATCAATCTGGGCAATATACGCAGCATTACGGTACACGTGATTGGTGAAGTGGCACATCCGGGAAGTTTTACCATTCCGTCTTTAGCCACAGTGTTCAACGCCCTGTATCAATCGGGAGGCCCGAAAGAGACCGGTTCGTTCCGTGATATTCAGGTGATCCGTAACAATTCGGTAATCCGCACCCTCGATCTCTACGATTTTCTGGTATATGGCAAGCAGCATGATTTCCGTTTGCAGGATCAGGATGTAATCAAAGTACTTCCCTATAAAAACCGGGTCACACTGACCGGTGAAGTAAAGACACCTGCCATTTTCGAAATGAAGAAAGGAGAGACCCTGCAGGATCTGATTACCTTTGCCGGTGGATTTACCGAAAAAGCATACCGAGAAAGCATCACCGGCTACCGCAACACCCTGAAAGAAAGGAGTGTGGTAAGCATCAGTAACGGAGATTTCAAGAGCTTCCAAACGGAACCCGGAGACGAATATACGGTGGGAAAACTACTGAATCGTTTTGTGAATCGTGTACAAATTGCCGGAGCTGTTTATCGTCCGGGAGTGTATGCTTTGAAGGAAGGAATGAAAGCCAAAGACCTGATTCAATTGGCCGAGGGCTTGAAAGAAGATGCTTTTGCCAACAGTGCCGTGATCTTCCGCAAAAACAACGTGGGCATCACAGAAGTTGCTTCTTTTAGCCCGAAAGAGGTACTAAACGGACAAAATGACATCATGCTTCAACGGGAAGACAGCATCTATATCGGTTCTGTTCTCGATATGAAAGAGAGTGACTTTGTCTATATTTCGGGAGAAGTGATGAAACCGAACAAATATCCGTTCGGCGAAGGCATGACACTGAAAGACATCATTCTTCTTGCCAACGGCTTTAAAAACAGGGCCAACGTAGGCGAAATAGAAGTTTATCGCCAGATTACAGACGTAAAAACACTGAACGAGAACGTAACCAAAGCTGAATCTTTCAAGATTAAAATGAGCTCTGATCTGGAAAGCGGAGAAGCCGCCACTTTCAAACTCAAACGGGAGGATCGCGTGGTAGTTCGTCCTATCTTCGGCGCTGAAGATATGAAAGAGGTAACGATAGAAGGCGAAGTAATTGCTCCGGGCAACTATGTATTGACCTCGAAGAAGCAACGCATCTCCGATCTTCTTGGTCAGGCAGGAGGTCTCTCTGCCTATGCTTATCCACAAGGAGCTTTCCTGACTCGTCAACACAAAAAGGAAGCTGTAGATCAAAAAGCAATGGAGGTCATTAAAAAAGACGCAGCCTTAAAAGTAAAAAGCAAAACCAACGCTATCGACTCGATGCTGGTAGAAAAACAAGATGCTATGACATCTGATATTGTCGACATCCGGTTGGAAAAGATTATGAAACATCCGGGATCAAAATACGATCTGCAACTGGAAGAGGGTGATGTTCTCTCTATCCCAAAACAACTGGAAACGGTGAATGTATCGGGTGAGGTGCTCCGCAGTGCTTCGGTACGTTACCAAAGCGGACGCTCGCTGGGATACTATATTGCCAATGCGGGAGGATTCAGTGCCAAAGCGTTGGCTGGGAAAACATACGTGGTTTATCCGAACGGATCGGTGGACGCCACTTCGCACTTCTTAGGATTCCGGGTCTATCCGAAAGTGAAACCGGGAGCAAGTATTGTCGTCCCGTTAAAACCGGAAAAGAAAGGAATGAGCACGGCTGAAACAATTGGTCTTACTTCCAGTATCGTTTCCATGGCAGCATTGATCGTAACATTGATCAAAGCGTTATAATGACAATCTATAGTCCACGGACGAACACGGATTGACATGAATTAAATTAGAGATAACGGTTAATTGTTAAGGATTAATGATTAATTCATAAGAAATCACTTGTACCTTGGACTTTATCAAACCTTTGAGTACTTAGCACAGTCTTGGCTTTTCTTTGCGGTTAATCTCAGATTTTGTTGTTGTCGGAAACGCTAAAAGAATTTCCAAAGGGGAAAAAATGTTCAACTTAGCATAAAATAAAAATTCAGAAAGGATTCTATAAACAATGAGTTCAGAACAAAACAATATAAACATGTCATCGCAGAATAACAACGGAACGACATCGTCAGACGAAATATCCTTACAAGAGATGCTCCTGCATCTTACGACAATCAAGAAAAAGATCTGGAACAAGAAATGGATCGTAATTGTTATTGCTGTTATAGGAGCAGGAATCGGACTTACTAAATCTGTTCTTACCAAACCGACTTATACCGCCAAACTCTCTTTTGCCTTACAGGACGAAAAAGGCGGAGGCATGTCGGGACTCGCCAGTCTTGCGAGTCAGTTCGGTGTAAGCGTAGGTGGTGCCAGCAGCGCATTTGGAGGAGACAATCTCTACGAACTCTTTACCTCCCGCCGTTTAGTAGAACAAACACTGCTCTGCCCGACAACCATTAACGGCAAAACAACCAACCTGCTGAACCTCTATATAGACACTTACAAGTTGCGAGAAGGGTGGAGCAAAAGCTCAAAACCAGAAATTCAAAAAATGGCCTTTCCACTTAGTCAGGATAGAAAAAGTTACACGCGGGCTCAGGACAGCATTCTTCAATCCATTTATACCACCATTACAAAGAAGCCCATGCTAACCGTAGCCCAGCGTGGCAAAAAGCTGAGTATCGGTGACATTTCCTTTGTATCCGAAAATGAAGATCTCTCCAAACTATTTGTGGAGAATCTTATACACGAGACAACTGACTTTTATGTATATACCAAAACCAAAGTGTCGCGCGATAATTACTTGAAGCTGCTCCACCAGGCCGACTCGGTAAAAGCCATCTTCAACGGAGCGGTCGCAGCCCGTGCCTCACAGGCCGATGCCGTACCAAACGCGGTTCGCCAGGTGGCCAGTGTTGGGGTGGTTCGTTCGCAAAGCAATGTGCAGGTGGCAGGCGCTACCTATGCGGAGATGATTAAGAACCTGGAAGTGATGAAAATGACCATCAATCAGGAGACGCCGCTGGTACAGGTAATCGATGCTCCCGTTTATCCCCTGGAGAAGCAACGTCTGGGTAAAGCCAAAGGCATCCTTATAGGAGGCTTTACCGGTGGATTTTTAGCTATCCTTTGGTTTGCAGCTCTCTATTTCTGGTCGCTTTTCAAAGTCAGCTTAACACCAGAAACCAAAGAAGAAACCGAACAAAAAAAAGAATAACTGATTGAAAATTACCGCAAAACCATCTTGACTCTTTATATACAATATTATTTCGCTCCCATGGAGCTCTAAAAGAATATGATAATTCATTTTACCTCCCGATAGCTATCGGGAATTGCTCCCCTGAAGCCTCACGAATGCTCCCTTTAGAAGCTTAATTATGGTAGTAAACATCATTTTTATAAATCAAAAGCTCCGTAAGAGCAACATTATAAAAAATAAAAACAGTTTAGTTAACATAATATACTGATTTAATGCTTCATGCACTTTGTGACTACCTTTGCGTACTTCGTGGTAATATCTTTTACTACAAAGGGAATAAAGTAAAACGTAAAGAAAATAAAACAAAGATAGAGTGAAATTTACGAAGTCAAAATACGATAATGATTATTCACTTTGGGTGAAGCAGAGTGGTAATGGTATAGTTAGGGGACTCATGCCCTACTGACAATTTCTACAAAATTGGACTACATTACTGCAACAGTAAAAAAACTGCTCGTATTATTAACACAAAAACTGCAAATTAATTATATCAGAAGCATATCTGCATCAATACTTTCAAATATATCATAAAATGAAATTTTTATATATCGACCCTGGATCCGGGAGTTTACTATTTCAAGCACTATTATCAGGCCTTTTAACTTTTTTGGTTTTCTTTAAAAAGATAGTTTTCTTAGTCAAAAGCGTATTCACAAAACAGAAAAAAGAGTCCATTAATTCCGACTCTAAAAATCATGATTAAACCCAATTATAAATCACATAGGGATAAGACATCTAGAGTCGTTGAAAAAAATGGAATTTACTACAGGTATATTTTTCAAGCGTACAAAAAAGACTACGATGTACTCATGCTATCCGGACTATATCATGTATTGATAAAGAAAGGACTGCTTATCCCTCACGATGAAGTAATGATTGATGTGGATGATTCAACGGTTTATAAGCGGTTGCTACCAGAACAAATTAACTTTCAAAGTTTTCCTTTTGAATGGTCTTATTCCCAATGGAGAAAAGTAGTACTGACATGCCTTGAGATAAACCACATAGCTTTACAGTATGGCATGATACTAAAAGATGCTACTCCATTTAACTTTTATTTAAAAGAAGGAAGAGCAATTTTATTGGATACCAGCTCGTTTATCTCTTTTAACGATGGAGATAATTGGATTGCATACAGACAGTTTTGTGAAGAATTATTAGCCCCTTTTGCCTTAATGTATTTCTCAGGACAGAGATGGGCTAGATTGTATCAAACTCATATGCATGGATTACCATTGGCCTTTGTTAGCAAGCAATTGCCAATTCGATCATGGTTTAACACAACATGCCTTATGCACTTACACATGCATGCGAAATTTGACTATCAAAAAATCAACAATAAGACTTCTGACTCAAGAGTATTTAACTCAACAAAACTACAAATACTATTTAGATTAATCCAATCGAATGTTAGAAAATGGGAGACGCCTTATACTTATAACGATCATTGGTCGGGCTATTACAAAAACACGATAGAGTCTGAACAATACTTACTGGAAAAGGAAAATATCGTTAGACAATGGCTAACAAATTGCAATCCTACAAAAGTATTGGATTTAGGAGCCAATACCGGCAAATTTAGCAAAATTTCATCCAAACTCGCAGAAGAAGTTATTGCAATTGAAAGCGATCAACACTGTGTTGACTTAATTGAAAAAATGACTGTAGATGAAAATATTAAAAATATCAATGTCCTTGTCGGAGAGTTATCCGAACCGACCCCATCATTAGGGATTTTGAACAAAGAGTTAGATTCTCTATTTGAACGCACTCAATGTGATGTGGTATTATGTTTGGCATTAATACACCATTTGTGTATCAGCAGCTATATGAGCATGGATCAGGTATCGGAGATGCTATCGAAGTTTAGCAGCAAATACGTCATCATTGAATTTATTCCACGTGATGACGAAAAAGTAAAAATATTAATGTCGGGCAGAGAATCAACATTTAATGATTACACGGAGGAGAATTTTGTTCAAACATTTAATGAGTCCTTTGAAATGATGGACAAGACTGTTATTCCTGGTTCCAAAAGAATTTTATATTTATGGAAAAAGAACGTTGGTTAAAAAAGAGTGTTGCAAAACTCTTTGCAGAATTGTTTGATAAGAATATACCTTCTGTTATCTTCATCACGTTTGCTTATTTTGCGTTTAACTGGGGTGACATATATAGTTCTCCCTACTTCAACAATATTAAGTTCACTGCATTTGTTATCTTACTTTTGATAATTCAGTGGCTCGTCAGTAAATTATACCGAAGCAATTACTTACTTCTAAAGATAATCTCGATTTTTATTGTCAGTTCTTTTATTATATTTTGGTTTGGGTATTATGTGGAAGATTTTGTAGTTCGATGGCAAAACGAAAAATTTCATAGCGTGATAATCAGGGGGCGAGTAATTTTACTAATAGTCAGCCTGATTGTGTTTTCTCTTGAATTTTTAGTGGCGTTGAAAAGGGGGAAAAACATATTCATTCAGAATACTTTTTTTGCCATCCTCTTTTGTGTAATTATCTTTATTTTTTTCACAAACAGCAGTCATTCGAAAGAAATAACCAGTATCTCCAATCGATGCATCCCTATTAAATCTGCTTGCTCTGAATATAAACCAACAATATTAATTATCACAGACGAGTACAACTCTCCTGACGGCCTTGTCAAAATATTCAAAGACAGCAGCCTTTATTATTTTTCAAACAACTTAAAAAAGAAAGGTTGGATCGTAAAAAATCATTTTTTTTCACACGAGATTTCGACAATATCCAGCCTGAGTTCTCTGTTTAATTTCAATTTATCGAATGAGAAAAATTTTTCTAAAATGTCAATAAATGTGATTGGCACCGAAAAACTAATCAAATGTACCCTGGCAGATAGCCTTAGTAAAAAAAACACTAGCATTATTAATTATGGAATTTTTGACTTTGGCAAGAGCAAGCCTATCAATAGACTGTTCTATATTTATCCCAAGACATTTACAGAATTACTGGTCAACAAAACCATATATCCTGCTATACAAGGCAGGCCCTTAAGCCTTGAAGCTTTAAGTTTTAACCCTGTAGAGCATCATAATAAATATATTTTAAACACGCTTATTGATACATTACGGGCAAATCTTCAAAAGAAACAATTTGTTTATGTTCACCTTCTTATGCCACATGGTCCAATGGTATTTAGTCCGATAATTAAATTCAAAGATCAAGACAATAACCCAAAACACTATCTTGCATATTGGAAATTTACAAATATCAAGTTATCTTCTCTTCTAAACGTGATTGCAAGCTTACATAAATATCGAATTATTCTGACTGGTGATCATGGTTATAGAGGATGCCCGAGCATCGATCCACATTATACTTTTACGGCCTTTTATGGCTTTGATAAAAATGATATTAAAAAGCTCCATTCAGTTCAAGATTTGGGGAGTTTGATAAATGGATACAACTGATACCAAGTACGGGAGTGAAGGAATCGACACACCCACCTATCCTCTCGAAAAACAACATCTGGGAAAAACCAAGGGCAGCCTGATGAGAGGCTTTGCCGGTGGGCTTCTGGCTATTCTTTGGTTTGCCGCTCTCAATTTCTGGTTGTTTTTCAAAGTCAGCATGAAAGAGGAATCCAGGAAACAAAAATCGGAGATTCGGGAATGGCTGTTGGCAGGACATCAGAACCTGAGATGAGGAAGAGTATTCAGGATTCAGTACACAGTTTTTAGTACTTTGGTTGCTCTATTGATGTTTGCCTTCTGATTTCCAGTTCATAATCCCTAGATCCTGACCATTATTTATCATTAGTGTCAAAATGAAATTTCTCAGACTATCTATATATATCGCCATTCCCATCCTGCTTTTCATTGCCTGTAACAATGAAAAGCTATTAGAAAGAATGCCGTTCACTTACATACAAAAAAACACCATTCCCGATGGCGGGAGAGCCTCGGCCATCGCCTTTGCAATAGCTGGCAAAGGATATGTCGCATTAGGACGCAACCGCAACGGCTCTTTCCTCAACGATTGCTGGCAATACGATCCGGCAACCAATAACTGGACGAAAAGAAACAGTTTTCCCGGTAAAGCACGGGTCAAAGCGATTGCAGCTGTAGCAAACGGATATGCTTATATTGGACTGGGATACTTAGGTTTAGCAGGAGGATATGCAGACAGCGCTAACTATGCTACCGACTTCTGGCAATATGATCCGAATTACGACCAATGGACGCGTAAGGCAGACTTCCCGAGTAAATTTACGGATGCCTGCGCCAGCTTTGTCTATAACAATGAAATTTATGTCGGTTCGGGATTCAACGGTAATGGCTCTACCTGTAAGTTCTGGAAATATCTCCCTGCAGAAGACCGATGGATGCCCCTCAATATGTTTATGGGCGAAAGCCGTGAAATAGCAGTAGCCTGTAACGGAGACAACCATTGCTATTTCGGAACCGGATACCAATGCAAGAGTTATAACGACTGGTGGGAATATTCCCCTGGGACCGATAGCTGGAAACAACGACAACCCATGCCCGACCATGGACGACAAAATACCCTTGCCATTGCGGTAGGCGATCGTTATTTCGTGTGTGCCGGTCGTTACTGGAGAGGTTCGGTTACCGCCAACCAATATCTCCGGGCAGATGTAAAAGAGTATGATCCGTCTGCAAACCAGTGGATCGACCGGGGAGAGATACCCAACGGAAAAAGGGAGAACGCAGTGGCATTTACCATCAACGGAACCGTTTATCTGGGACTTGGAGAAGATGATAACGGACTGGTGAACAGCTTCTGGAGCTTTACACCATAACGACGGGAAAGAGTACAAGCTGCTTATGCAGGTAAAATACCTGGTACTTATTGTTACTAATTACTCAAATGCAACAACGACTTAGCTTTCTGCTTTTTATTTTATACGCTATCACTCCTTTATTTGCGCAAAAGGATAGCCTGCAGTACGATCTACAACTGATGACTCTCACTTCGTCCGGTAAGTATGCTCCTTTCTGGCAACAAAGTATCCGATACGGCTCAGTGCTCTCTTCTCCTAATAGCACCAACATTCTTGTCGGAGTCTGCAAAGAACCGGGTAATGCTCCGCAACTATTAAAATACGGCTACAAAGCGACCTTGTTACTGCAAACCGACTACAAACAAACCGATGCCCGGTTTCAGGAACTTTATGTGCAGGGAAAACTGTCGGCATTAGACCTGGTGTTCGGCCAAAGGGAAGAATACCCGGGCTGTCAGGATTCGGTATTGTCGTGCGGTGGAATCCTCTTTTCAAAGAATGCACGCCCCATGCCAAAAATAACGGCCGGCATAGAACACTTCACTCCCCTACCCTACACTTTCGGATTGCTGGAGGTGAAAGGGGCTATTGCCCACGGTTGGTTTACCGACAACACCTATATGAAGGGAGTTTACCTGCACCACCTCTACGGATACTTCAGGGTCGGAGGCCGGTTGCCAATACATGTTTCATACGGCATCGATCATGTGGCACAATGGGGCGGTTACAACGCCGATCAGGGAAGACAACCGGAGGGATTCGGTGATTTTATCCGAATAGTAACTGGTGAGAGTGGTGGAGCGACAGCAAATGAAGGAGATCGGATAAATGCCCTCGGCAACCACATTATTTCACAAAATCTGAAGTTGGAAGCCCGACTGGGAGTGGTCAATTTAAGTGCCTATTGGCAAAATATTTCGGAAGACGGTCCCATTGAATTAATCGGCACTACGATGAATGCCCCGGACGGATTGTGGGGGGTTACATTGCGAACAGAACGGTTCCGTTTCCTAAAGGGTATTCTTTATGAGTACCTCCGGACCACCGACCAGTCAGGTCCTTTTCATGATAAAGATGGAATCGTATATGGTGGTAGTGATGATTATTTTGCGAATTTTCTTTATCAATCGGGGTGGAACTATTTTAACCGGACAATCGGAACACCTTTTATATCTTCTCCTTTTTATAACCAAAACGGTATGATTTATACATTGAACAGCCGGGTGCAGGTACATCATTTCGGAGCTGAAGGAGAACTGTCTGGATACAGCTATCTGCTGTTGGCCTCCTTCAGTAAGAACTACGGAGCTTATTACGCCCCTTTCCCTTCCATGATCAGAAATACTTCTCTGCTACTAGAAGTACACAAATCGTTCCCCCGTTTCTACGGGCTGGAGGCAGGTTGTTCTCTGGCAGCAGACTTCGGAAAGCTTTACGGCAACTCCACCAGCTGTATGATCACCCTCCGCAAACGGGGGATTCTGACCCACTACTAAAAACAACATAATTTTCTGAAGGAATGGCTGTTTAGTTATTCATTAAGATGTCTTATCGTCTCTTCGTCCTGTTAACTCCTTTGGTCGTTGACCGTTGATTCCTTGTTCAGGATTGGTTGCATAATTTTCCTACTCTGCATGCGGGACTCTTAATCATTAGTCTCTCTGGGACAAAAAACTGATGTTCTTTTAAATAAATACGACATAACAAACCTGAAGATATTTTCCCTATTTTTGTGCCTTAGAATATTATTAAACAATATCTCTAAGGCACATTTTATTTATTCTCTATGCTCCATCGCTCTAAAGCACCTCTTCGTCTCGGTCTGGCCGGAGGAGGTACCGACGTAAGTCCCTACTCTGATCTGTTCGGAGGCGCAATCCTGAATGCCACCATTTCTCTTTACGCTCACGCCACGGTAGAACCCCTCAAGCAGCCAAAAGTTATTCTGGAAGCCCTCGACCGTAATGAATACGTGGAACTGAGCCTTGATGACGAAATTGTAATTGACAGCCTGCTTCCATTACACAAAGGCATTTACAAACGTATCCGCAAGGATTTTATGCGCCAGCATCACGGATTCCGGCTCAGCACTTTTGTGGATGCTCCCGCGGGGTCGGGCTTAGGTACGTCGTCAACGCTGGCCGTGGCCATTATCGGAGCTTTCGTCGAATGGTTCAAGCTACCGTTGGGGAGTTACGAGATTGCCCGTCTGGCCTACGATATAGAACGCGTCGATCTGGGAATGGCAGGTGGCAAGCAGGATCAGTACGCCGCTACTTTCGGAGGCGTTAACTACATGGAGTTTTTTGCCGATGATAAGGTCATTGTGAATCCCCTGCGCATCGGGCACAAATACCTGCGCGAACTGGAACACAACATGTTGCTCTATTATACTGCCCAAAGCCGTTATTCGTCAGCGATCATCGAAGAACAGCAAAAGAACGTCAAAAGTAATAATAAACACTCCGTCGAAGCTATGCACAAGCTGAAACAACAAGCGCTGGACATGAAAAATGCCCTGCTGACGGGCAAAATACACGACATTGGCCATATCTTAGACGAGGGTTTTGCCTATAAGCGACAGATGGCACACGGCATCAGCACCCCGATGATAGAAGAGCTTTACACGGAAGCCAAAAAAGCAGGCGCTTTGGGAGGAAAAATATCAGGTGCGGGTGGTGGCGGCTTTATGATGTTCTACTGTCCCGACAATGCCAAATACGGCGTAGAAAAAGTATTGAACAAGTTTGAAGGTCATATCGTGCGTTATACATTTGTTGATGATGGCCTCTATACATGGAGCATCTGAGATAATTATTAATGGTGAATTATAAATGAGTTAAGAGTTAAGAGTTGAGAGTAGGAAGGATAAATAACAAAAATGATTTCTAAAATACAACATATATTACAGACCTCTGCCAGGGTCAAAGAAGCGATTGCGGATGATGCGGTAATAACGGATGCCATCGTCCGGATAGCCGGAATAATGACCGAGGCCTTCCGAAATGGCAACCGTGTCTATTTTTGTGGCAATGGAGGCAGCGCCGCCGACGCGCAACATTTGGCTGCAGAGTTCTCCGGCCGGTTTTACATAGACCGCCCTATCCTTCCATCGGAAGCCTTGCACTGCAACACCTCTTACCTCACCGCCGTTGCGAACGACTACGGATACAACGAGGCCTACGCGCGAATTGCCAGTTCGTTTGCCACTGGAGATGTGCTGGTAGGCATTTCCACTTCGGGGAGTTCCGAAAACATTGTCAAGGCATTTGAGGTTTGCCGTCAAAAAGGGGTAACCACAGTTGGACTAACCGGCGAAAAAGGAGGAAAAATGGCTCCTCTGTCCGATTTTTGGATTGGGGTTCCGAGCAATGACACTCCGCGCATTCAGGAGGCTCATATCACAGTTGGACACATCATTTGCCAGTTAGTTGAAGAGCAACTTTTCGGATAGAAACAAAGTGCAAATGAAATTGTATCTGATTCAACAAATAATCATTTTTCGAAATCAACAGTCATCGACTACTGTCGACTCAATATTATGGAATGTATAATCCTTGCCGGCGGATTTGGTACCCGGTTACAAAGCGTGGTCAACGACCGGCCTAAATGTCTGGCTCCGATACGGGAACTTCCCTTTCTGGCCTACCTGTTCGACTATCTGCATAAAGGTGGTATCAGCAAAGTGATTCTATCGCTCGGCTACAGACACGAACTGGTAGAAGAGTGGTTGCACTCCTTCAGTACGCCGCTGGAAGTTGAAATTGTCGTTGAGGAAGAACCGCTCGGAACAGGAGGTGGAGTTAAATTTGCCTTGGAGAAAGTCACTGATAATAAAGCACTGGTAGTTAACGGCGACACGCTTTTCTCGTTAAATATACGTGAGTTATTCAAGACTCATCAGGAAAGCGGTTGTTCCGTTACACTTGGCCTGAAACCAATGTATGATTTCGACCGCTATGGAAGCGTAACGCTGGATGGAAAATATATTACCGCATTCCGCGAAAAACAATTTTGTACAAACGGGCTCATCAACGGAGGTGTGTTCGTGTTGAACAAAGAGGCTCTTAAAAAGATGCCTGATAAATTTTCTCTCGAACAGGATTACCTTGTCGTTGAAGCCAATAAAAACAACGTTGGAGGATATGTCGAAGATGCCTACTTCATCGACATCGGAATTCCTTCCGATTATGAAAAAGCACAATGGGAAATACCGGCAATAAATTAAAAGAGAAGCAATTTCTGTTTCTCGACCGGGATGGTGTAATCAATGTTCACCGTCCCAATGACTATGTAAAAAACATAGACGAGTTCGAGTTTCTGCCGGGAGTGTCCGAAGCGTTGGCCATACTTTCGAAACGATTCAATCGCATCATTATCGTTACCAATCAGCGGGGCGTGAGCAAAGGCAAGCTGAACGAAGAGACCCTGCACGCGATTCACGAATTTATGCTATCCGGTATCAAAGAACATGGAGGACACATCGACGCGATCTATTACTGCACAGCGCTGCATGAGGATCATCCCTGTCGAAAACCCAACGGAGGAATGGCTTTGCAGGCAAAACAAGATTTCCCGGAAATAGATTTTTCTCAGAGCATCATGGCTGGCGATAGCAAAAGTGACATCGAATTTGGCAAACAGCTGGGCATGACCACTGTGCTAATAAAAAAAGAATCTCCAGCCTATGCTTCACTTGCCGATTTCGCATATCCTTCTCTCATCGATTTTGCATTAAGCGTGGAAAATGAGTAACTTTGTAGCCAATACCTAACCAAAATAACCATTGATTCGGCATTACATTTTTCCACCTCTCTTCATTGAGAAGAAAAGATGCTTAGATGTAAACTCCGACATTCAAACCACATTACACTATGAAAATAGTCATTGCAGGCGCTGGAGAAACCGGTTCCCATCTCTCCAAGATTCTCTCTCAGGAGAGTCAGGACATAACGGTACTGGATGCCAATGAAGCAAAGCTGAAGCAACTCAAAACCGCATTAAATATTAAAACAGTAGCGGGGAAAGCCATCTCAATTGCCAGTTTGAAAGAAAGCGGAGTGGAAAACGCGGATCTTTTTGTGGCTGTTACTCCTTCCGAAACGGAAAATATAACGGCTTGCGTGTTAGCCTCCGAACTGGGTGCAAAAAAGACATTGTCGCGTATTGACAACAGTGAATATTTGCTACCGGAAAACAAAGATTTCTTCCATAAACTCGGAATCAGTTCCATGATTTATCCTGAGCATCTGGCTGCCGCAGAGATCATTAACGCTCTGAAAGCAACCTGGCTTCGTGAATACATGGCTTTTGAGAACGGAACTATGTTACTGGTTGGAATCAAGGTACGCTCGAATGCGGAAATTGTTAACAAACAGTTCTCGTCCGGATATTTCGATCACGCCCGTTACCGGGTAGTTGCCATCAAACGCCCGGATCAAACCATTATTCCAAAAGGAAGCGATCAGGTTCTGCCAAACGATTTAGTGTACTTCATTACCTCGCCCGAAGAACTCGATTTTGTACGCAAACAGGCAGGGAAAGTGGAATATGAAGTTCAGAACATCATGATAATGGGAGGAAGCCGCATTGCTGAATGTACGGCCGCTCAACTACCAGATCACATGCGCGTGAAACTGATAGAGATTGACAAAGACAAAAGTCACGCACTTGGAGAGAGACTGAACAACATATTGGTCATCAATGGTGATGGCCGTGATGTGGAACTTCTGAAGGAAGAAGATATTGAAGATATGGATGCCTTTGTTGCGCTGACTGATAACTCAGAGACAAACATTCTGGCTTGTTCTGTAGCAAAACGTTTCGGCATCAAAAAAACGATTGCGGAAATTGAGAATATCGAATACATCCCCATGTCTGAAAGTCTGGACATTGGCGCCATTCTCAACAAGAAACTGCTCACGGCAAGTCATATATACCAGCTTACACTGAATGCCAATATTTCGAATGTGAAATGTCTGACAAACGTGGAAGCTGTCGTAATGGAATTTGTCGTCAAAGAGGGATCGAAAGTGACGCAGAGCAGCGTAAAAGATCTTGATTTGCCAAACAATGTGAATATTGGCGGTCTTATCCGTGATGGCAAAGGAATTACCGTAAACGGGAATACCACCATTCAGGCGAATGACCACGTTATAGTATTCTGTATGAGTGATTCAGTGCGAAAACTGGATGCGTTCTTTCACTAAATGACACCATTTTTACTTGTAGAATAGAGCAGGTAACGAAAAAAATAAAGGCTGTCCGATACATATCGGCCAGCCTCTATTGTAAGTTTTCGGTAAAGACTATTGAACTGCTTCAGCCAATTCAGCACCGGCTTTGAATTTAGCAACTTTTTTAGCTGCAATGTCAATAGGTTTTTTAGTAGCTGGATTGATTCCCTTGCGAGCTTCCTTTTGAACAATAGAGAAAGTTCCAAAACCTACCAGGCTAACTTTGTCACCACCTTTTAAAGCAGCGGTAATAGCACCAACAGTTGCATCCAATGCTTTTTTAGCATCAGCTTTTGTTAAGCCGGCTTCAGCAGCAATAGCATTAACTAATTCACCTTTATTCATACTTGTAGTTTTAAAATGGTTAGAAAACAGCGGGTCAAATCCCAAATATTGTTTGCAAAGATAAAACATTCCCTTAACAAAACAACTCAACAACCTTTTTTTTACAAAAAAAGATTGAGTTTATCCAAAAAACATGTTTAAAAGCATAAAAGGGGCTCATTTTTCTCTATTTTTGTTCCAAATTTTCTATTATGACAGACTATAAATCGTCCATTTCGCCTTCATTTCCGCCGGTAATTCTCAATTTACTGGTCATAAATTTCTTATTTTGGCTTGCCAGTGTAGTACTTCCGGGCGCTGCAAACATCGATGTAAACACGGCATTGGGCCTGCATTACTGGCAATCGAAAGACTTTCATGCATACCAACTACTCACCTACATGTTCCAGCATGCATCGTTCGATCATATCTTTTTTAACATGTTCGGTCTTTTCATGTTCGGTCCGGTATTGGAACAGGTATGGGGTAGCAAACGTTTTTTGTTTTTTTACATTTTTACAGGAATAGGGGCGGCACTCACTCAGGAAGTGATGTGGAGTCTGAGTATCTACCCACAAATAGGAAGTGCCATCACAAATATAAACTTTGGAGGCATTGAACCCTTAACTGTAGGGGCTTCAGGAGCTATTTTCGGTATCCTGCTTGCTTTTGCCATGGTATTTCCCGATGCAAAGATGATGTTGCTCTTCCTACCGATACCTATCAAAGCAAAGTATTTTGTTCCCGTATATGCTCTTATTGAACTATTTATGGGCGTTGCCAGTTTTTCAGGCGATAATGTGGCACACTTTGCCCACCTTGGAGGTGCCTTATTTGGACTGATACTGATTCTGGTGTGGAAACGGTCGGCACGAAACAGAAATAATTTTTTCTAACCATGTCCCTGATAAACGATTTTAACCGTTCATTTCAGCAGGCTACCATGCTGAAAAAACTGATTTACGTCAACGTTGGCACTTTCATTGTTGTCCAACTGGCACTTATCGTATTGAAATTGTGCGCGGTTGAAGCTCCTGTATGGCTGTCGTTTCTCGAACTTCCTTCAAACCTGACCGCGCTGGCCATTCGCCCCTGGACAGTAATCACCTACATGTTTTTGCATACGGATATTCTGCATATCCTGTTTAATATGTTGTGTCTGTTCGGATTTGGCCAACTGTTTCTCTTGTGTTTTTCTCCCAAACAATTGTTCGGAGTTTATATCTTCGGAGGTATTGCCGGTGCTGTTGTGTACATAGCAGCATTCAATTTGTTCCCGTATTTTGCTCTGGTAAAGGATAGTACTCTTTTATTGGGAGCCTCCGCTTCTATTATGGCAATTATCGTTGCTGTGGCTACATATTCTCCTGATTACGTTGTATCTTTGTTTCTACTGGGTAGAATAAAGCTGAAATACATTGCCATCATCACTTTTCTAATTAGTTTACTGAGTGTTACAGGAAACAATGCCGGCGGAGAACTTGCTCATATCGGAGGCGCTTTGCTCGGTTTTGGGTTTGCAAAAAGAATGAGAGCCGGCAAAGATATCACACGGCAGTTCAATCTTTTTATTGACAGAATAATTTCGCTGTTCGAACGGAAACCCCGCAAGTTCAAAGTGACAGGCACCCGTCCAAAAACAGATAAAGAATACCGTCAGGAGAAACGGGATAACGACGCAGAACTGAACCGCATTCTCGAGAAGATAAAGCGTTCGGGATACGGCAGCCTTTCCGGCGACGAAAAAAAGACTTTATTCGACCGCAGTAACAAATAACAATTTGAAAATGTGGGAAACAACTTTCAGCGGAGCTAATTTGAGAATGTAAAAACAGAGGGTAATTACTCTTTAAACTTCAGATTATCCAGCTTCAACAATTCCCCGTTTGAACAATTGCCGATTTCATGAGACAAAGCATCAAAATACTATTTGTTACTTTAAACGTTATTGCCGCTGCTGCCATGCTGCTCGGCAAACTGACTACCATGGTGAGTCCCGCTCACTGGTTGGTATTCGCTTATTTCGGGCTTTTCTTCCCTTTCATTCTGGCTGTTAACTTCGCTTTCATGCTCTTCTGGCTGTTTTGCAGAAAATGGAAAGCTCTTTTCATCTCTTTAGTAGCCAGTTTTCTTTGTATCAACAACATATGCAATACGTTCCCGATTCACCTGATCAAGCCTTCAGTAAATGAGGAAGTCACCAAACTCAAGGTAATGACCTACAATATTGACGCATTCCGCCAGTTCTCTCCTTCCAAAAAAAGTACGATGGACAGCCTGCTTAATTTTGTAAACAGAAAGAATCCGGATGTTGTTTGTTTTCAGGAGTTTTATGTTTACAACAAGTCGGGAAAAACCACCGAAAAGAACGTGCTGAAAGGACTCCGGAAATACCCCTATCATTTCATTCATTATTCTGTTTCGGAAGAGACTTTTGGCGAAGGTCTTGCCATTTTCTCAAAGTATCCTATCGATTACAAAGGAATTTGCCAGTTTTCGAAAGGTTACTACATGACAATTTATGCCGATATAACCGTTAATTCCAAAACAATACGCATTTTCAACCATCATATGGAATCGTATAAGTTTACGATGGACGAACGAAAGCACTATGAAGATCTTGTGGGAGACTTCAATTCACACCTGTTCCGGGATGTTGTTCTGAAGTTCTCCTCTAAAATGAACGAAGCCTATAATGTCCGGGCAAAACAAGCCGACATCGTGGCAAAAACAATCGCCGAATCGCCCTACCCTGTTGTGGTTTGCGGCGATTTTAATGACGTACCGGTATCGTATACCTACACTAAAATCAAAAAAGATTTGCTGGACACATATGCCACCGTGGGAACCGGATATGGCAACACCTACAGCCACAAGTTGTTTCCATTCCGTATCGATTACATCATGGTGGATCCATCTTTCCGCCCTATCTCATCGCGGGTTGCTCATGTAAAATATTCAGACCACTATCCCGTTATAGCAGAAGTGGCACTTCCATAAAAACGAACACTTAAACGATTAAAAGTTCATTCTATCATGCATCGTTATAAATTATTGATCCCCTTTATTTGTGCAATATTAGTGCTCACCGGGTGCAAACATCATGGACGGTTCGACGTAGATGTCGATAAAATTTCTCTCAATGTGCCTATCCACCGCTTTGACAAGGATCTGTATGCACAGGACACTACACATGTAAAAGAAGCCATTGAGAGCCTGAAACAAAAATACGGATCGGCCTACGTTGATCTTTATTTCAGCAAAATCATGCAGCTCAACAAGGGTGATAACGACCAGATGCTTGCACTGTCCAAAATGTTTCTGAAGGATACGGTCGTGAGAGGTGTATTTCGCGAATCGCTCAGGCAATATGCAGATATTTCTGATATTCAGGCCAAAGTAACCGATGCCTTCAAGCGCATTCACTACTTTTTCCCTGATAAGAAAATTCCGCAACTCTACCTGCACGTATCCATGTTCAACCAATCGTTGGTGGTGGATGAAAACATCATTTCGCTGAGCGTTGATAATTATCTTGGAGAAAAATACTATGGTTACCAAAAAGCCGGCGTGTACGATTATCTTCGCTATAACATGCGTCGCGAAAAGGTAGCTCCCGACTTCGTAACGGCTTTCCTGATGACTGAATTCCAGCAACCTTACTCCGATAAATTTCTGGACAACATGCTATCCCGTGGAAAAATCATGTTCGTGCTTTCGGTGCTGATGCCCAACGAACAGCCTGACGTGTTGATGGGTTACACCAAAGCCCAGATGCAATGGTGCAAGGACAACGAAAAATCGATGTGGCTCAACATTATGGACAACCGTCAACTGTTCAGCTCCGACCCGATGCTTTCTACTGCTTACCTGAACGATGCTCCGTTTACCTCCGCCGTTTCGCAGGAATCGCCGGGACGTGTGGGAATCTGGATAGGCTGGCAAGTCATAAAGCAATACATGGACCGTCACACCAAAGTAACGCTTCCCGAACTGATGGCCAACAACAACTATCAGGAAATACTGGAACAGTCGGGATACAAACCTTGATCATTTGAAGATTTGAAAATGGAATCTGTAACAACAGGTTTCAATCGTAAATCGTAACCCCGATAGCTATCGGGATAAATTATAATTATAACTCCACACATGGAAAACAACCCTAACGATACGTCAAAGCGCCTATTCCTTCTCGACGCTTACGCACTAATATACAGAGCATATTACGCTTTTATCAAAAACCCGCGTTTCAATTCCAAAGGAATGAACACCTCTGCCATCCTGGGATTTGTCAATACACTGGAAGATGTGTTGAAACGCGAAACTCCTTCGCATATAGCCGTTGTGTTCGATCCGTCGGGACCAACTTTTCGCCACGAAGCCTATGAACACTACAAAGCACAACGGGAAGAGACCCCGGAAGACATTCGCAAAGCCGTTCCCATTATCAAAGAAATCGTCGAAGCCTACCGCATTCCGGTTCTTCAGGTGGCCGGTTTTGAGGCCGATGACGTGATCGGTACACTTGCAAAGAAAGCAGAAATTGCCGGGTACGATGTATTTATGATGACTCCTGACAAAGATTATGGACAGCTGGTGTCTGACCATATTTTCATGTACCGCCCAAAACATTCGGGAGGATTTGAAACCATGGGACCTGAAGAAGTGAAAGCAAAATTCGACCTCGACAGTCATGAACAAGTCATCGACTTGCTCGGTCTGATGGGCGATGCTTCGGACAATATTCCCGGATGCCCGGGCGTAGGAGAAAAAACGGCCGTAAAACTGCTCAAGGAATTCGGTAGTATTGAAAACCTGCTTCAAAATACAGATAAGCTGAAAGGTGCAATCAAAGACAAAATTGAAAACAATAAAGAACAGATCGAATTTTCTCGCTTTCTGGCAACTATCAAAATAGATGTGCCTATTGAACTGCACGAGGAATCGCTGGTGCTGGAAGAACCTGACGAAGAAAAACTCGCAGCACTCTATGCTGATCTTGAATTCAGGACACTCCTTACCCGCAAAAATTTATCGGCGACCCAAACACCAACAAGCAAAAATACCCCCAAAGTAGACACGCAACAGACGTCTCTCTTCGGCGACGTAAATCCAGAAACACATGAAATTGAAGTAACTGCATCGGCTTACAGTCATCTGGCAACGATTGCAAATACCCCCCATACGTACCAGTCAGCTTCTACGGCTGAGGAACGTTATGCTTTGATAAAGAATCTTTCACAACAAAGCTCCGTCTGCTTCGATACCGAAACCGATTCGCTGGATGTGTTCTCTGCCAAACTGGTGGGCATGTCGTTTGCCTGGAAAGAGGGCGAAGCATACTACGTGCCCGTACCGGCCGACCAGCAAGAGGCGCAGCAAATAGTGGATGAATTCAAGTCTTTCTTTGCCAATGAAGCGATTGAGAAGATCGGGCAAAACATGAAATTCGACCTGCTGGTGCTGGCCAACTACGGCGTTGAGATCAAAGGGAAGCTTTTCGACACCATGATTGCCCATTACCTGTTGCAACCTGAGTTGCGCCACAACATGGACTATCTGGCGGAGATTATGCTCTCCTACAAAACCATCCATATTGACGAACTGATTGGCCCTAAAGGAAAAAATCAGCTCACTATGCGTCAGGTTCCTCTCGAAAAGATTACCGATTACGCTGCCGAAGATGCCGACATCACTTTCCGTCTGAAACAACAACTCGAACCGAAAATAAAAGAAAACGGTCTGGAATCCTTGCTCTTCGATATTGAGATGCCTTTGATGCGGGTGCTGGCGGAAATGGAACAAAACGGTGTACTACTCGATGATGTTGCATTGAGACAGTCGTCCGAAATTCTGACGAACGACATGCTGAACATTGAGAAAGAGGTGCACACCATGGCCGGGATGGAGTTCAATATTAGCTCGGCCAAACAGGTGGGCGAAGTGTTGTTTGACCGTCTGAAGATAATCGAAAAAGCCAAGAAGACTAAAACAGGACAATACTCTACCAATGAAGAGATTCTGGAATCGTTGAGAGGGAAGCACCCTGTTGTGGAGAAAATCCTTGAATATCGCGGCCTAAAAAAGCTACTGAGCACCTATATCGATGCTCTACCGGCTCTTATATGCCCGAAAACAGGCAAGGTTCACACGTCTTTCAACCAAGCTGTAGCTGCTACCGGACGCCTCAGTTCGAGCAATCCGAACCTGCAAAACATTCCTATCCGCGATGAGCAGGGTAAAGAGATCCGAAAGGCTTTCATCGCCGAACCCGATTGCCATTTCTTATCTGCCGACTATTCACAGATCGAACTCCGCATTATGGCGCATCTGAGTCAGGATGCCAATATGATTGACGCGTTCAAATCAGGACAAGATATTCATGCGGCAACCGCAGCCAAAATATATCATCTTCCGCTGGAGGAGGTTACTTCCGACATGCGTCGTAAAGCCAAGACTGCCAATTTCGGAATCATTTACGGCATTTCCGTTTTCGGTCTTTCCGACCGCCTGGGCATTCCCCGCGGCGAAGCCAAAGAGCTGATTGACGGTTATTTTGCCACTTATCCTCAAGTAAAAGAGTACATGGATAATTGCATCGCGAAGGCTCGTGTGGACGGCTGGGTAGAAACCTTGCTACACCGCAAACGCTATTTGCCGGATATCAATTCGCACAACGCCAACGTGCGTGGTTTTGCCGAGCGAAATGCCGTCAATGCGCCGATTCAGGGAACAGCTGCCGACATCATCAAAATTGCAATGGTCAATATCAGTCGTCGGTTCCGTGAAGAACAACTACGCTCGAAGATGATTCTGCAAGTACATGACGAATTGAACTTCAACGTGGTACACGATGAACTGTACATCGTAAAAAGCATCGTGACCCGCGAAATGGAAAGCGCCTTATCACTTTCCGTTCCTCTGAAAGTGGATGTTGGCGTCGGACAAAACTGGCTGGAAGCGCATTGATTAATTAATCTTTTGCCTATGAAACGTATTTTCTTTGTCTCAATCGTTTCGTTATTCTTCACTGCAACGGCTTTTGCTCTGGTAACGAAGACTACCTTTGTTTATGCCATCAAAGGTGCCGATACCCTACGTCTTGATCGCTACGAGGCGATACAGGACAGTTCAAAGAGTAACAAACCCTGTCTGCTTTTCATGTTTGGAGGTGGGTTTGTCGGCGGTCATCGCGATTGGAAAGGATATACCGCTTATTTTGAAAAAATGGCAGAAAAAGGCTATTCTGTTTTTTCCATTGACTATCGTCTGGGGTTGAAACCCGTCGCCGAGCGTATGCGTAAAGGAGAAAAGGTAAGGAAATTGGAATTCCCGCACCTTCTCGAAAATGCGATTGATACGGCAGTTGCCGATCTTTATGACGCCACCCGGTTTATTTTGAACAAGTCCAACGACTGGAAAATTGAACCTAACAACATCGTTATCAACGGATCTAGCGCCGGAGCCGTTTCTGTTCTCCAGGCCGAATATTACCTCTGTTCGGGGAACGAATTAATTAAAAAGCTTCCGGAAAATTTTCGGTATGCTGGCGTGATCTCCTTTGCCGGAGCCATCTTCAGTACCAAAGGAGCTTTACACTGGGACAAGCAGCCGTCTCCCATACAGTTCTTTCACGGAGATGCGGACAGCAATGTACCTTACAACAAAGTACGAATTCTCAAATTTGGTTTCTACGGGTCGAAAAATCTGGCGGAACAGTTTGACAAACTGAAAAGTCCTTATTATTTCTACGATGTTGAGAATGCCGCGCATGAAATTGCCCAGACACCTATGACTTCAAATATTGGAGAAATAGAAGAGTTCCTTACCAATATGGTGCAAAAGAAACAACCGCTTGAAATCCACAAACAGGTACGGCAAACCGACAAACCGGTGATGAAGAAAAAATTCGGAATCGGTGATTATATCGGAGCCAATTTCAAGCCGTCGAATTGATTGGTTACCGATACTTCCCCTGCGTAATTTCCTCGATAATACTCAGATAACTATGATAACGTGAGGGATTAATAGCCAGATTTTCTACTGCCTCAATAACAGCGCAGCCCGGCTCGTGTGTATGGGTACAGTTGTAGAATTTGCAATGTTGAGAGGTCTCGAAGATTTCACGAAAATAGTGTCCGGCCTCTTCGGGTGTAACCTCCAGCAAACCAAAACCTTTGATCCCCGGAGTATCGATAATAAAACCACCTTCGGGCAATGGCAACATTTCGGAAAACGTGGTGGTATGCATTCCCTTGTTATGATACCCCGAAATATCACCGGTTTTCACCTCTACATCGGGCTGTAACACGTTCAAAAGTGTTGATTTTCCCACGCCCGAATTTCCTGAAAGCAGAGTGATCCTGCCTTGCAGTTCCGACTTCAATTCCTCAATTCCTTCCCGGTTCAGCGCCGAAATGCGGAAACATTTGTACCCGATATTTTCATACAAAGCAATCAGCGCATCAAGGTATCGAAGATCGTCCTCCCCATAGAGATCGGTTTTGTTGAAAACCAACACGGACGGAACTCTGTAAGATTCAGCGGCAGCTAAAAACCGGTCGATAAAAATCGTGGAAGTTTCGGGAAGCTTAATAGTAATGATCAGAGCAGCCAGATCGACATTGGCTGCCAGAATATGGCCTTGCTTGGAGAGATTGGAAGCACGGCGGATAATCACATTCTTACGGTCGCAAATGCCGGTAATCAGCGCAAGAATGCCATCTTTCTCCTCCACCACTACCCTGTCGCCCACCACTACCGGATTAGTAGTGCGGATGCCTTTTGTGCGAAACGTACCTTTAATCTTACATTCCAACACATCCGATCCGTCATCAGGAAGCACCCAATACGAACTGCCCGTACTTTTAATTACCAATCCTTCCATTGATTTATTTACAATTTTAGAATAATTCTCTCTCCCAAGGTCTTGGCCAACTGTGATTTTATAATGTTCAACGTTCCAATCTCCTGCATCAACTTATCCTGCAACGGAATGTCGTTCTGTTCGTTGGCCTTTTTCAGCTCCGACATTTTAGCTTTCATTGTCTCCAGCAGCAATTTATTCTTATACTCGAACATCACGCGAGGTACCAGTTCTATCAGGCGATCCGATTCTTCCTCGATCTTGGACATTTTACTATGAATCTTACTTAGCACGTATTTATCAGCCAACATGTCCGTTGCCAGACGACTTACCTGCGGATCCGGATGCTGCCCAAAAAAATGTTCGGCCACAAATCCAGGATTGGAAGCGTTATTTTCGAATAGCTCAAGTAGTTTCACATAGAGCGGATGCTCAAACTTCAGGTTATCCCGCGCAAGCTCATCAAGCACATACTGACCCACCGTGACCGGCACTTCTGCACTTTCTTCATCCGGCTTCAGATAATAGAGCACCTGATCTCCATAGCGTACCAAATAGCGAATAATGTTGCGTTCTTCATCCTGATTCTTATAGCTTACCGGTTTCTGAGTCTCATTGCCCGTATTTGGCATCGACTCTGCATCCGGAGAAGGAGCTGGAGTTGAAGTTTCACGCGCAGGCGCTACCGCTTCCCGCTCCTGTTTTGCAAGATGAACCTTTCCTATTTCGGCGTAAAGCAGTTTCTCGTCCACATCCAACAGGCTGCTGCACTCTTTTACATATACCGAACGAATAATGCTGTTGGGAATGATGGCAATACTGCGTACCAGATCACCAATCAATGCTGCACGTTTTATAGGATCTTTTCCTGCCTCTTCAAGCAGAAGTCCGGTCTTAAAGCGAATAAAATCGGACTGATGAGCATCTATGTAAGCGATAAAATCGGAAGCATTCTGACTTTTGGCAAATGAGTCGGGGTCTTCGCCCGGAGGCAACAGTACCACTTTGATATTCAAGCCTTCTTCAAGCAGCATGTCGATACCACGAATCGAGGCTTTGATACCGGCTGCGTCGCCGTCGTAAATCACCGTCACGTTTTCTGTGAAACGATGAATCATACGAATCTGTCCCTTGGTCAATGAGGTACCCGAAGATGCCACCACATTCTCCACGCCCGACTGGTGCATCGAAATCACGTCAGTATAGCCTTCCACCAAAAAACAGCGATCATGCTTCACAATCGACTGCTTGGCAAAGAAAATACCATAAAGCTCGTTACTCTTATGGTAAATCTCCGATTCCGGCGAATTGACATATTTGGCAGCCTTCTCGTCTTTCTTGAGAATACGCCCTCCAAAAGCGATGACATTTCCCGAAAGTGTATGTACAGGAAACATCACCCTGCCCCAAAAGCGGTCATATATTTTGCCACCGTCCCGTTCAATAGAAAGTCCCGTTTTTACCAGAAACTCCTTCTTGTAGCCTTTACCCAAAGCCTCTGCCGAAAAAGCATCCCGCTGGTCGAGGCTATATCCGAGCTGGAATTTCTTGATAATATCTTCTCTAAAGCCACGCTCGTGAAAATAGGACATCCCCACATTTTTACCTTCAGGCGAATGATGCAGAATATTTGAGAAATATCCCTGGGCATATTTATTGAGCGCCAGCATACTCTCCCTGTCGTTCTTCTGAGCAATCTCTTCGGCAGAAAGTTCCTTTTCGATAACCTCGATATGGTACTTCTTTGCAAGATATTTCAGCGCTTCATAGTACGACAACTGCTCATGCTCCATGATAAAGTTGACTGCATTGCCACCCTTACCACAACTGAAACATTTGCAAATACCTTTGGCCGGAGAAACACTAAACGAAGGCGTTCGTTCGTCATGAAACGGACACAAGCCAAGGTAGTTAACCCCACGTTTACGCAGGGTCACAAAATCGGATACCACCTCAACTATCTGGGCAGCATTGATAATTTTGTCTACTGTAATTTGGTCAATCATTGTTTATCTGAACGAAACGGACAAGCTTACAAAGATAGCGATTTTCGACTACAGGATGCAGTGCCATTTCGTAAAACTTTGCCAGCAATGAATAGAATAGTGTCATTAATCCTTAACCTATCACACACGTCGGATCAGCAAAAAGAACTCTGCATCTCCCGAATTAAATACAAAAAACAAGTCAAAACCGATGATTGCTTAAATGTGCAACTATTCTACTGAATTATGTTACCTCTAGCCTTCTCCGACATAGTACCTTTGCATCATAACAATCAAACAAACTATTATGAAACGAACATGTTGCGTCACAACGTTCAAGAGTTCCCGATAGCTATCGGAAAGTTCTTTACAGCAACATGGTGTTCCATACTTCCATTAAAAACAAATTTTTATAGTATGAAAACAATGAAATTTTTTATCGGTGCAATGATGCTGGTTAGCACATTTTTTATGGCAAATGCACAATCAAATAAAGAGTTGTCGGATGCAAAAAAACAACTGTCTCAAATTTTGAAAGCCAACAAACAGATTGAACAAAATCTGGTTAAGTTCGACACATTAGACTTTGTAGTCTATAGCAAACAACAATGGCAACGTCTGCACGAATCGCATGCACAAAATATCAAGGTAACATATCCTGATGGAAGTGTAACCTATGGGTTGGAAGAGCACATCAAACAATTGGCCCCAATGTTCACTTTTGCTCCTGACACTAAAATCAAAGTACATCCCTACCGGTTCGGATCAGGTAACTACACTGCAGTAACAGGCGTGATTGAAGGTACATTCACAAAACCGATGCAACTCCCAAATGGGACAACCATTCAACCAACCGGGAAATCATTTAAATTACCGATGTGTACAATCGGAATCTGGAAAGACGGGGTAATGATTGAAGAACAGTTATTCTGGGACAATCTTGCCTTCATGAAACAAATCGGGTTAGCAAACTAAAACCCACAATTACTGAACAAATCTCAGTATTCCTGATTATAGAAACTGAAAACAAAGTACATATCTCATAATCAATAATGGTGCCGCTAAAAATAACGGCACCATTTATTTATACAAATATGAAACGAACATGTTGCGTCACAACAACCGAGAGGAATGTAATAATTACCAGCAACATGGAGTTCCATACTTCCTTAGATGAAAAAATTATTATAGTATGAAATCACACGAATTCAACCAACTGACATCCGGGTTAGGTCATTCTCCTAAAATGCCCGTCCTTTTTGTAGGACATGGAAGTCCGATGATCGCTATCGAAGAAAATGAATTTGTTTCAGAATTCAGAAGACTTGGGGACGCGATGGAAAAACCTAACGCAATAGTATGTGTATCGGCCCATTGGGAGACCAAAGGCTCGCAAGTGACTGCAATGGAAAAACCACAAACTATTCATGATTTTGGAGGGTTTCCAAAAGAGCTTTTTGCAGTTCAGTATCCGGCCCCCGGCAGTCCCGAACTGGCTCAGGAAGTCCGGCAAATGGTGACCAAGTCAGAAGTTGGTCTGGATTATAACTGGGGTCTCGATCATGGCACATGGAGCATTGTTAAACATATGTATCCGGAAGCTGACGTGCCGGTCATTCAGTTGAGCATAGACCATACAAAAGATGCACAGTATCATTTTGATTTGGCAAAAGAACTTGCAGCATTAAGACACAAAGGAGTTTTGATAGTCGGTAGCGGAAATATTGTTCACAATTTACGAACACTTGATTGGTACAAAATCAATAGCGAATTTGCATACGACTGGGCTGAAGAGACTAATGAAAAAACGAAAAAATTCATTTTGTCAGGAGATTTGCAGTCTCTGGTAAATTATCGGAAACAAGGCTCGGCTTTTGAGATGTCAATTCCAACGCCGGAGCATTACATTCCTCTAATCTATGCCATGGCGTTGAAAGAATCTAATGATGATATTTCCATTTTCAACGACAAAACGGTTGCCGGCTCACTAAGTATGACATCTGTAAGAATCGGATGAATTACACTTTACTCTTCTTTCTGGTTGAATTAATTAGCAGGGTAAAGACAAAGGTAGATATGATTCTCTTTTTTGAAAAGCATCATATCTACCTTTCTGGTAAGATGACTGAACAGGATTTACAATGAAACGAGTATTCAGACTAAAACCGCTTGGATTTTTTTCTTTATCTTTGTACTCCTAAAAAGTATCTGAATGAAGTTATTTCAACAAATTGGCAAGTATTGTCTTTTGATGACGAAGGTTTTTACCCGTCCGGACAACTGGCGTATGTTTTTCCGTCAACTCCCTTTGGAAATGGAAAAGCTGGGCTTGCGGTCACTGGGTATTGTAGTGATTATCTCCATATTCATCGGAGCGATTATGACCATTCAAACAAAGTTGAACACTTCTAATCCGCTCCTGCCCCGGTATTCCACCGGATTGGTAACCCGCGATACGCTTTTACTGGAATTTTCATCCACCATTCTTTGCCTGATTCTTGCCGGCAAAGTAGGATCGAATATTGCTTCCGAGATTGGCACCATGCGTATTACCGAACAAATCGATGCTCTCGAAATAATGGGTGTCAATTCGGCCAACTACCTGATATTACCCAAAATAGTAGCTTTTGTTCTGATGATGCCTTTTTTGGTTATTTTTAGCATGGCGCTTGGTATTCTGGGAGGCTACGGCGTAGGTATGTTTTCGAATATAATTACCGTCTCCGATTTTGTGTACGGGATACAATATGCTTTTAATCCGTTTTACGTCACTTACTCACTGACTAAATCCCTCTTTTTCGCCTATATTATCACCTCTGTGTCTTCCTATTACGGGTATTATGCCTACGGAGGCGCACTCGATGTGGGTGTGGCCAGTACCAATGCCGTTGTTCACAGCAGCGTTATCATTCTGCTTTTCAACATCCTGATAACAAACATCATGCTGGCTTAATCGTTTTCCTTATACCAGCCGGCGTACATCTCGTAATTGTGTGCTATGCGCTGGTTGATCTCTTTCGATTGCTTTTCGTCCATTTGCTTTACGAACTTAGCAGGAACGCCTGCCCATATTGTGTTCGGTTCAATCTGAGTCTTGCTGAGAACCAAAGCACCGGCTGCCACAATGGCACCTTCGCCCACTACCGCATGGTCGAGCACCGTTGATCCCATTCCCACCAGAGCATAATCGTTTACTTTTGCCCCGTGAATAGTGACATTGTGTCCTACAGAAACGTAGTCTCCCAGCTCGATAGTCGATTTCTCGTATAAAGTATGCAGTACCGCGCCATCCTGAATGTTAACATGATTACCGATACGGATAGAGTTGACATCGCCACGAATAACGGCTCCGAACCAAATGCTGCAACCGTCGCCAATTTCCACATCACCTACAATCACTGCATTATCTGCAATAAAACAATCTTTCCCGATTTTTGGGGTAAATCCTCTGACAGATTTTATAATAGCCATTTTTATTTACAATTTAGACATTTACGATTTACAATTGCAGCCCACGCCATCCATCACCAAGAAGATGAATCGTCATTACATACCAGGACTTTTGCTTCACAAAGTTACAAAAAAACAGCCGGTCTTAAAGGCCGGCTGTTCGTATTTAATTGGCTGAAACAATTATTCCTGGTTCAAAGTTACACGTTTGAATGCAACGCAGGTCAACTGTTTTTTGGCAAGCAGTTCTTTTACTGTTATTTTGCCTGCTCCTTCGCCACCACCTTCATATTTTTGTTCTACAAGGGTATATTCTTTGAAGAATTTTGCCATACGACCTGCGGCAATATTGTTTACTTTCTGTTCTGGCAGAGTTGCTGATTTTTCTGCAGCAACCGTTGTCTTGATTTCGCGGGCTTTTGCTGCATCTTCTGCAGTGATCCAGCCTTTTGCCATGTTCGATTCAATGTGGTCTTCGCTATCAACATGAGCGGGATTGATGCCTGCTTTTTTCAACGCAACTTCAACTTCTTTTGCAACAAGTTCGTTTTTGGTTTTTTCGATAGCTACGGCCAATTCGTTATCTTTTACCTTTTGAGGAACTGCAGATTCATCGATAGCCACAGGCGACATTGCTGCGATATGCATTGCTATACCGTGCATGGTTTCGTATTCAGCATCTTTTTCAGCAAAAGCAACGATAGTAGCCAATTTGTTACCCGGATGGATGTAAGTTGTTACTGTTCCACCTTCTACAAATTCATAGTAATCCAACTCTGTTTTTTCGCCTGTGATACCGGTACGTTCGGTAATGTGTTCAGCGATAGAACGACCATCAATAGCCAACGCCAACAATTCGTCCTGAGTTTTAGGTTTTGCTTCCAACGCCTTATTGAGGATCGCTTGAGTCAAAGCAACGAAGTCAGCATTTTTAGCAACGAAGTCAGTTTCGCATTTCAGAGCCAAAGTAGCGGCAAAGCCACCGTTTGTTCCTGCCAAAACACAACCTTCAGAAGCTTCGCGATCGCTACGTTTTGCAGCGACAGCCTGACCTTTTTTACGAATAATTTCAACTGCTGCATCGAAATCGCCGTTTGCTTCTGTCAAAGCATTCTTACAGTCCATCATACCGGCACCGGTCATGGTACGCAATTTCGAAATTTCTGCCATTGTTACTGCCATAATATTTTTATTTTAAGTGATTTATATTTGATTTTGTTTATTGCTCAAGGTTCAAGGTTTAAGATTGAACCTTAAACTAAAAAAATGCGCCACGAACCTAAGAAAATCCCAAGTCAGTAACGCATCTTTTATACTAAGTCCGAATATTATTCTTCAGTATTTTTCAAAAATTTGTCAGCTACCTTGGCATTCAAAGCAACTTCATCTTCTTTGTGAATACGAACTTTTTTAGCGCCGCGAACTCGTTTGTCGTGAGTTTGAGGTTCTTCTGCATTTTCAGCTTCTACCTTTTCGATTTTCAATTCCTGCAAACCTTCCTGAACTGCAGCAACCATAGCTTTGAGGATGATATCAATAGATTTTGTAGCATCATCATTAGCCGGGATCACGAAGTCGATTTCACCAGGATTTGAGTTGGTATCAACAATACCGAAAACAGGAATACCGAGGCGTTTTGCTTCACGAACAGCGATTTGTTCTTTCAATACGTCAACTACGAACAGAGCCGATGGCATGCGAACGAGGTCGGCAATACTACCAAGGTTCTTTTCAAGTTTAGCGCGTTGACGTGTGATTTGCAATTTTTCGCGTTTCGAAAGATTATCGAAAGTTCCGTCAGTTGCCATTTTGTCAATGGTACTCATTTTTTTAATCGCTTTACGGATTGTTGGGAAGTTTGTCAACATACCACCCGGCCAGCGTTCTGTAACGTAAGGCATACTGATTGCCTGAGCAGCTTCAGCAACTACTTCTTTAGCCTGTTTTTTTGTTGCAACGAACAGGATTTTACGGCCTGATTTTGCAATTTGTTTCAGAGCAGCAGCAGCTTCGTCAATTTTAACAGCTGTTTTGTGCAAATCAATAATGTGGATTCCGTTGCTTTCCATGAAAATGTAGGGAGCCATTGCAGGATTCCATTTACGTTTCAGGTGACCAAAGTGGCAACCTGCTTCCAATAAGTCTTCGAATTTTGTTGTAGGCATTTGTTTGTTTTTTTAATAAGTTTACATTCTGAGGTACTCAACCGGCAAGTAGTTTCCAATAAGACTGGAAGGAAAGTCTTTCCGGTTTAGATACTAAACTTCGTATAGATCCGCCAGTAACGAATAATAGCCGGTCGGGTGAAACCACCCAACCATAGGCAATATTAACGTTTGCTGAACTGGAATCTCTTACGTGCTTTAGGACGACCCGGTTTTTTACGTTCCACTTCGCGTGGGTCACGGGTCATGAAGCCTTCTGCTTTCAAAGCAGGTTTGTTTGCTGCATCGATCTTTACTAATGCACGAGCAATAGCCATACGCAGCGCTTCAGCCTGACCTTTGAAACCGCCACCGTCAAGGTTTACCTTGATATCGTATTGTTCGGCAACGCCAAGTTTTGTTAAAGGCTGTTTCACAACATATTGAAGAATGCTCGATGGGAAATATACGCCAAGCTCACGCTTGTTTACGGTGATTTCACCTTTTCCCGGGGTAACGAAAACGCGTGCAACAGCAGCTTTTCTTCTTCCTATGGCATTTACTATTTCCATATCTCTTATTTAAGTGAGTTTAAATCAATAACTTTGGGTTGTTGTGCTTCGTGTGGGTGTTCGGCACCAGCATAAACGTGCAGGTTACGCAACAACTGAGCACCAAGACGGTTCTTAGGAAGCATACCTTTTACCACTTTACGGATCAGTTTGTCCGGACTTTTTGCCATCAATTTAGCAGGAGTGATTTCGCGTTGGCCGCCGGGATAACCGGTATAGCGCAAGTAAACGCGGTCATTCCATTTATTTCCCGTCAATTGCACTTTTTCGGCATTAATCACAATCACGTTGTCACCGCAATCCACGTGCGGAGTAAAACTGGGTTTATATTTGCCACGAAGAAGTTTTGCAACCTTCGAACCCATACGTCCCAATACCAAATCGGTAGCGTCAACTACCACCCATTCTTTCTGAACAGTTGCCTTGTTGGCAGAGATGGTTTTATAACTTAAAGTATTCATACGAATAATTTGTACACCGGTTTTTCGTTCACCATACGAAAAAAGGGCGTGATGATTAATTTTTGAATAATAACTTCGTGCACAGTCATTAAAAGCTACTTCTCAACCGTAGGCTAATCCGTTTGATTTCACCCCATTAACAACTCTGCACACTTTTTCCTTCACGGGATAATAATTCGGACTGCAAAAGTACGCTAAATTTTCCAAGTACAAAACTTTTCAACAACTTTTTTTGTGTCAGACACTAACGTTTTATGGCACGCTTTTTGATTGAATACAGGGAATACCCTGCTGTGACGGAAACTCCCGTTTGCTTCAACATGTTGGGTAATATTGCAATTTAACACTATCTTTGCAAATTATTAGGAAGTCTCCGCTTATACTTCAAGCAGATAATAAGCTGTTTCCCACCAATATCTAATTTTCAAAATAGTTTCACCAGGAATCATTCATTTATTACATGACAGATAATATTTTAGTTCGTACCATTGTAGAAGGAATACAGGAAAAGAAAGGCAAACGCATTGTAGTTGTTGATCTAAAGAAATTTGACAGCGCAGGGTGTAGTTACTTTGTCATCTGCGAAGGTGATTCAAACACCCACGTCAACGCTATTGCAGGCTCGGTGAGAGATTATGTCCGTACTCATGCAAAAACCAAACCGGTTGCCACGGATGGACTGGAAAACTCGCTTTGGGTTGCCATGGACTATCTACAGGTAATCGTTCATGTGTTCCAGCGCGAGCCCCGCAATTTTTACGACATCGAACATTTGTGGGCTGATGCCGATATTACAGAAATCCCTGATCTCGACTAAAGTCAGGCAATAAAAATTCAGCCTTGTATTTAAGTCGTGTTTCTAAATTTAATTTTGTCTATACATTAATTATATATGGAACCAGATTCAAGCAATAAATTCAAGCGTTCTCAAAATCAGGATTCGGGGAATCCTCAGCGGAAACGTCAAAATAACCGCCAGAATTACCTCTACTGGATCTATGCCCTGATTGGTATAGTTTTGGTAGGTATGACCTTCTTTGCCCAAACCGGGAATCCAAAGGATGTCTCTTTTTCCGATTTTGAAGGCTATGTTAAGAACAACTATGTTGACAAAATAACTGTCGTATCCAACCAGAACTATGCTCTGGTGACTATCAAAAAAGGGAAGATGACCCCTGTATTCGGAAACGACTCTGCCAAATTTCAGCAAAATCCCGTCATCACGGTTAAGTTCGGATCTGTAGAAGAGACACAGCGCTTTCTTTCTCAGGTAAGAGAAAACAAACAATTTACAGGAGAGGTGTTCTACCAGAAGGAAAACGATTACTTCAATACTTTCCTCTATTCTATTCTACCCATCGTCCTGATGATTGCATTCTTCGTATTCTTGTCACGACGGATGAGCGGTGGATCAGGTGGCGGCCCCGGTAATATTTTCTCTGTAGGAAAATCCAAGGCTCAGCTCTTCGACAAAACAAACGGTGAAATCAAAGTAACCTTTAAAGATGTTGCCGGACTTGACGGCGCCAAACAGGAGGTGGAAGAAATTGTGGCGTTCCTGAAAAACCCGTCAAAATATACCGAACTGGGAGGTAAGATCCCTAAAGGAGCTTTGCTTGTTGGCCCTCCGGGTACAGGTAAAACACTTTTGGCAAAAGCGGTGGCTGGCGAAGCCGATGTTCCGTTCTTCTCCATGTCGGGTTCCGATTTCGTGGAAATGTTCGTTGGTGTGGGAGCATCACGTGTGCGCGACCTTTTCCGTCAGGCAAAAGAAAAAGCACCGTGTATTATCTTCATTGACGAAATTGATGCGGTAGGACGTGCCCGTGGAAAGAATCCTAATATGGGCGCTAACGACGAACGCGAAAATACGTTGAACCAGTTGCTGACAGAAATGGACGGTTTCGGATCAAACAGTGGTGTCATTATTCTGGCAGCTACTAACCGTGCCGACATTCTGGACAAAGCCCTGCTTCGTGCCGGACGTTTTGACAGACAAATTCACGTCGAACTGCCCGACCTGCACGAACGTATCGCCATTTTCAAGGTACACCTGCGACCCATCAAAATCGATCCGGCTCTGGATATCGATTTTCTGGCCCGACAAACTCCAGGTTTTTCGGGTGCCGATATTGCCAATGTATGTAACGAAGCAGCTTTGATTGCTGCCCGCAAGAATAAAACAATTGTTGAAAAGCAAGATTTCGTAGATGCTGTCGACCGTATCGTGGGTGGCCTGGAACGCAAAACCACACTCACCACGTTGGCTGAGAAAAAATCGATTGCTTTCCACGAAGCCGGTCACGCTACCGTTAGCTGGATGTTGCGTTATGCAAATCCATTGGTAAAAGTGACAATCGTTCCCCGCGGCGAAGCATTAGGTGCTGCATGGTATCTTCCGGAAGAAAGAAAGCTGACCACCAAAGAACACATTCTGGACGAAATGTGCGCCACATTGGGCGGACGCGCAGCAGAAGAACTGTTCTTTGAAACGCCTTCGACCGGTGCATTGAACGATCTGGAACGTGTTACCAAACAGGCTTACGCCATGGTTGCCTATTACGGCATGAGCGACAAACTCTCAAACATCAGTTTCTATGATTCGACAGGTGCTTACGAATACGGCTTTACAAAACCATACAGCGACAGAACAGCCGACCTGATTGATGCCGAAGCTAAAAATATCGTCAACGAACAGTTTGAAAGAGCCAAAGCCATCTTGAAGGAACACGTAGAAGGACACCACCAACTGGCAGAATTGCTTATCGACCAGGAAGTGATCTTTACAGAAGATGTGGAAGGAATTTTCGGAAAACGCCCATGGACTTCGCGCGCCGAAGAACTGATGTCTGAAACAGGGTCTGAAAATACGACAGAACCTACTGAACAGGCTATTGTAGATGAGCAAAAAAATGAAGACGAGCCCGCAACTGCTTCCGAACAAACGGAAGAACTTGCATAACGATAGCATATAGGAAACGTACTTGAGATGAAGAATTTAATACAGCGAGCAATCACAGGAGTCCTTTTTGTTGGTGCTATCGTCGGATCTGTTTTTCTGGGTAAAATTGCGTTTGCAAGCCTTTTTTTCTGGGTAACCGTTCTCACTCAATGGGAACTTTACACATTGATCAACACGAAAGGCAGCGCTCAGATCAACAGACAATTTGCCACTCTGGCAAGTGCATTTTTGTATCTTTCCACATTGCTTTGGAATCAGGTTTCTGCTCAAATAGGAATCATATGTCTGGCAGTTTATGTGCTCTTTTGCTTTGGCATTGTTATCTATGAATTATTCAGAAAAGATGGCAATCCTTTACATAATTGGGCCTATTTCTTTCTCGGCCAGATTTATGTAGTTGTTCCTTTTTCAATGCTGAATATCCTGAACCACTCCTTTGAACCGGAGTTCCTTTTGGCGCTGTTTGTGCTGATCTGGACGTACGATTCGGGAGCGTATCTTTTTGGCGTCACTTTGGGTAAACACCGACTGTTTGAACGTATTTCCCCCAAGAAATCCTGGGAAGGTGCAATCGGAGGTTTTTTAGCAGCTTGTGTGGCAGCTTTGATATTTGCACATTTTTCCTCATCTTTGTCGGTCTTTGGATGGATTGGATTTGCAGCTCTGGTGGTTGTATTCGGAACATTCGGAGATTTGGCCGAATCATTGCTCAAACGCACATTCAACATAAAAGATTCGGGAAATATACTACCGGGACATGGCGGAATGCTCGACCGTTTCGACAGTTTGCTGTTTGCCACCCCGGTTATCTTAATTTATCTAGCAATTCTCATCGGTGAGAACTGCTTCATTTAATCATCAGACTAAAAATTACTCGTTTAATTATAAACGAAAAGCGCTAAAAAACAATGAAGAAAGGGAGAATGAAAATTCATAAAGAAGGACGGTGGATATTATTGGGAGTATTTGTAATACTGCTCGTTATAAACCTGATGGTTTATTTCGAATTTTCCCAACTCATATGGTTTGTGAATATCCTGCTTTCTCTGGTAACGTTCATGTTCTTTACCTATTTTTTCCGTAATCCTTCACGTCCCGGGGATATTGACGATCCGAGTCTGATTATTGCTCCGGCCGATGGTACTGTGGTGGTAGTGGAACCTACAGTTGAACACGAATATTTCAAAGATAAACGCATACAGATATCCATTTTCATGTCGGTATTCAACGTTCATGCCAACTGGTATCCTATTGCCGGCACGGTGAAATATACCAAACACCATAATGGTCGTTACCTTGCTGCTTATCTTCCTAAGTCAAGCACCGAAAACGAACGGACTACCGTAGTGATCGAGTCGCCGATGAAGACTCAGGTCTTGGTGCGTCAGATTGCAGGATTGCTTGCCCGTCGTATTGTAACTTACGCCGTACCCAGCAAAGCATGTCATCTCAATGAACATCTCGGATTCATCAAATTCGGTTCACGTGTCGACATCTTTTTACCGCTGGATGCTGAAGTTTACGTAACACACGGCGAAAAAACGGTTGGTAACGAAACAATCATCGCACGTCTTAACGAGTAAAACCGTCAGGCAACCGCGATAGTTGCCACACTTATTCTAACATTTTCGGCTTGTAGAAGAGCTGACGCACAGGCTTCAAGAGTTGAACCGGTGGTCAGTACATCGTCTACAAGCAAAATATGTTTTCCTGCAAATACGGAAACGTCAACCAACCCAAAGATTCCCTTGGTATTTTCCCAACGCTCGTAAACACCTTTGCGTGTTTGTGTCGGATTCTCAATCAACCTGACAAGATTGGTGAAATTAACGGGAACCTGCATGGCTTCCGAGATACCCTCGCAAATACATTCGCTTTGATTATAACCGCGCTTGCGGTACTTTTTAGGATGAAGCGGGACAGGCACAATCAGATCAATATCGCTATAAAATGACGATTGTATGAGATTGCTGCCTAATTGACGCCCAAGTATTATTCCAAGCTGTTTTTCTCCTCGGTATTTTAGCGCATGAAGCAAATGCTGTCCGGTAGTTGCCTTCTTATAGAAATAAAGCGCCGTGGCATTTTCAACCGAAAATTTACCCCAAAATCGCTTTTCAATATCATTGGCCTGTCGGAGATGGAAATTGGTGTATGGCAAATCTGCCAAACATGAAAGGCATACAGAATCTTCTCCACTAACAAGACTTTCGTCACATGCCAGACAGAGATTGGGAAAAATGAGATTCACCAAATGTTGCAGAAGCTTCATGTGTCAATAAACTGCTTTTATGTCTGATATTAATTCGGAACAATCGCATTGAGCGACAGCTTTATCAATTACTGGAAGCGGGTTCAGGTATTCGATTCTGATAAATCACTCTTATGAAGTCGATAGACAAGCCACAAAGAAGCGAGAAAAACCGCCGACCCCAGCACTGTTGCCCAAAGAGTATCTCCGGTTCCTACCTTCTCAATATTTTTATCAATCATATGGTTGAATATCAGATATTCCGTAACCACTCCGCAAAGGTTGTTGACAAAGTGAGCAATCACCGGCGCCCAGATTGAGCCGGTCCAGATAAACAAATACCCAAAACTTGCGCCAAGCACCATTCTGGGTAAAAAGCCGCTCACTTCCATATGTACGGCACTAAACACCGCCGCAGCCAGCCATATAGCGACATGCTTATTCATCCGGGCATAGAAAACCTGCTGCAAGCCTCCCCGAAAAAAGAATTCTTCGCAAATGGCAGGTGCAATTGCTACTACCAGAATATTAAAGAGCAAACCTCCGGCCGAATTCACATCCAGAAAGTTCCGAACTAACTCAAGGTTTTGTTTTTCCATATTCTTCAGCCAATGCTCAAGCCATGCAAACGAAGAAGGCAACGACCAGTTTGAAAACCAATCGGCAGTCGCGTTCATTAAAGGCTGTATAGCTAACATCAATAAAACGGCAAGCAAAAAAGGAACAAAAGAAAGCCCTTTATCGGCCCTCACAAAAATCTTACTTTTAACTCTGCTTATCTTAGACAGTAGCAAAACCGGCACAAGGAAAGTAACAACCGTTACTATCAGCTGAGAAATTTTCAGGAACGTGATATCGGGTCTAATTTCGTTCAGGTTGCCTCCGTTTGCCATCGTCTTAAACAACAAAATGACCGATATAACCAAACTGGTCAACAATGTGAGGCCGACAGAACTCCCTATAAGAATAAACATTTTCTTTCCGGTCTGTTGATCCTTGTAATTATCTACATTTGACATAAATCCGTTTTTTTAACAAAAGTATCTCTTTCTCATCAAAATAACAACGAAAAAACGACAATTCAGAACTTTCGAACGCAAGATAATTTTTCATTTCCCGTAATTAAACGAAAAGTATTACCTTTGCAACTCGAAAACAAACCTCTCTCCGTGCAACCTTAAACTATCCTTTTGGCACACCCGAATTAAGCATTAAAAAGAAAAAATCACACAAATACTTTTGATAAATGGCATTTGCAAATAACACGATGATTGTACGTAGAGTGCTCATTTCCAGACTTGTTAAACTCTGGAAAGAAAATAAAATGATCGAGAGCATCGACCGTATTCCCCTTGAAATGTCTCCCAAACACGGTATCGCAAAAGGGCGTTGCTGCATCCACAAAGAACGTGCGGTAATCAAATATAAAATGCTGCCAATCCTCGGTTTTGGCATTGATCAGGAAGAAGATGAACTGAGACCTCTTTCGGATTATGCCCGCGAAGCATTGGCTCCCCGTACTCAAAACCCACGAATACTCACAGTAGTCGACGAAGCATGTACATCTTGCGTTAAAGTTAACTATGTGGTATCCAACCTGTGTCGCGGATGTGTTGCCCGCCCATGCGCCATGAATTGCCCGAAAGGAGCAATTGCTTTCCGGGAAAACGGACAGGCAAGCATTGAAAACTCAAAGTGCATCAGTTGTGGTATCTGCAAAGAAGCATGCCCCTACCATTCGATTGTCTATATACCTATTCCTTGCGAAGAGGTGTGTCCGGTTAAGGCCATCTCAAAGGATGAAAACGGCATTGAAAAGATTGACGAATCCAAATGTATTTATTGCGGCAAATGTATTAACGCCTGTCCTTTTGGCTCCATTTTTGAAGTATCCGAAATTTTCGATGTACTGACAGCTATCAAAAACGGTACTCAAGTGGTGGCAATACCGGCTCCATCTGTCATGTCTCAATATGCCAACCCGATAGCAGATATTTTCGAAGCCATCAAATCAATCGGATTTCATGCGGTGGAAGAAGTGGCACACGGAGCTATGGTTACTACCCGTAACGAAGGCGAAGAGTTACGCGAAAAACTGGAAGAAGGCCAGCAATTCATGACCACTTCCTGCTGCCCTGCATACACCGAATTGGTCAACAAGCACGTACCGGAGATGAAACCATTCGTCTCCACGACAAAATCGCCCATGTACTACACGGCGGAAATCGTACGCCAGAAATATCCGGATGCAAAAATCGTATTCATCGGGCCGTGCGTAGCCAAACGCAAAGAGATGTTCAACAACAAAAGCGTTGACTATGTTTGGACATTTGAGGAGCTTGATTCCGTGTTTGAAGGATTGGAAATTGAAATTACCCCATCAAGCGATGGTGCAATGTGCTGTGATGCTCCCAAACCGGGTAAAGGTTTTGCACGCTCAGGCGGAGTCGCCGCTGCCGTGCAGGGAATGTATCCCGACGTGTCGATAAAACCCGTTTTAGTCGCCAATATTGACAAAAAAAATGTAGCTTTGTTACGTGCTTTTGCCAAAGGAAAAGCGCCCGGCAACTTCATTGAAGTAATGGCCTGCGAAGATGGATGTATCACCGGTCCTTCGGGCAAAATTGACGGTTCGAAAAGCCGCCGAATTTTCCAGAAAGCAATGGAAGAAATCAAAGAATAATTGCTTATAAATCAATATCAGAAATGGAATCCAAAGAACTTATTTCGTACAAAGACGTTGATATTTGTCATGATGATGTAACCGTGCTGAGCAGCGTAGATCTGAAGGTTGCTCCGGGTGATTTTATTTATCTTCTCGGCAAAGTCGGTAGCGGAAAAAGTTCATTCCTGAAGTCGCTTTATGCAGAAATACCTGTTGAATCGGGAGAAGCACGCATATTCGACTACGACCTTCGTAAAATAAAACGGACTCAGATTCCTTTCCTGAGAAGAAAAATTGGTATCATTTTTCAGGATTTTCAACTGTTGCCAGACAGAAACGTGTTCGACAATCTCGCTTTTGTACTGAAAGCCACCGGGTGGAAAAATAAGGAAGCCATCGAAAATCAGGTCATTCAGGTTCTGGAACAGGTTGGAATGGAGAAGAAAGCCAAAAGGTGGACACACCAGTTATCGGGTGGCGAACAACAGCGCATTGCAATTGCCAGAGCGCTGCTCAATTCTCCTGAACTAATTCTGGCAGACGAACCAACCGGAAATCTCGACAGTGAAAACGGACATGAATTGATTTCATTGCTCTATGAAATCCACAAAGCCGGTACCGCTGTGATTATTGCGACACATAATCTGCGCTGGGTGGAAGAGTTTCCCGGACGTGTTTTCCATTGTGTTACGGAACATCTGAAAGAAGACAAAAATGATAGCGATGAACCAACATCAGCCTCATCGGAAATTGAAGAAATAAACGTTCCGGCAGAAGAACTCCCGAAGGTTATTGCTGATTTGAATGCCGAAATCGGAGAAGATGCCGGCGACGAATCAACCAGCGAGACTCCAGAAAAGACTGAAAATTAAATGTAGAACAGGCATATTTGATAATCCCGAAGCCCGACGGTTTCGGGATTTTTATTTTTAAACGCCTGATTATTAGATTGATTTTAAAATACAACTAATTTTTTACTGGAAATATTTGGAAATAAATAATAAGGCCACTATATTTGCAGTGTATTAGTTATATAGAACACTAAATAAATAGAATATGATAACCTTGAACAACGTTAGCTTTGCTTATTCAAAGAAAAAGGAGGTGTTCAGCAATTTAAATCTGACACTTCAGCCGGGCTCCATCTATGGATTGCTGGGCAAAAACGGAGCCGGAAAAACCACACTGCTCAAAATGATGTGCGGCTTGGCAACCCCTTCCTCCGGCTCGTGCACAACACTGGGAGAGAAAGCTGCCCGCAAAAATCCGTCGCTGATGCGCGAACTGTTCTTTTTGCCGGAAGAGTTTTATATGCCCGACATGCGGATCAAAAAATTCGTTAGTCTGAATGCTCCCTTCTATCCGGAGTTCGATCTCAACCAATTTCATCGTTACCTCGACGAGTTTGAAATTAACCCTGACAGCAGACTGCGTTCTCTGTCGTACGGAGAAAAAAAGAAAGTGATGATAGGGTTCGGCATTGCCACCAATACTAAACTTCTTCTTTTCGACGAACCCACCAACGGACTCGATATTCCTTCCAAAAGACAGTTCCGGCGAATCATGGCCTCCATTGCCAACGAAGATAAGTGCATCATCATCTCCACCCATCAGGTGCGGGATCTGGAGACTCTGATCGATCATTTGGTTATCTTGCACAACAACCACATTCTTTTGAATGAAAATGTCGGGGTAATTACTCAAAAGCTCTGTTTCAAGACCGTACAAACAGTCGGCAATGACCAGGGCATTATTTACTCTGAAAGTTCATTGAAAGGCCACAATATTCTGCTTAAAAATGCAGAGCAAGAAGATTCTCAGCTCGACATGGAACTTTTATTCAACGGAGTACAACAATGTCCCGAAAAGATAAACCACCTGTTTAATTTAAACTAATCATAAGATGAATAATATTTTTTCCGCTAAAAGATTTGCGTTGCTTGTTCGCAAGCAGTGGTTAGAGAATTATCTACTGCTCATAGGGTCATTCATTGTCCTTGTAGCTTTCGATTTCTTTGTTCTGTATCAAAATAACGACTGGGATGCAAACCGTAAACCGTCTTATTTTCATTTCAATATTTCAGCAGCCTACATACTTTCGTTAGGTGTTTGCTCAGTCTTTATTTTACTGACCTATTTCCGAATCATCAATACACATACCAAGCAAATTGCTTATTACACGCAACCGACAAGCACCCTTGAGAAACTGGCCGCCATTTTTCTGTTTATGGTTCCGGTAATGTTAATTGCATTTGGAGCTGCATTGTCCATATCAGTTCCGGTAATGCATTCCGCCTACGACTCATTCTATCATACAACCACCACCCTATTTGCAAAGGATGAAGCAGCTACAATGAAAGATGCCATTCTGGTGTTTCTCACTTTGCAAGCGCTCATATTGCTTGGGATGCACACCTTCAAGCGATATGCCATAGTTAAAACCTTTATCGCAATCATCATTTTGTTCTTTCTATTCTTTTATGCACTTCCCGGGGTGACTTTCAACTGGATACTTCCCATCGAGGGATTCAGAAACGGTAGCTTCGATACTATTTCTTACATGAGAAACCACGAATACGGTCAAATGGTCTACAAAGGAATTCTCTATCTGCCGAGTTATTTGGTTTATGTTTGTTGGTTTGCACTCTATTTCAAGATGAAAGAAAAACAACTCTGATCTATGGAATTCAAAGATAAACATTCGATATATATCCAGATAGCCGACAGAGTGTGCGAGAAAATTCTGCTGGGAACCTTCAAAGAAGAAGATAAAATTCCATCGACCCGGGAAATGGCTATCGAACTGGAAGTAAATCCCAACACGGTAATCCGCACCTATGAATATCTGGAACAAAAAGAGATCATCTACAACCGGCGGGGGATAGGCTACTTCATTGCGGCCAATGCTAAACAAAAAGTAATGGAGACGCTGCAAAATCCTTTTTTGGAGAATACCCTACCCGAGATTTTCAAGACGATTCTCTTGCTGGAAATCGATTTCAAAGACGTTACAGCTCGCTTTGAACACTATAAAGCCGGCTTCCAGAACGAAACAAACAAGAACGTTGATGCTCCCGGGCACGAGTAAGCATCCGACATTTATGTTTCATGTTGTATCTAAACGTAATATAAAAGCATATGAAAACAAGTAATATAATCATAATAAGCACCATAGTTGTGTTTATAATTGGCTTTGCAATCAACGCCGCCGGGCTCAAAAAAATGTATGACCATACCAACTGGAATGATCCGTATCGCAATTTCACAAAGCACAAACTCAATAAAACCTTCGATCGCGTGTATGTTTTTGCTCCCGACAGCGCCGATCTCTGGAACGAGGATTCTCTTTCCATTAAAAGAGGAAATGACAACGTCCTGATGCTAGAAAATGACCCGAATATACATTGGCAAGCAACCGATTCCGGATTGGTTATTCGCTTCAGCCATAATGCTAAAGGTCTCTTGATAACGCCAAAGATCAAACAAGTTATTGTCAGGAGAGTATCCTGCCGAATATCTAATTTCGATCTGGATTCTTTGCAGCTGAATGTCTCCAAAGAGTTCTGTGGGATAAGCATCTCCAATTCTAAAATCAACTATCTGAACGTATCCGCCAGTAATCATGGACATTTAGTTCTTGATGAATACAGCCGGATCAATAAACTTAATCTTGCACTTCGTGGCGGAACATTTTCTTCCGGAATCTATATCCGTGAAATCTCTCAAACTGTCACTCCTGATTCCAGGATAGAGCTTTGGGGCAATGCCTTACAATGGATAGCACAAAAGAAATAAATTCAACCACATTTCTCCAAATGTTCCTTTGGGACTAGTAGTGCAATTGCTGAAAGGCAATACAAATCATCATTTCGGGGCGTAACGGCCCCGAAATTTTATCCGATTCGTGAATTAAAATAACATTTACAACATTCCTGCTTTTTAAAATTCCTTATTCCTTTCATTTCTCCATCCATACATAAGCCCGCATTGATGAGGAGACCTTCCATTTTAATATAAAACATAACAAATAAAAATATTTAAATTAAAATTGATGGTGTTGTGTAAATACGAAATTGTCGTAGGTTTGCACAGAGTCTGTTAAATTATTTTTGTTCATTTATTAAATCAATCCATGTATAAAAAAATCACCCTTCTTTGCTTGTTTTTCGGAGCCCTGATGCTACATGCCGAAAACAAGAATCTTCCGTACCAAATTGCCGGACAGGCAGTAGAAGCCTCCAACGGGAAAACTATCCCGTATGCTACCGTTACGCTGCAAAATGACAGCGCAAAAGTTTTAAAAAAGATCAGCAGCGACATTAATGGAAAGTTTTCGTTCGCCGTAAAAGAGAAACGCAAATACACCGTAGTGTTGTCATTCATGGGATTCAAGGAGGCAAAAGTGGTCGCCAACGTGACCGAGGCCAAAACTGACGTCGGCAAAGTAGCTATGGAAGAAGGGGTTGTAATGAAAGAAGTTTCGATTGTGGCCCAAAAACCGCTGGTAAAGGTAGATCCGGACAAACTAACCTACAGCGTGGAGGCCGATCCGGAATCAAAAACCTCCAATGTACTGGAAATGCTTCGCAAAATACCTCTTATTACAGTCGACTCCGAAGATAATATATCACTCAACGGTCAATCCAACTTTAAAGTGTTGGTGAATGGCAAAAGTTCATCCATGATGTCGAACAATCTGAAAGATATTCTCAAAAGTCTTCCTGCAAATAGCATCAAAGACATCGAAGTAATCACCAATCCCTCATCAAAATACGATGCCGAAGGCGTAGGCGGTATCATCAATATCATCACCACCCAGAAGAAAATGGCCGGATATAACGGAAGCATCAATGCAGGGTTCGACTCCAGAGGAGGATACAACGGAGGCCTTTATCTGGCAACAAAAATCAACAAATTCAGTTTCTCCGGAAGATACTCGTACAATCATTTCAAAGAGCCTGAAAACAAATACACCTCCGACAGAACGAACTTTTTGAGCGACACCTATCACACCACCAACTCATCAGGGAATTCGACTTATAACGGATCGTCCGGCAATTTCTCGGGAGAAGCAAGTTATGACATCGATTCGCTAAATCTGATCAGTGCATCGTTTTGGGGATACGGATATGACTACCGATCCAATTCGCTCTCCTCCACCAATGTCCTTGACGTCAATAACTCCCGTTCGCAATATTTCGACAATGTAAACAACGGCAAAACCAACTACAACACACTATCGGGCAATATAGACTACCAGCGCAGTTTCAAAAAACCGGAGAAAACATTCACCGTATCCTACAAACTCGACAATAATCCGAACAAATCAAACTATGAATCGGACATCGTAAACACCTTTAATTATTCTCCCTATTCGCAGCGCTCCTCAACCGACGCTTTGACACGGGAGCAAACTCTTCAGATAGATTATTACGATCCGCTGTCGGCAAAACATCAGATGGAATGCGGAGTAAAAGCCATTTATCGCCAGAACGACAGCAACTCGGATACCTATCTGCTGAATTCTCAAACCGGCAATTGGGATTACAGCCAGTCTAAAAGCAATGAACTGGATTATAATCAATATATACTCGGCGCATATGGCGGTTATGTATTAAAGCTAAAGAAATTAACTGCCAAAGGAGGAGTCAGAACCGAGTTCACGTGGAACAACGCGACTTCTACATCTGCTACTGAAGTTAAATTCAACAATCACCTTCAGAATGTAGTGCCTTACATTACGCTCAACTTCCAGTTAAAGCCTGGGAGAAACATTAAAGCATCTTATACCCAACGACTCTATCGCCCCGGCATCTGGTATCTGAATCCATATGTAAACACCACCGATCCTCAAAATATCTCTTTCGGTAATCCTCATCTTAAGTCGGAGATTGCTCATTCGTTCGAATTGGGATACAGCACGTTCACCCCGAAATTCAATTTCAGTCTCACTGGCAGAGGAGCCTTCACCAACAATTCCATCGAGAGTTTGTCCACGATTAATACAGACGGAATAAAATCGACAACCTACCAAAATATTGGAACGGATATGAATGTCGGTCTGAACGTCTACGTGTCGTACCGCCCCAGCGAAAAATTCAATATTTACTACAATGGTAGCGGACGCTATACAAAGATGCAAGCCAACAATGGCTACTCTATCACTAATAAGGGGTACACCTACAGTAATTATCTGGGAGCGCGCTTCGTATTGTGGAAAGGCAACTCTATCAGTTTCAACGGCGGAATTTACTCTCCGAGTATTATGTTGCAGGGAAAATCGTCTACCTATTCTTACAGTGGTATCAGCATGTCGCAAATGTTCTTCGACAAAAAAATGTCGGTAAACCTGTCGGTATCGAATCCCTTCAAAAAAATGCAGATATATTCCTCTAACTACAACGATCCAAACTACACGCAACACAGTGAATCGACCTATCCGAGCCGAAGCCTGCGATGCAGCGTAACCTACAATTTTGGGAAAATGGGAATGGACGTTAAGAAAGCCCGCCGGGGCATCCAGAACGATGATGTAAAAAGCGGAGGTAGCAGCAGTGGCGGCAGTGGAAATTGATGACGCTATCGTAAAAAAGCAAGAGAATGTCCCGAAAACGAGACATTCTCTTGCTTTTTAAATGGAGCCAACATCAACGGAGTTAATCAACTACTCTGTAAGAAAGATTGAATTGTCCGCTTTTAAATAAAAGAGTTTCTCCTTTGGAAGATTGGCGTGCATCCCGAACCATCCTGACAACGAAAGTGCCTGTAATTGTTTTGTTTTCGGCATCAATTTTAGTTATTTTCAACTGATTGTCAAATGACGGATCAATAGTGTACGAATCAGCAACTGCATCTCCACCAACAATATATTTCCAATCGGAAGAGAAATCTTTCACATCGCCTGACGATTGAACGGATGACGATTTAAAGGTAAGACTAACCTGCTCGTCATCATAGTATATCTGACCATGCTTATTGCCGGTAATTGTAAACGTGCCATCCTTCTTACTGAAGTTAGCCCAACTGGATGTCGAAAGCCAAGCGTTATTGTCTTTCATGGCCTTGAAAGGAGATGCAATCTGAAAATCAGCATCGCTGTTTTTACTACAGGAAAGCAATCCCAAACAAATCAACAAATAAGAGAAAACAATTTTCTTCATGGTCACAATATTTTAAAATTAAACAACAATCGTACGAATACGACATAACTTACCCTTTGTAAAATAGTTTTTTGGAATTTGATGAATGGGAAGGTTTACTGATCGATAACAATCAGTAATCGATGCAAATATAGTAGTTTTTTAATTAAAAACAACACAAAAAACAAAGCTATTATTTCACTCCCTTGTGAAATAATAGCTTTGTTATGTATATCAACATGCTTTTTTTCAGAACGACTGCATATCACACAGCTTTTTGTAATAACCGTCGAGAACGATCAGTTCGTCGTGCTTGCCGCGCTCCACGATGCGCCCTTCGTGCATCACGCAAATTTCGTCGGCACGCTTAATTGTTGACAAGCGGTGAGCAATCACAATAGACGTACGATTCTTCATCAGGTTCTCGATGGCATCCTGCACCAGGCGTTCCGATTCGGTATCGAGAGCAGAGGTAGCCTCATCCAAAATAAGAATCGGCGGATTTTTCAGAATAGCCCGGGCAATGCTGACACGTTGGCGCTGTCCTCCGGAAAGCCGCCCTCCCCGATCTCCAATGTTGGTATCATAGCCTTTTTCTGTAGCCATTATAAATTCGTGAGCATTGGCAATTTTGGCAGCTTCAATCACCTGCTCCATCGTAGCATTCTCCACCCCGAATGTGATATTGTTGAAGAAAGTATCGTTAAACAGAATAGCCTCCTGATTCACGTTACCCATCAATGCCCGCAAGTTGTACAAGCTGGTATCTTTAATGTTTACTCCGTCGATCATGATATCGCCTTTATCTACATCATAAAAACGGGGCAAAAGGTCGACGAAAGTAGACTTACCAGAACCCGACTGTCCAACCAACGCTACGGTTTTTCCTTTTTCTACTGTAACATTAATTTCCTGCAGTACCCAGTCATTCTTATATTTGAACCATACATTTTTATATTCAACTTTATCCCGAAATGCATCCAGCTTTTTAGGTTCGGTGGCTTCCTTCATCGTGTTTTCAGCTTTGAGGATTTTATCCACACGCTCCAGCGATGCCAACCCTTTCTGAATACTATAAACTGCTTTCGACAGATCTTTTGCCGGATTGATAATACTGTAAAAAACAACCAGATAGTAAATAAAAGTCGGTGCTGTAATACTGCTATGGTGCGTCAAGATCAACATACCGCCAAACCAAAGCAGGATAGCAATCACTACTGTTCCCAAAAATTCGCTCATGGGGTGTGCCAATAAATAGCGACTGTTGATGCGAAGATTGGTATGTCGCAACGCTTCGTTGATCTGAGCAAACCGTGCTTTCACCTTATCTTCGGCATTGAACGCTTTGATAATACGCAAACCACCAAGAGTTTCTTCTATCTGTGAAAGCAACTGCCCTAATTGTTGTTGCCCGACCAGTGACCTGGCTTTCAGCTTTTTCCCCACCATACCAATCAAATAGCCACTTATCGGCAACAGCACCATTACAAACAGGGTTAACTCCCAGCTGAGAGAAAACAGAGTAACAACATAAACCAGTATCAAAATCGGATTCTTGAAGATCATGTCGAGCGAACTGATCACCGAGTTCTCAATTTCACCCACATCGCCTGTCATACGAGACATAATATCTCCTTTGCGTTCTTCAGAAAAGAACCCAATGGGAAGACTTAGTATCTTGGCATAAATATCGCGGCGTAAATCACGCAAAACCCCTGTACGAATAGGTACTGTATAGTAACTTGCCAAAAACGAAAAACCGGTCTTCAGCATGGTTGCGATGATTAAGAACAAGCCCAGAAAAGCAAGGGTTGTAATAGCTCCCTGTCTCTGAATCGTATCCGATATATACCAGAAAACGTTATTCTTCAGCGCTGCTCCTATTTCGCTCATGGAATTATTAAAGCTCCATGCTTTGTAAGAGTAAGTAGCGCTTTCGATCCCGAAAAGAATTTGCAGGATAGGTATAATTGCACCGAAAGAAAACAAAGTAAACAGCGCCGAAAGAAAGTTACTCCCGATACTGCCCACTACATATTTCTTATACGGGGGTATAAACCGGATAAGAATTTGAAGAAATTTATTCACAGATGTATTGTTTGTATTTGATAATCAAAATCATACTCCCGTATAATTGAACGGGGTAATGGCCCGCAACTCACTTTTCACCGCTTCGTTCACGTCAAGCGTTTCGATAAACGCCTTGATAGAACTTTCGGTGATGGCTTCGTTGGTACGGGTAAGTGCTTTCAACGCTTCGTAGGGGGAAGGATAAGCCTCGCGGCGCAAAATCGTCTGAATACCTTCGGCCACTACCGCCCAGTTGTGTTCCAGATCGCGGTGAAGCGCATCTTCGTTCAGCAACAGTTTACCCAATCCCTTCAGAATACTTTGAGTGGCAATCATCGAGTGAGCAAAAGGTACACCCACGTTGCGCAACACAGTAGAGTCGGTCAGGTCACGCTGCAAACGGGACACCGGCAATTTCACCGACAAATGTTCCAGAATAGCATTGGCGATGCCCAGATTTCCTTCGGCGTTTTCAAAGTCGATCGGGTTCACCTTGTGCGGCATAGCCGACGAACCAACTTCTCCGGCCTTGATACGTTGTTTGAAATATTCCATCGAAACATAGGTCCAGATATCGCGGCACAAGTCGAGCAGAATGGTATTGAAACGCTTCACGCCGTCGAACACGGCTGCCAGATTATCGTAGTTAGAGATCTGGGTTGTCCATTGTTCACGCTGCAAACCGAGTGATTCGCTTACAAACTTATTACCGAAGGCTTTCCAGTCGTGGTGAGGATAAGCCACGTGGTGTGCGTTGAGGTTACCGGTTGCGCCGCCGAACTTTGCCGACAGAGGTACAGCCTTCAATTGTTTCAACTGTTCTTCGAGGCGGTACACAAACACCATGATCTCTTTGCCCAAACGTGTAGGTGATGCCGGTTGACCGTGAGTCTTGGCCAGCATTGAAATATCTTTCCAGTCGTCGGCCATTTTTTGCAAAGTGGCAACCACCTTTTCGGCTTCGGGATAAAAGACATTTTCGAGCGCCTCTTTTACCGAAAGCGGCACCGATGTGTTGTTAATATCCTGCGAAGTCAATCCGAAGTGGATAAACTCTTTATGATCCTGAAGTCCCAACAGGTCGAATTTCTCTTTCAAGAAATATTCCACCGCTTTCACGTCGTGGTTGGTGGTCTGCTCGATGGTTTTGATGCGTTGTGCATCCTCTTCGGTAAAGTCGGTGTATATCTTCTGCAACGCAGGAAAAACGGAAGCATCTACATCCTTCAGCTGTTCCAGCGGCAATTTGCAAAGCGCGATGAAATATTCTACTTCCACCCGAACGCGGTAACGGATCAGGGCATACTCTGAAAAATAAGCAGCATACGGTTCTGCTTTCGAACGATAACGGCCATCGACAGGTGAGATGGCAAAAAGAGGAGATAATGTCATTTTATATTTACGATTTTCCCGATAGCTATCGGGGTTACAATTTACAATTTAAGTTACGAGCGGGATGTCTTGGCTCTTTATTCTTGGCTCTTTGCTCTATTCAAAAACCACTCGTTAGCCCGTTTCAAATCCTCGGGAGTATCGATGGCAATGGTTTCAGTGTCGGTGATGCCGACCTTAATCCGGTAACCGTTTTCGAGCCAGCGGAGTTGTTCGAGCGATTCGGCCAGTTCGAGCGGTGATTGCGGCAATTTTGTTACTGCGCCCAACACCTGCGCACGATAAGCATACATGCCAATATGTTTGTAATAAGTTTGCTTCTTTAACCATTCGGTATGCGGAGCATTGCGATAGTATGGAATAACGGAACGGCTGAAATAAAGCGCCTCGCGATTGGCATTGAAGACCACCTTCGGAGAATTTGCATTGAACAGCACCTCAAAATCGTCATCGGCAGAGAAAGGTTTCACCAACGTGGCAATCTGGGTCGAAGCATCATTGAAGCAGGCTTTCAGCTCTTCAATCTGTTCGGGTTTCACAAACGGCTCGTCGCCCTGAATATTGATTACCACGTCAAATTCGCCTTCCGCTTTGGTCAGTGCTTCGTAGCAACGATCGGTACCGCTTTTGTGCTGGTCGGACGTCATCACCGCTTTACCACCGAAAGCAAGCACAGCATCGAAAATTCGTTGATCGTCGGTAGCCACCACCACCGCATCGAGCGCCAGCGAGGTCTGCTCGTACACCCGTTGAATCATGCTTTTGCCGGCAATATCGGCAAGCGGCTTGCCCGGAAAACGCGTCGAGGCGTATCGTGCCGGAATGATTCCGATGAAATTTAAATTCATAATTCCAAAGTTCAGTATTTCAGTATTCCAAACAAGATCGATTCAGTCTGGAATTTTTAATGTTTGTCTGTTTGTCCACCTGTTTGTCCACCTGTTTGTCCACCTGCAACATCTTCCGCAGGTGAATCAGACACCACCCAATAACCATTAAACGTACCCTCCCGCCTCAATAAACCATACGATTTCAAAGTATTAATATGCTTTGAAACAACAGACTCATTGATATTTAACTGTACAGATAGTTCCTTGCGGGTAATATGAGAATTTTCGGAAATAAGGGATAATATAGTTTGTTGCCTATCTGACAAGATTTTCTGTCCACCTTTCTGTCCACCTACAACAGGAAATGTCATGCGAAGAAAATGAGAGGTAAATTTGAAGCAATCTTTCGGATACGCCTGCAAAATACGGGGAACTCCTGAGCCCAACTGTTCCACCATTTCAAGGTCTTTGTATATCCGCATGATCTCTTTATTGCGTGGCACGGAAATCCCTTCAAAAAACTCTTCACGGTCAATTCCTTCCGGCAAACTACCGGCAAAAGTAATCTCCAATCTATCGGAGAAAATCTCGAATTTCGGTGGAATTTCTCCCGAATAATCGTTATGCACCATCGCATTAACAACTGCTTCGCGAATGGCAATGGGATCCCACAAACGGGATTCAAGTCGTTCCTTTGATGTGATTTTAGCAGCTGTCCTGTTTTCAAGTTCCAATTTATCAAGCACTTGCTTTGTCGCCTTGATTAGAGAACAATAGCCATATTCGTTATTTTCAATTAAGTTTACGCGATCCGTACCGGCATATTTTGCCACTTTTATGGACAATCCGTTTTCGTCAGACATCAGATAAGCCACGTAATTCAGTTTACCATCTGCCGTCAGCAATTCCAGATTCCGGGCAAACTTGTCATTCAATACAATGCCCTTACTCTCGTAATATATCTTCAATTGCTCAAAACTCAGATCCTGACGGTTGGAGACAATTTTGCCAATAGAATTGCGAGTCCGGCGCGAAAACAATTCCTCTATCATCTGTTGAGGCATAGGCTCGGCAGCACTGCCCGTACGGATAAAGCATCCTTTTTCGGTCATGCCGTATTTTTTCAGAAAGTAAGGTTTCTCGCTGCCTCCGGCCACAATAATTTTCAGGATATCAACGCCAGCTCTTTTTTCAACAACCACATCAAACAGACCCATACAGGATGGTAAGATGTTATTTTTCAGCCTGTCTTTCACCTTGAGCTGGTCTCCGTCAATGTCTTTCAATCCAATGGAATTGCCCGAATCGTCGACGCCAAGATAGATAAAGCCTCCCTCCCGGTAATTCAGAAAGGCAACCACCTCTTTCTCCAAATTATCGGTAAGTTCCAGTTTGTATTCTATCCTGTTCGATTCTGGCATTCCTGTCTATTTCAAGGTTCAGTATTTCAACATCCCAAACGAAACTAAGCTTGCCTGGAATTGTGGAACTTTTAGATTCTGGGATTTGTTAATGTTTCCCTGTATGTCCGAAACCTCCGGCACCACGATCTGTTTCCGAAAGTTCTTCAGCTTCGATCCATTCGGCTTGTTCGTGAGCAGCAATCACCATCTGGCAGATACGCTCGCCGTCTTCGATTACAAACGGTTCGTTAGAAAGATTAACCAGAATCACACAAATTTCGCCACGGTAATCGGCATCAATCGTACCCGGTGAGTTCAATACAGTAATCCCTTTTTTGATAGCCAAACCACTGCGCGGACGAATCTGAGCCTCATAACCTTCGGGCAATTCTATGAACAATCCGGTAGGAATCAATTTGCGTTCCAGCGGAAGCATGGTAACCGGTTCGTCAAGATTAGCGCGGAGATCTACTCCGGCAGAAAGGGAGGTAGCATACTGAGGCAAAGGATGTTTCGATTGATTTACGATCTTAATTTTCATAGTCTGTAAGAGGTTCGGTTTTGAGCTACGAAGATACGAGTTTTTTTGTGAACGAGCGACAATCCATTGACTTATAGCATCGCAGCCAAACCACTAAACTGCAAAAAAGCAATGAAAAAACAGAGGCTAAACTCACCAAAATCGTATTTGTCAGCGTTTTTCACACAAAATCTTCCGGTTTTTAGTGCAAAAAATGTACATTTGCAGTTCCATTTAAAAAAATCACAAATCACCTTTTATTTCTCTAAGGAAAACACTATTCGTTTGATATAATGAGAAATAAACCACATTTATAAGCATAGTTTTTGCAATGAACATTTCTTACAACTGGCTAAAACAATACATTGATACTGATTTAACTCCCGAAGAGTTATCCAAAGCGTTAACTTCCATTGGACTCGAAACCGGTGGCATTGAAAAAGTACAAACCATCAAAGGCGGCCTCGAAGGGCTGGTTATCGGCGAAGTGCTCACTTGTGATGAGCACCCGAATTCAGACCACCTGCACGTAACCACCGTCAATGTGGGTGCAGCTGAACCGCTGAAAATCGTTTGCGGCGCGCCTAATGTAGCGGCTGGTCAGAAGGTTGTGGTTGCCACTATCGGCACCGTACTTTATTCGGGCGAAGAGTCGTTTACCATCAAACGTTCAAAGATCCGCGGCGAAGAGTCGTTCGGCATGATCTGTGCCGAAGATGAAATCGGCATCGGAACCAGCCACGACGGTATCATCGTACTGCCTGCCGACGCGGTTGTGGGCACACCCGCCAAAGAATATTACAACGTCAAAGACGACTATGTGCTGGAAGTCGACATCACTCCCAACCGTGTGGATGCTGCATCACACTTCGGTGTAGCCCGCGACCTGGCTGCTTATCTTGCTGCAAACGGGCTGAAAGGAACACTCACCAAACCTTCGGTTGACGCATTTGCCGTTGAGAATCATAATTTATCCGTAAGCGTAACCGTTGAAAACAGCGAGGCTTGTCCACGCTATGCCGGTGTAAGCATTGCCGGTGTCACAATCAAAGAATCGCCCGAATGGCTGCAAAACTACCTGAAAGCCATTGGTCTGCGCCCCATCAACAACGTGGTGGACATCACCAATTTCATTTTGCACGAAACCGGACAGCCGCTCCACTCGTTCGATGCTGATAAAATTGCAGGCAAACAGGTGATTGTAAAAACATTGCCCGAAGGTACAAAATTCACCACGCTCGACGAAGCCGAACGCAGCCTCAGCGACAAAGACCTGATGATTTGCGACGCAAACGGTGGCATGTGCATTGCCGGTGTATTCGGAGGTCTCGATTCGGGCGTTTCGGACAGCACCACCAACGTGTTCCTCGAAAGCGCCTACTTCAATCCGGTATGGGTGCGCAAAACGGCTCGTCGTCATGGACTGAACACCGATTCATCGTTCCGTTTTGAACGCGGTTGCGATCCCAACAACAACGTGTACGTATTGAAACGTGCAGCCCTGTTGATTAAAGAATTGGCCGGAGGCACCATCTCCAGCGACATTGTGGACATCTACCCCACCCCGATCAAACCGTTTGAAGTAGACATTACCTTCAACAAAATCAGCAGCCTGATTGGAAAGGAGATTGAAAAAGAGACAATCAAGAAAATACTGCATCACCTCGAAATAGAGATTGCCAGCGAAACGGCTGAAGGCATGAAACTGCTCGTTCCGACCTACCGCGTGGATGTTCAGCGCGATGTGGACGTGATCGAAGATATTCTGCGTATCTATGGCTACAACAACGTTTTGCCGGGTGAATCGGTAAAATCGTCGATCAGCTACTCGTCGAAACCCGACAGCCACAAACTGCAAAATCTTATTTCGGAACAACTTACCGGATGCGGTTTCAACGAAATACTGAACAACTCGCTCACCAAAGCAGGTTACTACGAAACATTGAGTTCGTTCCCCGCTGCCAATCTGGTGATGATGATGAATCCGCTCAGCGCCGATCTCAACGCCATGCGTCAAACATTGCTGTTCGGTGGACTGGAAAGCGTTGCCTACAACGTAAATCGTAAAAATCAGGATCTGAAATTTTACGAATTCGGCAACTGCTACTATTTCAATGCAGAAAAGAAAGCAGAAGGCAAGCCGCTGGCTGCTTACTCCGAAGACATGCACCTCGGATTGTGGCTCACCGGCAACAAAACAGCTCAAAGCTGGGTGCGTGCCGACGAGAAAACATCTGTTTTCGAATTGAAAGGATATGTGCTGAATATTCTGCGTCGTCTGGGAGTCAACCTCCAGAAGCTGATCGTTGAAACAGAAACAACCAATGACCTGTTTGCCGAAGCTTTAGTCATCAAAACCAAACAAGGAAAACAACTGGCCATTTTTGGCAGCATTGCAAAGAAACAGTTAAAAGCACTCGACATCGACGTGCCGGTTTTCTTCGCCGATTTGAACTGGAACAACCTGTTGGTTGAAAGTACCCGCAATAAAGTTTCATTCACGGAAATATCAAAATTCCCGGAAGTAAAACGCGACCTGGCACTCTTGATTGATAAGAATGTTTCGTTTGCCGAAATCGAAAAACTGGCCAATGCTACCGAAAAGAACCTGTTGAGAAAAGTTCAGTTGTTCGACGTGTACGAAGGCAAAAATCTGGAAGCCGGCAAAAAATCGTATGCTGTCAGCTTTACATTGCAGGACGATGCAAAAACGCTGAACGACAAACAGATTGACGGAATCATGCAAAAGCTTATCAAACAGTTTGAAGAAAAACTAGGTGCTAAATTGCGGTAATCCACACTAAACAAAGAGCAAAAACGATCATATATGAGTGAAATGACAGAACAACCCAAAAAGAGCCTCAATTTCATTGAGACCCTTGTCGAAGAAGACATTCGTGATGGTAAAAACGGAGGAAGGATACAGACCCGTTTCCCGCCGGAACCGAACGGATACCTTCATATCGGACATGCCAAAGCCATTTGCATGGACTTCGGTATTGCACGCGACTACAACGGCGTTTGCAATCTCCGTTTCGACGACACCAATCCTGTGAAAGAAGACGTGGAGTATGTGGATTCCATCATGGAAGACATCCAGTGGTTAGGATACCAATGGGGTAACGTTTACTATGCTTCCGACTATTTCCAGCAATTGTGGGATTTTGCCACCGACCTCATCAAACGAGGACTTGCATACGTCGACGAACAATCGGCCGAAGAGATTGCCAAACAAAAAGGCTCTCCTACCGTTCCGGGAACCGAAAGCCCGTACCGCAATCGTCCTGTTGAAGAAAGTCTGGAGTTGTTCAAAAAAATGAATAGCGGCGAAATTGCCGAAGGAGCAATGGTGTTGCGTGCCAAAGTCGATATGGCTTCACCCAACATGCACTTCCGCGATCCGATCATGTACCGCATCATCACCGATCATCCGCACCACCGCACAGGCTACACATGGAAAGCATATCCGATGTACGACTTCGCGCACGGTCAATCGGATTATTTTGAAGGCGTTACCCACTCCATCTGTACACTTGAATTTGTGGTGCACCGTCCACTCTACGACTGGTTTATCGATCAACTGAAAACCGATGATTACCGTCCACAGCAGATCGAGTTCAATCGTCTGAACATTACCTACACAGTAATGAGTAAACGAAAGATGTTGCAATTGGTTCAGGAAGGTTTGGTTAGTGGATGGGACGACCCCCGTATGCCGACCCTTTGCGGTTTGCGTCGTCGCGGATATACCCCCGAAGCAATCCACAACTTCATCGAAAAAATCGGTTATACCAAATACGAAGGAATCATTGATGTCTCTTTGCTTGAACACGCCGCCCGTGAAGTGCTGAATGCCAAAGCAACCCGCGTAAGTGCCGTGCTCGATCCGGTAAAATTGATTTTGACCAACTATCCCGAAGGACAAACCGAAACGGTAACAATGGTCAACAACCCTGAAGATGAAAACGGAGGAACGCATGAAGCGCCATTCTCGAAAGAGTTATACGTAGAACGCGATGACTTTATGGAAGATGCTCCTAAGAAGTATTTCCGCATGACTCCTGGTCAGGAAGTACGCCTGAAAGGCGCTTACATCGTAAAATGTACCGGCTGTAAGAAAGATGCGGAAGGAAAAGTAACCGAAGTATACGCGGAATACGATCCCGAAACCCGTAGCGGACTGGAAGGCAGTAGCCGCAAGGTGAAAGGCACTATCCACTGGGTAACCGTTAATGATGCTATCGATGCAGAAGTTCGCTTGTACGACCGTCTGTTTGCCGTTGAAAACCCGTCGGAAGAAAAAGACAAGGATTTCCGTGAATTACTAAATCCTGATTCGTTGAAGGTGCTGAATAATGTGAAGGTAGAGCCATGGTTGAAGAATGCGAAAGCATTGGACAACTTCCAGTTCCAACGTATCGGATATTTCAACGTAGATCCCGACTCAACACCTGAAAATTTAGTTTTCAATCGTACTGTTTCTTTGAAAGACAGTTGGGCAAAAGCCAATAAATAAAACTACAAAGGTCACAATAAAACGAGGGGAGAATGTTTTGAAACACTCTCCCCTCGTTTTTTATGTAGTAATAATATCAAAACAACCTCCACCCCAAAGTGAGGTAAATGCTTTGTTTATTACTCTTCATGTTTATAACCGGCGCATTATTGAATGTCACCGAGTAAGAATTGGAAAGGTATTGTGAGTAGCGCAAATCAAGCGAAACAGAAAGTATGTCAACACCGATACCACCCTCAGCCGCCCAAGTAGCTTTTTTAAAGTCCTGTGAAACCACTGCGGCATACTGATTCAGATTCGAGCTCGATCCGGCGTCAATAATAGCTTTCGGGCCTGCATTGAGGCGTAGGGCAAGCGGACCAACGCACAACACCTTATAGCCAACCAAAAGCGGAATTTCAATAGCCTGAGTTTTGTATGTTGCCATATAGGTTGATCCTCCCACATTGAAAGTCTGAGATGTTTTCTTGACATTCAAAAGAACCTCCGGTTGAAGATAAACCTTTTTACCTCCCAATCGCATCCAGGCTCCAACCTGATAACCGCTTGCAAAACCCGATTTAATCTGATCTCCGGTGGATGTAACCAGATTGGTATTGAGCAAATCATTATAACTCATTGCCGCTTCGTATCCCCCTTTGAGTCCAAGAGCAAATGTCTGTGCCGACATTATACCTGTAATACCCAACAACAAAATAAATAAGATAGATTTCTTCATGTCGATTAATTTAAGCTTATGATATTGAATAACGCAATAAATTGGACCTATCGTATAACAGCGGATAAAAAATAAGAAGACTTCACATTCAGAAGACAATCTCCTGAAATAATGTTACAAAAAAGATAGAAATCCGGCATCGGAAAATACAACTGTACAATTTTATACTTGTAAAAAAATTATCAATCCAAATAAATAAAGGATCGAAAGAATTTTAATAACCCAAAACACACTCAAATAATGATACAGTTGTGAAATATAACAAATGTAACATTCCTATGTTTTACAATTCTAAGAAACGATTATTTTCGGGTATGCAGGAAATATTTTCTTGTTCCAAAATTCACCCAATACGTTATAAATGTTGCAATTAACTTAGACAACATATAATACAGTCCAACTAATTCGGTAAACATCCAGATAAGCAAAGTACTCAGTCCTAAGCCGATGACCGAAAGAATGAAATAGTAGATAAATTCGCGATGGCGTTTCTCAACCACCCGAATATTGAACACCCAATTTACACAGAGATAATAGTTGACAATTGCACTGATAGTAAAAGAAAGAACGGATGAGATAAGGTAATTGATATGGAGAAAGTGGGTAAAACCAAATAACATCGAAAAGTCGAAGACGGTACAGGAACCACCCACTATAAAATATTTGGCAGCTTGCATTGTCGTCTCATTTTGTACGATTGCGCGGGTATAACGGTTGCGGAAAAGTATATTCAAAGCCCTAAGATTTAGCATTCAGAAATACCTCTGCACACTCATTCAGCCGTCCGAATTGCTCGTTTTTAGCCTTAAAACATGCTATAAACGAAGTTAGCCTGTCAACCATTGCATCGCCCGAATTGCGCTTGACATATAGCGGCAAATCAAGCCCCGCGTTGTTAAGATCAATAAACTCCCATGGATGAAAATAGAGATTCAGGTAGCCATCTTTTTTCAGAGAAGCCTGAGCCAGCATCTTATAGATTGATAAAGGATAATTGTGCAACGCCAGCCAAAACAAAGGCAAACGCACCACAGGAGATACAGAAGCCGGAATCTGATAGAGAGCACCTTCCTGAAAGATTCGTCTGGGCTTGGTAAAATTATTATACTTCCCGGGCAGGTAAGTAGGATGAAGGGAGGAATTGTAGGAATAACCAGCGCTTATTAGCTCGTCAACGCTGATCTTTCCCATATTTGGCATGCGAAATCCGGTAACCCTGCACCCGGTCAATCGTTCGAGAACTTCTCGTGATTGTTTTAGGTGAGCAGGTTCAAAGCGATTGTGATAATAACCGTGCGAAGCCACTTCATGCCCTTCTGCCACCATTCGGGAAATAAGATGAGGAGCATGTTCAGCAAAATTGGCCGTGCAAAAAAATGTGGCAACAACATTCTGTCCGGCAAGTAAATCGAGAATCCGCTCCGTCCCGACCATGGAAATCTCCATCTGTCGATCGAAAGTAAGTAATTGTGAACAAGGAAAGGGATTATCAAATTCCTCTATATCAAAGCTTAGAAATATCATCTGAATCAGAACTATTAAGCAGGAACATTGTCAAAGTTACTCGAACGAACTATGTATAAAGGTCTGTCTTTAACCTGAATAAACAATTTCCCAAGATACAAACCAATGACACCCAGAACACAAAGTTGCAATCCGGAAAAAAAGACAATGGTAAGAATAACAGATCCCCATCCATACGCATAATGTCCTGAATAGAAGAATGAATACAGCACATAGGGGAGATACAGCAAAGCAAGCAAAGAAAGTCCGAATCCGATATAAATTGCCAAATACAAAGGACGAACGCTAAACGAGGTCACAGCATGTACAGCCAGACGAAGCATCTTCCGCACCGTATATTTAGTTGTACCTGAGAAACGTTCATTCGGTTCATAATCAATATGCGCCTGACGGAAACCCATCCATTTTATCATTCCACGAATAAACAGATCGTTCTCCCGAAATCGCTTAAACACATCAGCAACATTTCTGGACATTAAACGAAAATCAGCCGTCCCTTTCTCAATTTGAACATCCGAAAACGAATTAAAAATATGATAAAACGCATTGGATGTTTTACGTTTCATATAGGATGCCGTTTCCGATTCCGCACGACAGGTATAGACTATATCATACCCCTGCTCCCATTTTTCTATAAGAGGCTTGATCAATTCGGGCGGATGCTGCATATCGCAATCCATGGAGATAACACAATCGCCATGGGCATAATCAAGACCTGCCTTCAACGCACATTGATGCCCAAAATTACGTGAAAGTTCAATGTAGAAAACGCTTTTGTCTTCCTGCGACAGCTTATAAAGCTGTTCCATGGTATCGTCAGTACTGCCATCATTAACAAAAATCAGTTCCAGATCATATGATTCAAACGGAAAACATTCCTGAATTCTATTTTTAATGACACCAACATTTCCTGATTCGTTATGGGCAGGCAATACTATAGAGACTAGCTTCTTCATTGATTATTGATAGTTTGAAAACGCCCCAACAGTTCTGTTTAGCGGCAGGCTTCGAGGGGTAATACCTGAAACGTTTATTTGGAAATAAACGCTGGCAAAGATACATATTTAATGAGAATGAACCACAAAAACAGATCTCTTTCAATAAAAAAAGCTGTTCCAACCCGTGGAACAGCTTTACAAGAAAATGATTTTTATTCGCTGCTTACTATTATTCGGCAGGAGTTTCTTCTGCGGCAGGAGTTTCTTCTGCGGCAGGAGCTTCAGCAGCTGCGGCCTCTTGTGCTGCTTCAGCAGCAGCGGCAGCAAGAGCAGCTGATTCTTCAGCGCGTTTTTGTGCTATTTCAGCGGCTTTAGCCTGATTTTTAGCAATTTCAGCCTCAAGTGCTTGTTTTGCTTTTGCAGCAGCGGCAGCAGCCAATTTATCTTTTACAGATTCGGTTGAAGCTACTTTTGCGTTTTTCCAAGCTTCGAAACGTTTTTGAGCTTCGGCTTCGTCAAAAGCACCTTTTTTAACACCGCCCTGTAAATGTTTCATCATCAATACACCTTCGTCAGAAAGGATGGTGCGAACAGTGTCTGTAGGTTGAGCACCGGTATTTACCCAATACAATGCACGTTCGAAGTTAACTTCTACAGTTGCAGGATTTGTGTTAGGGTTGTAAGAACCGATACGTTCTGTAAATTTACCGTTGCGTGGTGCACGACTATCGGCAATAACAATGTGGTAATAGGCATACCCTTTACGGCCGTGTCTTTGTAATCTGATTTTTGTTGCCATGATTGGTTGTAAAATGATTTGTAAATAAAAACCTAATTGCTTTTACACGAAAAGCGGTGCAAAGATAGGCATTATTTATCAGAAAATACTACGCCGGTGAATTATTTCTGTGAAAATCTTTGACTTCCGTTTTTACCTCCGCTTCTAAAGCGACGGAAGACTCATGCCCGTTATTTTCCGGTATAAATCGAGAGCATACACGTCGGTCATGCCCGAAATGTAGTCGAGCACCGACTGCACTTTGCCATAGATTGTATCACTTTTGGTCTCGTACTGCAACGGAATGCGGCGCAAAAGTTGCTTGGAATACGATTTCTGCGGAGCCAACACAGCCTGAATCAATTCATCCAACAGGGTGAGAATAATCTTGTAACCGGCCAGTTCAATGTCGAGCACCTCAGTAGCACAGTATATTTTTTTGAAAGCGACATCAGAACAGTGTTGATAGGCCTTCGCCGAACGTTCGGGCAAATGTTTGATCAACGAGCCGGTAAATTGCCCTGCCAGAATTTCTTCTTCTTTGTCGACAAAAATCTGGGAGCACTCCCTTACCAAAATTCCCACCACCGAAGATCGCAGGTAGGCAATTTGTTCGTTAATATCAGTCACCACAGAGAAAATCTCCTTCGTTTTTACTTGTTTCTCCTCCGATAGATAACCTAACAAAAGCTCTTTCGTCTCTTCCGAAGTGAGAATTTTAAGTTTGTGTGCATCTTCGATATCCATCAACTGATAGCAAATATCGTCGGCAGCTTCGAGCAGATAGACTAACGGGTAGCGGGCAAAACGGTTTGGATTTTCGGGATTGGACACGATACCCAAATCATCGGCGATTTTCAGGTAAGTCTCCTCTTCGGAATGAAAGAAGCCGAACTTGGACTTCTTCGGATCGGCAAAATTGGAGAGATAAGGATATTTCACGATGGATGCCAGCGTGGAATAGGTGAGCGCAAAGCCCCCTTCGCGGCGGCCGTTGAACTGGTGCGTCAAGAGACGAAACGCATTGGCATTCCCCTCAAATTTGGTAAAATCAATCCACAATTCGTCGCCCACTTTTTCTTTCAGCGCCAGCCCTTTCCCTTCCGAAAAATAGGTAGAGATGGCATTCTCACCCGAGTGACCAAAAGGTGGATTACCCAGATCGTGCGCCAGACAGGCTGCCGAAACAATCGAACCGATTTCGTCGATAAAGGGCACCGAATCTTTGTATTTTGTTTTGAGCTTGCGGCTTACGTTATCACCCAACGAACGACCCACACAGGCCACTTCCAAGCTGTGAGTCAAACGATTGTGTACAAAAATACTACCCGGAAGCGGGAACACCTGGGTTTTATTTTGCAAACGACGAAAAGGAGCCGAAAAAATCAGCCGGTCGTAATCGCGTTGAAATTCGGTGCGATCGTCGGCACATTCGGAGTGGTAGTGCTCCATTCCCAGTCGTTTATTAGTCAGCAAACGCGACCAGTCCATTCTATTCATATTTTCAAAATTTGAGGATGTGGAGATTTGAAAATTTGAAGATGAAATCTCCATATTTCAACACAAAGTTCCGTATTTTAGTTCGTAGTCGGAAACTTTTGAATAAAAAAAGCCGGAACGAAAAATAACGTCCCGACTTTCATTTCCTGATCAACAGATTATTGCAAGTTCCAATCGTAAATTGTCAATGTTTAAATCGTAAATTAGTTGGCTTTTACTTCGCCGAAATCGGTCTGTTGCCGTTCCACTTCATTCAGGAGTTTCTGCTTCTCTTCGTCTGTCAACGTTTTGCGAGTTGAAGAGTTAGGCCCCTGATTAACGACATTTATTGTCGGTTTCTCTTCAAACAACAAGGTGCGTGAAGGAGTGACACTCGAGAATTCAAGCGTAGCAGCTTTCGGTGCGTATTCGCCCTCAAACAAAGGACGGGCAGTCACCTTAATCTTTCCGGCTTTGGTGGTGGAACGAATCAGTACCGGCGCCGAACCGAATTCCACAACCCGTGGATTGGCCTGAATAGAAGCATCGCCGATAATCTCGCCTTCACCTTCAACCGAAAATAAAATTTGTTCTTTGGCCAATCGACGAACATTGCCCTGATCGTCAGTCACTTCGGCAATGATGCAGGCAAAATCGGAACCATCAGCCGTAAGTTGCTGACCTTCGTTATCAATTCGCAGACGAATTTGTGTGGAACGACGAGACGGCATCTTCGTTTCTGTCACCACCACTTTGCCATCAATCAATCCCTCGGCCTTGAAGCTGACACGTTGCCAGTTTTTCTGCACATAAGGGTACTGACGCATATCGTAGAAGTCGTACGCATTTTTGAAAGTAACGGGAGGATGCGGCATTCCTCGCAACGCTTTCGGAGCCTTCTGCACCAACGTATCGCGTTCGTAACGAATGAGACGTACCTCATCGCAGTTGGTAAATACCGTCACATCGGGACTTGAGAACGGACTGATTTCGCTGGCAATATACAATACCGGTTTAATATCGGCCAACGGATGCGGTTTTTTCGGATCGATCTGGCTCCGGAACATATAGTACGAATACTTGTACTGACGGAAATTGTCCATGATGCCGCCCCAGTACGGATCGGGATGATAGCCCCGCTGATGGTCGAACGGGTGCCATTGGCAGCCACCCACAAACTGAGTCGGTGCGTCGCACATCTCATTATAAATCTTCGCAAGGTGCATGGCCTGAATCAATTGCGGACCTTCACCCCATGCACGGGCTGCCCGATTGGGTGTGTTGTGGGCATACCAATCGTCCACATACTCACCCCATTCGCGGGTAAAGATGCTCTGTTTCACGGTGCCTGTATCGCGCGGCCAACCGTATACCACTTCAAAATTGTCTTTCACACCCTTGGAGTTGAGATCGGCCGCATCGTAACGACCCGGATAGGGATACTCTTCTTTGGTAATTTTATATGCGTTGAGCGAAAAATCGAGCGGAAAGGGGGTCTCGTTCAGGATCGGTTCCCACATGAGCACTGAAGTGTGGTTGCGATCGCGACGAATCATGTTGCGGATATCGGAATAGACCAAATTTGCAAACTCAGGATCTTTGTTCCAAAATTGCCAACCGGGAGTCGGTACGATTACGAACAAACCCAGTTCGTCGCAGGCATCCATAAACGAAGGATCCTGCGGGTAGTGAGCCGAACGGATGATGCGGCAACCGGCATCGCGCAACTTCTTGGCATCGCGCCATTGCTGCGAATTAGGAACGGCATTGCCTACATAGGCAAAATCCTGATGGCGGTTGCCACCGATCAGTTTTTCGTAGGGTTTTCCGTTGAGATAAAATCCATCGACACCACGGAATTCCGCCTTACGAATACCGATGCGGGTCATGCCGCCGTCGAGCGAAGCTTTACCCGAAATCACACGCGATTCCACATGATAGAGCAGCGGCTCGTCGGGTGTCCAAAGTACAGGATTTTTGACCTTGACGGCCTGTTTTACCTGTTTCGATTCCCCTTTTCTCAATGAAACACCAGAAACCGTTTTGGCCACGACATTACCTTGTGGATCACGCAACACGGTCTCCACCCTTACACTCTTAGCACCGTCCGACTGGTTCTGCACATCCGTATCGATAAAAACATCGGCCAGTTTGTCGTTGATTTCCCCGTAATGTACAAAAACACCACCACCGGCCACTTTCCCGGCTTCATTCGGGTCTGAAATGTTGATTTGATTTTTCACTACCAACCAGATATCGCGATAGATACCACCGTGATAGAGAAAGTCAAGCGTCTTCTGACTCTTACCCGGGGGATAGGTCTTATCGTCGCTGTTGTCGGTTGAAACAGCCACCACGCATTTCTGACCCGGCACCGCTCCGGCTTCCAACAAATCGATACTGAAAGGAAGATAGCCACCTAAGTGTTGTTTCACCAACTTACCGTTGAGATAGACCTTGCATTTGCCCATCACCGCCTCGAAGTAGAGAATCACCTTTTTGCCGGCATAGGCTTTGTCGAGGGTGAAATGCTTGCGGTACCAGGCAGTGCCCTGATAGTTGCGGCAGCCACTGGCCTCGGCAGGCTCCAACTCCACGGTGTGCGGGGTACTCACCACATCCCACGCGGCATCTTTGAAGTCGGCTTTTTCCGCTCCGGCCACATCGCCTTTGTGAAAACGCCATCCGACATTGAAGTTATACACTTGCCGACCGCTGTTTTGCAGGTCGTAAAATCCCGCCGCCGAAAACGCAGGCTGATACTCTTTCGCGCTAAGGCTAAAAGCCAACGGCAGGAAAAGAATTAAAAGTAACTGTTTGTATTTCATATAATTGATTTACAATTTATTCATTTACGATGTACGATTGGAATCTGAGTTTAATACTTAAAGCGTGAAACTTTCTTCTCACGCAAAAACTTTGCCACTAATGAGAAAAAGAGATAGATAGTCATCATCCAACAAACGATCATAGGAATTACTGTTTCTGCAAGAATCCAATTATTTGCAATTGCCAAAACTACATATTCAATTTGCCAACGAATAGCAATTGATTCCAAGGAAACTAAAATTATAGTTGCGATTATTATTTTTGTAGAAGTCATTTTCTTAACAAAAAGATCAATAGTGCCCCAAATCAATATAATAACACTCATCAAATTGGGGAGCAGAAAATCACAAAATGTAAGCGGATGAAATTTGCTTTGAGTAAACCAAGAAAGCAACATTCCAATAAATAAAAAGAAAATTGCATATATGTTACAGACAACAAATATGCTTTTTATGATTACTAATAAACTTTTCATTTCAACACTACATTTTAATATAGACATTCTCTGAAATTCGGATCTTCTCGGAAAACTTCACAGAAACATATCTTTATCCTATAAATTTCATCAAAATACTACAATTGTATGTTTTTGCCCCCTCCCCACCTCCCTCCCAAGGAGAGGGTGCCGGATCGTAAGATCAGAATATGATTATTCTACCACAAAGAACTCAAAGGATTACACAAGGAACACAAAGTCTTTTTAACCTTCTAATCCCTCCGCTGCGCTCGTTCTCTTTAACAAAAGGAGACACCCGAATGCAAGGCGTTCCATTTTCATTCACACAATTCTACTAAAGCAGATTCGTCTCCCCTTGTGACCAAGGGGAGTACCCGCAGGGGGTAGGGCTAGAATTCTTTTATCAATTTGATTTTCAAATTGGCACATTACCAGTTATCCGTCCGGAACGATGATACCGGCAGACCCTCGTTGCTGAAAAGATCGCCAACGACAAAATCCTTGAAGGCATAGCGTACGGCAACCGGTTTAGGAACATCGGGAGAAGATACCTCCACCTTCGCACGGTTGATTACCGCTTTAGCCGGATGGAACACCTTATCCTCTCCGGCAATCTCGAATGTTTTCAATTCTTTGCCGAACGAAGTAAGCCATAGAGGAGCATTCTCGAAGTTCAGAATTGCCTTGCCATCCTTATCGATGGTCATTTCTTTCAGCTCCGGGCTTTCGTAAGCAAAGCCTTTCTGTCCGTAGGTTTTGGCCAAAGCCATCAATGCCAGCCGTTCGCCACCGACGTTTTTGCGCATGGGGTGGATGCAGAATTCCTCGCCGATGTCCATCAACGAAACCATGCCCGAGTTAGGGATCAGCTTTTGCGCTTTGAACTGAGCTTCGCGCAGGTAAGCCGAATTGAACTTGCCGCCCCACTTCTCTTTCGGGGAGATGGAAGCGTAGTTGTAAGGAGCAATCTGGCAATAATAGAAAGGGAAATCACCTTCGCCCCAGAGCTGCCGCCAACTACTCACCATGGTTTTCATCAACGCCGGATATTGATCGGGATTTTCGTAATTGCTTTCTCCCTGGTACCAGATGCAGCCTTTGATACCGTAACCGATGATGGGATTGAGCATCCCGTTGAAAAGCATCAGCGGTGTGCGGTTGGGAGCTTTGATGGTGTCGCCCTGTTTGGCAAATTTCGTTTCGGGGAAATCTTTCAGCATCTCACGGTTCATCCACGCTTCGATGTTTGAACCACCCCACGAGCAAAGAATCAGACCGACCGGCGTGTCGAGCATTTCATTGAGCAGTTTGCCGAAGTAATACCCCGTGGCACTGAATTCCTTCACTGTTTCAGGAGCAGCTTCCTGCCAGTTACCTGAGATGGTGTCGACCGGAGCAAGCTGTCCGTTACGTTTGACGGTGATGAGGCGCAGCATCGGATTCTTCGATTTGAGAATATCCATATTGCCGTTCAAAATGGGATTGCCCTTGAAGCCCTTCATCGGCATCTCCATGTTGGACTGACCGCTGCAAAGCCACACTTCGCCGATCAGCACATTTTTCAGCGTTACCGGTTTGCCGTCGCTGAAGGTGATGTGATAAGCCGTTTTGCTGGCTTTCGGTGTCGCTACAAAAGCTTTCCACTTGCCATCGACACCGGCTTTCGTTTCGACCGGTTTTCCATCCCACGACGGGGTAATTCTCACCACGGAACCGGCCTTTGCCCATCCCCAGAGAGCCACTTTCGACTGCTGCTGCAGCACCATATTGTCTGAAAAAATGTGGGACAAACGCACTTCGGCATGAGCACCGAGAACCAAAAACAGAGCCACAAAAATTGAAAAAAACTTATTCATCATTATTTATTTTTACCTCTCCCGCCCCACGGGCACCCTCTGCCTGAACGGGACTTGGAATCTTGAAATTAATAAATTTTGGAATCGATCTCACTTTCCGAATTTCAGATAAATGCTTCCCTTCTGCGCACCACTCACCCATTTGGCCTGCGACGACGGGCCGATTAGGTCGGTGGAATTCACCTTGTTGCGCATGGCAGGAATCACCTTCAGCACCGAGATACCGGTTTGCGGCAGGGTGAAGAGCTGCGCATCACGACCGTCACGCGGGGTGAACACGCCAAGATAGCTGTCGGGATCGTCATTGCCGAGCGCAAAATTACCTTCTTTGGTGGTAAAATTCACCCATTTCCAGTTGGCAAAATAGCCTTTGAATTCGGGATATTCGAACGACTCGCCGGGAATCGGATCGTTGTAATCGCGTTGCCAGTTATCGAGTAGCGTGCCATGCACACGGTTTTGCCAAACACGGTAAGGTCCGTTGCCCAGCCATTGTTTCGATACCACTTTGTCTTCCGGATAATCGAATTTTACGCCCATCAATTCCACTTCGCCTTCGTAATCATACTGATAATCGACACGAATGTTGCCGTCAGCCGAAATCGTCCAGTGCGTTTTTTGCAGGTTGCCGAAATAAGTTGCATCGACAGTCACGCTATCGGCCGTCGCTTTGAAGGTGAAGGCGGTAAGTTTATCGTTGCCCGAAATATCGTTGTAGATGCGTTCTTTGCTCTTGGCATCCTTATCGTCGTGATTGTAGAACACGTCCATGGAGCGGTCGCCACGGCGGGCTGCAGTAAAGCGCGGGCCTTTACCGAACGAAACGGCCTTACCATCGTGAAGCACGTTGACCAGTTCTCCCGACTTTTTACTAAAGATCAATTCGTCGGAAGCGGTTTTTACAATCAGGTTGTCACCCTCTTCACGGGCAGATACAGAGCCTTTTTGTCCTGCAAAAGAGAAGAAATCGGTCGGTTTTTTCCAGCTCCAGTCCCATGTCCAGATCTCCTTTCCAAAAGGATCGGTGGCGGTAAAATAGAGCACATCGGCCTTGTGCCAATCGGAAGGCAGGCTGAGTTTCAGTTCACCGGAAGCATGAGCCGCCACATCGGGTGACGCAACTTCACCGGAAGCAACAACCTGTTTTTCTTTCAGGTAAGGCAATTTTGCCAGTTTCCAGGAAAACTTACAGTTTTTCAGGTTAATAAAGTCATAGCGGTTCTCGAGCGGTAACACGCCGTTGAAATTCTCAGGCAACGAAGCAACGTTGACCTGTACCGGCGACCAGACCTGACGAATGGTAAAGAAACTGGCCTCTTTTTCGAAATGCGGTCCCACAATGCCATCGGGCGCCCAGCTGCCCTGGTTGTCTATCCGGTTGTTCTGGTCGGTACGCACTACGCCTTCATCGGCAAACGACCAGAGGAAACCGCCCGCGCCCCGTGGATGTTTGCGCATCATCTCCCAGTAGTCGTACAGGCCGGCACCGTGGCCGCCATCATACAGACCATGTAAAAATTCGGTCGGCATAAAAATTTCCGGTTTGCGCATATACTCCTGACTTTCGCCATACGAACGGTAGTGCATGGTTTCGAAGCCGCTGAAGTTGGCCCACGGATGAATCACCGGTCGCTTCTGAGGATCGAGCACCGGAAACTCTTTATCCAAATCGAAATTGAAGCCACCCTCGTTGCCGTTCGACCAGAAAGTAACGCAGGGATGGTTCAGATCGCGGGTCACCATCTCTTCTACCAATTTTTTGCCGGTGGGCGTATCGTAGTTGCCGTGCCACCCACAAAGTTCCACCATCACATAAAGCCCCAGTTCGTCGCAGGCATCCAGAAACTCGGGATTGGACGGATAGTGGGACAAACGCACGGCATTCATGTTCATCTCCTTGATGAGTTTCACGTCATCGTAGTTATCTTTTTTACTAAGAGTACGACCAGTCTCCGGGCGGAAACTGTGACGGTTCACCCCCTTCATCAACACCTTCTGTCCATTGATGTAGAGGCCATCACTCGGACGCACTTCGATGGTGCGAAAGCCGAAACGTTCTTTCACGGTATGACGAAGTGTGTTGCCCTGCATCAACGAAAAAGTCACATTATAGAGATTCGGCGTTTCGGGCGACCAGGTTTTGATGCCGGAAAATGCACCTTCCACTTTCACGCGATCGGACCCACCACGTACCGGCACTTCGATAGCTTTGCCCACATTCTTCCCCTCTTTATCCGTCAGCTGAGCCACCACTTTGAAATCGGATCCCTGCCCCGAACCAAGATATACATCGGCAGCAAAAGTCCCGTCGGCTTTGGCATCGATGGCGGTGCGTTCGATATTCTGCGCCGGAAGCGCTTCTACAAATACCGGGCGGAAAATACCTCCGAAATTCCAGAAATCGGCACGGCGTTCGGCCATGTTGACACTCGTGTTGGCCGATTCCTTGCTGACGGTTACCTCCAGCAGATTTTCCTTGTCGCCGAAGAAAACGCGGTCGCTCACATCGGCCTTGAAACGGTAGAACGAACCCTGATGCAAACCCACACATTTGCGCCCATTGATCTGAGCCGAACAGTCGGTCATTACCCCGTCGAAGACGATGCGCACCACGCGACCCGCCCACTCTTTCGGCAGTTTAAACTTGTATTTGTACTTGCCCTGCTCCTTGGCAACGCCCGGAGGATCGGCCTTGCCGTAGAACGCCATCCCGTATTGGTAGGTACCAAAGCCTTGCAATTCCCAACAGGAAGGCACTTTAATTTTCGTCCATTTACCGCTGTTGCGACCGTCGGTACAAAAGAAATCCCAATCCACGGCATCGTCGGAACCATGCCCCGAGAGGTACTGAATAGCCGTTTCGGTCGACGTAGCAACCGCCGGACTTTTCTTTTGCGCCTGCACATTCAGGACACTCACAAACGCTGCAACAAGCAGCAAACCCATCTGTAATTTCAATTGTTTCATTTTCCAATTTGGGAATTTGAGGATTTGAAGATTTGGGAATAAAAATCTGGTTATTTTCACATCCTCAAATTTTCACATCCACTAATCATTTTACCGGTTTTATCTCAAATTTCAGTTTATATTCCTTCTTTTCAATGGCATATTTCTTCAACACACCCGGACCGCAACTGCTGTTTCCGAGTCCCAGCATGGCCGCGTCGAGCGACAACACCGTTTCGGGACGAGCCGTCAGTTTGTAGGCGTGATCGGCTTTGTAGAGGTCGTCGGCCGTAAAGTGAATTGCCGTTGCCGACATGTTTTCCGACAAGGTTTTAATTTCGATTCCCTTGCCCGATTTGTCGGTCAGCGTCAGCCAGCGGATGCCCTCATGATTGCCCGTCTCCTGTGGATGGTCGTAAGCCACGTACTGCTCCGTCACCGTACTTTTGTATAATCCGACGGGAGTGCTCTCCCTGCGGTCGATATAGTTTTCGTAGGGCCCGTGACCATACCAACTATATTGCTCCAATGCTTTGTTCAACGACATCACCACGCCCAGTCGCGGCAATTCGGGCAATTTGCCCTGCGGGACAAACGCATTGTCGGATTCGATTACACCGTCGGCGTAGACCGTCCACAGCGTGCGATGCACGAACGAGCCTTCTTTCGCCGAACTGTGGGCTACGGTCATAATCTTTACAAAGTTATCCGCTTTTGCGATGATTGTACAACTGTCAGCGTTGCGCTCCATCTTATTGAGATCGCTGTTAGCCCAATCTTTTGCCAGCCAGTTGCCAAAGCCGCGGTCGTTGTCGGTTGGAGCACGAAAGCCCTGAAAAACAGGAGCTGCCACCAACATTTCATTACCATTGTATTTCAAAGAAACAAGCGTTGCGTTACCACGATCAAATTGTGCCGAAAAGCCTTTTCCTGACAACGTAATCGTCTTCAAATCGTCGGTAACCGTTAACTTCCCTGTATGCTTTTCGGTCGGTAATGCCGGAACCGGCACATCCATTTTCAGTTGCTCAAACGCAATCTCAAATCCTTGTTTCGCCCAAAGTTCATCGTTTTTCAGACGGTATGCAATACGCAATTGATAATCGCCACCGGCCACCGGATTCTGGATGGCCTTTACAGGAACAGCCACTTCGCGCTTTTCACCTGCCGGAATATTGGTGGGAGCCAATTCGCCGGACTGAACTGTTTTTCCATTGCAAAACAATGTCCACGAAACATCGAATTCGTTCAGGTTCAGGAAATGATTCCGGTTGGTAATTTGTACGCTTGTATTACCGGCAGTCATCTTGCCCGGTTCGATCAAAACCGGTTGGTACACCTTTTTCACCTCGTAATATTTGGGCCAGGGCTGACGCTCGGAAGAGACCAGTCCCTTCAGGCAAAATGTTTTCAAATTAGGAATATCTCCGAAATCGCCACCGTAAGCAATGAAACGTTTGCCGTCGGGCGTGGTTTTGTACAACCCCTCGTCGGCCCATTCCCAGATAAATCCACCCAGCATCCGCGGATTGGAATAAATTTCATCCCAGTACTCTTTCAGGTTGCCGATGGCATTCCCCATGGCATGGGCATATTCGCTGGTCAGCACCGGACGGTTATCGACCTTGTTACGGGCAATATCGAGCAAGCGTTCCCAACGTGCATTCTCAGGCCGCTCCTTGTCGCTGCCCTCGGCAATACCCGGATTGAGGTATTCTTCCTGCACCCGGGGGTAAAAACGGCTGATCACATCTACCGTCGAAGGATCGGTAGGCGTGCCCTGCGCCCCTTCGTAATGGATAAAGCGCGTCGGGTCGAACTCCTTCAACCAGGCCGACATGGCCGCAAAATTGGGTCCGTAACCCGCTTCGTTACCCAGCGACCAGCAGATCACGCTAGGATGGTTCTTGTCGCGTTGCGCCAGACGAACAGCCCGGTCGAGAAACGCAGCACCCCACTCGGGTGCACTGGCCAAGGTTCCGCGCAGGCCATGTTCCTCAAGATCGGCCTCATCCATCACGTAAAGACCGTACTTGTCGCACAACTCGTACCACTGCGTGTTGTTCGGATAGTGACAGGTACGCACGGCATTGATGTTACACTGCTTCATCAGGCGTATGTCCTGTTCCATCCGCTCGACGGAGATGGTTTTGCCCGTTGCCGGATCGTGCTCGTGGCGGTTGACACCCCGCAAACGCACCGGTTTGCCATTAACCAACACCTGCCCGTTTTTCACCTCGACGGAACGGAAGCCAACCTGACAACTCTCCGTTTCTACGGTCTGGTTTTCGTTGTTTACCAAACTCAACACCAGCGTATAAAGATTCGGTGTTTCGGCCGTCCACTTAGCAGGGTTCTCGACCTTTGCCTCCAGCCAGACAAACTTAGCATGACCGCGCTGCGGCACACGGTCGTTCATCACGGCTGCTTTGTAGGCAATATTGAGAATCGGTTCGGCATCCTGACGCAACGGTTTTACGAATACAGCCTTGCCATTCTTGTCGTACAACTGTGCCTGCACCGACCATCCGCGCAGGGTATCTCCCTGATAAGAGGCAAGTTTCGGAGCAATCTGCAAGGTGGCATCTTTGTAATCTTTGTCTAATTCGGTACGCACAGCAAAGTCGGAGATCCGCACCTGACCGGTCGAAAAGAGATAGACTTCGCGCTGGATACCGCCCATGCGCCACATATCCTGATCCTCGATGTAGCTACCGTCGTTGTATTTATACACCTCCACAGCCAACTGGTTATCTCCCGGTTTCACATAGCCGGTGATGTCGAACTCGGCCGGTTCCATGCTTCCCTTGCTGAAGCCCACCTTCTGACCATTGACCCAGAGATAGAAGAAACTCTGCACCCCGGCAAAATGGATAAAGACCTTACGCCCTTTCCAGGTCTCGGGCAAACGGAAGTAATGACGATACGATCCCACCGGATTGCGCTCTTTGTAGGCCGTGTAGTTCTTCGGCGGTTCGGTCGTCACCCGCGGCGGATCGATTTTGAACGAGTAGCCCGAACTGACATAGAGCGGCGTGCCGTAGCCCTGCATCTCCCAATTGGAAGGCACGGAAATGGTTTTCCAGTCCACATCGTCGAAATCGGTGCGGTAAAAATCCTGCGGCCGTTCCTCCGGACGAGGCACCCAGTGAAATTTCCATACGCCATTGAGCGACAGGAACCACGGCGACTGTTCACGTACACGTTGCAAAGCCTGTGCTTCGGTCTGGTACGGAATAAAATCGGCACGCGCCGGTTCGCGGTTGCTTTCCAGCACCGAAATGTTTTCCCAGTCGTGCTTCTGCGCAAAGGTGGAAACGACGAGAAAAAGGGATATGATAAAACATGATAAACGGTTCATCTGATCAAAAATTTGAAAATTTGGGAATTTGAAGATTTGAAAATTAAAATCGGCAATAGCAGATTAATTCTCTAACTGTCGTTTTGTATCTTTTCAAATACAAATTAATCCCATCTTTGTCTTCAGTAAAATTCACTTCCCATATTTTACAATCTATCAGGTATTTCAATAAGCGATTTGGAAATCGCTTGACCCTGAATTTACTGCATCACCAGCGACTCAAAAGCCAGTCCGCTCAGTTTGTCGCCGCTGATAATTACTTTATAATGACCGGCATTGATATACGAACCGGTGGAGGTTCCCAACACGCGCCATTTTTCGGGCGTGGCCGGGAAACGGATGGCATCGTCGCGCACGACGTTACCGGCCTGGTCGGTTATTCTGATGCGGGCATCTATCGGATTCGGAGTAAGATTCAGATAGTTAAAACGCAAAGCATATACATTGGCTACACCGGGTGCTACCGACCAGGTAATGCTGTGTGCACCGTCGGCAGTAACTTTTTCTCCTGCTTTGTTTTTCAATGCCATTTTCTGCCAACCGCTGCCCTGCAACTGTGCCGCTTCGGCTTCAAAAGTCAGTTCGGGACGAAGGTTGGGTTCTACCGCCCACTTCACCACCGGCACCACGGCTGCACGACTTCCTTTTTGGAGCGTTACTGTCTCACCTTTGCGGTAGGTTGTTTTTACATAACCGGTATCCTGACGGAGATAAACGTCAGCATCGGCCGTAAGCGTAAAAGTTATCTGCGCTGCATTCGTTTTCGGATCGGAAGCGAGCCATTCGGCACCGTACATCTCCGGCTTCAGGTTGGGAAAATCGGCATTCGGTTCGAGCCAAGTACCGGTCACCGCCCCTTTCACGTTGGCAAAAACCGATTCGGACTGCGGAGCCGGTTGTATCGATTTGTCGGTCGAAGCGACGGCAATGGCCGAGATAACTGCCTGTCCGGCCTTTACGCCCGGGAAGCTGATCTCCAGCATGCCGTTTTCGGCTCTGGCCGTCACCGTTTTCTTCAACACACGGTCGTGACCAGCCTCTTTCCAGATATCGAGATCGTGGAGCAACACTTTGCCGTTGGCTGCCACATCAAACACGCGATAACCTTCGCAATCCATTCCGCCACCCGTTCCGTACCACGGCTCCACAAAGTAGAGCTCCACACGGTAATCGCCATCGGGCAAAGGAAAGCGATAACGCAAGCGATCGCGACCGTAGCGGAAAGTCTGGAACAGCGGCCAGTCGGATGTGCCGGCAATCGGATCTTTGGTGTAACGTTGCGAAGCCATGAACGACGGCAGGTTGCCGTAATCGTCCGTCCACGAGAGCGATCCCCAACGATCTTTGCCGCTCAAATGACGATCGGCCGACCACTTATTCTTATTGATGTCAGTATAATCGGCGCCACCGCAGTTGACGCGGTAAATATAGTTATAACCGGCTTCCGGTTTTGTAACATTATCCTTGTCAACCAATTGATTAAAATGAGGAGCACGGGGAAGATTGTTCAACACAATCGCGTCTTCGGCCACGGCTTTTCCGTTGACATAACCCACAGCATAGAGAACGTTGTATCTCAGGTCGACGTTATCCCATTGGAAATGAGTACCTATGCATTTTTTGGTGCGTTTGCCCAATGATAACGATTTCACGTCATTGAACAATTCCACCTCATCGCAATTGGAGTAAACCGTCAAGCCGTTTTTCACGCCCGGTTTGTCCCAACGATCGAGCCAGGTATGCGACACGATATAAACCATCGGCTCCTTCTCTTTCGGTGCATAATTGGAACGGTAGAGATAGAACGCATCCACCGGTTCGCCCCACAAAGTGAGCAGGCCTTTGTAATTGAAAGGTCCGATGCGGTCGATTTCGCGGAGACCCTCTTCGTTTTGCACACGACCGGGATTGTCGTGCGAATTGTAGGTCCAGAGGAACTGCCCGCAAGTGCTGTCCTTCACCTGATCGAGCTGACGGATTTTCATCTCCAGCAACTGACTCATGCGGTCTTCACTCAGTTTTCCGTTTTGATCGAAAGCTCCTTCGATATGCAGATCGAGGCTGCGCCATGCCCCATATTCGCCGTTCAGCAATTCTTTTTTCAGCACCCCGGGATAATTATTCGGATCGCCGCTGTTGATGTAGGTGCCCGACCAGTTCTGTATCACGTTCCAGTCGGTACCGCTGCCGAAATTGCAGGTAGTCACCAGCCGTTGCGACGGCGAAGTCGGGTCAAGTTGCCGAATCAGTTCGGTACATTCACGGGCAAAATCTTCGGGCAAAGCGCTTTCGTTCTGCAATCCCCACATTATGACTGAGGGAGAATTACGACGTTCTTTTACCCATTCAATCAGATTATTCTTAAAGTTTTTACGAAATTCAGGCGTATCGTACCAGATGTGTGCCGAGAGTTGCGACCAGAATAGCAATCCATTTTTGTCGATCAAATCTTTGTAGTAGAGATTGTGCGGCTGGTGCGCATCACGAAATGCATTGAAACCGGCCGCTTTGATCAGGCTGATGCGCGCTTCGATTTCGGTACTGTCGAGCGCACTGCTGTTGCCCAACTGATGTTCGTATTCGCCGACGCCATTGATAAGCAGCGGCTTTCCATTCAAGTAAAAACGTTTATCCTTGTCGCTGCGACTTTGCGGCCAGCTAATCCAGCGCAGACCGTAAGGGGTATATTCCTCGTCCACCGTTTTGCCATTTTCGCGTACCATGGTCACCACCTTGTAAAGGAAGGGATTTTCGGGACTCCAGAGGATCGGATTCTTCACATCTGGCGAGGTCTGCTTCACGATCTTCACTTCACCCGGTTTGAGTTCCAGCGTATCAGCTACCCGCACTTGCTGAATATTTTCTTTATTCAACAGTTTGTTTACCAACACAAAACGACGGGTACGATCGCTGTAGTTTTTTACCTCCGTCTCAAAATTCAGGGCAAACGAGGGATTCTTTTCGTCCTTCGGGGCATCGTTCCAAACATGCACGCCAAAAGGCTCCACCCGCAACGAATTGCTCACTACCAGTGTCACTGGACGGAAAATACCCATAGGCTGCGAACCTTCTGAAAAGCCGATTTCAGACGAACAGCCACCGCATACCCACGGCAGATCGGTAATCATTGCCGGATGATCGGCCTTTACGGCCAGTTCATTAGGCGCATCAAAATGGATAGCGTCGGTCACGTCGAGCGTAAAGGTAGTGCGCCCACCGGCATGGTAACCCACCTGCTTGCCATTGAGCCAAACGGTAGCGTAGGAACCGACCCCTTCGAAATAGAGAAAATAGCGCTTGTCGGCACCCAGATTCTGCACCGTGAAACTCTTTTTATACCAAGCGTATCCGTGTTTATTGCCATGCTTCAGGCGACGGGCACCATCGTAGGTGTCCCAATTGTGCGGCACATCCACTTGCTTCCATCCGGCAGTGCTGTAACTGGCTTTTTCAAAACCGGAGCAGGCCGTACGGTTTGAGTCATTTTCTGCGGTCAACCATCCTTTATTCAACGAAATTTCCTTGCGGAAAGTCACCTTTTCGGGCTTCGGAAAACGAACGATGCTTTTGCCCATATCTTTGGAAACTGCCACCGCAATGCCCCGTTGATTATCGTCATTCACGGCGCAATAGAAATGATAGACCACGCCGTTCCATTTTACTACATACGATTTATGTGCAAAGAGGTTGTCGTATTTTTCGCCCGGAATGACCAGATCGGCACCCGTCCAATCGGTCCAGTGCACCAAATCGTAGGAGCAGGCAAAAGTGTTGAAAGCCTTGTAGGGACGATTTTTCCGGAACGCACTAAAATAAAACATCACGTAGACATCGCCGATCTGCTGAATCACCGCATCGCCGGTAATTCCCTCCTCGTGATTGACAATAGGATTACCCTTGTAACGTTGCCAGTGCACCATGTCGTCGGAAAGAGCAATGCTGATACGCTCGGCCTTCACTTTGTTGGTCGGATTAACCCCTCCGGCATTGTAATACATCACAAACGGATGCCCGAGTTTCTTCGATTTATCCCAGATAACGGACGATTTGTACTGTGTAAGGCTCTCCCACCAACCCGCATCGGGATCGGTAGGAGTCAGAACCGGTTTTTCCAGCGGTGTCCATTCATGGGCCTTTGTTATGTCGCCGTCGGTGTAGGCCATGCACTCCTTGAGCATTCCCATTTCGTAGCCGGTGACATTGCCCCCAAAATAAGACATCCAATGTTTCCCGTTAAATTCCTGCGCTTTATAGCTTCCACCCCACTGCATATCAATCAACGAGATGTAACCGGCACGCTGGTTTTTATCCCATTCTTCGCCCTTCAGATAGGAAAGAATGCGCCCGAGCGTCTGCCAGTGCAACAGGTCATCGCTGGTGGCCAACCAGGTTTCATACCCACGACCATCCTGTCCTTCCTTACCATTGTAAACGATATAGCTCATGTACCACTTTCCCTTTTCGCGGAAAACGGTAGGACAGTCTATTTTGTGATAATTGTCGGCTGGTGCCACCACCAAACCGTATTTGTAAGGCGTTTTCACCTCCTCATAAACACGTTTCATCACCTCCTGCGGCACGGTAGTCGGCGCAGCAAACAAAGTCGTACACACTACGACAAAAAAACTCAGTATAATAAAAAATTTCTTCATAATCATCTTTATCTAACCCCACCCCCTGCGGGTACTCCCCTTTATCAAAAGGGGAGACTAATCTGCAATTTAAGCAATATCCTAAAATTGAACCAGAATCTTGCAAACAAGGGTGTCCCCTTTGATAAAGGGGACGAGCGAAGCGGAGGGGTTGGATAACAACAAAACGTTAATATTTTTATATTCAAATATTTATCCGTGTATTCCGTGTGCGATATATCTTAATTAAACAACCAGTCCACGTTACCGGCATCACCTTCGCCACCTAATCCGGCATTGCGGGGCGTGATCTTTTCCGAAGCATCGGTAAAGCCGAGAATCATCAAAGCTCCTTTGCCTAGTGTAAGCTTATTTTTACCCGCCGGGAAAGTATAGCTGTGTACATTGACCGCTGCACGATCGGGAATCTCCACCGCATTGAATATCTTCACGTCGGCCTGTCCAAAATCGTTGGCGCTGGCATCAATTTCCAATTTCGGCGCTTTGGCATATTCACCCTTGGGGGTATTAAAATAGCCCACCAGCACATTCACCGGCTTCTTGTTTTCAAAGGCAACGGTAGTGCCCTCTTTAGCTTGGTTTTCAAAGTTAAAGCGAATTCCTTTCAACTGTTTCAGCTCATCGGATACAGCATTGATCAGATAATCTTTGTCGCCAAAAACCTTTTCGCCTTTCATCAACGGATAAAATTGCTGCGATTTGTCGAGCAAAGTCACCTCTGCCGCCTTCAGCGGTTGAACGGTGCGCACAGCATTCGCTCCGTTTTGTTTCACAAAAGCGATATTTTTACGGAACGTGGCCAATTCTTCTTCAAAATGAGGCAACAGCTCTGCCCAGGTTTTATTTTTACCGCCAGCACTGCTGATGGGAATTTTACGCTGACCCGTTTGCATGCTATTGGCATACAGATAGGTATCTTTTGTCAATTCGACCAGACGACGATAGTAAACCAGACTCTTTTCCAGAAGAGTCGCTGCACTGTCGAGGTCGGCAATACGACCGGAATGACCATACTCCATGGCCAACATAGCCGCTTTCACCTTCAAGGCAAAGAAATTGGCAAACGCATCGTAACAATGCACATCGTTGCGCAAGCGCTCGAACTCGGCACGGTTTTTCGTCACATGCGGAGCCGCCAGTTCGATGGCTTTCACCCCGGCAGCACCGTGCGCCACAGCTGTAGCTATCATCTGCGGCGGAATCTCACCCACATGCGGCTGGTGATTCCACTCTTTGGTCATGTAATCGGCAAGCAGTTCACCTTCGGGTCCGCAGGATGCAAAAAATTCGGGGTATGTTGTCCATTTTTTCGGATTCACCAACTGGCTCATAAACATCCCCAATAAGAATGTCTGACGGTTTCCTTCGGTGATGCCAAACTTACGGAGCAGTTGCGGAGAAATCTCTCCGTCCTCTTCGTAGGCTGCCAGAATATTTTTCGCCGCATCGGTACCGCATTGATACATTGAATCCAAACGTGCGCTCCAGTAATTGATTTCATCCGAACGATCACGATCGGCTTTCCACGCGTAGCGCGACCATGCACTATACCAGATCCAATCGCGATCCATCTCCAACAGGCGTTTATCCGCCTTGTCGGCAGAATAAGGCCAATCCCAGTACGATGCCTGTGGGTAGAGATGAAGCGCATTAGCACCCTGTGCACTGTGCATTGCTTTCACAGCCTTCTGTATAAAATCGGGCGAACCGTAACGGAACGGCTCAAGGTTGGCCAGAATATGGACATTCTCGATAAAGACCGAACCAAGTTCACTCAATCCCTTATTGACGGCAGTCCAGGGGCCGCGCGGCTGATAGGTGGTCAGTGATTCGCCGTTGTATTTGTTCATCGTGTAAAGATTGTGATACAAGGGCTTGGCTGCTGTTATTACCATCTTGGCATCCGTATCGTGGTTACGTAGAATGATGGGCGGCTCGTCAGTACGACCCAACGCTTTCAGACCATCTTTCACTCCAGGTATAATTGTTTTTGTAAACCATTCACGGTCATCGTCGTAGGTATCCATTGCCTCGCCAAGGCAAACGAGCAGACCAACGTTAGGATATTTTTCGATAAATGCCGCAATCGATTTACGGGTATAATCGGCAATCAGCGGCGTGATGGGACGGCTACGATCCTGCGTTTTGATGCCGTAATGTTCGGCAAATGGTTTGGATACTAAAATATTGTAAAACATCTGGATCACCCAGATGCCCCGTTTGTTGGCCTCCTTCGTCAGGAAAGCAAAGAGTTCTTCGTTCTTCTTGAAATCTTCATCGGAAACTTCCACGGCAAACGGATAATCCTTCAATTTGACTAACGAAGCAAACGGATGGCCGTTCCAAAGATAAACCGAATTCATCTTGTTGTCCACCAGCATATCCAGATACTTGATCCACATGGCTTTGTCGTACAACCATGGAAAGACTTCGGGAGTGTAGGGATATTCGTAAACCGTACGACCGGGTAGGTAATAGGGTTTCTGCACGCCTATACATGCGCCACGCAACACCATCTCCGGATGATCGGAATAATTCAGATCAGCAGGCAAAGCCTTCTTTTCGTTCAGTTTGGCAATCAGGTCGATGCAACCATACAATGCGCCCGAAGCATCTTTCCCTTTGATGGCGATCCACTGCCCGACGGTTTTCACCGAATAGCCCTCTTTTGCAATGGTTTGTGTGGTATCTATGGCTACTGAAATTTTCCAATCTTTCTTCGATGCTTTGGCTTTGGGAGAGGCATCCGCAAGGTAACCCTGCTTTTCAAGAGCCGTTTTTACACGTTCGATGCCGTATTCCACCCTTGCATTGCCGGGAGAAGTATTGACTACCACCACTTTTTCGGCGGCAAACGCCGTGATAGATAAAAAGCTCAGAAATAATAAAATATTTCTCATTATCATTTAGTTATATCGTTATTCAAATTATTTTTCGACTTACTATTCCGGATTGTTACATATAAAGTATAAAACGATGGTACCAATCCGACACCATTCGCCAACATCATCGGCATATCTTCAATGAGCACTCCATAGGTAAACCACAAAATGACGCCTATCGTCATTGTGAGATACATGCCCAACGAAATGCTGTGCGTGTCTTTTGTCTTAAACACTTTGTAAGCCTGCGGGAACTGGCAAATTGCCGAGCAGACACCTGCGGTATAACCGACTATAGCAACATTAAATTCCATATTTCTATTTACAATTTTCCCGATAGTTATCGGAATTACAATTTACGATTAAAATCTGTATTTTCAGCAGACATCAGGACTACGTCCTTGACAAGAATTAATGTCTTTATTTATGGGTTAAGCGGTTTCCTAACCGCTTGATATTATATCTTCAAGCGACAAGGAAGTCGCTTGTCCCTACTCCCTAAATTTATTCACACATCTCATGCACCAACTTATACGCTTCTTCCTGCTCGGCAGGTGTGGCACAATAAGTTACAACGACCATTTTCATCCCTTTCGTCCAAAGACGGGAGAGTTGTTCGCGAATAGTTGCTACATCGCCCACAATACGGGCATTGAGTGCTACACCGGTATTGGCAAAACGGTGAAAAGCCTCCAGATTGTCGGTCGCTCCCGGATCGGTTTGCGGAGAGAAAGCACCATCGGCCATCTTGAGACCTTTGGTTGCCAACACGGCATCAATCCAGCCCGACCAGTCGCCACACGAGTGGAACACCGGGCCACCCAGCGGAGCACAAATCTTTTCCACATAAGGCGCTGCCATTTCGGCATATTGTTCGGGTGCGATCATGATGGCATTGTCGTCGCTCATGCCCAGCCCACTCCATTTTGTTGACGAAGCAAAACCATGTCCCGGCAACACCAATGCATCTCCAATCAATGCCTTTTGTTTTTCGTCGAAACGGATAGTCAGGTCGGACAGCAAATCGAACAACGCCTGTACCTTTTCGGGAGCCATCATCAGATCCATAAAAAAGCTGTCCAACGGTAGCAGGCTCGCCACAATATTGAGCGGCGACTGCATATCGGTAAACGACACCGGCACCCGCCCTTTGGTTTGATCCATAAAATATTCGATCATCTCCAACGTATGTCGCCCAATGGGTGTTTCTGCAACTTCTTTGTAATCGCTTGCCAACACTTCATCGATCGACGTAAACCGAGGCTTCATGGCAGGGGCATTTCCTTCCACCCAATGGTAATCACCGCCAAAAGCACTCGCAATAGTTCCGATACCATACCAAGGTTCCAGAAAATTGGGCACATCGGCTTTGAACAGCATGCTCTTTTCAAGTGCACCCAGTTGCAATGCCAACGAAAGCTCCCTGTCGCGGCAACCGTACGAGAAGCACTCCGCCACCCGCATCCGTCGATAGACCATCACCCCTGAATTGCTTTTCCAGAAAGCTTCGCAACCGGCATTCAACCCGTTGCAATAATCCTCGTAACGATCGAAATCAAAATCGGCAGGCTTCACCGGAACTACTGTTGTCGCCTGTGCATCGGCAAGAGTATTATCAAATTTCATAACAATCTATTTTGAATACTCTTTTCTGAGTTCTTCCACCGTTTCAAAAATGACATTGATCTTATCGTCGGTTACGCTGTCGTCCATATTGATGCAGCAAACAGCTGTCAGATACGGATTGCCGGACTCGCCCACCAAACGGGTGATGTGACCGCGAATTTCGTCGTGCGACTGCTTGGCCAACTCCACCGGACTGAGACGAATACTGAACATCGTGTCGGGCAGTTGTTCACGCAGCAACTTCACATCGCCACCCCAACCCAGGTCGAGAAAGTCGAGATGCGGAATTTTGGCAAAACTGGCTGCCATGCGGTGCGGATCGGGTCCGCAATAGTGGATGCCGTACGGACGACGGGCACTCCATTTCACGTCGAAAGGCAACAAAAACTCTTCATAGTCGTCCTCCGAAATCATGGTATGCGAACATTCGGAATGCAACAACACCGGCTCTTTCAGCAAACGGACATTGCGCGTTACCGAGATCGATGACGTTCCGGTCAGGTTCTGTACATAGGCTGTAAAGCGTTCGATCACCTGTGCGATTTTGGCAAAGTATTCCTTCACCTCATCGGGCGTCATCATCATATCGATAAAGATGTTCTCGCCCCGCACGTCAAGCGCCAGGTTGAGAATGCCACCCCAGTTGATATCGCCGGTAAGGTAGCCATATTTTTCTTTTAAAGCTGCAACCAATTTCTCCAATCGCTGAAACGGTTCCGAAGCAAATGCTTTCTCAACTTCAATTTCAAGAGCATCTGCATTGGCACAAACTACCTGTGGCGGATGCGATTCGGTATAATTGACCGTGCAACCGAGCATCTCCGACAACAAAAATCCTGAAGCCAAATGCACCGCCCCGATCTCAGGACGTGCTTCGTTGCGGTATTCTCCCAAGCCGTATTTCCCCCAACGATCGTACAACACCTTTTCCATGTGTTGCTCCTCTTCCACCCGTTTCAACGGATTGAAAAAGAAATCGCGATCGAAGGTGATTCCTTCGTTTTTATTCCACCACTCCGGTGCCAGCACAATATCGACCGGAAGTATATTGTTCCCCAATAAGGAATTTGATTTAAAAGACATATTTTTGATTTACAATTTATTCATTTACGAATACAAACTGCCTCTACCACAAAGGGCACAAAGAGCATCACAAAGGAACGCAACAAAAACTTAGTGTTCTTTGTGCATCCTTGGTGTTCTTCGTGGTTCATCAGATTTCATCTTCAAATTTTCACATTCTCAAATCTTCAAATCGAATTTATTTTCTCAGCAAATTCATCCAAACGGTCATGTCACCCTGTCCGCGGTTACCCCATGCAAAGTAAGGAATCAGGCGAACTGTAACCTCTTTCTTCAATGGCGATACTTCACGGTAAAGCGTATTGCTCCAATCTCCCGTATTTTCAACAAAAGCTTTGCCTTCAAGAGCAGCCAGTTTGGCACCATCAATTTCAATTGGTTTGGGCGCAAACTTAATGTCGGAAGGCAATGTCACACCAAAGATGTTGCTGCCCGGCAGATCGACGCCTTCCATGCAATAGACCACCGGACCGCGTTTTACGGCTACCTGGTTGCGCGACTCTTCTACCAGCGGATTAGCCTCCATCAGTTTGGCTTCCATCGGCAAATTGAGTTCCACCTTGTCGCCGGCTTTCCATTTCCGTTCCAGTTTTACATACGAAGAAGACGCCATATTCGTTTGCTCTTCTTTTCCGTTCACCGTCAATGAAGCACCCTTGCACCAGCCCGGAATGCGGACAAAAAGTGCAAATGCTTTTTTCGGGGCTTTCTTCAATTCGAGAGAAACTGCACCCTCCCAAGGATAATCGGTGGTCTGGACAACCTGAATTTTTTCGCCGTTTTCGAGCGTGGTATTTATTTCGTTACCTCCGTAAAGATTCACCCACAAACCCTCTTTGGAAAGGTTGTAAGCATAATCCTGTACCTCGGAAACGGTACGGGTGGTATTCGGCGGACAGCAGTTGGACAAGGCGATATACGGAATACGGCCTCCCATCCAGCGCATTTTATACGGAAAATTGGTGGACTGACTTAACGGATTGGTGTAGCAAAAATCGACTCCGTCGAGGCTAACGCCGGACAAAAGGCTATTGTACAAAACCAGTTCCACCACATCGGCGTATTTGGCGTCGCCGGTAATTTGCAACATGCGCCAGTTGAACAACAGGTTTCCGATGTTGGCACAAGTTTCGTTGTAGGCTGTCATATTGGGCAACTGATAGTCACGACCAAAAGACTGATGCGTTTTCTGAATCTCAACCGGATTGTAAGACGTACCGTAAGGAGAAACGCCGTCATACAGGGCTCCGCAGCCGCCTGTGATGTACATTTTGGTATCCACCATATTGTTCCAAATCAGGTTCAACGGACGGAGCAGTGAGGTATCTCCCGTTTCGGCAAAAACATCGGCCACACCGGCATAGAGGTAATTAGCACGCACGGCATGTCCCATCGCCTTGGTTTGCTGACGGAACGGCACCCGATCCTGATTGTCGTCGGTGCCCTCTTTCATCATACCGCGTATATCGATCAAACTCTTCGACAGTTCCAGATATTTCGGATCGCGGGTAGTGCGATACATCTCCACCACACCCATGTAATGCGAAGGGCAGATAGCATTGCGTGCCAGTTCGGGCGAAGCTTTTTTGTAAAAGTCGTAGAGAAAATCGGCGGCCTTGATAGCGGCATCCAGCAAAGTGCGTTTACCCGTAACCCGGTAGTGCAGGCAAGCCGCTGTCATCAGGTGACCCATGTTGTAGGTCTCAAAATTGAGACGATCGGCGAAAGCCCCGGCTTCTTTCGGATTATTTCTTTGTGCAATAATAGTCGGAGTATGAAGATAGCCGTCCGCACGCTGCGCCTTAACGATCACCGGAATAATCTCGTCCATCAGCTGGTCGAGTTTTTTATCACCGGTCTGGGCATAAAGGCTTACCAAGCTCTCGAACTCCTTGTAAAAATCGCCGTCCTGAAACGACGGACCGACAAAACGCCCGGTATCCTGTCCGGCTGCGATCTGAAAATTCTGAATGGCATGACCCAGTTTCGGGTCCATGTAGGTTTTCAACAACTTAGGCGACATGGAGTTGCGGCACACCTCGAAACGATCGGCCCAAAAACCTTTCGTCCAGTGCACATCGCCCATGTTTACCCCAGTCAGTTTCGCATACGGACTTTGCGAAGTGTTGACCAAACTCTTGTTTTGTGCCGTCAAGACAGTTACTGCTCCGATCAGCATCCACACTACAATCTGTAATCTTTTTTTGCTCATAAAATTTTTTACCTAAACTTTGCGTTCTTCGTGAACCAACGGTCAGCTAAGCTAAATTCTTTGTGCTCTTTGTGGTAAAATCTGAATTCAACCACAAAGGACACAAAGCTCACACTAAGCGCACTAAGTTATTTATACTTCACACTATATTCTTTCCCGGCCTGAATCTCCAGTTCGTATTTATTGTCGCCTTTGGCAACGATCGATCCCTCTTTGCACGAAGGTTTCGATTTGCTGGAGAAACGGAGCGTTCCTGTACCTTCATCGGCTTTTACCCTGATTTCCTTCGTGTTTGCATAGATATGCACCTTACCGTTGGGTGTCGGCACATCGCCTTCCATCCATTGCAGGTCACCGAGGTTCGGTTCGATGTCGTAAGTTTTGTAACCCGGCGATGTCGGCTTCACGCCCAGATAATATTTGCCCAACAGGTAGATGGGACTGGCTCCCCAGGCATGACAAAAACTGTTGCCGAAGGGGCGTCCGTACATGGCGGTCTGATTGGTGCGTTCAGGATTGTATTTTTCCCAGAAGGTGGTAGCACCGAGCTTAATCATGCCGCCCCAGTAGTCGCGCATCTCTTTCAACACATGCTTCTGTTCGCCCAGAGCGCACAACGCTTCCAGTTCGTAGAAACGCATATACGGAGTTGTAATCTTCAGTGCATGCGGATTGAGCAACACGTTTTGCTTCACCGCTTCGGTCTTGGTTTTGTCGAGATAACCGAACAACACGGCAAACATATTGGTAAACGGAGTTATCTGCGCGCTTTGCTGACCATTTTCACGGTTATGCACAAAAGCACCGGCCTTGTCCGACCAAAACGCCGGCAAGAGTTTTGCCTTCAGGTCAGTTGCCAGTTTGGTATAACTGTCGGCATCCTGCTTGTTATTCAATAAATTGGAACACAACGCCATGGTTTCGAGGCTACGGCAGAAGAGCAACTGTTCGAAACTCACCTGTCCTGCCTTGCTCATTTTGAAGTCGGCCCAGTCGATAAATACCCAGTCGCCAGCCTTCCCTTCCATCATTCCGTCGGCATCGCGACGCGAGAGGCAGAAATCCATCAGGCTCTTCATGCGCGGGTAGAGCTGTTCGATAATCTTTTTATTTCCGGTGTATTGATAAAAATCGTAAATACTCATGAACCAGTAGAAAGTGTAATCCATGATGGTGTTGACGTGGCTGGTCACCGGATCTTTGCCACGCAAGGCGAAGATGGTACGACTCGCCGCATCGGGATCGAAGAACGAGTAGTAGTTCATCAGGTAACTCTGGTAAGCGTCGCCACTCCACAACCAGCGGTCGCGTTTGATGCCGTCAATGAAAAACTCGCGGGTAGTGAGGTGAAGCGTGTAAATACCCACATCCCACATTTTATTCACCAAAGCATCGTTGCAACGGAAATTACCCTTGTATTCCAACGGCAAATATTCGTACATCATCGACACCGAATCGTACGAAAGTGCATTGTCCTTTTCCACGTAAACATAGCGGAAAGCCTTCGAGAGATCGACCGTGTAATCTTTTGCCGCCGGTTGATCGATGGAGAGATGATCCAGCGTTTCGCAACTGTCTACCGAAAGTGCCTCTTCGGGCGATTCGCCGTAGTAGACGCTAAGCGTTCCTTTACCTTTCAGTCCGTTAAATTTGGGATAACCGAAAGTCTCTTTACCAAAATCGTACAACACTCCTTTGCCGACCTGCTTGTGCGAAACGGCCGGTTGGGGTTTGGTTGCAAGTTTGTAAGTCGATGGAGGCGCGTCGGGCGAATTGAAATTCCACGAAGCAGCATCCAGATAGAGCGTGCCCGACGAAGTGTCGGATGCCTTACCCGACTCGTCGATCCACTCCTTATCCTCGTAGGTCACCTTCCACGAACCGTCCGACTTGATGGTCGGGCCATTGACGTAAATGGAAGGAACGGTGGCCTGATTGAACACCTTGATATTGAGCGAATGCTTGCCTGCCGGAATAGTCACTTTGTCGGGAAAACCGAACAGCATATTGCCGTCGAGCTTCACGTTGTAACGCCCTTCCACCTTCAACGATACAGTTTCGGGAGCCGTCAGGTCGAGCTTTTTGGAGAACTCCACCAGCACATAGTGACTGTCCACCTTCCAAAACGGAGGAAAGAAAGCGCCGCGGGCGGTACGACGGTTTTGCACGTTGTTACTCAGCCAGATCTCAAAATCGCCCGGATAGTAGATCCAGGTGGCTACCTTTTCGGCAAAAAGGGTTTGTGAGGCAATTGCCAAAAAGAGGAGTAAGAATAATTTTCTCATGGATATAATTGCGAATTACAATTTCTTCAAATACAAATACTTTGCTTCCAACCCCGCGCGGCTTTTGATCGAATCGGAAACCTGGGGACCGTTGTTTTCCCAGGTATTGCCGGGACCGTTGGCATTCTTCAGGTATTTTTCCGAAGGTGTCCAGTTGTCTTTCATGGTGATGAACGACGATCCTTCGTCGGTGTAGAGGTAGAACCAGTGTTCGGGATCGTGTACAAACGGAGGCACCATACAGCTGTCCACCACGTTTTCGGTCACCATTGTTTTCGGTTGCACCGACAAGATATAAATTGCCGCCACATCTGATTCTTTCGTCGCAAAATGGTGGATATAGTTGGCATACACACGGTTGTTACGCATGCAGTTCACACTCTTGCTCCACGCCCAGCCAAGACTGATGCCCATGTAAGGAATATCGTACAATTCGTTGTGTTCGATGGCAATGTTGCGGACAAATCCGGCTGCAATGCCTGCACACGACCAGTCTTCGTTTGCCACATCGGTGACATAATTATTGGCAATGCGCTGATCGGTACAAAGTTCCCGTTCATCCAACGGATCGTACGGAAGATGTGCCTCCAGTGTTTTACTGCCCATAAATCCGGTAACAATACCATTTGCAGCAATGTCGCGGAAGAGGCACCCCTCCAGATTGGTGTACTGGCAACCCGTAACCATATCGATACCCGCAGCGCCAAGATGTTCGAAACGACACCCGCTCACGGAAATATTACGCACATTGTTCATCATCACGGCAGCCGGTTGGCGACCCAACCAGGCCTGATTTTCAAGGCCGCGGTTTTCATTGTCCAAGGCACCCGGAGGATCTATCCTGTAAGCATCGTAGAAAAACATGCCCGATTGCAGGGGCACATGTCCTTTTTCCGATGGGCGAGTCCAGGTAGTGTGGTTAAATGCAATGCCTTTGAAATAAACATATTGAACCGGTTTTTCAAGCGTTCCCTCTACCGTAACCAGCGTTTCGATAGCCGGCACAATCGCTTCGGACTTGCTCATATCTTCACCGGCTCGCGGAATGTAATACAGTTTGGCTTTATCCTGATCGTAAAACCATTCACCCGGTTGATCGAGCAATTCCAGGGCATTGGTGAGGTAGAAAGCCGAATTGTTGAACGGTTTGCCAACAGTCGGCGACGGCCAGGGATGTTCAAACTGAATACGCGATTCGGGATTGTGGAATTTGATGCCGGCCGAATCTCCATGAAAAACGACCGATTTAATACGCAGGTTGGCCACTCCCCACATCTGATGGATGACCAGTTCGGCATGAGGTGCTTTGGCAATACTTCTGACGGCCTTTGCCGGCACCCATAGCGTTTGGTGCTTTTTGTCGTTTTTCAAAATAGTATTCATTTTGGTAAAATCGGCCACATCGCGGGCACGAACAGCTTTAGCGCCATTCACCCACAACTGACGAAAATTAAGTCGACAGCCGTTGAAATCAGGCACATCGGCTACCCAGAATTTTCCTTGCTTTTTCCAGCCGCTCACCTTCATCCCTCCGCTCAGCACCGGCAGTTCGCCCGCAGCGGCTTCAATGATGGTAGGACTGCTCTCCGTTCCGTTGTCTTCGGGACGAACGAAAACCGGTTCGTACTGGAAATAAGTTCCTCCTTTGAGAATAATATGAATCGCTTCGTCTTTGGCTACTTTCTGCAAACGACGCAGGTTGCGGGCATCGCGCAAAGCCGCAGAGAGCGTGGCTTTGGGTGCAGATGCAGAACCATCGGCAGCATCGTTCCCCGAAGGAGAAACATAAATATCGGTGGCAAAAAGCGAAACCGATGCCAGCATAAAACCGGCAAGAAAGAAGGACTTCATATATAAAATTTACAATTTATTCATTTACTATTTGATTATCTTACCACAAAGGGACAAAGTGCATCACAAAGGAGCACAAAGAAAACTTCGTTTGCTTTGTGTTCATCAGATTCCATTTTCAAATTTCCACATCTTCAAATTCTCAAATTTACTGTTTGATCTTTCGGTAAATGCAGTTTTCATTTTGGCAAACAGCACAACCGTACTCTTTACGGGTCACGGTTTTGCCGATGCCGATAATGCCACTCACCGATTTGATCGGCTGCATCAGGCAGGAGTCGGAGAGCGAAATACCGCTCGGGTTCTCGCCAATAAGGCTGAACAATGCTTTCTGCGACGAGAGATGCCAGTTGCAATAACCCGGACTGTACCGATTGCTGATCTCAAGGCCACGGGCTGCCGCTTTCAGTTCCAAAGCAGCCTGAATCTTGTCCATCGCTTTTTCTACCGTAAGTGATCCGATAGTATCCACGATATACGCTTCCAGAAAATCGTTCTGATCATTCAGGTAGGTCGACAACTCCGAAAAGAGATCACCTGCCGTACAGAGAAACAGCGCCGCATACTCCGATCCTTTCAGGTAACCGGCCACCTGACGCTCAACCCTCAAGCTTGTATCCGCAATAACAATTTGCCCGTCCGTAATACTCAGCTTATTAACAGGCAGAATTTTATACCCACCCCGAATGTATTTGTTCGATTGCAACTCCGGCAAAATCTCTTCCAGAAATACAATTCCCGGATGCTCCTTTTCCGAAGGATCCAACTTCAGAAAATCGCAAATTTCCACTACCGTGGGAGCGACTTCCTCAAAAGCGTAACTGTATGTTTGAAATTCTGTATGTTGCATTATAGAACAAAGAGTAAAGAACAAAGAACAAAGACTTTGACCTGTTCGAATTACAGTCTTTGCTCGTTATCCTTTATTCTTAATTATTATCTCATAATATGTTATCTACTAATTTGACTTCAGCAGATTTCATTTTCAAATCTTCAAATCGTCTCATTGTATTCCTGCACAGCCCTGAAAAAAGCTTCGATATTGGCATTGGACGCGTGCGGAGGAATATCACAACCCGACGAAATAACAAAATTGGCATAGCTGGTCGTCTTTTCGAGCAACTCCTTGGTTTGGGCATACACCTCATCGGGAGTCCCCATTTTGAATACGCCGACCGGATCGAGATTTCCCATAACAATCACATCGGCAGGGCAGTCGTTCAAGGCCTGCACCATGTCGATTTTATTACCAAAATGGAGTGCGCGTGCACCGGTTGCCAACATCGCTTCCGTGCAATGACCCGTGTTGCCGCAGTTATGCAAAATTACAGTAAAATTATCGTCCTGCACAGCCTCAACAATCTGTTTCACATATCCCGAGGAATACATCTGACAATCTTCATTCGACAATAAGCCGGCAGCAGGTTCGGCCATCACCACACCCTGTGTTCCACTTGCTTTTAATGCCTTGCAATAGTCAATCAGAAACTGCGTACATTTCGATAACAGTTCGTTGATGGCATCGGGTTCTATGTAGATACCTACCATGATTTCCGACATGTCGTACAAACGACCTGCCAACGAGAACGGTCCGATGCACCCCGAAAAGACCGGTTTGTCGGTAATATTTTCGGCTGCCAGTTTGTTGGCCAACAGGTAAGCAGGCACACGCCCCTTTTCGAGCGATGGCACTTCGAGTGCGGCAATAGATTCGGCATCCGATACCAGACGACCGGTTACCGTCGGCACCTCATTGTCCGGGAGATTGATGGTTGCTCCGAAAGCTTCGGCCTCTACCGTCAAATCCATAATGGAGGTGCAGGCCGGCATGGCAAACTGCTCTGCCACCGATTTGATAGCCTCGTAATGTACCTGTCCGTCGCTGACGGCTTCTTTTACTGTTTTACCGATCGCTTCGATGCCCGGATGAGTCATAATGGGCAGTGCGATGCGTTGTTTACTTGTAAGAATGGAATCGATCCAGGATTTCATTTTTTAGATATTAGAACAAAGAGCCAAGAATAAAGACAGCCCTTACGAATTTGAGAAACAAATCCGTTAAGCAGACTCTAAATCGTACTTTGTAAATTGTCAATCGTAAATATTATGCAATCAGTGTGTCCAGCCAAACGATGTCGTCCTGCGGTGTTTTGCCGTAGGCATCGGCACCGATGGAAGCAGCAAACTCGGCTGACAAAGGTGCTCCTCCAACAATAATTTTAGTGTCGGGAGATACCGCTTTCACCGCCTCGATCACCGGTTGGATGTTCACCATCGTGGTGGTCAGCAACGCCGAGATACCCAGTGCTGCACCCGGATGTTGCTGTACGGCTTCCACAAATTTTTCGACCTTCACGTCGATACCCAGGTCAATCACTTCCCAACCGGCACCTTCCACCATCATGGCAACTAAGTTTTTGCCGATATCGTGCAAATCGCCGAATACGGTTCCGATAATGAAAGTACCTTTACGCTGTACGGCGCCGCTTGCAAAGAAAGGTTTCAGGTGCGCCATTGCCGCGCTCATCGCCTTGGCCGAGAGTAACATTTGTGGAACAAAAATTTTATTTTCAGTGAACTTTTGGCCTACTTTGCCCATAGCCGCAACCAGTTCGTCCAAAATCTCAGATGGCTGTGCACCGGCTTCCAGCGCTTCTTTGGTATATTCGTCGGCTCCCGGTTGCCCCTTCATAGTGGGAGGATAAGGCGATGCCAAATTAATTTTCCCGAATTCCACACATTCGGAAAGTTTCATTAATAATTCCTGATTCATAATGCTCTATGTTTTGTTTAGTGTAAATATTTTTGTTTAGTGTTTAGCGTTTATGCTCAGGTCTTTCAATTGAATATGATGTACAATGTAACCATCACCACGATAAGCAATCCCCATGCAATTTTTACCGTATTCGATACTTTGATCGGTTTGTAGTCCAGCGTATTTTCGTGATCCTCGGCTCTTTTGTCCATCAGTGAATAAACGACCGTGAAAAGGGACAGTCCCACAAACAGAAAGAACGACAGGTAGAGGAAATGCAAATCGGCGAAAATCAGTTTCAGGTAAAACAATATCCCGATGGTCAGGCAAACCAGCGTTCCGGCCGACAGAACCCAATTGATGGCACGACGCGATGTTTTTTTCCACAACACGGCAAACAAAAATGCCACCGACATCGGCGGAGCCAGGAATCCCAGTACCGACTGGAAAACATTGAACAGATTCAATCCCTTGATGCCATCGATTGCCAGTGCAATGACCACAGAGACTACGGCGCTTACCACCGTCACCCAACGCCCGATTCGGATAATATCGGCATTGGTCGCGTTTGGTTTATGCTTTTTCAGGTAGATATCCATCGTGTAAACCGTACTCACCGAATTGAGCGACGAACCAACATTGCCGATCAACGCCGCCATCAGCACTACGATAATCAGCCCCTTCATCCCCATCGGGAAAATATTGGTTACCAGTGTGAGATACGCTGCGTCCGGATTTGCCAAATGCGGATAGAGCACAAAGCAAATCACCCCCGGTAAAATAAACAAAGGTACATCCAGAATCTTCAACCAACCGATAAAACTGGCACCCAATTGTCCTTGTTTCAGATTTTTAGCCCCAAGAACCGACTGCACCATCGACTGCTCGGTACACCAGAACCAGACTCCCATAATGGGATAACCCAGGATAATGGCCAACCACGGAAAGTCTTTGTCCGAGTTCGGCAAAAACATCTGCCAGTAGTGTCCCGGCGTTTGACGAAACAATTCCGAAGGACCGCCTACTTTATCGAGTCCGATCAGCGTCAACGTTAGCGAGACAATGATCAGCAAAATCATCTGAAAAACACTGGTATATGCAATCGCTTTCAAACCTCCGGCAGCCGTCAGCAACGTTGCGAGAACCACCATGATGATGATAGACGACCACATCGGAATGCCCAGCAACTGTTTCACCATGATGCCACCGGCAAACAATCCCAACGACAACCACGAAATCAGAATCGTGATCAGCGTGTACCAGGCCAACAGGTGGCGGGTCGATTGTCCGAACCGTTTTCCCATGTATTCGGGCAAAGTCGAAACCTTAGCCCCGATGTAACGCGGTGCAAAAACCACCGCCAGCATCAATATGAAAATGAACGCATACCACGCAAAATTTCCCGACACGATACCCGTGGTGTATCCGGCACTTGCTGAAGCCAACAACATGGAGGGTCCAACGTTAGTTCCCCACATATTGAGCCCGATGGAAGGCCACGTCAACGAGTGTTCGGCGAGAAACATATTCTCGTTCTCTTTTTTCTTCTTTACAAAACTCACCCAGTAACCGATAAAGATCAAAGTCGCCATGTAGACGGCAATAATCACAAAATCGAGGCTCTGGAGAGTGCCTAAAATGTTATTCATGAATATTCAGTTTATAGTATAAGGTTAAACGTATTGTCCGTTATCGTACACGTAATTTGTCAAGAAAATCAATTATTTCTGCTGTTGGCTCATTATATCGTTGTTAGATTTCAACAATTGACCTCTCCCGAAGAGAGGGGCTTTATATCTGCATTAATGAGTCTTATCTCATATTATCACCTTCGTATTCCTCCTCTCCTTGGGAGAGGAGGTTAGGAGGAGAGGTCCTAACACAATGTTATTATTCAATCGCTTAACTCTTATCCGATATAATGTCTATGAATTTATCTGTATTTTTCTACAATTCTCAATGCCTGCTCAATCTCTTTTTCCGATTTGAAATCGACGTTGATGTGCAATCCCTGATTACCCACATTATCGAGTAACGGTTGTAATTCGTCCAATGTCACCCAATTGGCCATAATGGATTTTCCTCCGGCTATTATCTTCTTATACAGGTCGTACCATTGCGGACTGCCTCCCTGCGGCTGACCGTAACCCGGCGTCCACTGAATGGCGCTCAGGTTTTCAATCTCCAACAGCGCATCCAAATGGCGAATAGCATCCACCCCATCAAGGTGATAGAGCGTGTAATCGATCTTGTCGCATTGCTGTTTCAGGAAGGGCAAGGCAAATATCCGGAAATCTTCCGGCGAAATCATAATGGAGATGTCGCACTGCAACTTGGATGTTTTGGCGGGTCCCCAAATAGAAAAATAGCAAAATGCCATCTCACCATCCACGTTGATTATATCGTAAATGTCGTCGAATACCTTGAAATAAACATCGTTGATGGCCTGCAACTGCTCCAGTGTACGGTCGGGATCAAGAATCATGTCCATCAGTACGTTGTCCGGTCCTTTCAGACTGGCTAACGTATCGAGGCCTTCCACCAAATCGGGACAGCCTACCAGATAATTGCCCTGCGCTTTCGCCTTGCAAGCTTTCAGCAAATCGAGATGCAGTTGGTACCATTTATTATTTTCGTCAAAGCGGATATTACCGTCAAAACCTGCATTTTCTCTGATCCAGATAGTGTCTTCACGCCCTTCAAGATCGGCACCAATGGTAGCCGCCAGCGAACCGGGACCCAGTTGCGTATTGGCAACCGGGAGAATATCGGCCATGTACGAATTGCGCGACATGGTATAGTGCAGGTAATCGGCCCGCCACTGCGGATCGAACCAAAACTGATTCATATCTTTATGCGGAGCAGGCGCTGCCACATCGGCATACGGTGCTCCATCTTTTTGCAGGTGTTCCCACATGGTCAGCACAATGCCTTTATGGTTCCACCAGTTGAGGTAGTGCTGTTTGGTTTCTTCAAAGTTAGTTTTCCAGGTTTGCATAAATATAATATGTTGTACGCAAAGACGCTATGACGCTATAATTCTTTTGCGTCTTTGTGTCATAGCGTACGTTCCGTTTTTTCATCAAAGCGGATTTTCACCACTTTCGTCATATCCATTTCGTCGGTGCAATTCACATTCTCGGGATAAACCGGAATTTCGGCACCGTATTTCACGTACACTGGCATCTGTTCCAGAGGAACTTCCACGTTGCGTAACCAGCGTTCCCCTTCCAGTATTTCTCCGGTAAAAAAGTTTACCCACTTGCCTTCGGGCAGATAAATATCCCGACGGTTCTGCGAATTCATCACCGGAGCCACCAGCATGTTGTCTCCAAAATAGTACTGATCTTCAATATGCCAGCAGGTCTTATCTTCGGGATGGTGGAACAACAATGCTCGCAACACCGGATAACCGGTATGGGTTACCTTTTCGCTCTGCTCCAAAATATAGGGAATCAAACGGTAGCGCAGCTGCAACCATTTTTTTACGATTGGCGCAATGGCGGGATAGTGCCAGGGTTCGCGCTCGTGCGAACCGTGATAGCGCAGGTGCGACGAAAAGACCCCGAACTGTGTCCAGCGCACGTAAATATCGTCGGGTAAAACGGAGTTCATAAAGTTGGGCACACCATGAAAACCCGGTACGTCGTGACTCCAGAAACCGAAACCCGACAGACCAATATGCAAGCCACCTTTCAACGAACCGGCCAGTCCGTCCCATGAACAGGCCGAATCACCACCCCAGTGCAGGGGATAACGCTGGCAACCCGCCCATCCGGCACGCGCCCACACGATGCCGTCGCCGGCCACCTCTTTGGTGATTTCGTAAGCTGCTTTTTGGTACAATAACGGATAGAGATTGTGCAATTTTTCGGGTGTCATCGAATGGTATTCAGCATCCAGGTGAATATCTTCACCAAAGTCGGTTTTGATGCAAACGACACCCATATCGAGCAGTTTTTTCAACAAACTTTTGTACCATTCGGTTGCCTTGTCGTAGGTGAAATCGATGGTACCGGCATAATCCTCCATGCTGAAGTTGGACGAGCCGGAAATTTTCCGCTCGCTCTTGCTGATATAGTCGTTGGCGTTGGCCTCTTCGTATTGCTCGGCATTGTATGAAATGTAGGGCAATTGCCACAAACTCACACGGTAGCCGTCCTTCTTCAGGTCGGCGATAAATTTCTTCGGATCGGGAAAACGTTCGTCGTTGAACTTCCACTCGCAGAGCCAGTCGGTTTTAAACCAACCTGTATCCAGGTGAATCACGTCACAGGGATAACCCTCCGTGCGCATCCGGCGACAAATATCGTTTACCTCATCGGCAGAGAAATAGGTCATGCGGCTCATCCACGTTCCAAAGCTCCAGAGCGGAGGCATGGTCGGGAAACCGGTCAGTTGACGATAGCCGAACAAAATCTGCTCGGCGGTGTCGCCACCAATAAAGAACAAATCCAGCATCGGCTCTTCCACCAACACCTGTGCAGAACGAGTAGAGTGATCGGCCAGCGAGAATTTGGCAAACGAGGTGGTATGCAGGAACAGTCCGTAATGTTCGCTCGAAAGGTAGAACGGAATATTTTTGTAAGCGCGACGGTTGTTGACACCCTGTCCGTCCTGATTCCGCAGTTGGAATGTCCGTCCCGAAAGATCCATCTTGGCAAAACGTTCGCCGGTGCCGACAAAGCACTCATCGGCTTTGGCTTTCAACGAACAGGTCACACGATTCGGGACATCATTTCGTTCTACCAATGCCAACGCAAAAGCATCGTGGCGGGCAGGTGAAAACATGTCGTAAGCGGAAAATTTTACCTCATGCACGCCATCGGGAAAAAGAGTCAGGTCGATGGTTTCGGCCGGTGCCGGAACCAGATCGCTCCACCAGCTTATTTCAGGCTGGCGGAAACTGACAATGGCTTTGGTTTGGTTATGGGAGTCCTTTACAATCCATTCCAATGCTGTTTTTTCAACATGCAAAGGACTAGGAGTAAGGCGTGCATCGAGTTCCAACATCGGAGAGTCTTCCATCCATTCGGTACCAAAACCGATGGCTGCCCGTACGATTTTTCGGCCGTAAGCCCGCAAGCGCAACACATAGTTTTTGCGGGGCTCTGAGGTATCGGGATTTATCTCGTTGGAGTTCTGTTGCTTTTGAAAAGGGATCGTGATAAACACGTCGCCATTCTTCGCGTCAATCTCCGTGGGCGTACACGCTCTCCACAAGCGATCACCGTTGTCGAGCGTCGTACTGAAGTCAAGAAAATCGAACAGTTGATAGTTGGTCTGCTGCATGGATTTGATATTATAATTCGCACACGGACTACACAGAAATAACGGAATATCACAAAATCAACGAGTTTGCTGTCTCAGTTATTTCTGTGTTTTCTGTGTGCTAAAGGTCTATTTTCTGTTTTCGAACAACACCCAGCTCGTTCCTACGGGTGCATCTTCAATTCCTTCCTGATATTTGCTCATCAGGGCGTTCCATTGATCGACACGCGGGTTGTTCTCCGATGTTTTGGGATTAAGGTCTTCGAATTTCTCTCCTTTCGGGATGCTGATGACCAGCATCAACTGACGGCCGGTACGAAATACCAAAAGCTGTTGAAAGTTAGCATTACAAAAACCTTTCGATACTTCCGGCCACTTTTCGAACTGAGTACGGTGATACTCCATGTATTGCTTTTGCATGGTTGTATCTTTCACCAGATTGGCCGACATGATAATATTGGTCCACTCTTTGGCAACATCGTCTTTGGCACATTTTTTCCGGTCGAAAACATAGAACGGACGTTCATAAAGCTTCACCTGAGTGGAAGGAAAAGACTTTTCCAGCTTTGCCTTTACAGCATTGATGTCGGTGAAATACGAATAGATCACCCAGTGTTTGTTCCATTCGTAGACAGACGTAGTATCCAGCTTATTGTCCTTGCAAAATTTCACAAAATCGGATAAATGTAACCGAACATCTCCTTTGTTGATGATCTCAACCACCGACGGATATTGTGTCGATTTTTGAGTACAACCGGCCAACAATACCACAACAAAAAAGAGAAGTGCTCCCCCGACTCCTCTCAGGGAGGAGAATGAAATCTGCTTTACATCATTTGTTCTCATTTCATTTTAGAATTAATCAAACCGTTATATTATTCTCAAAAAACAAATCCGAGCTTTAATGTCTTGGCTCTTTATTCTTTGTTCTTTATTCCTTATTGAAACATCTTTTTCAGGTAAGCCGCATTGGCGCCATAATTCCATTTCACGTTGTGCACATCCTTCGTGTCGCGCGAACGTTCAATGACCAGCCAGCCTCCCCAGCCCATTTTGTCAAGTGTCTTTTTGATTTCCACCATATTAACGGCCGGATCGTTTTGCAACCAGTTGCCATCTGTATTGGTGATATGAATCTGAACAATCCGCTCTTTTCCCAGCGTTTTTAATTCCTTGCAAATATCGCCATTTCTTTTCAAAATCGTAGAAACATTCACATAGCTGCGAATAGACGGCGAAGCAACTTTGTCGATCAGTTTGGCCTCCTCTTTGGCCGGCATCGAAGTCTCGATTCCGATTACCACCCCCGCCGCTTCTGCCTTTTTGGCTATTGTTTTCAAACGATCGACCACCAAAGCATATAGTTGCGCATCTTTCTGCATATCGGTAATATTGGTCAACGGAAGGAAGCAATTTTTCACCTTCAGAGCCTTCATTACCTCAATGGTTTCTTCTGTCAAAGGCAAATAGTTATCGCGTTTGGCAAAATTTTGTCCGTAAAATGCCGACATGGCAATAGAACTGATTTGCAAGCCTAAACGGTTGCATTCGGCAATAAATTGTTCACGCGTCTTCTGATCGTTCAGCTTGTTTTCAAAGTCAACTTTTTTGCCCAGGCCGCCCATGTCCACTTCAACACCATCAGCACCGATTTCTTTGGCCAATGTAATGGCTCCCACTTTTTGACGTTTGAGAATCATCCAGTCGCACACCGACACTTTGTAGCGATCGGGATTAATCACCTGAATCTCTTCTTTTTCGTTGGCTGCCGGCCATTTGCCGTCTTCAATTTTCGAGAAAATGAGTTTCGCCGGATCAACGGCCACATGTTTGATAGCTTTACGACGCCAGGTGTAGACAATGTGAATAAGTCCGTCAGACGACTGAATGATAGATGGATACGAATATTGGTTGATCGGAGAATCTTCCACCACCAAGGCTGCATACCATGTTTTGCCGTCTTCCGAGATGGCCAGATTGAGAGGATTCCGTTCTCCTTTTCCGCGCTTCAGGGTATCGTTGGGCAAAACGTGATTGTATATCAGAGCAAAACGTCCGTCCTTCAGGGTAACGGCATCCGTTCCCGAATTGTTGTTTGGCAAAGATGACTTCTGCATCGGCGACCATGTTTTGCCGCCGTCTTTCGACCACGATTCGCCGATGGCACGTTGTTGTGTGCGACAGAGGATCTGCAAATCGCCGTTTTTATGAATCAACACACTGGGCTGAATGGCATTAATAGTTTTGCCATCGTTGATCGGACCAACGTATTTCCATGTTTTACCAAAGTCCTTCGTCGTTTCAAAATGGACTTTCCAGCCATGATCTTCGGTGCTAGAAGGTGCAATCAAGGTTCCATCTTTTAATAAAACCGGTTTATTTTTGATAGGGCCTAAAAATCCGTTCGGCAAATCGACAGGCTTCGACCAGGTTTTGCCACCGTCTTGTGACGTAAGCATTTTACCTTTCCAGTCGGCCACATCTTTGCCCACTTTGTAATATAGTTGCAAATCGCCACCGGGCACCTGATACAACACCGGGTTCCAGCAGGCAACGCGCAAGGTGTCGTTGATAATGCCATTGGCAACATTTTCTCCCTGTGTCCATTTGCCGTCTTCAAAGCGACTCACCCAGATACAGACATCCGGATTCTTCTCTTTTGTTCCGCCAAACCATGAAGCAACCAAATGTCCGTCGGTAATTTCGGCAATGGTAGAGGCATGACTTTCGGGATACGGCGCTCCTTTATTGATAAACTCATCCACCACGATTCCTTCTCTCCAGCGGTTTTGTGCCTGCCCGTATTTGCAAACGAAGGTATAATCGCCAGAGCCAACCTCGAGGTTAACACGGTAATCTTCCACACGTACAAACTTCAGGCCTTCCACCTGCATAACCGGCTTCCCGCTTTCGGTGATAGCATCCACCGATTCGGCAGGAACCAGCACGTTGGCACGTGTATTTGCAGGAACCACCACATGCCAGGTAAACGTTCCTTCATTCAACATCCATTCACTCTTGGCCGTACCGTAGGGAGTTTCAGTCGAAGCTTTGGCATAGGTAAGACTTTCGGTAGGACGCGGTTCCATCCACATCCGCTTGAACCCTGAATAAGTAGGGTGATTTTTCAATCCGGCCAAATCGCCATACATCCAAGGAATAAGGTCGCCCAGCAACATCACGTGGTTGTGCGAGTTCATTCTCGGGTTAGCTGTATCGCCATTCCAGAGCTCCCAAATGGTAGTCGCTCCTTTCTCAACCATATAGCCCCAGCCAGGATAATCTTTTTGAGTAGCGATGGTAAAGGCCACATCTGCACGACCGCGTTTGGTCAGTTCGCGCATTAACCATTGAATACCAATCAATCCCGAACTTAAATGTATCTTGTCTTTGATAACGATTTTGTCGAGCATCTGCTTAAACACGGCATCCTCCTCTTTTTCGGGAACCATGCCGAAAGCCAGCGGCAACACATTTGCAGTTACCGTATTGTTATCGTACTGATGCGTCGTTGTGTTAAGGAATTTCTTATTGAACGCCTCTTTTACAACCACAGCTTCTTTGGCATATTCGTCAATATCAGCATCATTGCCTGTTGCTTTCGCAAATTTGGTCATCAATTGCAGAAAATGGTAGTAATAGGCTGTCGACATCAGCGCGCCGTTCGTCTGACGAGCCGGATCTACCGAGTGAATCAGCTTGGGTGACTCGGGAGGCATACACCAATCACCCGAACGGTCCTTGATTAAAATGCCGTCTTTCAAATAGTTGTCGCGCATATAGAACAACCATTTTTTCATGTAGGGATAATGCTTTGCCACTACCTGCGTGTTTCCAAACTGGTTGTAAAGCATATCGGCCACCATCAGGTAAGTTCCCGGCCAGGTCATGTTGTCTGCATAGTAGGTCATGTAAAATGCCGGTGACATATCGGGCAACTGTCCGCTCTCCTTTTGCGATTCATGAATGTCGTCCATCCATTTTACGTACAGTTTTTCGTTGTCGAAAATGTAGCTTTCGCCCACGCAACCGGTAGAACGATCGCCCAACCAGGGCTGACGCTCGTCGCGCTGCGGACAATCAACAGGCATGCCTTTATAGTTACCACGAATGCCCCAGTAGGCATTGTGATATATTTTGTTGAGCAAGGAATTGGAACTGGCAAACGAACCGACCGTAGCAAAACCGTCGTACACCACTTTACCCGCAAAATCATCTACGGTAGGCGTTCCGGGATAACCTTTTACCTGCACGTAACGGAATCCGTGATACATAAAACGGGGCTCCCAGCTTTCGAGGCCTTCGCCTTTCATCGTATAAACATCGGTTTGTTGCGCTGTACGAATGTTGTCGAGATAGAGCGAACCATCTTTCTGAAGGGTTTCCGCAAAACGAAGGGTAATCTTGTCGCCCTTTTTGCCTCGCGCCTGCAAGCTCAACCAACCTACCATGTTTTGTCCCATGTCGAGGATATAGCTGCCATCCGCCAGACGGGTGATGGATTGTGGCTTCAATGCCTCATGAACGATCATATTTTCGTTCATCTGAGCGGTCAACACATCTCCGGGAGCAGCAACCACTTCGGCTTTGTTCCATTTCTTATCGTTGAAACCGACCAAATTCCATCCGCTCAGTTCTTTGTTGGCATCGTACTCTTCGCCATCCCACTCGTTGTTGCTGCGGATAGGGCCGTCGACTGTAAGTTTCCAGCTTTCGTCGCTCACAACCACCGAATGAGTCCCGTCGGTATATTCCACATCCAGTTGGAACAGCATCCGCGGGAAACCGAAGACTTTGATTTTTTGCGGTTTTGTCTTTTGGCGCATATTGAAATAACGCCCGTTACCCAAAATCACGCCCAGCGCATTCTTGCCTTGTTTCAGTTCAGAAGTTACATCAAAGCTGTTGTATTTTGAATCTTGTGCGAAATCGGTCGGACAAGGAGCCAACACCTGATTCCCGATTTTCTTGCCATTGATATAGAGTTCGTACATTCCCAGACCGACAATGCTTGCAGTTGCCTGTTTTATCTGCTTTTTGGTTGTGGTTGCAAATTCTTTTCGCAGGTAGCGTGCGGAGAGACGGGAATGGAACGAGATACTATCCCACGAAGAAGCCTTGTCAAGACCAATCCATTTGCCTTTCCAATCGCTTTTGGAAAGCAAACCCATGCCCCATTTTGCAGGAGTACTCCAAACGGTTTCGCCTTTGTTAGTCCAAACCTTCACCTTCCAGTAGCCACGTTGGCCGCTTTTCAGCGCCGTGCCGTTGTAGACTACCTTTGTCGACTGGTCAGATTCCACCTTGCCTGAATTCCACAAATCGCCCTCTCCGGCAGCCAGTTTTTCAGGCGACGAAGCCACTACAATCTGATAAGCCGTTTGAACAACATTCCGTTCCTGTGAAGTCAATATCCAACCTAAAGCCGGATGCTGATTGTCTATCCCGATCGGATCGACCAGCATTTCGGTTCGTAAATTGGTCACTCCAACAGCACCGGCAGTCAGAAAACAGATATAACTCACTATCAATAAAGCAATTTTCTTCATATTATATTTCTATTGGAAACGGAAATTTATATTTTGACCCGTTTCAGCACAGCTGGGTTTAATCGGGTTTGTTCTTTAACGTTAATGTTACAATATGTTTTTCTGATCCTTACTCAGATAAGATGTCGCAGCGTCGGTAATAATCAGCACTCTGTCATTGCCGGCACGGTATCCGCTGGGATGGAAAAAGGTCTGTTTTGCATTCTTCAGTTCACCGATATATTCCAACGATCCGTCGGTTGGATTCATCCACCAGCCGCATTTCTTTTCGCCCGAAATTTTGGACAGATCGATTTCTACGGGGTGGTTTGTATAATTGTAGATCAGCATGTAATCGTTCCCTCGGGTTGCAATGACACGTTCGTATTGTGTTCCGTTCGTTCCGCTAATTACGCTTTGATCTCCCACTCTATCAAAATAAGGGAAAGTCAGCATCAGCGACTTCAGGTATTTCATCTGCTGACAACCGGCATCGTGAATGGTTTCGTACCAGGGACGTGTAGCCCCATAAGCCGGTGAATAACCCGGATGCAGCATCTGCATGGTAGAATTGTTGCCGTAGGTATGCCCGAACGAACCGGCAAAAACCGACCAGTAAGCATAGCGACGCACATCTTCGGCTTTCCAGCGGGGTTGGGTAAAATCGTGCAATCCCTGCGGAATATCCTCGTACGAAGGTTCTCCATCGAGCACCGGTTTCACGGGTTGAATGGCCTGACTGCGTTCCACAAAACGCCAGTTATCCTCTTCGGTATTCGGCTCTACCGTCAAATCCCCATCACCTTTTACCTGTCCGTAGCGGCGGTGTCCCGACTGGAACATATTGAAATCGAGCCACGGAGCATTGTTGAACCAGGTTGCTGAAGTCGTCCGACCAAAGGGATGGTAGGTCGTCAGGTGATTTTTGTCAATGCCTTTGATGGTGGTAGCCATCGCTTCCCACACTTCCGGTTTGATGCTGCCCGGCTGATCTCCGCCGATGATCCAGATAACGTTCGGAGCATCTTTGTAGCGTTCGGCTAAGAATTTGCCGTATTTTTTTGCATCATCCACCGAAACAAGTCCGGCCTTCACATTGCCGCCCCACACGCAAACCAGACCGATATAAAGCCCGCGTTTTTCGGCCTCTTTCACAATATAGTCCACATGCTGCCAGTAGTTATATTCGCCTTTTTTGTCTATGTTTTTGAAGTCGAAGCCGTTCGGCAAAGCCCACTGCCCATAGGTATTCATCGCATTGATATCGTGCAGGATAGAAATTTGCACCACATTGAATCCGTTTTTTGCCGTTTCGCCCAGAAAGTAGGATGCTTCCTCACGGTTACTGCGCGAAGGCAATAACCAGGCGGTTTCACCCAGCCAAAAGAATGGCTTTCCGTTTTCAAACTGAAGAAAACGGTGATTGTCACTCACTTTCAGTTTGCCGTTTTTCCAGGGGATGTCAAACCGGTCTTTCTTTTCCTGAGCGGAAAGCGTTGTCAATAGCAATGTTGCGAAAAGCAATGTTAGAATTCGATTCATAAAATACTTTATTTTTATTACTGATCTCTACTCCTAACCTCCTCTCCCATAGAGAGAAAGAACAGTTCGTGAAATAAATCGACAAAAGTCTCTTTTTGTCGATGCCCTGGAGGATGTCTCTAAAGGGATATTGATTTTATAATAACTTACGAATCGAAAGTAGATATTTGTCCTTCTACCCCAAACCCCTGAAGGGGCTTAAATCTGCTATTTTTATTGGCGCAAAAGTCCCCTTAAGGGGATTTAGGGGCAGAAAAATGAAATAGTCTTTCAGTTTATAAGTTTATCAATAACAACATTGACTTTTGAGACATTCTCTTTAGGGAGAGATCTGGTTTTATTATTTTTCACTCAAAATCCGTACCGGCCCAATCAGACCCGACGGTGTAATTTTCTTATCATCCAACCGGTAAATCGGGTTGTACGTGTAAGTAATCCGTTGTTTTTCGGGCAACAAGCTATCGCCAATCAAACGGTTGATCCATGTGTTGGAAACGGCAATTTCTATTTTGTTTTTGCCAGGTTTCAAAGCGTTTGAAATCTCAACCCGATAAGGCGATGTCCAGGCAACGCCACAAGAAACGCCGTTTATTTTCACTTCTGCAATTTTCTCCACACGACCCAAATCAAGCCAAAGCCGCTCACCTTTTCCTATTTTATTTATTTCGACATCAGAAGAATAAACTGCCGTTCCGGAATAATATTTCACTGCCGAATCGGCATTTGTCGTCCAGTCGGTCAGAGTCGAAAACTTCATAGGTTCTTTCGGCCCTCCGAAAGCCGGATCAAATTGTACCGACCAATTTTCGGGTACGGTTTGAACAGTTTTAGTTTCAATCCAATTGGTACCTTTCGCACTTTCGGTCTGTTTGGTTGGCGTTTGCAACACAATAAACAACGATCCGTTGGCATCCAAAAGCAAGGGCAATTCGGTGCGTCCGTTCTTGATCGCCCATTGCCCGGCCTGTCGGATTTCTCCCGTCACCGGATTCCAGATTTCGGGAATGCGACCGCTCACGCGCAACGACAAAGAAATTTCCTGTTGCCCGGCTTTTTGATTGGCAATAAAATAGATATCGACTCCCGGAGCCGTCCGGTGGTTCCATGCAAAATCACCCAACGTCTTTCCCTGATTATCTTTCACGATTACGTCCCGTTCGATGCCTAAAGCGTCCAATGTAGGCTTGTCCCAATAGCGAATTACCTTTATGCCCTGACGTTTCAACCTGTCTATTTGAGTCCGCATTTTTTCCGACAGTGTGGTGTCGGGCATCATTGTATTCTTTTGCGGCAACACCAGCAATTGATACGAAGCGGTTGCCGAAAGATTCAATTTGCCATCTGCCACCTTAGCCTGATTAAACAACGCATCGGGATTTACCGAATCGTATTTGTAGCCCCGCAACGGATCGACCCAATCGGCAGGATGGCTGGTATTCACCGAATTGATAATGCCATCGGGCTTACTCCACATCGGAGCTCCGCTGTTTTCTAGGCGCTTCTTTTCTCTCGCCACAGCCTCTTCTCCAATCAGTCCCGGCAAGGTATTGATTAGTTTTTCGGGGACAATGGCACGGCGTGGCAACTCTTCGCCCGTAAACACGGCAATGTCGACCACCGGTTTTCCGAACTGCAACAGAGCCTGACAACGACGGGTATAGTCGACCCACGCTTTAGCCGGTTTCCACCAGGTTTGCGTTGGCTGAAAGAAAACGCCGGTAGGTCCAAGCGTCATCCCCGGTTTTTTATCGGGAACCGGATTTTCAGTAAACACGTGAAAAACAAAACGGTTGACGCCCAGTGCAAAATTGCGGTCGCCGATCGGTTTTAGCATAGCCGGATATTCGTTCCAGTCCATCCGCAGCGTGGTAAATGCTTCTGCCTGAACAATATTTTTGCCATAGATGTGAGCGCCCGAAACCGCCTCGGTCATGTCGGTCGGCTTCTCGTGCGTAGGACTGTTCACCCAAAATTCCCCCATGGGCACATCCACAATTTTATAGTGCAACATGCCGTCGCCGCTCATAACCGGAGCAGCCGATTCGGCCGAAAACTCGTAGCCGTTCTTTTTGCCTAACGAATCGAGTACGCCGAAGAAATTTTCGTTCGTCAGGTCGGAAATAGTTTGGCGAACATCGTACAGGAACTTTTCGGAAGTTGCAGCATCCTGCACCGGAATTCCCGCCATCGCAGGAAGATAGAGCTTGGGATCGTAACCGCGGCGTTTGATAAATTCGGCACGAAATACCGGCGACCAGTTTTGGCTACCGCTCTCCCAGCTATCGACATGGATGCGTTTCAAAACTTTGGATGTCAACGCGTCTCCCATCCGCCGACGAATTTCACCGTACCAGTTGTTGAATTGTTGCTTCACAGCCACCGGGTTAAACTTATCACACTCCAGCCCTTTACCGGCTCCGGCAGTCATATTCTGATGTCCGGTGGTGGTGTAACCGACACGGAAAATCGTCCAGTTACCGGCAGGGACCTGCCATGTAAGTTTTCCGTCCTTGTATTTATCGGTAATGTCAATGATTTTATCGAAAGGTACGCAAACCGAGCTTGCCAGTAAGTTATCCGGTGTTTTGGGTGCAATGCGCCATATTTCACCGTTTTTCCCTTCGTACTGGTTAATGACTGCCGCCGAAGAAAGTTCCAGTTTTTGCAACTTCAGGGTCGGTTTCCATTTACCCATTTCGTTGTCGTCGCTACCGGGTTCAATTCCGTCTTTATCAGAATAAAAACGGAAATAACGAGCCGTCACTTCAGGCACGGAATGCGTGTAATCGGCATCGGCATCAAACCAGCCGTTACGACCGGTACTCAGCTTGTAGTACGGTTTGAAATGAACGCCATCGTCGCTGGTCTCAATTCGCAAATTGTGAGCGCGGTAATTATATGTAGCTCCTGCGGTTAGGATCGATCGGCAGGTAAATGGCTGTGCAAATTCATATTGTACCCAACATGCAGCATCACTTTTGAAGGATCCCTTTCCGTTCTTCTGCACCAGAAAAGAGGCGTCTTCGCCAGTGCTGGTGGTAATCTTCGGGACAACGGTTTCGGTAGAAATACCGGTTCCTGTCGGTGATGGAAATGCCAGAATTGCAATCTCTTTGTAATAGTTGTGAAGCATTTCCGGTTGTGGAAGTGTATCGGAAAACAAGCGTCCTCCCTGCACCTGAGTCTGGCTCCAGGTAACTTTTTGCATCGACATTTCGGGAGTATTCCATGTTCCTCCGGCGGTAGCAAAACCGTCGCCCGGATGCATGGTGAATTTCAGTCCCAACCGTTCCGCTTCCGTGAATGCGCACCGTAGCATTTCCCACCAACGGGGGGAAAACGTATCGGCAGCCGGAGTGACGATCGGCGGATTGGTCGATTCCTGAATAGGAACAAGATAGGCACCCTCCAGACCCATCTCTTTCATTGCTTTCAAATCGGTTTTGATTCCTTCGGGAGTAACGGCTCCCTTCATCCAATACCAGAACACCCATGGCTTTGCGGATTCAGGTGGATTGTGGAAAAGTTCAGCCAGCTTCCCTTTTTCAGGGACAGCAGCTCGAATATTGACCGAAAAAAATGGAGTTAATCCGACAAGAAAAATCAGAATAGCGGAAGTACAAAGAAGATATTTAGAAGAGCTTTTTTGCATAATACGAATTGGATTACAAAAATACGAAGTAAAGCTGAAATTCACAGAAAGAAGAAGCTGTTTTTCACAGTAAGAGGGTTCTCTTTTCTGTCCCGTTACGAAAAAAGACAAACCACACAACTTCACTAAAAACATATTTTCCACTTTTCAGGAAAAATCAATTATAAAACTAAATATTAACACTTTATACGTTTCCATAAATCTATCTGAAACATCTATTCGGAGTTATTTCCGTTTTACCTCATAGGTTTTTCCGGCTTCCGTTTTCATATCGTAGAGATAGGTATCTGCTACAACAACTCTATTCAATTTTGCTTCGGGCGAAACGATCGGTTTCATTATATCAGGCACGGCAAAAAGCGGATTCGGATTGCTTCCCCGGGCTTTAACCAACCCTTGACCCTTTAATGGAGCTTTCACCCGCAACCGGCAATTTCGTCCCAACGAAGAATGAATAGTAAGAGTTTCCACCTGCCCGTTTTTCCAGCTCATATCAATCTCGAAGCCACCGCGCACTTTAAGTCCTTTTACAGAACCATCCTTCCATACCGATGGCAAAGCCGGCAACAAATAGATAAATCCGTCGTGACTCTGTACCAACATCTCTGCAATACCGGCTGTGCAACCAAAATTACCGTCAATCTGAAATGGCGGGTGAGCATCAAAGAGGTTAGGATAGGTTCCTCCCTTTTTCTTTTCGTTCGATACCAGATCCAATTGATTGGTCAGCAACTTGTACGCATGGTCACCGTCGAGGAAGCGAGCCCACATGCAAATGCGCCAGGCCATCGCCCAACCGGTGGAAATATCACCCCTGTGAATCAACGAGGTACGTGCCGCATCGAAAAGCTCGGGAGTACGGTATGGCGAAATTTCATTGCTTGGGAAAACACCATAAAGATGAGAGACATGGCGATGGGTATCCGCCGGATCATCCCAGTCTTGCTGCCATTCCTGCAATTGCCCGAAGCGACCGATACGCATTGGCGAAATTTTGCTCCGGAAAACCCTGATCGAGTCAGCAAACGACTTATCCTGACCCAAAATTTCGGAAGCCCGTATCACATTGGAAAAAAGATCGAAAACGAGCTGATTGTCCATGGTACATCCTGAAGCAATATTGAACTTCTTCTCCTTCCCGAATGCATTTTCAGGAGAAAGTGAAGGTGTTACCACTAAGTATCCTTCTTTCGGATCAGGAACCATATAGTCGACAAAAAAACGCGCGGCTTCTTTCATGATGGGATAAGCCGACTCCAGAAATTTACGATCTCCCTGATAGAGATAACGTTCCCACAAATGCTGAGATGTCCATGCCCCACCTGCAACCCACATACCCGAAGGTGCATGATCGACAGTGCCGGTTATGCGCCAGATATCGGTGTTGTGATGCAGCACCCAGCCCCTCGCGCCATACATAATACGCGCGGCATCCCGGCCTGTCACCGAAAGTTCACGAATCATCCCGAACAATGGCTCTTCCATTTCTGCAAGATTCGCCACGTCAGAAGGCCAGTAGTTCATCTCAGTATTAATATTGGTGGTATATTTACTATCCCACGACGGCAAAATTTGTTCATTCCACAAACCTTGCAAAGTTGCCGGTTGCCCACCGGGCTGCGAACAGGAAATCAGCAAATAGCGGCCAAACTGAAAATAGAGAGCAGCCAGTTGCGGATCGAAACGTGAACGGAATTCTTTTACCCGCACATCTATCGGATCGTTCACCGCATCATTCGAACCGAGGTTGAGATCCACACGATCAAAAAATTTCTTGTAATAAGCTGTATGTTGTTGTTTTGCTGTTTCGTAAAGCACGGTCATGGCTTTTGTCAGAAAACCGGAGCACTTACCAATTTCATCTGTCGATAAAGTTTTGTAATCGGTAAAGTTGGTAGCCATCGAAATATAAAAAATAACCTCGTCGGCTTTTTGCACGGAAATAATAGCATCTTTCACCGAATACGTGCCTCCCAAAACTTTTGCTTTGATTTGAGTACAAAATTTTACTTTACCGCTCTGACGCTCATGCGTTTCGGTTGTTCCCGAAAGCGTCAGAACATCTTTGTCGTTAAAGATCGCATACTTTTGATGCGGGGTCGTCAATAAGGTATTACAGGAAATGCTGCCGGGTTTATCTGCCGTCAAGCGCACAATTACTACCTGATCGGTAAACGACGAAAATACCTCACGACGAAAAGTTACTCCGTCCACCTTGTAAGAGACCGAAGCGACGGCCTTGCCAATGTTGAGATCGCGATAATAATCAGTGTAATTGCTATGTCCCGGAAAAGAGATATAAAAATCGCCCATCGACTGGTAAGGCATTCCGGAGTTGGTCGCCGGCATCATTTTATCGTCGACCATCCGTTGAGCTTCTCCGTATTTACCCTCAAAAATCAACTGTCGAACCTTCGGAAGAGCCTCTTTTGCAGCAGGATTGGCATTATTATTTGGCGATCCGGCCCAAACGGTAGCCTCATTCAACTGAATGCGTTCCACTGCGGGAGTTCCGAAAATCATGGCACCCAACCGTCCGTTCCCCACAGGCAAAGCAGCATTCCAGTCGGCTGCCGGCTTATCGTACCAAAGAACCATCGGGTTATTGTCGACAGCAAAAAGTGCCGACAAAAACACAGTCGAAAATAAAAGAGTCAATAAAAAGCGCTTATTCATTCATCTATAATTTTATATCACGGGACAAAAATCATCAAAATCCGATTTTTTTCAGCATCGCCATCAAAGCTTCTTTTCCTTTAATGGCATTGACCGGAAGGTTCTCTCCTTTTGGACCGAAAGCATACATTTGAGGCTCTTTTTCTATGGTCACTTTGCTTTCATCGAATGCACCGGCAGCATCTTTCAACACATTGATATTCAAGCCAAAATGCTTTGCCACAAATTCGTACATCGCTTTGCGTTTGGAAAAACCGTAATCATGCCCTTCGGCGGGAAAATGGGCATCTTCCACCTGACTTTCGGCACCGTAAAATCCATAAGTGCGTTGAAGGAAAGGATACTCCAAGGTCGGAACGGTGCTCGACCAGTCGCCACCATCGGTAATGGCCAGCAACGGTTTCGGGGCAAACATGGCAGCCACCTCTGCATTGTTGGTACGGTTACCGCAAAGATGGGTCGGCATTCCGCTTTCGCAGGGACATCCACCCGAGAAGTGCGATGAGAGCATTACCACCGGTACACTCAGTGTGATACGGTCGTCAATGGCCGAAACCAGCATCGTCATGCTACCACCACCCGATCCGCCTGTAATGCCGACGCGTTTCGAATCGGCTTCTTTCAATGTCAGCAAATAATCGAGTACGCGAGTGGTATTAAGGGTTTGGATGCTTTGAGCAGCGCTGATGCGGTGCAGTGTTCCATCGAACTGCAAAAGACTTTCGCCCCATGCAAAGAGATCCCAGTCGGCCGCAATAATACCCATGCGAGCCTCCATGGCACAACGTTTCTGCTGATCGGCACGATAACGCCCGTCACCAAAGTGGCCGTTCGGATTTAGCATAACCGGACATTTACCCTTTATTTTTGCCGGTTTGTAGATTGAACCACACACGTAAACACCCGGAAGTGTTTCGATGGCAAAATTTTCGACCGTATAACCGTCGTATTTCCGCTTCGGTGTGAGAATGATTTTTGAATCGGGTTTGGCCGGAACCAGTACCGGGAAACGCAAGGCCTCACGCATACACGATTTCAGCTCGGCTTTCCGTTTCTCCCAGCTATCTTTATCGTTGTAAAGCGTTTTCAGATAATCGAGAAACTCCTTCCCCTCTTCATCGGTGGTGCGAGCATATTCGTAAGCCTTAACTTTGTACTTGCCATGATCCATCACATAAGTGTAATCGAACGGAGAGAGCACTGCCTGTAATGTTTTTTCGAGGCTCCATGGACGGATACGCCAATCGGCACCCTGCAATTGCTTGCCGTCGATCATTTTTTTGTCGTACTTGAACTGAATATGAAACTGCTTTTCGATCGATTGCAGTACATCTGCCAACGGACGACTGTTGCCCTCGTCGGCTGTTTGGGCAAAAAGCGGCGCTGCAAACAGAAGCACCAAAAATGCTGTCAGTAATTTTTTCATTTCTATCTTTTATTTTTCAACGATAATGCAATTCTTATTCAGACCAGCCTGTTTCTCAATTGGATTAGGAATCCGATTCAGATAATTGCCCGACAAGATGATATTGTTGCTCTTTTCTCCGTTAAGCGAGAGGAACGAACGGCTACCTGTCTGTGGGAAACAACCGGTGATAAACAGGTCTGAGACATTGGTGGCTTCGATCACCGATTTATCGGCAATAGATTTCAACGTAGAAACATTGCCCAGATAAGCGTTAGTTACATCCGAAAGCTTAAACGCAGCTCCCATCTGAGCATTCACCTGCACATTGCTCAGGCGGATATCTTTTGTACGGCTAATATCGAAACCACTCTGTGCATCCATGTTGATGTCCTCGAATGAGACATCCGACACCGGCATCTCCTCTATTCCCTCGACCAGACATGCAGCATTCACATTACTGCCGGTCATTCCTGAAATATGGATGTTCCGGAAGATCGGAGTACGTTCGGAAAGCGGTTCGAGTGGTGCTTTTCCGTAGAACAAACTCAGCACAATCGCTTCTTTTTTAATATCTTTCATCACAATATTATTCACCCGTACTTCTTCAACATAACCGCCACGACCACGAACCGATTTGATGCGGATTCCCCGGTCAGTACCGTCGAACACACAATTAGAGATGGTCACTTTGCGCACGCTACCCGACATCTCGCTGCCGATAACCACTCCGCCGTGACCGGCCAGCATGGTGCAGTTAGTCACCGTAACGTTTTCGCAGGGGACACCGTATTTGCGACCCTGTGCAGCGCGGCCCGATTTGATGGTGATGCAGTCGTCGCCCACGCTGATATGGCAGTTGGCTATGTGTACATTTTTGCACGACGAGGGGTTAATCCCGTCAGTATTCGGCGAATAAGGATTATTGATCGTAATTCCGTCAACCGTTACATTTTCGCAAAACTCGGGATTGACAGTCCAGAACGGCGAGTTGACCAACGTAATCCCCTCGATACGAATATTTTTGCTTTTGTAAAACTGAATAAACGACGGACGGAAGAATTTCTTTGCCAGCGTTCCTTTCCAATCGGAATTAGCTTCGATCTGGAAATCAGGATTTTCTTTATCCCACAACGCACGGTATTTTTGCACGCGGGCTGCCAGCGCCTCATCTTTCTTGGCACCTTCGAGCGCCCAAACGGCATTCCACCACGCCTGACCGTTTCCGTCTATTTTACCCCGTCCTTTGATCGTTATATTTTCCTGATTGTAAGCGTAAAAAAGCGGTGAGAAACTTTTCATCACCACCCCTTCGTAACGCATTTCGACATAAGGAAGATAATCGTCGTAGTTTGTTGAAAATTGGATTGTTGCTCCCGATTCTATGTCGATAGTAATATTGCTTTTCAACACAATGGGACCGGTCAGATAGGTTCCAGCCGGAAAGAAAAGCGTTCCACCGCCATGAGCCGCCAACCGATCGATGGTTTTCTTAATCACTGCCGTATTGAGAGTCTTGCCGTCGGCTACAGCACCGGCTTTCTGCATGTCTACAACCTCGGCAACAGCCCATTGCACAGACAAGGCCAACAGGCAAATTGTCAGTAGTTTTTTCATTATTTCAAGTTCAAAATTTCAAAGTTCAAGATCCCGTTTTACCATATTTAGTTTTTGATTCCGGCAATGCCCGACGGCCAGGAATAGCTTCCCGGTTTGATCGTGAGAAACAGCGAAGGTTTCCGTCCTACCCGCATACGCACAACGCCGGGTTCGAGCTCCTGTTCGGGAATCAGCGTTTTCCACTTCAGGTAATTCAACACACTGTAAGCAGTAGCACCACCTTCAATCAATAATTCCTGCACCGGACAATTCTTCACCAGTTCGGCAACCACCTCATCCATACGCAAGCGCAACAAAGAAGAGCTTCCCGGGAACGAGACCTTGGACTGAGAGACGGAAATCGCCATTTTATTGCTCCATTTCCAGTCGGGAATCAATGATTTTGCCCAACGGGAGAATTCGCCTTCCGAGATTTTTTCCTGCAAGAATTGAGATGGGAAATAACGAATCGGGCAACCTGCTTCGGTCTTAAGACGTTCGAGAAATCGTTGACCCTGAGGGTGTGCTGTTCCGCAAACGATAAGAAAAGACGACGAAATATCTATCGATTTGGTTGCCACTGCCTTCTTAGCCCCGGTAATCTTGAGCAACACCTGTTCAAAAAATGCTGCGCTACCGGCCAACAATGTATCCGGCTCCCAATTTGCAAGAGGCAATCCGAGTTCGTTTTCAGAGCTGCAATCAGGAAGATATATTGCTTTTTCCTGAAAATCCCGAACATCGCCGGTAATGATTGGAAACTGGTTGGCCTTATCGCCCACCAGAGCTCTTTCATTCAAAAGCTCAGCCACCTCTGATGTGCCCGCCGGAAAATCAGGGTCGGCAGAAAAACCGGTATCTTCCAGCAATGTATCTCCTAAAAAATATTTTCCATCACGGATGCAACGACCTGCCGCAGGATTTGCCGGTTGAAGTAAAACTTTCGATTTACCCGTCACCGACATCACGGCTTTGATTTCCTGCACGATATACCCTCTCAGCACGGAATCCACCTTCTTAAAAATAAGCGTATCATCTGCCGTCGATGCTTTTGTTGCCATCAGACGGTGAATACGATAGGCTCCATCGATTGTGCCCGACCGGCTATCGGTAGCAATTACTATTACATCGGCCGGCTCTTCTGGCACAGAATCTAGTCCGAAAGCCACTTTCAATCCGTAACGTAGGCACACACCGGCTATTTCGGCGGCACCCGTCAAGTCGTCTGCAATTACCGTTATCATTTTTTTCTGTTTTTAGCCATCAAGATTGCATAATCCAAAGCTACCAGCATGGCGTCGGGCGAAGCAATGCCCTTACCTGCAATTTCAAACGCCGTACCATGATCGACCGAAGTACGGATGATCGGCAAACCGAGGGTAATATTCACACCCTTCACACTTTTCATGGTTTGCTTTTCGTTGTCCCACTGAAATCCTTCCAGTTTGAACGGGATATGACCCTGATCGTGGTACATCACCACGCAACCGTCATATTTTCCCTGAACGGCTTTCACAAAGATGGTATCGGGAGGAATCGGGCCTTCCACATTGTAGCCTTTGGCATTCGCCTCTTTAATGGCAGGTATAATTTCATTGATCTCTTCATCTCCAAACAGCCCGTTCTCGCCGGCATGCGGATTCAATCCTGCAACTGCAATACGCGGTTTTTCGAAACCGAACTGCACACAAGCATCGTTCAACAGTGAAATAACTTCCAGCACACGCTCTTTCTTGCACAAATCACACGCCTGACGAAGCGAAACGTGCGTAGTGGCATGAATCACGCGCAGGTTATCATCGGCCAGCAACATGGCATATTTGGCTGTATTGGTATAATGAGCATAAATTTCGGTATGTCCCGAGAAATGGTGCCCTGCTTTGTGAATCGACTCTTTGTTGATGGGAGCCGTAACCGTAGCATCCACTTCGTTGGCCAAAGCCAGTTCAATTACCTTATGCACCGCCTCAAAAGCGGCATTCCCTGCCATGGCCGATACTTCACCCGGCTTGAGTTCCGAAAGAGTAACGTTCTTCAGATCGTACACGTCCACCGTTCCGAAAGCAAAGGTTGCATCTGCAATTTTTTCGATTGCATTTACCTTGAGCGGAGCATTCAACAGTGTGGCAGCCTGAGCCATCACAGCCGCATCACCAATCACTACCGGACGGCAACGTTCGTAAACAGTAGCATCCGACAGCGCTTTGATACATATTTCAGGACCAATCCCGGCGGGATCGCCCATGCTAATTCCTATAATCGGGTTCATAAAACCTTTGTTTAATTGTTCAATTGTTGATCGTTTAATCGTCAATCTGCTGTTTCGCGATTTAACGATTATTCGATTCAACGATTACACGTTATAATAGTTTCGTATAAATTTCTATTGCATCCGCTTTGGTTACTTCACGCGGATTGTTCTTCAGCAATCGGGTTACGTTCATGGCAATATCGGCCAATTCTGACAAATCTTCTTTGCCAATACCAATCTCAGTCAAATGTTGCGGAATGCCGCATGCTTTTGATATAGCGGCAATTTTCTCGATACCTGCCAACGCAGTCGTTTCATCAGATGACTGTTGTTCAACTCCCAATGCCAGTGCAAGCTGTGCATGACGCTCAGGCGATGCTATCATATTGAAACGCAATACTTCCGGCATCAGTATAGCATTAGCCAGGCCGTGCGACACATGAAATTTACCACCCAAACCATACGACAAAGCATGGATAGCCGACGTATTCACCGGACCCAGACACAAACCACCGTACATGGAACCCAGCGACAGAGCGGCACGGGCTTCCATGTCCTTCCCGTTTTCGCAGGCACGTTGAAGGTTTGCTGCAATGAGTTCAATTCCTTTCAAAGCATACGTATCGACTGCCGGGTGGGCAAACTTATTGGTAAACGCCTCGATACAGTGAGAAAGAGCATCCATACCGGTTTCTGCGGTCAGTTTTGCCGGAAGAGAAACTGTCAGTGCCGGATCAATATAGCAGGCATCCGGAACAAGATACGGACTGATGATACCGCTTTTTGCCAACGTTGCTTCGTTAAGTAAAATGGCATTGGGCGACATTTCGCTACCGGTTCCTGAGGTGGTCGGCACGCAAATCAGTTTACGGTTACGGCCATTAAGAATCCCAATACCTACTACTTCCGCCAATTTTTGAGTATTCCCGGTAAGTGCAGCCAGCAATTTGGAACAATCCAAAACACTACCCCCTCCTACTCCGACTACGCAATCGGGATTGAACTTTTCCGAAATTGCCAGCAATGTATCGAACTGTGCAAAGGTAGGTTCTCCGGGAAAGTTATATTCCACCAATTCCACCTTTTTACCAGAGGATTTGATGGCTTCAACAGAAGGTGCCAGCGCCCCTAAAAGTGGAGTGGCAACCAACATTAATATTTGCTCGGATGATGTGATAAACCGGCATTCGGCCAGTTGTTGTATGCTATCTTCACCGAAAACAATGGTTCCCGGTTGTTGTAAAACTACAGAATTCATTAGAGAGTCGTTTATGCGTTGAATGTGTAATCGTTGAACCGAAACAACGTTTGAACGATTACACGTTTCAACATTGATATTTATTTTTTGCTTTTTATATACCCATAAATGGTCAGGTGTTCGTCTGCCGGTTCCGATTTGAAGAACAGGCTGGCAATGTAACCCACCACCAGCACGATGATGTGGCTATAAACACCCAACATATATTTGTGATGCGGGAAATTGAATTTCCCCAGATCGAGAATCGGCGTATCGTCTATTTTTGTCGTGGTCAAAACGGCATAGGCAGTAAACAAGATGCAAACTGCAATTCCGATGTACAAACCCTGCCAGTTGGCACGACGCGAGAGCAATCCCAAAAGGAAGATGCCCACAATACCGGCCGAGAAGATGGCATAAAGACCAAAGACAACTCCCAGCACGCCTTCGCCTTCCCAGGTAACGTAAAGATAAGCCACCGTCATCATTAGCACACCTGCCACCAACACTAAAATCCGACCCATCCGTAACTGTTGTTTGTCCGTACTGTTCGGTTTCAAACGGCGATAATAGTCGGCGATTCCAATGGCAGAGATACAGTTCAGATCGGATTGCAAACTGGCAAGTGCAGCTGCCACCAATGCCGCAAGTACCAAACCAACAGCACCTACCGGCAATTGCGTACTGATAAAGAGCGGGAATACCTTATCGGCCGAAATGCCTTCGGGTAACGTTGCCGTACCATTGTGATAGTAAACATACAGCAACGAGCCGATCAACATAAACAATGTCCAGACAGCCACGCTCATGACAACCCCGATCAAAGCCGCATGTTTCGCGTCCTTGTCGGATTTTGCAGCCAGATAACGTTGCACAATGGTTTGATCGGTACCATATTTTTGCAGTGCATAAAAGGCTCCGTTGACTACCATCACCCAAAAAGTGAGCTCGGAAAAGTTGAAATTGAACGGTCCGACATCAATTTTTCCCATTTGGAAAGCCTGACTCAAAGCCACAGTTGGTCCGCCTTCGGGACGGAACAAGAGGATGCCCAAGCAGAGCAATCCGCCGCCAATCAACAAGCCTCCCTGAATCACGTCCATCCAGATTACGGCTTCCATTCCGCCCAAAACCGTCAGGGTGATAATTGCGATGGAAAGCACCAGCATCACAGTCAGCACCGGGAAATGGGTGAAACTACTCAAGGCAATACTAACAAGATAAAGCACCGTTCCCATCTTCGAAAAGTGAGTCAGCAAAAACGCTACAGAACTGTACATGCGGGCAAATACGCCGAACCGACGTTCGAAATATTCGTACGTACTTAGCTTAATCGCTTTTCTGAACAATGGCACGATAAATCCGATCAGACCGACCAGTACCACCGGTACCATCAGGCCCTGTACCAGCAATATCCAGTTCGACTTATAAGCCGCTGCCGGATAAGCCAGAAATGTAACACTGCTCAAGAGCGTGGCAAAGATAGAGATACCGATCGCCCAGGAAGGAATGTTTTTGCTTCCTGAAAAATAACGATCCGAACTCTTCTGACGTCGTGCAAAATAAAATCCGGTGCCAATTGTAAATACCACCGAGGCAGCAACAATCAGTCCATCAATCCAATGAATAGGTTCCTGGTTCATTTAAGTTTAATTCTGACCTCTCCCCGACCCTCTCCCAAGGAGAGGGAGCCGGACTGTGCAATTAGCAATTTTAGCATACGCGGCTCTTTGATTCCTTCTCCTTGGGAGAAGGTGCCCGAAGGGCGGAAGAGGTCTTGATTTGATAATGTTATTTCAATTCTTTTTTTAATGCTTCGAAACTGTCGATAATCTGCTGATTACGTTCGGCAGAAAGTTCTGTCAACGGAGGCATCATCGTAGCACCGCAAATGCCCTCATGGCTCATCAACACCTTCAACGAAGCCAGCGATTCGCCCAACGTACGATCTTTTTGGTAAACTGTTCCCACTTTATCGGTCAGTTCCTGATAATGTTGTGTTGTTTTCCAGTCACCCGCTTTTGCTGCTTCCATCAGTTTACCATACAGTTCAGGCACGATGTTTCCGGTACTCGGCACCACACCGTCGGCGCCTAACTGCAAACTACCGAAGCTTTGTGCTCCCCAGCCGCAGAAATAGGCAAAATCGGCTCTATCCTTATATGTTACAATGCATTCTTTCATACGGTCGGCATCACGTTCCGAATCCTTCAAACCCCAGATATTCGGGTGATTGCTCAGTTTGGAAACCACGTCCAACGAAATAGACATCTGCGTGGTTGCTTTGATGTTGTACATCATCACCGGTCCTTTCACATTGTCGGCCAACTGAGTGTAGAAAGTCACCATCTGATCCGGCGTAAGGATGTAATACGACGGCAATGTAGCAACTACCACATCGGCGCCCAGTTCAATAAACTGATTACCCCGTTTGATCAGTTCGGCTACCTGATTGCCTACCAAGCCGGCATAAACGCACTGGCCAGGACTTTTTGCCTTGACAGCAGCCTCCACAAAACGAAGGCTTTCCTTCTCATCCACCGAACTTGATTCTCCGGTTGTACCTAATACCAACGGATGAATGCCATATTGGGCAAAACGTTTCATAATAACGGCAACAGCTTCCACATCTACCGTAAAGTCTTTTTTGAGCGGTGTAATCATCGGCACCACTACACCTGAAAATCTTTTTTGCATTGCTATATAATTTTATCTCTATGATGAGCTAATAAACAGTCTTTTATTCTTCAACTTTATCTGGGTCGAGCGAGCTCCAATTTTAAGCGACTTGGAAGTCGCTTCACCCTTACAACGTAGCCTCAATCTGCCATTTTCCCGAACCCAGTTCCACCGAATTGTCTTTTACAACCACAGCCTTGCCGTTGACACGTACTGAAGTCGCCGCAAAAGGCAACGTCACCGTCGAAGTTGTGTTGACCGGAATCGTCACTTTCAGATTGAATTGTTTTTCAGTCTTTGTCCAGACAACGGCCACCTTTCCGTACAATGTTTCTGTAGAAGCCGAAACGTTTTTCAAATCGCCAACCGGTGTCGGTTGCAACAGAATATGCTTGAAACCGGGTTGCTTTTCGTCGTAGCGGATACCGACCAGTGTTTTGAAGAACCACTCTTCGATCTGTCCCATCATAAAATGGTTCCACGAATTGCCTTTGCGCGGATCCCACTGTTCAGTCAGCGTGGTTAGTCCATATTTCAACTGAAAACCGTAACCCGGAGCATCATAGTGATTGACCATTTTGTACATCAGTTCGTTCTGTCCATTATCGGCCAATGTTTGGAAAAGGTAACGGTTGCCCACATCACCGGTTGTCAGGCGATCGCCATGCCAGGCAATGTCGTCGGTAAGGTTTTTCAAAACAGCCTGACGGTATTGCGGTTCCACCAAATCGAGATATAAAGAGACAGAATTGGCAAACTGACTACCGATATCATATTGCTTAGTTGCCTTGTTGAAAAAACGGTCATTATAAGCTTTCTTGATGTCGCGCATTAACTGTCCGTATTTCAACGTATCCTGAGCAATTCCCAACATTGCGGCAGCTTTAGCCACCAACATTGCCGAGAGATAATAATGCGATGTGGCAGAGATGGCAATAGAACTGTTCTGAGAATATCCTGCCGGTTTCACCCCGTAATCGTACCAGTCGCCCAAGCCATGCGACAGAATATGCCCGTTAGCTTTTGTGCCGAGATAGTCGACGTAGCGCGTCATCACGGAGTAATATTTCCGAATCAACGAATTGTCGCCATAATGCTGGTAATACATCCACGGCACCACGATGGAGGCACAGCCCCACTCGGGCGAATCGGTAAAATCACCGCCGAAAAAGACATATTCGGGACAAATGCTTGGTACCAACCCGTCGGCATGCTGCGCATCGCTCATATCCCGCAAAATTTTGGGAAACATGGTCGACATGTCGTAGTTCATCAACAAACCGGGACCGTTGAGATGTAACTCTTCTATCCATCCCAGCTTTTCGCGCTGCGGACAATCGGTCATCACGCCCTGAAAATTGCTCTTGATGGCATTGTTAATCAGCCAGTGTGTCTTATTGAAAATATCGTTCGAGCAATCGAAAGTGCCCACTTCGGCTGCCGAAGAGTAGACAAAATTCGATTGGATGTCTGTAATCAACGGCATCGTGCTCCTTGCCGGAGAGGTCAGCACATCAGCACCTTCCACCTGAATGTATTGGTAACCATAATAGCTGAACATCGGTTGCCATTCTTCCTCTCCGTCGCCTTTGAGCGTGTACTGAAAATAGTACGGTGCTCCGGTACGTTTCTGGCTCACCTTTCCATCCTTTTCGAGCGATTCGCCCACCCACAGGCGAACGGTTTGTCCTTTTTTTCCACGTATTTTTATTGACGGAAAACCCGACAGATTTTGTCCCATATCGAGCACATAGACCGAATCGGATAGATGCTTCAACTCCTTGATTCCGTATTGCTTGTTGACCTGAACAGGAGGTGCTGTCTGAGCCGTAAGCTTACCTTCCGAAGCCTCCTGTAACACAACACTGCGCCATTGAGAATCATTGAAACCGGCAGCATTCCAGCCTGGTTGTTCCAGATTGGCATCATAATCCTCGCCGCCATAAATACTGTTGAACGTGATGGGACCCGGAGTATATTTCCAGCTTTTGTCGGAACGAATTATCTCTTTTTTGCCATCGGCATATTCCACCACCATCTTAAAAAACAAGGTCGGAGGTCCGTAAGTGCGCCATAACTTGCTGTAACGGGTGCTAATGGCATTGTAAAAACCATTGCCAAGAACTACTCCAATCGCGTTTTTTCCTTTTTCAATTCGATCGGAAACATCATAGGTATTGTAATAGACCGTTTTGGAATAGTCGCTCCAAAGCGGTGCAAACTCACTGTCCCCTACTTTTTTTCCATTGATAGAAAGCTGATAATGACCCAATCCGCAAACATAAACCGTTACCTTTTTTACAGTAGTTTTTGCTTTAAAATCTTTCCGGAGCAGAATGCTGCGCAATGCCATGCTGTCGATATTTTTCAGCATAGCCACATTGGCCTGCGATTTGAAAGATGGAACGTGATAACTCTTGCCGATCGGCAAATGGGAGTCGGCTTTGGTCACTGCACCGATCCATTGCGCATCGAGAAAATCATCTGCAGGAGCTATCGAAAAATGTGCAGGAAAGCTCCATGCAGAGGCTTTGCCCTTGGCATCCCACACACGAACTTTCCAACTGTATGTTTTTCCTTTCTCAAGCAAAGATTTACCGGCATAACCGATCAATTGACTGACATCCGATTTCACTTTACCGCTTTGCCAAACAACGGTTTTATTCGATTCGGCGGTAACAACCAATTCATAGGCCTTCTGCCGATCGCCATTGACAACCGACTGCAACTGCCATCCGAAACGAGGGGTCGTGGTGGTAACTGCAAGCGGATTGACTGCCATCTCACAAGTCGTGTTGGAGATGGTAATAGCGGAAACTGTTCCCGGGACCAACAAACCGAACGTCAGCAAAAACATGAACAATAAAAATCGCTTGCCATGTTCCGACCTCTCCCCTGCCCCTCTCCCAAGGAGAGGGGTAAAAAATCTGCTTAACAAAAGACTTATCCTGTTTTTGCAAAAGCGTTCCTCCTCTCCTCCGGGAGAGGAGGTTAGGTCAGACGATAAATATCTGACTCCGACACGAAGTCGTCGTGAGAGGAGAGGTCTGAAGTTAAAATTGCAACGCATTTGCTTATGTCTATTGTTTGTAAATAAGTTTTTCTAAAGTCGGTCTTGATGCCACTTTTTCGCCATTGACAAATAACATCAATCCTTTACCAAGATTGTATTTGCCCCCTGTTTTGTCCCAAACAATAGTGAGCGTTTTACCATGATATGGCACGTTGTCGAGACAGAACCAGTCCCACTGTTTTGCCGGAACCAGCGGATTGATCTCAATCGTTTCGTCGGCACGGGGACGGAGACCTACCAGTCCGGTAATAATCAAATCGTTGAATGTAGAGTGGTTGTAATAACGGCTTCGTTCCTGATCGCCTTTCAACCAGTAACCGGTCACTTCGTCAAGGTATTCGCCCACATAAGGACGACCACGGTAGTGCATGCTCTCCACATATTGATTGATCAGAGCAAAGTAAACGCTGTCGCTCACCACATTGGCATCGTAATTGTTTTTTGCGTTGGCAAGTGCTGTCAACGTTTGCGAAGTAGCGAAAGGCCATACGGCACCATCCCACTCGCATTTGCCCACACCGTGCGTACGGAACTGCGGATGACGGCGCTCGGCGGTAGTCAAACCGAAAGGAGCAGAAAAGCCCTTCGCATCGGTCAACTGTTTCCAGACAACTTCAAAGCCTTTACCTTTATCGGGCAAATTGAAATACCAGGGAAGGAATCCGACCGCTTCACGAGCCTGAGCCAGTTTGCCCGGTTCGCGCAGTGTTTCGAAGAAGAGCGAATCTTTGTTCCAAAGCTGTGTTTGAACCAACTGTTTCAACGTATCGGCTTTCAGAAGGTAGCTCTTTTCTGTCGCTTTATCGCCTTTCAAATCGGCAATAGCCGCCAGTGCCTGAGCGTTGCCGAACATATAACTGTTGATGGTAGGACGGGCATACTTCTTTTTACGGCCACCACTGATGGTTTCTTCCATGCCGTCCTGCACATCGCCCTGCCAGTACAATCCGCTTGGCAAGCGATGATCGCCTTCCCATGCGGCATAATCGGCCTGCAAGTCGGGATACATATCCAGCAAAAAGTTTTTGTCTCCATCCACCAAATATTTATTGTACAACGCATTCCCAGTCCAACTGCTGAAACTACGCAATTTACGCATCGGCTTGCCTTCGTTACCTCGATACCATACATGAATGTCGTCATCCAGGTATTTGCTGTCGCGCAACCAGCGGGCTTCGTAGATGTGATGCCCCAGTGCACTGCTAATCAAATTGTATTTGTCGGCATACGTTCTTGGTACCAAAAATTCGGTAAAAGCGTAACCAACAGGCGTTTTCTCGATATGCTTGCGCAATGTCCACCAACGGTAGTAGAACATCTCTTCGATGTTTTGTTGCGGACATTGAAACAAGGGAACATTCTTCTTCATCCAGCTCCATGACTCGGAATTTGGAATTGCCTGCGCAATGTTCTCATCCTCCATCGTGTTGAAATTATCCACGTAGTGTTTAAAATCATCGGCTTTCAACACGGCAGCCGAGCTATCGTCATCCTGACCGGAGGTTTTGAAGTTTTCCAAATAATAAACCGCTTCTTTGTCGGAAGCGCCGGGATTAGCAAGATCGGTAAAGCGATCGGCAGGAGTATTGGGCGTTGGCTCAATGGGCAATTCGCCGGTGCGGAACACGATGCGCGAAACAGCCTCAACCGGATTGAAGAAGATGCGGGTAGCAATCTCTTTGCCGTTTACCACCATTTTATAGCTACGAGTGGTTACATCCAGCATCACTTTGACATGATAGGTTTCGCCGGCTTTATATTTCAAAATACCGGAATAACGTGCTCCACTCTTCGACTTGAAGACGCTGTCTTTGTCGAACGTCAAACGAATGCAAGCCTCCCCTTTCGGATTTTGAAATTCGATATCGAGCTGGCCGTTTCCGTTCTGACCGGGAACCACTGTAAATTCGGCCGTCAGTTTCTTTGATTCGGGAACGACCCGTTCCACTTTTGCATAATCAAACGGATCGCTATCTTTCAGCGTCAGCCAGCGTTTGCCGTCTGCACGTTTTTCGAGACTTACCGGAGCTTGCAACGGACTGTATATATTCCATTTCGTCATCTCCTGAATGGAGTTAAAACGATCGAAAACGTCGTCGGCCTGTGCAGTTGCCTTGCCCGTTACGGGAACAGGTATGTGCGAAATCCACAGATCTTCCTTGTTCATACTGTAGGTCACCCACAGATTCTTGTCGGGCGGCGTACCATTGCCTTCGAGGATGCCGCGCACATACTGCGGTCCCAGATTTTTGTAGGCTCCACCGTAACGCATCGGGGTAATATCGCCATGCACAAGAAGCAAGTCTTTGTATTCCAAGCCATCATCACTGGTGGAAATGGCTAGTGGCCAGCGGTATTCCGAGGGATTGTAAACCGTAGCATAACGGCCGTCGGAGGTACGTTGTCCCCAAATTTTAGCATTGCTGTTCACAAAGCCCTTGCCACGCTGCGGCATTACCGGCCAGGTTTTTCCACCGTCGGGACTGATGGTTGTCAACGCGAATTTCCACAAGCCAACCACACGTCCATCAGGCAAATGATAGAAATTAAATGCCTTATAATCTTTTTTAATCGGAATCAACGGATCGTTGCGGTCAGCCTCCTCGTTCCACTGCTGCATCATCAGCGGATTGGCCAGCAACTCGTTACAAGCAGCCACAAAGCCTTTATCTTTGCTTTTGGTATAAAACGGATACGAGGTGTTGCTCTCGTTGAAAGCATGGTTGTAACGGATAAAGTAGATGGGGCCGAATTTGCCGTTAGGCAATACTTCCCGCACCACCCGACCGATGCCGTTACCATCGTTAGGATCGTCTTTGGCATCAAACGCAATGCCGTAGAAACCAAGAACAAGCAGACGATTTTTCGTCGATACATAAAAGCCCATGCGTTGGTGCATCACGGCCATCAAATCTTTGGCCACGCCCGGAAAATTAGGTTTGGTTGTACCGTCAGGCACTTTGTATTCGGGAAACACAACTATAGGCGATGACCAGTTGTAGCCATCCTGCGAAGTCATCAGCAAGGTACGCCCCGGAGCTACGTGTTCGCCCACGGGATTGGACAAATATTCCATGTAAAACCGGTTATTCCAGTAGCAAAGCATCGGTTGGTGATTGTATGTCCAGCCCAGGGCTTCATTGTTGCCCGGATGTTCGCGGTTTACCCGCAACACCTGGATATTGTGCACCCCTATAGCCGGAGCCAGTTGTCCGTGGTGGTAGTCGGAATTCGACAAGGTTTTGCCGGTGTAATAAACACCTTCTTGTGCAGATGCCGTCAAAGCCACTAAAACCGCTATAACGGATATAAAATTTTTCATCATGGTTCGTATCGTATGATATCTTAGTCAAATTTATTTATTCAGATTCTTAAGCAATTGATCGTAAAACTTCGCGGACACTTTGAAGATCGTCCCATGCTTATGTCCCTGTGGCAAAGATACTTCATTTGTGGCATCAGTGAACGATTTGAAGTCGCGGGTTTTTACTGCACCGTACCTTTTGTCCTTGTAAAACTCGAAATAGATCAGGTAATCGTCGCCTACTTTTGTTACAGTCGGTCCTTCGGTGAAATGAGGCGTAATGGCAGCCGACGGTGTTGTAAACGGACCCAAAGGCGACTTGGCAAACGCTACTTTTACATCGCGTTCCGGACGGGTGTTATCCTTGAGAATCAACACATAATCTTTCGGAGCCCGTTTCAGTAACACACAGTCGATTACACTGAATTTCGGATCGAGAAACAGTTTTGTTTTGGAGAAAGTCTTGAAATCCTTAGTGGTGCAGTAATACATCCGGTGGTTGTTGTCCTCGGCTTCCTGCCCTTTCTCAAAGCGGTAAGGAATAGTGGATGCCCACATAATGATAAACTGCTTGTGTACATCATCGTAGAAAACCTCCGGAGCCCAGGTATTTACCGTAGTCGGTTCGTACTTCATCACTTCAATGTATTTCGATGGTGTCCAGTGAATCAAATCTTTGGAACTGGCATAACCGAAGCCCTTATCTTTCGTCCAGCTGCTGGTCCAGACCATATAGAACGTACCGTCAGGTCCCTGACAAACAGAAGGATCGCGCATGATTTTGTCGGTACCAACGCCCGGCGTATTGAACGGTCCACCCAGCGATTGCCAGTGGTAGCCATCGGTACTACCGGCCAACAACAGGCCGTCTTGTTGCGGTTCGCGAAATGTGGCAAAGAGATAGGCCTCCTGTGCGTTACAAGGCAGCAAAACTAAAAAATTGATAACCAACAACAAATAAATTTTCTTCATTGTGTTACTCTCTTATATTGTAATTTGATTTCGACGTTTTCTATAAAGTAACCCCTGCAACAAAAAAGGCTTTTCCTGCTTGCGGATTACAACCTATAACTCCGTAAAAAGGAATCGTAATGTCATCGTTTACCTTTACATCTTTCGAAACTTTCAATCCCAGATTAATGACAGAAAAACCTTTATTTCCATAAACATGCGGACTATCGAATAACGACATACCACAAAATACATTGGCATTCGAACAAATCGGATAACCCAGTTCAACATAAGTCGAATAAGCATTGTTTCCGTTTTTGTCTTTATCATTCCCATAAAACATGGTGTTTATTGAAACGGCTAAAGGGAACGGCTTCTGACCCGTGTAAGCAACTGTACCTTCAAGAATATGATCAGTTTGTGAATTGCTATAATTAAAATAATTCTTGTCAAAAAACCAGTTATCATCTGTTAGCGTTATCGAGAAAGCCTTTGATAATTCTATAGTTTCAGAAAAATCAATCTCTTTCAATCCTCCGGCAAAAGAGGTAGATCCCCAAACACTGGTCGTCGAACGACCGGTGACATAAGCAATTGTCGGTTGAATGTTCGGAGAACCTCCTTTCGATGCCTCCTGATCCAAGCCTCTCCAAATGTATGAACTAACAATATCGGCCGTAAAATTAAAACCTTCCTTCAATTTTGCATCCTGCGCATTGATCAATGAGAAAAAATTAAAAACGAGCAGGGATAAAAAAAATAATCTCTTCATGCTAAATACTATGTATGTAAAACCACAACTATTTATTCACTTTGAAAACCGACAGGCAAACCAAATGGCCACCTGTCGGTTGTTTCGTTATCAGCAATTAACTCTCAAAAAACTATTTTGCCGATAACCAAAGTACTGTTGTTCCTGATTTCGGAGCTTTCAACGTCATGGTTTTGCCTCCTTTTACCTTTCCGGCAGGCGTGCTCACTCCAGTTGCCGGATTGATCCATTTAGCAACGTATGTTTTAGTATTAGCTGACAAATCGAGCGTAGCTTCTCCGTTTTTGGAATAGACAATATATCCTTTACCCGGATTCCCTAGAATATATTGAGTCTCACTTTGAGATTTCAGAACGCTCATCTGAGCAGCCTCTTTCAAGAAGTCTTTCTCAAGTCCGGCAGGCAGATTGGGCAACGAACCACCAGCCATCAAAACAGCCCAGCCGTATGCCGGATAACTGTCTCCATAATACATCACCGCTTTGTCTGGACACTGCGTGCGGTATTCGTTTACCGCACGATATACCTGTTCAAAAGAGGATTTACCGGGTTTCACCAGACGGGCATGTTGGCGAGGTGCCAAATTAAGACCACCCTGCGGTGCATACACAGTACCATTGTCGCGATAGTGCCAGTAGCGTATATCGATCACATCGACCACTGCCGCCCGTTTCGGATCTTTCAGAATAGCATCCTGCACATCCTTGGTGGCACTCAATCCGATCAACGGATGTTTTCCCGTCTCTTTTTCCCAGGCGGCAATCACGTCGAGCCAGAACTGCATGAAGTGAAGCGGACCGGTATATTCATCGCTCGTCAGTTGAATGACCGAACTGTTTTCGGTAAAGTTATTCAAACACTGACGGATATATTTTTTGTACAACTCTTTGCGAACCACATTGGTGGTGTCATAAAACATTTCGGCAAAGAACAGACGTTTATCCCCTGCAAAATTCACGGGTTCGGGGAAACCTGTACTATTGATGTTGTTAGCGGTACGCCAGGGGCAATCCACCCAGTGAGCTCCAGCCTCAATAATGTTGTGTTGAAAGAAGTTATTGTTGAGCAGCACCAATCCGTTTTGATCGGCAAAATCGGCAAACTGTTTCAAACGTAACCAATACCAGGTGTTATATTTCGTCAAATCATATTTACTCAGACCATCCCATGCGGTGCCCTGACCCGAACGGGCAAAAGGTTGTTCGTAAAACGGAGCCCATACGTCACCGTCAATGCGGCGAATGCGTTCATGGTCATCACGACGGCGGTCGGTCCACAAGCCATAATGTTGCTCGAAAGAAACAATATTGCTCTTCTTCATCCATTCGGCCACTTCGTTGACATCATCGGTCAATCCGGTACCTGTACGACCCGGCACAAAGCGGGTAAGCGCAGGTTTGGCTTCGTCAAGGAATGTCGGTAATAAACTACCGTTCCACCACGGTGTGTTGTGCTGCATACCGGCCAGCAACTGATCGCCATGAACCAATTTCCCATTGATGACGGCTGTAGACTGTGTTATTGTTTTTTTAGGAGCAGGCACTCCAATTTCGTCAATGCTTTTCAATCCTTTCCCTTCGGTAATGATGGGTGTACGGGAAGAAGCATTTTTAATCCATTCCTGCAATAATGGAGCCGGTTTCTGAGCTTCCTGTGTAAGTTGCTGTGCAACCTTTACTGACGGGCTACTGGATGCCTCTGTAGGATTGAGCATAAGGAAAGAACGTTCACCAGTTTCTTTTCCGAGACGTTGAGCCAGTTGTGCATAGTACAAACTGCGGGGATTTATCTGGTTGTTGGAGTCGTACCAACCGCCATCGCCACCAAATTGCGACCAGCATCCGAACGCCCAGTTTTGCGCTGTCGGCGGTTTCGGACAATCAATCAGCGATGCCGAACATTGGTAGAAAACACTGTTGGCTGCGCTCCATCCGGTTCCGCGATTATCTTGTTGACGATTCGAAAAGCGAAGATTATTGCCATCTACATTGACGATGTCGAACAACACGCCGGAAGCCCAGCTGTCGATCGCACCGCTGAAACTGTAAGGCAAAACCGACTGGCATTGCACAAACGCATTGGGACCGGCAGCACAAAAGCCGATTCCGAAATCGTGATTGCCGCCTTCGGCATACAAGCGTTGAAACAACGATTGCTGCCCGGCATTGAAAAAGGTGTAACGACGTTGACCGCCCAGTTCGGAAACAGGATCGGTAGAGATACAATCTTCCACCGTGAGGCGACGTGAAGTTTCGAGTGCCATCACTGCCGAACCGGCAAAATGTGAGAAGGTAATTTGACGTACCCAACCATCGATTACATTTTCGAGAGTAATTGCCATCCAGGCATGAGCTTCGTCTTTGGGATTGGCTGCGTCAACAGTGGATGTGCATTGCATATTTTCAACACCCACCTGACTGATTCTGCCATTCCACGTGTAAGGAATTACTTCACCTCCGCCGTAATTGGCATCGAGAGCGGTAGTGATAGGTGCATCCAGTGTAATTTCATTTCCATTTATGGCAACAACGGTTCTGTCCCAATAAATGTCGCGGTCGCCGGGTTTCCAGCCGAGAGCGGAAACTCCGCCACCAAAAGTTACGGTGCCGAGGGCTTCTATCCAGTTTTGTGTGCTGGGGCGGCGAACCATTATTTTATCTCCGGCTTTCAACGAGCCGCCATTTTTCAGCGTCAGCTTCATTGCATTGACCGGAACATATGCGTCGGCCACTTTCAGCGCTTCTGCTTTCGTACGGTCATCTTTACCCACCACGCGAATGAGGGTGCGACGGTCTTTGCCGGTTGCAACCAGCTTCGTTCCGTTTTCGCCGATACCGCTACCTCTCAGCACAACTCCTGAAGTACGGATAATTAGCTGACCGTCAATTTCAAAAACTCCGGGTTGTAAAAGGATAGCTCCTCTAAAGCCCGATTTATCCGGTTTGAGTGAAGATACGTAATCGATTGCGGCCTGAATGCGGGCTGTCGCATCACCCGTTTTAGCCGGCACAACTACTTTGGCAAATACGTTAGGGATTGCCTGCTCGCCTGCCATATATCCACTGTACGAAAAATCAGGAATACGGTTACCCAGACTGTCGGCACCATAAACCAATCCTTCTTTGGTATTTTCAAGAGGCAACTGAGGCTTCGTCGTTTTCTTCGGTGCGCTTCCGGCAAAAAGCATTACCGGCAACAATATAAGTGCAGCAACGGAATATTTTACTTTGTTATACATTGATTGCTATTTATTGTTCTGCAAGCATCATTTGGGATGACTATCAGAAACAAGATTTACATCTGTTGAATTTAGATTGCTATTGTTGCGGAAATCGTAGACGAAGCCTGTCGTTGGCAAAGATATTCATCCGGCAAACGTTTGGTTCACCGGATGAAATATTCTTACTTTTTAGCAGCTTTCAATCGTTCGCCCCACGCCTGACGCTCTTTGTCAAGGTTGTATCCCTGTTTCGAGAGATAGTTGTTGATACGGCCTTTGTACTTTCCGAAAATCTCATGCTTTTTGTTGGACGACTGTGCATCCATGGCACGTTCGCGGGCTTCTACCAGCCAGCAGTAGATTTGTTGTTTTTCCTCAGGCTTGAGCGTAGGAATCATATCGAGATACGCGCTGTAAGTCACCTTAATCAGGTTAAAGACCATTCCGTCCTTCACCTTGTCGATCTGTTCGGCATTAAGGTCTCCCGCAAGTTTCCCTATAAATTCGCAATGCAGGTTGTACAATTGAGAGTTTGCTTCGTCTTGTAAAGCTTTTTCGGCAGATTGAAAAGTGGCTTTATCATTCCCGGCTTTTTCTTTGGCAGATTTAATGGCCGCATCACGACCATCGTGGATTTTACCGAGGCTCTTGTATTGATAGACTAAGATCCCGGTCAAACGTTTAAAGACTGTTGAGTCGGAAATCGATAAAGTTTTCACAATTTTCTCGGCACGATCCGTAAGTGTCTTATTGTATTTGTCTTCGTTGTTTTGAGCCGATGCGATTGCAACCACAATCAGCAACAAAAATAAAGACATTAGATTTTTCTTCATAGTTTTTTCAATTAGTGGTCGCGGTTCATATCTGCCACAAACAAATTACAGGACCGGTAATAGTCCTGTAATCCAGTTTACAAGCGACAAATAATCAACAAATAAACCACAATAAACAATAATATGATAGTCGTTTAGCAGCCGGTGGGCATAAGTTGATGACATTGTGACCACCGGCTACCGACTAATTGTACTTACATCAGGCTTGTTTTACCTTTCAGTGTATCTTTGTTATTCTTCGGATTTTTCCAATCCACCTTTTTCTTCGGATTTATTCCGTTGATGTATTTTTCGATGTTGGTATAGCCGTCACCGTTGATGTCGCCGTTAGCATCAGAAGGATCATTAGGATTCAAACCATATTTGATTTCCCATGCATCGGGCATTCCGTCGCCGTCTGTGTCCTTGTAGGATTCACCTTTGTATTCAGGATAACCGCCCACCTGACTGATGTCGGTAATGATACCCATTTTGTAGGAATCTTTCGGCAATTTGCGGTGTTCAAACTGATAGTAATCACGTTTATCAGCCTCTTTGTCGTAGTAAACCTCGCCGGTTTTTACCTGTTTCAACACACGTTGGTCAACGATGTCACGTTTAGGCAGGTAAGCTCCCACATTTTCCAAAACAAAGTCGTAGGCTTCCTGTGCCGACATAATAGGGAACTGAGGCATAGGGAAAGGTTTGTCCCATTTCATGGTTTCGGTATAACCTTTTGTGTCAGGCTGTTCTTCCACCTGAATACCACCGGCCCAGTTATCCTTTGTAATTTCAGGATAACCTTCCATGATATTGCCGTTAGCATATACACGACCGAATACCAGATAACCCAGTTTTGCACGACCCGATTCCGGTTTCAGAATACGGTGCCCCACATTTCCTTTCGAGGTAACAGGACCTGGTTTGTAGTAGTTGTTGATAATGTTGTACAACGCAGTATAATCGCCGCCGTCTACCGAGCGGTGATTCCAGTTGTAGATAACGTTATTCACGAAGTTGAACACGCCGTTCCATCCGATTGACGGGTTACGACCTGCATTGTCGGCCCAAAGGTTGCGTACAAATGAGCAGTTTTCGCCACCCAGTGTACTACCGAAAGCATGGTTGTAAGTATCCAGCGATTGAGCTGAAATAGTGTTCTGGATAGTTACGTTTACGGTAGGAAGTTTTTCTTCTTTGATACCTGCACCCGGATCAAACATGTGACGGTAGAACGAAATGTTTTCGTCCAAACCCCATGAACAAGAGCAGTGGTCGATCATAATGTTACCAACGGGGTTACCACCGAAGCTGTCGTCGCGACGACCTACCCAGGTTTCTCCTCTGCGGAAACGCATGAAACGAACAACCACATCGTGTGTGTTGGCCCAAACCGATTCGCCTGCAATACAAACCCCGTCGCCGGGAGCTGTTTGACCTGCAATAGTGATGTAAGGAGCACGGATGATTACCGGTGATTTCAGGTGAATAATCCCGGCTACGTTGAATACGACGATACGAGCACCACCAGCTTCACATGCTGCACGGAAGCTACCGGGACCGTCATCATTCAGATTAGTAACGGTAATCACTTTACCACCACGTCCGCCGATAGCATATTCACCACCACCCATTGCACCCGGGAAAGCAGGAATTTCGGCCTGAGGCAGGTCGGTAGGACGGGCTGCCCATGGAATGTAAGGTCTGCCATGTTTTGCCTGATCCTGAACAATAGGCAACACCAGTTTCCAGATGCTGTCCGAACGATGCTCTGCTGCCTTAAGCAAAGCCTCCGATTTTGCTTTGTCTACGTCAGACACTTTTGGATATTGTGCCTTTACGGTTTGCATCATTCCCACAGTAAGCAGGACAGACGCAGTTAAAACAAACTTTTTCACACGAATAAATTTTTAGTTAGTATTACATCTTGCGCTTGTTATCTCAGAGCCTCACGCAAGCTGGTAATAATCCACGATGATAGAAATCTTCTTTGCTTTGTTAAATCTAATACCTAATACCGGCAACCTTCTGCCTTGGATAACCGATATTATACTTATACAATCGGATAGATCACTCTACCCGATTGTAAAAATTCATATTTGCTCTTATCAGGGCTGATAGTCATAAGTACCGTCAGCACCGTATGCATCTTTCCAGCCTTTGGTTTGCAACAGCCAACCATTATTAGTTAAAACTGCATTGGGCAATCCAAATACATAGTAGTTCGGTTTGAACAAGATATTCATAGCCGATCCATTGTAGGTATCCATCGGTGTATCAGTAGCAACTCTTTTGAAGTATGTATCGAATACGGTTGACAAAGTCGACAACTGTGTCTGGAAGTTTGCAGCATCCGGATCGATGACAAGAGATGTCTTGGTTGCAGCTGGTACCGGATCTGTATCAGTATTGGTTTTTGCCTGCCACAGGTTACCAGTACGACAAGTGCCATTGATAGGAGTGATGCCTAATTTTGCACATGTATTTTCGCTTGAAGATACAGCGCTCGATCCGGCATACAGCATCCAGCGTTGAGCATCCCAGAAACGTTTTCCTTCGTAAGCCAACTCTATACGACGTTCGTACAAACAAGCTTCGATTGCCTGATACTTATTGGCAAAAGTACCCAAGCCCCAGTAGTTAGTTCCCTGAGGAATACCAACACGGGCACGAATTTTACCAAGATAGGTACGGCAATTAGTCAAATCTCCGGTAGCAGCATAACACTCTGCAATATTTAGCAGCAACTCTGCATAGCGATATTCATATATATCTGTTCCTGAATATGTAAACCCTGTATTATCTGCACTCTGATTTGTCATTTTAGATACATATGCAGGACTCTGGATTGTATTATCAAGTGAATTGGCGTATACTTTCGTTTTGCCATCAGCTTTCAGATAACGATACAACCAAACTGAAGCGCTGGTATTTGCTTTATAACCCCATTTACACCCTGAGAACGCAAACGTTCTGTAGAAACGAGGATCCCGGTTCATAAAGAACTTTGTATCATCATAGCCATTCGCAACTGTCGGACGCGAACCGTCAGCCATTGGGAACAAGTCGAGCATTTCTTTAGGAGCTGCTACGCCACCTGTACCACCCTGGCTTTTCAAACGGATAGAGTTTTCCCAACCGTTGTTGAATCCTGCACTGGGACTGGTTGTATTAGACAGCAGCTGTACCATGATTGCCTCTTTACAGAAGGTGTTATCAAATCCTACAAACATGTTTGCCCAGTCTTTTGCCGTCGCAAAATTGGTAGTAGATCCTGTATTGGGATTTGGGTTATAAAGGCCATAGCCATCAGCAGACAATTTTGTTTCTGCGGCCAAACCTGCGGCCAAAGCATCTTTCCAACGTTGGTTGCCCGAGTTATCCCAGTCTTTATTATAAAGAGGACTTGCATAAGTCAACAATACGCGGCTTTTCATTGCAATAGCAGCATCACCTGTCAAACGCCCATAATCAGAAACACCCCAAGATGTTGATGATTTACTAGTTGGATCTGCTGTCGCAGGCAACATAGAGGCAGCCTTGTCTAAATCGCTCAGAATTTGTGTGACAACTTCTGAGGTGGTTGCGCGTGGTAGTTGTGTGGCTGGATTCGTAGACGATGCATCCTGAACAGACGTAACAATAGGAACGCCACCATATACTCTCAACAGATCATAATATTGCAAGGCACGCAAGAAATACATCTGGCCTTTAGTCTTATTCTTAAAGTCTTCCGAAAGATTCTTGCCCTTTTCGTCAATTTTCTGAATATACAGATTGTAATAACGAATACGGGTATAAGGCTCATTCTTAGCCGATGATCCAAGTGTTGAACCGAAATAAGTTGGACAATCGGATGCATTAATGTAAGTCAGTGTAGAGTTTATCAAATTTGCAGATGCAGGATACCCTCCAAATTCTTCGGTCAAACGGGAACGATCTTCAGTATATAGTCCGAAAACTGTCAATCCTGGGCTCTTAAATCCGGAATAAGCATCGTAATACATTCTATCGACAAACCAACCTGCCTGTAATTGATTTTCAAAAATGCTTTCATCGAAGAGATCGTAGTTCTTTTTCTCTTCCAAAAACTTATCACTGCAACCAACCAACAATAAGGTCGCAAATGAAAGTATCCCTAAAAATATTTTTTTGTTCATAATTTTCATTTTTATTAGTTTCTAAACGACCCTTCATCAGAAGGTTAGATTAACACCCAACGCCCATGTTCTCAAAGTAGGATAGCTTGTTTTTGCATTATCATACATATTCCTGTAATGGTTGGGATATGGGTTGAAGAAGTCCCACAGGTTGTTTCCGCTCAGGCTCACTTTGGCACTTTCAATACCTAATTTGGCAATCAATTTACGTGGCACTGTATAGGCCACATTCATACTACGAACATAACATCTGAAAGAAGAAACCTGCCAGAAATCCGAAGCATAATTGTTCTGTGAAGAATAGTATATGTTAGGATATTTGCCATTTACGTTTGTAGTGGGGTCAAACATATCTTTCCAGAAAGATTCACGAGCCCAGAACATACGGTTGGATCCGGTTGACTGTCCAATATAATCGATTGCAGCATAAGATCCCCAAGAAGTAGAAATCATCGCGTTCCAGCTAAAATCTTTCCACGACAAACCAAGATTGGTTGAAAATCCATAGTTTGTATTTCTTTTAACCAGTTTTGCATAATCGGAACCATCGCTTTTCACCTGTCCGTCGGGGCCAGACACTGTACCATCGGCATTCAGGCTACCTCCCAAATCTTGATATGCCAACATACCCGGATAAATTTTAGTTTTATCTGTAATGTTCAAGTAGCTTGGTGTAGTTCCTGCAGCAGTAGCTAAGTTTGTCAAATATTGCCAGTAAGCATCTATATCCGATTGAGTACGCAATACTCCGTCTCCGCCTGCATTTCCTTTCCATGTTTTGAATCCCCATGCTGGCATGATGGTCGAATTACCTACATAGTACTTGTTTGAAGATGGGAAATCAACTGCCAGAGTCGGGTATTTTTTGATCTTATTCCATGACAACCCGGTTGTTACTCCGATAGAGTATTTTACCTGATCGATTTTGTCTCTCCAGTTGATTGACAGGTCAAAACCCCAGGCATCAACTGCCGAATAATTTTGAGCTGCAAAAGCGCCACCTACAGAGATAGGAACATTCGCGGCTCCTGCCATTGCTGTAAAAATGTCAGTGCTCTTATCATAGTATCCATCCAGATTCGTTGACAATCTGTTATTTAATACATTAACATCAACTCCAAGATTATATTTTGTAGCTTTGTCCCATGTAGCATCTCTGTTGGGACTTGCATTTGGAACAATACCAGCTACATACATTCCTCCGTTCGAACCGAACCCTAAACCTTTGTCGGAAGCATAATAGTACTTTTGAATCCAGTTGAATGCCGGGATATTATCGCGCCCGGTTTGACCAACCGAACCACGAACTTTCAGGTAATCTACCCATTTTACATGTTTTTTGAACCAAGGTTCTTCAGACATTACCCAACCAAGAGAAATAGAAGGGAAGAATCCCCAATAGTTTTCCGGAGCAAAGTTGGTAGAAGCATCGGAACGAAGAATCAACTGTGCCAAATATTTACCTGCATAGTCATAGCTTACACGTCCAAGATACGACATTTTCCCATGTTCCGATTTGTTATAAATCGAATTACTTGTATTCCATGTTCCAGCTGTTGCACTCGACCCGTTATATACTCCATAAACAGGATTATCAAAAGCCTCTCTTTCAAATGTATAAAACCCTTCGGCACGTTCTACAGAAGCCATTGCCGATACTGTATGCTGTCCAAATTTGCGATCATAGTTTATATAGAAGTTCATCTGTTCCGAACGTCCTACAGTCTTGTCGTACAACACCTGACCTTTAGTAACAGTGAGTGGACCACTCCAGGTCGTCGCATCTCCATATAAGTGATTTCCGGCAGTAGCCGTATTAGTTGCCAAAACTAACTGAAAAGGCAGAGAAACCTGTTCTGCATTGGCAGAGTTACGGCTTAATGAATAAGTTCCTTTGAATGACAGCCCTTGCACAAAAGGTACATCATATTGGAATCCGAAATTAGCTGTATAGTCGAAATTATCATTTGAAGCTTGTGAACCGTTTTGTTGCAAAGCAAAATAGTTCCAGGTTCCGATAATATTCACATTGCTTAATGAACTGGTAACTGCATGAGGACCTAAAGCAGGAGATACCCAGTAATCGTTCCCGTTCACATTCCAACTCCATGGAACATTTTGAGGCATGTGTAACAATAATCCATAATCAGCATTCGAATTACCCGAAGCCAATGCCGAACCATAGCTGCTATCGCTAATGCTGGCTACTTTGTTGTATGATTTTTCTTGTTTGGTGTTATTCACGTTAAGAGAAGCATTAATTTTCAAATTCTTCGTCAAATTAATGTCGCTCCCAGCTCTGAAATTATATCGTTTGTAGTTATTGAATCCAATGTTCGCACCTTGTGTGAAATAAGATCCGGTCGCAAAGAATGTTGCTTTGTTGGTTCCTCCAGTTACATTTACAGAATGCTGCATAGCGCCGGCACCCGACCAGGCTTTATCCAACCAGTTATAGTTCAATGATTTCATCTGTTCCAGTTCGGTATCAGAATACATCTGATCTGCCGTCGCATTATTCAATCTTAAATAGCTGTTTGCTATTTGAGCAGTCTCGTAAGCATTCGTTACTTTTTCATGACTTACGGCGTCATTCCATTCAAATTTACCGGAATAACCCACTTTGATCGGCCCTTCTTTACCTCTCTTCGTTTTAATCACAATAGCTCCCTGAGAAGCTCTAGACCCGTAGATAGCTGCACTTGCATCACGAAGGACAGTCATTGATTCGATTTCCGAAGGATCCAAGCGGTTGAATCTATCCATAGAAGGAGTACCATCTTTAGGATCCAACTGCATAACGTCATCAATAATAATAATCGGATTGGTTTGTCCTCCATTGAAATCAAATACCTGACGAACCTGTAATTTAGCGTCATTAGATCCCGGACGGCTATTGGCCGATGTAATGGACAAACCGGCAACCTGACCTGCAAGAGCATCAGCAATATTCGTTGTAGGAATATTTTCCAGCTGCTTTGTATCAACTGAAGATAATGATCCGGTCACATTTTTAACCTTTTGACTACCGTAACCAATTACAACTACCTCGTCAAGTTTTGATACATCAGCTTCCATTTTGATTGACAGAACTGACTGACCTTTATACTCAACGAACTGTCTCTTGTATCCAACGTAAGAAACAACTAAGACCGCTGAATTGGGAACCTCCAAGCTATATTTTCCATTTACATCGGTCACTGTACCCTTAGCTTGCCCTTTTAGGGTAATGGTAACACCAATTAAGGGTTCTCCATTTTCATCGGTAACAGTACCTATTACTTTTTTATTTTGTTGCTGGACAGATGCCTCCGTTGATGTTGCGGCAGAAAGAACCTGAATAGATCCTCCGAAAACCAACAGAAAGCAACATACCCATTTGGCACACGACATAAGGCTGCTTTGCAAAACCTTATGCCCAAAAAACATTTTGTGAAGCTTTTCCATAGGGAATAGAAATTAAAATTAAAACTTACTTTATTGTTATCACTGATTCTTATTCTTTAACAAGGCCTCCAGTTGCATTAAAGCCACCTGAACTTTTTGTTTTTCAGGCATCTGGAATGTATTGAAAGGTTGTGCAAGGCTGTCGCAACAGATACCTTTCAGTGCGAGGGCTGTCTTGAGTCCTTTAATATAGCTTGAGCCGAAACGGCCTATGCCATAAAGAGCCTCACCTACCAACATTACTTTTTCCTGCAGTTCGGCAACTTTGCTCAGGTCTTTTGCTGCCGCAGCTTTGTACAAGTCAACAAACAATTCGGGATAAAGATTTGCGCCTCCGGTTACACCGCCATCAGCTCCCATCAATACTACAGACGCCATCATTTCTTCCGGTCCTACAAACAAAGCAAAATCAGGATCATCTTTCATAATATGCAATAATTTATGAAAGTAAACCCCGTTTGCAGAACTGTCTTTCAGTCCGACAATATTAGGAAGTTCCGAAAGACGCTTCACAGTGTCCGGCTCAATCATCACTTTTGTATGAGATGGCATGTTATACAAATACAATGGCAACGGACACTTTTCGCTCAATGCCTGATAGTATTCATACAATTCGGGTTGCCCCAAAGCAAAATAGTAAGGAGGAGCTGCAACCAGGGCATTGGCCTTGCATTCTGCCGCAACATTTGCCAAATAAAGGCTTTCGCTCATCGAAGTGTCTGTGATACCTACCAATACCGGTAAACGACCATCCACAGCCTGACATGTTTCTCTGATAAGCTCTTCTCTCAGTTTAATACTCAGGTGTTGCGTTTCACCGGTGGTTCCCAGAATGAATATGCCGCTCACACCTCCTTTTATAAGGTGTTCCACAAGATTCCGGACTCCAACTGTATCCAGTTTGTCCGATCCTAGCAACGGCGTAATCATCGGGGGGATTATTCCGTTCAACTTGCTATAAGTCTTTGTTTGTGACTCCATTTCTATTTTATTAATTTCTAAAAACTACTACAATCTTTTTTACCGTGTACGTAAACACCTGCTTTGCAAAAAAAATTAGAGGGATCCTCTAACGATCAACTTTGTTGGAATATATGTTTGTATTTTTTGTTTGGTCTGAATAAATTCTGAAGCAAGGCTCCCCATTTTCTTAAAATCTGCTGATATAGAAGTAATTCCATCCTCAATAACCTCCAGCATTGGAGCATCATTAAAGGTTACCACGCCAATATCCGTCCCCATCCTCATTCCTTTGCTCCGGCAAATCTTTGTGAACTCAATCAAATCAGAATGTTTGACAATAAGATAAGCTTCGTGTACGTTCACGTCCGATTCCAAAATATTTTCGCGCGTTATCAAAGCGTGTTCCAAACCGTTGTCATCACAGAATTTTTCAAAATATGGGATGCAACTTCTGGGGTGTTCGGAATTCTCAGGAAAAACCATCGTGACCTTCTTATATTTCCTGAACAAATCGGCTCCTGACATCAGGCAATCATACAATGTTTTATCAAAGCCCTGACAAACATAAGCGTACTTATCTTTTTGAAACTTGCCGAAGTCCAGTAATAAAACACGGTTACTATCCAACTCATCCAATACTTCCGAATAAACATCGTTTGAAATATTCATGATAACGTATAAGTTGTATTTACCAACACTTTCCTTTATGATGGATTCAAAAAACTTTTTATTATAGTGGTGAAAGTAAAGATCCACTTTGTAGTTGGCCGGCAAATTATTAGTCAACGCATGATACATGTCATTTTTATAAGGACTGAAAATATCAAGCATAACTAATATCTGGGTAGTCGCTGTTGCAACATAGTATCCTTTGGTAGGAGTCGATTCAATAACCCCGGATTCTTTTAACATCTGAAATGCCTTGAAAACAGTATCACGCGCCACCCGGCATTTCTTGCTGAGGTCGTTTATCGAAGGTAGTGAGCTGCCTTCGGGGTATTCGCCGATTGTAATTGCATCCTGAATTGCATTCGCCAACTGCTTTACCTTAGTAGTCTGTTGTGAGAATTCTATTTCAAACATTCGAATAAAATTAGGACGCGTTATATTACATATCTAATTTACAGCACATTAAAAAATGTTGTGCTGTACTGTACTGTGCTGACAAAAATAGAGGCTTTTATTTGCTTTCTATCTTAAAAAAACATGTTTTACAGCATGTTTTTGGCATTTTGCTCGCTAAAATCAGGAAATATTTTTTATATATCTGTGTTTCTGATATTTACTTAATGTTAAATCTTTAGGTTGTTGTTACGAACAATTGTTTTATTTCAAATAAATAGCCCATAATTGTAAAAACGAAGCGTATCGAAAGCTCATAGAAATATTTCGAAATAAGAACGAAAACATAAAAAATATTCGTCAATCTATCAAATCAAATGTATACAAGATGATCGTTACACCCTAAGAAAATCCATTGATATAATCAGAAAAAATTATTATATGCAGTCGAAATATCCTGATTCGTGTTTAGAATATATATACGATACACGTTTTTTATATTACTTTTGTGGTTCGTTCTGAGAAATGTATAAAATTATACAATTTGAAAATAATTCAAATTCCAACAAACACTTATCACTCTTAATCACAAATTATTATGAACGTTCCTGAAAATCTTTTTTACACCGCTGAACACGAATGGATTCGCCTCGAAGGTGAAACTGCGTACGTAGGAATTACCGACTATGCACAAAGTGAACTGGGAGAAATCGTTTTTGTAGATGTAGCAACAGCAGGTGAAACTCTCAACGCAGGTGAAACATTCGGATCTATCGAAGCCGTAAAAACGGTTTCCGACCTCTTTTTGCCCGTTGATGCCAAAATAGAAGCTTTCAACGAAGAATTGAACGACCATCCGGAATGGGTAAATGATGATCCGTACGGACAAGGCTGGATTATTAAAGTTACCGTAACAGATCCGTCACAAACTGCTCAATTGCTGACAGCAGAAAAATATCAGGCGCTGATAGGATAACAACTCTACCCAATAGAATTGTATCATAAAAATGGAAACCTCTTTTGCAAGACGACTCATTCTTTCTTCACTACTGACTATGTTGTCGTTTGTGGTTTCCGCGCAAAAGGAGACACTGGTGATTGGGCAGGTATTTGACCGATTCTCACAAAAACCGGTTGCCGGTGCTACCGTACAATTTAAAAATACCTCCATTTCCACCATTACCGGAAATGAGGGGTATTTTTTAATTAAAACCAACAGTCCCGCTGCAAAAATAATGGTGTTTGCAAACGGATACAAACCTTTCCAAATTCGCATAAAGCGGAACTCCACTCTCGGCATCGAAGTCTGGCTATCACCGATAGGCCCTGCCGCAATCCCTTTAGAAAAAGTAAATGAAGATTCTGTTTCCCGCAGAATTGTTCAAAATTCAATCCTGCGACGCACATTCAACAGTCCACCTTCAGGACGTAACCCATCTACCGTATCCGACAGATTGAAAGCCTACGCGTATAATGTGCCTCCAAACTGGATGAATGACATCAATGCACGAAAAGCCTCCGTGTGGTCTCCCGATTCCCTGTTTACCGTTCCGCTATTCATCTCTGACAAGATTTACCGCCAACCCAACTTTCCTTCGGTAAGGCTCGACAAAGACATCATCAGGAACAACCAGATCACTATTTTGCCGCTTGATAAAGAATATGTGGAAAAAATGCTTTTGTTGTTAACCTTACAACAAAATTTCTACAAAGAGCATGTTGAGATACTGGGCAAATATTTCTTGAGTCCTCTTGCAAAGAAGGCTTTCAAGCATTACGCATTTTTCCTGCAAGACAGCAGCATTGTCAACAAACGCAAATGTTACTCAATAGGTTTCCGCCCGAAACAACGAGATGCGCTGCTTCTGACCGGTAGTATGACAATAGATTCATTGACATACGGGTTAATCAATATCGATGCAAGCATTCCCAAAACGCTTCCCATCAATTTTGCGCACTCCTTCAACATCAAACAACAGTTCGCACTAAATAAAGATAAATGGGATTACAGCAGCATAAATACCCTTTTGGTGTTGAACCTGCCACTACCCGTCGGTCCCCATCAGAAACCTGTACTTGGGGTTATTGATAAAGAGTTGCTGTTTTCTCCGCCCAAACACAACGACGGGGATTTGCAACAAATTGCACTTATGCGCCAGAAAGAGAGTAAACCTGCCAGTGATTCTATCTACTCGGGGGTGATACAACTCAACAAAACACGATTTATGCATGAAGTGAAATGGGTAACGGATCTTTTGATGTATCAGTATGCTCATGTCGGTAAGATTGACGTTGGACCGATTAACTCGCTGTATCATAAAAATGTACTGGACGGCTCTACCGGAGCTTTCAGTTTCAGAACAGGAGAGAGCTTGTGGAAAAATTTCAGTGTGGGAGCTACTCTTGGTTACGCATTCGATAATCACACGTGGAAACTCGGAGGACAGGTTTTATACAGATTTCCCTCGAAAAATTTCCAGCAAATGCAGTTTTCGTATAGCAAAAATGCCTACAGGACAGGCTTTAGCGAAGACATCATGCTGGTGAACGAAAACAAAGTGTTCCTGAGTGACGACAACCTCTTCTCTACCCTTTTGCGGATCAAACCCAACTATGCAGTAAACGAAGTAAGTACATGGAAATTTCAATACGAAAAAGAATGGAGACGAGAATTTAAAACGACACTTACACTCTTCGACAACCGTTATTTTTCAAACCCGTATGTCAGCTTTGTAAGTCAGGGGGAGCCCGTCTACAGGATTTTGCATTACGGGGGCAAACTTGATTTCAGGCTTTCCAACGACCAATTGATCTGGGACGAATTTTTCGGAAGACGGTTTCTTTCAAACCACTTTCCGGTTTTTCATTTTCAGGTTGAAGGAGGCAAATACTCTATGAATAAGGTAGCCCGAAACTATGGTAAAATTCAGGCGACGGTGAAGCAATCGGTAGATTTTATCGGAGGAATGATTTACTATACCGGAGAGACCGGTTGCATACTGGGCAAAGTCCCGTTTCCGTTGCTCTCTTTTTCTCGTGGAAACGAAACATTGTTCTTTTCCGATTGTAATTTCAACCTGATGAACAATCTGGAATATGTTGGAGATAAATATGCCAACCTGTATGTGGACTACTACTCTTGCGGCTTGCTGCTGAAAAAGATTCCGCTGATACGGTCACTGAACTTCAAAGAAATGTTTTCGCTCAGAGTGGCAGAAAACGGACTTAGCAAAAAACACCTTGAGGTAATGGCTCTTCCTTCCGGCTCCCAAACGCTCAACACTCCTTATGTAGAAGCCGCTGCCGGTGTCTATAACATATTGAGCTGCCTTGGAATCCAATCGGTCTGGAGATTAACACACAGAAACGACCCGAACGCAAACAACTGGGGAATGCGGGTGCTATTCTACGTCGCATTTTAGTACGTCTATCTATCGGAAAAGAGAAAATAATCTTTACCTTCGCAACGTTATCTACCTGACGGTTCAACCTATTTCGTATGCGCTTCAAACTTTCTATATCAATTCTCAGGGCTAGCGTTATCGTTTTTGCCCTTATATTGGCCTCTTGCGGCGATAACAAGACTTCCATCCCCCCCATGCCGGTGAGCATGCAGATTAACCTGTTACAGGAACCGACACTCCTTTCATTGGGAGCCACAAAATCATACACGAAAGTATCCACGGGACTCGAATCATTGGGGTTCGGCGGCATTCTGTTGGTGCATACTTTTGATGACAGCTACTGCGCATTTGATCTTGCATGCCCATATGAGGTGAAAAATACCGTACGTGTGGAAGTTCAGCCGGATTTGTCGGCAAAGTGTCCGGAATGTGGATCGAGATACCGCATAACCGACGGTTCGGGATGGGTCATTTCGGGACCTTCAAAAGAAAAGCTGAAGCAATACCACATCTACCCGTCAGGTAATTATCTTTACGTTACTTATTAGACGAAAAACCTATAAAAACAGATAATTATGAGTCGAAAGAAACTTATGTTGTTTGTTGCCACGTTTTGCATTTTGATTATAGTCATTGTGACCTGGCAATTCTCGTTTGTCTTGCGCAACGTTTTTATCAATCAATCAGGTTTCGTTTCAAAAGACAATAAAGCATATTTCAGTCCTTTATTGTCACCATCATTACAAGATAGCTTAAACAGCCTCGTGCAAAAAGCCGAGCAGCGGAATATTGCATTCTGGGGAATTAATGACCACAAATACAAAATAATCTTTTGCGCCAACAACAATGAAGTCGGCAAGTATTCGGGAAATGACCAGTTTCACACGGTGAGCCGCCGTACGTTGTTACTGGGAACATTCACTGTAATAGGGAGAGAAGGGTTCAACGTCGATGTTATCAGCCACGAACTCTGTCATTCTTATTTTTGGTCGCAATTAAGCTATTTCGACAAACGGAAAATCCCGACATGGTTTGACGAAGGGCTTGCCTCCCAGCTCGATTATCGCTCATTTCTCAACGATTCGGTGTTTGAAAGAAACTATGTAACAAACTACGATATTCTTCGAAACATTGAAACTCCGGAACAGTTCTACAAAGGTGGCTGGCCGCTGATGAAGAAAAACTATATCATTGCTCGGATTGAGATTAAGCAATTCCTAAACTCTTGCGGCATCGAAGGAATAAAGCAAATTATTGAGAATCTGAACAAAGGAGATAACTTTGTTGCCTCATACAAAAAAATTAAAGAAACCTGCCATGGAGCGTCGCGATTACTTGGAGAAGGAAATTGAGAAAATGCGTGCCGTGCTCCAGAAGATTCTGCGGCTGCGCGTTGACAAAGAAGAGGAAGTCCGGGAAATCATTTCAACCGAGCTATTGCACTATTTTAACATTACCCTGCCCCAACTGCAACAAATGTCTGAAAACGATTTCGAGTGCTTTATCCAGGGGAAAAACACCTCTTTGCTCGAATATCTCGGCAACCTGCTTTACGCATCTACATTGCCCGAAGCCCCGTTATCCGACATGGATCGCTTATCGCTAAAAAAAGCGATATTTGTATGGAATATGTGGGAACACAAAACCAAAACCTTTGACCCGGAACAACAGGCAATCAAAAATAAGGTTTTAGCCTTGCTAAACGAGTCATCAACTGAATTATAGAACAATGAACAAAATCATCATATCTCTTATAGCTCTCCTTTTTGTAGTCGGGGTAACCGAAGGTATAGCCTGCACCACCGCAATTGTATCAGGGAAAGCCACTCCCGATGGTCGTCCGCTGCTATTCAAACAACGCGACACTGATGAACTGCACAACAAAATTGAATTCTTCAAAGACGGAAAATTCGACTATGTAGGGCTGGTCAACAGCAACGATCCGTCACAAGCCGTTTGGGGAGGATATAACAGTGCCGGATTTGCCATAATTAACTCTGCATCCTACAATCTTAACGGCAAAGATCCCGCATCTGTAAAAGACAGCGAAGGCAACATCATGAGAATGGCGCTGCAACGATGCGCTACAGTCAGTGATTTTGAGCATTTGCTCGACTCATTGCCCAAGCCGTTGGGCGTTGAAGCTAACTTTGGTGTAATCGACGCCAAAGGCGGTGGCGCCTATTTTGAAACCGGGAATTCCCGTTATGTAAAGTATGATGTGAACGATCCGGCAATTGCGCCCAAAGGATATATTATCCGCACTAATTTTTCTTTTTCCGGCGACCGCAGTCAGGATAAAGGAGTCAGTCGCTATTTGGAAGCTGAACAACTTTTCACCAAGGCTTCAGCAACACAGTCGCTTTCGTGCGACTTTTTTCTGCACACGGTTGCCCGCTGCCTCACGCACGGCCTCACGAAAACCAACCTGTACGATGCAATTCCATCAAATGGAGAAACTCCTGTTTTTGTCCCCTTCAGAGACTTTATTCCCCGCTATATAACATCTGCAACTGTGCTTATTCAGGGAACGAAAGAACAGGAATCCTCTTCCCTTACAACCATGTGGACGATCCTGGGCTCGCCTCTTACTTCGGTTGCAATACCCGTATGGATGAATCCGAAAGGCTATTTCCCTCCAATACTACTCCAGAACGAAACCGGGAATGCCCCGCTTTGCGAATGGTCATTACAGCTCAAAACGCAACTCTTCCCTATTGCAAAAGGGGAAGGCAATGATTACCTGAACCTTTCAGCTTTAATCAACAAAGAAAATAAGGGGATACTGCAAAAGAATGCTGCAGTGGAAAAAGAAATCATTTCTCGGTCGGAGACAAACCTGAATGGCTGGAGAAGCCGTGGAATAAACTATCAGGAAATGGACGAACTATACCGTTGGATAAACCAATTTGTATCCGAATATTTTTCTCAAACACCCGGATACCTTTAGATTTTGGTTAGTGATGGAAGCCCTTACAGGTTTTTGTTTTTCAACCTGTATTTTGCCATCTCTTCGAACTCAGTCCCCGGTATTCCGTAGTTAGCATAAGGATAAATGCTTATGCCTCCACGCGGAGTAAACAGACCGGTCACTTCAATATATTTCGGTTGCATTAACCGAATCAGATCCTTCATAATAATATTCACGCAATCTTCATGAAAATCACCACGATTGCGGAAGCTGAACAAATAAAGTTTCAGACTTTTACTCTCCACCATTTTTTGAGCCGGAATATAATCGATAACTATCGTAGCGAAATCCGGTTGCCCTGTTATCGGGCACAATGAAGTGAACTCCGGACAGTTGAAACGCACCCAGTAATCATTTCCGGGGTGTTTATTATCAAATGTTTCCAACAGTTCGGGAGCGTAGTCGGTTGGATAATTGGTTTTATTTCCTAAATGATGCAATGACATAAATCTAAACTTCTTTGACTTTCCAGATACTGTACGAGACGTCAGTATCGAAAACATCCGTTTGTTCTTTTTTCTTTATATACACCACCACCCGCTGTGTTATTGGCAATATAATAATTTCATACAACGTCTTGAGTAACGCCTGAGTAATCATCATCATCACCAGCTGGTAGGTTGTAAGAATGCCACAAAAAGCAATGAAAATGAAAATGGCAGAGTCGGCAGATTCGCCAACCATCGTAGACGCGATTGCACGTACGGAAAATTTATTCCCATTCATAGCCACTTTCATCTTGCTCATCACGTAAGCATTCAGAAACGATCCGGCTAAGAAGGCCAACAGGCTTGCAACAGCAATACGTGGAGTTTGAGACAATATGGTACTGAATGCATCCTGCCCGGACCAGAAAGGAGCCGGTGGCAATGCTACGGCAAACTGATAAAACAGCACCGCAAAGAAGTTCATTGCAAACGCCAGCCAAATCATCAGTCTGGCTTTACGAAACCCCCAAACTTCGGCAATGACATCATTGATAATATACGTTATCGGGAATAAAAAAATACCGACAGGTAGTGCAACAGATGCAATAACCACAATTTTTGATGCAACTAAATTGGAAATCAACAAACAGGTGGTGAAAACCACCGTCAAAAGGAGGTAAAGGGGAGAAATATTCTGTTTCATAATCTTGTTTTTTACGTGGTTACCAAGAACACGTGCCCGTAATTGTATTGAGCAACATTAAGTAAAAGAAGGTGGGCAGTGATGGATTCGAACCACCGTAAGCGTAAGCTAGCAGATTTACAGTCTGCCCCATTTGGCCACTCTGGTAACTGCCCTTCCTTAAAGCGGGTGCAAAGATAAGAATAATTTGCAATAAAACAAAGGCTGTTCTAATCTTGCGTCATTAAAATTGATTGCAGCGATGATTCTTCTGCCTTCTCTTTGTGCTTGCTGAGGCAGTTCTCAATCCGCTTACGAAACTTCCAGCACGTCATTTGATTCAAACTCAGCTGATCGGCATAACAGTAGGAAGAAAGCGGCTTGCCTTCGACACACACCGTATATGCGATATAGAACGCCTTGTTAATTGGAAATTTACAATTATGAAAAAGAGTATGCGCAGTGGCAGATTCTTCTGTTTTACACCTTGTGCAACGACGCGATGATGGAGACTTACCATCGCAATAGTTGGTGTTTCCGCATTTACGGCACACGAATCCCTCTTCCCATTTAATATCAGCGATAAAACGCAGTGTCTTTTCGCTATCATCAAACAATTCCTGAGCCAGTTCCGGGGTTATTGATTTTTTGAACAACATAAAAAATGATTCTTATTCAGTATGCAAAAATAGCAATAAAAAAGTGATATGATTATAATTTATCGGGTGATATTATTATAATTCATCTTTCTTGGCTATTTTTGTTGTCTGAAACAAGGAAAAACGGCAAAAACAATACATTAAAACATGGAAAATATTCTTTCCCATCATTTTCTCAAAGTCATTTTGGGAACGATATCCGGAGCTGTTATCGGATATTTATACTACCGCTTTATCGGATGCGCCTCAGGAAGCTGCCCCATCACGTCAAACAAATACATCTCAACGATCTACGGAGCTATTTTGGGATTGCTTTTTACGCTGTGAGCCACAAAAAAAAGAGAAACCGGCACACGTCTGCGCAGGCTCCTCTCCAAATGTCTGTTTATAAACCACGCTTCAAAGCAACCATTTTAATGGCAGTAACAGCAGCTTCATCGCCTTTGTTTCCATATCTGCCACCTGCACGATCGGTTGCCTGCTCCATATTATCTGTGGTAAGAACACCAAAGATAATGGGCACTGTTTGCGTCGCGTTAAGATAAGAAATGCCGTGTGTTACGCCCTGACAAACGTAGTCGAAGTGAGGAGTATCACCGCGAACCACAGACCCAAGAGCAATTACAGCATCCACTTTTGCATTTTCGGCTAAAAATTTAGCTCCGTAAACCAGTTCAAAACTTCCGGGCACATACTGAACAACAATTTGATCAGGTGCAGCACCCTGGTTCTGCAATGTTTGCAGCACACCTTCCAATAAACTCTCCGTAACATTCGGATTCCACTCCGACACTACAACACCAAAACGCATATCGCTGGCTGATGGGAGTTTATCACTTTCGTAGTCAGACAGATTATGATTTGCAGTTGACATAAGATTGTTTTGAAATTGTTATAAAAAAACTGCTCCAACTATTTTGAAGCAGTTATATTTTATTCCCCGTAAATTAACGAGAGAATGTTTTATTTCACAAAAGTTTGAGCACGGGCGATATAACGATCGATATCCGAAGCTTCCTGACTTCTTATATATTCATCTTTAATCTTTGTGTAAATCTCAATCGCTTTTTTATAATCGCCTTTGCTTTCATATGCAATGGCTGCTTTTTTAAGATAAATAGGACTGATCATTTCATTTTCTGAATCGGCAGCCTTCATGAAGTACTTAATACCGTCATCAACTTTACCCAATTCAACATAACAGTCACCAATAAGACCTGTAATAGAAGGAGCAATATTAACATCTTTCCCGCTGAACTTTTCCAGATATTTGATAGCGTTATTGTAATCTTTCAGCTTATAGCTACAAACGCCAGCGTATGCATTTGCAAGATTGGCCGATTTTGTCATGCCATATTCGTCAATCACACCTTTGAAACCAATACAGTTTTCTGTACCATCGCCATTAAGAGCAACTCTAAACGAATCAACAGCAAAATAATTTTGACATGCCGCCAATTTGGTTTCGGCATTATTTTCTCTTGGAACAAGATACCAGTTTCGGAAAGCAAGGATGGCCAGTACAACCAGCACTACTACGCCGACACCGTATAAAATTTGTTTTTGGTATTTTTCAATGAAAGCTTCTGACTTACTTAACACGTTTTCAACGGTTTTCAGATTATCAGGTTCTTGCGCTTCTTTTTTTGTTGCCATAAAAATGGAATGTTTATAAGATGAAAATTCTATTTGGTGCGCAAAAATACATAATTATCGGCAATAAATAAAAAGAATTATCTTCTATTTTTACAACACCCCTATCAATAATCACCATAAGAACCCTTTGAGAAGGTATCCACAAAACCAGCCCTTCTTCAAAATATGCTTTCGCATACTATAATGACAGTAGATTTTCATTCCATCCTTCAATGGAATATTCAGCTCTACAAGGCATTTGTTATTTTTTAATTTTTTATAATTTATATCTTTTTTATTCTTCGGTATATTACGCTTAAACAAAGACAAAAATGAATACGCCGGCTACTTTATTGGTTTGCTTGTAACGTATTTATTAGTCGTAGATTGACTACAAATCGAATTCTCCTTCCAATTTTTCATCCAAAAAAATAACACCTGCTTTAATCATCATCACATTATTAATCTTTGCTTTATGAAAATAAAAACAAAAAATTACATGTCAGAAACCAAAAATTTAACGAACAAAACTCCGAGATAACGCACCTTGATAGGTTAACCTAAAAACAATCTGAAACAAAAATGTATTTTAACGCAAAAAATATGCGATACCGTTGGGATATTCATCAAATTTAATTATTTTTGAATTGAAGTGTTGCTTTATATGCAATTGTTAAACGCAACATTCAAAAAACCACAAATATATTTGTCCTATCTAAAGAGAACCAGCCTTATTTTATGCCGAATACAAATCGTAATCAGGCATTTATAATCGAAGAGAGAGATACCGCTTGAGTTGAATGGCTGTAATTTTACAACAAGTCTATTTAATCATTCTGACAATTTTTGGTTGACAAAATCATCCAAGGAAATGAAACAATCCTTTCATTTCCGATCTTGCTTCATCGCTAAGCGCGTCCGAAGCAGTTTTATTAAATAATTAAAAGAGAAAAATCCATTATTTTATTAATTCATTTGACATGGTATGTCCATTTCGGAGCATACACAATTTTTGTTTTCATGTCAAAAACAACCTCTACTGATAATAAATCGGCAGCCGATATGTTACAGTGTGCAGAGAGGTTTATGTTGGTCATTTCATATTGTAATACAATATATTATGAACTAACTATCCAGTATTGGCTTTTATTTCGAGAAAACAAACAAAAGCAAAGATTAGTAAAACGCTGATTATTCAATAAACGCAAGACCCAAACTGAATGTTATCTTAAAAATCATATTTTAATTTTTATTTGCTTATATATGAGATTTTTTGTATTTATATTTCTTTCTCTATTGTTCCCTCTTGTGCTCTGTGCTCAGGAGGCAACATCAAGCGCCGGTGGAAACATTTCAGGCAAAGGGGGATCTGTAAGCTATACATTAGGACAGGTATCATATACAAGTATTTCTGTATCTAATATAACATTTGGAGAGGGAGTACAACAAGCTTTTGATAAAATATCCGGCATCATTCCAAGCGACGCACCGTCAAGCGATTTAACCATCGATTGCATTGTGTTTCCAAATCCTACGACGAACTATGTAACGCTTACCGTCAAAAATGCCAATTTCAAAGATCTGAAGTATCTGTTGTATGACACCGGCAAAAATTTAATCAAACAAGAAGATATACAAACCGCCAGCACTGTTGTTTCAATGGTAGACTTACCAACAGGAACTTACCTGCTGACCGTCATGAATCCTAAGAAAAATATTCTGCGAATTTTCAAAATTATAAAGGATTATATTCAACAATGAAACATCTGCTACATTTACTAACTGCACTGTTCATTACAACAATTTTGTATGCTCAGGCACCACAAAGGATGACTTATCAGGCCATTATCCGAGATGCCAATTCGAATCTCATTCAAAACAAAACTGTTGGTATACGAATCAGTATTTTACAGGGCACGTCAACCGGTCCTGCGGTATATGTTGAAAATCATATAGTCCCGACCAATGCCAACGGGTTGGTTTCTCTTGAAGTGGGAGGCGGGATTGCCCAGGTATCCTTCTTCAATTCAATTGATTGGTCTAAAGGTCCTTATTATATTAAGACCGAAACCGATCCAACCGGAGGTACCAACTATACAATTTCAGGTGTAAGCCAGTTGTTAAGTGTACCTTATGCGCTTTACGCATTAAACAGTGGCAGCAGCAGTAGTAGCGGAGGCAGCAGCAGTTCTACTTCACCAACTCCTGTGATCGACAACCTTACTTCGACTTCGTCCACATCTGCCTTATCTGCATATCAGGGTAAGTTACTGAAAGATATGATTGATGGCATCAACACTTCGACAGGTGGCACCACAGGCGGAACTACCGGTGGGACAACCACCGGCACCACAAACCTTACAGGTGACGTAACTTCTACCGGCTCTGTTACAAAAATTGAAAAATTACAGGGATATCCAGTAGTAGCAAATATTCCATTAGTAGGTCAAACTTTACTATATGATGGCATCTTCTGGGCTCCAAGAACTTTAACGTTATCCGGAGATGTGAATGGAGCATATACATCAACGAAAGTAACACAAATTCAAAACATTCCGATAGCGCCAACAGCTCCTGCCAGCGGACAATCGTTACGTTTCAACGGAGTTGCATGGATTCCTGAATTTCCATATGCGGAAAATATTCAGATATCGCCTCAAATTCCGGGTCTTTATGCCGTTAATGTTCAGGATGCCTTGAATATTCTTCATCAACAAATATCAACAGCAGCCGGAGGAGGACTCACTTCGGTGTATCATGACTCGAGTTTAAGCGGGAATGGAATTTCGTCATCTCCTTTAAGCCTTGCTGATTACAGTGTGTCCTCTTCCAAATTGATTGATAAAGCGGTAACACTACCAAAACTGGCCGATATTTCCTCCAATACTTTAATTGGACGCTCAAGTAGCGGAACAGGAGCTGCTGAAGCAATTACAATAGGATCGGGTTTGTCGCTTGCCGGAGGTGTCCTCTCTGCAACAGGCTCATCAGGAGGAGGAAGCGGATCGGGAACTATTACCGCGGTCAATGCAGGAAACGGCTTGACCGGAGGGGGAACATCAGGAAGCGTAACACTCGGCTTAGGAAGTATTGCAGGAACCTCAATATTGGGAAATGCTTTTTCATCCTCATCAACACCTACAGCTTTATCCGCCTCGCAGGTAAAAACAATGCTTTCGCTTTCAAAGTCTGATGTTGGACTTAACAATGTTGATAACACATCCGATTTGAACAAACCGATCAGCACGGCAACTCAAACCGCATTAGACCTGAAAGAAGACAAAGCAAATAAAAGTACGGACGGAACGCTCTCTTCAAACTCAGATACTAAATATCCATCGGAAAAAGCAGTGAAGACCTATGTGGATGCACAAGTGTCTGCAGGCGGAGGAGGTTCTTCAACAGTATCGCACGATGCAACCTTAACCGGAAGCGGAACTTCCAGTTCGCTTTTGTCGGTAGCTGATAAAGCCATTACGTATTCCAAAATGGCCGATATTGCATCGGGTTCACTTATTGGGCGCACAAGTACCGGAAACGGAAGCCCAGAATCTATCTCAATTGGATCAGGGCTTTCATTAGTCGCAGGTGTTCTATCGGCTACCGGAAGTGGATCCGGATCCGGAACTGGTAGCATCACTGGCGTAACAGCCGGAACAGGGTTAGTCGGAGGAGGCACTTCCGGATCTGTAACTCTTGGATTGAACAGCATTGCAAACAATACTGTTCTTGGAAATAACTCAGGCTCCGCTTCTGCTCCAACTGCACTGTCCGCCACCTCGCTAAAGACAATGCTTGCAATCACTCCAACCGATTTAGGACTAGGTAACGTTAACAATACAAGTGATGCTAATAAGCCTATCAGTACTGCGACACAAACTGCATTGAGCCTTAAGGAAGATAAAGCCAACAAAAGCACGGATGGAACGCTGTCTTCAAATTCGGACACAAAATATCCTTCTGAAAAAGCAGTAAAAACATATGTGGACGCCAAAGTTCCGGCTTATGCAACCACTGACGCAAACAAGGTGCTCTCTGTTAACGCAGCCGGAACCGCAGTAACATGGGCTACGCCAACCACTTCGGCCACAGCGGCAACCGTGCCTGTTGTAGTACAAAACGGATTACCATCGACGGCAACCACAGTTCAAACGGCATTAGAAAATTTACAGGGAGAAATATCCACTATAGTGTCTTCTGGTGGTAGTGGAACTGTAACAGGAGTTTCTGTAAATACTGCAAATGGATTCAAAGGCTCAGCTACCACAGGAGCCGTTCCTGCCATAACATTAGGAACAACCGTCACAGGTTTGGTAAAAGGAGATGGGACCGGTCTCGCAGCGGCAGTTCCCGGAACCGATTATCTGCTTCCTACCATGACTGCTAACCGCTTATTGGGATCAGGTCTTAGCGGAACCTCAGCTACTGAAATCAGCTTAGGCAATGGATTGAGTTTTACAGGAAACACATTAAATACAAGCATTCCGACTTCAACTACAACAGATGCCAACAAAGTGCTCACCGTAAATGCTTCCGGTGCTCCGGTTTGGTTGGCTCCAAGCGGAGGAAGTAGTGGAACCGTAACAGGAGTGACTGTTGCGACCACAAACGGATTTAAAGGTACTGCCACAGCAGGTGCTGTACCAGATATTTCTCTTGGAACCACAGTTACAGGCCTGTTAAAAGGTGATGCAACGTCAGGAGCCATTACAGCAGCAACTGCAGGTACCGATTATTTAACACCTACTGATAATGCAGCTTCGGCAACCAAACTGCAAACGGGAAAAACAATCTCCATTTCCGGAGACCTTACATACACATCTCCGGCTTTTGATGGCAGCACGAATGTGACTGCTGCAGGTACTATCTCCAACAATGCTGTTACGACTGCCAAAATAGCATCAAATGCAGTTACTTACGCCAAGATGCAAACCATGACGGCAAACAAACTCTTAGGATCGGGACAGTCAGGAACGGCAGTTTCTGAAATCACACTCGGCAGTGGGTTAAGTTATTCAGGATCGACACTGAATACAGTAGCGCCAACTCCTGCCGCCGCAGACGCAGGTAAAGTGCTTACTGCAAACGCATCGGGATCGGCCACATGGCAAACTCCAAGCGGAGGAGGTTCAGGTATATCGACAGCCAGCAATGGTTTGACTGTAACCAGTAGCGATGTTGCGTTAGGCGGTACTTTAACAAAAAACACCACTGTAGATCAGGGAGCGAACACTCTGACATTTTCTAATACAGGACTTACAGGATCGGCCGGAAGGACAATCTTTAACGGAACGGTTCAAATGAATGGTGCGGTATATGCAAAGATAAGAACCTACACAGGCACCTTTGCCGGCTTTACAGTGAATGATGATGATTACATAATTAACATTCAGATTGCAGGAGCCGGAAACATTACATTGCCAAATCCTACTACCTGCCCCGGTCGCGTTTTAATGATAAGAAACAATAGTGTACAAGCAGGAACTTCGGGTACTTACACATACATTACGTACGTACCGGTCAATAACACCTCTCTAACAGCATCCAGAGGAGAGACGATGATATCTGACGGCACAAACTGGTATGTAGTCGCTGGTTTTTAACAATAATATAAAGGAAGAATATGATAAAGTTATCACATATTTCAAAAATAGGATTGTCACTTCTAATAACAATCTCATTTTGCAGCCATACCTATGCACAGGTATTCTCAAATGGGACAGTTACTGCAAATATTACTGCTGAGAATCCATTCTTCGACGCTTCTAGTAATTTCGATTTAAGCATAGATCCCAGCAATGCCGGGAAAGGATTATTATTTCCCCGTACAAATCTTACTACCTTTAATTTTAATACAGGGATACTTGATGGTGCAACATTTCCATCCGCCTATGATGGCATGATCGTTTATAATGTTGCCACAGGGACTACTCCTTCGGGGCAGGGACTTAAGTCGACAAGCGTTACTCCCGGCTATTATTATTTCAGTAATCCTAATGCTGCGGCAAATACATCTTCCACCTCTGACATTGCAAATGGTCAATGGATACGCATTGCAGACCAGAATGACATGAAAACAACTCCAAGCGGAAGCGCTTTCCCGTCAACAGCATCGCCCGGAGATGTTTTTTATAACACAACGACCAAGAATTTTTATTATTACAAGGACACAGAGTGGGTTCCCGTATCCTCAACACCCAATGGGACAATACTCCCGGCTACTTCAAGTGCAAAAACCGGTGATGTGTTTTATCTCACAAATGCAGATCCGGCACAAAATGTATTGAAAATATTCGATGGAACAAACTGGATTACAGTAGGAGGAGTATTAAATGGAAGTATCACTGATGTTAAACTTCAGGGAACCGCAGGCAGTGCATTAACAGCAGGAACCGCAGGTCAGGTATTGGTATCGGCCGGTAATAATCAATTCAAATGGGCAGAGGCAGGATCAACTCCAAGCGGCACGGTATTACCCGCTGTAGGACCAGCCGGAACTACCTTTTACAATTCACAAACACATACTTACTGGGTATCGGATGGTACAAACTGGGTACAGACAGGTACCGTTACGTCGGTAGGATTGACTTTACCATCCTTCATGACGGTAACCAACTCTCCCGTCACCACCACAGGCACGCTGACCGGCGGATTAGCCAGTCAACCGGCAGGAACTGTCTTTGCCGCACCTTCCGGAGCTGCCGGCACACCCACGTTCCGTTCCTTGCAGGACTCTGATATTCCCGGTCTTGCCAACAAAGTCAACGTGAGTGCCATTGGAGCAGCATCGGGAGTCGCACCTTTGGATGCCAGTCTGAAAATTCCGTCGACATACCTGCCCGACGCTATTCTTGGATCAGTAACCTACAAAGGAACATACGATGCAAGCTCCGGAACTCCATCTCTTGCCACAGCATCTGCAACCAATAAAGGATACTATTATGTTGTAACATCAGCAGGATCAAACCCTATTAATCTGAATGTAGGAGACTGGATAATTTCCAATGGGAGCAGCTGGGAAAGAGTGAATAATAGTGCTGCTGTCTCCAGCGTATTCGGAAGAACAGGAACAATCACCGCCAATGCAGGAGATTACAATACAGATCTGGTCCCAGAAGGTTCGACCAATAAATATTACACGAATGCTTTAGCAAATGCCAATCCCACTTTAATAGGAAAAGAAGACGTTGCTAACAAAGTAAATTCGATTATATCTGACGCTACCTACACAAAATATCCTACCGTTGATGCGGTAAAGAATTATGTTGATGGGAAAGTGCCATCCGGAGGAACAGCAGGACAGGTTCTTACAATGGTCAGCGGATCTCCCGCATGGTCGGCTCCAGGAGTAACCAGTGTCTCTGTCAGCTCCAGCAACGGAATTATCAGTTCGATAACCAACCCGACAAGTACGCCGGCTATTTCTCTATCGCTTGGAGCCATCACTCCGACGTCGGTTACAGCAACGGGAGCCATTACCGGGTCAACCCTTTCGGGGAGCCTGAACGCCTCCAACCTGACGGGAACAATTGCAACAGCACGTTATGGTGCCAGCACCATTCCTGTCTCGGCAATTCAGGCATCGGGAAGAGCCGCAGGCACATATCTTGACGGATCCGGCAACTGGTCTGTGCCATCGGGAGGATCAAGCAGTCTACCTTCTTATAGTGCAAGTGATGCAAACAAAGTGCTAACAATAAATTCACTGGGTAATGCTGCAACCTGGCAAGCCCCGGGAACGACCACCATCCCTGACGCAACCACCAGCAGTAAAGGTATTATTAAACTGGCCGGAGATTTAGCGGGAACAGCCGATGCTCCATCCGTCGCCAGTATAGGAGGTATCTTACCCAGCACATCAACAGACCCTAATACACTTGTAATCAGAGACAGTTCCGGAAAAATCCCCGGCGACATCACCGGCAACGCAGCCACAGCAACATCGGCCACCACCGCAGTCACAGTCACAGGAGCTTCGCAACCCAACATTACCTCTGTTGGAACATTAACAAGTCTCTCGGTAGTAAATCCGATTCAGGGAGACATCACCGGAAATGCGGCCACAGCAACAACAGCCACTACAGCGACCACATCCACCAAAGTAACAGTAACAGATGTTTCGGCAGGAGCCACCGTATATCCAACCTGGGTTACAGGAGCTGGAAATGTGCCACTGAACATCAGCACCTCTAAACTCAAGTATGCTCCTTCTACAGGTACGCTTACAGCCACAACTTTCAGCGGTTCATTAGCTGCTACGAACCTAAGCGGTACCATTCCGGCGGCTAACTACGGAACAAATACTATTCCGTTGACTGCGCTTAATGCCGGAACAATAAATTCTTCAGGGTTTCTGAGAGGTGATGGAACATGGGCTATCCCGTCAACCAACCCGGGAACTGTAACCTCCGTAGGATTAGCCATGCCCTCCATCTTTGCCGTTGCCAATTCTCCGGTTACCTCTTCGGGTAATTTGACCGTAACTCTGAACAATCAAACTGCCAATACAGTTTTAGCAGCTCCCAGCGGTAGTGATGGAGCACCTACTTTCCGCACCCTTTCAGGAGCCGATATTTCCGATTTTGCATCAAAAATCGACGTAAGCACCAAAGGACAAGCTAATGGCGTTGTTCCTTTAAATGCATCCGTAAAAATTGATCCGGCTTACCTCCCGAATTCAGTGACAGGTGCAGTTACATACAAGGGGACTTACGATGCTTCGTCAGGATCGCCGTCCCTTCCCCTTGCCAGCGCCAGTCAGGGCTATTATTTTGTGGTCAATACAGCCGGATCTATTCCGATGGCATTAAATGTGGGCGATTGGGTGATTTCAAACGGTACCTCGTGGGACAAGGTTGCAAACGGAGGAGCCGTGAGTTCCGTATTCGGACGAACGGGCGCAGTTGTTGCAACAACCGGCGACTATACCACCGACCAGGTAACCGAAGGAACAAAAAAATACTACTCCGATGCTTTGGTTTCTGCCAATGCCACCGTTGTAGGCAAAGAAGATAAATCGAACAAAACTACAGACGGAACACTTGCTTCGGTTACCGATACGCAATATCCATCGGCGAAGGCAGTAAAAACGTATGTGGATGGAAAAGTGCCTTCTTCGGGAGGGAACGGACAGGTATTAACCATTGTTTCCGGGAACCCTGCATGGGTAACTCCCAGTGGAGGATCGGGAACCGTAACTTCGGTAGGATTATCCCTGCCGTCCATATTTACGGTTACAAATTCTCCGGTTACAAATTCCGGCACCCTCACAGGCACACTTAGCAGCCAGTCTGCCGGAACATTCCTTGCTGCACCTACAGGAAGTAGTGGAGTCCCGACATTCCGTTCTATCGCAGCTTCCGACGTTCCTACGTTAAATCAAAACACAACAGGAAATGCAGCAACAGCTACCACAGCTGTAACTGTGACAGGGAGTGCTCAACCTGCGATTACATCGGTAGGCACATTAACCGGACTGACAGTAACTGCCCCAATAAACGGCAGCGTGACAGGTTCGGCAGGATCGGCCTCAACAACAGCTATTACGGATGATGGAACAACAGCAACCTCGGTATATCCGGTATGGGTAACATCCAATACAGGTAATTTAGCTCAAAAAGTAACCTCATCACGTCTAAAGTTCGTGCCTTCCACCGGACAATTAACGGCATCCTCTTTTAGTGGTAATATCGATGCGAGCAATATCACTTCAGGTGTCGTAGCTACAGCTCGTTTGGGAACTGGAACAGCCAACTCTTCCACTTATTTAAGAGGAGACGGAACATGGGCATCCGCAGGCAGTGGTACTGATGCAACGACCAGTACCAAAGGGATTCTGATGCTGGCCGGCGACTTGGGAGGAACTGCGGCTTCTCCGTCTGTAGTCAGCGTTGGTGGTTCTACAGCTTCGGCTATTAATACAGCAACCATTGCGGTAAATAACGCAACCACTTCGTCGAATGCAAATACCCTTGTCAAAAGAGATGCCACGGGTAATATCGTAAATCTTAACGCATCGAACCTTGTATCAGGTACTGTTGCTACAGCCCGACTGGGTAGTGGAACTGCTGATGGAACCACGTTCCTACGCGGAGACGGAACATGGGCAATACCAACTGCTGCCGATGCAACAAACACGACCAAGGGAGTTTTAATGCTTGCAAACGATTTGAGCGGAACAGCATCGGCTCCAACAGTTGCCTATGTGGGAGGAGCCACGGCAGCCGCAGTACGCACCGGAGTTGATTTGGCAAATGGAGCAACTACTTTGTCAACGCCCAATGCGCTTGTCAAAAGAGATGCGTCAGGCAGCATCACTAATTTGGATGCAACGCAACTGACCACAGGATCTATTCCTACTGCACGATTTGGGAACAGTACAGTACCCGTTGCCGCCATCAACACCACTTCAGGGACAGCAAGCTCAACCACCTTCTTACGAGGTGACGGCGTATGGGCAACTCCTTCAGGAGGCAGTGGTTCAACTCTTCCTACAGCAACTATTCCGGACGATGCTAATAAAGTGCTAACTGTAGATGCAACAACCGGCTCTCCTACATGGAAAGCTCCGGCATCAGGAGGAGGATCAATGGTAGCATACAACCCATCCGGGAATACTAAATTTTATTGTCGAGCCTCGGGAACCGGGGTTACTGTGACTTTATCCGGCTACACCTATACGGTGAACGTTCCGGCTGGAGTTTGGCTTGATTATCTTAAAATTAAATCTTCTTATACCGATATTGGAAGTCAGGTCAATCTTGATATCGTTATAAATTATATTGGGAAAGAATATAATAATAATGCTGATATGTCTGACCTTATGATGCCAAGTATTTTCCTGTTTGACATCCCATTTACGACCAATCACAATTACAACATATCCAGCCCTTACACCACAAACTGCATCTGGCTACTAACCGCAGCTCAAAATGGCTCGATAACATTTCACACAACAAGTATGGGGAATCACACCAACACGTCCGGAGATGGCTTCTGTTTAATTCTCCATTTTTAGCAGGAATAGAATTTACAAAATGATAACTGCATTAACGACATTTTTCCAGCACAAGTAAAGTAATATGAAAACAATATTGAGCAAAAATATCATCTCTTTAATTGTCGTTTCTTTTTTTGCACTTCATCTCTGTGCTCAAACCAAAAGACAGTTTAGTGGGGCTGTGCAAATTATGGAGGCTACACCAGTAAATCCAAATGTTGAAAATGCATTAACATTATATTGCCCTGTTGAAAATGAATTTTTCCAAGGATCAGGAGTGTTAGTTGGTGATATTGTTATAGATGCTACAGGTCATTCTTATGAGATAGATTATATTAGCCCGAATCCAACTTCAACTATTTACTGTACTGTGAAATGTACTGATGGCATTGATGCCAGTATGGGAACTGGAGTATTGTTTCGCCCAACTACTAAAGGTTTATACCTTTCCGGAGCTGAAATTCCGTCAAACGTTCTGTCTACTGCGATAAATGCGGCCTTACTCACCATTGATGCAAATACAACAAACTACTATTCAGGAGCAGTATTACCAGCTTCCTCTACCTATAAAATAGACGACGTTGTCTACAATTCAACATCGGCTGCACTATATAAACTCTCAAGCTCCGGATGGATCACAGTAACCGGAATTCAACCGTCTTTTGCCTGGCCGGCTACTGATGAACCTGTTACAACAAAAGGAGCTGTTGTCCAGAATTTTAACGATAATCAATATTATGTCTGCGACGGAACCACCTGGAATCTTGTACCAAGCATCACATCTCTCCCAACGACGTACAAATACGGAGATGTTTATTATACAACAAGTGATAATAAGCTTTATATGATGGGACAGGCAGGAACCTGGATGTCCATCAGTAGTACATCCATCCCTGCTGGATCAATTACCGATCGTCCAACATCTCCCAAACCCGGTGATTTCTTTTTCGATAATGTTAACAATATTCTCTATGTCTATGATGCTCTGAGCCGGTGGGTTATGGTATCAATCAACGGGTCGACTCCCACCGGGACAATAAATCCAAGTCCATCGACGACAACCGTGAAGGAAGGAGAAGTATTCTATAATACTACTGACAAAAAATTTTATTATTACAATGGAACTGTCTGGGTGAGCCTTACCAACACGTTGCCCGACGGGAAAATATTTGTGGGTAATGCATCCAATGTCCCTGCTGCAGTTTCCATGTCGGGAGATGCCACTATCAATGACCTGGGTCAACTAACGGTGGCTAATGGAGCCATCTCAAATGCAAAACTGGACAAAGCAAATATTCCATTGAGTGGTTTTGGCCGTGCTCAGAACTATATTGAAATGGGAGACGGAACCAACAACTACCAGATCAAACACCTTGCAATTCCTACCCTTATAGATGATGCTGCGACCAAAGGTTGGGTAGATATGCTTTTTACGACCCCTTCTACCCTCGGACTGAATAACAACAATATGTTTGTAGGAAACTCTTCCAACCGGGCGATCATGGTGTTAAAAAATGCTATCCCTATAAGTGATTTCGGCAAGGCAACGGCAGCTCTCAACATGGGTACATCAGGAGGTCCGTATTACAACATTTCAAATTTGGCAAATCCGACCGCAGCACAAGACGCCGCCACCAAGAATTATGTAGATACTAAAATGTTTAGCCCGGCTAATATTTCGTTAGCCACAAATCAAATATTAGTAGGCACAGCTGTAGGAGTCGCTTCTCCCGTCCTTAAATCAGCCGTCCCTCTTAGCGATTGGGGGGCTCCCACCACCGATATCCTAATGGGAGGCAAGAGCATTAAAAACATGCTTGACCCGACAAATGCGCAAGATGCTGCGACCAAAAATTATGTGGATTCCAAGAGCCTTTCACTAACCAATAATTACATCTTTGTAGGAGACGCTACCAATGTTCCCGTTGGTACCCCAAAATCGGCTGTTCCTTTAAGCGATTGGGGAGCAGCCACGACAAGTATCTCGATGGGAGGAACCAATCTGACCAATCTGGCTCAGCCCGTTAACAATCAGGATGCCGCTACCAAGAAATACGTAGACGATAAAACCGGTAGTATCACTACGGGGACTACGCCTCCAACATCTCCTACCCCCGGAACTACCTACTACAACACAACAGACAAAACATTCTATGTGTACGACGGAACCAGTTGGGTGCCTGTAAATAACATACTGCCCAATGGTCAGTTTTATGTTGGAGATGCATCAAACAAAGCTGTGGCTACACCCAAAAGTACAATCACCATCAGTGGGTTTGGCGATGCAAAAGCCAATGTATCGATGGGTGACGGCTCCAACAACTATAAAATAATCAACCTGGCAACGCCAACCGGCGATCGCGATGCCGCTACAAAAAAATATGTAGACGATAAAGCTAACGGTACTACCACAGGAACTACACCTCCTTCTACAACAACACCCGGAGCAACATACTATAACACAACAGATAAAACATTCTATGTTTATGATGGAACCACTTGGGTACCGGTAAATAACCTGTTACCTACAGGCCAATTGTATGTCGGGGATGCTTCAGGAAAGGCTGTCGCTACAGCTAAAAACACAATCCCGGTAAGCGGGTTTGCTCCCGCTACTGCCAATGTGGATATGGGAAGTCAAAAGCTGATCAATGTAGCAACACCTGCCGCCGATCAGGATGCTGCCACAAAAAAATATGTGGATGACAAAGCGGGTACAACAACCACAGGAACCACACCACCGTCGACTACCACTATCGGAGCTACTTATTACAACACAACCGACAAAACACTATACGTCTATGACGGCACCAAATGGATTCCGGTAAATAACCTGTTACCTACAGGCCAGTTGTATGTCGGAGATGCTTCCGGAAAGGCTGTGGCTACGGCCAAAAATACAATTCCGGTAAGCGGTTTTGCTCCCGCTACTGCCGATGTGGATCTGGGAAGCCAAAAGCTTACTAACGTGGCTGCTCCTGCGGCGGCTCAGGATGCTGCTACCAAAAAATATGTTGATGACAAAGCCGGGACCATTACAACAACCCAGCCGACTACCCCTCAAGCCGGAAATACTTATTACGACACCACCGCGAAAACTTTCTATGTGTACGATGGAACAAAGTGGGTGCCGGTAGATAATTCGCTGCCTCAGGATCAACTCTATGTGGGAGATGCAAATGGAAAGGCAGTTCCCACACCTAAAAGCGCTATCACCCTCAGCGGTTTTGGTGATGCAAAAGCCAATGTGTCAATGGGAGATGGTTCAAATAACTACAAAATTATCAATTTAGCAGCGCCGACCGGAGATCTGGAAGCCGCCAATAAAAAATACGTAGACGACAAAGCCGGGACAACTACCACAGGAACAACACCACCGTCGACTACCACTATCGGAGCTACTTATTACAACACAACCGACAAAACACTATACGTCTATGACGGCACCAAATGGATTCCGGTAAATAACCTGTTACCTACAGGCCAGTTGTATGTCGGAGATGCTTCCGGAAAGGCTGTGGCTACCGCCAAAAACACTATACCGGTAAGCGGATTTGCTCCTGCTACTGCCGATGTGGATCTGGGAAGTCAAAAGCTGACTAACGTGGCTACGCCTGCAGCGGCTCAGGATGCTGCTACCAAAAAATATGTAGACGATAAAGCCGGTACCATTACAACAACCCAGCCGACGACGCCGCAAGCCGGAAATACTTATTACGACACCACCGCGAAAACCTTCTATGTGTACGATGGAACAAAATGGGTGCCGGTGGACAATGCACTGCCTCAGGATGAATTTTATGTGGGTGATGCGAATGGAAAGGCAGTTCCCACACCTAAAAGCGCTATCACCCTCAGCGGTTTTGGTGATGCAAAAGCCAATGTATCAATGGGAGATGGTTCAAACAACTACAAAATTATCAATCTGGCAGCACCGACGGGAGATCTGGAGGCTGCCAATAAAAAATATGTAGACGACAAGGCCGGTAATACCACCACTGGAACCACACCTCCGTCGACAACAACTCCAGGTGCCACTTATTACAATACAATAGATAAAACGCTGTACGTCTATGACGGATCACATTGGGTGCCGGCAGGCGATAACCTTGGAAACCATACTGCTACTCAAAACATACAACTGGGCGCTTATGCCATCAGCAACGACGGCCAAAACAATAAAGGTCTGAGCTTCGACACAAGTGGTAATGCGACTTTTGGACAGGATGTGACCGTAAAAGGAAACTTCTACACACCTTCTGACGAGCGTTTGAAAACAAAAATCGAGACGCTGACGAAAGCTCTTCAATCTATTGACCGGATGCGGGGCGTTCGATTCGAATATAAAGATCAGACAAAATATGCCAAGGGAGCCAAAATAGGGGTCATTGCGCAAGAACTACAAAAGGTATTCCCGGAAATGGTAACAAAAGGAACCGATGGATACCTCAAGGTAGATTATACGCAGTTGACGGCTGTGTTGATCCAAGCCGTAAAAGAACAACAAACCCAGATTGAGGCATTAAAGAATAGATTGGACAGACAACAAGAACAGATCAATACTATTCTGAAGAAATTAGACAAATAAACAATCAGTGCAATTGAAACGGATATTTGTTACTCTTTTATTTGCTCTATTTATCTGTTCGGTAAATGGACAAAATCATTTTAAAATCATAAACGGAATTCCCCATTTTCCCGTTACTGAACCAAGCTCTATTACTAATCCTGAGCATGGGATGATAATTTTCAGTGACACAGAACACAAACCTCTGATTTATACTGAAAATGGGTGGGAGACTTTATGCACTTTAAATTTGTCAAGTGCCTCTCCCGACGAATTCTTTGCCGTCAAAAACGGCATTCCCTTTCTCCCCTCTTTGACAGCAGCACCTTCGCAGCCCCAACCCGGGTCTATCTACTATTCTGTTGCAAACAAAGCAATGATGATTTACAATGGATCGGCGTGGTTTAAAATGCCTCAAATGAAATCCGGCGTTTTTACTTCTAATGACGGATTTGCTTCGGGAGCAAACATTCGCACATACAAGCTTCCCATAACAAATGCGCCTCCCAATATTCTCTCAATATCAAAAGGGGCTTTCTATGTCAATGCATTAAGCCGGTCTATCAAGTATTTTGATGGCTCCCAATGGAAAGACATCAGTTGCCAGGCTATTGTTACAACAGCTCCAGTGACAAATCAAACAGGCTATAAGGCCACCAGCGGAGGCGAGGTTTTAACAAACGGAGCATCCGATGTGACACTCACCGGTATATGTTGGAGTCCATTCCCCGATCCGGACACCTTGCTTGTAACCAAAACAAGACAAATTCCTACCGGAAACGGCATAGGCACTTTTGTGAGCACAATGACCGATCTGCTACCTAAAACCAAGTATTATCTCAGAGCCTATGCTGTCAATGCCGAAGGTATCGTTTACGGACAAAGTATTGACTTCACAACACCCATTGCACTGCCGTCAATAATTACGCTTCCGGCCGATAGTATAAGCAGCACCCGCATCATAAGCGGAGGAGATATCTCTGCAGATGGAGGTGCACCTGTAACTCACAGAGGAACAATATGGAGCCAGCTGGGGGATCCGCTGGATGATCCGTCCCATAATATTACCGACGACGGATCGGGTGTGGGTAAATTTCCGAGCACCTTAATGAATTTATTGGGCAACACCACTTATTATATCAGAGCTTATGCTGTTAATAGTGCCGGCAAAGTCTATGGAAATTTAGTTGTGTTCACCACAAAACCTCCAGTGGTACCGATGATGAGTTCAGTAATTTCAATTACGAATATTACAGGCAGCAGTGCTTCTTCCGCTTCCATGATAATCGAAAACGGGGGTTCTCCCATTCTGGAACGAGGAGTATGCATTAGTACCGACAGAATCAATTATCAATTCATTCCATCGTCAACGGTTACGCCCACAGATATAGGGAATTTTACCAATTATCTATCTGGCCTGTTATCCGGAACCGTCTATTACGCTAAGGCATATGCCAAAAATGCCATTGGGTTTGGGTACAGTAGCGAAACCAGCTTTTCCACCCCTTCGAATGTAAATTTGACCACCGTGCCACCTTCCGATATTACCGAAAGTAGCGCCGTGAGTGGAGGTGTGATTATCGACGCCGGAGGTACAAACATAACCGAAAAAGGTGTTTGCTGGAGCTCTTCTCCCAATCCGACTGCCGATCTTCCGACAAAGACCTCGGTACCAATTGTTAATGATGGTACTGATAATTTTTCCAGTAATATTACAGGACTTACCTTAGGAAAAAAATACTATGTAAGAGCTTACGCGGTAAATACCAAGGGGATCTCATACGGAAATCTTGATAGTCTGGTCACACTCAATATCCCTACTGTCAGTACGATCAATGTTTCATCAATTGTTAACAACACAGCACAAGGCGGCGGTAATGTAACGGATGATGGAGGATCTACCGTCACTTCCAGAGGTATTTGCTGGAGTCAAACATCAGGGCCGACAACATCTTCTCCCCATGATGGCGGAGGTGGCGGGTTAGGCCTTTTTAGCGCTACCTTAACCGGTTTGACGGCTAATACGACTTATTATGTAAGGGCGTACGCCATCAACAAAACAGGAACTGCCTACGGAGAAGAGAAAACATGCATTATCATCCCCGGAATGCCTCAGGTAATGACTTCTGCCATCACCGATATCACATACAATTCGGCAAAAGGCGGAGGTAACATTACCGACGATGGTGGCATGGGAATCACAAAACGGGGTATTATATGGAGTGCCATTGGAGATCCTCAAGACGATCACAGTGCCGGCAGCACCGATGACGGAAACGGAAACGGAATATTTTCATCTGCACTTAAATCGTTACTCGGACATAAAACATATTATGTCCGCGCCTATGCAACAAACAGCGTGGGAACATCGTACGGTGATATAGAACAGTTTACGACTTCCATTCCCGTTCTGGCGAAGATTTCGAATCCTGTTTTTAATACCGGGAGTATCACCAACAACACCGCCATCGGTTCATTCAACATAACGGATAATGGAGGAGCACCTGTCACTGCAAGAGGAATTGCATACAGCATCGATAATACCAACTACACCTATGTCAATGCCAAAAACGATAATCTGACGGATATAGGAAATTTCCTTACAACGTTAACGGGACTTACCAAAGCAACTGTTTACTATGCAAAAGCATTTGCAATCAATAGCGTTGGTACTGCTTTCAGCGATGTGGTTTCGTTCCGCACCAATTCCATCCCTGAATTGACGACAGCTATGGTACAAAACGTTACCATCACATCTGCCGTTTCAGGTGGTAATATTACATTCAACGGGAATGATAACATACAAGCAAAAGGAGTTTGCTGGAGCGACCAACCAAACCCTACGTACAACCTATCTACCAAGACAGTAGAACAACTTAGCGGAAGTGATCTGGGTTCTTTCAGTAGCAACATTTCAGGACTAACACCCGGAAAGAAATATTACATAAGAGCCTATGCTGTAAATAGTTTTGGCGTTGGATACGGCAATCTCGATAGTTTAGTAACAATAGCACATGCGGCTCCTCTCTTGACCACAATCAAACCATCGGTCATCACCGGAAGTTCAGCCAACAGTGGCGGCAATGTATCCTATGCCGGAGAATCATCCGTAAGTGCGTATGGCATTTGCTGGAGCACCTCGCCAAATCCTACGCTCAGCCTGCCAACCACAACGTCGGAAACTATATCAGGAGATGGAGTCGGTTCCTTCACCAGTGTTCTTACTTCGCTACAACCCAACACAAAATATTACGTCAAAGCATACGCACGAAATAAATTCGGAATATCTTACGGGAATCTTGACAGTTTGATAACTGCGACTTTACCGTCTGAAATCAAAACTACCTCTCCGTCGGGCATTACACGTTCTTCGGCTACGAGCGGCGGCTCTGTTGGCAATGACGGACGAAGCAATATCGTGGCTCGTGGAGTTTGTTGGGCAACTACTCCCAATCCCACCATTTATGCAAATACTGCTTTAGGAGGATCCGGAACCGGAACCTTTGTGTGTGATCTAACTGGTTTGTCCGCTTCTACAAAATATTACGTGCGTGCTTTTGCAACGAATGATGTAGGAACTGTCTATGGAAATCTCGATAGTTTAGTAACCGGGCCTCCGGCAATTGCATCCGTTTCTACTCTGACACCCGGTACCATCGGAGGAACATCGGCTTTGGGTAAAGCCAACATTGCCAATGATGGAGGTTCACCTGTGACTGAAAGAGGATTCTGTTGGAATACAACAGGAAACCCCTCCATTTCTGATAATTATGTGGTAGCAGGGAGTGGTAACGGAGCCTTCTCGGGCAGCATCACCGGATTAACTCCCATGACCCAATATTATGTCAGAGCCTATGCAGTTAATAGTATTGGCATTGCGTACGGGAATGAAGTCTCTTTCTCAACCTTCACCGTTGCCACCATTGTTACATCGTCCATTAGTTCGGTCACTAACGTTTCGGCTGTGGGAGGAGGAACCATTACCAGCGATGGAGGAACGTCAGTCACTTCAAGTGGAATTTGCTGGAATACGACCGGAACACCAACGATAAATGATCAGCACACCACCTGCGGAATCGGAATCGGTAATTTTATTCATACCATCGATAAGCTGAAAGCCAGTACAGCCTATTATGTCAGAGCCTATGCCACCAACAATGCAGGAACTGCTTACGGTGACATTCAATCTTTTACCACTTCGGTAGCTACACCTCCCGAACTGACAACCATTCCAGCTACAAATAATGCAAACGGGAAATCTGCAATATGTGGTGGTACCATAACCAACAATGGAGGTGCCGACATTATTACTATCGGACTTGTATGGTGCAATGTTCCTGACTTCAGACCTGATACGGTGGTAGTTCAAAGAGTTACACGCACTGGCACAGATAATTTCACCGCTACAATACCCAATCTTGTTCCCGGAACAACTTACTATGCAAAAGCATTCGCATCGAATAGTGCAGGAACGGGTTATGCGTCGAATGAGGTCAATTTCACTACCTATAACTTCCCAACAGTGGTTACGACCTCCGTATCCAACATCACCACGACTACGGTTGATGCAGAAGGAAATATAACAGACAATGGGGGTGCCGATGTATCGGTCAGCGGGTTCTGCTGGAGTACCGGTAATACTCCATCTTTATCCGATAACAAGAGTGAAAACAGTACTGGTTACGGTTCTTTCCGGTCCACCGTCACCGATTTGTTGGGCAGTACCTCTTACTACATAAGAGCCTATGCTACAAACAGTGTTGGTACTACCTATGGAACCATTGAGAATTTTGTCACCAAGCCACCGACTCTTCCAACAGTAGAAACGACAACTCCGTCTCTTACATCTGCCAACGCTGCGACATCCGGAGGAAATATTACCAATAACGGAGGAGCTCTGGTTACGACCCGTGGTATTTTCTGGTGTACTCAACCCAATTTCAATACCGACACAATTACCGTCAATAAGACTGCAACCACCGGATATTTCAAAGGTAGTTTTACGGCAAAAATGACCGGATTACGCCCCAACACAGTTTATTATGTAAAAGCATATGCTATAAATAGCACGGGCATCGCATTTGGACAGGAGATGAGTTTCATCACCCCCAATCTTCCTACAGTATTTACCAAGGCCGGAATCTCTAACGGACCAACAAAAGCCACGACCGGAGGAGATATTACCGATACCGGGAACACCGATATATCTGATAGAGGTGTTGTATACAGCACTGTTGCAACGTTCAAACCAGACACAGTACTCGTAAACAGGACACATGACGGTGCTGCCGGAGGAAGTTTTATTACGAAACTACAACAATTAAAGGGGAACACCACCTACTATATAATATCTTTTGCCACCAATATTGCAGGCACAAGTTATGGTAATCTGGTCAGTTTTATTACCGATCCACCCACACTGCCAACAGTTGCAACAACGGAGGCAACCGACGTTGATGGAACACGCGCTACGGCGGGAGGCGTTATTTCTGAAGACGGAGGAGAAACCGTCACAACCAGAGGCCTTCTTTGGTCTACCGTCTCAGGGTTCCGTCCCGATACGGTTGTTGTTAACAAAACCGCCATCGTTGGAAACGGTATCGGAGCCTTCTACTCTACCATCAACCGTCTTTTGCAGGGGACAACATATTACGTGAGGGCTTATGCCATCAATAGTGTTGGTGTGGCCTATGGAAAAGAAGTTAGCTTCACTACATTTCAATTACCAACGGTCAAGACAATGAATGTAACTCCATCTACGGATGCCAAATCGGCCAGTAGCGGGGGTACGATCTTAGATAATGGAGGTACTCCCATTCTCGATCAAGGTATTTGCTGGAGCACTTCACCCGGAGCCACTACCGGGTTATCTACAAAAACTTCGGGAGATAAAGGCGATGGCGTTAATTTCTACAGTAATATGTCCGGGTTATCTCCTGTTACCACATATTACGCAAGAGCTTATGCCATTAATAATCAGGGTGTGGCCTATGGAAATGAAGTATCATTTGTAACACCAGCTGCCATCCCAACCTTAACAACTAATATTGTATCTCCGATATCCAAATCGTCGATCATGAGCGGGGGTAAAATTATTACCGACGGAGGAGCTGCCATTTCAAGCCGGGGTGTGATTTGGAGTGAAAATCCGAATTTTAATCCAGACACCGTAACTGTCAACAAAGTGATAGCCGGTAGCAGCAGTAGCAATTTTATCTGTACCGTCATCGGACTAAAAATCAGCACAGCCTACTATATCCGGGCTTTTGCAACCAATTCTGCAGGAACCTCCTATGGTAATCAGGTTACATTCACACTCTTCCCTACGGCACCGCAACTTAACACTACTGAAGTCCTTCAGGTAGGTGGAGGCGCAGCTACCAGCGGGGCTATCATTACCAGTGACGGAGGTGCAGAAATTACTCAGAAAGGTATTTGCTGGGCCACACACACTAATCCAACCATTGATGATACATATACCACAAACGGATCCGGGACAGACAATTTCAGCGCTTCGCTCACAGGGTTACAACCGAACACATTGTACTATGTGAGAGCATATGCCATTAATAAAATCGGAGTTGCTTATGGCGTTGAAAAAACAATCCTGACAAATGCCTTGCCTACTCTACTTGCAACTACGCCGGCAACAAATATCATTGCAACAACGGCTACCAGCGGAGGAGAAATAACAGACGATGGAAGGACTCCGATTATTGCCAGAGGTATCTGTTGGGATATTCGTATGAACCCGACCATTGCTCTGGCCACGAAAACGGTCGATAATACTCCCGGATTAGGGGTATTTACTGCCAACATGAGCGGATTGACTCCGGAAACGACTTATTACGTAAGGGCCTACGCAACCAATGCGATGGGAACCAGTTACGGTACACAGATTTCATTCAGAACACGCGCAGTCCTGCTTCCTGTCCTGACTACCATACATCCGTTTAACATAGATAGTGTGAAGGCAACCAGTGGCGGTAATATAAGCAATGATGGCGGCATGCCCATAACCGAAAGAGGTATTTGCTGGAGTACATACCCCAACCCAACTACTACGCTTTCAACGAAGGTTCGTGACGCTAACGGAGGATCCGGAACTTTTTCCGATTCATTTACAGGCTTAATCCCCGGTACAAAATACTATGTAAGAGCATATGCAATAAACAGCAAAGGGATCGGTTATGGAAACCAGGATAGTCTGATAACCCAGGCTATTAAACCCACAGTAAGCAATGTAGTAGTATCCGGTTTGACAAAGACAACCGCTGTAGCCACAGCTTCCGTTATTACCGATGGTGGAGCAATGGTTACCGTTCGCGGATTTTGTTGGAGTACCGACGGCAATCCAACGATTGCAAACGATACGGTTCATGTAGGAACCGGCACTGGTAGTTTTGCTTCAACCATAAAGAATCTCGTTCAGGGAACATCCTATCGCATAAGAGCTTTTGCAATAAATAATGCGGGAATCTCTTACGGACCTGTATATATTTTCACGACGCTGACAATCCCTACGTTGACAACGCTCGATATCTCGGGATTAAATGTCACACGTACCGAAAGTGCAATTTTCGTGAATATCGCCAGTGGAGGCAATATTACCAGTGACGGAGGAGCTGCTGTCCTCACAAGAGGTGTGTGCTGGAGTACGTCACCACATCCAACCGAACTTACCACCACCAAAACAACAAATGGTTCCGGTATAGGATCTTTTGCAAGTGCCGTGAATGGATTATCGATGGAAACCACTTATTACATTCGTGCCTACGCGACAAACAGTGCCGGAACCGGATATGGAAATGAAATTGTATACACTCCGCCCAAACTTCCCGTGGTAACAACAAGTGCGGTTTCAATATCTTCAACAAGTGCAAGCAGTGCAACCGGTGGCGGAGAAGTAGTTAGTGACGGGGGAACCACGGTTCTTGCTCGCGGAGTGTGCTGGAGTACAGCATCGGGCACAGCTTCTATTTCCGGATTACACTCTACGGATGGTAGCGGAATAGGCACTTTTACGAGTAATTTAATAGGATTGGCCTCCAGTTCCACATATTATGTGAGGGCCTATGCTACCAACGCAATAGGAACTGTGTATGGTAATGAAGTTACCTTCAACACACCTTCATTACCAACGCTTACAACCTCCCCGATGATTAGTTCAATAGATGTGGCAGGGCAAGCCTCGGGTGGTGGTACGGTTACAAACGACGGAGGATCTTCCGTTACTGCCCGCGGAGTGTGCTGGAGTACCACTTCAAGTCCGGTCGCCACGGGGTTGCATACCTCCAATGGAACCGGAACTGGCGATTTTACAAGTGTAATAAACGGATTGACATCGGGTACTACCTACTTTGTAAGAGCCTATGCTACAAACAATGTGGGAACAGCATATGGCAATGAAGTTACTGTCAGTACTCCCACTGTCCCTTCGGTATCAACCTATCCGGCAAGCATCTCCTATTTAGATCCCAGTATGGCCACTGGTGGGGGTGAGGTTACTGCAACAGGAGGAGTTCCTGTAACTGCAAGAGGTGTATATTGGAGTACCTCCAGTGCCATTCCTGCACTCAGTGCACCACATAGTTCCGACGGTAACGGAATGGGGACATTCTCGAGTTCCATTACCGGATTAGTTAGCGGAACAACTTATTACGTCAGAGCCTATGCTACAAATATAATCGGAACCGGATTCGGATCATCCGTAACCATTACAGCACCTACAGCACCTGTTGTTATAACCACTCAGCCGGTATCTTCTACCACCGACAACAGCAAGGCTTTAGGAGGCGGAACTGTCACCAGTGATGGAGGAGCTCCTGTAACCGCTCGTGGAGTATGCTGGAGTAATTCAACATCATCCCCTACTATATCAAATTCAAAAACTGTTGACGGAACCGGATCCGGATTATTCAGTAGTATTATATCGGGTCTGACAAACGGCACAAGATATTATGTAAGAGCTTATGCTACTAATGCTATCGGTACTACATACGGTAGCTATACAATCCTTGACACCAAAACAGTTCCTACTGTGTCCACCGTAACCCCAACGATTTCTACAGATGAACCAGGTATTGTGAAAAGCGGAGGAAATATTACCGATGATGGAGGAGCCCCTATTATCTCTCGTGGAGTATGCTGGAGCCTGACAAATGCAACGCCGACTCTGGCTGATGGGAAAACCGCTGATGGTGCTGGTACTGGCATATTTAGCAGCATATTGGCAGGACTCGATGCTACCAAAAAATATTATGTCAGAGCTTATGCAACTAATGCTGCAGGGACTGCTTACGGCA
>NZ_WASO01000003.1:50657-52422 GCF_009712605.1 Paludibacter sp. | reverse complement strand
AAAAAATATTATGTCAGAGCTTATGCAACTAATGCTGCAGGGACTGCTTACGGCAGTGTTATTTCACCTACAACGGCAACGGTCGTTACTGGAAACGTAACCGCTTCAACTACAGATAACAGTGTCGCTTATTGTGGCGGAACTGTCTCCGACGAAGGTGGTGCTGCCGTTTTAGCCAGAGGTGTATGCTGGTGGACTTCTAATGCCGCTCCTACCATTAGTAATGCTCATACTTCGGATGGAACACGAACCGGGTCTTTCAACAGTACACTAACAGGACTGGCGAATGGAACACGGTATTACATAAGAGCGTACGTAACAAATGCAATGGGTACTACTTATGGTAGTTACACCTATATCGACACTAAATCTATTCCTTCTGTAACTACACTTACACCAACCGTCTCTACAGATGAACCAGGTATCGTGAAATGCGGGGGAAATGTCTCCGACGACGGAGGGGCTGCTGTTACTGCCAGAGGGGTGTGCTGGAGCCTGACAAATGCAACGCCGACTTTGGCTGATGATCACACTTCTGACAATTCGGGCACCGGTAACTTCTCCAGTATTCTGACTGGACTCGATGCTACTAAAAAATATTATGTCAGAGCTTATGCAACTAATGCTGCAGGTACTGCTTACGGCAGTGTTATTTCACCTACAACGGCAACGGTCGTTACTGGAAACGTAACCGCTTCAACTACAGATAACAGTGTCGCTTATTGTGGCGGAACTGTCTCCGACGAAGGTGGTGCTGCCGTTTTAGCCAGAGGTGTATGCTGGTGGACTTCTAATGCCGCTCCTACCATTAGTAATGCTCATACTTCGGATGGAACACGAACCGGGTCTTTCAACAGTACACTAACAGGACTGGCGAATGGAACACGGTATTACATAAGAGCGTACGTAACAAATGCAATGGGTACTACTTATGGTAGTTACACCTATATCGACACTAAATCTATTCCTTCTGTAACTACACTTACACCAACCGTCTCTACAGATGAACCAGGTATCGTGAAATGCGGGGGAAATGTCTCCGACGACGGAGGGGCTGCTGTTACTGCCAGAGGGGTGTGCTGGAGCCTGACAAATGCAACGCCGACTTTGGCTGATGATCACACTTCTGACAATTCGGGCACCGGTAACTTCTCCAGTATTCTGACTGGACTCGATGCTACTAAAAAATATTATGTCAGAGCTTATGCAACTAATGCTGCAGGTACTGCTTACGGCAGTGTTATTTCACCTACAACACCCACTGTGGTAACTTCAGGTGTGCTTGTATCTTCCTCAGGAAGTACAATTGCGGTAAGCGGAGGCAGGGTCACTGATGAAGGAGGAGCTGCCGTTTTAGCCAGAGGGGTGTGTTGGTGGACCTCTAATGCTGCTCCTACCATTAGCAATGCTCATACTTCGGACGGTATGCGCTCTGGAACTTTTAGTAGCACTCTAACCGGGTTAGTCAGTGGTTCCACCTATTATATCAGAGCTTATGCAACTAATGCATACGGCACCGCTTATGGATCCTACACTTCTTTCACAGCCGGAACGATAACGTCTACTATCACAACAGCAATACCAAAATTAACAACTAATATTCCTGTTATATCTACTGACAGGCCTGCAGTATCTTCAGCCGGGGGAAATATTTTTGATGACGGAGGTGCCAACATTACTTCAAGGGGTGTGTGCTGGAGTTCGACAAATTCTTCTCCTACAATTGCCGATGCACATTCTTCGGACGGTACCGGTGCCGGAAATT
>NZ_WASO01000003.1:0-50647 GCF_009712605.1 Paludibacter sp. | reverse complement strand
TCTTCTCCTACAATTGCCGATGCACATTCTTCGGACGGTACCGGTGCCGGAAATTTCTCCAGTATCCTGACTGGTCTCGATGCTTCTAAAAAATATTATGTCAGAGCTTATGCAACTAATTCGGCTGGTTTGGCTTACGGGAATGTCGTGACGGCTGGTTTGCCTTCCGTGATAACAACAGCGCTGACTCTCTCTTCTTCCGATAACTCTCTGGCTTCCGGTGGTGGAGTCGTAACCGATGAAGGGGGGGCCGAAGTGACTGCAAGAGGTATCTGTTGGCTGCCTAACAACGCAACACCCACTACCGCAAATCCCAAAACAACTGATGGTGACAGAAGCGGGGCTTTCTCCAGTGCCGTAACCGGACTGCTAAACGGAACAACATACTATTTCAGGGCTTATGCTACTAATGCATACGGTACCGCTTACGGTCCATATATACCGCTAACAACAAAGGTCGTGCCGACGCTCTCTACCAATACGCCATCTATTTCTACTGACAGACCGGGCGTAGCTTCGGCTGGGGGAAACATTACAAATGACGGAGGTGCTAACATTACTTCAAGGGGTGTGTGCTGGAGTTCGACAAACTCTTCTCCTACAATTGCCGATGCACATTCTTCGGACGGTACCGGTGCCGGAAATTTCTCCAGTATCCTGACTGGTCTCGATGCTTCTAAAAAATATTATGTCAGAGCTTATGCAACTAATTCGGCTGGTTTGGCTTACGGGAATGTCGTGACGGCTGGTTTGCCTTCCGTGATAACAACAGCGCTGACTCTCTCTTCTTCCGATAACTCTCTGGCTTCCGGTGGTGGAGTCGTAACCGATGAAGGGGGGGCCGAAGTGACTGCAAGAGGTATCTGTTGGCTGCCTAACAACGCAACACCCACTACCGCAAATCCCAAAACAACTGATGGTGACAGAAGCGGGGCTTTCTCCAGTGCCGTAACCGGACTGCTAAACGGAACAACATACTATTTCAGGGCTTATGCTACTAATGCATACGGTACCGCTTACGGTCCATATATACCGCTGACCACAAAGGTCGTGCCGACGCTCTCTACCAATACGCCATCTATTTCTGCAGATCAACCGGGGATTGTTTTTGCGGGAGGCAAAATTACCAATGACGGAGGAGCTGGCATTACAGAAAAAGGAGTATGCTGGAGTTCGACAAACTCTTCTCCTACAATTGCCGATAGTCATTCCTCTGATGGATCGGGAAGTGGGGATTTTACCAGTACGCTTACAGGATTGGTTGCAACAAAAATGTATTATATCAGAGCTTATGCTAAGAATTCGGCCGGGATTTCTTATGGAAATATTACAACTCCCGCCCTCCCTTCTGTAACCACAGGGGATGTAACTCTTTCCGGGACTGATATATCCATGGCCACAGGAGGAGGTAATGTCACTAATGAAGGAGGATTAGAAGTGTCTGCAAGAGGAATATGCTGGAGTAGTAGCACATCGGCTCCAACCATTACCAATAGTTCATTTACAAAAGATTATTCCAGAGGTGGAATATTTACCAGCAGTTTAACCGGACTAAAAAAGGGTAACACATACTATGTGAGGGCATATGCTACAAATCCTTTAGGAACGATATACGGGAATGTTGTAATGTTTGTGATCCCATAATTTATTATTATTTTCATACAATATCTTAACAAAATATGAGGGATTCATTTGTTGTTGTGTTTATTCATCGCATGGCGTTTTGCCCATAATATTTGTTATCAAATATTTACATTAAGATGCTACCTCTACTTCAAGTGTCCTATCTAAACAACGTTGGCATAGTACCGACATGGCATTTTATCTGATAGTACAGATCAAAAGAAGAATTATTAAATTTTGGTTTTTATTTGTGTATTTTGAATAAGGCGCTACATACAGTTCTATTTTTTGTCCTACTAATGATCGGAATTCCCGCATCAGGACAAAATTATTTTCGGATTATCGGAGGAATACCACACCTTCCGGTAGTTGAACCGTCGGCTGTCGCCACTCCTGAACTCGGTATGCTGATATACAGCACTACTGAGGCCAATCCACTCATTTTTAACGGCACAGGATGGGAAACTCTATGTACCAATAACATCACCGCATCAACTGCGCAGGATTATTTTGTAGTCAAAAACGGTATTCCGTTCCTGCCGTCATTGAGTGATGCTCCATTAAACCCGCAATCCGGCTCTGTTTACTACTCTACGATTACCAAATCGGTGATGGTGTATAACGGCACTACCTGGTCGAAAATGACCGACTTATTGCTGGGCAGCATCACTGACAATAACAGTTTCACTTCCGGTTCGGCAGTAAAAACATACAAACTACCTGTAATCAGCAACAACCCGTCACCCACAGGACTCTCTGCCGGAGCTTTCTATGTCAATTCAACATCCAAAACAATACGCTTTTATAACGGCACCGACTGGCAAGACGTTATGTGCCACCCGATCGTTATCACAGCCATTCCAACCAATATAACCGGCTATACGGCAACCGGAGGCGGAAACATTTTGTCCAATGGAGGATCCAACATTACGCTCCGCGGAATTTGTTGGAGCCCACTTCCGAATCCTGACACTCTTTCCACTTCGAAAACAAGAGAAATCGTAACAGGCAGTGGCGTTGGCAGTTTTACAGGATCGCTCACCAACCTAATGCCCAAAACCACGTATTATGTCAGAGCTTATGCCGTCAATGCAAATGAAATTGTATATGGACAAACCGAGTCGTTCCTTTCTCCTGTTGCACTTCCTACCATCATAACTCTGGATCCCAAGAATATAACCAATATTTCGGCGGAAAGTGGCGGCAACATCACAGCTGACGGAGGAGCTCCGGTAACACAGAGAGGAATCATCTGGAGCAGTCTGGGTGATCCTGCCAGTGACCCGTCGTGCAGTATTACTAACGATGGTTCCGGAGTAGGCTCCTATCCGAGTTCTCTGACCAGTCTGCTTGGAAACACTACTTATTATGTCCGGGCATATGCCGTAAACAGTGCAGGAAAGGCCTATGGCAATCTTTTACAGTTTGTCACCCCTGCTCCAAGTCTTCCTGTCTTCGACGCTACTCTTGTAATGGACAGTATTACAGGAAGCTCTGCCGTTGGTACTGCAAAAATACTTAACAACGGAGGAGCAATAATTACAGAAAGAGGAATTTGTTACAGCACCGACAACATAAATTATCAATGCGTTGCATCAACATCTGTGCCGGATATAGGGTCGTATAGAACTAAACTAACAGGCCTGACGGAAGGCACAACCTACTACGTAAAACCGTATGCCAAAAACAGCGCCGGAATCGGGTATGGAACAGAAACAAGCTTTGTGACAGCCGCTCATGTCAAACTTACTACTGTTGCTCCGTCAAATGTAACAGGCACTAGCGCATCCAGCGGAGGTATTATCTCTGATATCGGATTTTATGCCATTACATCGAAAGGTGTTTGCTGGAGTACCGACAAAAATCCTACAGTCGATCTACCGACAAAAACATCTGAAAGTATTACCGGCGACGGATCAGCCAACTTCACCAGCAGCCTTACGTCATTGATACCCGGTACAAAATATTATTTCAGGGCTTATGCTGTTAATCCGGCAGGAGTCTCTTACGGTAATCTTGACAGTTTAACCACGCTAAATTATCCGACTGTAATCACTCTCAATGTTGCATCATTCTTCAATGACACTGGCGTAGGTGGAGGAAATGTGCTTTCAGACGGAGGAGCCCCCGTTACATCCAGAGGAATTTGCTGGAGCACTTCTGCTAATCCGACCATATCTTCCTATCACACATCAGATGGGAACGGTACCGGAATATATTTCAGTTCGCTTACTGGTCTGGCCACCAATGTTACATACCACGTGAGAGCATACGCTATCAATAGTGTTGGTGTAGCATACGGCGAAGACAAGACATTTGTCGATATACCGGAAGCTCCTCAAATCATAACCCTTGACATAACAAACATAACCAGTATCTCTGCTGAAAGCGGAGGAAACATCACCAGTAACGGAGGAGCTTCTATCACCAAACGCGGTATCTTGTGGAGTACAAAAGGCGATCCGATTGACGATCCTTCGGCAATCATCACCGATGACGGATCAGGAGTTGGCTTATTCCCGAGTACCCTTACTAATTTGCTTGGAAGCACAACCTACTACGTAAGAGCGTACGCAGTCAACGCATTTGGCAAAGCATATGGCAATCTTTTACAATTCACCACATTACCTCCTGTTATTCCGGCGCTGAACTCGGCGGCAATCTCCATAACAGACATAACAGATGTGTCGGCTGTGGGAACGTTGGATGTGATCAATAATGGAGGAGCCCCGGTTACGTCGCGTGGTATTTGCTACAGCACAGACAGAATCAACTATGTTTATGTGCCGTCCAACACTGTGACCGGATCGGATGTAGGAACCTTTGTAAGTAACTTAACCGGATTAACTCCAAATACAACGTACTATGCTAAAGGATATGCCACTAATGGTGTTGGAACCGGATATTCAAGCGAAGTTAGTTTCATAACGGCAGGCCCGGCAACCATAACCACAACGCATCCTACTAGCATTGCAGGATTCTCAGCTGTTAGTGGAGGTACAATCACCGACCCGGGTAATTCTGTTATTACTTCAAGAGGAATCTGCTGGAGCAGTACCGGAATTCCATCTTATACCGACAGTCATGTTGCCAATGGATCAGGAGTTGGCACCTATAGCTGTTCTTTATCCGGATTAACTCCCGGAGTAAAATACTATGTACGTGCTTATGCGTTTAATGCCGCTGGCGTATCGTATGGGAACCTGGATAGTCTGAAGACACTAAATTATCCGGTTGTAAAAACATTATCTGCCTCGTCGTTTTATAACAATACTGGAACGTGCGGAGGTAATGTAATTTCTGACGGAGGATCTGCCATACTCGATCGCGGAGTATGCTGGAGTACTTCTGAAAATCCGACAATTTCCTCTTATTCAGCTTCAGCCGGTTCGGGTGGTTTGGGAATGTACTTTTCAACAATGACAGGGCTGACAGCAAACGTCACTTACCATGTTCGTGCATATGCACTCAACAGTGTGGGTTATGCTTATGGTGAAGACAAGACATTTACCATCATCCCCGAGGCTCCGACTATTATTACCCTCGATGCTTCTGACATCACAAGTATATCTGCTTTAAGCGGGGGGAATATAACCAGCAACGGTGGATCGTCCATCACAAAACGAGGCATAATGTGGAGTACGACCGGTGATCCAACTGACGATCCTTCAGCAATTATTACCGACGACGGATCAGGGGTTGGCTTGTTCCCCAGTACACTGACAAGTCTGATGGGTAGTACCACATACTATGTGAGAGCCTATGCTGTAAACAGTTACGGAAAGGCTTACGGTAATATTATTCAGTTCACTACACCGCCGCCTGTTATCCCTGCTATCAGTTCGGCTTCGATAAACATCACAAATATTACAGGTACTTCTGCTGATGGAACCGTTACTATTCTTAATAACGGAGGTGCCCCTGTTACCGCCCGTGGTATTTGTTGGAGTACTGACAACATTAACTACACGTATGTTCAGTCACAATCACTAAACCTGACTGATCTTGGATCGTATAAAACAACAATTACCGGCCTGACACCGGGAACTACCTATTATGTAAAAGGATTTGCCACCAATAGTGCAGGAACGGCATATAGCAGCGAAGTTAGTTTCATAACGGCATCACTCGTACCTGTTACGACGACAACACCTTCCAACATTACATATTCTACTGCTTCCAGTGGAGGAATCGTATCAAATACCGGCAACTCCGTAATAACCGCACGCGGTATCTGTTGGAGCATTGGCAACAATCCAACCGTTGCTCTGACAACCAAAACGTCCGAATCATTGGGCACCGATGGAACAGGCAGCTTTACAAGTACAATGACAGGGTTAATGTCTGGCGTAAAATATTATGTAAGAGCTTATGCTACAAACAGCGCCGGTACTTCATATGGCAATCTGGACAGCCTGACAACCACTCCTCCTGTCGCGCCGTTCGTCACAACCGTCGGGACGTCATCTGTCTCCGGTTCATCGGCCATCATCTCGGGCGAAGTAACCAGTGAGGGAGGAGATGCTGTCACCGAACGTGGTATTTGCTGGAGTACATCTCCGAGTCCCACAATCGACAAGCTACATGCCAGCAATGGCAATGGAGCCGGAACCTATAATGTTTCTGTCAGTGGCCTTACAGGTGGCGTCACATATTATGCACGTGCTTACGCTGTAAACAGCATTGGCATAGGTTATGGAGATGACATCGTATTTACGACAGATGTTGCTCCTACACTTACCACCGTAGCTCCAACGTCTGTTACCAATGCTTCTGCAATAAGCGGAGGTAGTATATCAAGTGATGGTGGTGATCCGGTAAGCAGCAGAGGTGTTTGCTGGAGTACAATCCCAAATCCCACTTTGTCGGACTCACACACCACCGATGGATATGGAACAGGCATTTATACTTCTAATATAACCGGACTCTATGGCAGCACAAGGTATTACCTGCGGGCTTATGCCGTAAACAGTGCTGGTATTGCCTACGGAGATGAAGTAAGTTTTATCACGGCATCGCCGATGATTCCTACCGTCACAACTGTTGGGATGAGTAATGTTGCCGGAACAACAGCCGAAGGTGACGGTAATATCTCCAGCAACGGAGGTGCCGACATTATAGAACGGGGGATTTGTTGGGGTATTGCCGCCAATCCTACAATAGACTCGGCAAGGGTTTCCTGTGGAACCGGAACCGGAAATTTTGCAGGCATTTTAACCGGATTAAAAGGAAATACTCTATACCACGTCAGAGCTTATGCCACAAATAGCGTAGGGATTGCTTACGGTAATGACATAACCTTCAAGACAGTAACAACCCCGACAATTATCACATCTGCTATTTCTGCAATTACCGGAGGAACTGCTCAGGGCGGTGGAACGATTACAAGCGATGGAGGATCGGCTGTCACATCAAGCGGTATCTGCTGGAATAACAGTGGTATGCCTACAATCGACAATGTACATACAACCGGAACTATTGGTATAGGAGAATTCATTCATAAGCTTACCGGACTGAGAGGTAATACGTGGTATTATGTCAGAGCTTATGCAATAAACAGCGCCGGGATTGCTTACGGCAATGTCGTTACATTCTTATCCGGAGCTCCCGAATTGCCGACGGTTACAACGGTTCCGGCTAAGAGCGGGGCAGATGGGGTTTCTGGGGTTTCCGGAGGTGTGATCGTATCCAATGGTGGTGCCCAAATAATGAAAACCGGAGTATGTTGGAGTACAGTATCCGGATTTATCCCCGATACTGTATTATACAACAGAACCATACAAACAGATACGGTAAGTTTCAATTCAACGTTTGGCAAACTGCGGTTAGGAACAACCTATTATGTAAGGGCATATGCTACGAACGGAATCGGTACCGGTTACGGAGATGAGGTTCCTTTCACAACTTACAACGTGCCAATGGTATCGACAACCAATGCCAGCATGGTAACCAACGTGTCGGCAAGAAGCGGTGGGTCTATAGTTTCGAACGGAGGTACTATCATTACTGCAAGTGGTATTTGCTGGAGCACTTCGCATAACCCCACATTAAGCAATGATCATCTGGATAATGCACCTGGGGAAGCTGCATTTACGTCAGATATTACTAATTTGCTTGGGAGCACGGTTTATTACGCCAGAGCCTATGCCACCAATAGTGCAGGAACTGCGTATGGCAACGAAATCAGCTTTACCACTCAGCCGCCCACTATTGCCACAATAGTGACCAATGCAGCTAAGATATTATCGGGCACTTCAGTATCCTGCGGAGGTACAATTACGTCAAACGGAGGTGCTATAGTAACAACCAGAGGGTTATACTGGTGCACATCTCCAAACTTCAACACGGATACAATTAAGCATAATCGTACCGCAGAAACCGGTTATTTCACCGGATCGTACACTCATAATATGGATGGGCTGCTACCAAATACAGTCTATTATGTTAAAGCGTATGTTGTCAATAGCGCAGGCGTGGCCTACGGTGATGAAGTCAGCTTTAAAACTCCGGCTCTGCCAACACTTACAACATTGTATGCCTCTGCAACAGGGAGTACAAAAGCAACCAGCGGTGGTGAAATTTCCGATGATGGTGGTGCTACTGTCACTACAAGAGGTGTTGTATGGAGTACAATTGCGACCTTTAATGCCGATACCGTTACTGTAAACAAGACTTACAACGGCTCTGGTACAGGAGACTTTATCAGTACAATTACCGGGCTAAGGGGTAATACTACTTATTATATCAAGGCTTATGCAACAAACATCGCCGGTAAAGCATATGGAAATCTGCTGAGTTTCATTACAGATCCGCCGACTCTGGCTACCCTTACAACACGTGATGCATGGTACATTGGGGGTACGACCGCATACAGTGGCGGCTATATTTCTGATAATGGTGGAGAACCCGTCACTACCCGTGGTATGATGTGGAGCACTGTTTCCGGTTTCAGACCAGATACTGTGACCGTTAATAAAATATCACAAACAGGTACAGGAAACGGCTATTTCACCACATTGATGAATGGGTTAAAACCAGGAACTACTTATTATATAAGAGCATTCGCAATCAATAGTGTAGGTGTTGCTTATGGAAACGAATTGTCGTTCACAACTCTCATTACTCCTTCTTTAACAACTAAAGAGGTGACTCCTTCTGCCAACGGCGTTTCTGCAAGTGGTGGCGGTACTATCATTAGTGATGGCGGTGGATCCATCACCAATCAGGGTGTATGCTGGAGTACAGGACATAATCCTACGGTAAGCCTTTATACCAAAACAACATATGATAGCGGAAGCGGATCGTTCAACAGTACATTGACAGGTCTGAAACCTGCTACTACCTATTATGTAAGAGCGTATGCAGTAAACAGTCAGGGAGTTGGTTATGGCAATGAAGTAAGCTTTACAACTCCGGCTATACCTCCTACACTTACAACAAATTATACAACCACTCTGTCTACTTCGTCGGTGGCATCCGGAGGTAATATTACAAGTGATGGTGGCGCAGCCGTAACGTCCCGTGGAATACTTTGGAGTACAAATGCAAACTTTGTTCCCGATACAGTAACTATAAATAAAACGATAGACGGTACCGGTACCGGCAACTTCACAAGTATTGTTACCGGCATGAGTATGAGCATGAGCTATTATTTCAGGGCATATGCAACAAACAGTGCAGGAACTGCGTACGGAAATCAGGTAAGTGTTACTATCTTCCCGACAGCTCCAAGACTCATCACTGTCGACATCAATTCTGTGGGTGGTTATACCGCACTTAGTGGCGGACAAATAACCAGCGATGGAGGAGCGCCTGTTACACTAAAAGGTCTTTGCTGGGCTACTCATACCAACCCAACAGTAGACGACTACCATACTTACAACGGCTCCGGTACTGATAGTTATGTCAGCACTATGACAGGTTTGGCTCCCAACACATTATATTACGTCAGGGCTTATGCGATCAATAAAATCGGTACTGCCTACGGTTTGGAAAAAACCTTCCTTACTGATGCTCTGCCAACACTGACAGCAACTAAACCCGTCACAAATATTGTAGCAACTACCGGAACCAGTGGAGGAGAAATAACCGATGACGGACGTTCTCCAATTATCGCACGAGGCATCTGTTGGAGTATATACAGCAATCCGACGGTTTCATTAACAACTAAAACAGTAGATAACACTACAACCGGAATCGGAACATTTACTGCCAACATGGCTGGTTTGCAACCAGAAACAACATATTATGTACGCGCTTACGCAACAAACGCCGTAGGTACCGGATACGGGAGTCAGGTTACATTCAAAACCCTGCCGGTTATGCTTCCAACAATAACTACTACTCCTCATTCATACCTTGATAGTACGAAAGCGATAAGTGGAGGTACAGTTATCAATGATGGCGGTATGCCAGTCAACGTCAGAGGTGTATGCTGGAGTCTTGACCGGAATCCGAATGTCAGTCTGGCATCAAAACTCAACGATAGTTCGGGCGGTCTGGGTAGCTTTACCAGTACGGTTACTGGATTATCTCCAGGCACTAAATATTATCTTCGTGCTTTTGCCACTAACAGTTTGGGTACCGGTTACGGAGAACTGGATAGCTTAACCACACAACCCATACGACCGGTAGTGAGTGCCGTCGCGATGTCAAATCTTACTATGACAAACGGAGTTGCAACTGCCACTGTCATAACGAATGGTGGAGCCACTATTACCGATAGCGGATTTTACTGGAATACAACCGGAAAAGTTCCGGTATATCCAACCCCGGTTGACAGTACATTGTCTGTAGGTGCAATCGGAAGTCCGATTACAGGAACTGTAAATGGGATTCAGCCCAACACGACCTATTACATTTGGGCCTACGCAACAAATAGTGAAGGTACAAGATACAGCAGTGTACCAACAGTATTTACCACTCCGACAATACCGACTGTTGTAACCATGACGGCTCGCTCTGTGGGACGCTATACAGCAATTAGCGGTGGCACAGTTACCAAGGATGGTGGGGTTCCTGTTACCGGAAGAGGTGTATGCTACAGCTACATTGGATTACCTACTATTGATAGTACCAAAGTAGCATATACAACCGGTGGCACCGGATCTTATTCCGTGTCTTTGTCCGGATTAAAAGAAGGAACCAAATACTATGTACGAGCATATGCTACAAATAGCATGGGAACTGGTTACGGACAGGTTGACACTCTTACAACCCTGACCATTCCTACCGTTATCACTGCCAATGCAGACTCAATATGGAGCTCCGGCGTCGCAATCGGAGGTGAAGTAACCGCATCAGGAGGTTCAACAGTGACGTCACGTGGGGTTTGCTGGAGTGCGACAGTGCTGCCTACTGTCGACCTAACAACTAAGACTGTAAATGGAAGTGGATTAGGGAAATTCAAAAGCTCGGTTACTGGACTCACCCACTCTACAATTTATTACATACGAGCCTATGCTACTAATAGTCTTGGAACTGCTTACGGACAGACTGATACTATTAAAACAAACCCAGTTGTGCCTACCTTATCTAATGTAGCCCTGGCTGCATTGAACGATTCGACACAGATTGGAACAACATCCGTAACAGATGATGGAGGAGCCCCCGTTATTCAAAGAGGTATCTGCTGGGGAACTGCAGAAAGCCCGACCCTCAGCAATTCATTCGTCATTGACTCCGGAACAGGACTTGGAAGTTACAATGATACCATAACAAAACTTGTTCAGGGAGTTACATATTATGTGCGTGCTTTTGCAAAAAATAGTGCCGGAGTCGGATACGGGCCTGATGTCAGCAGTAAGAGCTGTCCGTCATCTTTCACCGTCATTCATCTAGCTGGCTTTAACGGAGCTCCGGTAACTAAAAATACGGTCTACCATTCAATTAGTACCAATCTATCGGGGGCTGCCCGCTGTTGGTTAACACAAAACCTCGGAGCCGATCAGCAACCCATATCAGCAACCGATGCAAGTACTGCATCTGCCGGCTGGTACTGGCAATTTAACGATCAACAGGGTTACCAACACAACGGAACTACACGCACTCCGGGATATACGTGGGCATCCAGTATTAATGTAAGTTCTCAATGGCTTCCTGCAAACGATCCTTGTAACTTGCTTTTAGCCCTCGGATGGCGCATTCCAACATATGCAGAATGGCTGGCTGCAGATGGAGCACCCCAAAACTGGGCAAACTTAAATGATGGTTTCAATTCTGTCTTGAAACTGCATGCCGGTGGTATGCTTACAGCCGCGTCCGGAGCTCTGACAGAACGTGGCACAACCGGCTATTACTGGACATCCACTCAGTCGGGCTCAACCACAGGATATAACCTTACCATACAATCTGCTTCCAGCAGTATAGCTTCCGGTAATTCCAAAGCATCTGCTATGTCATTACGCTGTATTCGAGATGGAATAACCCTTTCCGTTCCGATTGTCACAAATGTAACAGTTCCTGATTCTACGCAAACTTCGACCTCAGCAGTAGCCAATGCCACAGTAGTTTCGGATGGTGGAGCCTCGGTAACAACTCGTGGGTTCTGCTGGAATACCACAGGAACTCCTACCATTAGCAATAATGTAATCTCCAGTGGGAATGGGAAAGGATCATTTACAGAACAATTAACCAATCTGAGTCAAGGAACAACTATTTATATCCGAGCCTATGCGACAAATACACAGGGGACAGGATATAGTCCGACAACTTTCAGCTTTATTATTTGCCCGACCTCATTTGATATAATTCATACCGCAGGTTTGAATGGAGCTCCTGTTACCAAAACGGTAACATATCACTCCTTAAGTAGCAATATTTCAGGTGCGGCCCGCTGTTGGCTGACCCAAAATTTAGGTGCAGATGTACAGCCATCTTCAGCAACCGATACCCGGGAAATATCAGCGGGTTGGTACTGGCAGTTTAACTCCCCGCAAGGATTTAAACATGACGGGACAACGCTTACTCCTTCTAATGCCTATACTGCGTGGAACACTAACTATGCCGGAACTCCAAACTGGCTTTCAACAAATGATCCATGTAACCTATTGCTCGGATTGGGATGGAGATTACCAACTTATACCGAATGGAATACTGCGAATTCCAACAGTAATTGGAGTAATGCAACAAGTACGTACAATTCATCATTAAAATTGCACATGGCCGGCTATCTTTCTAATTCGAATGGCAGCCTGCAATCAAGAGGAGGTGTCGGTGATTACTGGAGTTCAACATATTGTAGTAGTGGAGCTTACAGTTATCTTTTGCGATTTAATGCTAGTTCGTCTGCTATGACCAACGACTTGCAAACTTATGCTTATCCAGTAAGATGTATTCTCGCATCTTTGGTAAAATCAGTTCCCATGGTTAGTGCTGTATCGATTCCTGATTCGGCCATGACAGCTACTACTGCCGATGGAACTGCTACTGTGGGTTCCAGCGGTGGAGAAAATGTTACAACACGGGGATTATGCTGGAGTACAACGAATGCAACTCCATCTATCTCCGACAATATTATACCATCAGGATCGGGGACCGGTTCCTTTACTGCTACGATCCCGGATATTCAACAAGGAGTTACTTATTATGTGCGGGCATATGCTACTAATAGCATAGGTACCGGATACAGTCCTTCCGTATCTACATTTAAAATTTGTCCGACCTCGTTTGACGTAATCCATACGGCAGGGTTGAATGGCGCACCTGTTACCAAAACAGTAACTTATCACTCCATTAGCACAAAAATATCTGGAGCTCCCGTCTGCTGGCTGACTCAAAATTTAGGGGCTGACCACCAGCCAACATCAGTCAGTGATGCGTCAGAAGCTTCTGCTGGTTGGTACTGGCAGTTTAACTCCCTTCAAGGATTTAAACATGACGGAACAACCCTCACTCCTTCCAACGCATATACGCCATGGAATACTAACTATTCGGGAACTCCAAACTGGTCGTCTGCAAACGACCCCTGTAACCTGTTACTCGGATTAGGATGGAGACTGCCAACCTATACGGAATGGTACAAAGCAGATGATGCGCCCCAATTTTGGCAAAAAGCCTCCGATGCTTATAGCTCTGTCCTTAAATTACACATGGCCGGTTATCTGGCAAATGGATCAGGAGCTCTCTCCTCAAGAGGCAGTGTCGGTGACTACTGGAGTTCCACATATTGTAGCAGTGGTGCTTACAGTTATCTTTTACGTTTTAATGCCACTTCATCGGCTATGACTAACGACTTGCAAACTTATGCTTATCCGGTAAGATGTATTCGCGATGCTGTCACCATATCAATACCAACGGTTAGTAATGTAACGATTCCAACTTCAGGGATGACCGAATCGACCGCTATTGGCACTGCAACAGTGGCTTCTAGCGGAGGAGCTAACGTTACAGTTCGTGGATTGGTATGGAATACTACCGGTACACCGACTTTATCTGATAGTGTCATTGCAAACGGATCAGGCTTAGGTATATTTAATACGACTATCAAGAGTCTGGATCAGAATTCCACCTATTATGTCCGTGCATTTGCTACAAATAGCAAAGGAACTGCTTATAGCCCGGCTGTGACCAGTTTCAAAATTTGTCCTTCATCATTCAGTGTGATTCATACTGCCGGATTAAATGGGGCGCCGGTAACTAAAACTGTTACCTATCATTCCATCAGTAGCAATATTTCAGGATCTGCTAAATGTTGGCTAACTCAAAACCTCGGTGCCGATAGTATACCTTCATCTGTAAGTGATGTAACTGAAGCATCGGCTGGTTGGTACTGGCAGTTTAACTCTTCGCAAGGATTTAAAAATGACGGAACAACCCTGACGCCTTCAAACGCATATACAGCATGGAACACTAACTATTCCGGAACTCCAAACTGGGCGTCAACAACTGATCCCTGTAACCTGCTACTCGGATTAGGATGGAGACTGCCAACCTATACGGAATGGTATAATGCAAATGCTGCACCTCAATACTGGCAAAAAGCCGCTGATGCTTATAATTCTGTGCTCAAATTGCACATGGCTGGCTATCTTTCTAATTCGAATGGAAGTCTGCAATCAAGAGGAGGTGTCGGTGATTTCTGGAGTTCTTCATATTGTAGTAGTGGTGCTTACAGTTATCTTTTGCGTATTAATGCCGGTTCGTCTGCTATGACAAACGACTTGCAAACTTATGCCTATTCCGTAAGATGTATTCGTGATGGTGTCTCAATATCCATTCCAACGGTCAGCAATGTAACTATTCCAACCTCTACCATGACAGCCACTACTGCTGCCGGTACGGCAACAGTTGCATCCAACGGGGGAGCAACGGTTACAACTCGTGGGCTCTGTTGGAGCACCTCAAATGCAACACCGACAATCTCAGATAATATAATACCAACTGGTGACGGACTGGGAACCTTTACCAGTACAATGGGGGCTTTAAGTCAGAATTATACTTACTATGTTCGGGCATATGCCACTAACAGCAAGGGAACTGCTTATAGTCCAACAGTGACCAGCTTTAAGATTTGTCCGACTTCGTTTGACGTAATCCATACGGCAGGTTTGAATGGCGCACCTGTTACCAAAACAGTCACTTATCATTCTATCAGTACCAATATATCTGGTGCTGCCGTCTGCTGGCTGACTCAAAACCTAGGTGCTGACAACCAACCAACATCTGTGAGTGATGCATCGGAAGCTTCGGCAGGTTGGTACTGGCAGTTTAACTCTCCTCAAGGATTTAAACATGACGGAACAACCCTTACTCCTTCCAACGCATATACGCCATGGAATACTAACTATTCGGGGACTCCAAACTGGTCGTCTGCAAACGACCCCTGTAACCTGTTACTCGGATTAGGATGGAGACTGCCAACCTATACGGAATGGTACAAAGCAGATGATGCACCCCAATTTTGGCAAACAGTCACCGATGCTTATAATTCCGTGCTCAAATTACATATGGCGGGTTATCTTGCAAATGGGTCAGGAGCTCTCTCTTCAAGAGGCAGTGTCGGTGACTACTGGAGCTCCACATATTGTAGTAGTGGTGCTTACAGTTATCTTTTACGTATTAATGCTACATCATCGGCTATGACCAACGACTTACAAACTTACGCTTATCCGGTAAGATGTATTCGAGATGCTGTCAACATATCTATACCAACAGTCAGCAATGTAAGTCTTCCTACTTCCGGCATGACCGAATCCACTGCTATTGGTACGGCAACAGTGGCTTCCGACGGAGGAGCTACCGTTACAGCACGTGGGCTGGTATGGAATACCAGTGGAACTCCTTATATTACCGATCACGTGGTTGCCGATAACTTTGTTTTCGGTTACGGGCTGGGTAGTTTCTCTGACACCATTACAAATCTAGATCAAAGTTCCACCTATTATGTCCGTGCGTTTGCTACAAATAGCAAAGGAACTGCTTATAGCCCGGCTGTGACCAGTTTCAAAATTTGTCCTTCATCATTCAGTGTGATTCATACTGCCGGATTAAATGGGGCGCCGGTAACTAAAACTGTTACCTATCATTCCATCAGTAGCAATATTTCAGGATCTGCTAAATGTTGGCTAACTCAAAACCTCGGTGCCGATAGTATACCTTCATCTGTAAGTGATGTAACTGAAGCATCGGCTGGTTGGTACTGGCAGTTTAACTCTTCGCAAGGATTTAAAAATGACGGAACAACCCTGACGCCTTCAAACGCATATACAGCATGGAACACTAACTATTCCGGAACTCCAAACTGGGCGTCAACAACTGATCCCTGTAACCTGCTACTCGGATTAGGATGGAGACTGCCAACCTATACGGAATGGTATAATGCAAATGCTGCACCTCAATACTGGCAAAAAGCCGCTGATGCTTATAATTCTGTGCTCAAATTGCACATGGCTGGCTATCTTTCTAATTCGAATGGAAGTCTGCAATCAAGAGGAGGTGTCGGTGATTTCTGGAGTTCTTCATATTGTAGTAGTGGTGCTTACAGTTATCTTTTGCGTATTAATGCCGGTTCGTCTGCTATGACAAACGACTTGCAAACTTATGCCTATTCCGTAAGATGTATTCGTGATGGTGTCTCAATATCCATTCCAACGGTCAGCAATGTAACTATTCCAACCTCTACCATGACAGCCACTACTGCTGCCGGTACGGCAACAGTTGCATCCAACGGGGGAGCAACGGTTACAACTCGTGGGCTCTGTTGGAGCACCTCAAATGCAACACCGACAATCTCAGATAATATAATACCAACTGGTGACGGACTGGGAGTATTTACCAGTACTTTAACCGGTCTTAGTCAAAATTACACCTACTACGTTCGAGCATATGCCACTAACAGCAAGGGAACAGCTTATAGTCCAACCGTGACCAGCTTTAAGATTTGTCCAACCGAATTTAACATTATTCATACGGCAGGGTTGAACGGTGCACCTGTCAGCAAATTGGTTACTTACCACTCTATCAGCACCAATATTTCTGGTGCTCCCGTCTGCTGGCTAACTCAAAATTTAGGAGCTGACAACCAACCAACATCTGTGAGTGATGCATCGGAAGCTTCGGCAGGTTGGTACTGGCAGTTTAACTCTCCTCAAGGATTTAAACATGACGGAACAACCCTTACTCCTTCCAACGCATATACGCCATGGAATACTAACTATTCGGGGACTCCAAACTGGTCGTCTGCAAACGACCCCTGTAACCTGTTACTCGGATTAGGATGGAGACTGCCAACCTATACGGAATGGTACAAAGCAGATGATGCGCCCCAATTTTGGCAAAAAGCCTCCGATGCTTATAGCTCTGTCCTTAAATTACACATGGCCGGTTATCTGGCAAATGGATCAGGAGCTCTCTCCTCAAGAGGCAGTGTCGGTGACTACTGGAGTTCTTCATATTGTAGTAGTGGCGCTTACAGTTATCTTTTACGTTTTAATGCTACTTCATCGGCTATGACCAACGACTTACAAACTTACGCTTATCCGGTAAGATGTATTCGAGATGCTGTCACTATATCGACACCTACAGTAAGTAATGCTAGTGTTCCAACTACAGGGATGACAAGTACTTCAGCGGCCAGTAGTGCTACGGTTTCTCTTGATGGAGGTGATACAGTAACCGAACGCGGTTTCGTATGGAATACAACAGGAGCACCCTCCACTTCGGATAATAAAATCATAAACGGTAGTGGCACCGGCAGCTTTACAAGTACTATTACAGGTTTATCGGTTGGAAACACTTATTATGTAAGAGCCTATGCTATCAATAGCAAAGGAACAACCTATAGTCCGACAACAACCAGCTTTAAGATTTGTCCAACAACCTTCAGCATTGCACACACTACAGGAACCAATGGGGCTCCAGAAACGAAAACTGTTACTTATCATTCGATTAGTAGTAATATAACAGGGACGGCCAAATGCTGGTTAACCCAGAACTTGGGTGCTGATCAACAAGCCTCATCTGCAAGCGACAATACTCAAGCCTCTGCAGGTTGGTACTGGCAGTTCAACCAACCACAAGGATATGCCTACGGAACTTCTCGAACCCCATCTACAGCATGGAACACTAACTATTCGGGAACTCCAAACTGGTCGTCTGCAAACGATCCTTGTATCCGGCTACTCGGATCGGGATGGAGACTGCCAACCTATACCGAATGGTATAATGCCAATGCTGCGCCTCAATATTTTCAAACAGCTAACGACGCTTACAATTCTGTCCTGAAACTGCATATGGCCGGCTATCTTTCTAATTCGAATGGCAGCTTGCAATCAAGAGGAGGTGTCGGTGATTACTGGAGTTCCACATATTGTAGTAGTGGAGCTTACAGTTATCTTTTACGTTTTAATGCCACTTCATCGGCTATGACCAATGACTTACAAACTTATGCTTATCCCGTCAGGTGTATAAAAGACTAAACTATGCTTTATAAAAACAGTATTATTTCATTTTTGTTTCTAATTGCCGGCCAATTTGCAGGTGCGTCTCAAGATGTGAATATCAAAATTCATGTCAATAGTGTATTCGATACCAAAATCAGCTTACTTCCGCTTGCCGGAGCCAAAGCGTATAAACCCGTTGTCGAAACAGGAAATGTAAAAAACGGAGAATCAACAATCATTTTAATTCCAAAGGATTATTTACCAGGTCAATTTGTACTGCGATTCGATTACCGGGATAAAGAGTCCAGTACTCCCTACCCTTCCGAAAAATATTTTTTTGCCAACGAACAGAGTATAGAGCTTTGGGTAAATCCGAAAGCTATCGGCAAACCAGACAGTACCTATTTTCAAAAAGGAGAATTGGAAAATAGTCTCTATGACTCTTTTATGAAAGACAACTCTAAAAAAAGAGAGCAGGTTGTCTTATTGCAGAATTTCCTTTTGTCCTATGACCAACCCCACTCTGAATTTTTTAAAATGGGAACTAAAGAATTCGAAGCCCGTAGAAATTCTTACAATAAATGGATTGATGAACTAACTGCACAGCATAGCGAAACATTTGTATCTAAAACATTCGGATTTCAGAAAGTGCAGCCAATCAACTGGAATGGGACAGAAACAGAAAGAGTCAACAGTTTTATCAGTCACTACTTTGACGAAAGTGATTTTCAGGATCCTCTGATAATCAAAACACCTGACATAAAAGACTGGATGAACAAGTATGTAAATCTCTATGGAGCAATGGCAACTAACGTGGCTCTCCGTGATTCTTTGTTCACTTTGGCCGGAAAAATGGCTATCGAGAAAGCCAAAAACGGACACCCTTTGGTGTATGGTTGGATGGTTGATTATTTTTATAAAGGATATGAAGGCTTCAATATTTCAAAAGGGATGCAAATGTTGCAGCCTTATCTCGAAGATCCTCGTTGTCTGACATCCAAGCGATTGGAAATTGAGCGGCGCCTTCAGGGTATTGAAACGATTCGTCCGGGAGCAGTCGCGCCTGATTTCATGACTACCGACGCGACAGGAAAACAGATATCTTTCCTCAACTACAAAACTAACTCAAAATATAAACTGGTTCTGTTTTGGTCAGCCGATTGCCAGCACTGTAAAGAGTTGATGCAAAAACTCTATCCCTGGTATTTGCAGGTTGGTGGTAAACGTCTGATGGAAGTTTTTGCCATCAGTGTGGATTATACCGCAACTGAAATCAAAGCATGGGAAGAAGCAAAACCAAAACTGGCAGGATGGAAACACAGTAAAGCTGAAGGAGGTATCAACAGCCCCGAAGCTAATGCTTACTTCATTTTATCAACCCCGGTGATGATTTTGGTCGATGCAAAAACAAATAAAATAGTGGCGTTGCCCGAAAAAGTAGAAGATCTGGAAAAAGCAATCGCTCAATAATACAAAAAAAGGCTCCCTGTTGGGAGCCTTTATCATGTTAGTCTAAACTCATGTAATCGTAATGGATAAAAGGCTTGTGCCCCTTTTTACCGACGAACTTTCGCGCTGAAGCAGAGTCGTATTGAACCTTCCCCACCCCAATCGTGCGACCGCTTTCGCCAATGATCTTTACAATATCACCTTCTTCAAACTCACCTTCAATGCGCGAAATACCGACAGGCAGAAGGCTGCTGGCTTTCGATTCGTCAAGCAGCGCCTCTTCTGCTCCGGCGTTTACATAAACAACACCTTTGGCGAAATCTTCGCTGTGCGCAATCCACTTTTTCACGCTAGAAATTTCTTTTTCGCTGGGAACAAATAAGGTACATACCGTGGTTTCCGGCTTTTTAAGCAAGTCGAGCAGAATATTCTCTTTCTTTCCGTTGCCTATCATTACCGCAATACCTTCGGCGGCTACCTTTTGAGCAATGGCACATTTGGTATGCATTCCTCCCCGCCCGAGGGTCGACTTCTGATCAGAGATGTAGTCGTCCATATCCTGCTGGCCGGGAAGTATTTGCCGGATAACATGAGAGGCCGGATCCGACGGATTGCCGTTGTAGATCCCATCCACATTGCTGAGAATAATCAATGCATCCACGTCCATCATCGTTGCCATCAAACCCGATAGTTCGTCATTATCAGTAAACATCAATTCGGTGATGGAAGTCGTATCATTTTCATTTACAATGGGAATCACCTTATTTTCGAGCATCACACTGATGCAGTTTTTCTGGTTCAAATAAAGCGAACGGCTCCCAAAATTTTCCTTTGTGGTAAGAATTTGTCCGCAGGCAATGCCCTGTTCACGAAAAAGTTCGTAATAGCGATTAATCAGTTTGGCCTGTCCCACAGCAGAAAACAGCTGTCGTGCTGAAACGGCATCCAGTTTTTTGTGCGGCTTAACCTCGCTTCGTCCAGAGGCTACAGCTCCGGAAGAGATCAAAATTATCTCTGCACCGGCTTTATGCAATACAGAAATCTGATCGACAATGGCAGAAACCCGCGTAACATCCAACCGCCCATCGGGACGAGTCAACACGTTACTGCCTACTTTTACCGCTATACGTTTGTACTTTATCATATTGTTTGCTCTTTAAGGGCCTGAGTAAACTTTTTATTTCTATTTATTCTGCAAAGTAACAAAATATTACGTCAACTCCGAAATCAGGGAAACGCTTTTCGGCAGATTGTATGTATCTTTGCAACCGCAAAACAAACAAGTTGTTTTGTATTATCCGCCTTAATTTCTACCATAAAATCCTTCATATTTATTCTATTAATTTTCAGACTTATGGCAGGGATTTTCATTCTTTTATTCTACTATTTTCTGGGAACATTGGTTGCCTATCTTATTGGCAATTTTATCCCGGGAAGCATCATGGGCATGTTGTTGCTCTTTCTTTCATTGGTTTTTAAGATCATCAAACCGGAGCAAGTGCGCAAGTCAGCCACTTTTTTTCTGGACAACATGATGCTGTTTTTCATTCCGCTTGGCGTTGGTCTGGTAGCATCTTATGCCCTGATTGGCAAATTTTTAACGGCAATTACCATTGCGTCGGCCGTCAGCACTGTGCTGGTGCTTGTCGTTGTGGCACTGATCGCTCAAAAGATGGAGGGAAAGAAAGATGCATAACCTCATTCATTCCCAACTGTTTTTACTGACGTTTACCATTGGTGTCTATGTGGTTGCTTTGTGGAGCTACCGCAAAACAAAGATAATGTTGCTGCATCCGCTGATCACTTCCTTACTGGTTATCATTGCCGGAATCAAGACCGCCGATATTCCCTATCAGGAGTATGCCGAAGCAACAAAAATCATTGACTTTATGCTTGGCCTTTCAGTAGTGGCGTTGGGTTATCTGCTTTACGAACAAATGACTCACATGAAAGGTAACATCACTGCTATGGTGACCGCTATTTTAGTGGGTAGCGTGGTAGGGATCGTAAGTGTAATCCTCATTGCCAAAGCTTTAGGTGCGGATCCACGCATTGTTGCCTCGCTCGAACCGAAATCCATCACCACTCCCATTGCCGTTACGGTTTGTGCCCATTCGGGCGGCATCCCCGCCCTGACGGCCATTGTAGTGATTCTTGTCGGCATTTTCGGAGCAGTTATCGGGCCGTTTGTTCTTAAAAAACTGGGCATTGAAAGCAAACTGGCACGCGGACTGGCACTTGGTTCGGCCGCACATGCCGTAGGAACCGCCCGTGCCATGGAGCTTGGTGCTGTGGAAGGCGCCATCAGCGGACTGGCCATCGGATTAATGGGAGTAGTCACTGCCGTAATGGTTCCCGTTATTGAAGCCATCATGCGGTTTTTCGAATAAATAGCGTAACTTTGTTGCTCATAACAACATAACTGATACTATGAACAAAATCACCATACTTGGAACAGCTTATCCTTACCGTGGAGGAATAGCTTCGTTCAATGAAATGCTGGCTCGTACTTTCCTCAAAAAAGGGAAACAGGTGAACGTAAAAACCTTTACCGTACAGTATCCCAATTTTCTATTCCCCGGCAAAACGCAATACTCCGAATCGGTAGCACCGGAAGGCATCGACATCGAACGCTGTGTAAATTCGGTCAATCCGTTCAACTGGATACGTATGGGTCTGCGCATCCGAAAAGAACGTCCCGATATGGTACTGGTAAAATACTGGACACCTTTTCTGGCTCCCTGCCTCGGAACTATCTGTTATCTTGCAAAAAGCAACAAACATACCCGCATCCTGTCGCAACTCGACAATGTGGTGCCGCACGAAGCTCACTTTTTCGATTCATGGCTGACACACTATTTTGTCCGTTCCGTCGACGGGTTTGTCTACATGTCGCAGCAGGTAAAACAGGATCTCGATAAATTCACGACCTCCAAACCGGCACTTTTCTCTCCGCATCCGGTATTTGCCAACTTCGGGGAACGCATGGAACGAAAAGAAGCCATTACCCACCTGAATCTTTCGGAAGATACACAATACCTGCTTTTCTTCGGCATTATCCGGGACTACAAAGGGCTCGACCTGTTGATTGACGCATGGAAACTATTGAAAGATAAAGGGCTGACAAAAGGAAAGAAAGTGATTGTTGCCGGCGAATACTACAACAATAAAGAAAAATATACCGCTCAAATTGAAGCACTTGGACTTCAGAATGATATTTTGGTTCACGATTCCTTTATCCGCGACGACGAAGTGAAATATTACTTCTCGGCTGTCGATGTGGTGGTACAACCCTATAAAGATGCAACCCAAAGCGGTGTAACACAGATTGCCTACCAGTTCTCGGTTCCGATGATTGTTACCAACGTGGGCGGACTGGCAGAAATTGTTTCCGACGGACGCTCGGGTTTTGTTGCCGAATCTTCACCCGAAAGCATTGCCGCAGCAATTGAGAAATTCTATACCATCGGGGGTGCTCCGCATTTTGCAGAAACGATTGCCGAAGAACGCAAGCGTTTTACCTGGGAAGCTATGACGGAGCAATTTGAGGTACTCTATAAACAGGTGAATCAATAAAGTGTCAATGAAATTTGATTAACCACAAAGTTCACGAAGGATGTCACCAAAAACACTAAGTTTTCTTTATCTATTTTGTGATGCACTTTGCCTCCTTTATGGTAAAGCTCCCAAATCGTAAATCGTCAATGAAAAAATTGTAAATAACCTTATGCTACTGAAAATCTACCCTGAAAATCCCAACCCAAAAGCCGTGGAACAAGCCGTGGAGGTATTGAAAAACGGCGGCGTTATTATCTACCCTACCGATACCGTGTATGCCTTCGGATGTGACATTTTCCAGGCCCGGGCGGTAGAAAAAATCTGCAAATTCCGTAACCTTGACCCGAGCAAAGCGCATTTGTCAATCGTTTGCTCTGATCTGAGCCACCTCAGCGAATTTGCCAAGGTCGACAACAATACTTTTAAACTGATGAAACGTTTATTGCCCGGCCCGTTTACTTTTATCCTGAACCGTAGCAACAAACTACCCAAGTTGTTCAAAGAACGGTCGGAAGTCGGTATTCGTGTTCCGGACAACAATATCACTATAGAACTGGTAAAGGCTTTGGGCAACCCTATTCTTTCTGCCTCTCTTCGTGACGACGACGATGATGTGCTTGAATATCTGACCGATCCCGAACTGATGTGCGAAAAGTACATTTATGAAGTGGATATGGTAATCGATGGTGGTTTCGGAAATATCAAACCATCTACCGTTATCGACTGCACAGGTGAAGAACCCGAAATTGTCCGCCAGGGGAAAGGTAAAGTGGAATTATAACATAGAAGAAAGATCAAAGAATAAAGAACAAAGATTGAAATTTGAGAATGCCTTTCATCCTCCAATTCTCCAATCTTCAAATCCCCAAATCATTATGCTGCTTTTCGGATTAATAGGGCACCCGCTGGGTCATTCGTTTTCAAAGAAATATTTTACCGAGAAATTTGAACGCGAAGGCATTGATGCCGCCTACGAATTGTTCGACATCGACGATATTGCCTTGTTGCCGGAGGTGCTGAAAGACGAACGTCTCATCGGCCTCAACGTAACCATTCCCTACAAGGAGCAGGTAATTCCGTTCCTTGACGCACTCGACGAACGGGCAGCTGAAATCGGCGCCGTCAACGTGATCCGCATTGTACGCGACGGAGAACACATCCTGCTCACAGGCAGCAACTCCGACGTGGTGGGCTTTCGCGAAACGATCCGCCCCATGCTCAAGCCTCATCACAAAAAGGCGCTTGTACTGGGAACCGGTGGTGCTTCCAAAGCCGTTATTTATGGATTGAAAGAACTGAACATTTCCTCGACGCTGGTCTCTCGTTCTCCCCTCAAGGATGGTCTAACTTACGACCAGTTGAATGAAGAGATTATGAATGAGTACACGGTGATTGTCAACGCTTCGCCGGTGGGCACCTTCCCGCACGACGACGAAGCTCCGGCTATTCCGTACGAGCTTGTCACCCCCGATCATTTGCTCTACGACCTGGTGTACAATCCTCCCCTCACCCGCTTTTTAGCTCTGGGGCAAGAAAAAGGTGCTGCCATCAAAAACGGACTGGAAATGCTGGAAGGTCAGGCCGTGGAGGCCTGGGAGATCTGGAACAGATAAAAAACTCCCACAGATACGATTTTAATCTGCGGGAGTTAACCTATGAGTAAAGATACATGCTAAACCGACCCTGAGTGCATCACGCGTTAGTGCCGGTTTGTGTGCTATCTACAAATACACGGGCAGCCAGTTCTTTGTCGAGAGAGTAAATGGCATAACCGTTGTCTTTTACCAGCTTCAGAGTATCGACAATAGCTTTCGCATTTGCTTCTTCTTCTACCTGCTCGTCAATAAACCAACGCAGCATACTCAGAGTGGCATGGTCTTTTTCTGCTACAGCGGTATCTGCCAGATGGTTGATACGAGCGGTCACTTTCTGTTCGTGTTCCATCGTTTCTTCAAAAACGCTCAACACCGAATCCCAGTTTGTCGGTACTTCTTTGATAGGCTGAACCACTGCCTTGCCGCCACGTTCAATCACGTAGTTGAAAAATTTGATGGCATGAGTGGTCTCTTCCTGATACTGAACATACATCCAGTGAGCAAATCCCGGCAATCCCAAATCGGAAAAATGAGCCGACATGGAGAGATAGAGTTGAGCCGACCAGAATTCGTAATTGATTTGGTCGTTGATTTCCTTTTCTAACAGTTTGCTAAGCATAATTCGTTGGTTTTTATCGGTTGGTTATTAGTACCGTTTTTCTACCACCGACCAGTCGACCAATTCCCAGAAGGTTGCCACAAAATCAGCGCGACGATTCTGGTAATCAACATAGTACGAGTGTTCCCACACGTCGCAGGTAAGCACAGGGATCAAGCCTTTCTTCAGCGGATTGCCTGCATTGCTTTCCTGAACGATTTCGAGCGAACCGTCTTCTTTTTTTACCAGCCATGCCCATCCCGAGCCAAACAATGTAACTGCGGCTTTTGTGAATTGTTCTTTGAAAGCGTCGAATGAGCCAAAGCTTTTATCGATAGCGGCTGCCAGAGCTCCCGAAGGTTTCGAGGCGGCAGGTTTCGGGGCAAATTGCCAGAAAAAGAAAGTATGGTTCCATACCTGAGCGCCGTTATTAAAAATGGGGCCTTCGGCTTTCTTTACAATTTCCTCGAGCGAAGCTTCTTCAAACGGTGTGCCCGGAATCAACCCGTTCAGGTTGTTGATATATGTCTGCACATGTTTCCCCCAGTGGAGGTTAACGGTTGTTTCACTCATTTTTGGTGCTAATGCGTCTGCTGCATATGGCAGTGCCTGTAATTCGTATTTCATCGTTGAAAATATTAATAGTTAGTAATTTACCACCTGGTCAACAGTTCAAAATTCGTTGAACTTCAATCGGTCAGTCTTTATTTTTTATCGATATCAGTACGTGTTAAAATCTGATTGTGATTGCAAATATAATGCGGAAATCTTCGGATTATACTTTTATAGAAATAAATATGAATATTGATAAAATCTATATCAACCCTCGTTCTCCTTATTTTTAATAATAACATGAAAATTAAAGAAGTTTCATGTTCGCCGGACAAAAAACAATACAATTTGATATATAACAAGTTATTGGACTCATCAAAAGCTGTTCAGTCAAAAGCAAGAAACCGGGTTTCGGTAAATAAACCGTATCTTTGCATACTAAATACAATCGCCGATATGTCACTGCCGCTGAATACAGTAGAAGAGGTCATCGAAGATATAAAACAAGGTAAAATTGTGTTGGTTTTTGATGATGTTGCCCGCGAAAATGAAGGAGATTTTATTGCCGCAGCCGAGTTGGCAACCCCGGAAATCATCAATTTTATGGCTAAATATGGAAGAGGCCTTATTTGTGCAGCTCTTACAGAAGAACGCTGTAAGGAATTGCAACTGGACAGAATGGTGCAAAGCAACACAGCTTTAATGATCACCAACTTTACGGTATCCGTCGACCTGAAAGGGCATGGTTGCACTACCGGCATTTCAGCCTACGACCGTGCAATGACAGTCAATGCTCTTGTGGATGTCAATACCAAACCCGAAGATCTGGCGCGTCCGGGACATATATTTCCACTCATTGCTCATGCTGATGGCGTTTTGGGAAGAATGGGACACACCGAAGCCTCGGTGGATTTACCCCGTCTTGCAGGTTTGAAACCTGCCGGCGTGTTAGTAGAAGTAATGAACGACGATGGCACAATGGCACGCTGGGATGACCTTGTAGAAGTTGCTAAGCAACACTCCGTAAAATTGATATCCATTACCCAGATCAAAGAATACAGAAATTATCTTCAAAAGTAACCAATATGCTCCCAAACCAACGACGCGAAAAAATACTGGAACTTATTCGGGAAAAAGGTCATGCTAAAGTAATAGATCTGAGCCGTATATTTAAAGTAACAGAGGTAACTATACGTCAGGATCTTGAACGAATGGAGAAGGAAAACATTATCGTTCGCGAACATGGTGGAGCCTACCTGAAAGATAACGATTCGAATATTCGCACTTTCAACCTGCAAAACCAGGATAATATTGCCGAAAAAATAGCCATTGCCCGCAAAGCCGTAGAATTCATTGCCGACGGCGACACTATCATACTCGACTCGGGATCAACTACGACAGAAATTGCAAAACTGTTAACGAACTACCGAAATCTCACTGTCATTACCAATGCACTGAATATTGCTCTTATCCTAGGAGCGCAAATGGGCATTACCGTGATTGTCACCGGAGGCGAATTCAAGGCCCCCACTCTTTCGCTAACCGGGCAAAAAGCCGCTGATTTTTTTCAAAGCCTGCATGTAGACAAGCTCTTTTTAGCCACTGCAGGTATCGCCTTGAAGTCGGGTTTAACTTATCCGGGGATTAGCGACATTTGTGTAAAGAGAGCCATGATCGATTCGGTCAATGAAACATTTCTGGTTGCCGACTCCTCTAAAATAGGTAAAAGTTCGTTTGCCAGTCTGGGTGCATTGTCATTAATCAACTATCTGATTACCGACTCCAAAATTACGGCAGACGACATCAAATGGCTGAAAAACAACGATGTTAAGTTCGTAATTGCTGAAGCAGAAGAATAGCAGACATTATACCGTTTAAGACTGTTCTTAATTTTCGCATTTGACCTCTCCCCTAGCACCTCTCCCGAAGAGAGGGGGAAAATCTGCAAAATAAATGAATTCTAAATATTTCACTGCCTTACTCCTCCACCCCTTGGGGGAGGAGGTTGGGTCAGACGATAAATATCTGACTCCGACACGAAGTCGTCGTGAGAGGAGAGGTCGGCACTTGAAATTGATATAATATTAATTGCTTCAGGTATAAACCTTAACAGGAGCTCCGCGCAATACGGCCAGTCCGTTCATTGCAAGTGCTCCCATTTCATCTTCGCCCGGATAAACCTTCACCGGAGCTATAAACGAAACCCGACGGGTGATATCATCCACGATATAGCTACAATAGGCAATTCCTCCGGTCAACAGGATAGCATCCACTTTCCCTTCAAGAACCGTTGCCATAGCGCCAATTTCCTTTGCAACATTGTAAGCCATCGCATCCATCACCAACTTTGCCTTCGGGTCATTTTCCTGCAATGCACGATGTTCGACTTTGCGCATGTCACTGGTTCCCATCAGCGACATTACACCGCCTTTGCCGTTAATCATCTGCTTAACATCGTCTAGCATATATTCGCCACTAAAACAAAGCTTTGCGACATCCACCGCCGGTAGCTGGCCCGAACGGTTGGACGAAAAAGGTCCTGATCCGCTAATGCCATCGTTTACGTCGATGACCCGCCCGCGTTGATGAGCACCTACCGTTACGCCTCCTCCCAAATGGGCAACCACCAGATTCAGTTCTTCATACGGTTTATCTACCGATTTGGCATACAAACGACTGATGGCCTTATGATTTAGTGCATGAAACATTGACTTGCGATGAAAGAGAGCGTGTCCCAGGACCCGGGCTACATCTGTCATTTCATCTACCACCACCGGATCGGCGATAAAAGCACGGGCACCCGGAATGTCGGCAACCATTGCTTCAGCCAACAAGCCTCCAAGACTACTGGCATGTTCTCCCTGAATACCCAGCACCAAATCTTCATGCAACCGGGCATTCATCTCATAAACCCCCGATTCTACAGGTTTCACCATGCCACCCCGCCCCACTATCGCATTAAGCGATTGCAGGTCGACACCAGCCTTTTCGAGCGCATTCAGTATCAGATTTTTTCTGAATTCGAACTGGTCGTTTACCTTTTTGAAGTGCCTCAGCTCTTCGGAAGTATGGTCAATATTTAACGTAAACACGCAATGCTCGTCCTGGTAGAGCGCAATTTTGGTAGAAGTTGATCCAGGATTGATGGACAAAATATTGTATGACATAATTAATTGAAAATCAATTAATATATTCGTCCACAAAGAGAAGAAAATTTGCACAAAAGTTCTCTTTTGTACGCCTATATTAAGGTTAACTTTTGTGCAAATATAATAAATTTTCCTTACCTTGAAACACGTCCGGAGCCGTCGCCTTTCATGAGGCCTTCCACTTCGGCAACCGATACAAGGTTAAAGTCGCCCTGAATGGTATTTTTCAGAGTAGAAGCTGCCTGAGCAAAGTCTAATGCCTTTTGGTCATCTTCAGGATAAGCAATCATACCGTAAATCATGCCTCCCACAAATGCGTCACCAACTCCGACACAATCAACCACGTGAGTAATGTCGTAAACGCGGGTATGTTTCAATGTTCCGTTGGAATACAGAACACTGGCAAGCGTGTTGTGATTGGCGTTGATCGTATTACGGAATTCGATAAATACTTTCTTGCAGCGAGGAAATTTTATCACCATCTCTTTGGCTGCTTTTTCGTAACTGACAAGATCCATTTGGTAGCTGGTATCTACGGCTTTGAAATCGGCCATTGAAATGCCCAGAACCTTGAGATATTCGTCGTGACTGCCAAAAACAGCATCGCTGTAAGCTACCATTTCGGGCAATACCTCCGGAGCTGTTTTCCCGTAATTCCAAAGGTTCTTCCGGAAGTTAAGATCGCAGGATATGGTCAGACCCAACCGATCAGCTGCATGAATAGCTTCGCGGCACACATCGGCGGCCTCTGGTGATAAAGCTGCTGCCACACCCGACCAGTGAAACCAGGTAGCATCGGCAAACACCTTTTCCCAGTCGATCATGCCCGAAACAATCGTGGCAAAAGAAGAATCGGCACGGTCGTAAACCACCTTCGATCCACGTGATATAGAAGCATTTTCGAGGAAATAGATACCCAGACGTTTCCCTCCGTAAGCAATGTGCTGCGTACCCACATTGTACGAACGAAGCTGGCTCAGACAGCTTTGTGCTATTTCATTTTGCGGTAAACGTGTTACAAACTCAGTATCAACTCCGAAATTGGCAAGTGAAACAGCAACATTTGCTTCACTGCCACCAAATGTAGCCACATATTCCTTTGCCTGCGCAAAACGGAGGTATCCCGGAGCTGTGAGCCTCAACAGTATTTCTCCAAACGTAACAACTTTATTCTTCATTATAGATTAGTTTTAGATAAATGATGCCATGAATTCCCGACGCTTTGCATCGCTCTACAAAACAATAAATCTATCCTTCATAGAAAAGTAGAAGAAAAGAGCTTTGCTTTCGGTTCTTATTCTCCTCCCGTCAATGCAGGATAGAAACTAATACATTGTTTTTCTGCACATAGCAAAAACAATGGTTTCACTATTAAAATATAAGCAAAGTTAGCAGTTTTCTTTCAAAATGTAATGCCAAAACGGCAAATATTCTAACACAATAATAGTAAACAAAAAAGCCATTCCGAATAACGAAATGGCTTTAATTTACTGTATTTATGTTGTTTGTGGTTCCGGATGATCAATATGAGCGGAGAGTTTTTCCTCTTCGGTGTTCACAATCATTGTAACTGTGTCACCGGGAGCAATTGTTGCCCTCATAATTATATCAACCATCTCATCTTCAACGTATTTCTGAATAGCCCGTTTCAATGGACGTGCTCCAAACTGAACGTCATATCCCTTGTTGGCGACAAACTCTTTTGCTTCGTCTGTCAGCACCAGGCGATATCCAAGGCTCTCGATCCGGTTGTAAAGACCCTGTAATTCAAGATCAACAATCTTCAGGATCGACTCTTTGCTCAACTGATCGAACATAATAACGTCATCCACACGGTTGAGGAATTCAGGAGCGAAGGTTCTGTTCAGCGCTTTCTGAATCACGCTCCGTGAACGTTCCGACGCCGTCGACAAATCGTTTTCTTCCAAACGGAAACCAACACCGGCTCCAAATTCTTTCAATTGCCGTGTTCCCACATTGGAGGTCATGATGATAATCGTATTCTTAAAATCAATGCGTCGTCCAAGACCGTCAGTCAAATGCCCTTCGTCAAACACCTGCAACAGAATGTTGAAAATATCGGGATGAGCCTTTTCTATTTCGTCCAACAGGATGATCGAGTACGGTTTTCTTCTCACTTTCTCGGTCAGCTGGCCACCTTCTTCGTAACCTACATAACCCGGAGGTGCTCCGATAAGGCGCGATACGGTGTATTTATCCATATATTCGCTCATATCCACCCGGATCAACGAGTCATCCGATCCGAACATGAACTGAGCCAATTGTTTGGCAAGGTGAGTTTTACCAACACCGGTAGGTCCCAGGAAAATAAATGCGCCAATAGGTTTATTCGGGTTTTTCAGCCCGACTCTGTTACGCTGTATCGCCTTTACAACTTTCTCTACAGCTGCCGTTTGGCCAATCACTTTTTTGTTAATTCCGTCCTGCATTTCAATCAGTCGCTCATTTTCGGCCTGCGCAATACGCTGCATAGGCACGCCCGACATCATGGCAACAGTTTCGGCTACCTTATCGGCATCCACAACCTGACGTTGTTCTTTGGTCGATTCTTCCCAACGCAAAGTGGCTTCCTCCAACCGTTCGTGGCACTTCTTTTCGTGATCTCTGTATTCGGCTGCAAGTTCAAATTGCTGATTTTCTACTGCTTTTTGCTTTGCCTGTTTTGCCTCTTCAAGTTCTTTTTCCAGTGCCTCAATCTCCTTCGGAACTACAATATTGGAAATATGAACCCTTGATCCCGATTCATCCAGGGCGTCAATTGCCTTATCCGGGAAACAACGTTCGGTAATATAGCGGTCTGTCAATTTGACACAAGCCGCAATTGCTTCGGGAGTATATATCACACGGTGGTGATCTTCGTACCGTGACTTGATGTTGTTCAGAATTTCCAGTGTCTCCTCCGGTGTAGTCGGTTCCACCACAATTTTCTGGAAGCGGCGCTCCAAAGCTCCGTCTTTCTCTATGCTTTGACGGTATTCATCCAGCGTGGTTGCTCCGATGCACTGTATCTCTCCACGGGCCAAAACCGGCTTCAAAATATTAGCCGCATCCAATGATCCGGCAGCTCCACCGGCACCTACAATAGTATGAATTTCGTCGATAAACAGGATGATCTGAGGATTCTTCTTCAGTTCATTCAGGATGGCGATCAGACGTTCTTCAAACTGTCCTCGGTATTTTGTTCCAGCCACGATCGAAGCCATATCCAGTGCGATGATCCGCTTTTCGAAGAGTGTACGCGGAACCTTACGCTGCACAATACGCATGGCAAGTCCCTCTACAATAGCCGATTTACCCACGCCAGGATCGCCAATCAGAACTGGATTGTTCTTTTTACGGCGACTCAGAATCTGAGCAACACGTTCTATTTCACGCTGACGTCCCACAACAGGATCGAGCAGATTTTCACGCGCAGCTTTGGTCAGGTCGCTCCCGAAATTATTCAGAACAGGAGTATCGCCAACCTCTTTCGTGCCTGGCTTGTCCGATTTTTGGTTTGACAATTTTGAACCGCTAAGTTCTTCATCATCATCCTCATCGTTTGGAAATCCACCACCCATATGAATGTCTTTTTTCTCTTCTATCAAACCACGTACATTGTCATAATTCACATCCTCGCCTCCAAGAAGCTGAGCAGGTAAATTATCCTTTTCCTTCAATATTGCTAGCAGAAGATGCTCTGTATCTGCAATACTTTTGTTCAACGAACGAGCTTCGAGATACAAAATCTTAAGTATTCGTTCCGTATTTCTCGGCACTGTCAAATCGCTGGCTGATACAACATTATCTGTTTTAACCTGATCTTCAATCTTCTTTTTTAGTTGAGACAGATCGGTATGCAGCAAATTGAGGGCTTCGATGGCCTTTCCTTCGCCATCGCGTATCAGCCCAAGCATCAGGTGCTCCGGTCCTATATAGCTGTTACCCAACCGTTCCGCCTCTTCACGGCTATAGCTGAGCACATCTCTTAATTTATCCGAAAATCGGTTTTCCATTATTATTCCCTTTCTTGTTTATACCACAAATATAACTAATCCTTTTGCCTTTTGCCAATGCTTTGGCCATTTTATGGGCAAAGTTGGCCATTTTTTTATTTTTATAAGAAGGCTGTTGAACCTTCTTACCGAAATAGATACTATTACAATCAAAGCCTGTGCCACAAAAAAAAACGGCAATTTTGGCAGGTTTACTTCCTGCGGACAGAAAATAAATGCTATTTTTGCATCTGACAGAAAAATGATGAGACGAAAAAAGAAATACCACCTACACCTCTTTATATTACTAAGTTTGCTGCTGATTGCAATAGTAATAGCAGCCCTTTTCATACGACCTTACCTGCAACCACGTATGTTTCGTGTTCATACCTGCACCTGCGACTTCTGCAAAGATGCCGCAGCACCCATCAGTTCGTCCGAATTACTGGACGACCTCAACGATGTGCAGCTGGAACATGCTCAGGTAGGAGGACTAAAACAAACATTCGATACTGACAGTGATTTTTTGAAAGCCGCCGATGTGCTGGTTAAGAAAGACATATTGGTTCACCTGGTTGATTGTAAGTTCTTCCATATCGATGAGCTACGACACTCTCATCCGTATCTGGTCCCTGAAGCCGTTAACTTATTGAAAGATATCGGAGTAGAATTCCAGAAGAGACTAAAAGAAAACAAGATGAAGGATTACCGTTTTGTGGTTACTTCTGTATTGCGGACTGACGAAAGCCAACATAAACTGGGCAGACACAACGGTAACGCCAGCAATAATTCGGCTCACCGGTACGGCACCACCTTCGATATCACTTACAATAAATTCATGGATGGCGACACGGTTGCCTATCCGGCCAAAGTACCTCGCATTTTTGCCGAGACTTTAATTGATATGCGCCGGCAATGCCGTTTCCTTATCAAAAAGGAACATCACCAGAGCTGTTATCATATTACGGTAGCAATATGTAAAGAAAGTCTTGCGAACAGACCCGAACAATAAGACAACACGATTTTATTGAAAAAAACAGCATAAAAACGAACAAAAATCAATAATTTATTTTACCTTTGCAGCCCGAAATGACTCCGTAGCTCAGTTGGTAGAGCAATTGACTCTTAATCAATGGGTCGAGGGTTCGAGCCCCTCCGGGGTCACTCAAAAGCACTTAAATTCAATAGTTTAAGTGCTTTTTTATTTTTACAAAACCTCATTTCCATCCTTCACCCTGATTCGTTTTGCGCAGAAAGGTAAACCATAACGTAAACCGCAACCGCCAGACGAACCTCTTATTCCAAAACATCCTCTCTCTGCTTCCGGGCGAAATAACATTCACCGAAGTTAATTTTTCGCTTGAACAAGCCAATCGGTAGCAACAACATGAAAAGAATCATTGAACAATAGCATAATAAGCTGTTGCTTTTTTGTTTATAAGAAATATTGCTACATTTGATAGGTATTTGGGAAGCAGAAGCTTGCCTGGTCGTAACGACATTGGCAAGAGGTTACGCCGAGCCGAGTGCTGGTACAACAAATTAATGAATCAGCTTATGGTTTGCTAAAAAAGGATTGCTTGGTTTGGCCACAGGTTACGCTATCGCTAAACCTGCGCCAGCCGGGGGCAAACTCAGAATGGATCCCTGGTGGTTATTTACCTACAGGATATTCAGAAGCTGTTATAAATAATATACCGAAAGGGAAATATATAGAAAATAGTATAAAATGAAAAATATTTTTACGAAAAAATGGAATTATTCACTATACGAAGATGAAAATGGGGCAATAATTTTATCCGTATTATGTGGAACAGTAGGTTTGTTTGAAAGAGAGATAGTTTTGTCAGAAAACGAAGTTAACTCTTTTAATGCAATGGGAGAATCTTTTTTAGATGAACTAGCTCATGATGTAAGAAATGATTATGAAAAGTATAAGAGTAGATTCGTAGAATAATTGTTATCTCCTGATGGCGCAAGTATGGCAGATTCTCGTTCAAGCTTAACGAAGTGTAGCTTGGACGCAAAAAAGAATCAGTTTGTAACTGATTACCTTTGCTGAATCTGCGCCAGCCGGGGACAATTTTGAATTGACAGAAGCAGGCAGTTTTGCCTGCTGCTTCTTTTTTAAAAAGCCTCCGTCCCGTTGGACCTCCCTCTTTTCCTCAAACGTTTTTTTTCTTCATTTCTTCTTCCCAAGCCAGACCTTCTTTATCAATTTTTACAAACACGTACCACATATATGGTATGAAAATACCACACAGAAGGGATTTTGGAAGAGCAATAAAACCCCGAATTTTGTGCTGTAAAACATATTTATAGCACCTGACGATTTCACATCCCATTTTTAAGGTTGCTAATTGCTAATAGGTAAGACAATTATACGTTTTGAATAAATTTTAGAAAAAGAACTTATGCATCCAAAAATGAACATGATGACCCGAATGTCCATGTGTGGCTGTAGCCACAACATGAGATAATCAAGAAACAATTCCGGAGGCCTGCACCGGAGAAGTTCCATCATGAAATCATTTTGCTTTTGTCTGCAACAAGTTTTTTAGTCTGACAACCGCTTTCTTCAACAGCAACTTCTCAGGTATATCTCCTCCCGGAATAATGAACCCTGATCCTGCCCGCCGGGCTACCCAACAAGATTCAAATTTAAACTCATTTATTTATGCAAAAGATAATTATCAACATATTGTCGGCAGCATTTCTTTTTACTGCCACAGTTACAGCTCAAACTAAACTTTCCGGTCAAACAGTGAAAAATGCCCGCTTTACCTATCCTTTGATTGAACGATGGGTTGCCGAGTACACAAAGGAAAACCCTGAACTTCAGGCAAGCAAAGAACTACAAGCGCTCACCGGAAAAGAGAGTCCGTTAAGTGTCATCACGTCGCAACCAGCCGACTCTGACTTAACAATCAGTCAACAAATTACTTATGTAGGCCGTTATGCCCTGGTACCGGTTACCAACCGGGAGAATCCTATTTTGGAAAGAATACCGAAAAACGGATTGTCTAAGAAGCAGCTTAAAAAGATTTTCTTCGAAGAGGCCGATGAGTTGGCAGAAGACAACAATGAGGCGAAAAGCAAATTTGCCGCTACGGTTTATTCCCGCGGCAACAACACCCCTTCTTCCATTGCTCTTGCAAAGTATTTCGGAGCAAAACCGGAAGAGTTGAAAGGGAAAAAGGTATTAGGAGATGATATTTACCTGTTAAGTGCGATCAGAAAAGATACCACCGGGATTACCTTCAATAATCTCAGTTATGTTTTCGATACTCAAAGCAGGAAGCTCAGCAACGGCATTGCCCTGGTACCGCTCAATGTAAAGACACAACAAAGAGAGGTGCTGAGCTTGCCGGATCTGGACAATACCTTATCACTACTGGAACACAGCAGTGTAGATAATATTCCGGTAGAAAAAATCGGGTTCGTTCTTTCGCAGGAACAACGCGAAAACAAAACCGTTACCGCATTTATCAAATGGATTCTGACGAAAGGACAGGCATTCAATCATGCAGCCGGGTTCCTGCAACTCGACGAAGCGACCCTTGCCTTTCAAAAAGAACACATCGATGAAAAATTGCTATCCACTATTCAATAACTAACCATTAATCTGTAACAAAAAAGCGCCCCTTTTATCCGACTGCAATTGGCATTAAGGGCGCTTTATCTAAAAAAGTTAGAGTATGACAAAATTATTCCAAATTCTCAGATCCTGTGTGCAATCCACCAGAAAGCACCTCCGGTTTTATGCTTTTTTGGCACTACTTCCCGGTTCGGCCTTTCTGCTTCATGCGCAACAAAATATCTCTCTGCACGGGCAGATAATTGATTCAAAGAGAGTTCCTGTCATTGGTGCCACCATCACAATTGCTGGAACAACAAACGGAACGGTATCCGAAGCGGATGGTTCTTTCCGTTTCTCTATCAAACATGCTCTGCCGGTGACCCTTCAGGTAAGAGCTGTCGGATACAAAACTCAGGAAGTAGATGTATATGAAAACGAGGCGGTAACCATCACGTTAAAAGATCAGTCCAATACTCTTGACGAAGTGGTGGTGACGGCATTAGGTATCAACAAAGAGAAAAAATCGTTGGGGTATACTGTCCAGGCGTTACAAAACAAAGACCTGGAAAATACCAAAGAGACCAACCTTCTCAATAACCTTACCGGAAAACTGGCCGGGGTTCGCATTACCAACTCACAGGGAGATATGGGTTCGTCGCGCATTGTTATTCGTGGTGAGACCTCCATTGCCGGTAACAACCAACCTCTTTTTGTGGTAGATGGCGTACCGGTGGACAACTCCCAGTTGAACTCAGGAGGAGCTACCCGCGATTTCCGTAATGCCATTGCCGACCTCAATCCCGAGGATATCGAATCGCTCAATGTGCTGAAAGGGCCGAATGCAGCTGCTCTTTACGGATCACGTGCCGCACATGGTGTGATTCTCATCACTACAAAATCGGGAAAAGGTCAGAAAGGGTTGGGAATTACCCTCACGTCTGGCGTTACCCTGTCGAATGTAGCTACTTTGCCCGAATACCAGAATGTTTTCGGACAGGGCTCGAATGGCAAATTCAGTTATGTTGACGGAAAAGGAGGTGGCGTAAACGACGGTGTGGACGAAAGCTGGGGCCCGAAACTGGATGGCCGGCTTATTCCTCAGTTCTTTTCCAATGGTGTGGCAGTGCCTTTTGTGGCGCATCCCGATAATGTGAAAGATTTCTTTCAAACCGGCGTGACACTCGACAACGGAATCTCTATTGCCGGATCGGATAAGAAATACGATTTCCGCCTCGGAGTGAATAACCAGCGCCAGAACGGGACGGTACCCAATTCGGAAATCAAGAAAACCAATTTCAGCATCAACTCCAATTATCAATTGACTAAAGATATCAAGATAGGAGCAACAGCCGATTATATTGTTACCAATGCGCCTGCTTTGCCCGGAGGCCCTTCGGGTGGCCGTGCTGCCGGTGTTATGCTTCAGTTTTTGTGGTTCGGTCGTCAGGTCGATATCAATGAACTGAAAAACAACTGGAACAATAACTGGAACAACAGTTACTACAACAATCCTTATTGGAATGCTTATTACAACACTACCAGTCAGGATAAAAACCGGCTCATCGGCGACATTCACCTCGAAGCGAAGATCGCAGACGGCCTGAATTTCAGATTCCGTACCGGCACCGACTATTACAACGATCGCCGTAAATACATTATCAAGTACGGCACCAGCGGCACCCCGTACGGATCGTATGCCGAAGATGCCTACACGGTCAGCGAGAACAACACCGAAGCGATATTGCAGTACACCAAGAAATTGAACAAGGATTTTAGCGTAGACGCGCTTGCCGGATTCAATCTGCGCAATCGTAGTTATGCCAACAATTACCAAAAGGCTCCCCGTTTGGCAGTGCCTGATTTGTATACGCTGACCAATTCACGTGATGCGCTTGCATCATCCAACTATTTCTCGCGTCAGCGGGCATACAGCGGATATGCCTCGGCCCAGCTGGCGTACAAGAATTTTGCTTATCTGAATATCACGGGTCGTAACGACTGGTCGTCGACATTGCCGAGCAACAACCGGTCTTATTTCTATCCTTCTGTCAACGGAAGTTTAGTGCTTTCGGATGCACTCAAAATAAAAAGCAAGACGCTCGATTTTCTGAAATTGCGCGGTGGATGGTCGGAAGTAGGAAACGATGCCGATCCGTATCAGTTGGCTACGGTCTACAATTTTCAAACTGCTTTCAACGGGAATCCGATCCAGACCTCGTCACAGAGAAAGTTGAATGCCGATCTGAAACCCGAGACTACCCGTTCGGTGGAATTCGGTCTGGAATCGAGCTTCTGGCAAAACCGGTTGCATCTTGATTTCGCCTACTATAACACCAACAGCTTTGATCAGATACTTGAAATAAAGACAACGGCATCAAGCGGTTACACTTCTCAATTGATTAATGCCGGGAAGATCAATAACCACGGTATCGAATTGCAGGTGGAAGGTACGCCGTTACAAAGCCGTCATTTCAAATGGAACGTGGGAGTGAACTATTCGAGCAACAGCAGCAAAGTGAAAATTCTCGATTATGCCGGTCAGATTCAGAATTATACCATCGGCTCGTCAAACGGAGTCGATGTGCTGGCTTCGGTGGGTCAGGCTTACGGAACGCTCTACGGCACGGCTTACTTGCGCGATGCCAACGGAAATATTATTGTAGGAGCTAACGGACTGCCCAAAGCCGATCCGCAAAACCGGGTGCTGGGTCACTACACTCCCGATTGGCTGGGTGGAATCACCAACACCTTGACATACAAGAACCTGCAATTGTCGTTCCTTATCGATGCCAATGTGGGAGGCAAACTCTATTCGGGAAGCAACAGAACAGGAAACTATACGGGTGTTTTGAAACAAACACTTCCTGGTCGTGATGCCGCCCATGGAGGCCTTAGCTACTATTATCCGGGTAATCTTTCAGCAAACGGCAAGAAATTACTCATCGGAACTTCGGCTCCAAACGGGGAAACAATTTACGATGACGGCGTGATTTTTAAAGGTGTTTTGGCTGACGGAACTCCCAACACTACGGTTATCAGCGCACAGGAATATTACAAAGCTTCGTACAATATCAGCGAGGCATATATCTATAGTTCCACGTTTGTGAAACTCAGAGAGGTAAAACTAACCTACAATGTTGGCAAGCGGTTGATTAAAAAAATCGGATTGCAGGATGCAAGCCTTACGCTCACGGGACGAAATCTCTTCTTTATTTACAAAGCAGTACCGAATATCGACCCCGAAACGGCACTCAACACCGGGAACGGTCAGGGACTCGAAAGTTTGGCATTGCCCACAACCCGTAACTATAGCCTCAATCTCAACGTAAAATTCTAAAAAAACATTCTTATGATAAAGAAAATATTTCCCCTACTAATCATAGCGTTGCTTGCCGTTGCCTGCAACAGCCAGTTGGACGAGATTAATAAAAACCCCAACGCCACCGAAACGCCTCAGCCGGCGTATCTGCTGACAAGCGCCCTGAAACAGGGAGCCGACCTCTACTGGGGTTCGGAGAGCAACTTCAATTCCTCATTATTGTTTGTACAACACTGGGCAAAAATTCAGTATGCCGAACCCGACCGTTATGACGTTTCCAACTCGAGTTTTACATCACTTTGGAATACAGGATATTCGACGCTCATTACCGACCTGAACACCATTCTCAATTTTCAGGATAATCAGGTAAGTTCAAACTACAAAGGCATCGCCCTGACGTTACGTTCATGGGTATTTTTGTTACTGACGGATGCCTACGGTTCCATTCCCTATCAGGAGGCCGGTTTGAAAATAACACCGGCATACAATACTCAGAAGGAAGTCTACACCGGTTTGTTGGCTGACCTGACACAGGCTCAGTCGTTATTAGCCACAGCAAATGGTAGTGTCAGCGGGGATGTGGTTTATAGTGGCAACATCAGCAAGTGGAAGAAATTAGTCAATTCGTTGCGACTTCGCATTGCCCTCCGGATTTCCGACAGAGAACCTGATTTGGCCAAGCTAGCTGCAATTGCGGCGACGAGCGATGCTGCCGGATTGCTTGCCGGTAATAGCGACACGTTCCAGTTTGTCTATGCAAGTTCGCCGCAGCAAAATCCGGCTTCGGCCTGGTTCGATACCCGTGACGACTACCGCATCTCGAAAACGATGGTCGACAAACTGTATGAGCTGTCGGATCCCCGCCTGCCAGTTTATGCGCAACTACCGTCGGATGCCAGTGTCGGAAAATACGTAGGCGGTGCCAATGGTTTGTCCAACAGCGATGCCAACAGTCAGGGCTTTGCCAAAACGTCGAAACCAGGAACTTACTTTCTGGCGCCCCAATCGCCGGCGGTTATATTCAGCTATTCCGAAGTGTTGTTTGCACGCGCCGAAGCTGTTGCCCGTGGCTATATTCCGGGCGATGCCGAACAACTGTACAAAAGCGCCATCACCGCATCGTTCAACCAGTTTGGGATAACAGATGCAACGGTAATTTCCAACTATTTGAACCAGGCAAGCGTAAAATACGATGCCAGCAACTTTGCCAAATCGATCGGAATTCAGAAATGGATTGCCTTTTTCGGACAAGGGCTGGATGCTTTTGCCGAGTGGCGCCGCCTCGATTATCCCGTGTTGACGGCCGGTCCGGCCACCGTTCTCGATGGACAGATTCCGTCGCGCTTTTTCTATCCCGGCACCGAGCAATCGTTGAACGGAGTTAGTTATCAGGCGGCCATCAGCGCTCAGGGCAAAGACCTGTTGACTACAAAATTATGGTTTGACGTAAAATAATTCTGATTATGAAGCAATTAAAATTACTCGTACTATTTTTGGCTATTGCCGGCCTCAGTTCGTTCGAACCGGCACCGTCGTTTACTATCAACGGAAAAATCAATGCTTCGGGGGGGAAGGTTTACCTGAAGAAATTCCGGAACAAAATGTTCTTTACCATTGACTCCGCCCGAATTGTAAACGGACAGTTTCACTTTAAAGGGAGTGTGCCGCGTACCGACTTATACGGCCTGACCACAGACCGGAACGAAAATTTCAGTCCCTATTACATTTTCATTGAGAACAAACCGATCGACGTAACCATTGATGTGGCTAACCGAAGAACGGCTCGTATTTCGGGTTCTGAAGCTAACGATCTGTATGTCAAATTGCAGTCAAAACACGATAACTTCAGTATCGATTCGCTTGTGCGTGCCGAACCTAAATCGGTGGTTGCCGCGTACATTCTGTACCGTGAATTTTCCAACGATCTGTCGGTAAAAGAACTTGAAGATAATCTGGCGCAGTTCGATCCATCGTTGAAAGATATTTATTACATCAAAGAACTGGAACGGATTGTCGCTATCAAGAAACGGGTGGAGATCGGTCAACCTGCGGTAGATTTTGCCGGAACAACTCCCGATAATCAAACCATACGGTTGTCGCAATCTTTCGGCCGATATCTGCTTCTCGATTTTTGGGCTTCATGGTGCGGACCGTGCCGCCGGGAGAATCCGAATCTGGTAAAGGTGTATAATAAATTCAAAGTGAACGGATTTGATATTTTCTCCATCTCACTCGACAAAGACAAAACAGCTTGGAAAGAGGCAATTGCCAAAGATGGCCTGACCTGGAAGCATGTGTCCGATCTGAAGTTCTGGGACAGCGAGGCAGCCGGACTCTATGCCATCCGAAGCATTCCGTCTAACGTATTGATCGACCCGACGGGTAAAATTATTGCCCGCAACCTGAGAGGAGAAGCTCTGGAGCAAAAACTGGAGGAGATTTTCAGACAGTCAGCTAAATAACGTTTTGTATTAATAAATATTTTTGTGTGTTTGCCATTCCGGTATCCGATCGCGCAAGTGAACGGGTACCGGTTTTTGGTTTTAGCGCAACACAAGCAGACTGACATGCACTCCAGAAATTACGTATTTAAGATTCTGATAAGGGGCTTTAGCTTCGCTGATCTTCGATTCGCCCCTGTGACCCCGACTTCCTTTTTGCCTTGAAGCCAAAAGGAAGCAAAAAATTCAAGGCTATGCCCGCTTCGCTCACTTGTTTTTTGGCTCACCGGACAAGGCCGTTCCTAATCTGACTTAGCAGCATTGAAAAATTAAGACCCTGTCTTTGTCTGCACTTCTAAAAGCGCAATCCCTGACATAGACTCCGAAAAATTACCATTCTCACCGAAATGTTGTACCTTTGCACACAAATCACACACTTATATTTTATGTCAACATATCAATCCGAGGATACCCGGAAAGTGACCACCCGCCGTTTGTTTGAAATGAAACAACGGGGAGAAAAAATATCGATGCTTACTGCATATGACTATACGATGGCGTCTATCGTAGATCAGGCCGGCCTTGATGTTATTCTGGTTGGAGACTCTGCTTCAAATGTCATTGCCGGAAATGTAACCACGTTACCGATGACCCTGGACGAAATGATCTACCATGGACGTTCGGTAATGCGGGCCGTAAAACGTTCTTTGGTAGTAGTAGATATGCCGTTCGGAACCTATCAGGGAAACTCCAAACTAGCTCTTGCTTCGGCCATTCGCATTATGAAAGAAACAGGTGCCGACTGCCTTAAGCTTGAAGGCGGAGAAGAAATTCTCGATTCGGTAAAACGTATTCTTTCTGCCGGAATTCCTATTATTGGTCACTTGGGACTTACTCCTCAGTCGATCAATAAATTCGGGACATACACAGTTCGTGCCCGCGAAGAAGAAGAAGCAAAACGACTACTGTCGGATGCTCATCTGCTGGAAGAAGCCGGATGTTCTGCTGTTGTACTGGAAAAAATTCCGGCTACACTGGCTGCTCAGGTTGCTTCGGAATTAAAAATACCGGTTATCGGCATCGGAGCCGGAAACGGAGTCGACGGACAGGTGCTCGTCATACACGACATGCTGGGCATGACCAACGGCTTTTCGCCCCGCTTCCTGCGACGTTATGCCGACCTGCACTCGATCATGAACGGCGCCGTGCAGCAGTATGTGAAAGATGTGAAATCGGGCGATTTCCCGAACGAAAAAGAACAGTATTAATCTATTAATATGATGTTTACATACAATACAAGGTCGTTAAGAATTCAATTTCCTGCGACCTTGTGTTCGTTTATAACAAACCCGAAAAACTCTAAAACCATCTATATTTTATGCAATTAATTGACGGAAAACTTATCTCTGAGCAGATCAAACAGGAGATTGCTCAGGAAGTGGAAGCCTTAAAGGCGGCGGGGAAAAAAGTTCCCCATTTGGTAGCAATTCTGGTAGGTCACGATGGCGGCAGCGAAAGCTATGTTGCCCACAAAATCAAAGACTGCCAGCAGGTTGGCTTTGAATCGACACTGATTCGTTATGAAGATGATGTAACGGAAGCTGAATTGTTGGCAAAAGTAGAAGAACTCAACAACGACAACTCGGTAACCGGGTTTATCGTGCAGTTGCCATTGCCAAAACACATTGCAGAACAAAAAATCATTGAAGCAATTAACCCGGCAAAAGATGCTGACGGATTTCACCCCATCAACGTGGGACGTATGCTGATTGGTTTGCCTTCGCTGGTTTCGGCTACTCCGGCAGGTATCATCGAACTGTTGGAACGCTACAAAATCGAAACCAAAGGGAAACATTGCGTGGTAATAGGACGTAGCAACATTGTGGGCAAGCCCATTGCCGGTCTGATGATGCAAAAAGCCTATCCCGGCGATGCTACGGTTACCGTATGCCACAGCCGTTCGCAAAACATTAAGGAAATCTGCCTTCAGGCCGATATTCTGATTGCGGCCATCGGCTCTCCCGGTTTCGTAAAAGAAGATATGGTGAAAGAGGGTGCCGTTGTAATCGACGTGGGGACAACCCGTGTGCCTTCTACACTGACCAAAAGCGGCTTCAAGCTGACCGGTGACGTGCGATTCGACGAAGTATCGCCCAAATGTTCTTACATCACTCCGGTTCCCGGTGGTGTCGGTCCGATGACCCGCGTAGAACTGCTCAAAAATACTTTGTTGGCTTATAAAGCTCAGCAATAAAAATTCTACCTGAATTTTTCAGGCAACTGATCCTTCGGATTTAGCCGTAAATGGGGGCAAACGATTGTTATTTTGTTTTTGGCTTTTTCAATGTCCTTTTGCAAACGTACCACGTTTCTCAACATTTCGGCTAAATAGTAGGATTGGGTAATTGCCAGCTTGTCTCCCTGCGACAACGCATAACTATAGGTGCGCTTACCTCCTTCGAGCGTCACCACAATTTTTGACGACAGGTTGTGCGCTATAAAATTATCCACCCCGTTGATCTCCGGATCAGTATAACTCACATTCTCCCACGATTGTCCCTGATTAGAGAATGCAGTACGGCTATCGCCACTACCAACAATCGTTTCTGCAAACAGATCATTCACCGACACTTTTGTCTTCGTGAATCCCAGCGGTGCTCCGGTATACGAGCTCACGATGGTCATCTCTCCCAGTTCGGTCACATATGCTTTGAGCCCGATTCGGTTCATGCCCGATTGCGTTTTGTAGATATATCGACCCACATCTTCGTATTTGGCATTCTTCTCGTAACGAAACGATCTCAACAGAGAATCGTCCAGATGCTTTTTCAATGGTAACATCTTATCCGCAAAAATAAGGTTGCGTTTAGATTCTGCCAATTGCACCTTATACATAAGTGTATCGGCAGCCTGACGCATCGGTATCAGACGGGGGAAAAGCAAATGCACGCTGTCGAGATTGAGTTTAGCTACATTATAATTTCCTGATAAAAAAGCTGTTTGAGCTTTTTGCAAATATTCTTTGGCGCGAACGGTATCATCTTTCTTGCACGAGGATAAGAAAACAACCAATATGAGAGATAAAAAAACGATCTTTTTCATTGTGAACTTTTTTGCAAAGCTATGACAAACAGACGAGATAACAAAACAAACAGGGTCGCCTCTTACGAAACGACCCTGTTGACTTGTTATAGAACAAAATTTTATTCACACTTTCCAAAAAAGTCTGCCGGCAGTTTATTTGTATCTATCACAGTACCATTTCTATATTCCGAAGGATCAAAATCGGTGGGCATATCAGCAGGCTGACCTTGCAGCACCTTAACTTCGGTACGGCGATTGGCCTGGTGCTCTGCCTCACTACAAGGCACTCCGTCGGCACATTTGTTCAGCAACTGATGTTCTCCGTAACCTTTGGCTGTAATTCGCGAAGGATCAATTCCTTTTGATACGATATAGGCAACGGCAGATTCAGCTCGGCGTTGCGACAAGGCATCATTATATGCAAATGTTCCCCTGCTGTCGGTATGTGAACCCAGTTCCACCTTGATTGGGTAAGTCTTCAGGATAGCAACCAAACTATCAAGTATCGGACGGGCATCTGCACGGATATTCCACTTGTCAAAGTCATAATGTATATCGCTCAGCTTCCACTTGAAGTCCTGAGGAAACCTGTCTAGCAGCAAATCATGCGGTACCTTCTGAGCCAGCTCCTTAGCTGTTTTATCAAGCACAACATTCATGGACAAGCAGTCTTTACTGTAACCCTTATCCGTACCAAGTATAACCACTTCGCATGTTTTATTGACCGGATATGAATATTTACCCTTTTCGTCGGTTTTTGCCACATATACCTTGTTGTCGCATTTGTTCAACAAGAATACTGTCGCGTTTTTGAGAGAATCCATTGTCTGTCGATCAAGAACAAATCCTTCTATGCTGCGTGGTTGTTTTGCCAACATAGCTAAACGCGCTGCGTCTTCATCGTATCGGGCCGAATAAATATTATCTTCGCTGCTTACACGATCAGATGTGAAATATCCCACTTTCCCATCGTTGCTTTGCGTCCATCCGAAATCGTCGCTCGTGCTGTTGACCGGGTACGGCAGATGTTCAGGTGTTCCAACCCCTGCAATAGCATCTTCCAGCTTAATACGGTAAATGTCAAGGCCTCCCAAACCTTCTTTGCCATCACTGCTATAATAGAGATAGCCATCACCGGAAATATAAGGAAATACCTCGTTGCCGGGAGTATTCACTTGTCCCGGAACAACAAAAGGTTCCACCCAATATTGATTTCTGTCCGATCTCTTGCTGAAATAAAGGTCATATTTGCCGGGACCGCCTTTTTTGTCGCTACTGAAAACCAGGATCGTGCCTTCTTTGTTAATCGCCGGGTGCATCACCGAATAGCTCTGCGGATCTCCAAAGGGTAATGCCTTCACATTGGTTATCTCATTGCCTTTATAGTACCCTTCCATCAATCGGATACGGTTCACCCCGCGCTTATCTGGTTTGTTATAATTGGCCGAAAAATAAACAGTCCCCTTTCCATCAATGGAAATACCTCCCGAATTGTAGTTCAGTTTATCAAGACCCGAAATCAATGTTCCCGAAAATGCATCATCCGCTTTTACGTATTCCGCTTTCAGGTAGGCACTCCTTGTTCTGGGCGATGCATCGACGTCGCTGCCGGAAAATACCCCGGCCAGACGCTTATCCTGTGATTGCGATTCTTTTAGTTGTTTTGCCTTAGCAACCTGTTCTGGAGAGGGTGCTGTTCCCTGAGCCTTTAACTGAGATACCGGAACCTGCCACAGGCGGGAATAAAAGTCTCCGTCCCAACCGAAGGCTTTCTCTTTTGTTACCATCGGCCGGTTACTGCTAAACAATAAAGTTTGATCGTACAGGTAAGGACAGAATTCTCGGTAGGCGCTGTTCATTGTGAGGTAACTGACATTCCACAACATTGAATCCCCTTTCATGACTGACAACTCTTCTTCACGGTAAGCTCTGACTTTATTCGTGTAACCCGGCAAGCCCGACAACCATTTGGTTGCCTTTTCATAATCTCCTTGACGAGCATAGAGCTCTCCAATACGGAACTGTTCCTGAGACGTGGAATTTCCTTTCCCATTTGGATAAAGCCGGGTATACACCCGCAGGGCTTCCGGATAGTTGCGCATCTGCCAATAGCTGTCAGCAAGGCGCTGTAGTATTTCTGGACCTGCTGTAGTTCCCTGTCTCAGATATGCTTCATAGTATTCAGCGGCCATTGAGAACTTCAGTTCCCGGTAGGCCAAATCTGCTTTTTGAAGTTGTCCCGGAGTTTGACCGTTCATATAGGACACTCCCAATAAAAAACAGAGAATTAATACAGCTTTATTACTTTTTTCTATGATATGTTGCATCTTAACTGTTTGGTAATATTTCTTGTGAACATTATATAGCGATACTCTGGCTTAATAGTATCGAGGGGAGAGTATTAGCCCATTGTGACTGCTCCTGAGTTCAATCCGTAGCATGATCTCGTGAGTTCCACGGTTGTAATTTTTCAAATCAGACAGCGTGTAGTCGTAAGCATACCCCAGTCGCAGTTCCGGCAACAGCTGGAACTCGATGGAACCCACCAGAGCATCGCCCGTTCGGTAACTCACCCCTACCCCCAGTACATTCTGAAACCAGGCATTCATACTGAAATCACACTGCAAGGGAGCACCCTTAACCGCCTTGAGCAATACCGAAGGTTTCAACTTCACATTTTCATTGGCCTCAAATGTATAGCCCGCAGTGAGAAAATAGTGATTGTTTGCACCAATATTATTCTGATTAAGATAATTAATAGCGTGGATCTTGGTATGAAGCAGTGCCGGAACCGACAGCCCCATGTACCAATATTCCGAAGCGTACAAAATACCAAAGCCCGCCGTAGGAAGCCATCCGTTCACGTCATCCTGAAAAACAGGGTCGCCTCCCTTGATGGTACTAACCTGACTATAGTTGGCTTGATAATTAAGGACTCCTCCGCTCAATCCAAAAGCAAGGAAAGATTCCTCGAAGGGTACATGATAAGAATAAAAAGCTTGTACTCCTGTAGTTCTTTCTATACCCAGGCGGTCATCATATAACTGAATTCCATAACCTACATTGCTGTCCTCATTGCGTCTGTCCCACGAAACGGTTCCTGTCCGTGGTGCTCCGTCAAATCCGACCCACTGGTTGCGGTAAAGAACCGTAATATTGTCCGAGGCACGGTTACCTGCATATGCCGGATTGATATTCATCATATTGAACATATACTGAGAATACATAGGCTCCTGCTGTGCATGAAGGACACCCGTTAGTGTAAATGCGCTCAAAACAAGGAAAAGCGTCTTCCTGCCTAAAAGAACTGATAACTGATAAATTACCTTTTTAGCCGATGACATGTTTATTAGTTTTTATTAGTTGCTTAAATTTAGTATTCAGAAGGATTTCTTTTCGAAATCCTTCTGAATTATGAAATTAACGACGTAGCGTTAGTGATCCTGTGATTTTCTTAACCTCCGAAGTTTTCTTGTTGGTACTGGTGACAATATAGTAGTAAGTACCTTCCGGCAGATCTCTACCCAAAAGGTTATCTACTCCCTTACCATCCCAATCATTATGGTACTCTTCGCTGCGGTAAACTCTGTTACCCCACCTGTTGAATACCTCTATTCCGAGAATGGTATTGTCCGAATGGATAATTTCGAAAGTATCGTTAGACTTGTCGTTGTTCGGAGAGAAACCTTCCGGAATATAAATTGCCACGTCAGGTACGTCCGTGATGGTCGCACGTGGACCATTAATGCTTGATTCTTTATTCGAAGGATCGTCCGAAAAGGCATCCCTGATTTGACCCGTACGGCTCGAGAATCCGGAGAATAATGCCTGATTATAAACGTTGCCAACATAACCATTAGAAACTACTTTCAACTCAATTGTTATTGAATCTTTAGACATAGGAGCCAAATAGCTGATATCCGACAACGTATTCAAATGACTTATGCCATCATAAAAACCACTTGCCCGGAGATTACCTGATGCTATAATGCTCATCACCTTGAAAGTTTCCCCATGAGTAAAGACCTTCGTAAGGTCATCTTCCACCTGTAGATTGTCCACCCTGACATTTTGAAGGTTAGCCAGAGCAATGGTGTACTTCCAGATAAACGATCCGTCACTCATTTGTTGAGGCTGAGTGGATTGTTTTATAACCATAACCTTCTCAGACAATGGCATAACTGTGATCGCCACCGTCGCAATTGACTGATCACCGTTTGCATCCGTAATGGCATAAGTAAACGTATCTGCTCCGTGATAATTAGGGGTTGGAATATAAATATATGTTCCGTCTGCGTTCATGGTAACCGTTCCGTGTGACGGATTTCCTTTTACGCTCCATGCATTACCTCCGTCTCTGCTAGGGGTATCATTTCCAGCTACCGAACCCGAAACTGATGCACACTCCACAACACTCACGACATCACCTTTAGCAACAGGAAGATCATTTACAAACTCGACTGTTATGCTAATGATTCCGGTTGCAGTTCCTCCTTTGCCATCGCTGACTTTATACGTAAGCGGAGGAACATTTCCATTATAATTAGTTACAGGAGTAAAGGTATAATTACCACTAGAATTCATTACCATTGTACCAACTCCGGGAATTGTGACTGTTGTTCCTGCCGGATAATTAACACCATCTACTATAATACCCGTTACGCTTATAGGATCACCATCCGGATCTGTAACATTTGTAATCACATTCCCGTTCAACGGAGTATTTTCAGGAGTAGAAATGGACAATGGCGTCGTTATTGGATTATTATTAACCGCTGTGACAGTGACCTGATCCGTTACCGTATTGCAGGTACTCGGACTCAG
>NZ_WASO01000007.1 GCF_009712605.1 Paludibacter sp. | reverse complement strand
CCCCGCTCCCGCGCGAATTTTTCGCGCGGGAAAACCCCGCGTAGAGTAACTGAAATAGTAGCAACTGGCCAGACAAACCAGCAAGGCCACACGATACAATCGTGCGGAAGCAAGAGAGGCGACGATAAAGGAGCAGCAAAAAATTGAAGAAGAATTCCGTCAATTGTATATTCGAAAAGAAGAAGGATATTGTTTGTGCTTTAATTGAATTGTGATGTATGGTGAAAATATAAAAAAATCGTATATTTGCTACTTCTTAGATTAACTAATAATTTTATTATGGAAAATTTCGAAAATGTTGTAGAAGGCTCAGGACAGCTATCCCCTAAAGCGAATATGGAACCTTCATTAGCGTTTGTAGGAGCAACATGGGCAGCATTGATAGTAGGTGTAGTTGCTTATAATGTTGGATTGTACAATGCAAGTATGCAATTGAATGAAAAAGGTTACTATTTTGTGGTTCTTTTGTATGGTCTGTTTTCTGCAGTTTCTGTTCAAAAGAGCGTTCGTGATAGAATTGAAGGCTTACCTATTTCGGGTATTTATTATGGAATAAGTTGGTTTTCAGCAATTGTTGCTATCATTTTGTTAACTATTGGGTTGTATAATGCGACTTTAACCTTGAGTGAAAAAGGCTTTTATGGAATGTCTTTTGCTCTAAGTTTGTTTTCTGCAATTACGGTACAGAAGAATGTTCGCGATTATATGGCTGCTCGAAAAAAAAGATAGTGGTCTTATTATAAAGAGTTCAAGCCATTGTAGTTGAGTTAATGCGAGAAATAGAGCTGCAATTATTTGGCTTTAGATAAAATTTATGTATGAAAAAACTAAAACGTTTTCTTGTTTGGAGTGCTATAATTTTTATTGTTGTGCTTGCCTTTGGATCTGTCTATATGCTTAATATATCCATAAAGTCAAAGGTAGAACCAAATGATGAAAAAAGTGCCTATGAGTATATTACAAAACACGATTATCTTAAGAGTTGGGTAGATAGCCTTCGATCTGTGAAGGCGTTGAAAGATACATTTATTATATCGTCGGATAATGAAAAATTACATGCCTTGTATGTTGAATCACCTGTTAAGGCAAAAAAAACAGCGTTGATTATACACGGCTATACCGACAATTCAATTCGAATGTTGATGATAGGTTATTTGTATCACAAAAAACTGGGTTTTAATATCTTATTGCCAGATTTGCGTGGGCAAGGGAAAAGTGATGGTAAATATATCCAAATGGGATGGAAAGACAGACTCGATATTTTGAAATGGATTGATGTGGTTCAAGCTAAATTTGGCTCAGATAACCGTATTGTTATACATGGTATTTCAATGGGTGCAGCAACAACCATGATGACATCTGGTGAAACTTTGGATAAACATGTGAAGTGTTTCGTTGAAGATTGCGGTTTTACTTCAGTTTGGGATGAATTTAGTTATAAATTAAAGAAAGAGTATCATATGCCTTCTTTCCCGTTACTCTATACTACATCTTTGTATTGTAAATTGAAATTGGGCTGGAGTTTTGGTGAAGCATCTGCCATAAATCAGGTAAAGAAATGTCGGTTACCCATGTTTTTTATACATGGAGGCTCTGATACTTATGTGCCAACAAAAATGGTCTATGAACTTTATCAAGCAAAACTAGGTGTGAAGGAGCTGTGGATAACACCAAAAGTAACTCATGCTCAGTCATATTGGGATTATACAGACGAATATACAGAAAAAACCTGTAAATTTGTGAGTAAATACATTTGATCATATTGAAATCTATTTGAATTTTATAATGCCGAATTTACTTCGTTGTAGATTCGGTTTTTTAGTTAATAAAATCAGGATGTCAGAATAAAGCACTTGCCTTGTAAGTATTGTTAATAACTCGTATATTGATATTTCTTTTTTAAGCTTTAATACTAATTATCATGGATCAGTTTTTTCAGAGAACATTTTTGATCAAAAGGAAATTTATCTTCAAGGAAGATGGTCTTCAAATTGAGTTGAAAGACAATGATGGGGATTTTTCTTATTTTGTGCATTTTGATGATATTCTTTCGAGGGAGAAGGTTCAAATAACTACAATAAAGAAGAAGATAGTCCTTCAAATTGGCTTTGCTTTTGCGGGACTAATGCTGTTGAAAGCAATAATAGGATATAACTCTGATCCGAAATCTGCTCTTGCTGCTATTGGAACTTCATTTATAATAGCGATGTTGGCTTATGTTTATTATCAATTGACATTGATCAAATATTATTCTGTATCTCTGGACAATGATACTGTATTTCTTGTCTTCTTTAACAAACCATCGAAAACACAGGCATTGCATTTTGTAGATGAGGTTTTTGAGCGAAGAAGAAGTTATTTAAGAGAGAATTATTTCTATATTGATTACGAGAATCAGAGAAAGAAAGAACTCAATAAAATGGAGTGGTTATATTCTGAGAATATTATTACTCAGAATGAATATGAAGTTGTTGTTGACGAGATTAACGAGAGGATAAATTGATAAACATTGTTTATTGCTGATGGTTCCCGATTCCTGCACAAATCTTTTATGATGGTCCTGAAAGTCCTGTAAATAAGCCTTTCCCTGTTTTGTTAATCCTGAAAAGTTTTTCGTTTGATGAATTGTGGTTACAAAAGCGTTATTTTTGTAATCACAATTTTTAGTTTATGTCACATCAAAACGCCTCTGTAAAATCCATTATTTTTGCCCTTTCGGCCAATTTCGGCATTGCAGTTACCAAAACTGTCGCGGCGGTTATCACCGGTTCGGGTTCCATGCTTGCCGAGTCCATCCACTCCTTTGCCGACTGCGGCAACCAGTTGTTACTTTTTCTAGGCTTAAAGACATCAAAGCGACAGCCGAATGACGAGCATCCTCTGGGTTATGGCATGTCAATCTATTTCTGGTCGTTTATAGTGGCACTGATGCTTTTCAGCATGGGTGGTTTGTTCTCCATTTACGAGGGCATTCACAAGCTGCACACGAATGAGCCGGTGAGTAATCCGTTGGTGGCAATTATCGTTTTGTTGTTCAGTATGTTGCTCGAAGGCGCTTCGCTGTTGGGCTGCCTGAAGCAAATCAAGCCCATCAGGGGTACGCAAAGCGTATGGAGCTGGGTGAAAAATACCCGTCAGAGTGAACTGGTTGTTGTGTTGGGAGAAGACGTGGCGGCCTTGCTGGGTCTGGCTTTTGCGCTGGTTTTTATCATTCTGTCGGTAGTAACCGGCAATCCGGTATACGACTCCATCGGTAGCATTGGTATTGGAGCTTTGCTGGTTGTCGTGTCATTGTTTATTGCCACCAAAGTAAAAGGCTTGCTGATAGGGCAGAGCTCGGATGTGACGGTAAGGCAGGAGATGAAAGCTTTTCTGGAAGCACGTCCGGAGGTGGATTTTGTTTTTAACCTTATCACCATACAGTTGGGCGACCGGATAATGGTAGCGGTAAAGGCCAAAATGGCTCTGACCGAAAGCGCCGAACAATTGATTCTGCATATCAACACGTGCGAAAAAGCGCTGAGAGAAACATTCCCCAATATACAATGGATATTTTTTGAACCTGATGTTGAGGATAAAAATGATTGATTAAATACAAATTTTGCTTATGGAACCAAAAATAAAAAAGCTGGTACTTGCGGCGCAACGTACCGAAATCACAGAATACTATATTTATAACAAACTCGCAGAGCAGACGAAAGATGCCAATAATGCTGCCGTATTGCGTCGTATCGGCGATCAGGAAAAAGGTCATTATAATTTCTGGAAATCTAAAACCGGAGTAGATGTAGCTCCGGACAGAAGAAGAATATGGCGCACGGTATTTTTGGCCAAATTGTTGGGCTTTTCGTTTGTCCTCAAACAGATGGAAAAACGGGAAGGAACCGGCTCGCGATTGTATGACTCTCTCATAGATCATTTTCCAGAGACAAAACGCTTTTCGGAGGAAGAGCTGGAGCATGAAAAAACAGTGCTCAATATGCTGGATGAAGAGCGGCTTCAGTATGTCGGTTCGGTTGTGCTTGGTTTGAACGATGCGTTGGTGGAGCTTACCGGTTCGCTTGCCGGTTTCACGCTGGCATTGGGCGATACCCGGGTGATTACGCTTGCCGGGCTGGTAACCGGAATCTCAGCGGCTTTGTCAATGGCTTCGTCCGATTATCTTTCGTCGAAAGCCGAAGGTGACGCACGAGCCAAAAAATCGGCAGTTTATACCGGAGTGGCTTACCTTTTTACCGTCATATTTCTGATACTTCCGTTTTTGCTGCTTACCAGCAAATTGATTGCTCTGGCGATTACTCTGGCGATAGCCGTACTCATTATTTATGCCTTCAATTATTACATTTCGATGGCAAAAGACCTGAATTTCAGGGCGCGTTTCTGGGAAATGACGCTGATCAGTTTAGGTGTGGCCGGTTTCTCATTTTTAGTCGGGTGGGGACTGAAAGCTATTCTGGGAGTGAATATTTGATAGATAAGATATATTTAGCAATGAAAAGCGGACTTCGGTTCGCTTTTTTGTTGAGTGTAAATGTCGCTGTAACATAGGTTGTATAGATGAAAAGACGGATAGACCTCGCAATGACTTGAGGCAAAATTATGTTGCATAACATATAAATGAAGGTGCAGGCATAGGAAATAAGTGTTATTTTTACACCCATTAATAAGAATGCGCATTGTCGTGATTGCTTATTGCGAACTGAAAAAATAAATACCTTGAAAACAATTGAATACGTTGCGTGTGGACTGTTTTTGACGATTCTGTTTCGGGTATTGGCTTTGCAAAAATGAGATGCCAACCTTAAAGAAGGCTTGTAAATAGTGCATCCAAGAACTAATGACTGATAAATAAAAGAAGCAGAATAAATCCTCTTAATTAAAAATAGTCTAATAAAAATTATGAACTGGAATTCACATGAATTTATTTGGCTCGACTGGGTGATTATCGCGGTCGGGATTTTGGCTGTAACGTGGGCTGTATGGCGCTCGATACAGAAGGACAAACGTTTACAAAAAGGTGCCGATAGTGAGAACTACCTGTTTGGTAAAGGCGAGCCCTGGTATATTATTGGTGCTGCTATCTTTGCTGCAAATATTGGTTCGGAACACCTTGTGGGTCTGGCCGGAACAGGAGCAAAAAATGGTGTTGGTATGGCACACTGGGAGATGCAGGGCTGGATGATCCTCATTCTGGGTTGGCTCTTTGTTCCGTTCTATCAACTTATGAATAACAAGCTGGGTAAAATCATCACAATGCCCGACTTCCTCAAAAATCGTTACACCCCCCGTACAGGTTCGTGGTTGTCTATCATCACATTGATTGCATACGTGCTGACAAAAGTGAGTGTGACAGCATTTACCGGTGGTATCTTCATGGAGAGTCTTCTTGGCCTTCCTTTCTGGTACGGCGCTATCGGTTTGATCGTTTTAACGGGTATTTTTACCATCTTTGGTGGTATGAAAGGCGTGATGACACTGTCTGCCATTCAAACTCCTATCCTTATTATCGGTTCGTTCCTCGTACTTTTCCTTGGCTTGGCTGCTCTCGGTCACGGTTGTATCGCTGACGGTTGGACAGCAATGATCGACCACGCAAAAAGCATGGGTCTTGGAGCTGATGGCCATGCTTACGGCACAAATCACATGTTCCACTTCGAGACAGGTGACCCGATGTATGACGAATATCCAGGCTTTTGGGTGTTTATCGGTGCTTCCATTATCGGTTTGTGGTATTGGGCTACCGACCAGCACATTGTTCAACGTGTACTCGGACAACAAAAAGGCGAATCAAGCGATGTTGTGATGAAGCGTGCGCGCAGAGGTACTATTGCTGCCGGTTATTTCAAATTGTTACCCGTATTCATGTTCCTTATTCCGGGTATGGTTGCCGCAGCATTGGCAGCTCGTCCGGAGAGCGGTTTTACCTTGGATAATCCCGATACCGCTTTCGGTTCGATGGTTAAATTTGTGTTGCCTGCCGGTGTAAAAGGTATCGTTACTATTGGTTTTATTTCTGCTTTGGTGGCTTCGTTGGCAGCATTCTTCAACTCATGCGCAACTTTGTTTACCGAAGACTTCTACAAACCAATGTTCAAAAACAGAAGCGAAGCTACTTACGTTTTGGTAGGTCGTATGGCTACAATTGTTGTAGTTATACTGGGTATTATCTGGATTCCGGTTATGATGAGTCTCGGTAGCCTTTATTCTTACCTGCAAGGTATTCAGTCGTTGCTGGCTCCTGCCATGGTGGCTGTGTTCCTGATGGGTATATTCTCCAAGAAAATTACACCGAAAGCAGGTGAAGCTGGTTTGATCGCCGGTTTCCTTATCGGTATGGCTCGCTTGTTGACCAATATCTTTACAAATACAGGAAAAGATGTAATGACAGGTTGGTTCTGGAATTCAACACATTGGTTCTGGCATACAAACTGGCTAATCTTTGAAATCTGGTTGTTGGTATTCATCATGATGTTTATGGTTGTGGTTTCCTTCTTTACTAAAAAACCGACCGCTAAACAGATTGAATTCATCACATTTAACGACGATTACAAAACTCTTATCAAACAGAGTTGGAACAAATGGGATGTTATTGCCTCTATTGGGGTAATTGCTTTCTGTACTGCATTTTACCTGTACTTCTGGTAATTAAAAACGATGACTTTATTCCTTCTTTCAGATTTGGAAGGAGGGATAAAGTCATCTATTTAGAAATTAAAATATAGAATAGTGTCTGAAACGAACGGAATAGTAAATCTTTACGAACAAAACGATCGCTTTTATGTGGCGGTGGACTGTATTATTTTCGGATTTCATCAGGGAACGTTGAAACTGTTGCTGATAAAACGAAAATTTGATCCCTGCATGGGAGAGTGGTCGCTGATGGGAGGTTTCTTAAACAAAGACGAAAGTATTGATGCTGCTGCCGAACGGGTACTCCAGGATTTGACGGGGCTGGAAAATGTTTACATGGAGCAGATCGGCATTTTTGGAGAACTGGATCGCGATCCCGGAGAACGGGTACTTTCGGCAGCTTATTATGCGTTGATTAATATTGACGATTACGATAAAGAACTGGCAGAGAGTCATAATGCTGTTTGGGTGCCGATTACCGAAATTCCTGATCTGATTTTTGACCATAACAAGATGGTTCGGATTGCCCAGAAACAACTGAAACGCAAAGCAGCGGTGGAACCGATTGGCTTTAACCTGTTGCCCGAATTGTTTACATTGCCTCAGTTGCAGTCGCTCTACGAAGCAATTTTTGGAGATACGCTCGATAAACGTAATTTCCGTAAGAAGCTGCTGGCAATGGATGTCTTTGAAAAGACCGAAGAAAAAGACAAAAGTAACTCTAAAAGAGGAGCATACTATTATCGTTTTGATTACGATAAGTATACTGAACTGGTACAAAGTGGACTCCGGTTTGCATTGTAGTCTTAGAGAACAAAGATAAAAGATCAAAGAATAAAGACTTGGATCTTGAAAAAAAGAATCACGAGCAATCCAATTTATTGCATTTGAAGGTGATTGATAGTTAGAAAATAAACAGAATAAACAGTGAATCAAAGTACTGAAACGTCTTTGCTCTTTACTCTTTATTCTTTACTCTGAAAAAATATGACCAGAAAAGAACTGAAAGAAGTTGTATGGCAAACGAACCTCGACCTTGTAAAACATGGTTTGGTGATTTTTACCTGGGGAAACGTCAGTGCCATTGACCGTAACGAAGGTATTGTGGCAATTAAACCTTCGGGTATCTCTTATGATGATATGAAACCGGAAGATATGGTATTGCTTGATATTGACGGTAATGTGGTGGAAGGGAAATGGAAACCATCTTCCGATACTCCTACTCACCTTGCACTCTATCGTGCGTTTGAAGGCATCGGTGGGGTAGTGCATACACACTCAACATTTGCAACCTCATGGGCTCAGGCCGGATGCGATATTCCAAATATCGGCACAACACATGCCGACTATTTCAGTCAGGCAATTCCCTGTACCCGTGCAATGACAGAAGCCGAAGTGAAAGGCGAATATGAACTGGAAACCGGAAATGTAATTATCGAACGTTTTCAGGGAATCAATCCGGTGCATGTGCCGGGCGTGCTGGTGAAAAACCACGGTCCGTTCTCGTGGGGCAAAGATGCTCACGATGCAGTGCACAATGCCGTGGTAATGGAACAAGTGGCTAAAATGGCGTTTGTGGCTTACAGTGTTAATCCGCAATTACAGATGAATCCTTTGCTTGTCGAAAAACATTTTATGCGTAAACACGGGCCAAATGCCTATTACGGACAGTAACAAGACTCTCTTTTTGAACAGAAAACAACAGATATATAAATAATCCTTGCGAACCAATTGCTCCTGAACCGGAGTAATGGCGAGCCTTAAAAGAATAATAATATGCAATATCAAGATTTAGAAGTTTGGTTCGTTACCGGAGCACAGCTTTTATACGGTGGCGATGCAGTTGTTGCAGTTGATGCACACTCTAACGAAATGGTGAAAGGTTTGAACGAGTCGGGTAACCTGCCAATTAAAGTGGTTTATAAAGGTACCGCTAACTCTTCAGCCGAAATTTCGGAAATCATGCGTGCTGCCAATGGCGATACAAAGTGTGTGGGTATGATTACCTGGATGCACACTTTCTCTCCTGCCAAAATGTGGATTCACGGTTTGATGGACTTCAAAAAACCGTTGCTTCACCTGCATACACAATACAACGATCAAATTCCATGGAACGAAATCGACATGGACTTTATGAACCTCAACCAGTCGGCTCACGGCGACCGCGAATTCGGTCACATCACCAGCCGTCTGCGCAAACCGCGTAAAGTGGTTGTGGGTTACTGGAAAGATGCCGTTACTCAGTCTAAAATTGCAGGCTGGATGCGCGTTTGTGCCGGTTGGGCCGATTCACAGGATATGTTGATTATCCGTTTTGGCGACAATATGAACAACGTGGCTGTTACCGATGGTGATAAAGTAGAAGCTGAAATCCGTCTGGGTTACCACGTGGACAATGCTCCTATCGCACAGTTGGTGCCTTATGTAAACGCTGTTACCGAAGCTGAAATTGACGCGTTGGTTGACGAATACGAAAAACTCTACGACTTTGCAGCCGACAGCAAGAAAGGTGCAGAAAAACATCAGTTCGTTCGCGATGCTGCTGCTCAGGAAATCGGTCTCCGTCGTTTCCTTCAGGATAAGGGAGCAAAAGCGTTTACTACCAGCTTCAACGAACTGGAAGGTATGAAACAGTTGATGGGCTTTGCTTCTCAGCGTTTGATGGCCGAAGGTTACGGTTTTGGTGCCGAAGGCGACTGGAAATCGGCTGCTTTGGTTCGTACCATGTGGGTAATGGGTCAGGGCTTGAAAGGTGGTCAGTCGTTCCTCGAAGATTACACACTGAACTTCGACGGCGAGAACTCAACCATTCTGCAGGCCCACATGTTGGAAATCAACCCGGATATTACCGGCGTTAAACCGCGTGTGGAAGTTCATTTCCTCGGTATCGGCGATTCTAAAACCTGCGCTCGTCTGGTATTCCAGGCTCACGAAGGTACAGGTGTTGCAGCTACCATCGTTGATATGGGTAACCGTTTCCGCATGATCGTAAACGAAGTAGAAGTGGTTAAACCGCAGGCTTTGCCTAAACTTCCGGTTGCATGTGCTTTGTGGAAACCGATGCCTAATTTTGAAGTAGGTGCAGGTGCATGGATTCTGGCCGGTGGTACTCACCACTCCAGCTTCTCGTTTGCCGTAACCACAGAAATGTTGGAAGACTATGCTGAAATCGCTGACATCGAAATGCTGATTATCGACAAGGATACTACTATCCGTCAGTTCCGTCAGGATTTGCGCAACAACGAAGTGTATTACATGCTTAACAAAGCGTTGAGATAAAAAACGAGTGATCAGTTATAAGTGGTAAGTTGTAAGTAATCTGAATTTCGGGTTCTTAACTTACAACTTATAACTGATTCCTTACAACTAACATTTATGAAATACGTTATAGGACTTGACTATGGCAGTGACTCTGCCCGTGCCGTTGTGGTAGATGCCGAGAGTGGCAAAGAACTGGCCTCTTCGGTGAAATATTATCCCCGCTGGACTGAGGGTAAATATTGCGTTCAGACCGCCAATCAGTATCGCCAACACCCGCAGGATTATATTGATGTACTCGAATATACAGTGAAAGATGCTCTATCAAGGTGTCCGGCCGGTACTGCTGAAAATGTGGTAGGTATGGCATTCGATACAACCGGAAGTACCCCTGTATTTACCGATAAAGAAGGTACACCGCTGTCCATGTTGCCCGAATTTGCTGAAAATCCCAATGCCATGTTCGTGTTGTGGAAAGACCACACTGCTATTCAGGAAGCACAGGAAATTAACGATCTGTGTGCAAAATGGGATATCGACTATAGCTCTTACGAAGGTGGTATCTACTCTTCCGAATGGTTCTGGGCAAAAGCCCTGCATGTACTTCGTTCCGACGAAAAGGTACGTTCTGCAGCTTACTCTATCGTAGAACATTGCGACTGGTTGCCCGGTTTGCTTGTAGGCAAAACCAAACCAGAAGATATTTGCCGTAGCCGTTGTGCTTCGGGTCATAAAGCTATGTGGCTCGAAAAATGGGGCGGGCTTCCATCAGAAGAATTCCTGACATCTCTCGATCCGCTTTTGGCTGGCTATCGCGATCGCCTCTATACCAGCACTTGCCCCAGTGACAAGAAAACCGGTACATTGACTGCAGAATGGGCGCAACGCCTTGGTCTGACGACCAATGTTGCCGTTGCTGTAGGAGCATTCGACTGCCACATGGGAGCCGTTGGTGCAGAAGTAAAGCCGGGTGCGTTGGTACGCGTTATCGGTACTTCAACCTGCGACATCATGGTGTCGAGCTATGAAGAGATGGGCGATAAGCTTATCCCCGGTATTTGCGGACAGGTTGACGGTTCGGTTATCCCGGGCCTGGTAGGTCTGGAAGCAGGTCAGTCAGCTTTCGGCGATGTTTACGCATGGTTCAAACGTGTGGTAGCATGGCCAATCGAACAATCTGATCTGATTGATGCCGAAACCAAAAAGAAGATTATCGACGGCATTATTCCTGCTTTGGAAAAAGAAGCTGCTAAAGTTCCAGTATCCGAATCAACAATTCTGGCAACCGACTGGATGAATGGTCGCCGTACTCCCGATGCCAATCAGGCGGTAAAGGGAACGATTACCGGCTTGAATCTCGGTAGCTCAGCTCCGCTTATTTTCCGTGCATTGGTGGAAGCCACTGCTTACGGTTCCAAAGCGATTGTTGATCGTTTTATCGAAAACGGTGTTGAAATTAAAGAGATTATCGGTATCGGTGGCATCGCTCTGAAATCTTCTTTTGTAATGCAAACGCTCGCCGATGTGCTTAATATGCCTATTAAAGTGGCGAAAGCCGAACAGGCTTGTGCTTTCGGTGCTTCGATGTTTGCTGCTGTGGCTGCCGGTGTGTATGTCAAGGTAGAAGATGCACAAAGCGCAATGGGAATGGGCTTTGCCAAAGAGTACTATCCCAATGCCGAAAATCATAAAATGTATCAGGCTCTGTACGAAAAGTACTGCAAGCTGGGTGCATTTACAGAGAAAGAATTTTAATTTGTGTTTTAATTCATAGGTTTGAGTCCCGGTTCTCGAGAAGAGAATCGGGATTTGTTTTTTTGTCTTATTGGGATTGATTTCTGCCTCAAAAGGTCATTCTCTTAGGGATAAATCGTAACTTAGCCATTGTTTTTATTGAGGGGAGAAAACTCTTGCATGTAATGATTTCAAAATAGTTGCAGGGTTTCTGGTTGGCGTAGACAATTTCAGATTCTGCAGATTAATAATAATTTCAACTATGTTTAATAAAGAGACTTATATCCAGCGCCGGTTGACGCTGGCAAAGAAACTTGGATCGGGTATTGTATTACTGCCCGGAAATGATGAAAGTCCGATGAATTATGCCGATAATGGCTATCATTTTCGTCAGGATAGTACTTTTCTCTACTATTTCGGTGTGGATTTTCCTTCCATCGTGGGCGTGATCGACGTGGACAATCAGCGCCAGATTATTTTCGGCGAAGATTATACCATCGACGACATTGTGTGGATGGGACCGCAACCTACCATTGCAGACCGTGCTGCCGAAGCCGGTATAATCGAAACACGGCCTTCGTCAAAATTGCAGGACTTTCTGACCGACGCGCAAAAACGTGGTCGCGCAATTCATTTTCTGTCTCCCTACCGTGCCGAAACGAAACTGAAGCTGCAATCATGGCTTGGTCTCCATCCCGACGAAATTGCTGCAAAAGCGTCGCTGTCATTGACAAAAGCAGTGGTTAGTCAGCGTGAAATAAAGACGGCGGAGGAAATTGCAGAAATCGAAAAGGGCGTCAACCTTTCGGTAGATATGCACGTGGCTGCCATGCAGATGGTACGGCCCGGTCTCACAGAAGCGCAGGTGGCTGCCCGTGTTTACGAGGTGGCACTGGCTGCCGATTGTGAGTTGTCGTTCCCCATCATTGCCACTATCAACGGACAAACCCTCCATAACCACTATCACGGCAACGTGCTAAAAAGCGGCGATCTATTTTTGTTGGATGCCGGGGGCGAATCGAAGATGCACTATGCCGGCGACTTGTCGAGTACATTTCCGGTAGATAAAACTTTTACCGCGCAGCAAAAAATGGTGTATGAAATGAGTCTGAAGGCTTATGATGCAGCTGTCGCGAAGCTAGCTCCCGGTGTGCCTTTCCGTGATGTGCATTTTGCTGCCTGTCGCTCTATTGTTTTGAGTATGCAGGAGCTCGGACTGATGAAAGGAGATGTGGAAGAATCGTTGATAGCCGGAGCACATGCACTGTTTATGCCTTGCGGCACGGGTCACATGATGGGGCTCGACGTGCACGATATGGAAAACCTGGGTGAGGTATGGGTAGGTTATGACGGCGAACCGAAGAGCACTCAGTTTGGACTGAAGTCATTGCGGTTTGCCAAACCTTTGCGTCCGGGACATGTGTTTACCATCGAACCCGGAATCTATTTTATTCCCGAGTTGATGGATAAATGGCAGTCCGAAGGCTTGTTCAAAGAGTTTGTGAATTGGAACGAGGTGCAGAAGTTTCGGGATTTCGGTGGTATCCGTAACGAAGAAGATTATATGATTACCGAAACCGGCGCCTGCCGCGTGGGTAAGCATAAACCAATGTGTGTAGACGAAGTAGAAGCCATCCGCAAAGGAAACTGATACGAAATTGTACAATTGTAAAGCCGGGCTTGTGCCCGGCTTTTTTTTATTTTGCAATCTCCATCAAAGCGTTTGCATACCTTCGGGCTACTTCGTCCCAGTTTATAACATTCCAGAATGCATCGATGTAATCAGCCCTTCTGTTTTGGTACTTAAGATAATAAGCATGTTCCCAAACATCCATGGTCAATAGGGGAATTCCTTTCTGATCTGCGATATCCATTAGCGGATTATCCTGATTGGGAGTGGAACAGATAAATAAATTGCCTTTGTAGTCGAGGCACAACCATGCCCATCCGCTTCCAAACCTTGATTTGCCGGCATCTGAAAACTGTTTTTTGAATGCATCGAAAGAATTGAATGATTTTACAATAGCTTCCATCAGTTGGCCTGAAGGCTGACCGCCTCCATGAGGTTTCATGTTTTCCCAATAAAGCATATGGTTGAAATACCCTCCGCTATTGTTTCGGATCGCCGCAGAATATTTGCTGATGTTTTTGAAAATATCCTTTATGTCCATTGATTCCATTTCAGTGCCGCTTATTGCCTTAGTAAAGTTATCAAAGTATGCTTTATGGTGCTTACTGTAATGTATTTCTACCGTTAGTTTATCGATATATGGTTCAAGGGCGTCATACGCATACGGCAGGGCTTTGAATTCAAATTTGTTGACGATACCATTTTTACTCTGATCATCAGATGGCTTTTCAGCATGCAAAATACATCCTGAATAAAGCATTCCCAGAAAAAGGAATGCGAAAAGTGATATAGCTTTTTTCATAGTTCTCCTCCTTAATTATTTTGTTGAATTACTTGTTGAATTTACCGTTCTCATTCTGTTTTAGATGAAGCCGGTTGGTTTGCAACGAAATATCAAAGATACAACGGTGAAGCCCGAAATGTGGAGATGTACAGCTTTTTAAATGATTTTTTTGTTGTCCTTCAAACCGTCATATGCTCGTTTAAAGATGCTTGTAAAGCAAAAAGCAATTAATAGCCTGTTGTCAGAATGGTGCACGAATCAGACAACTGTTCAATTTGTGGATGTGGCGACTTGTCTGTATGATGAACCGAAAAAATTGCGTGAAGATATCTTTAAGGCCGACAGGAGGCATATGAACCCCAAGGGGTATGATTTGTGGATACGCGAGCTTAGACCCAAACTATTGAATGTTTGTAAATAGCAATGAGTGTGAAGTAGGATTTGAAATATTTGGATGGTTTTACAGTCTGGTCCCATAGTTATTGATCTAATGTGGAACCAGACTGTTTGTCTAAATACTCATAGCCTAAAAGTAATATACTGGATAGTTGCTATTGGTAAGTATATGCCCAATGGCTTAGAGGTTATGCATGAACAATGCCAGCGGGCGATAAAAGGCATGTGCAAATTTTGAGAAGGCAAAAAGGATGACCAATTCCATCGAGATAATGATGTGGATCATGAGTACAACGTGGTTGATGAACAGATCGGCTCCCATCGCAACGGCAATTTCCAGCCAGAACCCGGTGATGCCTGCCAACCATAGGAATCCGAGGAACATCCAGTCGGCCATCAAGGTATTGGCATAGGTTTTGGTTATCTTGCGGAATCGATAGTTGAGCGCCACCGTTGATCCGTACACCATCAGAATTCCGGCAATCGTGCCCAAAATTCGAGACGGCCACCAGATGGTTGTTGCCGGATCTTTGAAGATAAAATCGAGTGTAGTGGCTACCAGCAGACCGATAAATCCCCACATAATCGTCCAGTGAACAAACCATGGGCGTAACCAAACCGCCTTTTTGCTCCAGATAGAGCTGTCGCTGTCGCAATTTTGATACCGTTTCAAGGTTGCAACTTCACCGATTACCTTTTTGGCTGCATTGACCGCTTTTTTGAAGAATTCTCCTGTAAAAGCAATTTTCTTCTCTTTACCAATGTGACGCCACATCACTACGACTCCAACGAATGCCGAAAGTCCCATCAAGGCAAAAGCGCCCATGCCGAAACTGTGCAATACCTCGTAAGGCACGTAGCGGAAAAGCCAGCGTGCCACTTCAGTATCGGGTTTGATGGTGAGCAGGAAAAACGCCAGCACTACGGCCAAAATCAGTGTGATGGCAATAAAGAACGGATTGTTTTTGAACATCAGGCGGGTGAGTCCTGTCTTTTCGTAATTGGCAATGGCATAGCGGCGCAGGTTGGACATCAGAACGCCTGGGCCGGCCTCGCGCGGGCAGGTATCGCTACATTCTCCGCAGGCATAACACATCCAGAGTTCTTTGCTCGACAGAATCTCTTCTTTCAGTCCCAACATGGAATAACGTACCATCATGCGCGGAAAATTGGAATTCTTTTCCGTTAGGTTGCATACTGCCGTACAATTACCGCAGTTGTAGCAAGCCGTAAAATCGAACGCTCCGTATTTTTTTATATCTTCAGTCAGTTCGGGTTGTATCTGTGTCATGGTTCTTATGCCTTTTTCAGTTCGTAAAAATAGTACTCGTCCATATCGTCGATGCCGTTGACGGATAGCTCGCCGAATTTCAGCATAGCCATCATGTAGTAAGTGGCCTCTCCGATGGGAATATTCGTCGCTTCGGCAACCTGCGGAATAGTTTTGGGTTCATCTTTCAACGCCTCGGCAATAGCTTTGCGCATTTTCAGATAAAGCTTCCGGGCTTCGAACGCTTCGGGGGCAGCTTTCCGCGTTTGCTTGATTATATCGATTGTTTTCTGTTTTGCTTCCATGATTTCTTTATAATGATTATCTGATATGTCTCCTAATTGAGTTTATGTCGTCTGAAAGACGTCATTTTCATAACCGTAAGCCATTGGCTTACGGGTTGTCAAGTCCCCGTTCTTCTATGCCTGAAAGGCATTACTTCTCGTATAGTCCGACCTTTCAGGTCGTGTGAGTTCAAGCTATGCTCGCCCGCAGGTCACAGACCTGCGGTTATGAAAATGGGGCTTTTCAAGCCATTAGGCAAAACATCATATACTCGTTTCTTTATTTGATTACGCTTCTGCAAGAGCATCAATCATCGACTCGACCTGGGCATTGGTATAACCAGCCAAATCGATGGCGTCGGTCGGGCAAACCGGTGTGCACATACCGCAACCTTTGCAGTTGGATTCGTTGACGCGTGCCACTTTTTTGCCATTGATCTCTGTTTGCAGGATGGCATCAAAAGGGCAGGCCTTCGAGCAGTTGTCGCACCAGTCGCAGGCTGCCGGATTTACCTTGGCTAGTGTAGGTTCGAGCGACAGTTCGCCTTTGGTCAGTACCGAATTGATTTTGGCTGCTGCCGCCATCGACGAATTAACCGTTTCCAAAATATTCTTCGGCGATTGGCAGGTTCCTGCAATCAATACGCCGTCGATCACCGTTTCTACCGGACGAAGTTTCATGTGAATTTCGTTGAAGAAATGATCGCGACCGGTTGGGATTTTGAGCTGTTGCGCCAATAACTCATTCTTGCGGGGAACCATGCCGGTAACCAACACAATCAGATCGGCTTCCGTTTCCAGCTCTTTGCCGGCAGTAAGAATATCTTTGACTTTAACGTAGGTTTTGTTACCGCGCTTTTCGATTTGCGGAATACTCTTCAGTGAAAACTGAAGGAAAATATCGCCTTGTTTCGACGCAGCTTCGTAAACCAGTTCGTGTTTTCCGTATGTGCGGATTCCGCGGTTGAAATGGAAATTGATGATATTGCCGAACTTCTTTTTAGCAAGGACTGCCGTCAGTGAAGTTGCCGTACAGCAGTAACGCGAGCAATAGGTATTTCCTTCATCGTCGTCCTGCCGACTGCCGACACAATAAATATATGCGATTTTCTTAATTTTTTTTCCGTTGAAAACCAGTTCGCTTTCATTCATCTCCATCAAACGGCGGAACTGAGGAAGCGTGATGACGTTGTCCAATTCTCCGTAGCCGTATTCACCTTGGGCAGGTTGATACGGATCGAAACCGGTATTGACCACAAAGGCACCCACATGCAGCGTAATTGTTTGCACTTCTTGTGTCAGATCCACTTCGTGACAAGCGGCGGTGCATTCTCCACAGCGGGTGCAGGCTGATTGGTCGATAGCTGGAACCTGAGGAAACTGTCCTTGTGCGGGGAGCATAAACGCCCTCCGGTTGGTTAATCCGAAATTGAAATCATCTTTCACCGCAACCGGACAAGCTTCTGCTGCGCGTTGCATCGCTTCTGTGCTCGGATTGCCCGAAACAAAACGGGGCCGAAGAGCAATTTTGAGATCGAAATTTCCGATGCTTCCCGATTTCTCAACCAGTTCGGCTCCGGTAAACAGTGTGATGTTCGGACGACGAACCACCTCTTTGTAGAGCTTTTCTGTCAGAATAGCGCCTTCATCTCCGTTCGGGGAGACGGTGCCCCATTGCGGAGTGCGTCCCCCCACAAAGAAATCTTTCTCGATGAGGTAAACTTCGGTGCCCATGTCGGCCAAACCGATCGCTGTTTTCATGCCACCCACACCGGCTCCGATGACGGCCACCACATTGGCAGCAGGAATTTTGAGCGATTGAAGTGCTTCACTTTCTTTCGCTTTGGCGATACCGGCTTTTACCAGCAATATCGCCTTTTCGGTAGCGCCGGTTTTGTTGTCGGAGTGAGCCCACGAACTTTGTTCGCGAATGTTTACCTGCACGTAGTTGTAAGGATTCAACCCGGCACGTTGCGCTACTCCACGGAAAGTGTTGAGGTGCAGTTTGGGTGAGCAGGAAGCCACTACGATGGCGTCGAGATGTTCATTTTCAATGTCGCTGCCAATCTCTTTTTGTGAAGAGTCGGCACAGGCAAAAAGCGTGTTTTTTACCAAATAGACGTCTGCTTCGTCGCGCACGGCAGCTTTCACCTTTTCAATATCCACATGGTCGGAAATGTTGCCTCCGCAGTGGCAAACGTAAACTCCTATTTTTTTCTTCATGACAATCTGGCTAAATAACTTGATGTTTCTGTGGCTGCTGCTCCGGCGGACATGATGGTGTCGGGAATATCCATCGGAGCGGTAGCTGTTCCGGCGGCAAATACTCCTTCGATAGAGGTGATGGCCGGACTTTGCAGCAGATCCGTCTGACGGATGTAATTAAGCGCATCGGTTTCCAGTCGTTCTTTTTTGAACACGCGGGTAATGCCCGGATTGGCCAGAATACCGACCGACAATACCACCAAATCGTGTTCTTTCTCGGTCACTTTGCCTGTTGCAATATCTTCGTAACGTAGAATCAGGTTGCCGTTTTCTTTTTCGGTGATGGAGGCAATTTTTCCTTTCACATACTTTGCTCCCATGTCTTTCGCCTGTTCGTAAAATTCGTCGAAGCCCTTCCCAAAGGCCCGGATATTGATATAGTAGAGCGAGACATCGGCCATAGGCAACGCACCCATCAGGAGTTGAGCCTGTTTGGTGGAATACATGCAGCATACCTGTGAACAGATTGGATTACCTACTGTATGGTCACGCGAACCGGCACAGAAAACATAGGCGATTTTGTCGGGAACTTTGCCATCGGAAGGCCGCAGAATGTTGTTGAACGGGCGGGTAGGAGCCAACTGACGTTCCATCTGCATGGAGGTGATCACGTTTTTGTAACGTCCAAAACCGTAACGTTCTATCTGAATGGGATCGAACAGTTTGAAACCGGTAGAAACGATTACCGATTTTGCGGTAATTTTCAACTGCTCTTCCTTTTGCGTGAAATCAATACAATTGGACGGACATGCTTTTTCGCAGGCGCCGCACAACAGACAATTGTCGATGTCGATCAAAGCCACCCGAGGATTGGCGATGGTGAAAGGAATGTAAACCGCTTTGCGTGCCGTCAGATTAAACTGGAACTGGTCATTGACAATGGCCGGGCACGCCTTTTCGCACTCCTGACATCCGGTGCAGTCTTTTTCAACCACGTAGCGGGGTTTCTTTTTGAGCGTTACCGAAAACCGGTTTTTAGTATCACGCACAATTTCCTCCACTTCGGTGAGCGTGAGTATGGTAATATTGGGATGACGAGCCGTTTCCGACACTTTCGGAGTGGTGATACAGGCGGCACAATCGAGCGTGGGAAATACTTTGCTGAGCAAAATCATTTTGCCGCCGATGGAAGGTTCTTTCTCCACCAGCAACACCCGGTAGCCCATGTCGGCCAGTTTAAGAGCCGATTCTTCACCGGCAATTCCCGCACCGATTACCAGTACGTCGTACAACGATTCGTTAATACAGGTTTCCTGCTGAATTTCCATTTTTTAATTCTCTTTTTGAGATAAATCTTTCATAAACGAGGTGATATGCTTCACAAACGGCTCTGCGCAAACCGAACAGATGGCCGCCATTTTCAGTTGCGAAGGCTTCAGCCCTTTTTCTTTCATCAAACGGTGTGTGGTGGCTACCACTTCGGCAGTGCGGTCGGAACACGATTCTCCGTACGAACAATCGCTTCCGTCGGCAGCAATGAATACGCCGTCGAAACCTTTTTCGTAAGCGTGCATAATCCACCGTGGCTTGATGCAACTCGAGCAGGGAACGCTGATGGTGTAGACCGTGTAGGGATAGTGCTTTTTCAACAATCCCGCGAGGTCAATCGCGGGATCGGAGATTTTTTCGGTCGAGAAGACCAAAATCTTTGGCATAGCTGCTTATTTTTTGAGGAAAAGACGATAGATTCCATCTTCGTCGATGGAACCGAGGTATTCGAATTCTTGTTTTCTGCACCATTTTGGGATGTCGCTTTTGGTACCTTCGTCAGACGAAAGGATTTCCATTATTTGACCTTCGTCCACGTCGCCGATCGCTTTTTTGGCCGCGAGCAGCGGACCGGGACATGCCATACTACGTGCATCAACTACTTTATCGCTTTTCAGTGCTTTCAATTCTTCTGTTGTCATAATTATTTTGTAATTAAATGTATTGGTTTATAATTATATCAGACCTCTCCTCCTAACCTCCTCTCCCAAGGAGAGGAGGAACACGTCCGTGGAAAATAGAAATGTTACTCGTTTAGCCGCCTAATCCCCCTCTCTCAGGGAGAGGGGCTAGGGTCAGACGATTAATATCTGACTCCGACACGAAGTCGTCGCGAGGAGAGGTCAAAAATCAAGATCTTTGAATTAGATAAATAACTGTATTTTACTTTCGTCGGCATCAGAAAGATAGGTGCCAACGCCTACATACGAGAGGTTCGGGTAGTCGATCATCTCTTCTTTCTTGAAGCCCATGAGGTTCATGCTCATTTCGCAGATGCAGATTTCAACACCGAATTCAGCAGCCGTGGCGATTAAATCTTCCAACGAAGCCACATTTTTCTTTTTCATCAGATCTTTGAGCATTGCCGTACCCATACCGCACATGTTGAGTTTGGAGAGTTTCAGTTTGGTACTGCCTTTGGGCAGCATGAATCCGAACATTTTCGACATGAAGTCTTTGCCCTTTGGCGATTTATTCTTGTCACGCAACATTGCCGTACCCCAGAAAGTGAAGAACATTTTCACTTCCATGTCCATTGCCCGTGCGCCGGTGGCAATGATCATTGCAGCAAGCACTTTGTCCAGATCGCCGGAAAAGACGATGATGGAAAGTTGGTCTTTCGGTTGATTTTTTTGCAGTTTTTTCAGTTGAGCTTCGAGTAGCTGAACCTGAGCTTCCAGTTCGTTTGCCATGATGAATTATTTTGGTTTGAATTATTATAGTATCACTTTCATGCACATAGCGACTTCTTGATTTACAGAATTATTTCCTGAATCACGGACACAAATTTATATTATTAAAAAATCACTATGAAGCGATATAGTGTGAGGTTTTATACCGATATTTGTGATATAAATCACATACGTATCACTTTTATTTGTCACCATGTCTCAAAAACTTTGTAACGAATGTATTTTGCACACTGATAGTGAAATTTGCCTTAGGAATCAGGGCCTGGAATCGCTTCATAATCATTGTTCTAAAGTGAAGTTCAACCCCGGAGAGACCATTTTTAAGGAAAATGCGATCAATGCCGGAGTGGTTTATCTGAAATCCGGATTGGTCAAAATTCATACCTGCACACAGGCGAAAGACCGGATTCTACGTTTGACAAAAGCGCCATCCTATCTATGTTTACCCAGTTCGCTCGGTGCGTCAGTTAACCGCTTTACGGCAACCGCTCTGGAACCGACCGAGGCTTGCTTTATAGAATTGTCCACGTTCAGGCAGTTGATTGTGGAAAACGGTGATTTTGCTTATCAAATCATCACGGCTTTGAGTCAGCGCGAGATGAATAACTTCCACGTGTCGCTCAATCTGGGTCAAAAGCAGGCAAACGGGCGTGTTGCTGATGCGTTGCTCTACCTGGCCAACGATATTTATGAAAATGATTCGTTTGTGATTCCGTTTTCCCGTCAGGAGTTGGGCGACTGGATTGGAGTAACGCGAGAAAGTATCAGCCGGATTTTGGCTGAATTCAATGCAACGGGGATTATCCGTCAGGAAGGACGCGAAATTTCAATTCTCAATAAGGAATTGCTGGAACAGATTAGTGAAAAGGGATGATTATAAGCTTTTAAACGGAGAGAGGGTGTCTCAAAAGGGATATTTATTTTGTAAAACTTGCGAATCGAAAGTGCATCTTTGTTTATTTTGTACCCCAACCCCTGAAGGGGCTATAAATCTGCTATTTTTATTGGCGTAAAAGTCCCCTTAAGGGGATTGAGGGGTAAAAAAATGAGGTTATCTTTCTGTTTATAAGTTTATCAATAGCAACATTGATTTTTTGATAACCTCATTTTCGTTTTCTATTTTCCCTTTTTCAGAAAATACTCCAGCGGGCAAAAGCCTGTGAAGGATGATTGCAGAAGATTAAAACCGACGAAGCCGCCCAACCATAACCATTTCAACGAAACGGTAAGCGACAAAATAATGCTCGTTAGGATAAGTGTGCCTGCCACGGCACGTATAATTTTTTCTGACATAATTACTTTTCTGTTAATTGGCTTTTACGGCCAGATTGTTTAGAATGTTGTTTAATACCGAGTTGAAAATCACTAGTTGATTACTGTCTATATCTTCCATCGCACTTTGTATCAAATCATCCGTGATACGACTGACTTTTTCAAATTCCCGGATTCCCAGCTCGGTAATTGAAATGTTTTTAATCCGCTTGTCGGTAACGTCGGCTTCTCTTTTTACCAACGATTTTGCTTCCAGTTTATCCAGCAAGCGGGTCACGGATGGTTTATCCCGACGGGTTAGCTCACAAAGCCGTTTTTGCGACATGGGCTTGCCTTTCCGTAAAAAGCCAAGTACCTGAAACTGTTCGGAAGAGATCCTAACCTTCCGGAGTGAGGCTGTTTTGTTGAAGGGACTTTTGAGATTGTTGCATAAATTGTTCGATAGTAATCCTTTTATCCTGTACAAGTCTTTTTCTTGTATCATTTTCAATCATATTATTGGTTCAACGACTTACTTGTGTCTGATTTTCAACCGGCATTACAAATGCGTGTAACGGCATCCTTTCCGGCTGGTCGGCATTTCTGCGGTCAATTACTTCGACCGCATTTTTAGCATTCAGGTCATCTGTAAAGCAGAAAAAGAGGGCTGATTCGAACTCGGCATTGTGGTTGCCAAACCAGTTGTCGAGAAGGTTGGGCTGTCCGTTGTTGCGCTTATAACCGGTCGTTTCGCTTACGCTGAAAATATTGATTCCGGCACTTTGCAATAGTTTGGAAACAGTATGACGGTCTGCATCGAGGCAGGCTATGATAAGTAACTTCATATGGATAAATGTTTTATGCTTGTGATTCGGGATATTTCTTTCTCATCATTTTGAAATAGAGCAACGGAACAACGATCAGTGTCAGCAACGTTGAGGTGATGGTTCCACCCATCAGAGAAATAGCCAAACCCTGAAATATCGGGTCGAACAGGATGACTACAGCTCCCAGTGCCACCGCTCCGGCAGTCAGCAAAATGGGCGTGGTACGCACGGCACCAGCCTCGATAATCGATTGCTTGAGTGGAATACCATCCTTCAGTCGGATATTGATAAAGTCGATCAGCAATACCGAATTACGCACCATCACTCCGGCCAGCGCAATGAATCCGATCATGGAAGTTGCACTGAAGAAAGTACCCATTATCCAGTGGCCGATAACAATACCAATCAGTGACAACGGAATGGCCGCCAACATTACAAAAGGAACAGTAAAATTCTGAAACCACCCAACAATCAGGATGTAGATAATAACCAGCACGACCATAAAGGCAATGCCCAGATCGCGGAACACCTCGTAGGTGATTTGCCACTCGCCATCCCACTTCAGCGAGTAATTATCTTCCAGTTCGGGTTGCTTGCTGTACTCTTCGTTGAGCGAATAACCGGCCGGCAGTTTGACCTCTTTCAACCGATCCGATATTTTATTCATGGCATAGAACGGACTTTCTAATTTTCCGGCCATATCGCCGGTGACGTAGACGACCCGTTTCTGGTTTTTGCGGAAGATACTCTTCGGAGCAACCTCTTTTTTCACCTGAATCAAATCGCTGACGGGAACTACCATCCCTTGCTGATTGACGACCTTCAAGTTGCTCAGATCGGCCACGCTGGCTTTATCGGCATCGTTCAGTTGCAACATAATATTCACGGGTTGGTAACTATTGGGTCGATGCAAAACCCCTGCGGGCATACCCGACAGAGCCGCCCTGACCGTTGCCACTACCTGCGCGGGAGCAACGCCCATCTTCATAGCCTTTTCTTTGTCCACTTCAAAGTTCAGTTCCGGCTGATCGTCTTCCACCATCCAGTCCACATCCACCACATCGGGAGTCGATTTCATCAGTTGTTTTACCTGACGGGCGATGGCCATCTGCTGGTCATAATCGGGACCGTAAATCTCGGCTACCATGGTCGACATTACCGGAGGACCGGGAGGCACTTCTACCACTTTCACGTTGGCATTGTATTTTTTGGCAATTGCCTGAATCGCCGGACGCATCCCTTTGGCAATCTGGTGACTCTGCTCGCTACGTTCGCCTTTGTCTACCAGATTTACCTGAATATCGGCCACATTTTCGCCGCGGCGCATATCATAATGTCGTACCAGCCCGTTGAAACTGATGGGAGCCGAAGTGCCCACATAGCCCTGATAATTGGTAACCAACGGTTGTTTGGCAATGTATTGCGAAATCTCCTGCGTAACAGCAGCCGTCCGTTCCAGCGTGGTGCCTTCGGGCATATCGATTACCACCTGAAACTCATTTTTATTGTCGAAAGGCAACATTTTCACCGGTACCGCCTTGGTGTAGAACAACAGCATCGATAGAAGCAAAACGGCAACCGTTGTCAGCATAAACGCCCATCGTCTTTTACGGTTTTCAAGCAACGGAACAATCGTTGCCCGGTACAAACGGTATATTTTACTCTCCTCCATCCGGTGCTCTTTGTGCTTTTTTCCACCATCGTTTTTCCCACGCAGGAAAAGATAGCCAAGATAAGGCGTGAGTGTCAGAGCGATAATTAATGAAATAAGCATGGCAATGGATGCTCCGATTGGCATCGGACTCATATACGGCCCCATCAATCCTGATACGAAAGCCATCGGCAACACGGCGGCAATCACCGTAAAAGTTGCCAGAATGGTAGGATTACCCACTTCATTGATGGCAAAAATGGCTGCCTGATGGAACGGCAATCGTTTCATTTTGAAGTGACGGTGCATATTTTCGGCAATGATGATGGAGTCGTCCACCACGATTCCCGTGACAAATACCAACGCAAAGAGCGTGATACGGTTCAGTGTATAATCGAGGAAATAGTAGGCAAAAAGCGTCATGGCAAAGGTAACCGGCACAGAAAGGAATACCACTAATCCGCCGCGCCAGCCCATGGCCAGCATCACAAACAACGTGACCACAATGATAGCAATGAATAGGTGCATCAGCAGCTCCGATGCTTTGTGCGAGGCCGACTCCCCGTAGTTGCGGGTCGTAGTGACGGTAACATCGGCAGGGATCAGATCTTTTTTGAGATGATCGACCTTGTTGAGTATCTGTTCGGAAAGATGCATGGCATCGGCTCCTTTCTTTTTGGCAATGGCCAGCGTCACCGCAGGAAAGTTTCCCTTGCGGTTGCTCTGATCGGCTTTCGCAGCACCTCCGTAACCGAATGTTACGTATTGGCGGGGAGTTTCGGCACCATCTTCCACCTTGGCGATCTGGCGCAGGTAGACAGGTTGATTGCCGTTAGAACCGACAATCAGATTCGCCACATCGTCCGCACTGCTCAGAAAATTGCCAGTCTCTACCGTAAAAGCGGTATCGGACTGCAACAGATTCCCCGAGTTCATTTGCGCATTATTTCCCTGAATCTGCTTGGCAACAGAAAGAAAATCTACATGACTTTCGGCCATCTTGTCTTTATCGAGCACCACTTTTACTTCGCGGCTGCGGCCTCCCAGTACTGTAACGTTGGCCACATTGGGAATTTTCTTGATTTCGGTGGTCACCACTTCGGCCAACTGCGTCAGGGCATAATCGCTGCTTTTATCGCTCCAAAGGGTAAGACTCAGCGCCGGCGCATCGTCGATAGCTCGGGTTTTCACCAGCGGCATGGTAACGCCCTGCGGCAATTTATCCATGTTTTTCATAATCTCGTTGTAGAGCTTCACCAACGAGCGCTCCACATCCTGTCCCACATAAAACTGCACCGACACCATGGCTTGTCCCTTCATGGAGGTCGAATAGACATATTCTACTCCCTTGATGTTCGAAACTACTTTTTCGAGTGGTGCGGCAACTGTCGATTCCACCTCTTTGGGCGAGGCTCCGGGATAACCGATCATGATGTCAGCCATTGGCACGTCGATTTGAGGTTCTTCTTCGCGGGGAATCAGAAAAGTGCTGTATGCGCCCAGCAACAGGAAGGCGACCATCAGCAGGATAGTGAGTTTCGACTTCAAAAACAGGTTGGCAATTCTGCCCGATAATCCTTCTTTCATCTATATATTAATTTGAGGATTGTAAATTTTGTGTATTTATTTCAGTTTCACCCCAGACCCCTGAAGGGGCTTTTGATCTGCTATGTTTAGCATCATAAATCTCTTAATGAAATTCTGGGGGTGGAAACGTTTAGGCTTTGCGCTTATCGTAGCGTCACCACTGCACCATTATACAACTTGCCTTCGGACTGTAACACATAACGTTCGGTGGTGTTGAGACCCGAAAGTACCTCCACCTCATTGCCAACGGTTTTCCCGATGCGTAACCAGCGCAACGACACCGTATTGTTTTCGTTCAACACGTACACCCCAGTCAACTGATCGCGGGTAACTAATGCCGATACCGGAATGCGGAGATTGCCCGAAGCCGGTTGGTCGCTCACAGTCTTACCTGATAGGGTAACATTGACATACATTCCTGACAATAATCCTTTTTGTTCGGCGGCAGGAATCGATATTTTTACCAAATACTGCCCGCCCGAAGCAAGTGACGACGGACTCAGTTCGAGCACCTTGCCGTGCATCTGTTTTCCGGTCGATTTTACATCGACGGTAGCCATGTCACCCACTTTGATATGCGACACTTCGCTTTCGGGTACGGTAGCCGTCACACGCAGGTTGCCTCCCTGTTCCAGAATCAGCAGGGGCATTCCGGGTGAAGCCATACTACCCGCATCGGCCAGCTTTTGGGTAATTACACCAACGAACGGAGCTCTGATCTGGGTGTATGCCAGCATTGCATTTACTTCATTGCGCATTTGTCGGGCGGCTTCGAGGCGCGATTGTGCCGATGTGTTTTGCAACGAAACGTTTTCCAACTCCTTGGCCGATACACTCTGTTGTTTGTAGAGGGTTTGATAACGGGCATAATCTTTGGCGGCATTGCGGGCAGCCGCTTCCGCCTCGGCAATCATGGCCGAAGCCTGTGCTTTTTTTGCCAGCATATCCTGGCTGCTGATAGTTGCCAACAGCGCTCCTTTTGCAACCCGATCACCCGGTTTGACATTGATGGAGGTGATATACCCCATCATACGGGTACTTAGGTTGGCGGTATTTTCCGACTCCAGTTTGCCGCTCAATAGAATTTCACCGCCGACGCTTTTTGCCGGAGTTGAAACCACCACTTTAACAGGCTTATCACTGCTATCGGCAGGTTTTTCGTTCGACGAACAGGCAGCCGAAAGTGTGGTAACCAAAATAATTCCGTAGATTTTCAACGATTTGAATGTAGAAGTTATCATATTGTTTGTTTTTTATTTTGCGGTAAGAAATTGCAGATAAGCCAACGTAAGATTGTTGCCGTAAACAGCCTGAGCGAGTGCCATTTTTTGTTGCAGCAGTTGAGTTTGTGCAGTCAACAGATCGGTTGTGGAAACAAGCCCCTCACGATAGCGATCCTGCTGGATGCGCAGTGACTCTTCGGCTTGTGCCACCGACACGTTTTGCCGGTTGATTTCGGTCAGAAGATCGAGACGGTCACGCAGTGCTTTGTCGAGTTCCAGTTGACTCTGATCCTGTTGTTGTTTCAACTCCAGCTCCATTTTGGTGCGTTCGGCTTTGCGGGAGCGGATAGAATTGTAATTTTTGGTGCCGTTAAAGAGTGTCCAGGAGAGTTTTACCCCCACTAAATAGGAGTTGGCATCGAATTGACCCAACTGCGAATTGTTGTACTGAAAACTGCCGAAGGCATTGATGCGGGGTAGCAGATTCATCTGTTCCGAGCGCACCATCATGGAGGTGGCATCCACCGCTTTTTTCATCGCCATCAGGTCGGCTCGTGTTGACGATACCTGCCGTGAGGCGGTTCCTTCTGCCGACTCTTCGAGCAAAAGCGAGTCGGGTTGATACACGGTAGCAACATCAGCCCCCATAGTAATGGCAAGGGCTTCCGACGCATTCAGCACCATGCTATTGGCTTTTGCTAATTGGCTTTCCACCGTTGCCACCTGCACCTGCGCATTCAGTACATCCGATTTTTTGAGCAATCCCTGATCGAAGAAGCGTTGGGTAGAAGCGGCAATTTCGCGCATATTGCGCAGCGACTCTTCGAGCACTGCCATCGAGCGATAGGCCAATTGCAAATTCAGATAGGCTTTGCGGGTATCGAACTCCACAAATTCACGCGTGCGCTGGTATTTGTATTCGTAAAGTTCTTTTTGTTTGGCAGCCGCGCTGCGCTGATAAAGCATGTCGAGATTGAGCAAGGGCTGCTGCACTTCCACTTTGGCACTGTAATCCTGCGTATGTCCCGGATGATTGAGCAGATCGGGCATAAAATCGCTGGCAGCTACCCGTTGCTGTTGCAGTTTGAATCCGAAGGCATTCAGCGGATTATTGGATGTCATGGCAGTGTAACCAAGTTCTACTGATGGTAAAAAGACGGCGTTTGTCTGCCTGAAATTGGAAGCTGCCACCTGCGACTCCGCTCCGGATATTTTAAGTGTTGTATTTTTTGCAAGTGCGGCAATAACCGCATCCTTGAGTTGAATTTTTCGTGTAGAAGAGGATTGTGCTGTTGCAGACGGCGAAACCGTAAGCAGAAGAGACAACCCGAAAGTGAGGAATAATAAAGGATTTGCTTTTGTACGAACCATATTTTAGAGGGTTTAATTTTGATTGTGCAAAATTAAACCCTCTAAAATTGGTGGTCAGCTACTTTTGTTACACAAGGCGTGAAATGATGAAGTTTCTGCTTAATTGCCTTCGATCAGCGTGATTTTATTACGGCCAAGAGTCACCAGTCCTGCATCTTCCATCTGTTTTAGCAAGCGAGATACTACCACGCGGGCGGTACCGAGTTCGGAAGCCAGTTGGGCATGTGTCACCGAGATGGTCGATTTGCCCTCCATTTCGCATTTGATTTTTAGCAACGAAAGCAGACGGTCGTCCACTTTTTTGAAAGCCAGAGCATTCACCACCTCCAAAAGTTCTTCGAAGCGCTTGTGATAGAGACGGAAAATATATTCGAGCCACTCCGGAAACTCCTTGATAAGCGGCACGATATGGTTTACCGGAATGAAATAGATCTCGGTCTCCTCTTCGGCAATGGCTTTCACCTTGGCTGTTTCGTTGTACATACCTCCCAAAAACGACATGATGCAACTTTCACCGGCCTTGATGTAATAGAGAAAAATCTCGCGACCCTCGTCGTCGGTTCGTACCACCTTGATGCGCCCGTACGACACAATTGGAATCGCCTTGATATAGGCATTCTCACGTTGAATCACTTCACCGGCCTGAAAGAGTTTTACAATGCTGTACGATGCCAATTTTCTGCGAATAGGCAGCGAGGTCTTGAATTCGATAATTTCATTCAACGTGTTCATGAGTGCAATTGGTTGTTTGTAAGGGTTAAAGTGGCATAATAAAAGAGGAAAGTTTCCTTTCGGATTCCTCCCTCTTGAAGATATATTAAAACTGTTTTGAAGCTACCGGGCTTTGTTTATCTCTTTCAGCAGAAAGTCTTTGCTTTTTACGCCGACAAAGCGGTTGATTTCTTTTCCATCTTTGAACAGGATGGTGGTTGGTATGCTGCGGACATTGTATTTTTGGGCAATGCTTTGTGCTTCTTCTACATTCAGCTTGCCGATGGTAACTCCATCAGGAGCGTTGTTTGCTACATCGTTGATAATGGGTGCCATCATCTTGCAGGGCATACACCATACTGCCCAAAAATCTACCAAAACGATTCCCTTATTTGTTTGCTGCACGAAATTTTTCTCCGTCAATACTTTGACTTTTTCGCTATTGGCAACTTCGGGAGTGTTTTTGATTTTGTTGGCCATGTAAAGTCCGTATCCTACAATGACAACGATTACAATGCCGACAATAATTAATACTGTGCTCATTTTTATCATTTTAATGGGTTGGTTTTTCGAATTGTTTATTTATAATGGACACAATCTGTTGTTTTGTTTGATAACCGGATGTGATTTGTACCGGATTTCCGTTTTTGTAATAGATTAGATAGGGGAGTTCCTCCATTTGGTTGCACTTGAAGTCGTTTCTTAGATGTTGCGATTCCGGATTGTCAAATTCAATGTCGAAGAATTTTACATGACGGTATTTCTTTTGCAATTCTTCCATTATGTTGTAAACCGGGATGCACACGAGCCCCCCCATGCGGCCGCAACAGACGATTACGTTTTCATGCTCACGAATCATTTGTTCATGTTCGCTGGCCGTTTCTATGTGTTTTAAATTCGTGTACAACATAGATTTTTGTGTTTACTTGTACTGTTGAATCAAAGAATCCAGCTGTTGTTTGGAATGAACGCCCGGTTGTTTGTGTTTAATCTCTCCATTCTTGAAAATCATAAGTGTAGGCACGCTCCTGATTTGGTAACGATCGGCAATGGCCGGATTCTGATCGACGTCAATTTTGATAATCTTTACGTTATCTCCTTGTTCGGCTGCCAGTTGTTGCAAAATGGGGGCCTGCATTTTGCATGGCCCGCACCACAGCGCGTGGAAATCTACAATTACCGGACGGTCTTCTGTAATCAGTGTGTCAAAATTAGCTTTCATATAATAATTCTATAAATACCTATTAGCAATTTCTCTCTACTTTTCTCAATTATACTATCTTTATCTCGTAAGTTATTTCCATTGCTTTGCGGAACATGGCCGACACTCCGCAATATTTTTCCTGCGACATATCTACCGCCTTTTGTACTTTTGCCGGGTCAATATTGGAGCCTTTTAACTTGTAAATAATGTGTAGTTTAGTGTATACTTTCGGGTGACTTTCGGAAACCTCGGCTTTTACTTCGAGGTTAAATTCCTGGAAATCTACCCTCATTTTTCGCAATAATTCCACGACGTCCATTCCGGTACATCCGGCAATAGCTGCCAGCAATAATTCTTTGGGGCGTGAACCGGCATCCTGTCCGCCGAATTCGGGCGATGCATCCATTGTTACGCTGTGTCCGCTTACAAGAGCGGTGAACTGCATATCGCCCTTCCATGATGTATTTACTGTATGTGTCATAATGTCAAATGATTTTGTTTGATGCAAAGTTACATTCCCGGCAGTGCAATTGTCAAGGATTCAGAGGTCTGGCAAAACGGGTGTCGGATTGAAATAGCTCAATTTTTTTATTGATCTGTATCGGATTGAATCGGATACAGCCTGTTTTCTTGAATTATCACTAACTTTAACCCGAAATTTAGAAACCCTAGGGTATGAAGACGATTGTTGAAACCGATATTGATTTTATTTGTGATGTGGAAGCTCCCTGTTTTCAGTTATTGACTGAAGAAGAGGTTGCTATGGTGAGAGCCAGTAAAACTCAGGTCTTTTTTCGGAAAGGAGAAAACCTGACGAAGCAGGGAACGTTTGCCTCGTACGTTTTGTTTGTGATGGATGGTCTTGTAAAACAGTATGTGGAAGATGGGGGCAATCGCAATTTCAACCTGCAAATAATCCGTAAAGGCGAATTTATCGGTCTATCAGCGGTCTTTGGCGAAAGTATCTATACCTACTCGGCTACAGCGCTTACAGATACCCGCGTTTTCCTTATCGAAAAGGATGCTATCGCTAAAGTGATACAGCAAAACGGGCAGTTTGCATACCGTATTGTAAAACGCTACTGCGAGCAAAATACCTCTTTATTTGGAACTATCAAAGGCATGATGTTCAAACAAATGAACGGTCATCTGGCCGATGCTTTGCTTTATCTTAGTTCGGAGCACTTTGGCGGTGAAGACGTGATATCTTTACTTGGAAGAAAAGAAATAGCCGAGTTTGCCGGGATATCTACCGAGAGTACTGTAAAATTGCTCAAGACTTTTGAGAAAGATGGAATTATCCGTCTGGACGAAAAAAAGGTCTCCATTTTGAACAGAGACCTTTTGGTTGAAATCAGCAAACGGGGCTGAATGTTTTTTTAGTACATTGTATAAATAAATGTCAGGCTTATAACTGCTATAAATATCCACAGCAGGATTCCAAGTATCAGAGGCCTGAAACCTACCGCTTTTAGCGTTTCTCTTGTTAGTCCGGCACCGATAAAGAAAAGCGTCAGTGTTAGCATACGGCGCGAAAGGAGCGTGATGTTGCTTGTAAGTGCTTGCGGAAGTGAAAAATAGGAGTTTATTACCATAGCGCATATAAACAGAAAAATAAACCACGGAATTGAAATTTTCCGGCCTTTGGCTTTGAAATAGAAGATTGAAAACAGAGACAAGGGAATAATCCACAAGGCACGGGTCAACTTTACCGTCGTCGCTACTTTCAGAGCCTCTTCGCCATATGTGGCGCCGGCACCCACCACAGAACTTGTGTCGTGAATAGCAATCGCTGACCATAGACCAAACTGATGTTCGGAAAGATGCAGCCAATGCCCGAACGGAGGAAAGATAAACAGTGCAATGGCATTCAGGACGAAGATAGTTGCGAGCGAGATTGACATTTCTCCATCTTTGGCTTTTGCAATCGGTCCGACAGCCGCAATAGCGCTACCGCCGCATATAGCAGTTCCCGAAGCGATCAGATACGACGGGACACGTTCAACTTTCAACCATTTTCCTGCCAACACGCCAATCAGCATCACACTTCCAACGGAAACAAGCGTAAAAACCATGCCATCCGAACCGGCACGCAAAGAATCTCCCAGATTCATCCCGAATCCCAGTCCCACCACTGAAATTTGTAACAAGTATTTGGATGCTTTCTTGTTCAGCTTCATCCAGGGAGTGCCTATGCTTAGCGCAAAGATAATGCCGGCAATAAGAGCCACCGGAGCTGTTACGAAGGGGAAGAGACATAATAAGCCTAAGAGGATATATGCTACGCTTTGGTACGTACTCTTCATGTTTTTTGCCTCACTAATTATATTCTGCATCGTATATCTATTGATTTGAATTAAAAGTGCTGCAAAATTAGGCTTTCCTTCTCGTTGTTTAAAATAGCAGTTTGTTATTAACGATAACTTTTGGTTATGGATATGAAATTTGTTGATAAGTAAACTTAAGATGATATTTTTTTAGAGACGGATTGGATCTGTTCAGCCCAGAGCTGTTTCGTTCGTAATGTCTGGTACTTTTACGTGATCTCTCTTTTGCTTATGGCAGGTGTTTCGGTTGAGGATAAAACAAAAAAGAGCAAGCCAAATCGGCTCGCTCTTTTACAACTAATGGCGGTATGGACGGAACGTGAACCTTTGCTTTTGTTGACTGTTTACTAGTTATTTAACATTGTGATTTACCTCGGGGGTACAGTTAAATGTACAGTTTTTACGGGCATTTTTAACAAAGGAATCCGCTATTGTTTTATCCTTCTGTTCGGTTTGTAAAACAAAAAATTCTTCTGGTTTTACGATTTTACCGAGTCAATAAGTTTATACAACGATAATAAAGATATTCGTTTATCTTTTGTCAGTAATGGCATTACTTGTCCATCTTGTGTCTGCATAAATCTCAGGTTCAAAGATACGAGCTATTTTTGATTTTTCAACTTGTTATTTATTAAATTATTAGCTTTCGTGTAAGGTGCAAGCTATCTATATATAGATAGCTTGCACCTTACACGAAGAATCTTATTTTAAAAATATTCAATTGTTTATACTTTCGAATTGTCTTGTATTTATCATATTTATTTTATCTACAAATTCTTGAAAATAAAAAGATATAATCTATTTGATCTGAATCTTTAGTTTTATAGATGCGTTGACATTGATCAGTTATCCTTTCTTCTCCATCATAATGAGGATTTTTAGTATAGCTCTATTTGGAGATACTTTTTATTGATTCAGAGTGTCAAAAAAAAACATAGATATAACCTGAAATTGGTGCCTTATGAGCCTTGTTCCCATTGAGAGGGGTATTAACTACTTATTCCGGCGTCAATTCACTATTGTTCGGAAGATATTCAATGCCATATATCTCTAATAAAGCTCACATGAACTGACTGTGGCAAAATGTTTAGTTTTGTCTCTCCTTGTCCCTTTGTTTTGATAATGTAAAGGACAAGAGTCTTAATTTCAACCCGTAAGGCTATTTGTATTACGCCAAATCTACCAAAGAATGGATTATTCTGACTGTAGTATTTATATGTAAAATGTTTTCTGTAAATCTGTTACTTATGCAATCTGAAAAACTTAGATTACTACAATTGTATAGTGTGGATTTTGATTTATTTTAGCTCACTCGTCTTAACAATTAAATATTTAATTGCTTGTAAGATAATTCCAGTAGTATTTTTAACCTCCAGCTTCGACATGATATTTGCTTTATGTGTATCTACCGTGCGGGGACTTATGAACAGCTTATCTGCTATTTCTTTTTGATCCAAACCTTTACAAAGTAGTCTTACAATTTCAAGTTCTCTTTCAGTCAAAAAACTGTCATTAATTATCTTTTTATTTCCATTTTTGTCAGGAATAGCACGATTAATCAAGATTCTGTTTATCAATAAAGGAGAAAAGTAACATTGATCTGACAAAACCATTTCAATGGCCAATTTTAGTTCCTGAGGTTCTGCAGTACGCAACAAACAACCGAACAAGCCATTATTTATTAGTCTAATCAGAATTTTATCATTAGCATGATCTGCAAATATTAAAATCTTAATGTCTGGGTATTTTGTCATCAACTGCTCAGTAAGATAAATACGGTCATCTGTAATGCCCAGATTCATAATAATCAAACTCGGTTTTTGATGCTCTAATCGCAGCAGTAATTGTGAATAGTTAGATACTTCTTCGTATTCAAATTTTTCTTTCATTGAGGCCAGAATCTGTTTTATACCTGCACGAAAGATTGCGTGTTCATCAACTAAACAAATCTTAGACTTTGACATAAATCAATCAGTTGTGTTGATCTCATCTCAACAATTTATATTTTTCTCTCTGATACATTTTTTCCATACTTAACCAGGCAACAAAAACTTCATTATGTGAAAAATGTATATGAATTTCGTTTTTATATTAAATGCTATCGGGTATGTTCAAAAGAACCAGTTTTTAAGACCATTTTATACAAATGGAATGATAAATTCTATTTAGTTATCCTTGCAACTCTTAACGCTTTTGCGGTAGCAGTTCAGTTGATAATTTTGGTTAGATAAGTACCTATTGTACCAAAAGATCTGAAGAACAAACCAGCTTCTTTTATTCTGATATGAATAAATGTGTAATATTAACGTTATCAATTGTTTGCTGAATGAACTGTTGGTGTTTTGTTTTTAATTATAGTGGGATTACGAAAGCAAGAATATGATTTTAATATAAATACTTCCACTATTTACTTATTCTAAAGCAAGTGTTTTTACTTGTTGTTTATGTAAATATACATATTTGAATAAGCAAATATATCATATTTTTCTTACGTTAATTAAATTTGTAATATGCATTTGCGGCAATTTTACATGACAGAATAAATAAAATAAATTCTCATTGCTCATGTTTATTCGTAAAGGCGGTAGTTATATGATATTTAAATTATACATATCACAAGATGTTTGTATTTGTCTAACAAAAATATATGGTTTATTAACACAAAAATAACATTGTCCGGCTTCTTTATATAGTCAGAAATAATAATCAGAAATAATTGATTGTAAAATATATATGTAAAAATGGACAATCAGTAATTAACCTAAGTCCTCCATTTGCATACTTCCCTAGTACCCAAACACCACCCCTTATTGATCTCTTTTTCTGCTTCTTGAATTTAACTCGTTGAAATTTAGTTGTATAAATCTAGCTGATAAAAGGTCACGTCTAAATTATTTTCCCATTTATGTTTTTACTTCACACTGCTTGAACTGCAACTTTTACGTATCTCGATTTATGTCGTTTTACCATTTTTAATAGTATTGTCAACATTTACCTTTGAAGTGAAACCTTGTATTGTGGCAAATCACCTCTTGTGGTGACCTATAATTAAATGTTGATTAACAAAATTCTACTGCATTTCATCGTTCGATAGAAATTAAAAACATACATCATGGAAAAGACTACTCTACTCCAGGAAAGATTTGAATTTACATCCCATAATTCAAACAAAAGTGGATTTAAGAAAATCATTGGACTCCTCACTCTTATTACCTTTTTTATCCCGTTCTGCTTACAAGCTCAACAAGTTCAGGAAGCAACCCAGATGCTGAACAACATGTCCTCTTCCGGAGATAATGCAATAGTTGCGGAAGGGATTTACATTCAAAATCTTATTACAGCACCACTGCCCACCATATATATTGGTGAGAATATAAGGGTAAGCGGAGAATCTCAACCGGTTCGCGCCATTGTAGAAGCCGGTAATATTTCAAAACTGAATGATACGAATGCAGCATTTTCAGAGGTGGAGATGATCATTGTAAAGCTAAAAAGTCCATCCGATCTGAATTTCTCAATTGATTTATCTACTCTCAACGGATTCACAAAACTGAAATACGTTCTTTTCATAAGTGAATTCACTACGACTGCAAGCGACATTCAGAATCTATTTGTGCCCAACACCGGAATTACTGTTATTTATAAGGTGTCAATTCTCTCATAATTTCCAAACTTATTTATTATGAAACGAACATGTTGCTCAAAAACGAGCGCTAGAATATAAAACGGCAACATAGAGTTTCATACGACTATTAAAAATTAAATTATTATCGTATGAAAACATTTTACCCCACCAATAAATCAACAATTTGGACCAGAACTATAGTTTTGGCAATTGTTATGATAGCCGGTTTGTCGCAATTCACCAGTGCGCAAGTGTTAAAAGCGTTCACGCAGAGAACATCTTCATATACTCCCACAAAAAAAATATATAATATCAAGGGCGATTTTACGATGATTGGGAATACCAATCTTACCCTTGACCCATCAATAACAGATCGTAATTCACAAAACGGCAATAACAATATGGTGTATGTTGATGTAGATGGCGACCCTTCTACATTTAATTCGTCGTCTGCCGATCTTACTTTTTCTACTGAAAATGGGGCAATACCTTCGTGTTCTAACATCATCTATGCAGGACTTTATTGGACAGGAAGAACAGATGATGGAACAAGTCCGAATACTTTTACCGTAAGCAAGCAAGTTGTATCAGGAACAACTCTAACTAATGGGACATTTTCAGTAACAGGCAATGGTGGGAGCGTTAGCAATTCCGATTATTCAGTAGCAATAACAAGACAGGGCTCATCCGGCAGTTATTACTATCAGTATGTTTTTTCAGCAACAGGTAAACCTACCATGTACTTCAAGTTTAATAATGCGGTTCCTTATGTTCAATATTCAACCGATAATAGCAACTGGAACAGTGTGACTCACTATACTTCTACTAATAATAACAATGTTACAACGGCCAAATTTGATGCTGTAACAGTTTATACTGGTAGTGATGGTACTAGCGTTAAGGTTACAAGCTTAACACGCGATTCAAGAACCGATAAAAAATCGGACATAAATAACTGTTCGGTTTCCGGAACCACAATCTATTTAGTAACTAATTATACAACAATAACAAAGAATTATGATAAACATGTGCTTTCATTTAAAGGTCCGGGCGAAACGTCTTATACTACCGTAACGGCCAATGCTAATGATATTTATTATCCAACATCTAATTATGGATATATGTACTCTGCTTATGCCGAGGTAACTGATTACGTACGGCAACACGGGCTGGGAACTTATACCGTTGCAGATATGGCTCTGAAAGAAGGAGATGGAGGGGGAACCGGATTGTATGGCGGATGGACAATGGTTGTGGTCTACGAAAACTCAAAAATGAAATGGAGAGACGTAACCGTATTTGATGGACATGCTTATGTTATAGGTGGAACTGCCAGTAATGAACTTCCTGTGTCAGGTTTTCAAACTGTTCAAAACGGAAATGTTAATCTTAAACTAGGTATAGCAGCGGGAGAAGGCGACCTGGATATTTCCGGAGACTATTTTAAAATTCAACAATTGCAAACTGCATCTTGGGTCACTTTAAGTGATGCCAGTAACTCAACAGGTAATTTCTTCAACTCTTCGATCAGTACAGGAGGCAACACCCGGAATCCCAACATCACAAACAATACCGGCGTAGATATCCACATGTTCAATATCCCGAACTCGAATAATTCTGTAATTACTAATAATCAGACATCAACAAAATTCCAATATGGCTCTACTCAGGATACTTATATCATTTTCTGTATCGCCATGGCAGTTGATGCCTACATTCCTGATGTACAAGCATTAAATGCTGTTGTAAGTATCAATGGCGCAGCTCTGGGAACCACGCCAACTGTTGTCCCCGGTCAGGACGTAGTTTACAAAATTTCCATTTACAACAAGGGAACCGAAGGCGTTAACAACGCTCAGGTGGTTATTCCAATGCCATACACAGCTACCTCGTTAGCAAGCGTTTCTAATAATGTTTATTTCTCTCCTGCCATCAACTCAATTGTGTTTGACCCCACTCTGGGAGCTACCGGATCATTGGTCTGGAATATTGGGAATCTACCAAAACCAACTGATCCAAACACACTATTAGCAGAACTGAGCTATAAACTCACAGCAACTACCGACTGCTATATTTTAAGCAACACCTCCTGTACTCCAACCATTACTATTGATGGAAACGTAACCGGAGTTGGATCCACCTCAGGAGCTACACTTTCAAACGGAAAGTTCATACAGGGATACGAAATTTCCGGAGGTTGCATTGGAGAACCAATAACCACACCTCTTTCTATAATTTTAGATCGGGATGCTTACGTGGCTGCTCATTGTCAGGGCACATCAACCACTAAGGATATTGCTTTTTGCAATTTAACCGATAACACAATTCCAATTACGGCTGTTTCGGGCAGTTTTCCTCCCGGCTCACGTTTTTATAGTGCCGATCAATCCGTGGAATACACTATCAGCAATCCATTCCCGGCAACAGTTGGAAGTATTCATTACAAAGCCATTCCTCCGGGAACAAATGCCTGCATATTTGACTTCACAATAAGCGTAACGAGCGTAACGAGTGTGCCGACCACCTCACCGGCAAATTATTGTCAGGGAGATGCTGCCACACCATTAACAGCAATACCTTCAGTTGCTGGCTACCAGCTCTATTATTATACAGCTCAGACCGGTGGAACTCCGACTACAAGTGTGACTCCATCAACTGCAACTCCAGGAACAACAACATACTATGTTGCCGAAGGACCGTCAGGATCATGTATAAGTTCAAATAGAACACCTCTTGCAGTCACCGTTTATGCACTGCCGACAGTAGCCAATGCAGGACAAGATCAGAGCAATTGCAACAGTGGCAGCTTCGTGCTGGCCGGCAATAGTCCCGTTATGGGCCGTGGTGTATGGAGCATTGTAAGCGGAACGGCTACAATAACAACCCCGTCGTCGCCAACATCTACTGTGACAGGCATACCGTCAGGCAGCAGCGCGACCTTGCGCTGGACCATCAGTAATGGCACCTGCACTCCTTCGAGTGACGAAGTTGTACTGATTAATAATACATCTCCGACATGTTTTATTAGTGCACAAAACGAAATGGTTTGTCCTTCATCTTCCAATGTATATTCCGCTCCGGATGGAATGGCTACATATAGTTGGTCAATTGATGGAAATGGAACAATTTCAGGTTCTTCTAATTCGAAGACGGTTACGGTAATAGCGGGACTTAACTGTAATGCTTCCTTTACATTGACATTGAATATAACTGATGCACATAATTGTCAGTCGACATGCCAAAAAAGTATTAATGTAATTGACAATATGCCTCCCGACATCACAGCCGCCGCTCAGAACAAGAGCGTTGAATGTGACGGAGCCGGTAATACTACTGACTTCAACACATGGTTGACAAATCATGCCGGAGCTACTGCCAGTGACCTCTGTGGTGGGAATATCACATGGACCAATGACTTTGCACCAGCAAACTGGGTAGCTGACTGTGGAATGAGCAAAC